>NZ_FNBE01000011.1 GCF_900102195.1 Pseudonocardia oroxyli
TGTCAAGTCCCGGGTTTGGTAGAGGCTCGGTTCTCACGCTCCGGCGGTCTGCCGGGCGAGGTCGGTGTCGGCGTGTAGAGCCTCGTGCTCGACGGGCGGGATCAGGCCGAGCTCGCCGTGTAGGCGGCGGTGGTTGTACCAGTCGATGTACTCCGCGACGGCCAGTTCGAGGTCGTCGATCCCGCGCCACGGCCCTCTGTTCCGCACGAGTTCGGCCTTGAACAACGAGTTGAACGCCTCCGCCATCGCATTATCGTAGGAATCGCCGACTGATCCGACCGAGGCGACCGCCTCGACTTCCGCGAGCCGTTCTCCGTAGCGCACAGCGACATATTGCACGCCACGGTCCGAATGATGTATCAATTCGGAGAGATTCGCGCCGGCTCGCTGCCGGGTCCAGATCCCCATGTTCAACGCGTCCAGGGCGAGATCGGTGTAGAGGTTCTTAGACAACTGCCAGCCCACGATCCGGCGGGAGAACACGTCCATGACGAACGCGGCGTACACCCAGCCGGAGAACGTGCGGATATACGTTATGTCGGCCACCCACAGCCGGTTCGGCGCGTCCGCGGTGAAGTCGCGGTCGACGAGGTCAGGCCGCTGGTCCTGGCCCTTGGATCGGACCGTGGTGAGCGGCACCCGCAGCCGCGACACCCCGCGCAGCCCGTTGCGGCGCATCAGCCGTTCCACGGTGCAGCGGGCGATCTGGCGGCCGTTCACCCCTCCTTCGCGGCGCAGCGCCGCCCAGATCTTCCGGCTGCCGTAGACGCCGAAGTTGGCGCGGTGCACTCGTTCGATCTCTCTCATGGTTTCGGCATCGGTGAGCGCCCGCTTCGAGAGCGGCCGCTTCTTTGACGCATGAAAAGTACTCGGAGCGATCTTCACGCCTGCGTCCTCCAACACCGCGCAGATCGGCTCGACCCCGAAATCGTTCTTGTTCGCCTCGATGTAGTCGAGGACTACCTGCTGGGGCGGTCGAGCTCCGCCGCGAAGAAAGCCGACGCAGACTTGAGAATGGCGTTCGCCCGCCGAAGCTCCCGAACCTCACGCTCCAACTCGGCCAGCCGCGTCGCGTCGTCAGTCGTGGTGCCCGGCCTCGTGCCGTTGTCGATCTCGACCTGCTTCACCCAGCCACGCAACGTCTCCGGGTTGATCCCCATCTGCTCGCCGATGCGCTTGAAGACGTTCCCGCCCCCGCCGTCCGGAGCCGCCTTCGCGTCCAACACGAGCCGGATCGCTCGCTCCCGCAGCTCATCGGGGTACTTCCTCGGGGCGGCCATCGGTCGATCATCCTCCAGGCTTGATGGTCTCCATCAAACCCGGGACGGGACAGTTTATCCTCAGCTGATACTCGCGGACTCCGGTACGCTCGTTCGTCGCCACCTGCCGCACCCCCCATCAGCAGAACATGTATCGCCAGTCGCCGCCGAGGCTTCTTTGTTCATTTGCCTTGAATGTGAAGCCTGTCCCGACCAGGTGAAACCGCATGGGCACCTAGCGCCTGGCCGACGGCGTCGAGGTGGCGCGGGACGGCGGATCCTCGTCGTCGCACAGGCCAACTCCCCGGCAAGGCCAATCCCGGCATGAGCCGGGCCCGCTGAGGCGAGCGCGCGCAGCCCGTCGAGGGCCTCGCGCTCCCGGGCGGCCCACTCCCCCGCCGGGTAGAGCGCCTCCCCGGCCGCCACCGCGGCTCGGCACGAGCTCCCGCGGGCGCGCACCGCCGACAGCCACGGAGCGCTCTGACCTGCGGTTTCCCTAGGGATCGGACACGGCGCACTCGGCAGAACTCCTCCTATCACGGCTGGTGAGAGTGCCGAAGTCGAAACGGCGGTCATGCATGACGGCCAGCTCGCCGACGAGAACCATGCCGGTGGCAGCTGATCAGCGACGGCCTCGCTGATGTCGGGACAACGCGGTCAGGCTGCGCTCCTGCCGAGACTGCAGATGGACATGTTGATCGCGGAACGCGACGCACCGCCAACCGTCCCACTTCATCTCGTAGATGTGGCGGCCGTCGTCGGGCAGCTCGACACGACCCTTGGTGCGGGCCCATCAGGCGCTGGCATCGAGTTACCTAGCGGACGGACGTGCCCCAGCTCGCCACGCGGTCGGCCAGACCGAGGTCGCCCGACAGACGCAGTGCCCGGGCGTACTCCTCGGCGAAGATCACGTAGATCGGCCGGAGGTGGTGGACCAGCAGTTCACGGGCCGCTGCAGGGTCGGGCGGCTCTGTGCGCCAGGCCGCCGCGGCGGCGACCAGAGCCCCGTGCGGGTGGCGGGTCGGGTACCAGGTGGCCGCGTCGTCGTTGCGCCCGACTCGGCCGGTGTCCTTCGTGTACAGGAACCGCACCGGGAACAGGACGGCCTTGGTCACCGGGCGGGGGCCGCCATCCAGGAGCGCATCGGGATCACGCAGGCGCGCCAGGTACGCGTCGTCGAACTTGGCGAGAGCGAACTCGGCCGCCTGCCGGACAAGGTCGTCCGTGCGGGGCCGGGCAGCGCCCGCTCTGACGTCGTTGCCGGCGAGTAGCCTGCCGGACTCCAGCAGGTCGAGCCGGTCGACTTCGGGCAGCCGGTCGTGCTCGCCGGCCCCGTCGCGCACACCCGCCGCGTCGGCCCAGAACACCGACAGCTGTTCGGCCAGCTCGACCGGGACCTCCCGGCGGACTCGTTCCCGCACCGAGCAACCCGCGCCGCGGTCGTCGCGTCGACTCGATCCAGCACGAGCATCACGTCCACGTCGCTGACCAGCGGCGCGAACCCGCCATGGGCAAGGCTGCCGAGCGCGTACGCAGAGAGGACACGGCCGAACTCGTCGCCGGCCACAGCAACCGTCCGTTCGACGACCGCCTCCCCCTCCGAACTACTGTCCCCATGTTTCATGCCTCGCCCCTGTTCCCACGACGCCGTCGCCCACCAAACGCCGCCATGTCTCTTGCCGTCGGGGCTTCCCGCTCGTCGTGCTCGCGATCCGCCTGGCAGCGCCGTTCACCACCCGCAGCCCCCGGGCCGGGAACACTTTCCGGGCTGTGGCCGTGACCGCAGCGTGCCACGCGTCGCCCGGGTCGGTGCACTCCGCGCCGAGAATCAATGTGCGCAGACCGGACAGATCCCACGGCCCGGGCGGCATCCGACCGTGGTCCAAGTGATGCAGCGCGTGCCTCGGTGGCTTGAGCGGGGGTGGACCGTCCTTTGGGGAAGTGATGTTCCTCGACACCGACGGCCACGCTCGGCAGCGGCGGTGGCGCGTGGGAACGGCCGCGTGTGGCTGCTCCCGATGCGCTGGCCTCTGTCGGCAGCTCGCTCCCTCCGTCGCCCGAGCACGCGACGCCGGCCTCGGCCGGCCCACCGAATGATCGCCCCGCCGGGCAGACCGCTTCACGAGCCGCCGAAGATCAGCCGCTTCTCCATCGGTGCAGCCTGGTCGAGGTCGCTGACGACCTCGCCACCGAGAAGGATCACCTTGCGCTCGAGGTGCGCAGCGATCCGCTCGTCGGAGAAGAACACCGCAAGACGGCTGCGGACGGTCGGGGCGGCAGGGCTCTCCTCGGAGTCGCTCACGACAGCCACAACGGCCGAGGGTTGAGGACGGTGCGGGGATGCCGCTCACGTCCAGTCGTCCGGCTACCGCTGCAGGTGGGCCGCGGAGGGCTTGGGGGCCGAAATAGCGGACGCAGGTGTCGGTGCCGTGCGAGCCGGTGCCGCGGCGGCCGTGGTCGGGGCCGCCATTGCTGCTGAGGCTGCAGCGGCTGCGCTGTTCGCTGGTGGGTTTCCCAGCGCTCCGGCGACCGCCGCTTCTCGGGCGACCGCGGGGTCGAGAGACTTCACTGCGGCGTCCTCGTCTGCTGTCCCCCACCGGTCCGTCCCGAGGCCGAGGGGCTCCCTGGACACCTGCCACGGGAGCAGGTCCTGACGGGGCGCGGTGCGCATCTGCTCGGCCACGGCTTCGGCGAGCTCTCGGTTCGGGACCTCGGCACCGAGCTGACCGATCCCGGGAGCCTGCCCGAGCGCCGCCCAGGTCGTGCGGCCCAGCGGGGCGAGTGAGACCACGGTGGCAGTGCGGTTCTCACCTCTGGCGGCCAGCTTCTCGGCTTCCTCGTACGTGGCCTGGTCGAGGGGCCGAGGGACCGCCGCACTGACGGCGTCCGGATCGCCGACGAGCTTCGCGAATGCCGCGCGGCCGGCGTGGACGTCTCTAGCTGCCTCACGGCGTCCCTGACGATCGTGGGCGTCGACCGCGCCCTTGTGGCGGTGGAGGCGGTCGGCGATGAACGCCGCGACGTGGGCCATCTGGAACAAGTCCTGGCCGGGGATGGTGAGCAGCGGGTAGTCCGGTCCGGTCATGGCGCCTGCCTTCGGTCGCGGTGCTGTCGTAGTTCGCGCTGGCTAGTCCTCGGTCTGGCGGGAGTCGTGGCGGTTCGGGCGGTGGGTGCCGGTTGCGCCGGTGGCTGCAGGGCGTCGGTGGCCGCTCGGGCGGCGTCGGGGGTTCTGCCGTTGGCTCGTTCTGGCCGGAACACCAGCCTGGCCATCTTCCGGGCTTGGCGGAAGGTCTCCACGCAGCTGACGAGGGCGTGCTGATCGCGTACCTCGTAGATGATCCGGCCCAGCTGTACGCGCAGGAAGGGTTGCCCGCCGCGGTCGTTGACCGAGTTGACCTGACACGTCGGCTTCCCGGAGGCGTGGGTGATCACCGCAGGGTCGGGCATGCCGGCGATCGGTTTGACCGCGTCGCGGGCGGAGTACATCGGCAAGGTCTTCCCCAGCTTGGCCGCCTGCGCCCAGGGCTCGGCGAGATGCTCGGCGGTGCGCAGCTCGTGCAGGTAGAGCAGTGACTTCCCGACCCGGACGACGACGGCGGCGTTGTCGGTGTTCGGGTGACTGGCGTCAACCTGGACGTCCTGCGTCCCGGACATCCTGATCACGGCGATGACCGCCTGAGTGGGCCGCTCACCCATCGCACCCGTCACCTCCTCTCACCGACTGTGATCATCAGCGGGTGCGTGTCGGAGTTCGTGCAGCCTCGTGCTGCACGACCGACGCACGCCTGGCCTGCGGGATCGGCAACGCCGCGATCCGCTCCGCGAGATCAGCGGCCAGCACAGCGCGGTGCGCGAGCTCGGCTCGGGTGCGGGCGCGGCGCTGCTGCAACGCGGCCAGCTCGACGAACAGGTGCGCCATCGCCGCCGCGAACGCCGCCGCCCCGACCTCGTCACGCGAGGCGAACCCGCGATGGCGCATCAGGCTGCGCGCCAACACCCGCAACTGCCGCCCCACCGTCGACGACCCCGAGCCAGCGGGCGGCGCGAGCTGGTGGGCGATGTCCGCCGCCCGCTGCCAACGCTCCCGGTCCCCCGCGGGCGCCGCCACGGAGAGGGCGGTCAGCAGGTCCGCGGCACCGTGCTCGACCGCCCCGGCCTGCTGGTCGGTAACCACGAGCCGGGCTGCCCTGGTGAGCACCCGTGTCCCCGAGGGCCGAGGCCGGGCCCCGCCGGTGGTGGTGGCCCAGCGGCGTTGCAGGCGTGGCAGTGACAGATCGGGCGCGAGTTTGCTGCCGCTGTAGAACACCACCTCCCCCGCGGCGAGCAGGTCGGCGGGCTGACCGACGGAGTATCCGAGGACATCTCCCGAGGGGCCGTGGCGCAGCTTCACCTCCAGCCCCGCCGCCTCCAGCCCCGCCACGAACGACCCCATATCGTCAGCCCCGAGCGCGGCACGGCGCACCGCCGCACGCAGCGCCGCCCGCACCGGGACCCGACCTTCCCGTGCCGCCTTGGCCAGCTCCCCACGCGTCGGCGCCGACGCACCACCCCCAGCGGTCGTGCCGGTCGGGGTCAAACCGAGCCGGGCCTCGATCCGGCGGGCGGACTCGCGGAGCCGGGCGAAGTCGTTGCGCGGCCAGACCCGGGCCCCGTTGTCCTGCCGCACCAGGACGGCGGCGATGTGGATGTGGTCCTCGGCGTGGCGGACCGCGACCCATCGCGGCCCATACGCATCAGCCGGGTCGGCGATACCGGCGTCGCGCAGTAGCTCGCGCGCGATCTCCGCCCACTCCCCGTCCGGTAGTCGAGCGTCCGACGCGGCCAGCCGCACCGAGCAGTGCCACACGTAACCGCGACCGGCGTCCGGGGGTGGGCGTAGCGGCAGTCCTGCGGCCAGCACCGGCTGGTGCAGGGCGTCGACCAGTGGGCCCAGCTCGAGGTCCCACTCCCCCGGCCCCGTCGACGCCGGCTGCCACCCGGCGTCCAGACCGTCCCACGAGGCGATCACCCGCGGGTTGCGGTGCACCTCAGCGATACCCGGCCCCAACAAGTAGGCCAGAAGACCGGCCGGGCGCCAACCGTGTACCACCTTCGTGATCACGCCCGCCTCACCGCGGCCGGCGCAGACCGTCCATGAGCGCGGCTGCGGCCTTGTCGATGCGACGACACGCCGACACCGCCTCGGCAAGCGACACGAGCTCACCACCAGTGGTTCGGCCGGCCAGTTCGACGACCGCCGCCCGCGCGGTCAATAGCTCACGTAGCTCGCCCGTCGCCTCGGGGGTGTCGCCGCGGAGGGTTGCGGTGACGAGCTCGCCGATCCAGGTCGCCGCCGTCACCCCTGCCGCCGCAGCAGCTGCGCGGATGAGATCGCGCTCCGCGGCGGTGAACCGCACCCGCACGGCCACGATCCGACGGGCCGGATCAGGACTACGCCGGCGACGAGGGGCATCCACGCACCGAGACTGGCCACGAGCTGTGCCGAGTTCGTGCTCAGCCGTGCAGCACGACCACCGCGACCGCGAGGAGAGCCGTGGCCACGACAAGTACGACCACCACCACAGCGAGAGGGCGCTCCCACCAGCGTCGTGGACGACGAGGCAGCCAGTGCACGCCGCGGCGGTGTCGAGACCGTCGACGACGACCATGACGAGCCCGCGAACGACGATTCACGCCGGATGGGGGCGTGGGAGGGTGAGCCACAGCCGTCTCCTGTCACTCCGGGGCCGGTCAGGTCCCGGCCGGGTGTGGGCGCACCCCGCCGGGACCGTCACTGACACGAGATCCGATCGCGCCCGGCCTCCCACCCACCACAACAACCCGCTGGCAGCCGCCAGAAGACGCACTCGGCGATCTGTGGATAACCCTGCTCACCCGCGCAGCGCGCGGCGCAGCCGTGGTCGGGAACCCCCTGGTTCACGACAGCCATTCCGTCGACGGTCGTCCGAAGGACACCGTCGACGTATCTTGCTCCGCCCAGTTCAGGGGGTGCACGATCTCCGCCGCGAGGCCCCGACCGCGGGGCCTACGACTCGCCTCTGCGCAGAGTGGCCCGCCAATAGCAGTGATCGATTCGACCGCAGTCGTGGACGATCAGCTCGCGTTGCCCGCCGCCGCATCCGCGATGCACTCCGACCGCGTCATCCCCGTCTGAGCGGTGCACGCACGCAGGGCCGCATCACCCACCGCGTCCCACTCGGACTGGACCGCGGGCGCCTCTGCGGCGCGACGAGCCGCGGCAGCGGAGCGAGCCTCGGCCCGCTCGACCGCCTCGGCGGAGGCTGTCTTGGCGTCGTCGAGGACCTTCAACAGATGAACGGCCACGACCGGAGAAGCCGCCGCCGGAGCCTGCTGGATCACGGTGCCGATCACCATCGGCGACGCGCCGGCAGCGGTCGAGGGGATCGAGAAGCCAACGCCCACGACGCAGGCACCGGCCGCCATCGCAACCAGTGCTCGCGCGGTGGTGCGGCTCCCCCGACGGCTCATCACTTGCTCCCCTTGGCCCACCACGGCCCGCCGTTCGGCGGTCTCTCCTCTCGTCGCCAGCCGCGACCTACTCGTTCCACAAGGGGACGAGACATCCCCATTTCTGTGGAGGCCTGCGAAGCCGGCGACTGACACCGACAGGACTCGAGACCACGCGGAGCCATGACGACCCCTCTGCCTCGGAACACGACAGAGGCGCGAACCCCTGGCCCGGTCGCTTGGGACCAACTTGGGACCAGACGGGGTTCGCGCCTCTGCACGACCTGGGCGAACCTCACGCCCTACACGGTGAGCACAGCCCTTTGACGTGCAGAAACACCTCCGGGGCTCGCTGGGGGTCAAGGGGTCGCAGGTTCAAATCCTGTCGTCCCGACGGTCGGCAGAGGCCGGTGGTTTCTCGACGGAGCCACCGGCCTTCGTCGTTTCACCAGCGCGAACGTCTCGGCTCGGTGTCCTCGCCGAAGTAGTGTGGCCTCTCGCTCATGACGCCCTCCACCGGGCAGTGGTCGCAGTGTGGTCGCAACAGGACATGGCAGCGTCGTCACGCGAGTTGATCAATCGATCCTGGTGACTCGACGGGCTGCTCCGGCCGGGCGAGATGTGGTCGCACGGTGGTCGTGGTCTGTCGCCGGGAGTTCTCGGCGTCCGTCAATGCGGCGTCGATGGATGCGACGGCCTGCTGCGCGACGTGCCGCAGCAGGTGCCCGTAGATCTCGGTCGTCGTGGACAGCGTCGAGTGGCGCATGGTCTTCGACGCCATCGCGAGTGGCACCTGAGAGGCCAACATCGTGGTGGCCGCGAAGTGCCTCAGGTCGTGCACGCGCACACGAGGGACGCCCGCTGCACGGGCGAGCTGCTGGAGATGTCTCAGCACGTACTCCGGGCGGAGGGGCTGTCCGTCGGGTCGGCTGAACACGAGGTCGCCCGGCCTGCCGCGCGTTCGTTCGGCTTGTCTCGTCAGTGCTTCGGCGACTCGATCGGACAGGCCGATCCATGCGTAGCTCGACTTCGTCTTCGGCTTGGTGAACACGGGGACGGAATTGTTGATCATGGAGAGTGTGTAGCGGACGAAGAGCACACGGGCCTCGATGTCGACGTCGGCCCAATGGAGTCCGAGGGCTTCGCCGCGTCGCATCCCGGTCCCGAGCACGATCTCGTAAAGGTCGGTGAGAGGGTCGTCGACGGCGCGGCAGTACCGGAGGAACCTCGCAGCCTCCGCCGGGGACCAGCACACGTAGACGCGCTTGGGCGGGCGGGGGACGGTGGCGTAGCGGGCTGGGTTGTGCATCAGCCGGTGCTGCTTCACGGCGTCGTTGAGCGAGCTCGACAGGGTCGCGACGCATCTGTGGAGCGTGATCAGACCGCGGCCCGCGTCGAGTTGTCGTCGGATGAACTCGGCAACGTGGTGGTGCGAGAGTTCCTCGAGTCGAAGTGCACCGACTGCTGGGATGAGGTCGTTGTGGACGTAGTCGGTGTAGCGGACCATGGTGGTCGGCTTGAGGCCGAACGCTTTGAACTCGAGCCAGGCGGCGAGGTACTCGGCCACGGTCTGACGGTCGTCGGCGTGTACTCCGGCCTGTTCGCAGGCGAGAACCCGGTGTAGCGCCGCTCGGGCAGCCGCCTGGGTGGGGTATCCGCTGCGGCGCAGGGTCTTCCGCCGGTGGTCCGCTGTCGGGAGGTCGACGGCGAAGGCCCACCGGCCATGTCTCCGTGAGTGGAGGAGCGGACAGCGGGCGCCGAGTTGTCTGCCTCGGCTGTCACGACATCCGCAGCGACGGTAGACGCGACCTCGATTCGGGTTTCTGCCCATGATTGGGGCCCTTCTTCCGCTGGGGCTTGAGGGCTGTCCAGCATCGTGAAGGGGGTGTGCGACCACAACGCGACACCCGATCGCCTCCGCCCAGGTCAGGAAGTGGTCATGTACCGCCATGACACGTGCGCTCCGCCGCATCTGGTCGAGCGAGGACCTCTAGATCCACGGCGACGACGGCCATCAACCAGATGCAGTGCAGCCTCGCCTATACAACGTGGCCACATCGAGTACGAGGCCCGCGGCCCTCCGGAGTGCGTGCGCGGCAAGGAGCCGCCGGGGCGATGATGATGCGGGACAGTCTCGGTTACCTGCATGAGGCCGGATCCCGTGCAGCGGCGCGGCCAACGCTCAAGCTCCCTTCCACGACGCGGGCGACATGGTTGAGGAGATCGCGGATTTCCGGGTCGGAAGGCGGGAGTTCGTAGGCATGACGATGGGCACACCGGCTGAGGCCGTTCCACGCGGCCTGCGCAGGCTCCGAGATGGAGCGTGGACCCAGAGTCGCGAGGACGATGAGGCGAGTCCTCACCCTGGTGCCCGCGACCGAGACTCGCAGGCTGGCGCAGATCAGGATTATGGCGACCTCCAGCGCCTGCCGACCGAGGTGCGCGGCCGCACGGGTGCGCTGTGACTGGGGTACGTGCACCCGACCGTCGAGGACGTCGACTGCTCGGGCCAGCAACTCTCGCGCCTCTTCCGCTGCATCGCTCACGACCGTGACCGAAGATCGCCGACGAGCTTGCCGACGCACTCCACCGCGTACTTGGGGTCGGCGGTGAGGGCCCGGTGGTTGCCGCCACCGCACACCTCAACGGCAATCTTCCGATAACTGGGAGAGTCCAGCCACCGCTTCACCGACCGGCCTGAGTCACCGTGGAGTGCAAGCGCAATGCGGGAAGGCTGATTCCTTGCCGACTCCCACGCGGCCTCCACCTGCTGACGGGTGGATCCGGCATCGAACGCCCGGGCGAACCAGGCGTCTCGAGCCGCAGTCTCGACGGCAGATCGACATAGCCTCGGTACGACCCTGCGGAGCAAGTCGTCGGGCACAGCATCGTCCCTGACGAACGCCCGAGCATCCTGCAGATCGCGTTCCGCAGGGTCCGACAGCTCCTGGATCTCGACGACCGAGCCGATGCCCCGGGTCACCTCGACGACCCGGGCATCGGCCACGAGCCGCCTTACAGCCTCGGGCAGACGATCGTCATGTGAGAACACCACGACCTGTCGGGTTTGAGCGAGTTCGGCGAGCACACGGACTAGGCCGTCGATCTTCGAGGGGTCCATGGCCTGAACCGGGTCGTCGAGCACAACGAAGCGAAACGGGCTCTCGGGCCGTGTGGCTCGGGGCAGGAAGAGGGCTAACGCGAGCGCATGGAGTTCGCCCGTGCTCATGACACCAAGTGCACCGGCATCGCTACCGTCCACCTCCGCCTCGATAGACACCTGGCGGGTGTTGCCACGGGGCGCGGGCAATGTGATCGCTTTGAGGTCCACGTTGCTCTCTTGCCGGAGTGCAGCCCAGATCCTGCGTGCGTCATCAGCCAACGGAGCCAGCCGACGGTTGCGGATGATCTCAGCGTGGGCCTTGAGCCACTCGAAGGCCGCCTTCGCCGTGGCAGCCTTCGGTTCGTCAGCTTGAGCGGCTTCAGCGTTGTCCACCCAGGTACCGAGCCGGGTCGCATAGGGCGCCCATGCGTCCTGTCGCGCGGCCCACTCCGCGGCAGCTTCGGCATGAATTGCCGCTACCGACGACTGTAGTCGCCCGTATTCGCGCATGACGTGATCTGCCAGTTGGAGGTCGTCCGCAGGTGCCGCTGTCCAGGCCGACCAAGCCTCCGTCGCGGAACCCACGGAAGTGAGAACGACGTCATCAGGTTCGGTGGGGCACGAGACACCGCCAACCAGAGCGCGAATGGCATCACGTGCTCGCTGCAGGTCTCGGCGCGCGTCACCGAGGATTCGCTCGTCGTCGGCTCGGGCTGCGAGCGCCGCCTCAGCAGAGGAGCGCCATTCCTTATCCAGCTCGCCGATTCCACATACAGGGCACGGTTGATCCCCACCGTGCTGGTCATGCAGCTCGACGGCCTGTCGGAGAACAATGAATTGTTGAGTCGCCCGATCGGACAGATCTCCAGCGAGCTCGGCCAAAGCGCCCACAGCATCTCGCAAGGATTTGGCGGCCGCCTCGACGGCCTCGCGCTCAGGGACCACGATGTCGATCAGTGCCCGGAGCTGAGAGAGGGCGCGGGGTGGGGTGCCCGTAGCCCCGATAGCAAGTGCACGGAGCGCTACCAGATCGTGGGTGTGCTTGCGAAGCAGTCGTGCCGCCTCGGTGGCGCGCTCGTCGTCGCAGTCAGCGAGCGCGCGTTTTAAAGCTGTGGCCTCGGTCCTCGCGGCGTCCGGCCGCGCAGCGGTCTCGGCCCGGAGCCGATCGAGTCGTGTCTGTGCCGCGGCGATCTCCTCTAGACCGAGGATGCTTGTGAGTGCCTCGTAGAGCCGCTTCGGCGGAGCTGCGAGGAGTCCGCCGAGCTCTTCGTGGGACACAATCGGCCGGTAGAGGTGAATGGCGGCGGTCCAGCCGAGTCCGTCGAGACCGCCCTGACGACGCTCGCCGCCTCGCTGCACCCAGGACTGGAGGGCATCGAACCTTGTCGCGTCAGCGGGCCAGTCCACCCCGACGACGGTGGATCCCACAGCCTCCTCTGCCAGCCCGATCCGGATCCGACGCGGGCCGTCCACGTGCAGATTGTCCCAGTTCAGGACCCAGCCCTTCGGACGTTCCTCCCAGCGATAGCTCGTCCGCGTCAGACCGACCTCAAGCGCCTCAGCGAAGCTCGACTTTCCGGACCCGTTCCGGCCCGCGACCACGGTCAGACCTGGCGCCGGATGGAGTTCGAGGGTCCGTTCCGGGCCTACGCCTCGAAATCCGCTGACGGTGACAGACCGGAGATAGGCCCCGGTGGGCTTCGTTGCGGCAGGGGCTTCTGCGGGTCGGGCCTCAGGCGGGATGTACCGCTCGCCGACGGCATCCGCGAGTTCCTCATCCCCCTCCATCGCCGCGATGACCAGATACTTGGTCTCGTCCGGCGTGGCCGAGTCGTCGTCCGCCAGGGCGAGCACGTCATCGAGCAGGGGCATGTTGGTCACAGAGCAGCCTCCAGGCAGCCGGTCGGGGACATGGCGTGTCGCGCAGCGGCCACCTGCTGCCTCGTTAGCCCGGAAGCCGTCGCCACCACCGCAAGCTGTTGTTCCTCCTCTTCGGTGATCACGTGGTCGGCCAGCACGATCTCAAGGAGGTCGAGGTAGTCGTCGAGTCGTGGGTCTCCGCTCGCGCCGCCGGCGAGGGCCTGACGGTCGGGCGCAGGGGCAGTCCGCAGACGCAGACTCGGCCGAGTCGTCGGCGGGTCGACGGACGGGGGAAGCGTCGTGGGGCTCACACCGAGCTCGCTTGCTGTGCTCGTCCCGCCGGCGTCGGCGCGTTTGAGGTAGACCGCGAGCAGTCGGGCGGTGGCGTCGGCGTCGGCGAGGGCGGAGTGGGCTCCCTCGTGGCGCAGTCCCTCTGCCCGGCACAGGTCGGTGAGTCGGCGGCTGGTCGCGCTGGCGAGTTGGTAGGCGAGTCGGCGTGTGCACAGGATCGGCCAGTGCGGGGCCATTCGACCGGCTCGCCCGACTTCGGCGCGCAGGAAGCGGTGGTCGAAGTCAGCGTTGTGAGCGACGACGATCGCTCCGCTCAGGTGGGCAAGTACCTCGTCGGCGACGTCACTGAAGGTCGGGGCGTTGACGAGGTGCTCGGCGGTGAGACCGTGGACGCGGGTGGGGCCGGGCGTCCGCTGAGGGTCGACGAGTGTCGACCAGGAGTCGAGCAGCGAGCCGTCGGGGGCGAGCCGGATGATGGCGATCTCGACGATCCGGTCTCTGCCGTCCGCGTCGAACCCGGTCGTCTCTACGTCGACGACGGCGAACGGCGTCTTGCCGAGTACCGCCTGTTCTGTGGAAACGTGGCTGACGGGCGCGGCGATCCTGGTCGCCGCCGCATTCCCTTCGCCGAGGTCGCGCAGGGTCTGCCACGCACTCGGGACGTCGAGGAACCGCGCGGCATAGGAGTGGACGAGCAACTCACGCGTGAGGTAGCCGTCGTGTTTGTCGAGTTCGAGGCTCGGGCACTCTCCCGCCAGCTCCAGCGGATCGGCCGCGGGCTCCTTCGCCAGGCTGCGCATGAGATCCCGTAGCGGCTCGGCGGTGCCTTTGACTGTGAGGGCGATGCCGTCGTCGGCCACGTCCACCTCGCGTGCGGTCAGGACGGCGGCGAGGGTGTTCATGATCTTATCACCGCGCCAGGGGAAGACGAGCGTCTCGCCGCCGCGCTCAAGGAAGCCGTTGTCCGAGAGCCCGAGACGTGCGAACGCCGCCCGCCCCTGCGCGAGCAACTGCGCGGCCTCGTCGTCCAACCACGGAGGTACCTCGTCGGTGACGTAAAGCCGGCGCATCCGCCGACGCACCGGGTCGGCGACGAGGACTCCACTGGTGCCGTCGAAGTTCGGTGGGCGTGCACCGGACGACGGCTCGACCATGACGATCTTCGCGTCGAGCTCGAGTGCGACGATCCGCCAGCGGCGCCCGCCCAGCAGCAGGAGACCGTCGATGTGCAGGCCCGGGCCTGGGGTGATAGTTCCGAGTGTGCGTGGGCCGTGGAGCACCCGCAGCTCCTCCGCAGCGTGGAACGCCGTGTAGAAGCTGTAGTGGTTGACCATCCGGTCGCCGACTTCACCTGCGAGGAGCAGGCCGTCCGAGCCCTGTTGGAGAAGCGCCGCCGTTCCCATTGCGCGCAGCAGTTCGACGAACATCGACTCGTCGACCTCGCGGAACGGCCCCCGTTTGCACAGGACTGCGTAGAGCGAGCCCGCCGAGGCACCACCGCGCTGCGCGATCACCGACAGCACCTGCTGGACGAGCGTCGACAGATGCGGGTGCCGGGGGTCGGGGGTCTCCAGATATCGCTCGCCCATGAGCTGGATCATCGCGACGGTCTGGACCAGCCGTGGTCGTAGCTCGTCGAGCGTGCTGATCTGGTCCGACATCTCGTCCTCGCTGATGTGGACCATCAGCTTGGGGATGCGGTTGCGCCGACCGGACCGACCCATCCGTTGGCGCAGACTCGCCACGCCCGGCGGGGGCCCGATCTGGGCGACCGCCTCGACCGAGCCGATGTCGACTCCCATCTCCAGGGTGGAGGTGCAGACCGCCGTGGTCGGCTCGCCGCCCTTGAGGCGTTGCTCGACGAACTCTCGATCCTGCTTCGCGAGGTTCCCGTGGTGGGCGAAGAACTCGTTGGGCACGCGCCGCTCGGCCGCGAGACGCGAGAGTCGGTCGGTGTAGGTCTCGACGTTCTTGCGGCTGTTCGCGAACACGAGGTGGTCGTTGCCCCGCATGCCGTTGAAGAGGCGCTCGCTGATCGCGACGAGGTCGGACGGTTCCGTGTCCGAGTCGGTGGTGGACGGGTTGCGTCGTTGGTGACCGAAGACGCGCAGCCGGACGTTGCTCGGCTGCGGCGGGTTGATGTACTCGACCCGCTCCCCCTCCCCCGGGCGGAGGAAGTCTCGCGCAGCGGTCGGGTCCGCCAGCGTGGCCGACAGCGCGATGCGCGGTACTCGCCGACCGAGCGTCTCCTCGGCACGGTGCATCAGGGACTGCAACTGCATACCGCGTTCGGTGCCGAGGAAGGCGTGCATCTCGTCGACGACGATGTAGCGAAGACCGCCGAGGATGCGCGCGACGTCGTGACCGCCGGTCACGAAGAGGGCTTCGAGGGACTCGGGGGTGATGACAACGATGCCGGCGGGTGAGCGGCGGATCTTCGTCTTGGCTGACGCGGGTACATCGCCATGCCAGCGATGCACGGGTATGTCCAGGTCGCGGCAGAGGAGCCCGAGCCGGTCGTACTGGTCGTTGATCAGCGCTTTGAGCGGGCTGACGTAGAGCACCTCGATGCCCGCTGCGGGCGGTCCGCCGTCACGGGCTTCCGCGAGGCGGGAGCAGATGGGCAGGAACGCCGCCTCGGTCTTCCCACCCGCTGTGGGCGCGGAGATGATGACGTCGATGCGTTCAGACAGGACTGGTGCGACCGCGGCGGCCTGGGCCGGCCGGAGCGAGGGCCAGCCCTGAGCGTGCAGCCAGCGCTGAACCCCGTAGTGGAGCCGGTCAGAGGCTGAAGTCGGCGAGCTCATCGTCGTCCGTGTCGGGTGCGGCCAGGGCGGGATCGATGTCCTTCTCGATGACCACCGCGTCGATGAGCTGGGTCCACTCGGTGCCGGGGTTCTGCTCCAGCACGGCGAGGAGGTCGAGGAAGGAGCGGATCGTCGTGCGCGGAGTGCGGAAGTAGGCCTCGCCGATCCGCTCCGAGCAGTGCCGCATGAACGCCACGAGAGCGTCGTCCGGGAGCAAGTACTTGGCGGGGTCGCCGCCCGCCTGAACGTGTCGCAGGTTCTTGAGCAGCTGGAAGAAGTCTTCCTGGGCCAGACTGGCGAGTCGCAGCACCGGCCCGGAGAAGTCCTTGAGTCCGTCGACGGCGAAGGTGTTCTCGGCGAGGCGGCTCTGCAGCGCCTGGTAGGAGTAGAGGCCGCGGCGGGGGTCGAGAAGGAAGTCCGGGGTTCCGCCGAAGAGGAACCCGAGGTGCTCGGCGCTGCCCTGCATGCTGTCGTTGACGATGCGCAGGATCTGCTCGTAGTTAGAGTTGCGGGCCTGGGAGTTCGCCAGTTTGTAGAGGTTGACCATCTCGTCGAGGCAGACGAGGAGCCCGTTGAAGCCCGCGAGCTGCGCGAAGCGTGCCATGAGCTTGAGCTGGTCGTAGACCTGGGAGTCGTCGACGATCGTTCGGACACCGAGGGCTGTTCGGGCGTCGGTGCGGGTGGAGAACTCTCCGCGGAGCCATCGGACCGCCTCCGCTCGGAG
This sequence comes from Pseudonocardia oroxyli, assembly GCF_900102195.1. Taxonomy (GTDB): domain Bacteria; phylum Actinomycetota; class Actinomycetes; order Mycobacteriales; family Pseudonocardiaceae; genus Pseudonocardia; species Pseudonocardia oroxyli. Next base: position 16,513 of record NZ_FNBE01000011.1, read on the forward strand.
CTGCTCGTTGCCGGACTCGTGTCCGCGCCAGTAGGCGGCGATGACGTCGGCGAAGTCGTAGCCGCCGACGAGTTCGCTGAGCTTGCTCAGCTTCGCGCGAATGACGGTCTCGGGGTCGCTGCCGTCGCGACGGGCCTCGGTCATGGCAGTGCCGACGAACTTCTCGACGACGTTGGTCATCGCGCCGCCGTCCTGCTGGCCGCGGGTGGCGATGTTCCGCATGAGCTCGGCGAAGAGGCTGCGGGCCTGCCCACCGGTCGCCTGGAGCCTGCGGTCGGGAGCGAGGTCGGCGTGCACGGTCAGCAGGTTGCGCTGCAGTGCGATGGACCGGACCAGCTGGAGGAAGAAGGTCTTGCCCGACCCGTAGTCGCCGATGACGAAGCGACAGCTGGAGCCGCCGTCGGCGATACGGGCGATATCGGTGATGAGGGAGCTAATCTCGTCCGGTCTGCCCACGGCGACGTGCTGGAGACCGGTCCTAGGAACGACCCCGGCCCGCAGAGACTGAAGGATCGCGTCACGGTCCTTCGGCCGGATGCGGGTCGCGGTGGGCGCGTCGGTCATCGCGGGATCTCCTGAACTGCGTAGTCGTTGAGGACGAGGTCGCCCTCGTCCTCAAGGAGGGGTTCGCCGCAGGTGTCGACGGCGTGGTCGTTGAGGACGTCGAGGGCCCCGTCCGGCAGGAGCCCGTGGCTTTCGGCGAGCTGGGCGAACTCGGCGCGGCCCCACGTCGAGCGTTCCAGCACGGCGAGGTAGAGCCGTCCGTGCGCCGCGTCGAGACCTGGGACCTGACCGGTCTCCTCCTGGGGTGGAGGCAGGACCTCCGTGGGCGGCGCGGGTGCGTCCGTGTCGGCGAAGACCTCGGCGAGAAGTGACGAGACGGCGGCGGTTCCCGCTGCCGACGCGGCCAGCAGGGCGGGATCGAGGTCGACGGTTCCGGGTGGGGCGGGCTCGACGGTCTCTTTGACGGTGACGCCTGCTCGAGAGTGCCGGCGACCGGTCCGCTCGACAGGAGCGGCCACGGTGGTCTGGGAGTGCAGTCGGGAGTAGACGTCGTCAGGGTCGAGCCCGAGGAGCTTGTAGATCTTCCCGAGGGTCTTGACCTCGTCGCCGGAGATCACGCCGTCCGCCGCGGCAACGGCCACGAGCACATCCGCCATGGACCTGCGACGCTCCTCGGGCATCTCCCGCAGCCGTTTGGTGAGCCCGGTCAGCTTGCTCCCGGTCGCGGTGAGCCAGTGCAGGTGAGCGATGAGCCGCTCGACCTCGCCCGGGGTGAGGGCCAGCGCGCTGCCCAGATGATCGAGCAGCACCTGCTGCTCGGAGGAGTCGACGTCGCCGTCGGCGGCACTGACGGCGACGGCCAGTTGCAGCAGGGTCGTCGCGGCGACGTACTCGGTTCCGGCGCTGCGCGGCGGGTCGTAGCTCGCGTCGAACAGCACGACCGGGCCTGCGGAGATCGCGGCGCCGCCGAGTCGGACGTCGGGCTCGATGCCGATGCCGTGTCGTTCCAGCAGCTGCGCGCAGGCCACGACCTCCTTCTTGGACATCTTCGTGTCCTGCGCGGTGGGCCAGAAGCCGATCAGTTCGTCCCCGTCGACCACCACGCTGGCGTCGTCGCCCAGCGACGCGCGAGCCCAGGCCAGGAACGTCTCGGCGGGGCCCGATGTCGCCAGTTCGACGGGGAGCAGCGCAGCAGCGGCGAGGCTGCCCGCCTGGTCCGGGTTGCGCCCGATGAAGCGGCTGTAGGCCTCGAGCTCCTGCGTCACGTCGTCGACCAGCGACTTCAGCGCGCGGGTCGCTCCTGGTTCCTCGAGGAGGTCGGGTACTCCGTGCAGGTCCACGTCGGCGCCCAGTAGCCCGGCGCTGGCGGGCGAATACTGCAGCCGCAGCGAAGGCTGCTCCGAGGTGGCGATCAGCCCCTCGCCGTGGCGCTCCTGGTAGCGAATTCGGAAGAGCTGGGTGAATTCCGCGGGACACCGGGTCTGCGGAGTGCGCGCGTAGATGCTCGGGTGGAACCAACTCCACGACATGGCCCAGTCCGGCGGCACGGGGCGGCCCCCCGCGGCGAATCGGGCGAGGCCGAGGCGGAGGGCGAGCGGCACCTCCCATTGGTCGCCGACCCCGTATTCGGGGGGACGTGCGGTCGGGCCGTTCTGCAGGAGAACGAGGACGTCCAGGAATCGCTCGCAGTACCGCCCGAACGCGTTCTCGTTCCCGTACAGCGCCGCGAGACGGCGAACCTCCGCGTCGATCGCCGGGAGTTCTTCTCGGGCGGGGGCGTCGCCTCCCATGGCATCGACGAGCACTCGGCGTTCGAGGCCGTAGAAGAACAGGAAGACATATCCGAGCGGGACACCGGGATGGCGTCGTCCGTCTGCGAGCCAGGTCAGATAGGCCGCTCGCGAGGCCGGCGTGATCGACTCGTAGCTGGGCCAGTAGAAGAGGTCCTCGCCGTCCCAGTCCGGACGCCGGCGGTCGACGGCGAGGGTGGGGTCGATCAGCGCAGGCTCGGTGATCCCACTCTGGGTCTGTAGCCGCTCACCGAGGTAGAGCATTCCTCCGGAGAGCCGAAACCCGACGATGTCAATGGTCCGGCCCGGTGGAATCCACGCGAATCTCGGGCCCGACGGTCGCGGCGCAGGACGCACGGGTGGGTCCAGTCGGAATCTGTCGAGAAACCCCAGGACGGACACCCCCCATGCCGGTCGGTGGCTCTCTGGACGCGAACGCTACCGATTCTGTGATCGACCGCCGAGTATGTACCACTATCGAGTGACTTCGATCAGGGGGCCCGGCCGATGCCGGTCAGCGGCCCGACCCCGGCACGTGATCATCAGTTGTGGGGATGACCGGTAACGCATGGATCGCTCTCGGGCGATGGCGAGTCAGGCGACCGAAAGGCTGGCGTGTGGTGGACACGACGGAACTCGATGCCCTCTCGGACGAGGAGCGGATCGTCGCGGCGGCGTGGCTCGTACGCGCTCTGGCGCAGACACGCTCGGATTCCAGGGGGACGCGAGCCGCTGCGATCGAGAGCCTTCTGCTCTCCGCCCTCGACTCCGTCGTTGACACGGCGGCGGACGAAACATGGGCGAGGGAGCTCGCCGCAGAGCTGCGTAGGACCGACCCCGAGCTTCGGGTCAGCGTCTTGGCCGATGCCGCGGTGTCCGTCGCCGCCCAGCTCGAAGGTAGCCGTCGGTCACTGGTGGTCCTCGTCCAGCTGACCTCCACACTGTTCACCGCTGGAGTGCGGTCACGGTTGACGGAGGCCATCGCGCGCGAGGCGACCACCGCCCTACCCGGGCTCAGGTCATCGGATGCCGACTATGTCATCCGGACGTTCGGCGACCTGCGACGTCGACTCGCCCGCAAGGAGATCAAGTGGGGTCGTGCTGCTGCGGTCTCCGCGGTGGGCGTCGGGATCGGCGTGGTGACCATGGGCGTCGCGGCGCCCGTGATCGGCGCGTTCGTCGGGGGGTCGCTTCTGGCAGGCGGGCTCACCGGAGCGGCCGCGACTTCGGCCGGTCTGGCCACACTCGGCGGCGGCTCGATCGCCGCAGGCGGGTTCGGTGTCGCGGGCGGTACAGCACTGCTGACGGGGCTCGGCGGCCTCTCCGGCCTCGGGCTGGGAGCGTTGGGGGCGCGCCTGGCCGGCTGGGGTATCGGCCTCGTGCTCGCCGACGCGCTGCGACTCGCCGTCCTGGCGCACGTCCTGCTTCGTGAGGACGAAGCCGACGACCAGTTGGCCCGCCGAGTCGTGATGACGCTGAGGGCGCGTCTGACGCAGCTGAGCGGCGCGATCGACGCGCTGAAGGCGAAGCTCGACGAGGCCACCGCCGAGAATCGGCGACTCACGAAGGAGAACGAGTGGCTCAAGGCCGCACTCGACGACGCTCGACGTGCGGAATCCACCCTGCGCTCCGCGCTGCAGGACGCTGAGGTCGAGGCGGCGGCGTGATCGACCGACAGGTCCTCGAGGAGCTCGCCACCCTCAGCGACGGGATCGATGCGGTGCAGGCCACCGTGTCCGAGCTCCTGGACGGCGCCCCCTCCGTCGCGGTCTCGCCTGTCCCCAGCGGCGACCTCGGGGCCCGCCTCCTGGCCGCGCTCGACGACGACCAACGAGCACGCTTCGAGCAGTGGCAGACTCGCGAGCGCCTCCACTGGGACGGCGCCGACATGGCGGTCGTCGGGCTCGCAGGCATCACCGGCGTCCTGGCGACCTGGTTCGACAGCCCGACGGATCGGGCGGTGCGTCTCGCCCTGCGCAGACTCGGCGCCACCCGGCTCATGCGAGCGTGGGAACGCGACGCCAAGCGCATGGCGATGGATCACATGGGCCCCGGGTTCGGCGGCTCGGCCCACCGCGTCCGGTCCTCGGGTCACGACATCGGACGGCCGCTGGCGGCGCTCTCTCAGATCCTCAACGGACAGTTCGTCGGGTACCGGTGGGACGACGGAGTACGGGAGCAGGTGACCGTCGACGGGTTCGCCGTCCCCGACGACCTCGTCGGCGCCCTGCAGCTCTGGACCAAGCACCTCGCGGCGGACCTGGTCACGACCATGAGCCTGCCGCTCCCCGGCTGGACGATGCTCAATCAGCTACCCGACCGTGACCTCCGCCGGTTCGTCCACGACGTCTACCGAGGAACGGCACCCGGGGAAGGACTCAATCTCCGCTCCGGTGTGATCAGCCCCTCGCTCTCGTCGGCCGTCGTCGAGATCATCGTGCACACCCACGTCCACGCCACAGCTCTCGACAGACGAGGAACCGCCGTTCTCACGGCCGACGAGCGCCGGCTGCGGGATGAGCTGTTGTTGGCGGCTCACGCTGTGACCGCAGCGGCCGCGGTCGGGAAGACCACCACGCGGGCCGCCGTGCTCCCGATCAAGTCGATGTCGATCCGACACCTGAACATGCCCGCGCTCGCACGCGTCGGGCTCCTCGGGGTCGGGCTGCTCATCGACCACCGCCGACGCAGACACACCGCGGCCCCGAGCTGGAGCGACCTCGCACACGCCGATTGAGGCGTGTCACCGTTCGAATGGCCACGGCAGCTGTCCCCGCTCCCCCGGCACGCTCCTGACGAGGACTCATCAGTCTTGACGACCGGCCGTAATAGGATGTTTCCGGCACCCGACACGTCAGTTGTGAGCCCCGAGCAGCAGCACTTCGTCACGCACGAGCCTTCGACCGACCGGTTTCCCACCATCCCGTCTCCGCGCTCACCGCAGCCCGCGACTGAGCCGTCCAAGCCTGCTCGCGGACGTGGCCCGCTGATCGCCGCGGTCGTGGTCCTGCTCGTCCTCGTCGGCGTCCTCGGTGGACTCCTCCTGGTGAACGGGGACGACAGCGGGCAGGGCACCGCGGTCCAGGCTGCGCCGCTGGTCACCGCCGCGCCGACGACGACCGCCTCGGCGTCTGCGGCGGCAAACCGGCGAGTCTGCATCGACTTCGACGCCCGAGGCGGCGCGCTCTATACGCTGTTCGTCGTGCCGATGATGGCCGGCGACGGCGGGCGAGCGAGCGTGAACGTCGATATCGCTCAGATGCGGCGAGCCACTGCAACGGTGGCGCAGCTTCGCTCAGCGGATCTGGGTGCGGCGAGTCCCTCGATCGCTGATGAAGGAGAGCGTCTCATCGCGGCCGCGGACGCGCTCGGCCTCTACCCCAACACGGACGGCACCGCGCTGCTGACCGCCTTCGTCGGACTGGCCGTCGAATGTCAGAAGGCCAACCACAAGCCGTCCTGGTTCGACGCCAATGAACTCGCCTCCACGTGAGCCCAGCGCCGGGCGAGGCGCTCACCCCGCCCGGCGCAGAGCACACCAGTAGCCCTAGGCGCGACGCGGCGACTCCTCGGCGAGGACTCGTCGACCCACCAGCTCCTGGGACCAACGTGGGACCAGCCGTGGTAAGCGCCGGTGCACGACCTGGACGAATCGAACGGCATGCATGGTGGTAGCAGCGCTCTGACGTGCAGAAACGCATTCGGGGCTCGACTGGGGGTCAAGGGGTAGCAGGTTCAAATCCTGTCGTCCCGACGGTCGGCAGAGGCCGGTGGTTTCTCGACGGAGCCACCGGCCTTCGTCGTTTCCACCTGTGGAAACGAGGGACCAAACCCACCAGACCAACCTGAACGCCAGGACATCACCTTCGACAGCTTCTCGGCCACCGCGTCGAGGACCCGGTCGAACTGAGCGTGCACCCGACGCGGCGTCGGGTCGGTCGTAGACCGAGTGCAACAACTCCCGCATCCACGGCCAGGACGACTTCGGGGTCGCCGCCATCAGGCTCGCGGCGTAGTGCGTGCGGCAGCGCCGCCAGGCCGCTCCGGGCAACGTCGCCCGATCGCCGACACCAGCCCCGCGTGAGCGTCGGAGGTGACCAGCCGTAGCCCGCTCAACCCACGGGCGGTGAGATCGCGGGAGACCCCAGCCAGTCGGCGCCGTCCTCGCCGAGGACACCTGCGGGGAGATGGTCTCCCGGTGCCCGTCCCCGTTCACTCCGGTGGCGAGCGGGGCCGCGGACGTTGACCGCCCGCCCTCACACTGAGCACCCGGGCGTCCGCGGCGACGAACGGGTGGGGCCCGGGGTCGAGCGGCCCAGGGACTCGACGACCTCCTCCATCCGACGAGTCGAGACCCCGAGCAGGCAGTAGGTCGTCACGACCGTGCTCAGTTCTCGTTCGGCGCTCCCACTGCCAGATGCTCCTCTGCACTGTCAAGTGCGTGGGATGCGGAGAAGTCGGCGAGGACGGCCGCGTGGACCTCACGGACGAGGAAGCGCTTCAGACACCGCATGATGTCCTTCTTGGACAGACCTTGCGCGGTGCGTCGTGCGACAGAGGTGCGGGTGGGTTCGTGGTAGCGCAGGCGGGTCACCAGCGCCATGTGCAGGGCCGCGTTCGCCGCCCGGTCACCACCGCGGTTGAGACGGTGGCGATCGCGACGTCCGCCTGCCGTCGCCGAGCACGACGGTCGGGCTGGTCGACCTCGACTACCTGCACCCGGTGCTCTGACAGGGCTGTGGCCAGCCCGGCGCCATAGGCGCCAGTTCCTTCCACTCCGACCAGAGCGACGTGCCCGAAGGACTTGAGCCAGCCGACCAGCTGGACGTAGCCGGCTCTGGTGGCCGGGAACTCCCGGTCGCCGAGGAACTCGGCCGAGTCCGTCGACCGTGGCGGCACGGTGGGTCCTGCCGTGGGTGTCGACGCCGCCGTAGATCTCTTCCGTCGTGCTGGCCACGCTCGTCCTGCCGTTCTCTCGTGCGAACCCGGTGCCACGGGCCCGGACGGGAGGCGGACACGACGGTGACGGGGCGCCGGGGTCAAGCTCCTATGAGGTCACGACGCCCGCCCGGGCCCGTGCGAGAGCAGGCAGCGGTCCCGTCGACGGATCTGGCTGACGACACCGCGGTCAGTCAGGGAACGAGTCAGACGCGAGCGGCCTGCTCTCGCTGATCATTCTCACTGTCGGCCACGTCGCCCCACCCACGGCGTCCGCGTCCGCGGACATCAGGGTGTCGATGAATGTCGTGGTCATCTGGAACAGCAGGTCGGGACTCGCCCGGGAAAGCTGCTCGTGCAGGAACTCGGAGGGGTCGATACTGGAAGGTGCGGTCATCGCGTGGAACTCCTGAAGCTCTGTGGAAGGTCTCCGGAAGATCACGCGGTGGCCGGCCCTACCCCTCTACGCCACGGCCCTGACCGTGAGAGAAGGCGAGCCGACATGAGCGACGAAGCCCCCTCGGTATCGCTCGGGCGAGGCGAGGAACTAATCGAGGAGGCGTCCCGCCTCCGGTTAGGGATCGCACGACTCCAGCGCAGAATTCGCATCGACAGCGGGGACTCCCCCCTGCAGCTTGCAGTCCTGTCCACCATCGAGCTCCATGGCGCATTGCGAGTGTCCGAGCTGGCGAAGATCGAAGCCGTCAGTGTCGCAACGATGTCACGCGTGGTAACTGCGCTCTGTGAGAAAGCTCTGGTCGAACGTACTGCCGACCCCTTGGACGGCCGAGGCAAGCTCGTCGCACTGTCCCACGTCGGTCGCGCTCGGCTACAGGAGACTCGATCGCTGCGGACAACGCTGGTCGCTCGCAGATTGAGCCGACTCGACGAAGAACACCGTGCTGCGATCCGTGCGGCGCTGCCCGCCATCGAATCGCTACTCAACGAGTGACGATCCGCCGCCGACCACCCACTCCGACAATTGAGCATCACCAATCTCCTTGTGATCCTCCGACCGGGGCGGACGCTCGACCGAACGTGGCTTGCCGAATTCCTCATAGCAACCAGCCGGCGGCCTGCGTCTCGAACGCGACGATCAGTCGTCATGCACGAACCGGTAGACGGAGCCCTCCACGGTCCACTCGCGACCGATGTCATCGACAGGGAGCGTGAGTGCACGGCGCATCAGCCGCCTGCTCGCCAGTCGCCGAACGTGCGCATCCAGGGTGGGCTCAGTGACCGGGACAGCACGGCCGGTCAGCATGAGGCTCGGCGGTCGGCCAGAAGAGGTGATCTCGCCGAACACGAGAGACAGGGTGCCCCGTCGAGGCGACATCGAGGTTGTGACGCCGATCAGATAGAGCTGCCCGTCCATCAGCACATGTCCGCGAACAGATCCGATGGTGCGACCCCTGCCTCTCGGGTCGACTAAGAGACAACTGTCGGCTGCATCGATTCGACGCCCGATCTGGCCTAGGCGACCGCTATGCCATGCTCCCCCGTGGAATGCGAACCAGCAGGCTGCCTCGGCCACCGTCGTTGGTTCGCCGACGCCGAACCGTCTGCGAGTTGCAAGAGGACTGCCACTCACCGACATATCGTCGAGGCCAATCTGATCGACCGGCAGAGACTTCCTTCCGATTGCCGACCCCGGTCGACTCTCGACCTCCCAGTGCCGCGACCGGCCACCTCGGGCCTGCAGCGCTCCGCGCTATGGGCCTCCCCCCGCGCCGGCCCGTCCACGACCGGCACCGCACTCACCGGTCGCAGCCCATAACAGCGCAGTGATGGGTACATCGGCGTGCTCCGTCCTCGGCGACACTCCACCAGCTCTCGAATATGATAAGCAATCTCGCTATCGCTGTCGAGGTCACCGTCCTGGCGACTCGGCGCCCCAGCGCCGTCCACGCCGCCTGCCACGCGGGCCCCTCACCGCCACAGCTCGGCCGGATCCAGCAGCTGATCACCCAGACCTTGGAGACCGTGCCCGCCGACGCCACGCACTGGTCGACCCGGTCGATGGCCACCCACCTGGGGCTGTCGCAGTCGACGGTGTCGCGGGTGTGGCGGGCGTTCGGGCTCGCCGCACAAGACCGAGACCCTGGACACTGTCCAAGGCTCCCGCCCACGCCGGCTACGACCACGTCCGCAACGGCACCTCGAGCCTCTGCGCCGCGCTCGACATCGCCACCGGCGAAGTCATCAGGGTCACCGCACCCACGCCACCGTGCCGTCGAGTTCGGCAAGTTCCTGCGCACACTGGACCAGCCGGTCCCAGCCGAACTCGACGTGCACCTGGCACTGGACAACGCTGGTTCGCCGAGCCGACCCAAGACGCTGCGGCGCTCCGCACACCGTTCCGCGACCGAGCTCAACGCCGACGTCCGCGCCTGGATCGACAACCCCAAGCCCTACGTCTGGACCACGACCACAGAGGAGATCCTCGGCCAACGTCGCCAACTGCTGTCGGAGAATCAAGGACTCAGGACACCGGTCTAGTCTTCGGTCAACCACACCTCGTCGATGCGGACCAAACCGTCGGCGATCGTCTTGACGCCCTGCACCTTCGACGTGTACATCATCGCGCTCGGCACCCGCCAGAGCGGCAGGAAGGGCATGTCGGCGACCAGTGCGCGCTGGACCGTCGCGTACGCGGCCTTTCGTTCGGCCTCGTCACCCGACGAACGGCCCTTGACCAGGGCCGCGTCCACCTCGGGGTTGGAGTAGCCCATGAAGTTTCGCGGACTCTTGCTGTTGAACCCGTCGTAGAGCACCGGCTCGGGGTCCGCCAGGAAGAATCCGGTGATCCCCATGTCGTAGTCCCCCGCCACGACGGCCGCCTGGGTCGTGGCCTGGGCGTTCACCGAGACTTCCAGCCCTTTCAGCTCACTCAGCAGAGTCTGGACGCCCTCGGCGGTCGACCGCGTGCGCGTCACGGTCAGGATGGAGAACTTGATAGGGCCACCGTTGGCCGCGACTGCCTCGTCGATCAACCGCTGCGCCTCGGCGCGGTTCGCCGGAGGATACTGTGTGGACGCGTCGTAAAAGGTGGTGCCGACCGGGGCCATGGTCGTGGCGAGATCAGCCTTGCCACCTTGCACGAGCTCGTTCAGGAGATTGAGGTCGACGCCCAGTTGGACCGCCTTGCGCACGCGAACGTCGTTGAACGGTGCGCGTTTCTCGTTGAACACGAAACCCTGGGCTCCGCCGACAGCGGTCCTGAGCACCTGGAACCCGGCAGCCTCAGCCGTGGAGGCCAGCTGAAAGTCCACCGAGTCGTGCATGATCTGTCCCTGTCCGGAGACCAGCGCGTTGTACTTCTGCTGTGAGTCCGGGATGGGGCGGATGACGATCTCATCGAGGTATGGGCGCGGAGCGTCGAAGTACTTCGGATTCTTGACCAGTGTCATGTGGTCGTCACGGAGCCATTCCTTGAGGACGAACGGTCCGGCCCCCAACGGGGCGTCCGGCGTGGCCTCGAGCGAGGTGGGGGACGCGATGAAATTGATGGGATAGGTGGCGAGCGACCGTGGCCACTGACCATTCGGGGCGGCAAGGACGATCTGGAGCGTTCGGTCGTCCACCACGTTCAGGGCCGACATCGCTCGAACCACGGGTAGCGCGAAGCTGGTGCTGCCTTGGGCACCATGCCGCTCCCAATTGGATTTGACTGCCGCGGCGTCGAACGGTGTCCCGTCAGTGAAGACGAGTCCCGGTCGCAGCTTCAAGGTCCAGGTCGTGTTGTCGGCGGTCTGCAACGACTCGGCCATGGACATCTGGAGGTTGCCGGCCGCATCCTGGAGAACGAGACCGCCGAAGATCGAGAAGCCGGCGAGCCCGTCACCTCGGGTCGCGGTCAGCGAGACCCCCATCTTGGTCGGGTTGATGCCCTGGGTCTCGGCCTGATTCAGGAGCGTCAGCGTCCCGCCGGACCTCGGCTCCGACGAACTGGCCGCTCCCCCGTTCGAACCTTGGGTCCCCGCCGCACAACCAGCTGCGAGCAGGGCCCCACTCAGCAGCAATGCGAGCTTGGTGCTCCACTTACCCAGCATGGGAATCCTTCTTCGTGTAAGAGTCGACGCCCTCGGTGCCGACCGTGTTGCGTCGGCGGATCGCTGTCGAGAGCCGGAATGGGCTCCGAACGACCGTCGCCTTGTCAAGAGCATCGATCGCTTGATACCACCATCGCACATGCGGAGCGCAGGAACGACAGACATGATCTCCGGGTCGCCCTATCGGGCACACCGCAGGATTCGCCGTGAACGAGAACGGCGTAATCGGATGGACAGGACTCCAGTGCGCCGCGACCAGTGCACGCAATACGCGCACCGGACAGGAACTCGCTAGCCCATACGCGCCATCACCGACCGAACAGCTTCGAGCCGGAATCGGTCGACGAAAGGACCGACAGATCCCGGGGGACGCCCATTCGGCAGCATCGACGGAATGAGAGCACGCTGACGCTTTGCGCTTCGGTGCAGCAGGTGCAGGATCCGTCTGTCCGTATCGGGCCCGGCCTCGCGCACCAGATCCTCCAAAGCCGCGTCGGCCTCGTGCACACTCGTGGGCTGGAACCCGACGAGTGACTCGACGTCGGCGAGATGGCTCGCGGCCAGGCTCGGGCCGTGCCGGAGGACCAGCTGTATGTGGTTCAGCAGGTCATCGGTCACCACACGGTCGTACGGACGGGTCGGGCCCACCCAGGCGTCGAGCGCTCGAACCAGCGAACCACTCAGCGGTTCAGGTGTGTCGTCGAGATCGGGCGGGGCGGGATCGAGTTCCTCTCCCAGTTCTTCGGCAATCGCGGAGAGGACGGAGAAAGCGCCCGCCACCTCCCACGTCAGCCAGTTGACGTAGTCCGCGCGCTCCTCCGTGCGTAGCCGGGTGATGGCCTGCCGACCCGCGAGCCCGCCGACCACCTGATGGAAGTTCACCACCGCCGGATCGATGGGATCGCCCGAGGCCTCCACGTAGCGGTCGAAGATCCACGCAAGATCACCGAGCGGCTCGAACGCGTTGCGGACACGCAGCCCGGCGAGGTCGGCCTGAGGGTCCGTGACGTGGGCGAGCTCGAGGTCGTAGAGCCCGGTGATCGAGCCGCCGCGCTGGAGGAACTGGCCGGTGTCCTTGATCGCAAGGCCCATCCGGTCCCGATGCGTCGGCTGGTGGCGAAGGGCCCAGCGCGACCCGAACGCCACCAACGGCTCAGGGCGCGCCTGTTGGGCGCGGAACTTCCGCGCGCGCCTGCGGAACAGCGCAAGCTGTGCCTCGACCGGACTCGCCGGGACCTCGACGCCGGCGGCGGCGACCTCCTCGAGCGGGATGCGGTGGACCTGCACCAGATAGCCGACGTACTCGTCCAGCAGCGCCTGCTGCGTCACCGGGTCCGACACCCCGGTCAGCTGTCCCGAGCCGGTCAGGAGGTCCATCACCATCGCCTTCGGGCCCGCGGTGAGCCCGTAGACGTGCGGAACGGGGACCCCGTGCTTCTCGAGCAGGGCGTGGATCGCCGCCTCGGTCTCGAGCGACAGGTCGTTCCCCTCGGAACGCTCGCCGCGCAGGTAGAGCCGCCTCGGTTCGCCGCCGTTGACACCTCCCCCCTCCACGGCGTCGACGACATCGACGACGTCGACGCGCCAGGCAGCCCGCCAGCGCCCCTCACGCTCGATGGACGTGACCCGCCCGCCGACCATGGACTCGACCTGCGGCACCAGACTCTGCTCCGGCTCGGTTGCCGGTGGTGCGTGCTGCTTCACGAACTCCTCTTTCCGCTCGGTGGGGATGCCGGCCGCCGCCGGTCTCAGATCATGGGGCCTCCGGTCCGACATCTCCGTTGAGAAGGCGTTCGGCCCAGTCGGCCAGCTGGACCGCCCGCTGCTCGACGAGTTCCGGCGGGATGTTCTGCACCGGATGGTCGAGCACGACGAACGGCAGGGGGACGTCGCTCTTCTGCAACGCGAAGATGCGGTCGACGGCCGCACGGAACGGCTCGGTGGTGACGACGAACGCGGAGACTCCAGCGCGCTGGAGGATTGCCGAGTCGAGCGCACGGCTCAACGAGCAGCTGCCTCAATCGTTGACACCATCGAGCACCAGTGCCCGCTCGCGGGACAGCTGACCGAACAGCTGGGGCTGCTTGTCGATCGGGTCCCTGCCGACGGGCCGCACGATGATCTCGTCGCGCACCGCGATCCCGCGCCGGCGGAGCTCGGCCTGGGTCGCCCTGATGATGTTGATCGAGTTCGGTTTGTCGTTGTCGACGAGGACGACCTCGCGCAGCTGCGGACGGACGTTGATGCTGTACCGGCCCGACCGTGCGCGCGGCATCGGGCTCACGAGTTCGGCGTACCCGTCGTCGGCAGCGCGGTCCATGGGATCCTCCATCGAGGTGTCGGCGATCATGTGTCGGCGATTCGTCTGCTGATGAACTCGTGCGAGCCCACCCAGCCCGGGACGACTGCGGAGAACCGGCCCCCGGCAGCCCCTCCTTCGACGACGTACAACAGGCCAGGGTTGTCCACGGGTGAGCGCATGGCGCCCCGGACGACCTTGCTCTCGGCTCGCGGGTTCTCGGGGATGCGCCCCAGCCGGGCGAGCTCGTCGGTCGGTCTGCGGGCGTGCTCGAAGAGGTACTCCCGGACCTGGTCGCGCGAGAACCGCCGGGAGACGGTCTCCGCATGGTCCGGGCCGAGCACGACCAGGTACAACCCGTGGTGCCAGTAGTAGCTGGTCGATCCCGCATGGGCCAGGCAGTCGGCGATCGTGTCGAGGATGCCTTCGGCTTCGAAGGAGTAGTGGTTGTTGACGCTGTTCGGGCCCTCCGCCGAGCAGACGGAGACGGCCGAGACCTCCGCAGGGAGCCCCGACTGGGCGTGGAAGGGCGGGAAGTGGGTGTCCGGACGCTCCGCGATCAGGAAACTGATCCGGCCCGGGTGGCCCATGGTCCCGTTGGCGCGCATGGCACCCCCCTGCGACCCGCAGAAATAGCGCAGCATCTGGGCGAACCGTCCGACCGTGGCATTCGGCCTGCTGTTGGCCCCGCCGACCGAGTTGCCGCCGTACGCGAAACCGACCTCGGTGACGACCGGCCCGCTCACGACGACAAGCACCGCGACACCACCGGTGGTCACCTCGACACCCGCCAGATTCAGACGCTCGTCGAAGACCGCCTCGGTCAGCGGCCGCAGGACCCGGCCGTACTCCGGACGACAGCCCGCCATGACGGCCATGGCCGCGACCTGTTCGGCGCAGACCTCGGTGTCCTGCCCAGCGATGGAGGTCAGTACCTCCTCACCGTCCCAGTGCAGCGCGTCGAGCATGCGGTCGACGAGAACCCGGTAGGGCGGCACGACCGGCAGCCCGTCGGACCACCCGACTTCGAAGCAGTGCTCGATCGCGTCGACCAAGGACCCGCCGCTCACCGGGCACCTCCCTCGCAGGCGCCGACGCCTGCCGGCAGCGGCGACACCGGATAGCCGTGTTCCCGGTCCACCGAATTGATCAACGGCCGGCCGGTCTCGAGGCGGTCCAGGTTCGTCGCCAGGGTGCGCACGATCTCCTCGTCCCGCCGTGGCGTCGTCCAGGAGGAATGACCGCCGAGGAACAGGTCGGGGCAGTCCCACAGCGGGCTGTCGGCGCCGGGGGGTTCCTCGTCCACGGTGTCGAGGGCCGCCCCGGCCAGCTCGCCCGCCCGCAGGGCGGTCACCAGCGCGTCCTCGTCGACGAGTCCACCGCGGGCGACATTGACGACGTGTCCGTGCCTCGGCATCGTCTCGAGTTCGGCCGCCCCGATGATGCCGCGGGTCGCCGGCGTCCTTGGAAGCGCGAGCACCAGGTCGTCGGTCTCCCGGAGGACGCCGAGAAGATCATCCGTCCCGTACACCCGGGGCGCCCCCTCGACAGGGCGCGGACGACGGACGACGACCGAGAGCTCCACGGAGAACGGGGCCAGCAGCGCACAGACCCGACTACCGACCGGCCCGTATCCGAGTACGGTCACTCGGCGCCCGGCCAGCACCCCCGGCGCGTGCATCGCCCAGCGGCGCCTGCGCTGGTTCTCCCCGGCCGCGGCGAACCGCTTGACCAGGAACAAGAGCTGTCCGACGACGTACTCGGCCATCGGCCCGCTCGTCGATCCGGCGGCGTTCGCGATCACGACGGAGGCCGGGAGGCCGGGCGCCGGGAGAAGATGGTCGACCCCGACCGAGCCCAGCTGGACGAGCCGCAGCCGCGACGCCGATCCCCACCGACCGCGCGGCGGGTTGATGGCGAACAGCACCTCGATCTCCGGCAGGGCGTCGGCGAACGCTCGCTCGTCCGGCAGGACACGGATGCGGCGGCCGCCGAGAAGGCCGGGGAACCGGTCGAGAGCCCGTGCGACACTGGGGTGGAACACGTGGACCAGCTCCACGCGGCGCCGCGCCCGCGTCAGATTCGTCACCCGGCCGTCTCCACCCCGTGCGGAGGGGGCGACAGCTCCCGGACCGGGTCGCTGACACCGTCCCACTCGGATGCGGCGTCCCGGACGGTATCGGTCAGCCGGCGGTAACGCTCGGTGAGCTCCGCGATCTCGACGAGGGTGCTCGTGGCCCCGCCGGTGTCGAGGTAGACACTTCGACTGATGCCTTGCTGCACGACCTGCCAGGGCTGTTCCGCCGCCCGGGCCAGGGAGGAGTCGAAGTCGTCCGTCCAGTAGGAGACGTGGTGGAAGCCCTCCCGGCCGGAGTCCAGGAACTCGCGGTACGAGCTGGGCGTGTCGTCGAGCTGGGCGAGGAGCTCGATCTGCAGGGGCCCGGAGTTCGCCATCGCCAGGCACAGGAGCGGCTCCGCCGACCGGCCGCGGAAGGTCGCGCCGTGTTGACGGAACGACCTGAGGACGAACCACGGACCCACACCGTGACCGAGCCACTCCTCGATCGCGGCGTCCATGTCGCGGACGACGTAGGCGATCTGACGGATGGCCCCCGGGAGAGCCCGCGCGCTCGCCATCGACCCTCCAGCGGTCCAAGTCGCACCATTCGGCCCGCACGGGCGTCGGCGTCGACGCGGTGGCGGACCCTCGGCCCGACCGTCACAGGCCGCGATTTTATGAGCATGTTCGTGGTGTCCGCAAGGACGAAACAGAGAAGTCCGGCATCTTCGAAAGATGCGGGCCGCGCGACGGAGATCGCGATGCGTCCCGCCGACTTCGCCATACCCTGCAGCTCAAGCCCCCTGCGGCGCCCTCACCACATCCGGCTCCATCACCTCCGATGCCGCAGCGGCGGTCGAACGCCGTCTTGTGCAGGGACCTGGATCTGATTAGATTTGCGGTAGGCCCAGGCCACCGGGGGACGAGGTGACGGCAGTGCGGCTGTCTCCTCTGGACATCGCCGGGGTCGGCGTGGACCTCCCCGAGCCGGTGGACGTCCGTGCGCTCGCCACCGCGCAGGGCGCACCGGTGGACGGCTACCGCGGCTGGATCTCGGCCTGTCACGGCGGGGCCGGCGATCACCCGAGCAGCATGGGCGTTCGCGCCCTCGAACGGGCGCTGGCGGACGCGCGCGTGTCGGCGGCCGAGCTCCGGCTCGTCCTCTTCTGTGGGGCGTCTCGCGACTACCCACCCTCGTGGTCGGTGTCCACCGAGATCATGCGGCTCGCTGGGGCGAGCGACCACTGCCTCGGCCTCGACACGTCGGCGGGCTGTCTCGCGACTCTCACCGGGCTCGACCTCGCGCACGGTTGGCTCGCCCTGCACGGCGGCGGACACGCTGCGGTCGTCGCCGCCGAACGGTGGTCGCACACGATCGACCACGGCGACCCGGCGTCGAGTGCGCTGTGGTCCTACGGGGACGGCGCCGCCGCCGCGGTGGTCGCCCTCGACGCAGGCGCTGCGGGCCGCCTGCGTTTCCTCGGCGCGGAGTTCCGCAGCCGCAGCGCGTACAACGGCTACGTTCGGATCGAGTACGGCGGCACGCGCGCGCCCGTGGCTCCCGCCGGGGTGGACCCGCACCGGCGCCGCGTCGTCGGCCGCTCGCGGGACGAGGTCATCGCCGCCTACCGCGAGGGTTACGCCGCCGCCTACGCCGCGCTGCGGGCGCGGTTCCCGGCCGAACCCACCCACCTGGTGTGCAACCAGATCAGCCCGGGAGTCGTCGGCACCATCTCCTCGGAGCTCGATCTCGAGGATCGGACGACCGTCACCGGCCACGAGACGGGCCACCTCGGCGGCCCCGACGTCCTCGTCGGGCTGCGCCGCTACCTCGACGAGGAGCACGACGACCAGGCCGTCGTGCTGGCCGCGAGCGCGTCGTACGCCTTCGGCACCGGTCTGCTGGTCGCCGATCGATCCCGGGAACCCCGGCCGCCGCACGGCCCACCGTCTGTGGAGCCCGCCGGCACGAGGAAGGGTGTCACGCCATGAGTTCCGCCGTAGTCGCCGCACTCGACGACATCCGGCCCGGGCTGGAGGCCGACGGGTTCGGTCTGTTCGTGGCGTCGGTCGAGGCCGGGCACGTCACGGTCTGTCTGCAGGCGCTGCCCGGCGCCTGCCACGACTGCCTCGTGCCCGACGACCTGCTCCAGCAGATCGTCGAGTCCGCGATCCGCGGCGCCGACCCGACGGTGGACCGCGTGACCCTGGTCAAACAGGGGTTCGACACCCCGAAGGCGCACTGAGGAGAACCCGATGACGATGACGTCGACCCCGTCCGGAACGGACGAGCAGCTCGCCCATCTGCTGGCCGAAGCCGAGATCAAGCGCCTGCTGTACGGCTACTGCCGGGCGGTCGACCGCGGTGACCTCGTGTCGCTGCGCGAGGTGTACCACCCGGACGCCGTCGACGAGCACAGCGGGGTGTACTCCGGTGACGTCGACGGCTTCATCACTCAGCTGGGCCGGAGCCTGGAGCTCGGTGCAGTCGTCTGCACCCGGCACTGCCTCTCGAACATCGTGATCGAGATCGAGGGCGACGTCGCCGTATCCGAGTCGTACTTCGACGCCTATCACCGCCGCAGGACCGGCGACGGCTACGTCGACGAGTTCGTCGCGGGCCGCTACCTCGACCGCCTCGAGCGTCGGGCCGGGACCTGGCGGATCGCCGCCCGGCAGCTCGTGTGGGACTCGATGCGCAGCGAGCAGGCGAGTCAGCCGCCGTGGGACGGCGAGCCCGGGCGGTACGAGGTCGGCCGGCGTTCGGCCGACGACATCAGCGTCGCGTGGTTCCGCCGGCGTGGCCCCGGGGACCGGTCGTGACGGCGAGCGGGGCACCGGCCGCCGACAGCGTCGGTGCCGCACCCACTGCGCCGTACGGAGGCTTCTTCCAGGAGTCCGTCACGGTCGTCACCGGCGCCGGGAACGGGATCGGCCGGGCCACGGCGCTGGCGCTGGCGCTGGCGGGCGCCCACGTCGTGGCATCCGATGTCGACCTTCCCGCCGCCGAGGAGACCACCCGGTCGATCGAGGACTCGGGGCACCAGGCCTGGGCCCGGCGGGTGGACGTGACCTCGACAGAGGACTACGCCGCAGTGCGGGACTTCTGCCTCGACACCTGGGGGCGGGTCGACCGGGTCATGAACAACGCGGGCCTGGCTTCGACCGGGCTACCCGAGGATCTCCCGCTCGCCGAGTGGCGGCGGATCATCGACGTGAACCTGCTGGGCATAGTGCGCAGCAACGAGATCTTCCTTCCCGTGCTGACGCGCCAGGGCCACGGCCAGCTCGTGAACACCGCCTCGACGTCCGGCATGTTCCCCTACGCCTACGACCGCCTCCCCTACGCCGCGACGAAGGCGGCCGTGATCGCGATGACGGAGGGGCTGGCACTTTACCTGCGCCCGCAGGGGATCGGGGTGCACTGCGTGTGCCCGGCAGGGGTGCGCACGTCGATGCCCAGCCGAATGCCCCACTTCGGGCCCGAGCGGAGGATGGGCGTACCCGCCCTGCCGGTCGTCGATCCGGACGACATGGCGGCCACCATCCTCGCCGGGCTCGCCGAGGACCGGTTCCTGATCTGCTCGGTGCCGGAGGCCTACGCCGAGTTCGCCCGCCGGGGAGCCGATCCCCAGGCCTACCTCGACGGCGCGGTGGAGCGGTTCGGCTACGGCCGCTGACCCGCGGCCGCGCCTCGCGGTCGAGACGAGGGTTGGGAGGAGACCCCCCTCGACCGACGCCGGACATCCACCTTCACATGTCCCGGAGAGACAGGAGAGCGCGGCTCACGTCGTCCGCTGCGGTGTCGTCGAGGTGGCGCGGTGCACCCGGGGTGAAGGTGACAGGCATCGACACGAACCCGTTGTTCAATCCCCGCTCGACGATGGGGACCGCCTCGCCCGGAACCACTGCGAAGTCCGGGATCCTCGTGAGGACCTCCACCATCATCGACGTCCAGAGCTCCTTGGCCAGATGCTCGCCGATACACCTGTGGAGCCCGTGCCCCAGCGCCATGTGTCGATTGGGAGAACGGTCGAGAATGACCTCGTCGGGGCGCTCGAAAACCTCTTCGTCATGGTTTGCGGAGTAGAGGTTGAGATAGATCCGATCACCCCGCGACATCTCCTGGCCGCCGATCTCGAGATCCGCCAGCACGGTGCGGGCATTCTGCGTGGTCGGCGTGATGAACCGAAGATACTCGTGGAACGATGAGTCGAGCAGGTCCGGATCGGCCGCGAGGCGAGCACGATGCTCCGGGTGCGCGTCGAGGTGCTGGAGAGTCCCGGAGAAGAGGCCGGTGACGGTCTCCACGCCACCCAGCAGAAGAATGAAGACGGTGTCGACGACGAAATCAGTCGAGGGCGGCCAGTCCGGGACCTCGAGGAGGGACACCGCACCGATCAGGTCGTCACGAGGCTCCTGCCCTGCCCGGCTCGCGATGACGTCCGCGATGTCGGCCTTGAGGCTCGACCATATTCGTCGCAGCCCGTCGGCCTTGCTGAGGTCGTGGCTCGCGGAATGGACCGGGTACGCGAACCTGGCGAGCCCTTCGAGCGGAAGGCCGAGTAGTTCGAGGGTCGCGATCCCGGCGAGCGGCCGGATCAGGTCGTCCAGGATCTCGGCCTCCCCCGACTCGATGCGGCGGTCGAGCAGGGCGCTCGCGAGAGCATCGATCCGGGGACGACGCGCAGCCATCGCCTTTCGGGTGAAGTGCTGGGCGAGGGACCGACGGAGGGGGGTGTAGATCGGCGGGTCCTGCTCGATCATGCCCAGATGGGTGCTGGTCGGAGGGAGGGTGACCCCGCCGAGAACCGTCCCGTCATCGAGCGTCTCGTGCCGGGCGGACAGCTCCCTCCCGTCCAGGCGGAAGCCCTCGAGCACGTCGGCGTGGCGGGCGAGGGTCCAGAACCCACCATGGCCGACCGATCGGCCGATCGGACAACGACGCAGCCGGCGGTTGGTATCCATTGCGGTCTCGGCGGTGTACATGTCCGAGAACGGATCGAAATCCGATATCGGCCCGCGGACGTCACTGTCCCATTCGTCGGCCATACTTTAGACTCTACGCGTGCTGAATCTTCGAGACAAGGTCGTCCTCATCTCCGGAGTGGGGCCTGGACTCGGGCGGTCCACGGCGGCAACGGTACTGGAGAACGGCGGCAAGGTCGTCCTCGGTGATCTGTTTTCCGACAATGCGAGGATCGCCGCGGCCGAGCTCGATCCTGAGTCGGTGAACAGCGCCCACGCAGCCTGTGACATCACCGATCGGAACCAGTGCGAACAGCTCGTCGCCCTCGCCCGGTCCCGGTTCGGGCGGCTCGACGCCATGGTGCACGTCGCCGCCCACTCCGCGTCGGTCGGCGGACTGCTCGACGGGGATCTCGACGATTGGGAAACGGTGGCCCGGACCAACGTGAAAGGGACTTTGCAGCTGACGAAGGCGGCCGTCCCGCTGATGCACGAGAGCGGCGGGGGGTCAGTGGTCTTCATCGGTTCGATCGCGGCTGTGCATTCCGTCGCCGGTATCCCGCAGTTGGTGTACGGGATGAGCAAGGCGGGGCTGGTGTCGGCGACGCACTACCTGGCGAGGGAACTCGGGCCCTTGGGCATTCGGATCAACACCCTGTCGCCCGGCTGGAAGTGGGGAGCCGCGCTCGAGGAGGCGATCGGGCGGAGGGCGAGCAGTGAGGGCGTGACCGTCGAGGAGTACATGGAGCCGGTGCGACAGGCGCACCCCCTCCGCCGCTACACCAACGACGAAGAGGTTGCCCACACCATCGCCTTCCTCGTGTCGGACCTGGCACCGAGCATCACCGGCCAAGTGGTCTACATCGACGGTGGGCTGACTGCGTGAGGGTCACCCACCGAGGATGACGTGACGTCGCCGCCGCTCGACGGAACGAGCAGGTGGCACGGTCGGTCACTGACCGCGTCGAGGCGATCAACGACCTCGGGCTCAGCCCGCGGACGCAGGCCGCACCCGACCGGCCGAGCTCAGGGCCTCGACGGCCATGCCGTAGGGGACGCCCTCGGCGAAGAGGCGCTTGAGGCGCTGGGTCAACGCCATCCGGGAGTAACGCAGGGTCAGCGGCGGCTGGGTCGCGAGCTCGGCGGCGATCTCGCGCGCCCGCGGCAGCAGCCGATCGGGCGCGACGACCTCGGCGACCACCCCGAACTCGGCCGCCTCCTGCGCGGTGAGGGTGCGGGAGGTGAGCAGGAAGTGCCGGCCGCGGTTCTCGCCGAGCGCGTTCAGCCAGGCGGTGTGGTTGCCGTCGCCGGGCACGACCCCGAGATCGAGGTGGTTGTCCCGGAAGCTCGCCCGGGTGTCGGCGACGACGATGTCGGACATGATCAGCAGTTCCGAGTGCACGTGCGCGGCACCGTTCACGGCCCCGACCACCGGCACGTCGATGTCCAGCAGCGCGGTCAGCAGTCGCGTGCCCTCGTAGATGGTGCGGTAGGCGCTCTCGGGGTCCGTCATCGGCGCGAAGGAACCCCAGTCGCCCCGCGGGCAGAAGTCGGCGCCGCTGCCGGTCAGGATCACGACTCGGTTGTCCGGGTCGCTCCCGATCTCCCAGAAGGCGTCCGGCAGCTCACGATGGCCCTGGCCACTGTGGATGTACGGGCCGCCGTCGGTGTGCAGGGCCACCTCCAGCACCCCGTCGGTCCGCTCCATCCGGATGTGCTGGTACGCCTTGCTGTACTCGCTGAACGACCGGATCATGCTCTTCCTCCGACGATGCCGAGCCGCTGCAGCTCGGCGATGGATTCCGAATCCTTGCCGAGCTCCTCGAGGATCTCGGTGGTGTGTTCCCCCGGTGCACAGGCGGGCCTGCTGATGGCCCCGGGGGTCCGGCTGAACCGCGGGGCCGGTGCCCCCTGGGGGACGCCGCCGGGTGAGACGAACGTCGACCGCGCCACGTTGTGCGGGTGCTCGAACGCCTCGCGCCAGGAGAGTACGGGTGCGACGCACGCGTCCTCGTGCTCCAACAGCGCGCACCAGTCCGCGCGCGACCTACTCGCGAACAGCTTCTCCCACGCACGCTTGCGGTCCGGCCAGCTCGTCTTGTCCAGCTGTGGGCGGACCTCCTCGGCGGGCAGGTCCTGCTCGAAGCCGGTCAGCTCGCACAGGCGCGCGTAGAACTTCGGTTCGATGGCCCCGACCGAGAGGTACCGCCCGTCGGCGCACTCGTACACGTCGTAGAACGGCGCCCCGGTGTCCAGCAGGTTCGCGCCCCGCTCCTCCGACTGCAGGCCCCGGGCCTGCATCGCGAGCTCCAGCGCGCTCATCGCCGCGAGGCCGTCGAGGATCGCGGCGTCCACCACCTGGCCGCGACCGCTCGTCCGCGCCTCGAGGACCGCACTCACGACTCCGAAGGCGAGCAGCATGCCCCCGCCGCCGTAGTCCCCCAACATGTTCAGTGGCGGGACCGGCCGCTCCCCCGGACGGCCGATCGCGTGCAGGACGCCGGACACGGCCATGAAGTTGATGTCGTGCGCGGCGTCCTGGGCCCAAGGGCCTTCCTGACCCCATCCGGTCGCACGGCCGTAGACCAGCTGCGGGCGGGCCGCGAGGCACTCGTCCGGGCCCAGTCCGAGCCGTTCCATCACCCCGGGCCGGTTGCCCTCGAGGAGGACGTCCGCGCTCCGGACGAGGTCGAGGAGCACCTCCCGCCCGCGCGGGTCCTTCAGGTCCAGGCCGATCGAGCGCCGTCCGCGCTTGGTGACGTCGAGGGCGGGGTCGTCACTCGCCCGGGCGTCCCGGGTGCGGTCGACGAGGACGACGTCTGCTCCCAGGTCCGCCAGCATCATGGCTGCGAAGGGAACGGGCCCGAGCGCGGCCATCTCCAGCACCCGCACCCCGGTCAGCGGCCCGGAACGCGTGGCGCTCACGTGTGCTGCCGCATGTCGAGCAGCTCTTCGACGACGTCCTTCTCACCCGCCGCGACGATCTCGTCGAAGCGCTCGGACACCAGCTCCGGGGTCAGCGCCTCCGCGGCGACCTCGATTCCGGGGGTGTGCGCCATGTAGACCCGCCGCACCTCACCGCCGCGCGCCTCGATCGTCTCGCCGTTGACGGGGCAGCTGTCGTGGGCCAGGACCGCGACTGGGTTCGCCACGGCCTCGGGCTTCCAGGCCGCCATCCGGTCCCGGGTGTGCTGCGAGCTGCTCTGCACCATCCGGGTCAGCGCTCCGGGGCACAACGCGTTCACCTTCATACCGTGGGTGCTGCCCTCGACTGCCAGGTCCCTGGTCAGGCCGTACAGGGCGCCCTTCGCCGCGGAGTAGGTCGCCCGCAGACCGTGGCCCTGAAACATCGCCGCGGAACAGGTGTTGACCACCCGGCCCCGGCCGCCCGCGACGAGATGCGGCCACGCCGCCTGGGTGACCGACCAGGACCCCAGCAGATGGACGGCGAGGACCTTCTCGAACACCGAGCGCGGGGTGTCGACGAACGGGGCGGTCGGGTTGGTGCCGGCGTTGTTGATGACGATGTCGACAGCGCCGAAATGGTCGACGGCGAGCTGCACGATCTCGTGGGCCGACCGGTCGTCGGAGACGTCGTGCCCGCTCGCGACCGCCTGCCCACCGGCCTGCGTGATCTCGCGCACCACCTCGTCCGCGGGGGCGAGCGAGGAGCCTGCCGAGCCGTCGGGCGGGCCCCCGAGGTCGTTCACCACGATCTTGGCCCCGCGTGAAGCGAGGAGCAGGGCGTAGGCGCGGCCCAGGCCGTGTCCGGCGCCGGTCACCACCGCCACCCGGTCATCGAAGCGCAGCTGCGTCACTGGGGTACTTCCTCTCGAGGAGTTCGGTGCTCGTTCGCGGCGTCACGAACGCGGACCGCCGGATCCCGCTGAACTGTGAGGTGCGGGAGGACTTCGGCTTCGAAGAGGCGCAGGCTCGACCAGCCCAGCTGCGGCGGCATCCCGCCCGCCAGGGGCCGGAAGCAAAGCGCACCACCCGGGCCGAGCTCCTCGGCCAGCGCGACGCACTCCTGAGGGGTGACGACCCGGTAGTGCGGGGAGGCCTGCAGCGCGTCGAGGTCCTCGGTGGAGACGTAGCCGGTGTACTCCTGCGCCCCTGCGGCGAACTGCGCATAGGAGTTCATCTCGTGCAGCAGGAACGGCGCCAGCTCGTGCCAGGCCCGCTCCGGGTCGGTGGCGACGTGCAGGAACCGGGGACCGGATCGGGGCATCGGGCCGGGATCGGGCAGACCGAGGACAGCGAGCTCCTCCCGGTAGTCGGCCCACGCCTCGGGTAGGTGCGGGGCGAACCCGTCCCCGGCCCGTGCGGCCCGCCGCGCCGCAGGCCTCGACCCACCGCCCACCACGAGCGGGGGCCGCGGGCGCTGGTGAGGCCGCGGCGTCACCCGGACCTGCCGGCCCTCGTACTCGAACGGCTCTCCGGACCAGGCGTGTTTGAGCACCGCGAGGCCCTCGTCGAGGGCCTTGCCCCGCCGCGACTTCGCCCGCCCGAACATCGTGAACTCGTCGGGCGCGTACCCGACCCCGGGCGTGACGACGAGCCGCCCGCGACTCAGGACGTCCACGACGGCCAGGTCCTCGGCCAGCCGCAGCGGATCATGCAGGGGGACGAGCAGCGCCCCGACGATGATGCCGATCCGCGACGTCCGCGCGGCGGCGGCCGCGGCCAGGACGATCGGTGAAGGGAGATAGCCGTCCGCTGCACCGTGGTGCTCGTGGAACATGACCGAGTCGAAGCCGGTCCGGTCCGCCCACTCGATCTGGTCGAGCGCCGCCTCGTAGAGGTCCGCGCGAGCCGACGGATCATCACCGTCCATGCGCAGGTCGTACCGGAGCTTCAGAACAGCCACCACGACTCCGTTCTTGCAGCGCCGACGCCCTCGTCCCGCCTAATGTGATCAGAAATCTAGTAGGACGCGCGACGGCGGTCAACCACCGTGGGCCGGTGGCTCGCGAGGCGAGTCCGCCCTGCGAGCCACCGCTCAGGCGGCGCGCTCCAGGATGTGGACGCCACAGGCGGAGCCGAGCCCGATCACGTGGGCCAACCCGACTCGGGCCCCGTCGATCTGTCGGTCCCCCGCCTCGCCGCGCAGGTGATGGCAGACCTCCCAGACGTTCGCGATCCCGGTCGCGGCGATCGGGTGCCCCTTCGACTGCAGGCCGCCGGAGACGTTCACCGGGAGCCTGCCGTCTCGCCAGGTCGCTCCGGACTCGAACAGATCGACCGCCCCGCCCGGCTCGCACAGCATGAGATTGTCGTAGTGCACGAGCTCCGCGGTGGCGAAGCAGTCGTGCAGCTCGACAAGGTCCAGGTCCTCGGGCGCCACCCCGGCCGCGGTGTAGGCCTGCTCGGCCGCGTTGCGGGTCAGGGTGTTGATGTCCGGGAGGACCTGGCACGCCTCAGTCCACGGGTCGCTGGTCAGGACCGAAGCGCTGATCTTCACCGCCCGCCTGCGCTGGTCGGGGTCCATGCGCTTGAGGCGCTCACCGGAGACGAGCACCGCCGCGGAGGCCCCGTCACAGTTCGCCGAACACATCGGACGGGTGTTCGGGTAGGCGACCATGACGTCGTTCATGATCTGGTCGAGGGTCAGCCGCTTGGTGTAGGCCGCCAGCGGGTTGAGCGTCGAGTGGGCGTGGTTCTTCTCGCTGATGCGGGCGAAGAGTTCGAAGCCACCCTTGCCATACCGGTGGGTGTACTCCATGCCGACCTGGGCGAACACACCCGGCATCGTCTCGGTGCCGATCCGGCCGTCGAGCGGGGCGACCTGACCCACCCGTCCGGACGGGGTGAACTCGGCGCCGTCGGCCTTCCCCGCGCCGCCGCTGCCGAGCAGCCCGGCGCCGGACAGCTTTTCGGCCCCCACCGCCAGCCCGATGTCGGTCTCCCCCGCCTTGATGGCCATGAGGACGGTCCGCAGCGCCGTCGCACCCGTCGCGCAGGCGTTCATCACGTTGTAGACGGGAACACCCGTCTGGCCGATCTGCTTCTGGAGGGCCTGGCCGAGGCGGCCGGGCCCGAGCAGCCCGTCGCCGCCCATGTAGTTGCCCGCTGCCAGCACCCCGATGTCGGACATACCGATGCCGGCATCGGCGATGGCCCCACGGGCCGCTTCGGCGGCGAGGTCGACGATGTCGCGGTCCGGGTACTTCCCGAACTTCGTCATCGTGATGCCGAGGATCCACACGTCGTCTGTCACGTCACACCTGCGCAGGTTCGAAGCCGAAGCCGACGGCCTCGGTACCGGAGGAGTCCGTCCCGACCACGTACGTGGCGAGGCGGACCTTCATGCCGAGCCGGACGTGGTCGGGGTCGGACGGGGTGTTGATGATGTTGCCCTTGACCGAGGTGCCGTCGCAGTCGACGACCGCGGCCACGAAGGGCACGGCGACGCCGGGGGCGGCGAAGGACACGATGGTGAACGACCGGACCTCGCCCTCCCCCACGACGGCGACGTCGCGGAACTCCGCCCCGAAGCAGCGGGCGCAGGCGTTGCGGTGATCGAAGTAGCGCGCCCGGCACTGCGTGCACTCGTGGGCGAGCAGATGGGGGGGCTCGTCGAGCACCAGGTAGTCGACGAGTGGGACCTGCTGTGCCATGCATTCTCTCCGTTCGTCCCCGCGAGCGACTCTGCACGAGGGCCGGCCGCACCCACCGGGTCCGCCGTTCGGAGGCCACTGGCGGGGCCGCGACCGGCCGGGCGTCCACAGCCTCTTGCTATCGAATGTTATCAGCTTTAGGCTGGCCGCCGCGCCTGTGACGCCTCTTACAGACACCGTGGTCGACATGGCACAGGACCGGACCCGCCGGGTCCCCAGCGGCGACCTACGCCACCTTCGTCGACCCTTCCCATCGTCGACTACCCGTCGGAGAACCCCATGGACCAGTTCCTCAGCCTGCTGCTCAGCGGGCTGGTGAGCGGGGCGTTGTACTCACTCATCGCTTCCGGGCTGACCCTCACCTACGCCGCAACGGGGATCTTCAACTTCTCCTACGGCGCGATCGCCTACGTCATCGGCTACCTCTTCTACCTCCTCGTCGCGGGCCTGGGGTGGAACCCCTTGCTGGCCGGGGCCTTCGTCCTGTTCGTGGTGGCTCCGCTGCTGGGGCTCGCCCTGGACGCGGCCGTCTTCCGCCCACTCGCCGGGACCCCGGACTCCGCGAAGATCATGGCGACGGTGGGTCTGCTCATCGCGCTGCCCGCGTTGGTCAGGTTCCTCTCCGACCTCGTCATCAGCATCTTCGGGCTCACCGAGCTACCCACGAGCACCGACGTCGCCCAGGTCGGCTTCCCACCGGGCATCGGGCCCGTCCCCGCGGAGAGCATCGCACTGTTCGACGGGCTCACCATCACCTCGGACCAGGCCATCGTCTTCGGTGCCGCGGCACTGGCAGCCGTACTGCTCTGGATCATGGTGCGCCGCACGAGGGTCGGGCTGGAGATGCGCGCGGTGGTGGACCGCGAGGAGCTCGCCACCATTCGCGGGGTGCACGTGGTGCGGACCTCGCGGATCTCCTGGATCGTCGGGTCCGTTCTCGCGGCTCTGGTCGGGGTCATCGCCGCCCCGGTCATCGGCACCCTGCAGTCGTCTCCGTTCCTCACCCTGATGTTCATCGCCGCCGCCGCGGCGGCGCTGGGCGGGCTCAAGTCCATCCCGATGGCGTTCGTCGGCGGTCTGCTGCTCGGCGTCGTGCAGAACCTGGCCGCGGCGTACTCCACCTTCGCCGAGGACATCACCGGGTTCGGCACGGCCGTTCCCTTCATCCTGCTCCTGTTGGGCGTCGTGATCCTCGGTCGCGACCGGCGCCGGCAGGCGGGCTCGGTCAACGACGATGTCCGGCCGCTCGACTACCTCGAGCACCTCCCGCCCTGGCGGCGTCGCCTGCCATGGGCCGTTGCCACGGTGGTGCTCCTCGTGTTCCTGTTCTTCCTGGCGAACGACTTCTGGCTGGGCATCTTCGCGTCCGGTCTCGCCATGTCGATCATCTTCCTGTCGTTCGTGGTGACCACGGGCATCGGCGGCATGGTCAACCTCGCCCAGGCCGCCTTCGTCAACACCGCCGGGCTGGTGACCGGGCTCCTGCTGACCAACTTCGGCTGGTCCTTCCTCCCGGCGATGCTGGTGGCCATCGCGGTGACGGTGGTCCTGGGCATCCTGGTGGCCCTGCCCGCACTCCGGCTGGGCGGGCTCTACCTCGCCCTCGCGACCCTGGCGCTGGGCTTCGTGGTCGACAACGTGTTGTTCGGCTGGCGGTGGTTCACCAACGGACCCAACGGCTGGCCGGTCCGCGCCCCCGTGATCTTCGGACTGGACCTCGCCAACCGCCGCACGATGGCGGTGTTCCTGCTGGTCGTCGTCGTGATCATCATCGCCGTGATCCGCAACCTGCAGCGGTCCGCGACCGGCAGGCGCATCACCGCCGTGCGGTCGTCGTCCACGGCGGCAGCGACGTCGAGCATCTCCCCCGTGACCGCCAAGCTCGCCGTCTTCGCGACGTCGGCGGTGATCGCCGCGATCGGCGGGGTCATGCTGGCGTCGCTGCAGGGTAACGTGACGGGCACCTCGAAGGTGACCGCGGACGGGCTGCTCTGGCTCGCGACGGTGGTGCTCTTCGGCGTGCGACGGCCCGGTGCGGCGGTCGTCGCGGGTGTGGTGTCGGCGATCTTCCCCGAGATCCTGCGGGGGGGCATCCACATCGGCTCGTTCGGCTGGGACGGCACGACGTCGGTCGAGATCCCGCTCATCCTCTTCGGCATGGGTGCGGTGACCCTGGCCCGCAGCCCCGACGGGATCTTGGCCGACATGGCGGAGAAGCGGTACAAGAAGCGGCTGGCCAAGCAGGAGCGCGCCGCGGCGTCCGCCGACGAGCAGGCGCTCGCCGGTGCAGTGGCTGCAGAGCAGGCGGAAATCGAGCACGATGTCGAGCTGCGGGCGCGGTCGCTCGTGGAGAGTGGTGCCGTCCAGCGGTCCGAGGCCGCTGACGACATCAGCCGCAGGCGCGCCGAGCAGGCCGCGCTCCGCCTCGACGGGGTGGTCGCGGGCTATGGTCCGGTCGAGGTGCTGCACGGCATCGACCTGGCCCTCGTCCCCGGGGAGATCGTGGGCCTGTTCGGGGCGAACGGCAGCGGCAAGTCGACACTGGTGTCCACCATCGCAGGTCTGGTCACCCCGACAGCGGGGTCGCTGACCTTCGCCTCCAGCGACCTCGCCGTCCTGCCCGCCCGGTCCCGGTTCCGCTCCGGCATCGCCGTGGCCCCCGAGGCCCGCGGCATCTTCAACGGCCTGACGGTGGAGGAGAACCTCGCCGTCGCGCTGCCGGACCGCGCCGACCGCGAGGCCGCCCTCGAGCGGTTCCCGACCCTTGCCAAGCGGCGCGGGATCGCCGCAGGCAGCCTGTCGGGCGGCGAGCAGCAGATGCTGACCCTCGTGCCCTTCGTCGCGAAGCCGCCCAAGGTGCTGGTGGCGGACGAGCCCACCCTCGGTCTCGCCCCGAAGATCATCGAGCAGCTGGTGGAGATCTTCGCCGAGCTGCGCCAGGCGGGAGTCGCGATCCTGCTCGTGGAGGAGAAGACCTCCGGTGTCCTCCCCATCGCCGACTGGGCAGCCGTCATGTCGCTCGGCCACATCCTGTGGCAGGGGCCTGCCGCCGACACCGATGCCGCCCGGTTGGCGTCGGTGTACCTCGGTGGCGCCGAGGAGGTCGGACCACACCCCGGAGGCCCGGGCGACACCACCGGCCGTCTCACCGCGGAGGTGCAGCCGTGACCGTCCGCCGAACCCCGCCCTTCCGTACCCCGTCCTGGAGGTTGAGCCGATGACCGACGTCGCCTACGCGCCACGGGCCACCGTGGCGCAGGCCCTGCTGGAGCTGCGATCGATCAGTGTCCGGTTCGGCGGCGTGCACGCTCTGAAGGACGTCTCCTTCGACCTGGCCCCCGGAGAGGTCGTCGGGGTCATCGGCCCCAACGGCGCCGGAAAGACGACCCTCTTCGACGTCATCTCAGGTGTCCGGCCCCCGACCGACGGGTCGATCTCGTTCGCCGGACGCGACGTGACCGGCGCGGGGGCGGTCAAGCGCTCCCGCATGGGCATGCGCCGGACCTTCCAGCGGTCCCAGCCCTTCGGCTGGCTCAGCGTGGAGGACAACATCCTGGTCGCGCTCGAGGCCCAGGGGCGGGGCCGGTTCCTCGCCGACCTCGTCGGGCTGAAGGGCCGCCAGGACGCCGTCCGCAGGGAGCACGTCGCACAGATCCTGGACCGCTTCGGCCTGACGGCGACGAAGGACGTGGCCGCGGGGCGGCTGCCGATCGGCACCATCCGGATGGTGGAGCTGGCACGGGCAGTCATCGGACAGCCGTCCCTGCTCCTGCTCGACGAGCCCACCTCCGGCCTCGACCACACCGAGGCCGAGATCCTGGCCCGCGCCATCGCCGACGTCCGCGAGCAGGACAACTGCACGGTGCTGTTGGTGGAGCACGACGTCCCCTTCGTCATGGCCACCTGTGACCGGGTCGTCGCGCTGAACCTCGGCTCGGTGCTCGCGAGTGGGACCCCGACGGAGGTACGAGCGAACCCCGCCGTCCGCGACGCCTACTTCGGCTGACGAGAGGACACACCGTGCCCACGCCCACGGAACCGGACCACCACGCGATCTCCGCCGTGGTCGTCCGGTACGCGAACACCATCGACCGGCGGGACTGGCGAGCCTTCCGCACGTGCTTCACCGACGACTGCCTCCTCGACTACGGAAGGCTCGGCAGCTGGCGCGGTGGCGACACCGTCACCGCGTACATGGAGGAGGTCCACCTCCCCTACGGGAGGACCCTGCACCGCATCACCAACGTCGAGAGCACCGTCGGCGGGGACACCGCCGAGGCCCGCTCCTACGTCGACGCCCTGCTCTACCGGCCCGACGGCAGCCTCGCCGTCCAGGTCCGAGGCACCTACGACGACCGCCTGCTCAGGACCGACGGGCGGTGGCGCATCGAGTCCCGCCGCTTCACCGCCGTCGAGCACATCGGGGGGACCCCCTCGCTCGACTCAGCTGCCCGGGACGACAGCACCGGAAGGACTCACTCATGACCGGACGCCTCGATGGCCGGACCGCCCTGATCACCGGAGCCGGAGGCGGACTCGGCGGAGCCATCGCGCGGTTGTTCGCCCGCGAGGGCGCGACCGTCGGGGTGAACGACATCGACGCCGAGGCCGCGGAGAAGGTCGCCGCCGAGTGTCGCGCCACCAGCCCGGACTCCCTCGCCGTGCCGTTCGACGTGTCCGACTCCGCCGCCGTGAACACCGCCTTCGCCGAGCTCGGGTCCCGATGGGGCCGGATCGACATCCTCGTCAACAACGCCGGGGTCAGCGCCACGGCGGACCCCGGGGTGTCTGCGGAGTCCATCCTGGACCCCATCCGGCGACCCATCACCGACATCACCGACGAGCACTGGCGGCGGATGATCGGAGTCCACCTCGACGGCACCTTCTTCTGTACCAGGGCCGCCGCCGCAACGATGGTCCCGCGCGGGAGCGGGTCCATCGTGTGCATCACCAGCATCGCCCAGCTGACCGGGCACGGAGCAGCCCACTACTCCGCCGCCAAGGGCGGCATCATGGCGATGGTCCGCTCGCTCGCCCGCAGCCTCGGCCCGCACGGCGTGCGGATCAACGCGGTCGCCCCGGGCAGCATCGACGCGGGCATGGCGACCCGCTACCCGCTGGAACGGCGACAGAAGGCCCTCGCGTCGATCCCGCTCGGCCGGCTCGGTGCGGCGGACGACATCGCCTATGCGGTGCTGCACTTCGCCTCGGACGAGAGCGCCTACTCGACGGGGCAGTGGCTGTCGCCCAACGGCGGCATCTTCATCTCCTGAGCCGGCCGTCCGGGCTCCGAGCCGCGGCCCGAACCGTGAACCCCGACAAATTCGACGATCCCCGCCGATCTCAACGTGAGGAACGACCGTGCGCGCAGCCAGAGTGACCCGGACCGACGGGCCGGAGTCCGTCCAGGTGCTCGACATCCCCGAACCCGTGGCCGGCCCCGACGAAGTGCTGCTGGAGGTGGCGGCCGCCGGGGTGAACTTCCCGGACCTGCTGATGAGTCGCAACCTCTACCAGTACAAGCCGGAGCTCCCGTTCACCCTGGGTGGAGAGATCGCCGGTACGGTCCGCCAGGCCCCCGAGGGCTCCGGCTTCTCCGTCGGGGACCGGGTGGCCGCCTATCCCGTGGTCGGCGGGTTCGCGCCGCTGGCGAAAGCGCCGGTCGCCCGAGTGCTCCCGCTCCCCGACGGGATCGGCTTCGTCGAGGCCGCGTGCTATCCCCTGAACTACCTGACCATGCTCTTCGGGCTCCGGGACCGGGGTGGGCTCCGCGAAGGCGAGACCGTCCTCGTCCAGGGCGCCGCGGGTGGGATCGGAACCGCGAGCATCCAGATCGCACGAGCCCTGGGCGCGCGGGTGATCTCGGTGGTCTCCAGCGAGGAGAAGGCGGATTTCGCCCGAAAGGTCGGGTCGCACGAGGCGGTCCTCGTCGACGGGTTCCGTGACGCGGTACTCGGTCTGACGGGCGGGCGTGGCGCCGACATCGTCGTGGACCCGGTCGGGGGCGATCGCTTCACGGACTCGCTGCGCTCCCTCGCCCCGGCCGGCAGGCTGCTGGTCCTGGGTTTCACCGGCGGCGAGATCCCCAGCGTCAAGGTGAACCGGTTGCTGCTCAAGAACGTCGACGTGCGCGGCGTCGCCTGGGGCGTGTGGTCCAACACCCACCCCGGAGTGATGCGCGAGATGTGGGACGACCTGATGGCGCTCGCGTCGACCGGGGCGATCGACCCGCCGGTCCAGCACACCTACGGGTTGGAGGACGCGGCCGAGGCGGTCGGGCTGCTCGCCCGCCGCGGAGTCCTCGGCAAGGCCGTCGTCGTCCCGTGAGCAGGCGGTGCCCGGGTCCGGTCAGCCGGCCCGGGCACCGCCTGCTCAGCCCCGCTCGGGAAGTCCGCCCGGCGCGGTCGCTCGTCGGTTGACGCTGACGTCCCTGCGGACCAGACGGCCGTAGAGCCAGGCGTCGCCGGAGTCGTTCGGGTCCACGGTCGTCCCGGGACTCACGATCTCGTCGATCCGGTCGAGCACCCCGTCGTCCAGCGTCACCTCCATCGCGGGCAGCAGACCCTCGAGCTGCTCGACACTGCGGACCCCGACGATCACGGACGACACCGCCGGATGATTCGCCGACCAGGCGACGGCGAGCTGCGCGAGCGGCACACCGATCTCGTCGGCGAGCGCGGCGAGGGCGTCGACGGCCGCGGTCTTGGGTGCGTTCGACGGCTTGGCCGCCTGGGTCGAGCTGATGGCGGCGACGCGGCGGCTGGTCGGGTCCTGCTGAGCGCTGCGAAGCCGCCCCGAGAGCCATCCGTGCGCGAGGGGCGCATAGGCGAGGACGCCCATCCGGTGCCGGCGGCAGGTGGGCAGCACGTCCGCCTCGATGCCGCGAACGATCATCGAGAAGGGCGCCTGCTCGCTGACGAACCGCTCGCGACAGCGCCGCTCCGCCGTCCACTGGGCCTCGACGATCGCCGAGCCGGTGTAGCCCGAGCCACCGATGTAACGGATCTTGCCCGCGTGGACGAGGTCGGAGAGCACGCCGAGGGTCTCGTCGATGTCGCACACCGGATCGGGCCGGTGCATCTGGTAGAGGTCGATGTAGTCGGTCCCGAGGCGACGCAGGCTCGCCTCGCAGGCACGCACGATCCAGCGGCGCGAGTTGCCGCGCATGTTGGGGTCGTCGCCCATCGACACATGAGCCTTCGTCGCGATCAGCACGTCGTCCCGCCGGCCCTTGAGCGCCCGGCCGATCAGTTCCTCGGACTCGCCACCCGCGTAGGCGTCGGCGGTGTCGATGACGTTGATCCCGGCGTCGAGCGCGGCGTGGATAGTCCGCACCCCTTCCTTCGCCCCATCGGGACTCGGCACGGTCGCCCCGTCGGGCGTCCGCATCGACGAACCGAAGAGCATTGCTCCGAGCGTCAGCGGGCTCACCCGGACTCCGGTACCACCCAGTACTCGATGTTCCACCAGATCACTTCCTCGTGTGTGATGGGTTCGCAGTCGGCGGGGCGCGGCCCGCTCGACGCGCGGGCCAGGACGCAGTCTCGCCTCTCAGCGGTGCGGGACCCGGCCCGCCCGCGCCGACTGGACGGCCTGCGCCCCGTAGATCGCCTCGACGAGCGGAGCGAGGTCCGGATGGCCTCGCAGCTCCAGACCGCCGTCGACGGAGATCGTCTGTCCGGTGACGAATCTCGACTCCGGGCCCGCGAGGAACCGCACGGCTTCGGCCACCTCGTCGGGCTCTCCGCCGCGACCGAGCGGGATGCGTTCGACGAAGGCCTGGAGGGTCGCACGGTGGTCGAACATGCCCTCAGTCGCAGCGGTGCGGGTCAGACCCGGTCAGACGATGTCGACCCGGATCTTCGCCGCGGCGAGCTCGAGCGCCGCAGTGCGGGCGAGCTGCTCCACAGCGTCCAGCCCTGGGCGACGCCGGCATCGTCGATCGATGAGTCGAGGTGGGCGGTCGCCGCGGAAGGCCGGCCCACCGCTGCTCGCACGCCGGCGTCATCGGTGACGCCGAGCGGGAGTCCGGGCTGCAGCCGGGGAGGACGTCGTACGGGGCCGCACTCGGGCCCCGTACGACGTCCCTGTCCTTCGGTTCGGGTCAGGGCCTGCTCTGCAGCGAGGCGAAGCACTTGAACGGGCCCCGGACCACGTACTTCTTGTTCTCCACCTGCATCGGGGCGCCGCAGTCGGCCTGCGTGAAGTGCCCCGCCGGGAACGGCAGGCTCGCCGGACCACCCGGCGTCGACGAGGTGTAGGTATAGCCCCCACCGTTGACCGCCTGATCGAACGTCTTCGTGTTCAGATCGGGGCCGGCCGCCGCCAGCTGCGACAGGAACATGTCCGCCATCGCGTAGCCGTACACGGTCGCCTGGCTCACCTCCACGTTGTCGGCCTGGAAGTCCTTGGCCATCTGCTCGTTGTACGGTGTCTTCATCTCGACCGGCGGTGTCTGCGACACCGACCAGGAGCCCTCGAGAGCCGCCGCCAACGCGGGCTGACGCTCGAGCAAGCCCGGCAGGTAGCCCGACGGGTTGAAGACCGGGCCGGTGTAGCCCCCGGCTTTGAGCGCTGCCATGACCTGGCCGACGGTGGCGAGTCCGACGTTGAGGACGACCGCGTTCGGCTTGGCCGCGAGCGCCGGGCGGGTGTACGGGCTGTAGTCGGTGACCCCGGTCAGCGGCATGATCGACTTGTTGTACACGGTCTGGCCGCCGTCGGCCTTGAGAACCTTCTCCGCGTCGTCGAACGACGACCGCGAGGAGTCGTTGTCGGTCCCGATGAACGCGACCTTCATGTCGGGGTAGTCGAGACCCGAGGCCGGCAGCTCGTAGTTGTTGGCCGAGTAGGCGAACCCGTAGGGCAGCGAGGTCACCCCGTTGCTCACGAGGCAGCCGTTGAAGCCGAACCCCCAGCGGGTACCGCAGTAACCCGGCAGGAACCCGTAACCGTAGAACGGCACCTCGTTCTGGTTCAGATAGTCCGTGACCTGCGGGGTCGCGAAGGTACTGAACTGCATCATCGCGAACACCTGGTCCTGTTCGACCAGACGCTTGCTGATCGCGAGGTTCGTGTCCGCGCTGCCGCCGTCGTCGTTGCAGCCGAGGAAGTCGATCATCCGGCCATTGACACCACCCGCCGCGTTCGCCCGGTCGATCCGCGCCTTGAACCCGGTGTCAGGGTTCGGGAAGTACGCGTTCAGGTTCACGCACCCGACCTTGACCGAGGTCGCGGTCACCCCACGAGTCAGCCCCGACCCCGGCGTGCCGGCGAGCGGGAGACCATTGACCTTCTGAGCGACCTCGGGAGCGACACCGACGGCATTGAGGGCGCCGGTGGTATCGGCCGACGCGTCGACGGTGCTGGTCGGCTTGCTGGTCGTTCCCGCGCCGGAGCCCGAGCCACATCCGGCCAGAACTGTTGTCGCAACCGCCACGACGGCGACCGCGACCGACACTACAGATCTCTTCACCCTGGCTCCTTGCCTGAGTTCCATTCGCCACGGCGGCGACCACCGCGGCCACGCCTCGGACACAAACGGGCTCCATCCCGGCGGCGAGCTCGTCGCCCCCGCGAGCGCCGCCCCGAGATTCCTGCTGGTCTAAGGTGTGGACACAGACGGCTGTCGGCCGCGGCGCGGCGGGGATCTCCCGGCCGGCGCGGCGACGGCCTCGCTCGTCATCGCGACCACGGATGCGCCGCGACAGCGTAAAGCTGATAAGAATCATTGGCAAGGGGGATCCGGCCGGCACGGGCCGGGGTCGGGAGATGCCTCCCGACCCCGGCTTCCTCGCTACTCGGTCGACGACCGGCTCACGGCCTGGTCTGCACCGAGGTGAAGCACTTGTACGGACCCTTGACCACGTACTTCTTGTTCACCACCTGCATCGGAGCGCCGCAGTCGGCCGGCACGAAGTGCCCCGCCGGGAACGGCAGGCTCGCCGGACCACCCGGCGTCGACGAGGTGTAGGTATAGCCCCCACCGTTGACCGCCTGGTCGAACGTCTTCGTGTTCAGGTCAGGGCCGGCCGCCGCCAGCTGCGACAGGAACATGTCCGCCTGGGCGTAGGCGAAGATGGTCGCCTGGCTCAGCTGCACGTTGGCGCCCTCGAAGTCCTTCACCATCTGGTCGTTGAACGGCGTCTTCATCTCGACCGGCGGGATCACGGACAACGAGTAGGAACCTTCCAACGCCGCGGCCAGCGCCGGCTGACGCTCGAGCAGCCCCGGCAGGTAGCCCGAGGTGTTGAAGACAGGACCGGTATAGCCGCCGCCCTTCAGCGCCGCCACGACCTGCCCGAAGGTCGCGAGCCCGACGTTGAGGTCGACCGCGTTCGGCTTCTCGGCCAGCGCCGGCCGGATGTACGGACTGTAGTCGGTGACGCCGGTCAGCGGCATGATCGACTTGTTGTACACGGTCTGGCCGCCGTCGGCCTTGAGAACCTTCTCCGCATCGTCGAACGACGACCGCGAGGAGTCGTTGTCGGTCCCGATGAACGCGACCTTGATGTCCTGGTATGGGATGCCCGAGGCCGGGAACATGGAGTTGTTGGCCGTGAGCGCCCAGCCGTACGGGATCGAGCTGATGCCGCTGCTGACGACGCATCCGTTGAAGCCGAACCCCCAGCGGGTACCGCAGAACCCGGGCAGGAAGCCCCAGCCGTAGAACGGCACCTCGTTCTGGTTGAGATAGTCCGTGACCTGCGGGGTCGCGAAGGTACTGAACTGCATCATCGCGAACACCTGGTCCTGTTCGACCAGACGCTTGCTGATGGCGAGGTTGGCGTCGGCACTGCCGCCGTCGTCGTTGCAGCCGAGGAAGTCGATCTTGCGGCCATTGACACCACCCGCCGCGTTCGCCCGGTCGATCCGCGCCTTGAACGCGGTATCGGGGTTCGGGAAGAACGCGTTCAGGTTCACGCACCCGACCTTGACCGAGGTCGCGGTCACCCCACGAGTCAGCCCCGACCCCGGCGTGCCGGCGAGCGGGAGACCATTGACCTTCTGAGCGACCTCGGGAGCGACACCGACGGCATTGAGCGCCCCGCCGGTATCACCCGACGCGTCGACGGTACTGGACGGATTGGCTGACGCTCCCGAACCGGAGCCCGAGCCACATCCGGCCAGAACTGTTGTCGCAACCGCCACGACGGCGACCGCGACCGCTACTACGGACCTCTTCACCCTGGCTCCTCGCCTCAGTTCCACTCGCCACGGCGGCGATCGTGGACGCTCGGCCCCGACCCGAACGGGCGGCGTGGAGTGCGACCGTCGTCGCCACCCACGCCGCCTTCAACGTGCTTTCGAGGTCCACGGGCACGGACATGCGTGCACCGCTTCCTCTCCGCGCCGGGAGGCTCCCGGCCTGCGACTGCGCGCACCGGAACCC
This sequence comes from Pseudonocardia oroxyli, assembly GCF_900102195.1. Classification (GTDB taxonomy): domain Bacteria; phylum Actinomycetota; class Actinomycetes; order Mycobacteriales; family Pseudonocardiaceae; genus Pseudonocardia; species Pseudonocardia oroxyli. The sequence goes on from NZ_FNBE01000011.1 coordinate 55,132, forward strand.
TTGTGTAACCGCGATCACAGTGGCGCCGCGACAGCGTAAAGCTGATCACATTCCTTGACAAGAGGGATTCGCCGAGCCGAGCCGCTGCGCCACCCGACCTCCAGGATTCGGATTCGACCGGGTCACGGCCTGGACTGCACGGATGAGAAGCACGTGTACGCACCTCGGACCACATACCTGTTGTTGATCAGCTGCATCGCGGCCCCGCAGTCGGCCTGCGTGACGTGCCCCGCCGGGTACGGCAGGCTCGCCGGACCACCGGGCGTCGACGAGGTGTAGGTATAGCCCCCACCGTTGACCGCCTGATCGAACGTCTTCGTGTTCAGATCGGGGCCGGCCGCCGCCAGCTGCGACAGGAACATGTCCGCCATCGCGTAGCCCTGTACGGTCGCCCGGCTCAGCTTCACGTAGCCGGCCTGGGAAGTCGTTCAGCATCTGGACGTCGAACGGAGTGGCCTGCTCGACGGGCGGGGTCCAGGACACCGACTGGAGGCCCTCGAGGGCGGCGGCCGGGGAGGCTGCGTCCTGAGTGATCTGTTCACCCTGGCCCCTTCTGCCTGAGTCTGGGAGTACCGGGGCCGGACTGGAGCCCGCCAGACGAGTCTCGACCGTGCCGCGTGTTGCGTCGGAGTGCGACGACGAGCACCGCTCACGCGGACCCCCAACCGCCTCGAACCCTGCCTCTGCGTCGGCGAGCTGTAACGTCAGTCACAGTAGGCCGCGTCAGCGTAAAGCTGATAACATTGATGGGCAAGTGGCGCCCTGACGACGGCGTTCGCTTCTCCCGGTGGCCTGAATCGTCCCGTCCGTACGAGGCCGCCCTGGTCGACAACCCCGATGAAGGGTGAACCGCAATGGTGCGACGACTCGATGCCGTTTCCGCCGACGAGTGGCGTGCACGCCGGGCCGCCGCCGCCCCGCGACGGGTCGCGGGGCCACTGCTGGACCTCCTACGGACGAGCGCCACCCTGACCGTCTTCGACGCCGACCATCTGACCCACCAGCTGCAGACCGCCACTCGGGCCTTCCGGGCAGGCGCGGACGACGAGCTGGTCGTCGCCGCCCTCTTCCACGACGTAGCCGAGCTGACCGCAGGCCCGGCCCACGGAAAGGTTGCCGCCGAGCTGCTGCGACCCTACGTCGGAGACGACGCCTACCACATCGTCCGCACTCACTCGGACTTCCAGGGCCGCTATTACAACGAGCACATGGGGCTCGAGCGGACCACCTACCTGCGCTGGGCGGACGAGCCCTGGTACGGGATCGCGCTGTGCTTCAGCGACGACTGGGACCAGGCGGCCTTCGATCCGGACTACGACACCCGCCCGCTGTCGTTCTTCGAGCCGATGGTGCACCGGGTACTCGCCGAGCCGGTGCGCGCCCGCGCGTCCGCGTGATGCCGGTCGCGACCACCGGGCGGGTGCGGCCGCGCTGCGCCGTCGTCGGATCCGGCGGGATCGGGGCCTTCTTCGGCGCCCAGGTGCCCCCCGCCCGTGGCTGGGTCGCCTACTGCGCCAGACGCCCCTTCACGCGGCTGCGGGTCGAGTCGGAGATCGGGCCGTACGACGCCCGGGTGCACTGCCTCACCGACCCCGGCTCCGTCCCCACGGACTGGCAGGGCCTCGACTGGGTGTTCGTCGCTGTCAAGGCGCAGCACACGCGGTCTGCGGAGGCCTGGCTCACGCGGCTCTGCTCGCCGAACACGCGGGTGGTCAGCCTCCAGAACGGCATCGAGCAGCGGGAGACCATCACACCGCTGATCCGTGGCGCCCAGCTCCTCGAGACAGCCGTGTACTGCGGCGCCGAGCTACGAGCGCCCGGGCTCGTCCACCAACGCGGCCAGGCCCGGGTCGTCACCGAGGACGTCCCGTTGGCAGGAGAGCTCGCCGAACTGTTCGCCGGGACGGCTGTCGTCATCGAGCGGAGTCCGGACTTCCGCACCGAGGCCTGGCGCAAGCTGATGGTCAATGCGGCGGCCAACGGGCTCACCGCACTCACCCGAAAGCGCATGGGGGTGCTGCAGATCCCAGAGGTCGCGGAGCTCGCGCGGGCGGTGATGATGGAGATCCTGCCTCTCGCCCGGGTAGAGGGTGCACGCCTGTCCACAGAGGACGTCGATCGAGTCCTCACCACGCTCAGGTCGCCTGGATCGGCGGAGGCGATGACATCGATGTACCAGGACCGACTCGCCGACCGGCCCACCGAACACGACGCCATCTACGGCGCCGTCGCGCGCCGTGCTGAACGGCTGGGGGTCGAGGCTCCGCTGCACCGGGCGATCGCTGCCCTCCTCACCGGGGCGTGCTGATCCGGGGTCCGTTCCCGCGGCCCTTCTCACGACCGGACAGGCGGGCGAGGACCCGGATGTCGCGGTGGCTCATGCGCCACCGGCCGTCGCGGCAGGGCACGGCCCGGTCCAGGTACCGGCCGAAGGAGCCGATCCGGCCCTCCCCCATCAGGTCGAGCCGCGCGAAGCAGGAGTCCAGCCGCACCCCGGCACCGTCGGGCTCGATCACCGTGTTCGTCACGAGGTGCAGATGGGGGACCGGATCGGCCACGCCGTCGAACGCCGCGCCGACCGCGTCCCGGCCTGCCAGCACGAGGGGGACGTCCCGCCCAGGACCGAAGATCCGCACCTCGGCGTCGGGCAGGAAGCAGCTCTCCCAGCCCTCGGCCTCCGGTGCCCGGTCGGCACAGGCGCTGTAGCGGGCGAGCATCCGCTCGAGGGCGTCCATGGGAAACCTCGGGACCGCCACCGGCCCGCTCACGATGTCGCCGGCGGGTTCCGTCGCACCACGGTCCAGGAGCCGTCTGCGGCGCGGACCAGCTCGTCGACGACCCGCTCCCCCGACACGATGTGCGGATCGCGCGGGACGCCCCCGAGGACGAGGCGGATGCTGGTGACCCGGGCCGAGCCCTCGGTGATCTCGACCTCCGCGTTCGTGGTCAGCTCCAGCGCGTTCGACTCCTCGGTGTCCCCCCGCTCGCGGACCGCGCGATAGAGGGCCAGCCGAACCTCGTCGACCTCGGAGAGCGGCGGGAACGCGCTCATGCGGTCACCGGGTCCGGGCTGCCCAGTACTCCGGCGTGGTCGGCCCGCTCGCGCCAGGCGTCGAGCGACCTCTCGAACAGGTCACCGGGACCGGCCGGGATCGAGCAGACGACGCGTGCGACCCCGAGCTCGCGCAGGCTCTGCAGCTCGTCCACAGGGGGCAGTCGACGGGTGAACTTCTCCAGGTCGGCGCGCCCCCACGAGGTCCCCGAATACGCGATACCGATCTCGACGGAGCCGGGGTCCCGCCCGGCGGCCGCCACCGTGTCACGTACCCGGGCGATGTCGGCCGTACAGTCCGACGAGAGCAGGCCGCGGTGAGGGAAGAAGCCGTCTGCCGTCGCCACCAGGTCCGCGAGGTTCCGCTCGCTCGGCGAGCAGCCCAGGTGGATCTTCGGTCCCCCTGGCTGCACCGGCGCGGGGAGCGACCAGCTCTCGGTGAACCGCACCACCTCCCCGTCGAAGGCCGCCGCGTCGCCGGTCCAGAGCTTCTGCATCGCGGCGATGTTCTCTCGCAGGTGCACCCGCCTGCGCCGCGGCTCGATGCCGTTGTTGACCATCTCCAAAGGGTTCCACCCGTAGCCCACCCCGAGCTCGACCCGGCCTCCGGAGAGCCGGTCCACGGTGGCGATCGCCTTGGCCAGGGCGAGCGGCATGTGCTCGGCGACGAGCGCGATCAGGGTGCCGAGCCGGATACGGCGGGTGAGTGGCGCAGAGGCTGCCAGCACCGCCCAGGGGTCGGGAAAGCGCCGGTAGCGCTCCGGGAGGGCCTTGTCCCCCGCGTCCGGGTACCGAGTGTCGACCGGGAGGTGGGTGTGTTCACCGAGCCAGAGCGATCCGAAGCCCCGCTCCTCCACACCGGTGGCGACGCGAGGGACGAAGCGGGCGAGATCGGCGCTGTCGCCGAAGGGAACCAGGCAACCGACGTCCACGAGCGACTCCTATGTCGATGCGTCTACGCGATGCGACGAATTTACCTTATCATATTAAGACCGCGGCGGATCATCTCACGCGTCCCGCAGGCCGGTGCCGGACCGTGCCGCGCTCGCCGGGATGCGGTGCCTCCGGCCTCCAGCAGGTCGATCCGAGAAGAGACAGGGCGGCTCGTCGGCGACGTCGGCCGGCCGCGAGAGAACAGGAGACCCCGTCGTGCCGGACCTGGTGAACGCCAGCGCTCTCGATCTCGAGCCCGCGCGACGTGCCGACGAGACGCGACCGAGCAGCGGGATGACCCTCGCTCCCGCGGTCGCCTGCATCCAGGTGCTGGCGATCTCACCCCAGCCCCTGATGCGCCAGGGCCTCTCGCAGCTGGGCCGCAACTCCTACTCGATCGAGGTCGTCAGGACCGCGGCGACGGTCGACGACGCACTGCACCTCGTCGCGGCGAACCGCCCGGACGTCGTCGTGGTCGACCTCCCGCACCGAGCTGTGACCGTGACGGAGCGGGACGAGCTCGACCAACTCATCAGTCGAGCCCTGAGCGTGGTCGTGCTCGCCGTGCCGCTCCCGAAGGTGCAGATCGCACAGCTGCTCCGCCTGGGCCTGTCCGGGATCCTGTCCCGCAACGCCGAGCTCCACGACATCCAGGCTGCCATCTCGGCCGTCTCCCACGGGTCGACGGTCTGCAACATCGACCGGGTTCGCGGCGACGTGGAGATGGTCCCTCCCCTGCCCCGGCTGACCGCCCGGGAGAGCCAGGTGCTCCGGCTCGCCGTGCTCGGGCGCACCAACAAGGAGATCGCCCTCGAGCTCCACATCGGAGAGACCACGGCGAAGTTCCACGTGGCCAACCTGATCAAGAAGTGTGGCGTCACCCGACGGATCGAGCTCGCTTACTGGGCGGGCACCCGGCGCTTCCTGCTCGGCGGGCCCCCGAGCAGCTGAGTCGGCGAGACCGGGGCCGCCGCCCGGCCCGGGGGACTCAGCGTCGCGTCCAGTTCGGACGCCGCTTCTCCACGAACGCCCTGGGTCCTTCCCGGGCGTCGTCCATCGTGCTCAGCGTGTAGAGGAACATCTCGGCGAAACGCCAGTGCTGGTCCACCGTCATGTCCCGCCCCTCGCGCACCACCCGCTTGAGGAACTGCACGGCGACCGGGGAGTTCTCCCGCAGCTCGGCCACTGCCGAACCGACCGCGGCGTCCATCTCGGACCGATCGGCGAACAGGCCTTGGACGAGACCGATCGCGTGCGCCCGCTCGGCCGGCATCCGGGCCCCGGTCAGCTCCATGAACATGGCCTCGCCCAGAGGAACCATCCGGGAGAGGTGGATGAGCGCCGGCCCCGCCAGTAGGTTGCGCTTCGGCTCCGGGAGGGCGAAGACGGACTGCCGGGTGGCGAATCGGAAGTCGCAGTACAGGGCGAGTTCGAGACCGCCCCCCATGGCGTAGCCGTCGATGGCGGCGATGGTCGGCTTGGAGCAGGCGTAGATCTCGTCCATGCCCGGCAACGCACCCGGCTTGGCCACCGACTGGTGGGCCCGCATACCCGCCGATGCCGGCGCGCTCCCGACGAGCTGCCCCCCGGAGTCCAGGCGGGAGGCCATCGCCTTCAGATCACCACCGACCGAGAACGCCCGCCCTCCGGCGCCCTGTAGCACGACGGCGAGCACGTCGTCGTCGCGGTCGACGGCCGAGAACGCCTCGGCGAGCGCCCCCTGCAGGTCGCGGTTCAAGGCGTTGAGCGCCTCGGGCCGGTTCATGGTCACGTACGCGACCCCGTCACGGACGGAGTAGTCGAGGGGGCTGGACAGCGTGTCGGACATCGACGGCCTCTCGCCTCGGGGCCCCGGCACCCCGGGACTCGACTTCGCTCGGCTCGGACCTGCCCAAGAGCGCGGCGAATAGTATAACATTCAGCGGTCACCCTGGATCAGCGCAGACAAGGGAGGAGCATGGCCGAGAGACCCACTCCCCCGTTACCGCCGTCGCGATCCGAGGGGACCGCTCGGGGGATGCCGGCGGCCGACGGCCGCCCGCACACGCCACGATAGGAACCGAGCCGCGGGGGCTTCCCCCGTCAGCCGCGAAGGAGCCGGAGTGAACGAGTTGTCGGGCAAGGTCGCCCTGGTGACCGGAGGAGCTCGCGGACAGGGTCGGGCGCACGCGCTGGCCCTGGCGCAGGCCGGGGCCGATGTCGCCGTCTGCGACATCGCCACGGACATCGGCACCGTCAGGTACGCGTTGGGCACACCCGACGAGCTGGCCGAAACCGCCGCGGGGGTGGAGAAGCTCGATCGGCGGGCCCTGTCCTTCGTTGCGGACGTCCGCGACGCCGACGCGATGCAGCGCGTGGTCGAGGAGACGATCCAGGAGCTGGACCGGATCGACATCCTGGTCGCCAACGCCGGGATCTTCTCGCGCGGGCCCCTCACGGAGCTGACCCCACAGGCCTGGCAGGACATGATCGATGTGAACCTGACCGGTGTCTTCAACGCCATCAGGGCCGTCGTGCCCACCATGGTGGCGCAGGGATCGGGACGGATCGTGGCGACGGCGTCGATGGCGGCGAAGATGGGCGCCCCCATGATGGCCCACTACGCCGCCGCCAAGTGGGGTGTCATCGGCCTGGTGAAGTCCGCGGCCCTGGAGCTGGCCAAGTCCGGCGTCACCGTCAACGCGATCTGCCCGACGAACGTCCGGACCCCGATGATGACCAACGACGACATGCTGGCCCTGTTCCGGCCGGACCTGGCGAAGCCCACGCTCGACCAGAGCATGCTCGACGCGTTCGCCGGCACCATCCCGGTCGGCATCCCGTGGGTCGAGCCCGAGGACATCAGCGGGGCGATGCTCTTCCTGGTCAGCGACGCCGCGCGGTACATCACCGGGGAGACGGTGTCCGTCTCCGGCGGACAGAGCGCGATGAACGTCGGATGACACGAGTCGGACACCTCCCCGAGGGAGCGAAGCTGTGAGCGAGGCAGGCAGGGCGGTAGCGGGGCGGGTCGGTCCGTCCGCGTACTGGCCGACGGACGAGAGCATGGAGCTCCAGGAGACCACCGTCGGGGCGGTGCTGCGTGAACGCGCCGCCACGGTGCCGGACACGACTGCGGTGTTCTGGCTCGCGGGAGACACCCTCGAGTCGATGACCTATGCCCGGCTGCTGGAGCTGTCCCTGGAGTGCGCTGCTCGCATCATGGCGGTCACCCGCGCCGTGGGCGACCGGCTGGCCGTCTGGACACCGAACACGGTCGAGTGGATCATCGTGTACTACGGGTGCGCGCTGAGCGGCCGGGTGATCGTCCCGCTCAACCCCATGCTGAGCGACGGCGAGTTCGTCCACTCGCTGCAGCACTGCGGTGCGCCCGTCGTCCTCGCCGCGGCCGACTTCCGGGACCGCGACCTGCTGGGCCGGGCACAGAAGCTCGCGCCGGAACTCGGCGTCCGGGCGCACGATCTGCGGCTGTGGGCCGACCTGCCCGTCTCGTTCGATCCCCTGCCGGAGGTCAGCCCGGCTGATCCCCTGCTGATCCAGTACACCTCGGGCACCACCGGCAAGCCCAAGGGTGCCGTTCTCTCCCACTCCTGCGCCTACAACAACGCTCAGCTGCGCGGACGTCTGATGAAGCCCGGCGACGCCGAGGTCTGGTGCTCGCCCGCAGGCTTCCACCACGTCGGGGGGTCCGTCTCCCGGGTGCTGGGGGCGCTCGCGCTGTCCGGCGCGGTCGTGGTCGTCACCGATCCCAAGGGCTCCATCGTCGTCGACCTGCTCGAGCGCACGCGGGTGACCCACGCCGGCCTCATCGGCAAACTCGCCCTCGACTTCCTCGACGCAGTGGGCGCGGGCCGCGCCTTCCCGGCCCTGACCAGCGTCGCCCTCGGTGGCACGACCGTGACCCCGGACGTGGTGCAGCGGATCATCGACGCCGTCGGCGTCGCCGTGGTCAACGGCTACGGGCAGTCCGAGACCCCGCACATCACCGGCACCCGGTCGGACGACAGCCCCGAGGACCGGCTCCACACCATCGGGCGTCCGCTCCCCCAGCGCGAGCTCTGCATCATGCGGCCCGGGACCACCGAGTACGCCGACCTCGATGAGACGGGTGAGATCTGCACCCGCGGCCCGCTGATCATGGACGGGTACTTCGAGGACCCGGTGGCCACCGCGGCCACGATCGACGAGAACGGCTGGTTGCACACCGGCGACCTGGGCTCCATGGACGAGCGCGGCTTCCTCACCTTTCGCGGGCGCCTGCGGGAGGTCGTGATCCGCGGCGGCGAGAACGTGTATCCGGTCGAGGTGGAGAGCGCGCTGGCCCTCTGCGACGGGGTGGAGGAGGTCGCCGTCGTCGGCGTACCGGACGCCCGCTGGGGCGAGCAGCTGATGGCCGTCGTCCGGACCCGGCCGGGGTCCGCGCTCGATGCCGAGGCACTCCGTGCGCACGCCATGGGCCACCTGGCCCCCTTCAAGATTCCCCGGTACTGGCGGTTCACCTCCGACATGCCGAGAACCGCGTCCGGCAAGATCCGCAAGAACGTGCTGGTCGACACCTTCGCGGTGGAGCAGGCCGACTCGGCGGGCAACACGGGGGCCCGCTCGGCCGCGGACGCAGCGGTGGACGCGACCCACGCCTGAGGGCCGCCCGGCTGTGTCCGGACGACAACCGACCGCGAGTCCGGTGCTCCGACGCCGACGGGGACCGGACCCCGAGCAGACTCATCGAGGAGTTCCATGACGACGCGCCCCGACACCACCCTGTGCCTGCACGACGTGCAGGAGGAGCAGGCTCGCTCCAGCCCGGCCGTCTGGGCCGTCGTCGAGGACGATCTCCGGTTCGACTACCGGACCGCACAGCGACGGGTGCTGCAGCTGGCGTCCGTGCTCCGGTCCCGTGGCGTGGGTCCCGGTGATCGGGTCGCCTGGCTGGGTCTGAACTCGTTCCGAGTCGTCGAGCTGATGATCGCCGCCGGCCGTCTCGGGGCGATGATCTGCCCGCTGAACTGGCGCCAGACGGTCGACGAACTCGAGTTCGTCCTCGCCGACCTCGCCCCGACCGTCGTGGTCGCCTACCCCGACCCGACGCAGGGGGACGAGGGAGTCCATCCGCGGCTGCGCGCTGCTGCGGAGGAGGCGACGTGGTACATCGTCGACGGATCCGCCGAGGGCTACGAGTCCGTGCTCACGGCCGCCGATCCCGACGTGACCCCGGCCCGGAGCGACCCGACCGCACCGGTGCTGATCATGTACACCGCGGCCCACGAGGGCCGCCCCAACGGTGCGATGATGACCCACCAGGGCCTGATCGCCGCCGGCGTGGTGCACGCCGTCATGCACGGGGCCTTCGACGGCGGCCAGCCGGTCTTCCTCGCCGCCCTGCCGCTCTACCACATCGCGACGTTCATGGGGTGTCTGTCGACGCTGCTGCTCGGCGGGACCGTGGTGTACCTCCCGCGCGCCTCCCCCGAGGGCATCAGCGGCCTGCTGGCCTCGGAGAGGTGCACCTGGGCCTACCTGACCGGGCCGATCATCGGGCAGGTCGCCGAGGCGGTCGAGGCGGCGGGTAGCAGCCTCCCGGACTTCCGGACCCCGGAGGCGTACGTCTCCGCCGACCCGCGCTGGGCCTCGCTGGGGACCCCCTCACCGGCCCCGTGGTCGCGGTACCCCGGTGCCTTCGGGCAGACCGAGCTGACCGGCATCGTCACCTACACCGCGCTCGCCGTCGGGGCCGAGGGGGCCGCCGGTCGTCCTTCGCCGTGGTGCCTGGTCCGGGTCGTCGACGGCGAGGACGAGGACGTCCCGCAGGGCGAGCCGGGCGAGATCGTCGTCCGGGGCCTGACCGCGGGTGCGGGCTACTGGAACCGCGACGAGGTCAACGCCCAGCGCAGCCGGGGCGGCTGGTGGCACACCGGGGACCTGGGCCGGCGTGAGTCCGACGGCTCGCTGAGCTTCGTCGGCCCGAAGACGCGGATGGTCAAGTCCGGCAAGGAGAACATCTACCCGGTCGAGGTCGAGCGCTGTCTGCGCGAGCACCCCGCCATCGCCGACGTCGCGGTGCTCGGTGTGCCCGACCCGGTGTGGGAGCAGTCCGTGAAGGCGGTCGTCGTCCCGGTCGCGGGCGAGACACTCACCGAGGACGAGGTCGTGGCGCACTGCCGGGAGCGCATCGCGTCCTACAAGAAGCCGCGCCACGTCGTGTTCGCGGCCGACCTCCCCCGCAAGGCCGGGCGGGTCGACCGCGACGAGCTCGACCGTCTCTACGACGGCGGCGGCTACCCCGGCGTCGGGGCCTGATCGCGGCGGCGGCTCGTCGCCCGCTCCACCTCGTCGAGGATCGGGGCGACGACGAGCCGCCGGGTCCGCAGGTAGGACCTGCGGTCCAGGCCGCCCAGGACGGCCGCACGTTCGGTCGCCACCTCGAGGAGTGCGTCGGGCTCCACCACCTCGTCGAGGTAGCCTGCCTCGAGTGCACCGGCGCTGTCGTAGAGGGTGGCCCCGGTGGTCGCCGGGAAGAGGACCCGCGGCGTGAGCCGGGCCCGGGCTGCGGCGACGGCGAGGGGGAACAGGGGGAGGCCGATCTGGACCTCGTTGAGCCCGATGCGGCTCGGCACCCGGGCTCCGATACGGGCGTCGGCGACCAGGAGCAGCAGGGCTCCCGCGGCCACCGCGTGCCCCGGACTCGCGACGACGAGCGGGACGGGCAGGGTCAGCATCGCGTTGTACAGGTCTGTCACGCGGCGCAGGTTGCCGGTCACCACGCTCCGGTCCGCCCCGAGCATCACGCTGCGGTCGAGCCCGGCGGTGAGACATCCCGGCCGGCCGGTGAGCACCACCGCATCGGCGGTGGCCGAGGCGGACAGCAGAGCGTCCTGGATCCCGTCGATCATCTCCAGGGTGAGTGCGTTGACCTTGCCGTCGTCGATCCGGACGACCGCCACGGCCTCGTCGATCTCCACGCTCACCGCATCGCTCACCATAGTCGCCCTCTCCATGGAACACTGCCCGATAATTCTGATAAGAATACAGGGTGACCGCAGACGACCGCCTCTCGGACGACAGTGACTCTCACGGCCCGGGCGCAGGGTCGCCGGTCCTGGTGCTGGTGCACGGGTTCGCCGACACCACCGCGACCTGGGACCCGCTCGTCACCGCTCTCGGCGACGCCGCGACCGCGCACCGGTGGGACCTACCCGGCCACGGGTCGCGGGCCGCCGACCCCACCGGGCTCGACCGCGACGACGCGGTGGCCGAGATCGCCGAGCGGCTGCGCGCGATCGGCACCCCGGTGCACCTGGTCGGCCACTCCCTCGGCGGCTACCTCGCCATGACGCTGGTGATCCGCCACCCCGAACTGGTCACGTCGCTCTCGCTCATCTCCTCAGGTCCGGGGTTTCGCGACCCCGGGGCCAGGATGGACTGGAACCGCTACATGGACCGGATCGCCGAGAAGGCCGCCATGCCGCCCGCCACGGCCGGGCTCGGCCACCAGCCGGACTCCTTCGTGATGGACCACGTCCGCGAGATCGACCGTCCCGTTCTGCAGGTCCTCGGCTCCGAGGACCGGCGCTACTCCGCGGGTGCGGCCTACCTGCAGCGCGTCCTGCCGGACAGCCGGATGGTGACCGTGGCGGGCGCCGGGCACCATCCGCAGGCCACCCACCCCACCGTCGTGGCGGACGCGCTGCTCACGCAGGTGTAGGAGAGCCGTCGGCCCGTCAGAGCCGCACGGGGCCCTCCCGGTGGAAACCGGGCCGGTAGGTCGGGTCCGAGCGGTCCCTCGCGCCCTGCGGTGACCGCTCCCATCCCGGGAAGCGAGTCTCGACCAGGGTGACGGAGTCCCAGTCGCGCACCGAGAACCGCTCCGCGATGCGCCAGCCCACCTCACGGCGCTCGTAGCGCTCGACGTAACGGCCGCCGACCGAGGTCAGGAAGCGCTCGGCACCCCGCATGGTCAGCGTGTACTCCAGGAAGTACGCCTCGGAATAGGCCACGTCGCCTTCGAGGTCGATCAGCTGGTTGGTCAGATGGTGCTGCTGGCTCTCGACGACGTCGAGCGCCGGGTCGGCGTCGCCGATGCCCACCCGGTCGGTCGGCGGCTCCGCGAACAGCCAGTCCACCCAGTCCGGTCCGGTGCCTGCGAAGTGGCCGTGCACGATGTGGGAGTCGGCGTGGAACGCCGATACCGCCACCGGCCGGTCGCGCCGGTCGAGCCCCCGACAGTAGCGCTGAAGCGCGTCGCGGATCTCCAGCCTGCTGATGACCTCGTCGCTGTTCATCGGTCTCCTCCCGCAGCAGCCGAGCCGCGGCCGTCGTCGTTGACACATCGAGTGCAGCGAATCTTATACTGTTTTTTCCCTCCTTCCTGCCACCGACCGCCGCCACCTCGGGGCCTCGTGTGGTGACGAGAGTCCTCGACGACGAGAACGGACACCACCATGACTCCGGCCGAGCTCTTCTCCATCCCCCACGACCGTGTCGTGGTGACCGGCGCGGGCTCCGGGATCGGGAGGGCGGTGACCTGTGTCCTCGCCGAGGCCGGGGTCTCGGTGTACGCGTTCGGGAGGCGGGTCGAGGCCCTCGACGAGACCGTGGCGCTGACCTCGCAGGCGCCCGGAAGGGTCACGGCCGTCCGGTGCGACGTGACCGATCCCGACGAGGTCGCCGCCGCCTTCGAGTGCGTGGAGCGCGACGGGGTGGCCACCGGGCTGGTCAACGCGGCCGCCCAGATGGTGAAGTCGCCGGCCCGGAGTATGACGGCGGAGATGTTCCAGCAGGTCGTGGCCTCCACTCTGTTCGGCGGGTTCAACGTCGTTCACCGATGGGCGCAGCCGCTCCTCGACGACGACCGCTCCGGCGCCGCGGTGATGATCACCAGCAACTCCGCGTCCCGCGGGACGCCCGGGGTCTCGCACTCGTCCGCGGGGAAGGCCGGGATCGAGTCGCTGACCCAGTCACTCGCCCGCGAATGGGGCCCCCACGGCATCCGGATCAACGCCGTCGGTCCGGGCGCCTTCCCGGTGGAGAAGTCCCGGGACGCCTGGAGCAACCCCGGGGTCGCCGCGCGCATGCAGGAGGCCATCGCACTGGGTCGCTTCGGCGAGCTCCACGAGATCGTGGGGCCCATCGTGTTCTTCCTGACCCGCGGCGCGGGCTACGCCACGGGGCAGCGCCTGCGAGTCGACGGTGGGCTCGGCCTGACCCGGTGGAGCCTGACCGAGAGCGACATCGAGTCGGGGATCAACAACTCCTACTCCTGAGCTGCGCCCCACCCGACCGGAGGTCCTCGACGATGACCGACCCCGCCGGAGCACCCGACCGGCTCGCCGACCGCGAGCGGATCCGGGACCTGGCCGTCACCTACTGCTTCGCCCTCGACGACGAGGACCCGGAGCTCATGAAGTCCGTGTTCTGGCCCGACGCCCACGACGACCACGAGCCGATGTTCAGCGGTCTGGCCTGGGACTTCGCGGACCGGTTCGTCACCTTCCGCGACCGGGTGCGTCCCACCCTGCACTTCGTCCTGAACCATCTGATCCGCTTCGGCGACGACCCCGACGAGGCCACCGGTCGGCTGTACGGCGGCGGGTTCCAGTTCGTCGGGGCCGAGCCGGCCCGGGGACCGCGCACCGTCGTCGGCACCTACACCGACCGCTACCAGCGGCGGGAGGGTGAGTGGCGCATCCTCGAGCGCCGGTTCGTGTACTCCGGAACCCTCCGCGGCACGGCCCCGCCCCAGGGCTGAGGCGGGGCGCCGCCGGTACCCGTCAGGACACGGGTACCGGTGGGCGGGCGGGATCGGACACGGCCGGGGACCGCTCCTCCGCGACCCAGCGCTCCACCGCGGCCAGCAGCTCGGGGGTCCGGAGCAGGGAGGGGTCGAACGACTGGTTGGCGAACAGCACCGCACCGGCGACCTCGTGGTCCACGGTGCTCATCTGGGCGAGGACGTCGGCGTGCCGCGCGGCCGCCCGCCGCTCGGGCGTCGGGTCCGGCCGGGGCCCGGTGGTGGTCGAGAAGGCCAGGTCGAAGCCGATCGCCTGGTTCCACGGGGTGTCCAGCCAGGCCGTGAAGTCGCGGTAGAAGCGCGCGGGCACGGCCGCGTCGTCGCCGTCGGCCGCGCGCAGGGTCTCGGCCAGGACCGTCGCCCCCTTCAGCCCGCTCGAGATGCCCTGCCCGAAGATCGGGTTGAACGACGCGAGCGCGTCGCCCACCGCGACGAACCCGGCGGGCACCGCGTCGAGCCGTTCGTAGTGCCGGCGCCGGTTGGCGGTGGAGCGCGACCGCGAGATGCCACTCACCGGCTTCGCCCGCGACACCACATGGTGCATGAGCGGGGTGGCGCACCCGGTCAGGAAGTCCACGAACTCGCCGTCCTCGCCGGGCGGGTAGTGGTGGGCGTGGCCGAAGAGCGACATGACATAGAGGCCGTTGTCCTGCGGGTAGAGGATGCCTCCGCGCGGCCACTGCGGCCGGGGCAGCTGGCTGATGAAGCGGTAGTCCCCGGGCCAGGCGTCCTCCGGGATCTCGAGCCAGCGGCTGGCGTAGCCGACGAACCCGTTCACCGTGGTCTCCTGCGGTATCGCGAAACCCTCGCGTTCCAACCATCCCGGCGCGGCGGTGCCCTTGCCGCTGGCGTCCACGACCAGATCGGCGGCGAGGTCGACCAGGTGGTCGTCGGTCGTCCGCACCCGCACACCCGTGACCGTGTCCCCCGAGGCCAGGAGGTGTTCGGCCCGCCCGTGCAGCACGCTCACCGCAGGCAGCTCCAGCACCATCTCCCGCGCGACGTGCTCCAGCAGCGCCCGGCGGACCCCGAAGCCGACCGCCCGGGACCGGCCCCGGGCCGACCATCCGTAGAGGCCCCAGGAGGCGCCGTCGTGGAGCTGGTCGAACATGACCGCGCCATGCTCCTTCGCCCGGTCGACGAAGCCGGGCAGGATCTCGGCCAGCAACGTCCGTCCGAGCTGTGGGATCCCGTGGACGTGGGGAGACTGCGGCACACCGCGCCGCGGGGACCAGGTCTGCGTGAGCTCGTCGCGCTCGACGACGGTGACGTGGGTGTAGAGCTCGCTGAGCATCCGGGCGGCACCGAGGCCGGCGAAGCTGCAGCCGACCACGACGGCATGATCACGACTCATCGGAGGCCATTCCTCGTTTCCGGATCTGTCGGAAGCACGTCCACAACTCGTCGACGAACGTGGTGGGCTGCTCGAACGCCGCGAAGTGGCCGCCCCGGTCGACCTCGTTCCAGTACACGAGATCGCGGTACACCCGCTCAGCCCAGCTCCGCGGGGGGCGGCGAATCTCCTTGGGGAAGATCGTCGCCCCGGCGGGCACGTCCACCGGTGTGCCGAACCCGGCGGGCTGGCATTCCCAGTAGAAGCGCGCCGAGGAGGTCGCCGTGCCGGTCAGCCAGTACAGCGAGATGTTGTCGAGCAGCCGGTCGATCCCGAAGCCCGCCACGGGGTCGTCGCCGCAGTCCGACCAGGACCGGAACTTCTCGAGGATCCAGGCACACTGCCCGGCGGGCGAGTCGGTCAGTCCGTAGCCGAGCGTCTGCGGGCGGGTTCGCTGCTGGTGCATGTAGCCGACCTCCCACCGCGACTGGTGGTCGTCGACCCGCCGCCAGGCGGCCAGGTCGGCCTCCTCCTCGGCCGTCACCGGTTCTCCCGGCGGTGGCCCGACCGTCACGAGGTTCAGATGGATCCCGACCAGACGCTCCGGATGCCGCAGCCCGAGCTGGTTCGTGACACTCGCCCCCCAGTCGCCGCCCTGCGCGGCGAACCGCTCGTACCCCAGCGCCGCCATCAGCCCGACCCACGCATCCGCGACGCGTTCCCGGTTCCAGCCGGTGACGGTCGGCCTGCCGCTGAGGCCGAACCCCGGCAGCGACGGGACCACGAGGTGGAACGCGTCGGCCGCGTCCCCGCCGTGGGCGACGGGGTCGACGAGCGGGTCGATCACGTCGAGGAACTCGAGCACGCTGCCCGGCCAGCCGTGGGTCAGCACCAACGGGGTCGCGTCCGCCTCCGGCGACCGGACGTGCAGCACGTGGATGGGCACGCCGTCGATGTCGACCAGGAACTGGGCCCGGGCGTTCACCCGGTCCTCGCAGGCGCGCCAGTCGTACTCGTGCTGCCAGTAGTGACACACCGAGCGCAGGTAGTCCAGCGGTACGCCCTGGGACCAGTCCATGACCGTCTCGGAGTCCGGCCAGCGGGTGTTGGCCAGCCGGGCCCGGAGGTCGTCGAGGGCGCTGTCGTCGACGCGGAGGTGGAACGGACGCGGCGACCCCACCGGCAGCCTCATCGCCCGTCCCTCACGGACGTCCCTCCCGAGCCGCCCGTGCCTGCGCGAACGCCTCGTCCGGCCACGGGCTGTCCCGGGCACCGGAGTACGGGTCCTGCTCGATCAGCTCGTACGCGATGCCGTCGGGTCCGCGGAACTGCACGCACGTCCGGGTCCGCCCGTCCCCGAGGTCCCAGGCCTCGGGGTCGTGGACCTGCGCCCGGAGATCCTCGGGCAGCTGCTCGCGCAGCGCGGCCACTCCCGCTGCGATGTCGTCGACCTCGAAGCCGAGCCGCTGGATCCCGACGTTGAACGGTGAGACGTACGGCTCGCCCACCACTCCCGGCTCGAACCAGTTGACGATGTCGATCGAGAACCGCTGGTCTCCACGGTGCCACAGGAACGCGGCATCGAACCGACCGCTGTCGGCGCCGAGCCCGAACCCGATCGGCGAGATCGTCTTCTCCGACGTCAGACGCTTGACGTAGTCGAGACCCACGACATCCTGGAGGAAGCGGCGCGAGCCGTCGACGTCCCGGCTGACGACGTTGACGTGGTAGAGCTGGTCGGGCAGGTCCGGCCTGCGGGGCGAGGGCCGCGCCGTGGTCTGCACCGCGGTCCCGTCGGGGTCCGGGCAGATGAAGCTGCGCCCCTCGGTGCCCCCGGGCACACTGATCCCGTGTCCACGCGGTGGCAGGAAGGAGCGGTGCCCCGCCGCGACGGCCTTCTCGTACCGGCCGTCGACGTCGTTGGTCAGCACACACATCCGGTACAGGCCCTGGTGGAAGAACGACGGGTAGGCCCGACCGGAAGGCGCCGGTGACGTCCACTGGACCAGGTGCACACTCACCCCCGGCTGCGAGGACGAGGAGTCGGCGAGCAGGGCGCCGTCGAAGCTACCCTCCTCGACCCCGAACGCCCGGAAGGGCTGCGTCGGGGCGTGAGTGCGCGCGTACACCCGAAGCGGGGTCAACGACTCGTAGAAACCGATCGACGCGCCCAGGTCGGACACGTTGACCGTGATCTCCCGGACCCGGTTGACATGAGGGCGAAGAACCACACCGTTGCTCCGTTCTCGCGGCGACCGGGCGGGGGCACGTTCGGCCGCGATCCCTCCGCACCCTTCCGTGCGGTGCGGCAGGGTCGTCGCCGACCCGAGGAGCGTGTCCGAGCCCGGGAGGGGCCGCTCGTGCGAGCGACCGCGATCTGAATCTGACAAGGAATGCTAGTCACGATTCCGGTGCCGTCAAGAAGGCCGACGGGCCCGCCCGCGCCGACCGACCTCGGCGAGAGTGGTCGTGCCGACATCCTGTGTCCTGGGTCGGCCCCGCGAGAACACCCGGCCCGAGCCGAACGGGCGGGATCCGCGCGAATCCGCGGCTGGAACGCATGACCACGGCTCACCTCCCCTGTGGCTCCGCCACCGACGACGATCTACCGGCGACGCGGGTCGTCCCGCACGGGTCGGGCGGACCGTCGGGGCGACGGCGGGCCGGACACCGCGATCAGTCGCGACCGACCAGCAGTGGCCAGATCCCGGCCGCGCCTGCGGCGAGCGCCAGATCACCGAGCTGCTCGTTCCAGACCGCCTCGGCGTCGTCCTCGTCCCGCCACGCCCAGAGCCGGGTGGTGGCCACCCGGAGATCGTGCTCACGCGTGAAGCCCAGGGCTCCGTGGACCTGGTGGGTGATCCGGGCGATCTCCCCCGCCGCCTCACCCGCCCGGGCCTTCGCGGCGGCGATCGCGACCGAGGCACCCGCGATCCCGTCCCGGTCTGCCTCCAACGCGGCGGCCGACGCGCTCGCCTCGGCTGCGGCGACCTCCGCCGCGGCCAGGGCCAGCATCTGCTGGACGGCCTGCAGCTTCGCGATGGGCCTGCCGAACTGCACCCGCTCGGTGGCGTAGCGGGCCGCCATCTCCAGCGCGCACCGGCCTGCCCCCGCGAGCAGCAGGGAGCGGCCCAGTGCCGCACGCAGACGGAGCTGCTCCAGGGCACCGGCAGGCAGGGGCGCGGTCCGGACCGGCACGTCCTGCAGCTCCAGATCGTCTCGGGGCTCCTCGGCGAGGTTCATCCCCTCCACGACACGGATCCCGGCCGCACCGCTGGTGACGAGCACGACCTGCCCATCGACCGGGGCGACGACCGCGGACACCGCCCGGCCCCACGGGACCCGCCGAAGCGTCCCGCTCGCCCGGCCGTCCACGACGGACACCCCGGCCGCCGCGGCCGGGCCGACCGCGGACAGCGGTCCGCCGGGGAGCTCCAGGCCGGCCGCGTGGGCGAGCCAGCCCGCCATCAGGTCCGTCTCGACCAGGGGCACCCGGGCCGCGAACCGCCCCGCCGAACGGAGCACCGCCGTGGCGTCGGCGAACGAGCCCTCCGACCCGCCCGCGGACTCCGGCAGGGTGAGCCGTGCGAGCCCGGTCTCCTCGCAGGTCCGCCACAGCTCGGCGTCCAGTCCGGCGGCGGCGGAGTCCCAGGCGTCGCCGAAGACCGACTCCGCCATCTCCAGCAGCTCGTTCATCGCAGTCCCAGCCCTCGTGCCACGATCCCGCGCAGGATCTCGTTGGTACCGCCCCGCAGGGTGAAGCCCGGGCTGTGCCGTACGGCGTCCGCCATCATCCGGGACAGCCCGCCCTCGGCGGCGGGATCGGGAACCACCGGGACGAGCCAGCGCGCGACGTCGATCACCTCGGACTCGAACCGGGTGCCGAGGTCCTTCACCACCGCCGCCGCGGTCTCGGGAGCCGCGCCCGCGTCGAGCGCCCCCGCGACGGCCACCGACATCCGGCGCAGGGTCCGGTAGTGCGCCACCAGGCGGCCGAGGTCGCGACGGCGCCCCCGGTCCGGATCGCCCTCGGCGAGCGCCCCCACGACCGCCGCGAACAGCGGGAAGGTCGAGAGGTAGCGCTCCGGGCCGGAGCGCTCGAAGGCCAGCTCAGAGGTGACCTGGTGCCAGCCCTGCCCCAGCTCGCCGAGCACCATCGAGTCCGGCACGAACACCCTGTCGAACACCACCTCGTTGAAGTGGTGGGCCCCGGTGAGCAGGGGGATCGGGCGCACGGTGACCCCGGGCGAGTGCAGGTCGACGATCAGCTGCGACAGTCCGGAGTGCCGGTTGCCGTCCTCGGCCGGAGCCGTGCGGACCAGGGCGAAGAAGGCGTGCGCGTGGTGCGCCCCGGAGGTCCAGACCTTCGTGCCCGTCAGCTCCCAGCCGCCGTCGACCCGGACCGCCCGCGAGCGGACGGAGGCCAGGTCGGAGCCGGAGTCCGGCTCGGACATCCCGATCCCGAAGTAGATCTCGCCGGAGGCGATGCCGGGCAGGTAGCGCTCCCGCTGCTCCTGGGTGCCGAACCGCAGCAGCGACGGCGCGATCTGCCGGTCCGCGATCCAGTGGGCCGCGACGGGCGCACCGGCGGCCAGCAGCTCCTCGGTCACGACGTACCGGTCGAGCGCACCCCGGCCGTGGCCGCCGTACTCGGTGGGGATCGTCATCCCGAGCCACCCGCGGCGACCGAGCTCCTTGCTGAACCGCTCGTCCCAGCCCGAGAGCCAGGAGTCGACCCGCGGCCGCCAGTGACCGTGGGCCTGTTCCTCGGCCAGAAAGGACCGGACCTCGACCCGCAGGGCGGCGGCCCCCGGGGGGAGCCCGACGGGCGGCGGCGTCATCTCCGAGTGTGTGACCACGTGCTCATTCGCCTTCTCTTCGTCGCGGACAGGACCGGGTGGCGCGGCGGCGCATCACGCCGCGCGGAAGGCGGGAGCCAGTCGGGCCGCGAACGACTCGACGGCGGAGATCATCGTCGACAGGTCGAGCGCCGCCCCGCTCCCGACGTGGCGCTCGGTGGAGTCCCCCCGTGCCGAGACCGCCCAAGGCTGGACGATGACGTCCGTGACGCCGAGCTGCGCCCACTCCTCGACGGCCTCGACCGACCCGAGTGCGGGCACGCTCGCCACGATCCGGAACCCCGCGGGGTCGCGGTCGAGCTCCTCGAGCTGCTTCCGCAGCGCAGCGATGATGCCGCGCCCGCGGTCGGCGTCGGAGAACACCCCGATCCAGCCGTCGCACAGGGCGGCCGCGCGGTGCAGGGCCCGCTCCGAGTACCCCCCGCACCACAGCGGCACGGGCGCGGACGGCGCCGGCAGCATCCGCACACCGGCGAAGTCGTAGTGGCGCCCGTGGTACTCGGTCCAGTCGCCCGCCCAGAGCGCCCGCATCACGTCGATCATCTCGTCGAGGCGCCGGCCGCGGGTGCCGAACGCCTGGCCGGTCAGATCGAACTCCTCGCGCATCCAGCCCACTCCGACCCCCAGCGCCACCCGGTCGGGGGCCAGGGCCGCCAGCGTGCCGACCTGTTTGGCCAGGCCGAACACGTCCCGGGCCGGGGCGATGTACACCGAGGACCCGAACCGGAGCCTGCGGGTGCGCGCGGCGAGGGCGGCCGCGGTCACCCAGACGTCCGGGAACGGAACGGCACCGGGCCACGGCGGAGTGCCGTCCTCGGAGTACGGGTAGCGGGACGCGGTGTCCCGGACGGAGAAGAGATGGTCCGCGAGGAGAACCCCCTCGTAGCCCAGCTCGTCGAGGACCTCGGCGACGGGGAGGTAGTGCTCCACCGGCGCGTAGACCATCGACGTCCAGAATCTCACCCCCTCACCCGGCCTTGCGAGCGCCCTGGCCCCCGCACACGGCGAGCGTCTCGCCCGTCACGTACCGGGCCCCGTCTCCCACGAGGTAGAGCAGCGCGGCGGTGATGTCCTCGGGCTCCACCCAGGGCACGTCCATGGGGATGGTCGACCGGAACCGCTCGACGGCCTGCTCGACCGTCGGCCGCTCGACATCGGGCAGCCACATCCGCAGCATGTCGTCGTTCGTGAGCATGTCGGTGTTCACGTTCGTCGGGCAGATCGCGTTCACGGTCACCCCCGAACCCGCCAGCTCGAGGGCCGCCGACTTGACCAGACCGATCACCGCCCACTTCGACGCGGCGTAGTGGGCCATGTTCGGAGACCCGGTCCGGCCCGCGCCGGACGCCGTCACCACGATCCGTCCCGATCCCTGCTCGCGCATGGTCGGAACAACGGCACGCAGGGTGTGGAACACCCCGGTGAGGTTGACATCGAGCATCGTCTGCCAGGACTCCGTCGTCAGCTCGTGCACCAGGCCCCGTGAGTAGATCCCGGCATTGCTGACGAGGATGTCGATCCGACCGAGCTCCCGGAGCGTGGTGGCGACGGCGGCGTCGACCGCCTCGTGGTCGCGCACGTCCGCTCGGAGGGCGAGTGCCCTCCGGTCCAGTGCCTCGACCATGTCGACGGTCTCGGCCAGCTGGTCGGCGGTGCCCATCGCGTACTTCACCGTCGGGACGCCCTCGAGGACATCGCACACCGCGATGTCGGCTCCCAGCCGCGCGAGGGCGACGGCGTGCGAGCGGCCCTGCCCCCGGGCGCCCCCACTGATGAACGCGACCTTGCCTGTCAGAGTGCCCACGTATCTCCTTCACGACCGGACGTGACCGAGGCCGGGGTGTCGGCCTCGGGAGGTCAGACCTTCGCCAGGTCCAACGGAACATAACCGGGCGCACTCTGGCCGAGCCTGCTGTCGGTCTCGACCATCCGACCGTTCTCGTCCTCGTGCAGGAGCCGGAACATGCCCTCGACGGCGCTGAAGATCTCGATCGTGGTGCAGCCCTGCGGTCCCGCAGTGTGCGGACCGTACAGTGTGTTCGGGTCGGCGGTGAAGGTGTCGCCCACCGACGCCACCCGGCCGTCGCCGAGCTCGAGGCTGCCCTGGATGACGATCTCGAACCGCTGGCACGGGTGGCCGTGCCGGAACAGCGTGTAATCCGCGGGCATGGTGAGGAGCAGGGCCGCGGGGCACTTCCAGCCCAGCTCGTCCGACCCCAGGAACCACAACGGAATCGTCTCCGGGTTCATGTGGGTCGAGGCGAGCGCCTCCACGAACCACTGCGGAGTCTCAGTCGGGGTGGAGCCGAACGGGAAGTACTTCATGGTGATCGCCTCTGATCCCGCGCGACGCGGCCTGCACCCGTGACACTGCATGTCAGACCGGGAGCTCGCGCATGTGTGCCAACGTAGAGAACCATAATCTTATCATGTTCGATCCCGGCTATCGAGGAAGCCCGTCCTGCCCCCTCGCCTCACCAGTCCTCGCTGATCGGGTCCGCGGGCGCGAACCCCCCGCGCAGCCACCCCGGTGGGAAGTCCCAACCCGGGCCGACGGGGTCGGTCCGGGTCCACTCGCACACGCACCGCCGAACCTGGATACGCCACTCACCACCGCGTCGGGTGAAGAGGTCGAGGTACCTCAGGGCGACGACGCGGTCGCGGGCCGGGCGCTCCCCGCCGGCGGGCAGCCGGTGGAACGCCAGCGCATAGGACTCGCACCGAGCCCGTTCACCCTCGACCTCCACCAGCACGTTGCCGATGAGATGCATCGTCCGCTCGCACCGGCTCAGCCCCGCGAGGGCGTGCTGGAGGAACTCCTCGACCCCGCCGGAGAAGTCACCGTGCTCGTCCTGAGCGTCGGCGTGGTAGCAGGACCTCACGAGCTCGAGATCCCTGCGGTCGATGCCCCGGCTGTAGCGGTGCACCACGTCGCGGATCTCCGAGGTCGCCAGCAGCCGCACCAGGGCCGCCTCCGTCTGCACGTCCATCGCCCACCTGTCGTCGTGGCGCGTACCGGCCGTCTGCTGCGGAAAGCGCACCGCGTCCACGACCAGCCGCGCCGAAGAGTCCGGAGGAGAGGTCGGGAGGGGCGCAGGGGCCCCTCCCCCGGGCCTCAGCCCTGTCCGGCGGTCAGGAACCGTCCGGCGATGACGAGCTGGTCCTCATCGCGGCGGCCCTCGAACACCGCCACCCCGGGTTCGGTCGTCCAAATCGAGATGACCAGGTCGTCCCCCGGGAACACCGGAGCGACGAAGCGGGCGGACAGCTCACCGAACGCGTCGGCGTCCCCTCCGCACACCTGCGCCAGCAGCGCCCGGCCGACCATCCCGTAGGTGCACAGACCGTGCAGGATCGGCCGGTCGAACCCGGCGGCCCGGGCGAACTCCGGGTTCGAGTGCAGCGGGTTGCGGTCACCCGACAGGCGGTAGATCAGCGCCTGGTTGTCGGCCACGTGCTGCGTCACGACGTGGTCCGGCTTGCGCTCGGGCGGCGTGGCCTTGGGCTGCGACGGCCCCCGGTCACCGCCCCAACCGCCGTCCCCGCGGATGAAGGCCACCGACCGGTTCGTGAACACGGACCGGCCGGTGGCCGGGTCGGTCGCCCGGATCTCGGTCTCGACGGCCGCTCCGGACCCCTTGTCGTACACACCCAGGATGGTCGAGCTGTACTCGACCGAGCCCGCCGCCGGGATCGCGGAGTGGACGATGGTCGTCTGCGAGCCGTGGACGAGCTTGCGCCGGTCGTAGTCGCCCATCGCGGCGGCGATCTCGGGCCCCGGCACGGCGAGGACGACGCCCATGGTCGGCACGGCCCGCGGCTCCATCCCC
The DNA here is from genome assembly GCF_900102195.1 of Pseudonocardia oroxyli. Taxonomy (GTDB): domain Bacteria; phylum Actinomycetota; class Actinomycetes; order Mycobacteriales; family Pseudonocardiaceae; genus Pseudonocardia; species Pseudonocardia oroxyli. Next base: position 78,926 of record NZ_FNBE01000011.1, read on the forward strand.
CGCGTGTCGTCGGTGGAGAACGCGAGCTCGTCGACGCCGCAGCCGATGCCGAGGGCGTAGACGACGGAGTCGGTGGTGCTCCAGGTACGCGTGGTGGCCGACGACGTGAAGCCGGCGGCGTCGCGGTTCACCCCCATGGCTCGACCCCTCAGCCCGCCTGACCGGCGGGGCCGCCGGCCAGGCGCTCGATCTCCTTCGTCAGAGCGGACGGCTCCCAGCGCGAGTCCGACTCGACCCGCGACTCGACCGACCACGACTTGTACAGCTTGACCGTCCCGCCCGCCACCCAGAAGGTGCGGCCGGTGACGCTCGACTCCGGGGAGGCCAGGGCCACCACGAGCGGTGAGATGTTCGCGGGGTCCCACGGGTCGAACTCACCCTCGGCGGCCGCGGGCATGAGCGCGTCGACCGTGGGGGTCTGCGCGATCAGCCGGGTCCGGGCGGCGGGCGCGATCGCGTTGACCCGCACCCCGTAGCGGCTCAGCTCCTTGGCAGCGATCTCGGTGAGGGTGGCGATGCCGGACTTCGCCGCGCCGTAGTTCGCCTGACCGGGGTTGGAATGCAGACCGGACGTCGAGCTGGTGTTGATCACCGAGGCCCGCACCTGCTCGCCCGCCTTGCTGCGCTCCCGCCAGTGGCCCGCCGCGAAGTGCAGCGGCGCGAAGTGGCCCTTGAGGTGGACCCGGATGACCGAGTCCCAGTCGCTCTCCGACATCTGGGCGATGACCTTGTCGCGCAGGATGCCTGCGTTGTTCACCAGGACGTCCACCCGGCCGAACGCCTCCACGGCCTGGGCGATCATCCGCTCGGCCCCGGCCCAGTCGGCGACGTCGTCGCCGTTGACCACCGCCTCGCCCCCCAGCGCACGGATCTCCTCCACGACCTGCTCGGCGGCCGTCGGGTCACCGCCGGAGCCGTCGCTGGCGCCACCGAGGTCGTTCACCACGACCTTGGCGCCCTCCTTCGCGAAGAGCAACGCGTGCTCGCGCCCGATGCCGCGGCCGGCACCCGTGATCACTGCGACCTGGCCGTCCAGATTCCCCATTGCCGTCCACTCGTCAGGGCGGCGCGCACTCCGGCGTGCCGCGGGATCGATCACCCGAACCCGGACCTTGCGGGCACGAGCTCCGCCTGAATATTATCAGATTAGAACAGCCTGTGGTAGCACCGGCGCCGCCACCGTCACCCCACACGTGAGGTCGTCATGGAGTTCGTCTACACCCAGGAGCAGGACGATCTGCGGACGTCGCTGCGCAAGTTCCTCGCGGCCAAATCCTCCGAGGCCGACGTGCGGCGGGTGATGGAGACCGAGCTGGGCTACGACCCTGATGTGTGGGCGACCCTGACGTCGGAGCTCGGGCTGACCGCCCTCGCCGTGCCGGAGGAGTTCGGCGGGCTCGGTTTCACCTTCCTGGAGCTGTCCATCGCCTTCGAGGAGATGGGGCGGGCCCTGCTGTGCGCACCGTTCCTCTCCGCGTGCGTCGCCTCGGCAACCCTCCTCGCGTCCGGCGACCCGGCCGCCCAGACGGACCTGCTTCCCGGGATCGCGGAAGGCACCACCCTGGCGACACTGGCGCACATGGAGTCCCCCCAGGACTGGGCGGGCACGACCGTGACATGCCGGGCGACCGCCGCCTCCAACGGCTACCGGATCACCGGTACCAAGCGGTTCGTCCTCGACGGCGGGGCCGCCGATCTCGTCCTCGTCGTCGCCGACACCGACGGCGGACCGGCACTGTTCGCCGTCGACGCCGCGGCCGACGGTGTCGACCGGACCCCGATCGAGACGCTGGACCCGACCCGGCGGTTCGCCGACATCACTCTCGACAGAGTGGCCGGACGCCTGGTCGGCGAGCCGGGACGGGCTCAGGCGATCGTGTCGGCCGCGCTCGACGTCGGTGCGGCCGCGTTGGCCGCCGAGCAGGTCGGCGGGGCCCAGCGGGTCCTGGACATGAGCGTCGAGTACGCCGGGATGCGCGTGCAGTTCGGCCGCCCGATCGGCAGCTTCCAGGCGATCAAGCACAAGTGCGCCGACATGTTCCTCGCGGTCGAGGGCGCGCGGGCCGCCGCTCAGCACGCCGCCTGGGTCGCCACCGACGACCCGGGGTCGCTCCCGGTCGCTGCCAGCCTCGCCCAGGCCGACTGCTCGCAGACCTACTCGACCGCCGCCGCCGAGAACATCCAGATCCACGGCGGCATCGGGTTCACCTGGGAGCATCCGGCGCACCTGTACTTCCGGCGGGCGAAGAGCAGCGAGATCCTCTTCGGCGACAGCGTCTACCACCGCGGGCTGCTGGCCCGACGGCTCGCCGTCATTCCCACCCCGGCCTGAGTCGGCAGGGCTTGCAGGCATGACCGAGAGCACACCGCCGACCGCCGACTCCCACGAACTGTTCGTCCACTGGATCCGCAGCCTCGCGGCAGAGCGCCGGTACGGCCCCGACGACCGGATCGGCAGCCTCAACCTCATCGACGCCGCTGCCCGCCTCCGCGCCGTGGAGGTCCTGCGGACCGGCGAGAGCGTGGGGCTGTGCCGTCCGTTCCCGCTCGCCCCGGAGAGCTCGCCGACCGGGGGCCGGGCCTATGCGCTCGACCTCTACCGGCACGAGCTCGGCCCGACCACCGTGATGGCGGGCGACCATGTGGAGTTCGACTGTCACGGAGTCGGCTACACCCACGTCGACGCGCTGAACCATCTCGCCTTCGACGGCACGTGGTACGGCGGCCGGAGCGTGGCCGACGAGGTGTACCTGACCAGCCCGTCGGTGCTGGACCTCGCGGGCCGGGGAATCTTCGTCAGGGCGATCCACGTGGACGTTCCCCGACTGCGGGGCGTCGACTGGGTCGAGGCCGACGAGCCGGTCACCGCGGAGGACATCGAGCGGGGCATCGCCGCCGCCGGCGTCACCTTCGAGCGTGGCGACGCGCTCCTGCTGGACTGTGGACGTGATCGTTTCGAGGAGGTGCACGGACCCTTCGGCGCGGTCGAGAAGCGAGGCGGCGCCGGACCGAGCGCCGCCGAGTGGTTGGCCGACGCAGGCCCGTCCCTGCTGTGCTGGGACATGATCGACGTCATGAACCCGGCCTTCCCAGCGGCGGCGGTGCACCAGCTGCACTGGGCGATCGGGCTGGTCCTGGTGGACAACTGCGACTTCACCGCCGCGCGCGCCGCCCTCGCCCGTCACGACACCCACGTCGGTGCCCTCGTCGTCGCGCCGCTGCCCCTGCCGGGCGGCACAGGCTGCAACGTCAACCCGCAGCTGCTGATGTGAGAACGAGCCTCGGCTCCCGGAACGACAACGGCCCGTCACGACCCCCTGGAGCACCGGGAGAACGTGACGGGCCGTTGTCGAGTGCGTCGGGCGGCGCCTCAGTCCGTGCCGGGGAACGAGATCGTGGCCGATCCGGGGAGCAGCGGCGAGCCGTCCGCCGCCCGGGTCCAGATCTCCAGCTCGCAGACGAGCCGACCCGTGGCGTCGTCCCGGGAGACCTCGGTGACCCGGCCCCCCGCGGTGACCTCGACCCCCTTGAGACTCGGCGCGCGGAAGCTGCCCTGGACCTTGTCGATCCGGCCGTCCTCGCCCGCGAACTCACGAAGCAGGTTGTGCGCCCAGGACCACTGCAGATAACCCATCCCGAACGCCGCGGGGTAGCCGGCCGCCCGACCGGCCTCGTCGTCCATGTGGATCGGAACGAACTCGTCGTTCACGGCCGCGAAGCGGTTCCAGACGTCGAACCCGGGCGTCCATCTGAGGGGGTCCAGCTCCTGCCCCGCCTCGGGCGTCGGTCCGTTCATCCTGCCTCCGTCCTTCTGTCCCGGCATCAGTAACGGATCCCGGTCTGCCGCCGCACCTGGACGATCTCGTCACGCTGGTTCGTCCAGGTCTCGAGGTTCGTGGTGAACAGCATCTGGCCGAGGCGACCGGATCGCTCGGTGTAACCGTCGAGCACCCGCACCGCCGTGATGACGTCCCCGGCCACGATGTCGCCGCGGTACTCCACATCGAGCCCGCCGTTGAGCTGGAACCTCAGCCCCGGACCATCGATGCCGAGAGTCTTCTCCAGTAGGTCCGGGTCGAGACGGTCCACCTCGGGAAACCCGGACGGGTCGGCCGTCATCCACGCGAACGGGTTGAACTCGTGCGGCGCCACCCAGCGCCCGCCGAGCTCGCGCTCGATGTGCTCCGCGTCCCAGTAGCGGCGCGGCGGATGCTTCGGGTAGTAGACGGCCATCGCCCACTTGCGGATGTCGGAAGCCGACACGGGGAAGCTGACCCGACGGCTCACCTCCGCACCGATCTTCCCCGCCATGGCCTCGCTGATCAGCGTGGACGCCGGTGCACTCATGCGAACTCCATCCGGGTCGGCTCCTGAAGGGCCGCCTGCCACTGCGTGGCGGGCCCGAGGGAGGCCTCCACAGAGACGGCCCGTTTGAGGTACAGGCCTGCGTCGTGCTCTGCCGTGAACCCGATGCCACCGTGGTTCTGGATGTTGACTGCGGTGTTCTGGCGCGCGGCGTCGACCGCGAGCTGCAGCGCCGCCGCGGCCTGGACGCGGGCGTCCCCCGCCCCCGCGCGGACCCGCAGCGCCGCGAAGTGCAGCTGAGACTCGGCGACGTGGCAGCGGGTCAACATGTCGGCACACCGGTGCTTCACGGCCTGGAAGGACCCGATCGGCTTGCCGAACTGCTTGCGCACCTGCGCGTAGGCGGTGGACTGGCGCGTGGTGGCCTGGGCGAGTCCGAGCAGAACGGCCGCCCCGAGGATCCACTGGCGCGTCTGCAGCGCGTCGCCGTCGACGTGCGCGACCTGCTCGCCCACCTCGACCTCCGCGAGAGCGACGGTCGGGTCGACCGACGGCACGGGGGTGAGACCGCGGACGCGCTCGAGGAACGCGCCCTTCTCGGACACCGACAGCACCAGCTCACCGGGCCCGGCGTCGAAGGCAATGCGACCGGTCCGCAACCCGACCCGCTCCTCGCCAGCGAGCAGGCGACCGATGAGGTCGTCCTCGCCGCCGCCGTCGATGGCCAGGTGCGTGGCCAGCACGGTCGACAGCAGCGGCCCGGGGGTCAGGTGGCTACCGAACTGGCCGAACATCAGGAACTCCTCGATGAGCCCGAGACCGAGTCCCCCCTTCGACTCGGGCACGCCCAGGGAGAAGAACCCCATCGACGCCCACTGAGTCCACATGCCGTCGTCGACCATCGTGTCGCCACCCATCGCGAGCCGCAGACGCTCGATGGGCAGCTCCGCGGCGAGGTACTCGGCGACGGAGTCCGCGATGTCCTTCTGTGCGTTCGACGGAGTCAGATCCATGATCGCTCCTCTCCCGGTCGATCCGTCATCGGGGCAGCCCGAGCACGCGCTCGCCGATGATGTTGCGCTGGATGTCCGACGTGCCGCCACCGATGGTCGCGCAGAAGTCGTTGAGCCACTTGAACGTCCACTGGTCGACCCGCGCCGCCTCCGTGCCCAGCAGCCGAAGGGCGAAGGCGGAGATCCGCTGCCGCAGCTCGTTGCAGTAGACGTTGTACGACAGCGAGCCCCGGTCCGCGCCGTCGGTCGAAGGGGAGACCACCCGGTAGGCCATGGCCCGGACGGCGAAAGCCTCGGCCCGGAGCCTGGCGAAGTCCGCGGCCAGCGACAGGTCCGTGAACGCGCCGGACCGCTCCGCGAGTGTCCGGAGCTTCTCAAGGTCCGTGAGCACCGACAGCTTGGTGTCCAGGAACGCAGGTCCGCGCTCGAGCTCGAGCGTCGAGAGCGCCACCGTCCAGCCGCGGCCGATCTCGCCCACGACGTTCGTCAGCGGCACGTGCACCTTGTCGTAGAAGACCTCGGCGAACTCGGCGTGCCCGTCGATCGTCGGAATGGGGCGGACGACCACACCGGGCGTCTCCAGGTCCACGATGACCCACGTGAGTCCACGGTGGCGTGACTCGGGGGGCCCGGTGCGCACCAGCAGACCCTGCATCCTGGCGTACGGACCGAAGCTGCACCACACCTTCGACCCGTCGATGACGAGCTCGTCACCGACGATCCGGGCGCGGGTCCGCAGAGAGGCGAGGTCGGAGCCGGCCTCGGGTTCTGAGAAGCCCTGGCACCAGATCGTCGAGCCGTCGAGGATGCCCGGCAGGTACTGCTTCTTCTGCTCGTCGCTCGCGCTGAGCATGAACGTGTGCCCGATCTGGTTCAGGCCTGCCGCCAGGACGGACTTGCGTGGCGCCCCCGCGTTGACGAGCTCCTCGTACCAGATGACCTGCTGCAGGCTCGAGAGCCCGCGCCCGCCGTACTCGGTGGGCCAGTCGATGCCTGCCCAGCCCCCCTCGAACTGGCGGCGCTGCCAGGCGATGTCGAACTCCCGCATGGCGTCGCCGTCGGTCGGCCGGGGCTGCGACGGGACGTTCGCGGCGAGCCACTCCCGCGCCGTACGCCGGAACTCGCGGGCTTCCTCGGAGAAGTCCTCCACCGTCAGCCACCTCCAGTCGAGCCGACCGGGGCCGACGGCGAGAACCGGTAGAGGGTCACGTCCTCCCCGGGGATGTCGTGGAAGGTGACCGACACCGGCAGACCGACCCGGACCTGGTCGAGAGGACAGTCGTCGAGCTGGCCCAGCACGATCATGGGCTGCGGCTGCTCATCCAGCTCGACCATGACGACCACGTAGGGCACGTCGCCTGCGAAGGCGGCGGGCCCGCGGTGCACGATCGAGTAGCTGTAGATCACGCCTCGCCCGCTGAGCGGCACCCACTCGATGTCCGTGCTGAAACAGTTGCGGCAGGCCGGGTACGGGACCCAGCCGAACTGTCCGCAGCTGCGGCACCGCGGGCCGCGGAACTCCCGCGCGCTCAGCCCGTCCCAAAAGGGCCGGTTCTCCTCGCTGATCTGCGGCAGGGGCTTGAGATATGGGGCAGTCATCGCCCTGGCCTCCTCGTTCTCGCCGATGCTAGTCGTGCGCCAGTACCACGGTGGATGCGAGCCCGTGGACCGAGCCGCCCTGCCCGAGCGCGAGGCCGATCCGCGCATCGGCCACCTGCCGCTCACCACACTCGCCCCGCAGCTGGCGGACGACCTCGATGACGTTCATCCCGGACGGGTTGCCGTTGTGGCTGTTGGACAGAAGCCCGCCGTCGGTGTTGCACGGCATGGAACCGCCGAGCCTGGTGTGCCCCTCGCGTACGTACTCCGCCCCTTCACCGATCTTGCAGAACCCCATCTCCTCGAGGTTGCGCAGCATCGTGATGGTGAAGCAGTCGTAGAGGTTGGCCACGTCGATCTCGGAGCGGCTGACCCCGGCGATGTCGAAGGCCATGTCCGTGCAGCGGCGCACGGACTTCCCCTCCTCTGGGAACCAGGGGTTGTTGAAGGTCTGGTAGACGTCGGTCGCCGTCGCCTCGGCGCCGCCGAGCACCCACACCGGCGTCTTCCGGCAGTCCTTGGCGATGTCCTCGGCCGCCAGCACGAGGGCGTAGCCGCCGTCGTTCTCGATGCTGCAGTCCAACAGGTGCAGCGGGTCCGCCACCATCCGCGAGTTCACCACGTCCTCGATGGTGACGGGGCCCTTGCGGCCCATCACCGAGTCGGGGTTGAGCACCGCGTGGTCGCGGTGGATGACCGCGACCTGGGCCAGGTCCTCGCTCGACGCACCGAACTCGTGCATGTAGCGCTGCGCCCACAGGGCGTACAGCGGCGTCATGTAGGCCCCCTGGATCTCCCAGTGGAAGTCCGGCAGGCGCGGGGCCGCCGTGGGGACAGCCTTCGAGCCGGGCGCGTTGCCGCCCCCGGCATTGGCCACCCAGGCCAGGGCCACGTTGCACGTTCCCGCGCTGATCGCCGCCGCGGCCTTGGCCACGGCCCCCTCCCCCTGGCCGGTGCCGATGTAGGTGATGGGACGCTCACCGAGCTGCTCGGCCCAGTACATGTGGGTCTTGCTCCACGGCTCGGCCAACAGCGGCGACAGACCGTCGACGTCGGTGTGGGCGAGACCGGCGTCCGCCAGCGCCCCCTTGATGGCCTCGAGCTCCAGCGACACCTTCGTGCGACCGAGCCGCTTGCCCTGCTCGGTCGTGTAGACCCCGACGACCGCCGCTCTGCGTGTCGTGCTCATCCGAACTTCTCCCCTCGCCCGCCCTGGGCACGGTTGTCGCGTGTCATCCTGGTCAGCGCCCTGTGAACTCGGGAGCACGGCGCTGGCGACCGGCACGCACTCCCTCGAGGAAGTCCGCGGTCTCGCGCAGCCGGGTCTGCTCGCTCAGCTCGCGCGGCAGGACCTCGCGGATGCGCCGAACGAGATCTCCACGCAGGGTCTCCTTGATCGAGCGCACCGCGAGCGGCGCGGACCCCACGAACCGGCCCGCGAACTCGACCGCGGCCGAGCGGACGTCTGCATCGTCGACGACGACCTCGCACAGTCCGATCGCGGCCGCCTCCTCACCGCTCACCGAGCCTCCCGAGTACAGGAGTCGAGCCGCCTGGGACTCCCCCACCAGCGCGGGGAGCGTCACCGAGAGACCGAAACCCTGATGGAACCCGAGCCGGGAGAAGTTGAGCGTGAACTTGCTGCTCTGCGCGGCGACCCGGAAGTCCGCGGCGAGTGCCAGACCGACGCCGCCGCCGATGGCGCGGCCCTGGACGGCGGCCACGACCGGGGTGCCGATGGCGAACAGCCGCACGGCCTCCTCGTAGACCCGTCCCGCCGCACCCGGCTCGGCCATCTCCCCGGTGAAGTCCGCCCCTGCACAGAAGTGCTTACCCGCCGAGCACAACACGATGGCGCGGCACGCCGGATCAGCGTCCAGCCGCTCGAACTCGTCGGCGATGGTGCGGATGACCGTCGGGTTGAAGTAGTTGTTCGGACCCCGGCGAATTTCGACGGTGGCCACTCCGCCGTCCAGACCGGTGACCACCTCCGGGCTCTGCTCCATCGTCGTCATCGGGCGACCTCCGCTCGAGCCGGCTCGCTGACGCGGCCGACCGGCCGCTCGATCGGCGCGGCGGCCGTGGGGTCCAGATGGGCGACGAAATCGACCGCTGTCGCCCCGTGACCCTTCTCGTGCACGATCAAGGGGTTGATCTCGAACTCGACGAGCTCCGGGCCGAGGGCGGTCGCCACCTCCGACGTGGCGACGATCGCCGCGGCAGCCGCGTCGACGTCGTGCACCTGGCCGCCGCGGAAACCGTCGAGCAGCGGCCATCCCCGCAGCCGACGCAGCATCTGCAGTGCGGTGTCCTGGTCGACGGGCAGCAGACCGGTCTCGACATCGGCGTACAGCTCGACCGCCGTCCCGCCGAGGCCGACGGTCAGGACCGGCGGGTAGCCCTTGTCCTGCACCTGCACGTCGATCAGGACCTCGACCCCACTGCGCACCCTCCGCTGCACCAGCACGCCCTCGACGACGGCATGCGGGGCGTGCTGCCTGGCCCGCGCCGTCATCTCGTCGTAGAGCGCACCGACCTCCGCCGCCGCCGCGCCGACGACGACGAGACCCATCTCGGTCTTGTGCAGGATCTGCGGCGACTGCAGCTTCACGACGAGGTCGTCGCCCAGCTCGGCAGCCGCACTCTCCGCCTCGGCCCGCGACGTCGTCAGCGTGCCGCCGGGCACCGTGATCCCCGCTGCGGCGAGCACCGGCGAACCCTCCGCCTCGGTGAGGACTCGGTAGACCGGCCCGTCGGACGTTGCGGACGAAGCGTGCCCCGACGACGAGTCCGGCCGGACCGGCCCGGCGCTCACGAGCCGGGCGGTGGCACGGAGCGCGGCGCCGATCGAGTCGAACACGGGGATCCCGCCCTCGGCGAAGATCCTCCTGACCTGCAACGTCCGGTCGTGCGAGCTGAGGTAGACGACGGAGAACGCCTTCTGCGACCGGCCGCGGGCCTCGACGATGCCCTTGGCGATCCGCTCGGCGATCTTGCCCACGACCGCTGACACCACCACCAGGACATGATCGACAGCGGGATCCTCGGCGACCAGCCGGCACACCTCGCCGAGGTCGTGGGGTCGGCCGGACACCAGGTCCGCCGTCACGTCCACGGGGTTGTGCGGCTGGGCGAAGTCCGAGAGCACCGGGACCAGCGCGGCGCCGGTCTCGGGAGCGAGCGTCGCCATCTCGAGACCGAGCTCGACCGACATGTCCGCGCACAGGCCTCCTGCGCCGCCGGAGGTCGTGACGACCCCGATCCGGCTCCCGGACGGGGTCGCGCCGCGGACGAGCGACATAGCGGCGTCGACCAGCTCGTTGATGTCAGACACCACCACGACCCCACTGGCGGCCGAAGCCAGCTTGAACGCTTCGTCCTGGCCGACCATCGACCCGGTGTGCGACGCCACCGCGCTGCGGCCGACCTCAGTGGTCCCCGACCGCAGGAGCACGATGTGTTTGCCGAGTTCGGTAGCGCGGCGGCAGAGCGGGATCCAGTCGTCGGCGTGCGGCACGCTCTCCAGGTAGAGCATCAGCACTCGCAGCCCGTCGTCGTCGAGAGCACGCTCGGCGAGCTCCACCACGGAGAGATCGGCCTGGTTCCCGGTGCTGATCCACAGCCCGGGAACGCACCCACGCTCACGTCCGAGATCGAACACCGCCCCGCCGATCGCACCGCTCTGGCCGATGTAGGCCACGGGAGAGGGCTGTCCGATCTCGTCGGTCCACAGTGCGTTGGAGAACGTCGCGGCGAGCCCGCTCGACAGCGACACGACGCCCTGGCAGTTCGGGCCGAGGACGCGAATCCCGTGCGCGCGCGCCAGCTCGATGATCTCTCGCTCGCGGGCGGCGCCGTCCGCTCCTCCCTCAGCGAACCCCGACGCGAAGATGACGATCGCACCGACACCCGCCGCGGCGGCGTCGAGAACGCTCTCTCGGATCCGGTCGCCTCCGGTGAAGAGCAGGGCGAGATCGACGTGGTGGGGCACCTCACGCAGGGTCGGGAAGCACGGGACGCCGGCGACCTCGGTCGCACGAGGGTTGATCGCGACCAGCGGACCGTCGAATCCGAAACGCTGGATCGTGCGCACGGTGGTGGCGCCGAGTCCACGCCCCGAGCTCGAGACCCCCACCACGGCGACGCTCTTGGGGCGGAGCAAGGCATCGAGGCCGTCGGTCGTCCGGCCCGTCTTGTGCGTACTCATGTGACTCCTCGCCGCGAGGTCGACCACGGCACGCCGCGGTCGAGTCTCGGCTCCGCCGGAAGGCCGAGGACGCGTTCGGCCACGATGTTGCGTTGGATCTCGTCCGTCCCCCCGCGCAGCGAGTGCGACGGAGCGGTCAACAGGTCGTAGTAGCTGCGGTGGCCGGTGCCGAGGCCTTCCGCGCCGAGCAACCGCGTCAGCACGTAGGCCCGGCGCTTGCGCGAGTCCGACACGCGGATCTTGTGTCCGGACGCTTCGGGCCCCGGCCGTCCCGCCGCCCGGGTCCGAGCCGCAGACCGGGCCCCGGCCAACCGGGTGACCTCGAGCTCCACGTAGAGGGACATCGCCTCGTCGCACCGCACCGGGTCGGCGAGCGTGCCCGACTTCGCCAACGCCTGCAGCCAACGCGGGACCACGTCCCGAGCGGCAGGTCTGGCCTTCCCGACGACCGCACCGATGGAGGAGCGCTCGTGGGACAGGACGCCGAGCGCGATCTTCCACCCCTGGCCGACCTCGCCGATCCGGTGTGAGTCCGGGATCTCGACGTCGTCGACGAACACCTCGCTGAAGTGCTCGTCGCCATTCATCTGGCGCAGCGGCCGCACGGTCACGCCCGGCGCATCCATCTTCACCGCGAACATGGTCAACCCGTCGTGCTTGGGCACCTCGGGATCTGTCCGGGCGAGGCAGATGGCCCAGTCGGCGTACGGGCCGCGGCTCGTCCAGACCTTCTGCCCACGCAGGCGCCACCCGTCCTCCGTGCGTTCCGCCCTGGTGGAGACGTTCGCGAGGTCGGAGCCCGCACCGGGCTCCGAGAACATCTGGCACCACACGTGCTGGCCGCGGATCAGCGGAGGGAGCCATCGCGCCCGCTGCGAGTCGTCGCCGTGGGCCAGCAGCGTCGGTCCGACCATGTAGACGCCCACGAAGAACGGGTAGATGTCCGGGGCCGGGCCCTTGCGCAACGCCGATCTGATCCGGGCCGCCGTGGCGCCGTTCGCGCCCCGGCCGCCCCATTCCGCCGGCCAACCCGGCACGAGCCAGCCGCCGGGTGCCAGTGCCTGCAGGTAGGAACGTGACGCCTCGATCGACTCGGGGTCCTCCGGCGGGAGGTCGAGACCCGCGAGCAGCGCCCCGAGCTCGGCGAGGTCCTCGTCGGAGGTGCCTGCAGCGCGTGGCGGTGCGGTGTCCGCGCTCACGTCTGCTCCTGCTTCTTGGCGCGGATCTTCGCCACCGCCGCCGCGACCTCGGGGGTGCCGAACGACTCGGACTCCGTCGCCAGGCTGAAGTCGAGAACCGTGTTCATGGCCGTCTTGAGGTGGATGTTCAGCGAGCGCTTGGTGTCCTGGATCGCCTGCGGGGGCAGGGCGGCCAGCCGCTTCGCCAAGTCCATCGCCTCGGTCGTCAGCTCGTCGGCAGGAACGACGCGGTTGGCCAGCCCGAGGCTCTTCGCCTCGTCCGGGGAGATCCGGGACCCGAGCAGCAGCAGCTCCTTGGCCCGCAGCAGGCCGGTCAGCAGGGGCCAGAACGCCGCGCCGCCGTCACCGGCGACGAGGCCGACCAGCACATGGGTGTCGGCGAGGTAGGACTTCTCCGACATCACCACGATGTCGGAGAGGACCGCGAGCGTGGCTCCCAGGCCGACAGCCGGCCCGTTCACCGCTGCGACGACGGGCAGGTGGAAGCCGATGATCTCGTCCGCCAAACGCCGTGCGTTGCGCAGGCTGGCCCGACGGCGTTCGACGTCCTCCTGCTGCAGCAGGAAGTTGTCCAGGTCCCCACCCGCGCTGAACGCCTTGCCCGCCCCGGTCAGGACGACCGCGCGGGCCTCCCGGTCCGCGGCGATCTGCGACCACACCGAGATGAGGCTCCGCTGCAGCTCGGGGCTGATCGCGTTGAGGCTCTCCGGCCGGTTCAGCGTGACGATCCGGACAGGACCGTCGCTCGTGACGGTCAGCTGGTCCGAAAGGTGGTACTCCACGTCGCTCATCCTCGCCTCATCAGGTGGTGTCGCGCCGCCCGACGACGCGCCCTCGCCAATCCGATCCATCTAGTATCATATTCGTCTGAGAGTGTGCGACCGAGCAGCGCCCACGCACCGGTGCAAGGGCTTCAGCTCAGGGAGAAGCCCTCGTACCCGCTCTCCACGTTCTCCCTCAACCGGGTGATGAAGTCCGGCAGCGTCCCGCTGTAGGCGACGTAGACGTGCGGCTTGCCCGGGACGTTGTCGCCGAACGAGTAGGACTTCACCGTCGAGGACATCATGGTCGACGCCAGCTCGTTGACGTGCGCCGTCCACAGCTTCTCCGCCTCCGCGTCCGCCTCGACCCGGGTGAGGCCGTGCTCGCGCATGTATCCGAGGAGTTCACCGAGCCACCAGATGAGCGGCTCGGCGCAGCGCGGCGAGTTGCCGATGCCGCCCTTGCCGTGCGGGCCACCGTTGATGAGCAGGTTCGGGAAGCCTGCGACCTGGACACCCATGTACGTCTGGGGACCGTCTCGCCACTTGTCCTTCAGTGTTTGACCTCCGACCCCACGGATGTCGATGCGGCTCAACGCCCCGGTGAAGGCGTCGAAGCCGGTCGCCAACACGATGATGTCGAAGTCCATCTCGCCTTCGGCAGTGCGCAGCCCCGTCCTCGTGTACTCGACGAGCGGGTTCTTGGCGAGCGGCACGAGCGTGACGTTGTCCCGGTTGTAGGTCTCGTAGTAGTCGGTCTCGCACGGGACCCGCTTCGTGCCGAACGGGTGGTCCGTCGGCACCAGCTCGTCGGCGACCGACTGGTCGCGGACCCGCTCGCGGATCTTCCTCTCCACGAATGCGGAGTAGGTGCGGTTGGCCTCCCGGTCCGTCGCGATCTCCCGGTAGGTCCCGAACCACTTGGCGAAGCCCGGGCGGCTCCACAGCTCCTCGTACCGGGACTCCCGGTCCTCCGGGGAGACCTCCGCGTACGGCGTTGGGTCCCAATCGTGCACGAACCCGTTGGACGACCCGCGCAGCTTCTCGAACAACGCCGGGTAGCCCTGGCGGATCTCCGCCATCTCGCTCTCGTCGAGGGGCCGGTTGCGCAGCGGAACGGCCCAGTTGGGGGTGCGCTGGAACACGGTGAGGTGCGCGGCCGTCTCCGCGATGCGCGGGATGATCTGCACGCCGCTCGCCCCGGTGCCGATGACCGCGACCCGCTTGCCCGCGAAGTCCACCGGCTCGTGCGGCCACGTGGCCGTGTGGTGGATCTCGCCCTCGAAGTTCTCGAGGCCCGGGAGGGCCGGGTAGTTGGGGGCCGAGAGGATGCCGGTGGCCGCGACGACGAACCGGGAGGTGAAGTCCTCACCCTCGGTGGTGCGCAGCGTCCAGAGGTTGCGCGCCTCGTCGAACGTCATGGACTCCACACGGGTGTCCAGCTGGACGTCTCGCCGCAGGTCGAACCGGTCGGCGAAGCCGTTGATGTAGCGCTCGAGCTCGGGCTGGCCCGCGAAGAGCTCGCTCCACTCCGACTCAGCCAACAGCTCGTCGTGAAAGATGTACTGGTAGGTGTAGCTCTCCGAGTCGAGCCGGCAGCCCGGGTACCGGTTCCAGTACCACGTCCCGCCGATCCCGCCCCCCGCCTCCAGGACTCGGACGGACAGGCCCTGCTGCCGCAGCACATGCAGCTGGTAGAGCCCCGTGATCCCGGCGCCGACGATGAGGACGTCGTACACCTTCTGAGGGCTCCGGACGGCCTCGACCGAAGGGTTGCTGGTCTCCGTCATGCGAGCCTCCGCACTTCGACACTGTGTCGCGGGCGCGCCGACAGGGGCACTGCTCGTCTGGTGCCGCCCGTGGTACCCACGTGGATGAATCTGATCATATTACCCGACTCCTGGCAACATGCACGTCGTCTTCGAGGAGCGCGACACCTGCCCGAAGGAACGGGACGAGTGTTTCGGCGTACCTCTCGATGGCCGGGTCCGGCTCGGGGCGACGGCGGTTGTGCTTGACGTTCAACGCCATGGCGGCGGCGGCCCGGAAGCGGCTGAGAGACCCGAACCACGCCATGTCCGGCATCACGGCGCCGCGGGCCCGCTCGTACTCCGCGAGAGCGACCGCGGGGCCGGGTAGCCCCGGCGCCGCCGTTCGCACCGCACTGGGCAGTCCGTCGTGGGCCAGGGTCATGAGGAACCAGGCCAGGTCGATGCGGGGGTCCGTGATCGACCAGATCTCCCAGTCCAGGACGGCGCGCACCGCGGCGCCCGCACAGATCAGGTTGCCCAACCGGAAGTCGCCGTGCACCACGGCCGGGGCCAGCGCCTCGGGCAGCTGTCGCCGCAGCCGCTCCGCGCACTGCTCCCCCACCTCGGCCAGCTCGGGGTCCACAGTGGAGAACACCCGGGCCCACCGGTCTACCTCGCCGCCCAGGTCCACGCCGGCCGGACCGGCCGCAGGCAGACCCGCGACCCATTCGACATCGACCTCGTGTAGCCGGGCGAGGACCGCGCCCGCGGCGAGGGTCCGGCCGGTCAGAACGTCCGCCGCGGGAAAGGCGGGCTCGCGGTCGACCAGCGGCTCGAGGCTCTCGCCCTCGACGGCGCCGCTCACGTACAGCGGCGGGGAGTCGGGCGGGTCCCCCGCGTCGACGAGGAGGATCTCCGGCACCGGGATCCGGCCGTCCTCGGCGAGCAGAGCCTGCAGCGCCGCCTGCCGGACCACGTCCCGGTTGCGCACCGGCTCGAGGCCGGCAGGGGCGACCTTGACGAAACACGCCCTCGGTGAGGTGCCCACCCCCGTCAGCACCGCCGAGTACGTCAGGCTCGACGCTCCGCCCGACACCTGGCGCAGCTCGCGCACTTCGGCCCCCGGGAAGGCCTGGTCGACGGCCGCGGCCAACCGTGCCAGGAGGACCTCCGGCGCGAGGCGCCTGCTCGGCCTCGCCCGCGCGCCGTCAGGGGTCACAGCGGCCCGCCGTCGACCCGGACGATGCTCCCGGTCGTGTAGCTCGACATGTCGCTGGCGAGGAAGAGCGCCGCGCCCACGACCTCGTCGGGCTCGCCCGCCCGCTGCAATGCGTACGTCCGTCGGTGGCGCTCCGCGGTGTCCTCGGGCCAGTGCTCGGCCACGTCGGTCCGGAACGGGCCGGCCAGCAGGGTGTTCACCCGGACCGTCGGCGCGTAGGCACGCGCGAAGCCGACGGTCAGCGCGTTGAGCCCCGCCTTGGCCGCGGCGTACGGGAGGAAGTAGGGCTGGGGTGAGAGCGACGCGTAGCTGCTCACGTTGATGATCGACCCGCCGCCGCGTTCCATCATCTGCTGCCCGACCAGAGCACTGAGTCGGAAGGTCCCCTTGAGGTTGACGTCGAGCACCTTGTCGTAGAGGGCCTCGGGGACATCGGAGAGCTTGTCGAACAGCGGGGACATGCCGGCGTTGTTCACCAGGACGTCGATCGCGCCGAACTCGCGGTCGACCGCCTCGGCGAGCTCGTCCATCGAGCTCCACCTGCCCACGTGGCTGGCGACGGCGAAGGCCCGGCGGCCGGTCTCCTCCCGGACCCGCCGCGCGACCTCCTCGCACGCCTCGAGCTTGCGGCTGGTGACGACGACGTCGGCGCCTGCGCGCGCGAACGCGAACACCATCTGCTCGCCGAGGCCCCGGCTGCCACCCGTGACGAGCGCGACCTTGCCGGTGAGATCCGGTCCCGCGTGCTCAGACATCACGCACCGCCGATCCGCCCGTCGCAGCGGCGGCGTCGAGCGCCTCGGCCCGCGCCCGGACCGCCGGGATGTGCTCGCTGGGGAAGATGCCCTCCGCGGGGGTCACCCCGCGCAGGATCTGCCGGGCGAGGGTCGACTTGTGCACCTCCGTCGGGCCATCCGCCAGGCCCATCGTGAAGCCGTCCAGCAGGTAGGCGATCAGGGGCATCTCGTTCGTCGTCCCCAGCGAGCCGTGCAGCTGGACAGCGCGGCTCGTGACGTTCCGCAGCACGGTCGGCATCAGAGCCTTCACCGCGGCGATCTCCCCCCGCAGGGCACCGTAGCCGAACCGGTCCGCCTTCCAGGCGGTCTGCAGGACGAGCAGCCGGAACTGCTCGAGCTCCATCCAGGAGTCCGCGACCATGTCCTGGACGAGCTGCTTGTCCGCCAGCTTGGAGCCGCGGGTCTCGCGGGAGACCGCGCGCTCGCAGAGCATCTCGAAGACCCGCCGGGCCTTGCCGACGGTCCGCATCGCGTGGTGCATCCGGCCGCCGTTCAGCCGGGCCTGGGCCACCTGGAAGCCCTTGCCGCGCTCGCCCAGCAACGAGTCCATCGGCAGCCGCACCTGGTCGTAGTGGATGTAGCCGTGGGTGCCCTCGCCGCCGACGTGGTCGCCGCGGCCCACGTTGCGCAGGATCGTGACGCCGGGGGTGTCCGCCGGAACCACGAACAGCGACATGCGGTGCTGCACCGGCTGCTCGGGCTCCGTCACCGCGACGACGATGAAGAACGACGCGAACTTCGCGTTGCTCGAGAACCACTTGTGCCCCTCGAGCACCCACTCGTCGCCGTCGAGGACCGCCGTCGTGGTGAACACCGAGGGGTCGGCGCCGCCCTGCGGCTCGGTCATCGAGAAACAGGAGACGATCTGATTGTCCAGCAACGGGCGCAGGTAGCGGTCCTTCTGCTCCTGTGTGCCGTACTCGGCGAGGATCTCGCTGTTGCCGGAGTCCGGGGGCTGCGACCCGAAGACCGTAGGACCACAGTCGGAGCGTCCGACCTGCTCGGCGAGCAGCGCCAGCTTGAGCTGGCCGTACCCCTGGCCACCCAGCTCGGGGCGCAGGTGGCAGGCCCACAGGCCGTTGGCGCGCACCTTCTCCTGCAGTGGCGGGATGAGCCGCTGCCGGACCGGGTCTGTCAGGTCGTACGGACTCGAGATGACGGTGTCGAGCGGCTCGACCTCCGCGCGCATGAACGTCTCGGCCCAGTCGAGGCTGGCCTGGAAGTCCGGGTCGGTCTCGAAACTCCACGTCATCGTGAGTTCCTCCTCATCGCTGAACGGGGCTGCGGTGCGCTGGGGTGCGCGGCTGTGGCCGTCATTCCTTCAACCCCAGCAGTCGGCCGCTGATGATGTTGCGCTGGACCTGCGCGGTGCCACCGTAGATCGACGCCGCCCGGCTGTAGAGGTACTTCTTGAACCAGTCACCGCGACCCTGCACGGCCTCCGGGCCGAGGATGTCGAGCGCGGTGTGCAGGAGCAACTGCTCGGTCTGGGTCATCATGACCTTGTCGATGGAGGTCTCGGCGCCCACCGCCTTGCCCTGCGCCCGATCGCTGAGCCTGCGCATCGAGTGCAGGCGCAGCACCTCGAGGTGGCCGAGCACGCGGCCGACTGCCTCGACGTTGGACACGTCGTCGGAGACACCGCGCTCCTGGGCGATGCCGGCGAGCTGGGCCAGCATCCGCTCGTATTTCGCGAGGTACCCGAGGTCGGCGGCACCGCGCTCGTAGGCCAGCGTGGCCTGGGTGACCTTCCAGCCCTGGTCGAGCTCACCCAGCATGTTGGACGCGGGGACCCGCACGTCGTCGAAGTAGACCTCGGCGAACTCCTCGTCCCCGTTGGCCATGATCAGTGGCTTGCGGGTCATGCCGGGGGTGTCGGTGGGCACGACGAAGGCCGTGATGCCGCGGTGCCGGCTCTCCCTGGTCCCGGTGCGGGCCAGGACCAGGCAGAACTGGGCGAACGAGCCCCGGCTGGTCCACAGCTTCTGGCCGTTGATGACGAAGTCCTCGCCGTCACGGGTCGCGGTGGTCCGCAGCGACGCGAGGTCGGACCCGGCCTCGGGCTCGGAGAAGCCCTGGCACCAGATCTCCTCCGCGGACAGGAAGCCGGGCAGGTAACGGGCCTTCTGCTCCTCCGTGCCGAAGGTGAGGAAGGCACGGCCCAGGAAGGTGAACGAGGCGGCGGCGGGGGCACCCGCGCGGCCGAGCTCCTGGTTGAGGATCGACTCCTCGACCGGACCGAGGCCCTGGCCGCCGTACTCCTTCGGCCAGGACAGGGCGACCCAGCCACCGCTGTAGAGCCGCTTCTGCCAGGCGACGACGTAGTGGAACCGGGCGGGCATCGTCTGCGGCTCGGGCTCCGTCGGCACGTTGTCCGCCAGCCAGGCCCGCAGCTGCGCGCGGAACTCCGCCTGCTCCGGGGTGTCACGAAGATCCATCGCTGTGTCCCCCTCGCGCGGAGATGAAGTCGGCGCCGACCCGGCGCAGGAGCGACCGGGTGTCGCCGAAGGAGGCGGCCAGCTGGTGGGCCGTCCGCAGGTACAGGTGCGCGGTCGATTCCCAGGTCACCCCGATGCCGCCGAGCAGCTGGATCGAGGTCTCGATGGAGCGGACGGCGGCCTCGCCGCACCATGACTTGGCGACGGCCGCGACGCGCGCGGCGTCCTCGATCGGCTCGTTCTCCACCTGCCAGGCGGCGCCGAGGCTGACCGAGCGACAGGTCTCGAGGTCCACGAGCAGGTCTGCCGCCAGGTGCCGGACGGCCTGGAAGGCGGCGATCGGCTTGCCGTATTGCTCGCGGGTGGCGATGTAGTCCCAGGCCAGCTGGGCCGCGCCCGCCAGGCAGCCGGTGAGGGCGGCGGCCGCGGCGACGCGGACGCCCGCCAGCGCCCGGCTGCTCGCCTCCGGAAGCCCGGCGGCGGGCCACGACACGCTCCCGGCGCCGGTGCCCCTACCCAGCGGGTGCAGGGGGTCGACACCCGGACCGGCCTCGGCCGGGCCGAGCTCCAGGGTGTCCGGGCCGACGGCCAGGCCGTCTCGGCCCGGTGCCCAGTCGAGGCAGACCGCGTCCGGCCCGGTGGCCGGCCAGGAGAGGTCCGCCCCGACGAACAGCCCGTAGGTGGCCCCTTCCGCGAGTGCGGTCAGGACTGGCGTCCCCTGCTCGCCGGAGCCGGCCGCCAGCAGTGGGACCGCGACGGCCGAGGTGAGGTAGGGAACCGGCGCCAGGGCCGAGTAGAGCTCGGTGGTGACCACGCACGCGTCGAGCAGGGAGCCGCCGCCCCCTCCGTGCTCTTCGGCGACCAGGAGGCTCGCGAGCCCCGCTTCCTGCAGGTTCGACCAGCCCTTGTCCGCCCTCGCACGGTCGCCGTCGAGCACCTGGCGTGCCACCGACTCGCCGAACAGGTCGGCGGCCAGTGAGCGTGTGCTCGCGGCCAGGAGCTCTTGCTCCTCGGACAGGGAGAAGTCCATTCACGCCTCCATCGGACAGGTGGGCGTCGCGCCCGCTCGGGGCTCTGCCGTCCGCTCGGGTGCGGGAAGCGCAGCGAGCCTGTCCGGCGCTCCGCCTGCATCATTGCCAGATAATCTTATCAGGTTTAGGCTTCCGGGTCGAGTACCGGACTACCGAAAGTTGGCTTCCCGTGCACTTCGGATGTAGCACGCCCTTCGGCGACGTCACCGACCTCGCATCCTTCGTGCCGGAGTTCGCCCGGGCCGCGGAGGAGCGCGGGCTGGACTCGATCTGGCTGGGCGAACACACCCACCTGCCCGTCGACTCCAAGCACGCCTATGTCGAAGACGGCCGCGTCCCGGACCGGTACAAGAGCTTCCCCGATCCCTGGACCCTCCTCTCCGCCGCCGCCGCCGTCACGTCGACGCTGCGGCTCGGCACGGCGGTCTGCCTGGTCGCCGAGCACAACCCGCTGATCCTCGCCAAGCAGGTCGCCACCGTGGACCAGATCTCCGGAGGCCGGGTCGAGTTCGGCATCGGCTACGGCTGGAACAAGCTGGAGATGGTCAACAACGGTATCGACCCCGCCCGCAAGCGTGGGACGTTCCGGGAGAAGGTGAAGGCGATCATCGCTCTCTGGACGGAGGAGCAGGCGGAGTTCAAGGGGGAGTTCGTGAACTTCTCCCCGAGCTGGTCGCTGCCCGCGCCGGTCCAGAAGCCCCGGCCGCCGATCCTCATCGGCGGCAGTCCCACGCCGGGCACGTTCACCGACATCGCCGAGTTCGCCGACGGGTACATCCCCGTCCGCGACACACTCGGCGACGATCTCGACAACGCGATCGCCCGGCTGCGCTCGCGGATGACCGACGTCGGGCGGGACCCGGACTCGCTCCAGCTCACGCTGTCGCACCCCGAGACGTCGTTCGGCCGGATCACGATGGAGAAGTTCGCCGCGCGCCTGCCGGACGCGCGGCGTCTCGAGCACCTGGCCGGGCTGGGCTTCGGGCGGATCACCTGCTCGATCCCCAACCGGGACCGGGACCTGATGTACCGCACCATGGACCACTACGCAGAACTCGCGGAGGCTCATCGATGAGTGACACTCCCACGTCCGGACGCTTCGCCGACGCCGTCGCCGTGATCACCGGTGGCGCGTCGGGTATGGGGCTCGCCACGGCCCGACGCTGGGTCGCCGACGGTGGCAAGGTGGTGCTCGGCGACCTCGACACGGACTCGCTGGAGCGCCTCGCCGAGGAGTTCGGCAAGTCCGCCGTGACGATGCGCTGTGACGTCACCTCCGAGGAGGACCAGAAGACGCTGGTCGATGCCGCCTTGTCGACCTTCGGGAAGGTCGATGCCGCGGTGGCCTGCCCTGCCATCGGCGGCTTGTCCTCCATCGTCAACATGCCTGTCGACACCTGGCGCGCCACCCTCGACGTGACGCTCACGGGCGTGATGCTGACGCTCAAGCACGCGGGGAGGGTCATGCAGGAGGGCGGTGCGATGGCGACCATCGCCTCCGTCAACGCGACCATGCCGGGCCCGGGCTTCGCCGCCTACAACTCGGCCAAGGCGGGGGTCACCATGCTGACCCAGATCGCCGCCATGGAGCTTGCCCCGCGCAGGATCCGGGTGAACGGTGTGGCCCCGGGCCTCATCCAGACCCCGATGGGTCAGGGTGCCATCGACGACAAGGACACCCTGGCGGACTGGAAGGCCAACACCCCGCTCGGTCGCTTCGGCGATCCCGCGGAGGTGGCCGCGGTGATCTGCTGGCTGCTCTCGCGCGAGGCCTCATACATCACCGGGGAGACCGTGTTCGTCGACGGTGGAACCCACACCAGGCGGCTGCCGGACATGGGCCGCCACCTGGAGTACGACGTCGTCTGACCGCGCTCGTCGTCCGCCCCCCGTCCGACGCCCGGGGCAGCTCCCACGAGCTGCTCCGGGCGTCGGACGTGTCAGACCACGTCAGACGTGGAGCAGGGCGGCGCAGACCGTCGGGGAACCCCCGACGGTGACCAGGCCGGTCGTAGCCCCGTCGACCTGCCGCTCCCCCGCCTGGCCGCGGAGCTGTCGGACGGCCTCGACGACGGCACCCCCGCCCTGCAGCCGGCCCTCGCTGAGGTTGCCACCGTGGGTGTTGGTCGGCAGGCTCCCGCCCAGGGCGAGGTTGCCGTCGCCGATGTAGCCGCCTGCCTCTCCCCGTTTCACGATCCCCAGGGCCTCCAGCCACAGCGGCACGTACACGGAGAAGCCGTCCTGGATCTCGGCGAACGACAGGTCCGCCGGATCGATCTCCGCGCGGCGCCAGAAGTCGCGGCCGAGGTCCGCGGGGAACAGCTCGGCATAGTCGGCCTGGAAGACCCAGTCCGGCCGGGGCCCGAGGAAGGTGGACACGTGCCGGATGGTGACCGGGCGGCTGCGGCAGTCCCGCGCCCGGTCCGAACGCGTGATGACCACAGCGATCGCGGCGTCGACCGGCATGTCGGCGTCGTAGAGGGCGAGCGGCTCGGCCAGCCAGCGCGCGTCGAGGTACTGCTCGAGGGTGAGTGGGTCCTTCATCACCGCCAGCGGATTGCGCAACGCGTTGCTGCGCTGGTCGACGACGAGGCGGCCCAGCTGCTCGCGGGTCAGGCCGTTGGTGTCCAGGAGCCGCCGGGTCACGGTCGCCATCATCTGGACGAAGACGCTGTAGCCGTAGGGCGCGAGGTGAGCGTAGACCCCGGAGGCGGCCTGCGCGCCCCGGTAGTTGTAGGCGGTGGGCCCCTTCTTCTTCGGGCGCATCATGCAGTGCACCGCGAGCGCGGTGTCGCACTGGCCCGTGCTCACCGCCAGGGCGGCGGAAGCGACCGAGCCGAGGCTGTAGGCGCCACCGAGGGGCCCGGCATGCCAGCGCAGGCCCGGTAGGCCGAGGGACTCGGTCAGCGTGAACGGGGTCGGCACGGCCCCCATCGGCCAGGTGTCGGTGAAGGGGGTCGAGATGCCGTCGATGTCGGCCGGCCGCAGCCCCGCGTCGTCGAGGGCCTCGCGGACCGCGCGCATCCAGACGGCCTCGGGTGCCGCCCCCGCGTCCTTCGTGCAGCCCGTGTGCCCGACGCCGACGATCGCGCTCTTGTCCCGCATCGTGTAGTCGGTCATGCCTGCTCCCTGGACCACTGCGGCAGCGTCATGTCGCTTCCCGCGAGCTCTTCGAACGTCACTCGGACCGCCATCCCGGTCGCCATCTCCTCCGGCGGGCAGTCCAGGACGTTGCCCACCGCGAACAGGCCCGGCTGCTCCGCCAGCTCGACCACGGCCACGGCGTACGGCGGGGTGAAGCCGGGCACGCCGGGCAGGTGCATCACGTGGTACGAGTAGATCGTCCCCCGTCCCGACACCTCCTCGCCCACGAGGGTCTCCTGCTGGCAACGGGGGCACACCGCGCGAGGCGGGTGGACGTAGAACGCACAGTCGCCGCACCGCATGATCACGAGGCGGTGTTCTCGCGCGCCCGCCCAGTAGGCGGCCGACGCGTCGTCGGCGACGGGGACCGGGCGGCACAGCTCGGGCCGGGTCATCGTGGCATCCTCGGAGTTCCCTCGTCCCGTCGTCACGGCGCGGCGAGGATCGTGCCGGTCCCGAGACCGCCCCCGCAACACATCGTCACCAGGGCGTATCGCGACTCCCGCCGCTCCATCTCGCCGATCGCCTTCGTCACCAGGACACCACCGGTGGCGCCGAGCGGATGCCCGAGCGCGATCGCGCCGCCGTTCGGGTTCACGATCTCGTCCGGGGCCTTGAGCTCGCGCTGCCAGGCCAGGACGACGGAGGCGAACGCCTCGTTGATCTCGACGACGCCGATGTCGTCCATGCTCAGGCCGGTGCGGCCCAGCAGGCGGTGGGTGGCGTCGATGGGACCGGTGAGCATGAGGACCGGGTCGCTGCCGACCAGACAGCTGTCGACCACCCGGGCCCGCGGGGTGACCCCGAGCTTCTGGGCCGCGGCCTCGCTCATCAGCAGCACCGCGGAGGCACCGTCGGAGATCTGTGACGAGCTGCCGGCCGTGTGCAGGCCCGGCTCCGGCCCGATCAGCCGGTCGTCCGGCCCGACAACCGGCTTGAGCCCGGCCAGTGCCTCCCGCGTGGTCTCGCGCAGGCACTCGTCGCGCTCGACCCTGTGCGTGGTGCCGGTCGGCTTGCCATCCTCACCGAGATCGGGGGCGTCCACCGGCAGGATCTGGCCGTCGAAGCGGCCCTGTGCCCACGCCGCGGCCGCCCTCTCCTGCGATCGGAGACCGAAGGAGTCGAGGTCGTCTCGCGTCAGACCCCACTTGCGCGCGATGAGCTCGGCACCCTGGAACTGGGTGGTGAAGGTGAGCTTCTCGAAATACGACTTCGGGATGCCCTTGCCGAGCCCCTTTCCGAGGCTCGAGCCCATGGGCACGGCGCTCATGATCTCGACACCGCCTGCGATGGCCACGTCGACCGTGCCGGCCGCGATGAGTCCGGCAGCCAGTGTGAAGGCCTGCTGGGCCGAGCCACACTGTGCGTCGACGGTGGTGGCCCCGGTCGAGATCGACAATCCGCCGACCAGCGCGGCCGTCCGGGTCACGTTGAAGCCCTGCATCCCGACCTGCGAGACGCACCCGCCGACCACCTGCTCGACGACGTCCGGGTCGATCCCGGACCTCGCGACGACCTCGGCGAGGACCTGCCCGAACAGGTCGGCGGCATGCATGCTGGCCAGGCCACCCCTGCGCTTCCCCACGGGGGAACGGACTGCCTCGACCACGACGACGGATGGCATGGGACTCCTCGCTGAGCGGAGTAGGTGTTACTCGTCCGGCGCAGGGGGTTGCGCGCACCTCCGCCAGGGTTGATTCTTATCAGAATAGCGAACCGCGCAGACGTGTGACAGTCGTCGCGGTCGCAGCTCGGGGCACGGTGGAAGAGGAGCGGTATGCAGAGGCTCACAGGGAAGGTCGCGCTGGTCACCGGGGCGGCTCGGGGCCAGGGACGAGCGCACGCGCTCCGGCTCGCCCGCGAGGGAGCAGACATCCTGGCATTCGACGCCTGCACCGCGTTCGAGGGTGTGGAGTACGACCCGTCCACCGTCGAAGATCTCGAGGAGACCGGCCGGTTGGTCGAAGCGGAGGACCGACGGGCCATGGTTCGCCGGCTCGACGCGAGGGATCTCGCCGCCGTCGAGGCCTTCGTCGAGGAGGGCGTCGCCGAGCTCGGCGGTCTGGACGTCGTGGTGGTCAACCACGGGATCTGCAACTACGGCTTCACCTGGGAGCTGAGCGAGAGCCAGTGGGAGGAGATGATCTCGGTGAACCTCACCGGGGTCTGGAAGGTCCTTCGTGCGACCGTGCCGCACCTGATCGAGCAGGGCCGGGGTGGGTCGATCGTCATCACCAGCTCGGTGGCAGGGCTGCGCGGTCTGCCGTTCCTGGCGCACTACTCAGCGGCCAAGCACGGGGTCGTCGGCCTGGCGAAGACGCTGGCCAACGAGCTCGGCCGGCACGAGATCCGGGTCAACACCGTCCATCCCGGCGGGGTCCGCACGGTGATGGGCGGCGCCACCTTCAACGGCGAGCGGGGGCAGGCCGAGCCCTTCGGCGGGGCGCTCAACGACCTCCAGCTGGCCTCGACGCTCGGCCCCATCTTCATGAACACCCTGCCGCACACGCACATGGAGCCGGAGGACGTCGCCAACGCCGTCGCGTTCCTCGCGAGCGACGAGTCCCGCTACATGACCGGGACGCAGGTGACCGTCGACATCGGCACCCTCATCAGGTGAGCGGGCCCGACGGCCCGCCGACACACCCGACCGGCGGGAGCCGGTCACATTCGCGAACCAGGAGCACACGATGATCGTCGACGGAGACGGCCACCTCTTCGAGCCCGCCACCCTGTGGCGCGACTACTCCCCCAGCGCCGACCGGGACCGGGCGCTCTGCGTCGAGACCGATGAGCTCGGTTACCCGTGGTTGACCGTGGGCGGAGCGTCGACCGGCGTCTTCGCGCAAGTCACCACGCCAGGTGACTTCGCCACCCTCGGCGAGGTCCGGGTGGCCCAGCGAGCCGGACTCTCCAACCCGGGGATGCGGTACCACGAGATCCCCGACGCGTACTGGAACCCCACCGCCCGCAAGGACCTGATGCCAGGCTGGGGGATCGACAAGTCCGTGCTCTACCCGCAGTCCGGGTTCGTGTGGGAGTACCTGCTCGAGGACGACCTGGAGACCACCCGGGTCAACATGGCGGCGTGGAACCGGTGGGCCGTCGAGGTCTCCCAGGAGGGCGGCGGCGCGCTCGAACCCGTCGGTCACGTGTCCCTGCAGGGCGACCAGGGCTGGGTGCTGGACCAGCTGAAGATGCTCTCCGACGGCGGCGTGCGGATGGCCATGTGCGTGCCGGTGCAGATCAACGGCAAGCGGCTGTCCCACCCGGACAACGAAGCCATCTGGAAGGCGATGGTCGACCTGCGGATCACGCCCGCCTGGCACGTGAACTTCCACATGGTCTCGTTCCTGGAGAACTACGGTGCCTGGTGCGACAACGACACCGACAGCTTCCTCAAGGTGGTACCCGGCATCTTCCAGGGGACTGCGGCCCAGCTCGGGCTGGTCGACCTCGCGGTCAACGGAGTGTTCGAGCGCAACCCCGGCCTGACCGTCGTGCTCGCCGAGGTGGGCGCCGGCTGGCTGCCCACGCTGCTCAAGCGACTCGACGGGCTGTACTCGATGGCCGCCACGGTCCACGGGCGCGAGCTCAATCCCGAGCTGCGCAAGTCGCCCGCGGAGTACATCAAGGAGCAGGCCATCATCACCTGCAGCTTCCCCGCCGACACCGCGGACCCGAGCGTGCTCGCGCTCGCCCCGGGCAACTTCGCCTTCGGCGGCGACTACCCGCACCCCGAGGGCCTCGCTCGGCCGTTGGCCGACTACAAGGCGTTGGTCGAGTTCATGGACCCTGCCACGGAGGACGGCTTCTACGGCGACAACCTCGCCCGCGTCCTCTGACGCGGCATTCCCCTTTCGATGAGAGAGGACACCATGCACTCACCGGAGGACGTCGAGCGTGGCCGCGCCCGCTTCGTCGAGATCATGTCCTACGACGCCCCGACGTCGGAGGTCCCGTTCGTCCGCGACGGCGTCGTCGCCGCCGTGTTCGGAGACCTCTGGACGCGCGGCGGGTTGTCGGACCGGGACCGGCGGCTCATCTCGATCAGCTGCGTCGCCCAGGCCTCGATCCCCGCCGCGATCGAAGACCACCTGCGTGCTGCGCTGGTCAGCGGCGACCTCACGGTCGCTGAGCTCCAGGAGTTCGTGCTCCATTTCGCCTACTACGCGGGGTGGCCCCGGGCGTCGATGGTCCATCGGACCCTGTCCGCCCTGACCGCCGAGTTCGAGACTGTCGCCGACGCCCCTGCGTGACCGCACGTCGACCGACGATCGGTGTCCGCCGCGCACTCCCCGCAGGAGTGCGCGGCGGACCCACCGTCGCCTCACGACGAGGCGGCAGCCCGTCGGCGCAGTGCCGGGTCGGCGACCATCGGCGGTGCCCACACGTCTCCCCAGCTGAAGTTGGTCCCCGGTGTGACGATCTCGTCGATCCGGTCCAGCACGTCGTCGGACAGCGTCACCTCGAGGGCCCCCAGCTGGCCGGTCAGGTGCTCGACCGTCCGCGGACCGACGATGGCCGCGGTGACCGCCGGGTTGCGCAGGACGAAGGCCAGAGCCATGTGCAGCAGGCTGATGCCGGCGCTCTCGGCCAGCTTCGCCAGCTCCTCGACCGCCTCGAGCTTGCGCTGATTGTGCGGCAGCGTGATGTCGTAGCGCACCGGCACCCGATCGATGCGGGAGCTGCGCAGCTCACGCCCGTCGGCCCGCCATTTCCCGGAGAGCCAGCCGCCTGCCAGCGGGCTCCACACCAGAACCCCCATGTCATGGCGTTGACAGGTCGGCAGCACGTCTGCCTCGATGCCACGGGAGAGCAGGGAGTAGGGCGGCTGCTCGGTGACGACGCGGGGCAGATGACGAACCTCGGCGAGCCACTGGGCCTCGACCAGCGTCGACGCCGGAAAGGTGGACGTTCCGATGTAGCGGACCTTGCCCTGGTCGACAAGGCGGCCCAAGCCGGTGAGCGTCTCCTCGAGTGCAGTGCAGGGATCGGGCCGGTGGATCTGGTAAACGTCGATGTAGTCGGTTCGGAGCCGACGCAGGCTGTCCTCGCACGCCCGGATCAGCCAGCTCGCGGAGTTCCCGCGTTGGTTCGGCCCGGGGCCCATGGGGTTGTGGAACTTGGTCGCGAGCACGACGTCGGCGCGACGTCTGCCGAGGACCTCGCCCACGATCTCCTCCGACTCCCCCCGCGAGTACACGTCGGCGGTGTCGATCATGTTGATCCCGGCGTCGATCGCGACGTCGACTATTCGGCGGCTCTCGTCGAGATCCGCGCCCCACACGCCGAACATCATCGCTCCGAGGCAGAACGGGCTGACCCGCACCCCGGTCCGGCCCAGCACTCGGTACTCCACGTCCGCTCCTCCAGGGTCGGCGGCTCCCGACCGACATGGGCACCGCACTGGGTAGGTCCGGGAATTTCTTATCATGGATGGGCGACCATGCGTTCCGTCCGGCATCGCCCGGCCCCGTTCGCCGCCGACGAGACGGACGAGCTCGAAACCCCGAGGCAGCATCCGCGGAGCCGGTTCCGACGCCGAGCCTCGGAGCACTCAGAGTGATCGCGCCGAAGCTCCGTGTCGACCGTGCGCCAGAAGGCGTCAGGTCGGTGCGCCGTTGGGCTGCAGTCGGGTCACGAACCCTTGCGTGACGCACTGTTTGTGATAAGAATTACCGCGAGTCGCACGCCTGACTCGTTCGGGCCACGAGTCGACGAGGACCGGATCGCCACTGTGCCGTCCCCCCGAGACCCATGGCGAGGAGCGCATTCGGCGGAACCCGAGATGCGTGATCGGCCCCGTCCCGTCACGACCGGGGCGTGTGACATCGGAGGCGGAGGGTGACTCCGCTCCGGCCCCGCTTCGCACCCGGGCGAATGCGGGAACCGGATCAGCACGGCACCCGCACCCCCGTGTCCTCGTCGCACTGGCGGGACGGGCAGAGGTGCCACGGTCGCGACGCACCGCGCGTGCGGATCGACTGCCACCACGACCCCTCATGGGTACCGCGATCGGAGTCCTTTCATGACGAGCCAGTCCCTCACACCCAGCCAAGGAGAGGTCGGGCGTGAACGCCTCACTCCGGCCGCCCGCCGGGCACTGCTCGGTGCCTGTGTGGGCACGGTCATCGAGTGGTTCGACTACGCTCTGTTCGCCTCGTTCTCGGCGATCCTGGCGAGTGAGATCTTCTTCCCGAACCTGGCCCCGGGTATCGGTGTGCTGGCCGCGCTGTCCACCTTCGGGGTCGGCTTCTTCATCCGCCCGCTGGGCGGATTCGTCCTCGGTCGACTCGGGGACCGCTACGGGCGCAAGCCGGTCCTGGTGTTCACCCTGACGTTGATGGGAGTCGCCACGGTGGCGGTCGGGTTCCTCCCGACCTACGCCGCCGTCGGCATCCTGTCCCCCATCCTGCTGGTGCTGCTGCGTCTGATCCAGGGCTTCGGCGCGGGCGCTGAGTCGGCCGGAGCCATCGCCATCGTGGCCGAGTACGCGCCGTTGCGCAGGCGGGGCTTCTACACCAGCTTCGTCCAGACCTCGCAGATCGTCGGATCACTGATCGCGAGCCTCGTCTTCATCGGCGTCTCGTCGCTGCCGCAGGACGTCTTCCTCAGCTGGGGCTGGCGCATCCCGTTCTACGGGGCGGCCCTCCTGCTCGGTGTGGCGTTCTGGCTCCGGTCCCGGCTCGAGGAGTCGGATGAGTACGTCCAGGCAGTCGAGAAGGCCCGCGACCGGACCGGGCAGGACTTGCATCCGATGCGCACCCTGTTCACCACGATGAAGAAGCCACTCTTCCTCGGCTTGATCGTCATGTGCGCGCTCAACAACGCCTCGGCGACGCTGAGCGTGTTCACCCCGAGCTACCTGCGCAACACGTTGCACATGCCGGCGCAGTCGGTCTTCATCGTCACGTCGGTGGGCTTCTTCGTGGGCATCTTCGCCGGAACCCTGGCCGGTCATCTCTGCGACCGGTTCGGCTTCCGCAAGATCTGGACGGCTGGAGCCCTGATCACGGCGCCGGGGATCTTCCTCTACTTCATGCTGCTCGACACGGGGTCCTTCGCCTTGGTGCTCCTCGCAGCAGGCGCCTCGTACCTGCTGTCCTACGCGACGATGACCGGTCCGTCGCCGGGCCTGCTGTCCAACGTCTTCCCGACCGAGGTCCGCTACTCCGGCATCGCCGCGGTCAAGGAGACGAGCTCCGCCCTCGCGGTGGGCACGATGCCGATCATCGCCACGGCGCTCGTCCTCGCAACCGGGGGCTCACCCTGGTTGGTGGCGACCTACGTCGCCGTGTGGTGCCTGCTGGGCGTTCTGGCCCTGCGGGCCCTGGGCCGTTCGATCGAGACCCCGGCCCAACGGAACCTGACCGTGAACGACTGACTCCCGCCCTGCCTTTCGCCCCTGTTCGGGGGACCCCCGCACTGGTAATCTGATGACATTCAGCCGCTGTGCGTGGGCAGGTACGCCCCTTCGGCCCACGACGGCCGAGGCATTCTCACCGTGGAGGATGAACCATGCAGGTTCGTTACCCGACGTTCGACTTCTCTCACACCGAGCCCCACTGGAACACGAACAAGGAACTCTCGCAGTTCATCAACGCGGGGAACATCATCCCGACCTACATCGAGCCGTTCCTGATCAAGGTGATGCGCAAGGCCCGCGCCGAGCTCGACCCGGTGGCGGACGCGGAGCTGATCGCGGACATCGACACCTTCAACAAGCAGGAAGCGCAGCACATGAAGGTGCACCGCGAGATGCTGACGCTCGTCCGCGACAACGGTTACGAAGGAATGGTCCCGATCGAGAAGGCCTACGAGGCCGACTACGAGAGGTTCCTCAAGGAGAAGCCGCTGAACTGGCTGCTCGCCTACTGCGAGGGCTTCGAGGCGTTCGGCTCGACGGCTGCCGAGAAATGGGTCGACGGGCACATCGAGGACCGAATCGAGGGCGCCGACCCGGAGATCGTCAAGATGTTCCGCTGGCACCTCGCGGAGGAGTTCGAGCACCGCACGGTGGCACACCGGGTATACCAGCGGCTGGGCAGCCAGGGTGGACCGGTTCGCGCCTATCTCCGGCGCCTGCGCGGCCTCTACGACGCCGCGACCCACATGACCGGCTACTCGGTGAAGCTGTGCGACTTCCTGATCTCCGTCGACCAGCAGAACATGACCCCCGAGGAGAAGGCAGCCTCTGATGAGCGGCTCAAGCAGGCCAAGAAGCTCCGAGCCGCGCCGAGCATGAAGAACCTGGTCCGCATCTTGATGCCCTGGTACGACCCGGCGCACACGACGCCGCCGCGCCGATACGAGTCCGCGTTGGTGGAGTACGCGGCCTGACGGCACCGCCGTCTCGGACCAGAACGGACGGAGCCCGGGCCCATCGGCCCGGGCTCCGTCCGTTCCGCATCAGGTCGGTACCGCGCGGTCAGAGATCGAGCACCAGCCGGTCACTCAGCGCCCGGCCCACGCAGATCATCATGGTCGCGTTGGACGCCCGCTCCACGGCGCTCATAATCTGGTCGCGGTGGTCCGGTGCACCCTCGAGCACGGCCGTCTCGCAGGTCCCGCAGATCCCCTCCTCGCACGAGGAGGGGATCTGCGGGACCACCTCGCGGACGACCTCGAGAATGCTGCGGCCCGGCGGCACGGTCACCGTCATCCCGCTCCGCGCGAGGTGGACCTCGAACCCGGCCGATCCCGCGCCGTCGTCGACCGCGACGGCGGACGCCGCGAACCGCTCGACGTGCAACACGTCCGTGAGGCCGCGGACCGCACACCCCGACTCCACGGCGCCCAACAGGCCCTCGGGCCCGCAGCAGTACACCCGGCCACCCGTCGCCACCTCGCCGAGGACCACCGGCAGATCCGGACGTCCGACCTCGTCCTCGGCCAGCAGCTCCACCTTGCCGCCCGCCCGTGCGGTGATCTCGTCGACGAACGCCATCGACGAGGCCCGCCGCCCGCCGTAGACGAGCTTCCAGGGGACGCCGTCCGCCTCGGCCTGCGCGATCATCGGCAGGATCGGCGTGATCCCGATCCCGCCGGCGACGAAGAGGTAGGAGTCGGCGGGCTCAAGGCGAAAATGGTTGCGCGGACCCGTCACCTGCAGGCGCGTACCCACCACGACGTGGTCGTGGACCTCGCTCGAGCCGCCCCGGGAGTTCGCCTCTCTCAGGACGGCGATCCGGTACCGGTCACGCTGCTCCACGGGTCCGCACAACGAGTAGTGCCGGATGAGCCCACTGGGCAGGGCCACCTCGAGGTGCGCGCCGGGCTCCCAGGCCGGCAGCTCCCGGCCGTCCGCCTCGGCCCGCAACGTCAGGCTTACGACGCCGTCCGCTTCGTTGCGGCGGTCGCTGACGACGAGGGTCATCTCCACGCACATTCTCCCGTCACTGCGGAGCGCCCCGCGCTCGCGTCCACCCGGCTCGACCGCTCGCCAATCGAGGGCTGACAAGGCACGGGCAAGTGATTATGATAAGATTTTATGTCAGCCTGTCAAACACACACCTCCGACCTCCGATGAGCACCGTTGCCCCCGGCGCGGGGATCACGCAACGGCAAGTGCGCGCGGGTGAGATCGACTTCGGGATCCTCGAGGCCGGCGAGGGGCCGCTCGCGCTCTGCCTGCACGGGTTCCCCGACACCGCGCACACGTGGCGACACCTCCTCCCTCGCCTGGCAGAGGCGGGCTTCCACGCCGTCGCGCCGTTCACACGAGGCTATGCACCGACGTCGGTGCCTGCGGACGGCGCCTACCAGATCGGCGCCCTCGTCGCCGACGCGAACAACCTGCACACCGCCCTCGGCGCGGACTCCTCCGCCGTGATCATCGGCCACGACTGGGGTGCCGGTACCGCGTACGCGGCAGCGTCGACCTTTCCCGAGCTGTGGAGCAAGCTGGTCATCCTGGCGGTCCCCCCGGCCACGGCCGTACTCTCGCTCCTGGGCGGCTACGACCAGATGAAACGCTCCTGGTACATGAGCGTATGCGCCTCGCCGCAGGGCGAGGCGGTCGTCGCCGCCGACGACTTCGCCTTCCTCGAGCGGCTGTGGCGGGACTGGTCCCCCGGCTACGACCCCACCCCTGACATGCAGGACGTGCGGGCGAGCCTGGGCAAGGCCGAGGCGCTCACCGCGGCGCTGGGCTACTACCGCGCCCTCTTCGCTCCCCCGGCCGACGACACGTACGCGGCTGCTGCCGCAGGCGCCGGCGGGCTGGCACCACAGCCGACGCTCTACCTGCACGGAGCCCAGGACGGTTGCATGGGCAGTGAGCTCGCTGAGGCAGCCGAACCCTTCCTCACCTCGCCGGGCTCACGCACGGTCATCGTGCCCGATGCCGGCCACTTCCTGCAGGTGGAGCAGCCCGACACGGTCAACGGCCTGATCATCGACCACCTGCGCGGCTGAGCCGCCGCGATGAAGGAGCACGTGAAGTGACGGCGCCGGCGGGCAAGCTCGCCGGCAAGGTCGCGCTGATCACCGGCGCGGCCCGAGGCCAGGGCCGCAACCATGCGGTCCGCCTCGCCGCCGAGGGGGCGGACATCATCGCCGTCGACCTGTGCGAGCAGATCGACGAGGTGCGTTACCCCATGAGCACGGAGGAGGATCTCGCCGAGACCGTATCCGCCGTGGAGGCCCTCGACCGTCGGATCGTCGCCCGCAAGGCCGATGTCCGGGAGGCCGAGGCCCTCGCCTCGGTAGTCGAGGAGGGCGTCGCGGAGCTCGGTCGGCTCGACGTGGTCTGCGCCAACGCGGGCATCATCACGCCCCACGGCGGCGCGGACCGTCCGACAGCACTCGCCGCGAAGGTCGCCGCCTTCCGGCTCATGGTGGACGTGAACCTGACGGGCGTGTTCGCCACGATCGAGGCGGCCCGCCCAGCGTTGACCGCCTCCGGGGGCGGGTCCATTGTGATCACGAGTTCGCTGGCCGGCCTGCGGGCGCTGGGTGTGATGGGCGGGTACACCGAGTCGAAGCACGGACTGGTCGGGCTGATGCGCGCGGCAGCGATCGAGCTCGCGCCCGCCCGCATCCGCGTCAACTCGGTGCACCCGACCTCGGTCCGCACTCCGATGATCATGAATGACCAGTCGTACCGTTCCTTCCGGCCCGACCTCGACCACCCCACTGCGGAGGACGTGGCCCCCACCCTCGCCGCGATGCACCTGCTCGACGTGCCCTACGTCGAGCCCGACGACATCAGCGCCGCTGTGCTCTGGCTGGCCTCGGACGAGGCACGCTACGTGACGGGGGTCGCCCTGCCCGTCGACGCAGGCGGGGTCATCCGCTGACGTCCGGCCCGACCACGCCGTCCTCCACGCTGAAGGGATCCATCGTCTGATGAGTACCGAACCAGTGCCAACCTCCTGGCACGATCACGCGCCGTCGGTCCCCGGTGGTGCGCTGGACCCGCTGACCCGCCTCGAGGTCATCGAGGACGTCCGCTACCTCAAGGCGACCTACCTTCGTCTGCTCGACACCCAGCGGTGGGAGGAGCTCGTCGCACTCTTCGTCGACGACGCCACGTTCGTCCTGGAGACCTCGACGGAGCCGGTCGTCCTGCACGGCGTCGCCCCGTGGCTGGCGAACCTGCGGCGCACGCTCTCCGGTGGCACCACCGTCCACCAGGTGCACCAGGCGGAGATCGACGTCGTCGATGCGAACTCCGCGGGTGCACGGTGGGCCATGACCGACTACGTCGTCCCCTCCCCCGCAACGGGGCGGCCTCCGTTCTACGGTCACGGCCACTACACGGAGACCTACCGTCGCATCGACGGCACCTGGCGGATCACCAGCCTGGAGCTGACGCGACTGATGCTCGACCATCCCGCGTTCACTCTCGTCCCCCAGGGCTGACCCGTCCCGCTCCGCACGCCGGGGGGGATCGCCGACCCACCGAGAAGACGACTGCGCGGGCCCCGGTCGGGGCCCGCGCAGTCGTCGAGTGGGAGATCAGGCGGTGAAGTTGAAGACCTTTCGCGCCGTCAGCTCCACGATCTGGTGCACCTCGTCGTCCGGCACGTCCTTGAGCTGGTCGGCCGCCATCTTGCGCGAGTGCGGCCAGTCGGAGTCAGAGTGCGGGTAGTCGCACTCCCACATGATCCGGTCGACGCCGATCTCGTGGCGTGCGCCGACGCCGTGCGCGTCGGTGATGTAGCAACCGTAGAGGTTGCGGGCCCACAGATCACGCGGGTTCACGTCCGACGCCTTGTTGTGCCAGCGGTGCTTCGACCACGACAGCTCGGCACGCTCGAGCATGTAGGGCAGCCAGCCGATGCCGCCCTCCGCCAGGACCGCCTTGAGCTGGGGGAACTTGTGGAACACCGGCGAGAACAGCAGGTCTGCGAAGGTGATCATCGAGTTGAGACCCATCGTCGCCGTGACGGCGAGGTCCGAGCAGTCCGCACTCGGCTTCAGAGTCTTGCCGGAGGTGCCGAAGTGCATGCACAGCGGCATGTCGTGAGCCTGCGCCGCGGCGCACACCTTGTCCCAGCCGCCCGAGGTCCAGCTCGGCAGGCCCAGCGGCGCCGGGTTCTCCGGGAAGGAGATGCCCTTCGAGCCGCGCTCCGCCACCCGCTCGAGCTCCGCCACGGCGAGGTCGACGTCCCACAGGGGCAGGATCGAGATCGGGATGAAGCGGTCCGGGTACGGGTCGCTCCACTCCTCGAACACGAAGTCGTTCCAGGCCCGCACCGAGAGCAGCGCAAGCTCCTTGTCCTCCGACTCGAGGAACGCCGTGCCCGCGAACCGCGGGAAGGTGGGGTACATGACCATGGCGTGGATACCGCCCATGTCCATGTCCGCCACCCGCGCGGCGGGCTTCCAGCACCCGGGGATGATGTCCTCGTAGCTGGTGGGCTCGCGATTCTGCCATTCCTTGGGGTCCTTGCCCGCCACCGCGTTGAGCGCCAGCTGCGGGTAGAGGCGGTCCTCGAACATCCAGGTCTGCTGGCCTGCTCCGACGAAGACCTCACCGAAGATGGCGTGCTTCGCCGACATGTCCTCTTTCGCGGTGATCACCCGCGGCGCGAGATGCTGGTACTTCGCCGGCAACCGGTCCGTCCACACCGTCGGGTGCTCGATGAGGTGGTCATCCACCGAGATCATTTTCATGTGCGGCTGAAGCGGCACAACTGCCTCCCTCTCGACGACTTCGTCGCGCTCGGCCCCGCTGAGCGGCCGGCTGAATATGATACGAATACTACGCTGAGGTTCCCCACCGTCAAGGACGACGAGGACCGGCTACCGCCGCTGCACGGGCGTGCCCGCCGTCCTGCCGCCGTCGACGACCAGCTCGCTGCCCGTCACGTACGAGCTGAGGTCCGAGGCGAGGAACAGGGCAGCCCTGGCCAGCTCGTCCGGATGAGCGGCGCGTGCCATCGGCACCACCGGCAGCAGACTGGCGAGGTACTCCTCGTCGGTCTGCCTGTTCTTGTCGCGCACCATCGGGGTGTCGACCCAGCCCGGATGCAGCGAGTTGACCCGGATGTCCGGCGCGAGGTCGATGGCCGCGGCCTTCGAGAGCCCGCGAACAGCCGCTTTCGAGGCCGAGTAGGTGACGGCGCCGGGCTGGCCGATCAGGCCGCCGGTGGACGACACGTTGATGATGGAGCCGCCTCCCGCACGTCGCATCGAGGGCGCCACCTGCTGCATGCCCACGAGGCAGCCCCAGACATTGACGTCCATCAGGTCCATGAAGTCTCGGCGTGTCGACTTCTCCACCGTGCCGCCCCGCAGGACGGCGGCGTTGTTGTGCAGCACCGTCACCGGTCCGAACGCCTGTTCCGCCTCCGCGACCACGGCGGCCCACTGGTCTTCGTCCCGGACGTCGAGGTGGCGGTAGATCGCGCCGTCGCCGAGCTCCTTGGCGACCGTCTCACCGAGGTCGTCCAGCACGTCGGCGAGTACGACAGTCGCCCCTTCCGCGTGGAAGATGCGAGCGGCGGACTCGCCTTGGCCGCGCGCCGCGCCGGTGATCAGCGCGACCTTGCCCTGCAGCAGGCCGGTCATGTCCATCTCCTCGCCTCGTGCCCTTCGCGAAACCTGACCATCGATCCGAATCTTATCATCTTTAGGCCCCGGAGAACCGTCTCGCCGATCCCCACTACGCCGAGCGATTCTCCGCCGGCGGAAAGTGGCAGGCCACGAAATGGCCCGGTCCGACCCCACGCATCTGCGGTTCCTCCTGGGCGCACCTGTCCCGGGCGAGCGGGCAGCGCGTGCGGAAGCGACACCCACTCGGGGGGGCGAGCGGCGACGGCAGCTCCCCCTCCACCGCCATGGGCTCGATGGCCACCGACGGGTCCGGCACCGGGACGGCCTCGAGGAGCGCCTGGGTGTAGGGGTGCCACGGCTTCTCGTACACCGCCCCCGACGGCCCGATCTCGCACAGCTTCCCGAGGTACATCACGGCGATCCGGTCGCTGACGTTCTTCACCACTGCGAGGTCGTGGGCGATGAAGATGAGCGTGAGCTGGTAGCGCGCCTTCATGTCCTCCAGCAGGTTCAGGATCTGGGCCTGAACGGACACGTCGAGCGCCGAGACCGGCTCGTCGCAGATGACGATCTCAGGCTCCATGGCCAGGACGCGCGCGATGGAGATGCGTTGGCACTGACCGCCGGAGAACTGGTGTGGCCTGCGAGTGGAGACGACGTCCGGGTCGAGCCCCACCGCCGAGATCACCTCGGCGACGCGGGCCCGCGCATCGGAGCGCTTCCAGATGGACAGCCCCTCGCCGACGATCTTGTCGATCGTCCGGCGGGGGTTCAGCGACGAGATCGGGTCCTGGAAGATCATCTGCAGCTTCGGCCGCGTCGCCCGCAGCTCCGCCTGGGACAGCCCGGTCATTTCGCGGTCGTCGAACCGCACCGAGCCGCCGCTCGGTCGGGGCAACATCATCACCGCGCGACCGGTGGTGGACTTACCGCACCCCGACTCGCCGACCAGCCCGAGTGTCTCACCCCGGCGCACGTCGAAGCTGAGCCCCGAGACGGCCTGAACGGTCCCGCCCGCCACCTGGTACTCCACGACCAGGTCCTCGACGCGCAGCACGATGTCCTCCTCGGCGGGGCGCAGGTGCGCGGTTCCGCTGCCGGCCATCAGACCGCCGCCCGGACCGTCGTGCCCGCGGCGCTCACGCCCGCAGCCGAGTTGGCCGACAGCGCGGCGCGGCCCGCCTCTGTGTCCACCGGGTAGAAGCACGCCACCTCGTGCCCCACCGTGGTCGCGGTCTCGAGCACCGGGTCCTCCTCCAGGCAACGTGGCTGCGCGTAGCGGCAGCGCGGGGCGAAAGCGCAGCCCCGACGTGGATTGATCAGGTCCGGTGGCCGTCCACCGATCGTCGTCAGACGCGTGTGCACCGCGTTCTCCAGACGGGGGATGGAGGCCAGCAGGGCCTCCGTGTAGGGGTGGCGCATGGCCGAGAACAGGACCGGCGTCGCCGCCTTCTCCACGATGCGACCCGCGTACATGACCGCGACCTCGTCGGTACGCCCGGCCGCGACCCCGAGGTCGTGCGTGATGAGGATGATGGCCATCCCGTGCTCGACCTGCAGCCGCTGCAGCAGGTCCAGGATCTGCCGCTGGATCGTCACGTCGAGCGCCGTGGTGGGCTCGTCCGCGATCAGCAGGCTGGGCTCGCAGGCCAGCGCCGTGGCGATCGCGACGCGCTGGCGCATCCCACCGGAAAGCTGGTGTGGGTACACGCTCAGCCGGCTCGCCGGGTCCGGGATCCCGACGTCGCGCATGAGCTCGAGTGCCCGCTCCTGAGCCGCCGCGCCCCGCTGTCCGCGGTGGAAGCGCAACGACTCGGTGATCTGCCGGCCCACTCTCACCACCGGGTTCAGCGACGTCATGGGGTCCTGGAAGATCATGGAGATCTCGTCGCCCCAGATGCGGCGCAGCGCCGCGGCGGACTGGCCGCGCAGCTGGGTCCCCTGGTAGACGGCGGTCCCCCGGCTGGTGTCTGCGCTGGACGGCAGCAGGTTCATCAGCGAGCGGGCCAGGACGGACTTGCCGGAACCGGACTCGCCGACGATGGCCAACGTGCGGCCCGTGTCGAGCTCGAACGAGACACCGTCGACGGCCCGCACCAGGCCACGAGCGGTGCGGAACGTGGTGACGAGGTCGGTGACCTCCAACATCGCGCTCACAGGGCGGACTCCCGCACGTCGAACCGGGTCCGCGCCCGGTCGCCGACCACGTTCAGCGCGAAGATCGTCAGGAACATGGCCGCGGCCGGGATGAACACCAGGTGCGGCTGGGTGGCGAGCCGGTCCTTCGCCGCGCTGATCATCCCGCCCCAGCTGGGCGAGGGCGGCGGGATGCCGAGGCCGAGGAAGCTCAGCGACCCTTCAGCGACGATGACGACGGCGGCCATCACGAAGGCGTACGAGGCCACCGGAAGCACGACGTTGGGCAGGATCTCGCGGAAGATGATCCGCAGCGGGCGACCGCCCAGAGCCCGGCTCGCCGTCACGAACTCTCGCTGGGCGAAGGCCAGGGTGTTCGCCCTGGCCAACCGGGTGAACGTCGGCACGCACAGCAGACCCAGCGAGATCACCAGGCTGCGCAGGCTCGACCCCAGCGTGGAAGTGATGGCCAGCAGCAGCACCAGCGGCGGGTAGGCGAGCAAGCTGTCGGTGAGGATGGTGACGACCTTCTCGAACCCGCCGCGGAGGTAGCCCGCCAGGAGCCCGAGCACGCCGCCGATGACCATGCCGATCAGCACGGACACCACACCGACCGCGAGCGACACTCGGGCGCCGTAGATCAGCCGGGACAGCGTGCTCCGACCGAGACCGTCGGTGCCGAGCAGACTTGCCAAGTCCCAGGAGGGCCCCATCGCAGGCCTGCCGATCCGGACGTCGTAGCCCGGGATCGGCAGCAGGTCGGCGAACACGGCGAGCAGGACGACGACGGCCAGCCAGCCGATCGCCAGCTTCACGAGGATCGTTCTGGACCGCTTGGCCCGTGCGACCGGTGGTGCCGCGGTCTCCGCCGGAGGAGGTGGGGCCGGGCCCTCGACGACGGCCGGGACCGGCGCCGTGGTGGTGGGGGTGGTGGAGTTCTTCATGGGCGATCAGGCTCCCGTGACTCGGGTCCGCGGATCGAGGATCGT
Source organism: Pseudonocardia oroxyli (assembly GCF_900102195.1). Lineage (GTDB taxonomy): Bacteria > Actinomycetota > Actinomycetes > Mycobacteriales > Pseudonocardiaceae > Pseudonocardia > Pseudonocardia oroxyli. Next base: position 119,522 of record NZ_FNBE01000011.1, read on the forward strand.
GTAGAAGACGTCGGTCAGGACGTTGAGCGCCACGTAGACGATGGCGACGAAGACCACGACGCCCTGCACGACCACAGCGTCCTTGGCGAGGATCGAGTTGACCAGCAGCTGACCGATACCGGGCAGGGCGAACAGTGTCTCGACGATGACGGCCCCACCGATGAGCCGGCCGAGACTCAACCCGGCCAGCGTCACCAGCGAGAACGACGAGGGCCGCAGTGCGTGTCGCAGAAGCACGTACCAGGTGGGCAGTCCTTTGGCCTTGGCCGAGAGGATGAAGTCTTCCTGCAGGGTCGCGATCAGGTCGCTGCGCAGCACCCTGGTCAACACCGCGAGCTCGGTCAGCGCGAGGGCCAGAGCCGGCAGGAACGCAGACCGCAGGTTGCCGAGCGGGTCGTCGGCGATCCGCACCCACCCGGTGGCCGGAAAGGCCCGGAGGCTCAGGGCGAAGACGAAGACGAGCAGCAACGCGGTCAGGAACGGGGGCATCGACACCAGCCCGGACGTCACCACGTTCGCCAGGCGGTCGGCCCGCCCGCCCGCCCGGTAGGCGGTGTAGAGCGCCAGCGGGATCACGACGAGGAAGGCCATGATCTGGGCCAGGATCGCCAGCTCGATCGTCACGGGCAGCCGCTCGAGGATAGCGTCCAGTACTGGCTGCTGTGAGCGGATCGAGCGGCCGAAGTCGCCCTGCGCGATGTGCGCGATCCACTCGCCGTACCGGACGAACAGCGGCCGGTCGAGCCCGAGCTGCTGGCGCAGCGCCGCGACCTGGTCCGGTGTCGCGCTCTCACCGAGGATTGTCGCGGCCGGGTCGCCCGGGGTGAGGTCCACGAGCAGCATCGACCCGAACGTCACCAGGAGCAGGACCGGCACGATGTGCAGCAGCCTGGTCCGGAGCTTGCGACCGACGGCCGCGGCCCGCGATCCGGCCGACGGAGCAGCGGCGGGCCGGGCCGTGGGCGTGGGCGTCGTCAGCTGGGTCACGTGCCGGCCCGCCAGACCCGGTCCCAGTGGACGATGCCGTCCTCGAACACGCTGATGTCCCTGAGCTTGCTCCCGTCCCACAGGACGTTCGGGTTCGCGCGCAGGAACAGCACCCAGGGGACGTCTCGGTTGACGATCTCGTCGAACTTCCTGTAAGCGGCCTTGCGCTGCTCGAGGTCCTGGGTGGCCCGACCGGCCTGCATGACCGCGGTCATCTCAGGGTTGTCGTAGCGGAGGAAGTTGCGGGCGTTACCCGGCTGCAGGAGCAGCCCGATGCGGGGCTCCGGGTCGAGGTTGAAGTTGTTCTGCACCGAGACCTCGTAGTCCCCGGAGGCCTGCCGTTGGGTCGGCAGGAACTGCGACGCCACCTCGAGCTTCATGTCCAGGTTCTTGAGCGCGGCCAGCTGCGTCTGCACCGCCGTCCCCAGCTGCTCGTTGCGCTGGTCGACGAGGAAGGTGAAGCTGATCGGTCCGCCGCGCTCGGCCGCCATCTCGTCGATCAGCTTCTGTGCCGCGGCGAGGTCGGGCTTCGGGAAGGCCGCGGCCTGGTCGTAGAACGCCGTGTCCGGCGCGAAGAACGTGGACGTCTCCGGACCGTTCCCCTGTTCGACGGCCTCGCTCACCGCCGCGTTGTCGATCGCCAGCCGCATGGCCTGGCGGAACCGCACGTCACCGGAGGTCGGCTTGGCGAAGTTGAAGTACATCGACGTGCCTCCGCTCATGGCGACGGACAGCACCTGGAGTCCCTGCTGCTCCCCCTGCACCGCGTCGTTGCGGGTCAGCGCGACCAGCCCGTCGAGCTGCCCGGTCGCCGCGGAGTTGAGCCGCTGGGCGCCGTCCGGGATCGGGCGCAGGACCACCTGGTCGAGATAGGGCCGGGGAGCGTCGTAGTAGGCGGGGTTGCGGACGAAGGTCATGTGGTCGTCGCGCAGCCGCTCCTTCAGCAGGAACGGCCCCGCCCCGACCGGATTCTCCCCGAGCGTGCCGGCCCGGATGGCCGCCGGCGAGGCGATCCAGTTCACCGCGAACAACGCCAGCGACCGCGGGAACTGGAAGTTGATGTCCTTGAGCGTGATGCGGAGGGTGGTGGGGTCGACCACCTCGAGCGAGGCGAACGAGCTCGCCACCCCGCGGGCCCCGGAGGCGAGCGCCGGATCGGCGTGCCGCTCCCAGTTGAGCTTGACCGCGGCCGCATCGAACGCCGTGCCGTCGCTGAACTTCAGCCCGTCCCGCAGGACCAGGCTCCACACCGTGCCGTCGTCCGAGGTGAGCGACTTCGCCATCACCGGGACGACCTGCTGGGTCTTCGGGTCGGTCTCCACAAGGCCGCCGTAGAGCAACGAGCCGACGGTGCCGTCGGCGATCGTCCCCGAGACCGACAGCAGCTTCGCCGGGTCGAACGTGCCGCTGACGTCGCCGGTTACGCCGAATGTCGCGCTGCCGCCACTCTGGGGAGGGCCGGACGGTTCGTCCGCTCCTCCCTGAGTGGAGCCGCCACATCCGGCGAGCAGGACGAGGGCGGCGGAGATGGCGGCCAGGGCCGCGCCGCCTCGAGATCTCAGGAATCGCATGGGTGCTCCTCGCGGGCGTCGTCGTCCGGGTGGACTGGTCGAGGTGGGCGGTCGAGGACGGTCAGGACGCGAGCGACACGAGGTCGACGCGCAGGACGCCGTCCTCGATCGTCTCGACCCCGCGGACCGCGTCGGTGTGGACGAGCGAGCTCGGCAGGCGCCAGAGCTGGATCGCCGGGACGTCGTCGATGAGAGCGCGCTGGACGACCTCGTAGGCCTCGCGGCGCTCGTCGTCGTTCTGGGATGACCGGCCCTTCTCCAGCGCAGCGTCGACCGCGGGGTCGGAGAAGCCGGTCGTGTTGCGGGCGCTCCCGGTGTGGAGGAAGTCGTAGAGCTTCGGCTCGGGATCCACGTAGAAGTACCCCGTGGCGACCATGTCGTAGTCGCCCTGTACCACCCGTGGTTGGGTGACAGCCAGGGACTCGACGGAGACCTTCACGTTGCGGTACTCCGCCAGCAGGGTCTGAATGCCCTCCGCGGTCGCCCGGTTGCCGGGGTTCGTCAGGATCGTGAACGCGATCGGCGCCCCGGTCTCGGCCGACACCTCGTCGAAGAGCTGCTGCGCTCGAACCCGGTCCGGAGCCGGGTAGGCGATCGACTCGTCGTAGAACGGCGTGCCGGGGGCCGCGACCGTCTTCAGCAGCTCGGCTCGACCGCCTTGGACGAGGTCGTTGAGCAGCCCGAGGTCGAGCCCGAGGGCCACCGCCCGACGAACCCGGACGTCCTTGAACGGGGCGCGCGCGGCGTTCAGGGCGAAGGCGAAGCCGCCGCTGAGCGTGGTGGTGTAGACCGTGTAGCCGGCCTCCTGCGCGCGCCCGATGGACTCGAAGTCCTGGGAGTTGTACTCGATCTGGCCCTGCCCGGACGCCAGCGCGTTGTAGCGCTGGGCGACGTCGGGGATCGGCCGGATCACGAGCTCGTCGAGGTAGGGCCGGGGTGCGTCGAAGTACTTCGGGTTGCGCACCAGGGTCATGTGGTCGTCCCGGACCCACTCCTTCAGGACGAACGGCCCGGCGCCCGCCGGAGTGGCGTTCGGGTCGCCCGCGAAGGACCGGGGCGAGGCGATGAAGTCGATCGGGTAGCCGGCGAGCCCGCGCGCCCACTCCCGGTTCACCCCCTTGAGCGTCACCCGCAGCGTCTGTGGGTCGGCGACCACCATCGACGCGATGTTCTGGACCTGGGCCAGGGCGCTGCTGGTGCTGCCCGGCGCCGCGTGCCGCTCCCAGTTGAGCTTGACCGCGGCCGCGTCGAACGGCGTGCCGTCGGAGAACGTCAGCCCCGGGCGGAGGGTGAGCGTCCAGGTCACGCCGTCGGGGCTGTCGAGCGACCGCGCCTGCGACATCTCGACCTTCCCGGTCGCGGGGTCCTGCAGGACCAGCCCACCGTAGAGGGCGAACCCGACGGCGCCATCACCCCGCGTCGCGGTGATGATCGACATCTTGGTGGGGTCGAGGCTCTGCGTCTCGGTCTGGTTCAACAGGGTCAGCGTCCCGCCCGACCGGGGTGAAGCGTCGGACGTGCCGCCACCGGTGGAAGCGCCTCCTCCCCCGCAGGCCGCGACCACCACGAGCGCCGTGAGCGCACCCGCGATCAGTGCGGCGGACCGCGGGGACGCGGGCCACCTGGGTCCCGCCCTCACTTGGCCGTCCAGACGAGATCGGTGCGCAGAACGCCGTCCTCGATCGTCGAGACGTCCCGGACCGTGTCGTCGTGGGTCAGCGAACTCGGGATGCGCCACAGCGACAGGGTGGCCGCGTCGTCGATCAGACCCTTCTGGACGATCTCGTACGCCGCTTTGCGCTCGCTCTCGTCCTGCGAGGACCGACCCTTCTCGAGCGCCGCGTCGACCGTGGGGTTCGAGTAGCGGCTGACGTTGCGGGGGTTGCCCGTGTGGAACGAGTCGTAGATCTTGGGCTCGGGGTCGACGAAGAAGTTGCCCGACACGCCCATGTCGTAGTCGCCCTGCACGACGGTCGACTGGGTCGAGTCCATGACCTTCACCGAGACCGCGATGTTCCTGTACTCCGACAGCAGCGTCTGGATGCCCTCAGCCGTCGTCCGGTTCTGCGGGTTGACCAGGATCGTGAAGGTGACCGGCCCGCCCTTCTCCCCCGACACCTGGTCGAGCAGCTGCTGGGCCTGCGCCCGGTCGGTGGCCGGGTAGGCGATCGCGGGATCGTAGAAGGGGGTGCCCGGCGCGGAGATCGTCTTCGTGACCTCCGCCCGGCCGCCCTGGACCAGGTCGTTGAGCAGCGCGACGTCGAGGCCCAGCATGACCGCCCGCCGCACCCGCACGTCGTTGAACGGCGCCCGGGAGTTGTTGAGCACGAAGGCGATGCCGCCGCTGAGCTTGCTCGTGTACGTCGTGTATCCGGCCTCGGTGGCCTGGGCGAGCGACTCGAAGTCCGCGGAGTTGAACTCGATCTGTCCCTGACCGGAGACCAGGCCGTTGTAGCGCTGGCCGGCGTCGGGGATGGGCCGGACGACGAGCTGGTCGAGGTACGGGCGAGGCGCGTCGAAGTACTTCGGGTTGCGCACCAGGGTCATGTGGTCGTCGCGCACCCACTCCTTCAGGGTGAAGGGTCCGGCGCCGACCGGTGCGGTGTCCGCCGTGTCGATCGACGACGGCGAGACGATGAAGTTGATGGTGTTACCGGCCAACGCCCGCGGCCACTGCCCGTTGGGAGCGGCCAGCGTGACTCGCAGGGTCCGGGCGTCCACGACCGTCGTCGACGCGATGGCCTTCACCTGTGCGAGGGAGCTGCTCGTGGTCTCCGGCGCGCCGTGGCGTTCCCAGTTGAGTTTCACCGCGGCCGCGTCGAACGGTGTGCCGTCGGAGAAGACCAACCCCGGCCGCAGTCTCAGGGTCCAGTTGAGGCTGTCCGTGGAGTCGAGGGACTCGGCCAGCGACATCGAGACGTCGCCCGTCGCGGGATCCTGCAGGACCAGGCCTCCGTAGAGCGAGAACCCGACCACGCCGTCACCGCGGGTCGCGGTGATGATCTGCATCTTGAACGGACTCACCGCCTGGGTTTCGGTCTGGTTGAGCAGGGTGAGCGCCCCGCCGGAGCGGGGCGGGCCGCCAGGGGCGTCGCCCGACCCGCCCGACGAAACACCTCCTGCGCAGCCTGCCGAGAGGAGAACCACGGCCAGCGCCGTCGCCAGGGTCGCGCTCCACCGTCGCGGGCGGGACCGCCGGCGCCGCACCTCTCCGATGCGGGCGCTCCGCGCGTGAGGTGCGGCCTGTCTCGTCACCTTGAGGCTCCTTTGCCTTCTTCTGGTCCGCAGGCATGCGAACCCGACGCCACCGCACCAGAGTCCTGCCGGGGGACCGGTTCCCGACCGGCGTGACCGCTCGGGCGGCGGCCGCAGGACTCGGGGACCAGGGCCCGACCACGGGACGACCTGTAATGCCCGTCACTGATGCAGGGCCTAGACTAAAGCTGATAACATTCACACACAAGGGTCAGTCCGAACCGATCGGACAGATGGGGCGGACACCTCGTGAGCAGATCCCGCGGTGTCTCGCATGACGACGCCGTCCTGCAAGGAGGCCCAGCATGATCGATGTGTCGGCGGACGCCTACCGTTCCGGCACGGCGGGCGAGCCGAGTCCAGCACGGCCCGCCGGCTCGGTCCGGCGTACGTCGACCGTGGACGTCACCATCGCCGACGAGTCCCGGCCGGAACTGCGTCTGGAGGGCCGGGCCCAAGACCTGCACACGACCGCAGAGGGCGCGCGGGTGCTCGACTACGCGACGATGGCGGGCGTGGTCGAAGGCGAGGGTGGCACGCTCACGGAGCTGACCACGACCCCGGCCTCCTGGTCGGGCCCGCTGGCGGCCCTCGTCGGGTCGTCGGCGCGTTCGGGTTTCCGCCGGGCTCTGGACGCCGCCGCCCCGGACCTGGCCGCCTCGGGCGGGCCGCTCGCACTCCTGCTCGACGACATACCGGTCTGTCTCCTGGTGTCGGGCAACCTGTGGGCTCGGCGCCCCGGCGTCGCCTCCAGTGGCGGGCACCCGCCTGCCGGCGTGTGCGCGGGCTGGCAGACCGACGGACGGTTGCTCACGCTCGCCGAGCGAACCGGTGGGTCACCGTTCGTACAGGGTCCGGTCAGTGAGCGACTCGACGACCCCGACGACCCCCGGGGCTGGCACGACATGCCCGTCCTCGGCCCCTGGTCGATGCGGCGGGCGCGAAGGCTGGACCTGGTCGCGGAGCCGGACGGGTGGTTCCGATTCCACGCCTACCTGCGCGATGTACGCCGACAGGACGACCCCGCGCCACGGACCGTGCACGAATACAGCGTCCTCGGCCGGATCGATGAGACCGGCACGGTGCGCCGGATCGACGCCGTACCCCACGTCCTCCCGGCGCCCGAGTGTCCACAAGCGACCGCGAGCGCCGGGCGGCTGCGCGGACGGCCCGTCGGGGAGCTGCGCAAGCATGTCAGCAAGACGTTCACCGGGGTCAGCACGTGCACCCACCTCAACGACGTTCTCCGTGCGCTCGGCGACGCGCAGCACCTCCTCGACGCCATTCACCGGGTCCGGCCCGATCGGCGCTAGGCTTCCCCGCACGTCGAAGGAGGTCAGGGGTGGCCCAGCCGAAGGTGGCAGCCGAGATCGCTCGGCGGCTGATGCGAGAAGCGGCCGAACGCGGGCTGAAGCCGGGTGATCACCTGGGCTCGGAATCCGAGCTCATCGACCGCTACGGGGTGGCGAGGGGATCACTGCGCGAGGCTCTCCGGCTGCTTGAGGCACAGGGGGCCGTGGAGCTGAGGCGGGGCGCAGGGGGCGGGGCCATCATGGCGCATCCACGGCCGACCCAGCTCGCCGCATTCCTCGCCATGACCCTGCAGACCGGTGGCGGCACCCTGCGAACCGTGCTCGAGACGCGGGCGACGATCGAACCGGCGATGGCGGCGCTCGCGGCCCGACGTCGGACCCCGGAACAGGCGGACGCCCTGACGAAATGCACTACGCGTCTGCTGGATGCGCGACATGACACGGCCACGTTCCATGCGCTGAACCGCCAGTTCCACGATCTGGTCGCGGAAGCGTCGGGAAACCTGCTGATCGCCGCCATGCTCCCCGCGTTGTCCTGGATGTCGTCGGCCATCGGCTGGGAGCTGCACCCGCGGGTGCGCAAGCGGATCGCCATCGAGAAGCAGGGCATCGCGGAGGCGATCGCCGAGGGCGACTCGTGGGGCGCGTCCCAGCGGATGGCGCGCATGATCCTCGGTTACGAGGACCTCAGCACCGCGGACGCGGGCGTGCTGGAGCGCCCCATCGCCTGGGCGGACGTCGACGAGCTCCTCGAGAAGCACCTGCTCGACGGCTCGGACGGCACGGACGGCTGAACCGCCGGGAGGGATGTGGCGTCGTCCCCGCCGTCGGCTCAGGCGATCGCGATGGGATTGACCGGACTGCCGGTCGCGCCCGGGACAGGCAGCGCACCGAGTACGAAGAGGAACTCGTGACAACCGTCGGCGGCCAGCTCCCGCAGCATCATGTTCTCGATCAGCGGCGTGCCCCGCCGGATGAGCATCTCGATGTGCACCGCGAGCGGCCGGCCCGCCGGGAACGGGATGGGTTCGATGCCACTGTTGTCGGCGCCCAGGGCGGCGATGTCCCGCTCGGCCAGGTAGCGGGCCGCCTCGAGCCCGATGCCCGGCTGCGTGTGTCCGGGGGTATCCCCGCGGGACACCTCCGCGAGGAACCTGTCCTGCCATCCGGTCCGCAGGAGCACGATGTCCCCGGCCCGGATCTCGACCCCCTGGGCCCGCGCGCAGTCGGCGAGCTCGCCCGGCGCGATCACATGGTCGCTCTCCAGCCAGGACACGCCGAGGAACCCCGCGAGGTCGAGGAGCACCCCACGCCCCGCGAACCCGGACAGCTTCTCGACGCCGAGCCGCGTCGCTCCCCCGTAGGGCTCGAACCCGGACGCCGGGAACCCGTTGTAGAAGGTTCCCTCGTGGTAGGCGTGGCACAGCGCGTCGATGTGCGTGACGGAGTGTGAAGGCAGGATCAGCACGTCCTCACAGGCGCCGTCCTCATCCGGCACCCCCGCGACGCCGAGCAGGTTGTCGCGTTCGGTCAGCAGGCTCAGGCGCTGAGGGCCGCCCCGGTAGGCGGCCAGCGGCACGCCCGTGCGGGCCAGCGGCAGCGACAGCCGGTAGACCTTCCCGCTCCGACAGCTGCGCGCGGCCTCGAGGACGACGTCGTCGGTCAGCAGGTTCAGCGTGCCCCGCTCGTCGTCGTCGCCCCAGCGGCCCCAGTTGTCCTCCGCCATCGTGTCCTTTCCTGCGCGGGTCACGCCCGGCTCGCCATCGGGCGGACGCGGCGCGGCGCGATCGGCGTGCTGAAGCACTCTCCTACTCCGGGCAGCAGGTGCAGCACGTGCTCCCGGTGCAGGTCGAGCGCCTCTCTGTCCGAGTAGAGCTCGTACACACAGAGCACCGACGGGTCCTTGAGATCGCAGTACCACTGCCAGGCGAGGGTGCCGGGCTCGTCGGCGGCGATGCGGCGCAGCACCTCCAGCCGCTCCATCAGGTCGGCCCGCCGGCTCTCGTCGATCACCCCTTGACCGATGATCGCGATCTCCGCACCGGTCAGGGGCGGGTGGCAGAGGGTCACGATCCGCCCGTGACCTCGGCGTCACCGGGCAGCGGGACGTAGGTCGGGGGCACCTCGTTCTTGCGGGCGTCGGCCTCCTGCATCTCACCGTTCTCGTCTTCGTAGAGCAGCCGGAACATGCCCTCCAGCGCGCTGAAGACCTCGATCGTCGTGCAACCCTCGGGCCCCGCGGTGTGTGGCCCGTAGAGCGTGTAGGGGTCCGCGGTGAAGGTGTCGCCTGCCTTGGCGATGCGTCCGTCCCCGAGGTCCAGGGAGCCCTTGATCACGATCTCGAACCGCTGGCACGGGTGGCCGTGCTTGAAGAGCGTGTAGTTCGGGGGCATCTCGAGGAAGAAGGCCGCGGGCACCGAGAAGTCCTCGACGGAGCTGTCCAGGTGCCAGAGCGGGATCTTGGTGGCGTCCATCATCGTGCCCGAGAGGGCCTTGATGAACCATTCGGGCGTCTCGCTGGGGGTGGTGCCATAGGGGTAGTACTTCATGACCTGCCGCCTTCCGGGTGGTGGTTGCCGCGTTTACTCGTCGTCCATCGAGATCCACACGTTCTTAGACTGCATGAAGGTCATCAGACCTTCCCGTCCGCCGAGACGGCCGTACCCACTCTCCTTGTACCCGCCGAACGGCATTCCGGGTCCGATGCCGCCGCGGCCGTTGACATACACCGAACCGCTGCTCAGCTGGGCGGCCATCCGGTGCACCCGGCCGACGTCACGGGTCTGGAGGTAGCTGCTCAGCCCGAAGGGCGTGCCGTTCGCCAGGGCGAGGGCCTCGTCCTCGGTGCGGAAGGTGGACAGGCTCAACACGGGACCGTAGACCTCGGTCTGGGCCAGCTCACTGTCGGGCCGCACCCCGGCGAGCAGGGTCGGCTCGACGAAGTACCCGGCCCCGCCGACGGCGGTCGCCGACCCACCGGCGCACAGCTCGGCGCCCTCGGTGGTGGCCCGGTCGACCATGCCGAGGATTCGGGTGCGGGCGGCCTCGGTGATGACCGGCCCCATCGTCGTCGCCGCGTCGAACGGGTCACCGAGGACGTGCTGGGCGATCTGCTTGCGTGCGATCTCGACGACCTCGTCGACGACGGACTCGTGGGCGATCATCCGGCCCGCGGTGATGCACGTCTGTCCACTGCCGCCGTGGATGCCGCCGACGGAGACCGCCACGGCCCGTTCCAGGTCGGCGTCGGGGAAGATCAGGTTGGCCGACTTGCCGCCGAGCTCGAGGTCGATCGGCTTGAGGTGCTCGGCCGCGAGCGCCGCCACGCGGCGCCCGACCGTGCCCCCGCCGGTGAAGTGGATCTTGCCGACACCGGTGTGCTCGACCAGTGCGGTCCCGGCTTCGGCCCCTCCGGGCAGGACGTTCACCAGCCCGGGCGGCAGGCCGGCCTCCAGGCACAGCTCGCCGAACCGGAGATAGGCGTACGGCGCCAGCTCCGACGGCTTCAGAATGACAGCGTTGCCTGCGGCGAGCGCCGGGGCCACCGTCAGTCCGAGGTTGTAGACCGGCGTGTTCCAGGTCGCGAAGACGCCGATGACGCCGATCGGCTCCGACACCGCGTAGTCGAACGCCGGCCCGAACCAGGTCGGCACCACGTCACCGACGATCTTGTCAGCCCAACCCGCGTAATAGCGTAGCCCTCCCGCGGCCCGCGACGGGCCCAGCGCGGCGATGCGGAGCGGGAACCCGCTGTCGCGGATGGAGAGCGCCACGAGCTCGTCGCCGTGCTCGTCGACGACGTCGGCCAGCCGCAGGAGCGCGTCCCGGCGCCGGTCGGGCGTGAGAGCCTGCCATCGGGCTGCTCCCTCGGCCGCGGCCGCGGCCGCGAGATCGATCTCCCGTGCGCCTGCCATCGGTACCGGCTGGTCGGCCGCGCCGGTGGCGGGGAACCGGTGCACCGCGGAACCACCCGACGACTCCGCCAGTCGGTCGGTCCCGATCAGCAGGCCGGGCGCCGGCAGTGGCACCTCGGCCAGGGGCGTGTGGGTCATGCCCTGTGTCTCCTCCGTGGCTCGATGGTCAGGCGGTCACGGACGGGGAGTGTCCGGCCGCTGCGAGGCGCTCGCCGGCGACGTCGAGCACCGCCCGGCCGATGGCGGAGAACGGGTGGTCCCCCGACCCCGGGTCGAAGGCTTCGAACATGCGGTTGTGGAAGATCGCCACCGACAACCTGCGGTCCAGGTCCACCCACAGCAGGCTGCCGCCGGAGCCGCCGTGGTAGAGGGTGGCGGCACCGCCGCCGAGGACCGTGCCGCCCCCGAGCCAGAAGCCGCCGGTACCGATCGAGGGGGCGACCCGGCCACCACCGAAGAGCACCTCGTCGAGGGCGTCGCCGTTGGGCCGCGGGGTGAGCAGGTTGCGGACCCGGAACTCCGACAACAGCCGGACACCGTCGAGCTCGCCGCCGTTCGCCACCAGCGCAGCCAGCCGGGCGGCCGCACGAGCGGACATGATCCCCCCGGCAGCGGGATAGCACGCCTGCTTCACGACATCCAGATTGTGCACGTGGGCGTCCGGGGCGACCGCGTCGGGCTTGGCGAGCCGGCTCGCCTCCGTCTCCCCCACCACCCGTTCGCGGGACAGGATCGAGGTCAGCACGGCCACGTCGGGCAGCCGCTGATCCGGTACCCCGAAGAACAGGTCTTCGATCCCGAGCGGCGCACACAGCTCCTGACGGACGAACTCACCGAAGTCACGGCCGGACGGGTCCGTACGCCGGACGACCTCGCCGACGATGTGCCCGAAGACGAGCGACTGGTAGGCGCTCGATGTGCCGGGGGCGAAGAGCGGGGTGAACTCGGCGACCCGCGCGGTCATCCACCCCCAGTCACCGAGGAGCTCGGGGGTGACCCCTTCCGGCATCTGCGGGATCCCCGACTGGTGGCTGAGGACATGACGGACCAGGATGTCCCCCTTGCCGTTGCCGCCGAACTCCGGCCAGTAGCGGGCGACCGGGGACTCGTAGTCGACCAGCCCCCGCTCGGCCTGCAGGTGCAACGCCAGCGAGGTGATCGCCTTCGACACGGAGAACACCGAGAACAGGGTGTCGCCCGTGACGGGCCTGCCGTCCTGGTCCGCCGGGCCCGTCCACGCGTCGACGATCACGTCCGGACCGAGGTAGGCCGCGACCTGCAGTCCCCGCTCGCCGTACCGCGTCGTCGCCTCCGCGAGGGCCTTCTCGATCCGGGCATCCTGCATCACGCGCACTCCTCGATCCGCCGGCCCCGCGGTGGACCGGACCAGGCGACATTATTCTTATCAGATTGAGCTGGTCAGTGGAAGATCACGCCGTCCGGACGACCGCGGACCCACCGGCGGCCCGGAGTTCAGTAGCGGCGGAAGGCCAGACAGAACGGCGGGACGTCCTCGGCGAGCTCCTGCTCTGTCGGGGCCACGTCGATCTCGGCCACCGTCGGGCCGATCCGGTCGGCCACCGGCCGTAGCGCGTCGACGTCGAAGCCGAAGCAGCGGGCGGCGTTGCCCCCCAGGATCATCGCGACCTCCTGCGGCGGCAGCCCGTGGAACGCCTGACGCATCGCGAGCCGGGTCAGCGGGAAGATGCTCTCCGCGTGCGGGTAGTCCGTGCCGTACATGATGTTCTGCAGGCCGATCTCGTTGCGCATCAGCGCCTCGGGACGGGACATGAAGCTGTTGCCCACGAAGACCTGGCGCGCCCAGTACTCGCTCGGCCGAAGCGGCAGCTCGTCCTGGAACCCCCGGAACGCGGCCAGGTTGTCGTCGTAGATCCCGTCGAGCTGCCGCATGGTCTGCGGCACCCAGCTCGACATCTGCTCGGTCAGCACCAGCGTCAGGCCGGGGTGGCGTTCGAACACCCCGCCGAAGATGAGCCCCCACAGGGCCCGGCGGGCCATGAACTGCCCCTCGGCCCGCGAGCACCACCGCGCCCCCTTCCCGCTCCAGTACCCGCGCTCACCACCGCCGCCGTGGGTGTTCAGCGGCATCTCGAGCTCGGCGCACACGCTCCAGAACGGCTCGTACGCCTCCTCGGTGTAGGGCAGCAGGTCCCGCCTCGGGGACGGGAAGTTGATGCTGCAGAAGCCCGCGTCCTTGGCCTTGCGCACCGCGTCGACCGCGGCGTCGATGTCATGGAGCGAGATCTGGGCGACGCCCTTGAGCCGCAGCGGGTCCGCCGAGCAGAAGTCGACCATCCACCGATTGAAGATCTCCGCACCGACCGCACGCATCTCCGGGTCCGGGTGCGTGTCGAAGGGCAGCATCTCGTCGTTCTGCCCACCGGCGAAGACGATGTCGACGGCGACACCCTCGGCGTCCATGTCTCGCAGCCGTGCCTGTGGGTCCTGCAGCCCCTCCACCGCCGCGGCGTCGGCCCAGCGCTGTTTCATCGCCGCGGTGTTGGTGTCGGAGGCGAGCGCGACGGCGGCCACCGTGTTCCCGCCCTGGATCGCCCCACCGAGCGGGTCGTTGGCGTTGATCTCGGCGGCGTGCGCGGTCGAGTAGTGCGTCTGTGTGGACCGGACGTCCTCGTCGAACGCCTCAAGGTGCCGCCGGTCACAGTACTCACGCAGCTGCCGGGCGACGGACGGACCCACGTGCGAGTCGGTCGAGATCAGGAGATAGCGCTCTTCCACAATGCCTCCAGGTGAAGGACGACCGTTCTGACTGGGTGCCACGATCCGTGCGGGTCCGGCCGGGCAGCCGGCTCACGCCGACATGCCGCCGCCGACACTGACCGACGTGCCGTGGACGTGCTCGCCCGCCGGTGAGACGAGGAAGACCACCATGTTCGCGACCTCCTCGGGCAGGCATGCGCGACCGACCGTGATCCGGTCGACCGCGTCGCTCATCGAGGCGAGCCGGTCCGGGTAACCCTCCGGGTCGTTGAGGGAGGCCACGAGGGACTCGCCGAGCATCATCCCCGGCCGAACCCCGACCACGCGGATCCCCCGCGGGCCCACCTCGGCCGCGAGGTTGCGGGTGAACCCGTCGACTCCGGCCTTGCAGGAGTTGTACAGCGTGATGTGCGGGTTCGCCATCAGGCCACCCTCGGACGAGATGTTGACGATCGTGCCGCGCCCCCGCTCGAGCATGCCCGGCAGCACCGCATGCGTGCCGTAGAGCGTGCACAGGAACGTCGTCCCGACGACACGGTCGATGTCCTCCGCCGTCATCGCGGCGAAGCCGCCGGCGCCACCGCCGACGTTGTTCACCCAGACGTCGATGTCGCCGAGCTCGGCGCGTACCTCGTCGACGACCCGCCGGCACTCCGTTGCCCGGGTCAGGTCTGCGGTGAACGGGTGGACGCGAGCACCCCACCGCGTCGCCGCGGCCTCGGCGACCCCGGCGGCGAGAGGCCCGTCCCGGTCGATCACCGCCACGTCCGCGCCCGCCCCGGCCAGACGGTGGACGATCGCCTGCCCGAGGTTCGCGCCGCCACCCCCGGTCACCGCGACCCGCGTGCCGGTCAGGTCGAGGAGATCCTGCACGCGCCGCTCCTGCTGCCAGTACGGCAGCTTGTCAAGCCCGAAGCGAGCGCGCCGGGATGCGGGGTCCGAACGGGTCATCGAGAAAAACCTCCGGCGTCAGCACTGACTCGATGTATCTTATCAGATTATGCAGTCACGATGCGATGTTCCGTCTGCGAGACCGGACGGTGTGGGCCGATGGGGACGATGAGCGCCGCCGCCGGCGGCGATCACCGGGTGGCGACCGAGCGGCACGGTCACGTGCTACTCGTCCGCATGGAGCGCCCTGCCAAACGCAACGCGGTCGACGCGGCGATGACCGCCGCCCTGGACGCCGCACTGAACCGGCTCGACGACGATCCGGAGCTGCGGTGCGGCGTCCTCAGCGGCGGCGCTCAGGCCTTCTGTGCCGGTACGGATCTGACCGGCGGGGCGGGCGACCCCACTCCCCGGGGTGGAACCTTCGGCGTCGTCACGCGCCGACGGTCCACTCCGCTCGTCGCCGCCGTCGAGGGCGCGGCACTGGGCGGCGGGTTCGAGATCGTCCTGTCCTGCGACCTGGTGGTCGCGGGGCGCTCCGCCCGCTTCGGTCTGCCCGAGGTCACGCGCGGGGTCGTGGCCAACGCCGGCGCCCTGTTCCGCGCCGCCCGGTCCCTGCCGGCCCCCGTCGCCAGGGACATGCTCCTGACCGGCCGCCCGCTCGGCGCGCCGCGTGCCCACGAGCTCGGCATGCTCAGCGAGATCGTCGACGACGGGGACGCCGAGTCCGCCGCCCTCGCGCTGGCCACACAGATCGCCGCGAACGCCCCGGTGGCCGTGCAGGAGACGCTGCGGGCGGTACAAAGCATCGCGAGCGCGACGGACGAGCGGGACTGGGCGCTGTCCAACGAGGTCAACCAGCGCGTACTGGCGTCGGCCGACCGACACGAGGGCGTGCAGGCCTTCCTCGAGAAGCGCCCGCCCCGGTGGAGTGGACGCTAGCGACCGCGCGGCGGCGGCCATACACCGATCGACGCCCCTCACACCCGACACGACGGGCGGCAGAGCTGCCGCCGGAAAGCTGGTGACCGTGGAATCCGGAGAACCGCGGAGGCGGGCCGGCGGCCTGGCGGCGTTGGTGCTGCGCGCGGCCGTCGGCGGCACGATCCTCGCCCACGGCGTGCGGCACGCCCGCAGCCTCGACGGCACCGCCGGCTGGTTCGGCTCCATCGGCTTCCGGCAGCCACGACTACAGGCCAAAGCCAGCGCCGCCGTCGAGATCGGCGCCGGCGCCGCGCTGGTCGCGGGCGCGGCCACCCCCCTCGCAGCCGCCTCCGTAGTCGCCACGATGACCGTCGCCGTCCGATCCGTGCACGCCCCCAACGGCTTCTTCATCACCGCCGAGGGTTGGGAGTACGTGACCAACCTCGCCGCTGCGTCCATCGCCCTCGCAGCCCTCGGCCCGGGCGACCTCAGCATCGACCGCGCCGTCGGCCTCGGCCGACGCCTGCGCGGCCCCATGGCCGCCGTCGTCGTGGGCGGGCTCGGGGTGGCGGCCGGGCTCGCCCATCTCGCCGTCTTCTGGCGAGAGCCGGCGAAGAGCGCAGTAGCGCACTCGTTGCCGACTATCGGATTAACATGATAATATTAATTGTGCGGTGCGGCACGCCGAGACCTCGGCGAGAATCGGCCGCAGTCCGTACCCGAGCGGAGGTCGATCGACAGTGCCCGCCATGACCAGCGCACCGCCCCACACGACCCTCGAATCGTCGTACGCGCCCCTGGAAGGCCCCGGCATCGGGCGTGAGCTGTCTCCCGTGCAGGAGTTCGCGCTCTTCGCGCGCATGCTGAGCCGGCTCGGCTACGACGACGGCCTCGCCGGGCACATCACCTACCAGCAGGCGGACGGCACGTTCCTGGTCAACCCGTTCCTCATCCCCTGGGACCAGCTGCGGGCCTCCGACGTCTGCGTGTGCGACTCGTCCGGCAGCCAGATCGCCGGTAGGTACCGGATCAACTCGGCCACGGAGCTGCACTTCGCGTTCCACCGGGTCCGGACGGCGCGGGTCATCGTGCACAATCATCCGAAATGGTCGACGGCGTGGTCCGCCATGCGGCGGCTGCCCCCGGTGTACGACCAGTCGAGCGCGCTGGCCTCCGGCCGGCTCGTACTGGTCGACGAGTACACCGGGACCGTCGAGCAGCGGCAGGCCGCCGAGCAGGTCATCGAGGCCATGGGTGACGCGGAGATGGCCATCCTGGCCAATCACGGCGTGCTGATCATCGCGGACAGTCTGCCCGAGCTCCTCACCCGGGCGCGGGTCTTGGAGGTCCGCTCGCACAACGCCTGGCACGTCGAGGCGATGGGGCCGGGCGGTCGGCCGCTGCCCGACGACATGGTCACCCGCCTCGGTCAGGGCCTGGAGAAGGTCGGGGGCGCCTTCCCCGGCTACTTCGAGTCCATGGCCCGGCGCGAGATCTCCGCCGACCCGTCGGTGCTCGACTAGCACCCGATCGCTCCAGCAGAGGAAGGACCGCGTTGTCCCACGACTCCGATCGACCGTTCCTGCATCCCGAGGTGCAGACCATGCCCCTCGAGCAGCTCCGCGCCCTCCAGGGCGAACGGCTCCGCGAGGCGGTGGAGCGTGCTTACAAGGCCGGTGGGTTCTTCTACCGGCGCATGCGCGACCACGGCGTCTCCCCGTCCGACGTCACCTCCGTCGACGACGTGCGGGCCCTCCCCACCTTCCGCAAGGAGGACCTTCGGGCGAATGAGGCCGAGTACCCGCCCATCGGGGACTATCGCGTCGTCGGCCTCTCCGGCTCGGTCCGGCTGGCCACCTCGTCGGGGACGACTGGCCGACCCACGGTCACAGTCTGGACCGACCACGACCTGAACATCGACTACGAGATCGCGGCGCGGCGCTACTGGCGTGAGGGTGTCCGCCCCGGCCACGTGATCGCCAACGCGCACCCCGGCTACCTCAACGGTGGCCAGTCCCAGGTGGCGGGCGCTGCCGAGAAGATGGGCTGCCTGCCGATCTCGATCGGCCCGCCGGAGGACGAGGCGCTGGTCGAACGCGCCCTGCGCACCATCGAGAACATCCCCATCGACCACTGGCACACTCTCCCCGCCGGTGCCGCGCGGATCCGAGAAGTGGCCGAGCGGATCGGCTGGTCGGGCAGGATGCCCGAGGTCGCGGCCGTCACCCCGATGCGTCAGTACTCGGCCATCAGCGCCGGGCTGGAGTGCATCGGCACCTTGGGTGGCACCTGCAGCCCGGAGAACTACCGCGGCGCCCACGTAGCTGAGGACTACGCGATCGTCGAGGCGGTCGACGACGTCACCGGTGAGCCCGTCCCGGACGGGCAGCGAGGCAAGTTCCTCTGCACCTCCCTCGGGCGCGACAACCCCATGCTGCGGTTCGACCTCAACGAGGTGATCCGGCTGGACCGTTCGCCCTGTCCCTGCGGGGAGACCCATGTCCGCGCCTTCTGGGAGGGCCGAATGCAAGACGTGGTGACCGTCCAGGGGAAGTGGATCATGCCGATCGACGTGTGGTCGGAAATGGACGAGTCCCAGGAGTTCGCGGTGGTCCGCACCGCAGACGAGCAGGATTCCCTCGAGGTCCGGGTCGAGAACCCCGCGGGCGGGCTGCTGGAGCGTCTGCAGGAGCGGACCGGTGTACCGGTCACGGTCACTGCCGTCGAGGTGGGTTCCCTTCCCCGGGCCGCCTACAAGGCGAACCGCGTGGTGGACGAGCGCCCCTGAGCCCGCTCCCCCGGCATTCCGCAGAGGTGCCCCCGCGGACGCGACCACGCGGCCGTGGGGGCCGCTCGTACCGAAACCGGACCACGACGGGTAATGTGAGCATATTACGGGGGGGAGGCTGCAGGTGGCGCAGACCAAGGTCGCATCGGAGATCGCCCGACGGTTGATGCGGGAGGCCGCCGAAAGGGGGCTGGCTCCCGGTGATCACCTCGGCGCCGAGTCGTGGCTGCTCGAACGCTACGGCGTTGCTCGCGGCTCGCTGCGCGAGGCGATGCGGTTACTCGAGGCGCAGGGTGCGGTGGAGATGCGCCGAGGGGCCGGCGGGGGCGCGATCATGGCCCTGCCTCAGCCCGCCCAGCTCGCCGGAGTCCTCGCGATGACACTGCAGTCGGGTCACGGCACCTTGCGCACCATCCTCGAGGCCCGGGCGGCCGTCGAACCCACCATGGCGGCCCTCGCGGCGAAGCGTCGGACCGCCGAGCAGGTAGAGGAGATGCTGCGCTGTACCGAGGACCTCCTGGCGTCGCGACACGACTCGGCCGCCTTCCACGTGTACAACCGGCAGTTCCACGACCTGGTGGCGGCGGCGTCGGGCAACCTCCTGCTGGCCGCCATCGTGCCCGCGCTTTCGTGGATGTCGCAGGCGATCGGGTGGGAGCACGATCCGCGCGTCCGCAAACGGGTCGCGATCGAGAAGCAGCACATCGCCGAGGCGATCGAGCAGGGTGACTCCTGGTCGGCGAGCCAGCGCATGAGCCGCATGATCACTGCGTACGAGGAGATCGAGACCGTCGACCCGCGTCGGCTCGATTCCCCGGTCGTCTGGGCCGACGTCGACGAGCTTCTGGAGAAGCACCTGCAGGCCGAGGCCGACCGCCCCGCGTCGTGAGGAGGGTCGGCGGACCGGGCCGGGAACAGCCACCCTGAGCGCACCTGGAGAGACCGACGATGGGCATGCACGAGAACAAGGTCGCAGTGATCAGCGGGGCCGCGCGTGGACAGGGCAGATCGCACGCCGTGGCGCTGGCGCAGGAGGGCGCAGACATCATCGCGCTGGACATCTGCCGCGACATCGACTCCATGGAGTACCCGAACGCCACCCCGGCCGATCTCGCCGAGACGGTCGCGCAGATCGAGAAGCTGGACCGACGTGTCGTGGCCCGTGAGGTGGACGTCCGCGACGCGGCGGCGGTGAAGACCGCCGTCGACGAGGGTGTGGCCGAGCTCGGCCGGCTGGACATCGTCCTGCCCCAGGCCGGCATCGCCCGCTACACCGACGCCGGCTCCTACGAGGCGGAGGCCCAGGCCTGGGACGACATCCTGGGGGTCAACCTCTCCGGCTACTACCACCTGATCGAGTCGTCCATCCCGCACCTCGTCGCGGGCGGGCGCGGCGGTTCCATCGTGATGACCGGCTCCACCGCGGCCACTCGCCCGGTCGGCTCGCGCGGAGGCCGGTTGGCCTACATGGCGGGCAAGCACGGCGCGGTCGGCCTGATGAAGGTCTATGCCCTCGCGCTGGCCGAGCACTGGATCCGGGTCAACATGGTCCACCCCACGGGCGTGGCGTCCGGAATGACGATGAACGCCACCATGGAGAAGATGGCGGCCGAGGCCGCGGCGGGCACGTCCGGCGAGGAGAGCTGGATCGCCAAGTCCCGCAACCTTCTCGATGTGCCGATGCTCGAGCCGAGCGACATCACCGAGGCCGTCATGTTCCTGGTGTCGGACAAGGCCCGCTACATCACCGGCGAGGAGATCAAGGTCGACGCCGGGTTCTCCCTGCTCTGAGACCACGGCGGCGGGGACGGGCGGGTTTCTCACCCGCCGCCGTCTCCGCCGCGGGTCATCGGCTCAGCCACAGCTCCCGGGGGGCCCGCAGCGTCGCCGACGGGTTGTAGGCGACCGGCTCCGTCCGGAGCTCGTACCCCCGCAGTGCGTCGAGCACCTTCGGGAACGCCAGCTGGGCCTCCATCCGGGCGAGCGGCGCACCGATGCAGAAGTGCGCCCCCTTTCCGAACGACAGCGGCTGGGGCGAGGGACGGCGGATGTCGAAGGACGAGGCGTCCTCCCACCGGTCCTCGTCGCGGTTGGCGGCGCCGATCATCAGCCAGACGAGCTCCCCACGCTCGAGGCGCCGTCCGCGGATCTCGACGGGCTCGTGGACGACCCGGGCCACCCGGTGGGCGGGTGCGTCGTAACGGAGCATCTCCTCGACGGCGTGGGGAACGAGCTCTGGCTCCCGAAGCAGCAGCGCACGCTGCTCGGGATGGCGCAGGAGCGCCAGCAGGCCGTTGGCCAACAGCCCCACCGTCGTCTCGTGTCCGGCGAACAGCAGCACCCCGAGGTTGGAGAGCACGTCGCGCTCGTCGACGAAGGCCTCCTCGCCCTGGATCATCAGACTGATCATGTCGTCGCCGGGCCGCCGGCGCCGGAACGTGATCAGCTCCCGCATCGCGTCCTCGAAAGCGGCGACCGCCGCGTCCACCTCGGAGATCGAGACGTCGGTCATGACCACCCCGCCCATCGTGCGGGCGAGCGGGTTCAGCAGGTTGCGCAGCGACGGGCGCAGCTCGGCGGGTACGGCGAAGAGCTCGCAGATCACGGCGATCGGCAGGCTCACGGCGACGCTCTCGACGAACTCCACGCTCGGCTCGTCCCGGATGCGGCCGACCAGATCGTCGACCACGCGCCCCACGTGATGGCGGGCCCGCTCCATCGACCTCGGCCCGAAGCCCTTGCTCAGCGCCCGGCGCATCATCGTGTGGTGCTGCCCCGACTGGAACAGGATCCAGGGGCGCTGGTGGGCCCGCGTCCGCTCGCCGATCGGCGGCGTCAGGCCTGCCATCAGTCTCTCGAGCAGGTTCTCCCCCTGCAGCCCGTGGTTGAGGAGCCGGCGGTCGCGCAGGGCGGCCTCGACGTCGTCGTACCTGCTCAAGACCCACGCGTACGGGTGCCGCCAGAGCGGTGCCTCCCGCCGCAGGCGGGCGTAGGCCGGGTAGGGATCGGCGATGTGTCCGGGATCCGCAGGATCCCAGATCAGCTCGTCGCTCACGGAAGCTCCCTCGGCTCGGGTCATTTGAGGAAGAGCGGGTTGATCGGCGACCCCACCGCGCCGACCACCGGCAGCACGGAGACGGCGCACTGGCCCTCCCACACACCGTCCTGCGCACAGTCCGTGGCGAGTCCGTCCAGGTCCAGCACCTCGGCCAGCGGCAGCCCGAGATCCCGCAGCGCCGCCACGTGGAAGTCGATCCAGGTGTGACCCGGTTGCGCCGGACGGCACTCGACCGCGAGGTTGTCGACCCCGAGGACCGCGACGTCGTGGTCGTGGAGCCACGCCACGGTGTCCCAGGCGAGGCCCGCCTCGGGTCCGTCGAGCAGGTCGCGGCGCGCCGTCTCGTCCCCGAGTCGTTGGAACGGCGCCGTTCGGCTCCCGAAGCGCTCGTACCAGTGTGTGACCGTGCCGGTGCGAACGAAGAGGATGTCTCCCGGGCGGACCTGGACCCCCTGCGCCTCAGCCGTGCCGTCGAGCAGGGCGGCCGTGATCGGGAAGCCCGGTTCGAGCCAGGGGACGCCCTGCGCCCTGGCCACGTCCAGCACGACACCGCGCCCGACCAGACCGGTCGCGAGATGGTGGACCCCGAGGCGGCGGGCACCGGTGCCCGCGGTGACCAGTCCCGACCAGAAACCGTTGTACATCAGGTTGCCCCGGCCGACGTGGCCCAGCCCGTCCAGCTGGGTCGTCCCCTGCAGCGCCATGACGAGGTAGTCGTCCGCGCCGTCGGTCCCTGCCCCGGTCAGGATCGCGTCCCCGGTCGCGATCTGGAACAGGTGCAGGGGCTCGCCGCGGTGGCTCGGCGCGGCGAGCCCGCCGATCGGCAGACCGAGCGCGAAGTGCTTTCCCGTGCGCACCAGGGCCGCGGCTTCGACGGCCCGCTCCGCGGTCAACAGGTTGGCCGTCCCTCGCTGGTCCGAGTCGCCCCAGCGGCCCCAGTTGTGGATCGGGCCCGGCGCGCCGCCGACCACCTTGCCGTTCGCGTCGACCGTGTAGGTCGGCGGCTCCCAGCAGGTCAGCTCGGGCTCGGGTACCTCGCGCATGTCTTGTCCTCCCGGTCGTGGCGCTGCGCGTTCCGGCGGGGCGCCGCGGACGACCCGTGCCCGCTCCGGGCCCCACCGTGGCGGTCGCCGGTCTGGGGGCGGCCTGCAGCGGGACGGCGCACTGGTCCCGGACGAGGGGTTCGACATGCGCCAACCCCGGGGTCGGGTAGCGCGGGTCGAAGCTGCACTGGTCCCACTCGTCGATGAAGGTCACCGCGGTGTCGAACCACGGTTCCCCTGCGTACCGCTCGTGCTCGTCCGTGTCGCCGCCGCATGGTTGTGCAGGGCGACATGTGGGTCAGGTTGTCCACGGCGAAGGCCGGATACCCGGCGGCGCCGCGGGCACGCCTTCAGAGGGGACTGGTCAGCTCGCGGTCGCTCTCCGACTGGGCGTCCGGGGTGTGCGACCACGGAACCACCGGCTCCCCGGAACTCAACATGTCGAGGGTGTGGAGCCAGCGTCCGTGCCCCATGCCCGTCGCGATGGCGTCGCCCAGCTCGACGATCTCCGCCGTCGTGAAGACGGTGGCGAGCTGCCGGTAGGTCTCGCTGTCGATCGACCAGTGGTCCAGATGCATCTTCCGCTGGAACGCGAGCGCGAGGCGCTCCCGTTCGCTGAGTTCCTCCCCGGCGCCGACCACGGCGCACGCGATCGCCTCCTCCGCCAGCTCCGAGTCGTAACGTGCCTGGGAACAGGCGTCGCAGCCGACGAGCTGGGCATTGGCCAGGCGCAGCAGCTCGCGGAGCCGGGCCCCGAGGGTCCCTCCGCCGTCTGTGCCGTTGTTCGCGATGTGGCTCAGCCGGACCTGCACCAGTTCGGGATCGGGGTGATGGGCGATGATGCGCGGCCACGCGGTGTTGCCCGAACCGAGCTGCCCGCTCTCCACCAGCCGGTTCATCTCCGCCAGGAGATCGGGGTCGACCTTGTCCTCGGGCAGCGGCTCGATTCGAGGCATGTGTCCTCACTTCTCCGGGAGGGCTGGCTCACATCAACAATCAAAGATTCTTATCATCTTTGTCGCAGCCGGACAATGGTTCTCGACGCCGGAGGGGGCCTGCACCCGCCTCTGGCGACGCCGCGGCACCGCCGGTTCGAGCCTTGTTGCCGCCTCGCGGCAGGGCGTAACGTGCACGAATCTGATCAGAAACAGTCGCCCGACCTCGGACCGACATCGGACCGACGCCGGGGCGTACGGACGGGACGGGCACATGACGAACCAGGACCTCGACTCGAAGGTCACCGACCTCGAGGGCGAGATCGACGCCGCGTTGGCGGTCGCCCGCGAACGCGGGGAGGTGGGCTTGCAGGTGACGGCATACCTGCACGGCGAGCAGGTGGTCGACGCCTGGACCGGCACCGCCGACAAAGCGGGTCGAGTCCCCGTTGACGGTTCGACGCTGTTCCCGGCCTTCTCCGTGACGAAAGGGATCACCGCCACCGCGTTGCACCTGCAGGCCGAACGTGGTCTCGTGGACTACGAAGCCCCCGTCGTCCGGTACTGGCCCGAGTTCGGCCAGAACGGCAAGGAGAAGGCGACGGTCCGCGACGTGCTGTCCCACCGCTCGGGCGTTCCCCAGATGCCCGCCGAGGTGACGACCGAGCGCATGGCCGACTGGGACTGGATGGTCACCGCGCTCGCCGCCGAGACCCCGCTGTTCCCGCCCGGCGAGGTGAACTGCTACCACTCCATCAACTGGGGCTGGCTGGTCGGGGAGATCGTGCGCCGCACCGACCCCGTCGATCGCTCGTTCGGCCAGTTCGTGCAGGACGAGCTGTGCGCCCCGCTCGGGATCGAGGACCTGTTCATCGGCTTGCCGGAGAAGGAGGACGGGCGGGTCGCGGAGCTCGTCGACGACACAGCCTTCACCAGGACCTCCGGCGCCGGGCGGACTCCGCTGCAGCGGCGGACCATGCCGGCCGCCGCGGCGCCGACCGCCGAGATCTTCGGCAGGACCGACGTCTGGCGGGCCCAGATCCCGGGCGCAGGCGGCATCATGAACGCCCGCTCCGCTGCGCGGGTCTACGCCATGATCGCCTGCGGCGGCCGGCTGGGGGACGTCCGGATGCTCTCGGAGGAGCGGCTCCGTGCCCAGCTTCAACCACGGCCGGACGCGGACAAGCCCGACCTTGTCAGCGGCGTGCCTCGGATGCTCGGGATCGGTGGCTACTACGTCGGCGGCCAGGCGCCGCCGGCCAACGCCCTCTACGCCGGTTCGACCTCGATCCTCGGCCATCCCGGAGCCGGCAGCAGCAACGCGTGGGCCGACCTGGACAGCGGGCTGGCCGTCGCCCTCATTCACAACCGGATGTTCGACGAGCCGCCCAACCGGGACGACCACCCCTTCATCCCGATCGTCGAGGTGCTGCAGCGCTTCGCACGGCAGCACGGCTGACGGCACCTTCCGGTTCCGGAGTCCGCGGACGACAGGCGCCGGTGACGCCTCGAGGCGTCACCGGCACGTCTGGTCGCACGGACGCGGTCGTGATGGACGCGCCGGTCAGAACCCGAGCGGCTCGAGCTCCGGCGGGGTGGCCGCGCCGTAGACCGCCGTGGGAAGCAGCGACTCGTCCCCCATCATCCAGAGCTTCTGGATCCGGCGCCGCCGGAACCGCCAGCCCTCGGCGGTGCGGACGAGCTCGTCCTCGTAGACCCCGCCGGCGAGGCAGGTCACGGGAAGGCCGTCGCGCATGACGGTGTGCTGGGCGATCGTGTAGAAGGAGGCGTCCGCCCGGTCCCCGTCGACCTTGATCACGGGGTTTCCCGTGAAGTGCTGCGTCGCCTCCCACTTGGTCAGTTGTCGTTGGTTGCGCGCGATGATCGCATCCCGACCCTCGACGATCGTCCCGTTGAAGTTGACCACCGCATCCTCGGTGTAACAGTTCGCGAGACCGGCCCAGTCGCGGCGGTCCGCCGCCTGGGCGTACCGGTACGCGGTGTCGAGGATCGCGACGAAGTCGTCACTGGCGCTCATGAGCGAACGCCGGTGACAGCGAGCTGATCGTGCGGAGTCGGCACCGTTCTCACGGTCTGGACAAGAGTCGGGACACGCACATGGCCTCCCAGAGATGCACCGGTGACCGGTGTGATCCGGTCGATGGATTCCTGATCAGTATTACCCCGCATAGACAAGACGAGTCAACGGAGGGAGAGTGTCGACGGCCATCAGACAACGCGACTCGCGATCGCCTGTCATCGACCTGACGTCGGTTCCGGTGCGACGCCGATCGGCTCGACATGGAGATCGACGGCTAGGAGCGGCACCGAGCGCGACCCCATCTGGGATGTCGTGGTCCGTTACCCCCCGCCCCCAGAGTTCGAACTAGGCGCAGGGTTTCGGACCACGAGTGGCTTCACGGGTGGCTCCGCTCCCGGTGGCCGGGGGAGCGAGCTGGGCGACGATGGCGGACAGCGTTTCCCCGACGACGTCGCCTCCGTCTCTCCAGACGACCCCGACCTCCAGCGACGGGGCGTCGACGACCGGGACACGGATGAAGCGGGGGTCGACGAAGATGCGACCGACGTCGCCGTCGTGAGGGACGAAGGCGACCGATCCGCGGCGGCGCACCTTGGCGGCGATCATCATGACGTCGGCGGCCGGGACGGTCTCGACTCGGACGACGCCGCGGGCCCTGAGCTCGGCACGCATGTGCTGCATGGCAGTGGGCTGCACGCTGTCGTCCATGGTCACGAACGTGTGGTCGGCCAAGTCGGCCGTGCGTAGGGTGGGTCGAGTGGCGAGCGGATCGTCGCTGCGCAGCACCGCGACGATCGCGTAGGTCGCCAGGGGCAGGACGCCGAACGTCGGGTCATCGACCGGCAGGTGCACGACCGCGAGGTCGATCTCGCCGGAGGCGACCGCGGGGAGCAGCTCAGCCGACGGGGCCAGGGTGACGTCGAGAGGCCGGTCCGGGTCGGACTTCTCGACGGCCTCGACCACGGCGTCGAGCACCGCGGCGGGGGCGAGGTGCGTTCCTCCGATGTGGAGAGTGCGGGCCGCGCTGCGGGCGAGCCGGCGCACCTCGGAGCGCAAGTCGTCGAGTTCGGCGACGATCGGCTCGGCTCGGGAGAGCAGGCGTCGGCCCGCCGCGGTCAGCTCCACCTGGTGGTAGCGGCGCACGAACAGATCCCCGCCGAGCTCGCGTTCGAGCTCCTTGACCGACCGGCTGACCGGTGAGGTGGTCAGGTGCAGCCGCGCCGCGGCGCGTCCGAAGTGGCCCTCCTGGGCGACCGCGAGGAAACATCGGAGCTGCTGGAGGTCCACGCGGACCAGTGTGGCAGCGCCGCGTTGCGGGATCGAGCACGCTGCGTCCCGGAAGTCGCGCTGTACGACCCCACCCTCGGGGGTCGAGGCTCGGGGGACGGACGGTGCGAGGAGGCATCAATGACAGACGGTGGAGCCCAGCGGAATCCGCTCCCACTCGAGGGCGTCCGGGTCGTCGACCACACCGACGGGCACGGCACCGAGTCCGTGGCGCGCATACTGGCCGATCTCGGCGCGGACGTCGTGCGGGTCGAGCCGCCCTCCGGGGCGAGGTCGCGGCTGCTCGCAAGCGGTGTCTACGACGCGGTGCACAACGCCAACAAGACCTCCGCGGCGCTGGACCTCGCCACACCGGCCGGGCACGCCGACTACCTGCGGCTGGTCGGCTCGGCGGCGATCCTGGTGACCTCGTTCCGCCCGGGCGAGCTGCCGGCCGGCCTCGACGCCGAGGACCTCGCCATGCGCTTCCCCGGCCTGGTCGTGGCGTCGCTGACCGAGTACGGCCGCACCGGGCCGTATCGAGACCTGGCCGCCACCGAGGCGACCCGGCTTGCCCTGGGCGGGGTGCTGTGCCGCTCCGGGCTTCCCGACCGCGAGCCCCTGCTCCCGCCCGGTGATCTCGCCGCCGAGTCCGCCGCGGCGCAAGTCGCCTTCGTGGCGCTCGTGGGCTACTTGAACCGCCTCGAGACCGGGGCCGGTGACCTGCTGGACTGCTCGGTCTACGAGTCCACGGTCCAGACCCTGGACCCGGGTTTCGGCATCGGGGGCAGCGCGACCGGTGGCGTTCCGGCCTTCGACGGCCCGCGCGGGCGGCCGGACGCCCGCCACCTGTACCCGGTCTTCCCGTGCCTCGACGGCTGGGTGCGGATCTGCATCCTGTCCCCGCGTCAGTGGCAGGGGATGTTCCGCTGGCTCGGGGAGCCTGCGGAGTTCGCGGACCCGAAGTACGGCTCGCTCGTGGAGCGGTTCCGCGCCTCCGGGCGGATCTACCCGGTCATCGGCAGACTGTTCGCCGGACTGACCCGGGCGGAGGTCATGTCGGGCGGTGACGCCCACGGCGTGCCGACTGCGGGACTGGCCACACCCGCCGAGGTGCTCGACAACGAGCAGCTGCGCGCCCGAGGTGCGTTCGTCGAGGCTGTGCTGCCCGACGGACGGACCGTGCCGGTTCCCAACGGGGTGGTCGAGCTCGACGGCGCCCGCGCCGGGTTGCGCACGCCTGCTCCCGCGGTCGGCGCGCACACCGAGCAGGTGCTCTCCGCGCTCACCGAGCCCGCACCCCCCGAGGCCACCCCCCACCTCGGACGCGCCCTCCCCCTACGAGGGCTACGAGTGCTCGACCTCGGCGTGATCGTGGTCGGTGCCGAGACCGGGCGCCTCCTCGCCGACCTCGGCGCGGACGTGATCAAGGTGGAGAACCGCGCGTTCCCGGACGGCAGCCGCCAGACCCTGGACGGATCGCCGCTCAGCGCCGGTTTCGCCTACGGCCACCGGACCAAGCGCAGTCTCGGGCTGGATCTGCGCAGCGCCGCGGGCAAGGCGCTGTTCCTGGACCTCGTGCGGCGCTCGGACGTGGTGCTGAGCAACTTCAAGCCCGGCACCCTGGAGTCGCTGGGGCTCGCCGCGGCGGACCTGGCCGCCGTCAACCCCCGGATCGTGACCGTGGAGAGCAGTGCCTTCGGTTCGACCGGGCCGTGGAGCGGCAAGATGGGCTACGGGCCGCTGGTCCGGGCCGCAGTCGGTCTGTCGCACCTGTGGCGGTTTCCCGACGACCCGGCGGGGTTCAGCGACGCCTCGACGATCTACCCCGACCATATCGCGGCCCGTATCGGTGCGGCGGCCGCGCTGGCTCTCGTGATCGCCCGGCGCCGGACCGGGCGTGGCGGGCACGTCGCCGTGGCCCAGGCCGAGGTCATCGCCGCCCAGCTCGGCACCCGGCTCGCCCAGGAGTCCCTCACCCCCGGCACGATCTCCGCAGGCGCAACGCGGCCCGAGGTCGTCGACGGGGTCTACCGGTGCGCCGGAGATGACGAGTGGGTCGTCGTGTCGGTGCGCGACGACACGGACTGGGAGCGGCTCGCCGATGTCCTCGAGACCGACCCGACCGATCCACACCTCGTCCGACACGATGATCGGGTGGCCCACCGCGCGGAGCTCGACCACCTCGTCACAGACTGGACCCAGTCCCGGACACCGCAGGAGGCCATGGCGGCCTTGCAGCATGCGGGCGTGCCCGCCGCCAGGATGCAGCGCATCCCGGAGATGCTCGACGACCCGCAGCTCGGCGAGCGACGGTTCCTCGCCACGATGGCCCATCCACTGCTCGATCGCGAGGTGCCGACCGAACGGTGGCTCGCCGTGTCGCGACACCTCGCCGACGCCGATCCCACGCCCGCGCCGCTGCTCGGCGAACACAGCCGAGCCGTGCTCGCCGACGTGCTCGGCCTCGACCCGACGACGATCGAACGCCTGGTCGCCGACGGCGTCGTCGAGGAGCCCGAGCAGCGTCACCTGCCCGCGATCGCCCCGCGCATCGGCATCTGACACCGCCGGCATCGAGCCACCGCCCCGACGCACAATGAAGATCGACGAGAGCCCCAGCGAGGAGAATCCGATGTCGACCGACGAGCTCGACCCGTCCACCCCCGTCGTCGTGGGGGTGGGTCAGGCGTCCGAGCGGCTGGAGGACCCCGGCTACCGCGGCCTGTCGGCCGTCGGGCTGGCCGCCGAGGCGGCCCGGGAGGCCCTGGCCGACACCGGCGTCGATCCCGCGGCCGTCGCGGCGGCGATCGACACCGTCGCCGGGATCCGGCAGTTCGACATCTCCATGCCCGGAGCGCCCGCACCGCTGGGCCGCTCGGACAACTACCCGCGTTCGGTCGCCGACCGGGTCGGTGCCGCTCCGCGGCGGGCGATCCTCGAGGTCGGCGGCGGACAGGGACCCCAGCACCTGCTGACCGAGCTCGCGGGGACCATCGCGGCCGGCGACTCGCAGGCGGCGCTGCTGTTCGGGGCCGAGGCCATCTCCACCGTCACCCACCTGGCGCAGGCCGAGGACAAGCCGGACTTCACCGAGCACGTCGAGGGGGACCTGGAGGACCGCGGATACGGCCTCGCCGGCCTGGTCTCGATGCACCACGCCGCCCACGGCCTCACCGGCGCCCCCGAGCAGTACGCCCTGTTCGACAACGCCCGCCGCGCCCGGCTCACGCAGTCCCGCGAGGACTACGCCCGCGGCATGGGCGAGCTGTTCGCGCCGTTCACCCGGGTCGCCGCGGCGAACCCGCACGCCTCCGCGCCGGTCGAGCGCAGCGCCGTCGAGCTGGTCGAGGTCACCGAGACGAACCGGATGATCGCCGACCCCTACCCGCGCTATGTCGTCGCCCGGGAGAAGGTCAACCAGGGCGCTGCCGCGCTCGTGGTCTCGGTCGCCACCGCCGAGCGTCTCGGCATCCCCCGGGACAAGTGGGTGTTCCTGCACGGCCACGCCGATCTGCGCGAGCGCGACCTCATGGCGCGCGCGGACCTGTCCGCGAGCCCGGCCGCCGTCCTCGCCGCCCGCCACGCCCTCGACGTCGCCGGGATCGGGCTGGACGACGTGGCCACGTTCGACCTGTACTCCTGTTTCCCCATCGCGGTCAGCAACGTCGCCGACGGGCTCGGCCTCGCCGCGGACGATCCCCGCGGGCTCACCCTCACCGGCGGGCTGCCGTTCTTCGGCGGCGCCGGGAACAACTACTCCCTCCACGGCATCGCCGAGACCATCGGCCGGGCCCGGAAGGCACCCGGCAGCTACGGCTTCGTCGGCGCCAACGGCGGACTGTTGTCCAAGTACTCCGTCGGGATCTACTCGACCACCCCCACCGGCTGGCGCACCGACGACTCCGCCCGGCTCCAGGCCGAGGTCGAGGCCTGGTCCGCGCCGGAGGAGGCCCACCGGGCCGACGGCTGGGCCACCATCGAGACCTGGACGGTCAGCCACACCAGGCGCGGCCCGATCGGGATCGTGATCGGCCGCCTCGACGCCGACGGCCGCCGCTTCCTCGCCCGCTCCGTCGACGGCGACACCGGCCTGCTGGAGCTCCTGGGGCAGGAGGAGCCGATCGGCGCCCGCGTCTACGTGCGCTCCTTCGGGTTCGGCAACCGGGTCACCGTGAACGACACCCGCATGGACGAGCTGTTCCCCACCCGCGTCCCCGCGTTCCGGGACACCTACGAGCACCTCCTCGTCCGCCGCGACGGCCACCTCCTCGAGATCACCATCAACCGGCCCGAGCAGCGCAACAGCCTGCACCCGCCCGCCCACGAGGAGCTCGACGAGGTCTTCGACGCCTACTTCGCCGATCCCGACCTGTGGGTCGCGATCATCACCGGCGCCGGGGACAAGGCCTTCTCCGCGGGCAACGACCTGGTCTGGTCCGCCTCCGGCAAGCCTGTGACGATCCCCAAGAGCGGCTTCGGCGGCCTGACCTCTCGGCGGCACCTGCCCAAGCCGATCATCGCCGCAGTCAACGGGTTCGCCATGGGCGGCGGCTTGGAGATCGCGCTCACCTGCCACCTCGTCGTCGCCGACGAGACCGCGAAGCTGGCGCTGTCCGAGGTCCGGGTCGGTCTCGTCGCTGGGGCGGGTGGGCTGGTTCGGCTGCCGCGAGCGGTACCTCACAAGCTCGCCACCGAGATGATTCTCACCGGCCGCCGCCTCACCGCGGCTGAAGCACTCGACCACGGGCTGGTCAACCGGATCACCGAGCCCGGCACTGCCCTCGAGGGTGCCCGCGAGCTGGCGGCGGAGATCCTCGCGGGTTCGCCCACCTCGGTGCGGGTGTCGCTACAAATCATGGGGGAGACCGAGGGCATCGCCGACACCGTCGACGCCGTCACCCACTTCTCCCCCGCCTTGGAAGAGCTGATGACCAGCCAGGACGCCTTCGAGGGGATCACCGCCTTCGCCCAGAAGCGCGCGCCGGAGTGGCGCAACCGCTGACAACGCCCCCGGTGCCCGCCGCGATGGCGTGCGGGCACCGGGTGGATCAGCGCTCGCCGCCCCGTGCAAGACGCAGTCGACGAGGTCGTGGTCGTAGGGCGCGCCGGCGCCGCGCCCGTCACGTCGTCGGCCGCCCGACGCCGGGCTGGTCGCGGACGGGCACGAACTCGGGTGAACGGGAACGACACCGGGCCGGGCAGGGCCGTCCAGGCCGCGCCACCGGTCACCGCCGGGCCGACGACCACCGCCGCGCCGACGACCACCGCGTCGGCGTCTGCGGCGGCCGACCGGCGAGTCTGCATCGACTTCGACGCCCGAGGCGGCGCGCTGCTGACCGCCTTCGTCGGGCCGGCCGTCGAATGTCAGAAGGGCTGACCACACACCATCCTGGTTCGACGCCGACGAACTCGCCTCCACAGGAGCTCAGTACCGGGAGAGGCCATCACCCCGCCCGGCGCTGCACACGCCGCGTGGGGGTGGACGGACCCGCACGGGCGTGGTCGGCCCGCTCAGAGCAGACCGATGCGGTCCAGCCGTTCTTCGTACACATCGAGCGCGGCCTCGGCGTCGGACGCGGTCTTCTCGACCTCCGCGTAGAGGGCCCGCAGGTCCGCTCCGGACTCGCGGAACCGGCGGTTCCACTCCTTGCCGTCGACGCGCCAGTACCCGACGACACCGTAGGAGCGGGCCGGGAGCCCGCGCTCGTGGCGCAGGTGCTTGCGGACGGCGCGCGTCGCGGCGGCCTCGCCCGCGACGTAGACGTACCCGGGTCCCTCGGGGAGCTCCAGTGCCCGGACCACCGTGGCCAGGGTACTGCCCGCGGTGCCCAGCTCCGGGGTGTCGATCCAGGTCACCTCCGCGCCGGTGAGGGGCTGCCGGTCGGCGGGGTCGGGGATCTCGATCACGGCCGTCGTCGGCAGCGAGCCCGCCGTCTCCTCGATGATCCGGCCGAAGGCCGGGAGGCCGACGACGTCCCCCAGCAGGAGCTGCCACCGGGCGTCCTCGGGCCGCTTGAACCAGCTGTTCTGGTGCACGATCCGGAGCCGGTCGCCGACCTCGGCCACGGCGGCCCACTCGCCGCCCACCCCACCGGGGTGGACCACCAGGTCCACGGTCAGGCGCCCGGCCGCCTCGTCGACCGCGCGGACGGTGTACCAGCGGCCCACGTCGTCCACGGGGTCCTCGGAGATCCCGGCCACGGGGAAGTTGAGCAGGCAGCCCTCGTCGGGGACGCCGAGGGAGGTGAACCCCCGCAGCCCCGGCCCGCCCAGCTCGACGCGGACCAGGCTGGGCGAGAGCCGGCGCACCGCCAGCACGTCGGCCAGGTGGGACGGGGGCTCGGCGGTCACGTGCGCTCCTCGTTCAGGAAGTCGAGCAGGATCTCGTTCACGGTCGCGGGACGTTCGAGGTACCCGACGTGCCCGGTGTCGGGGACCTCGACGTAGCGGGCGGCCGGGATCGCCTCGGCGACCTCCCGGCTCAGGTGGGGCGGGATGGTGGTGTCGTCCGCGAAGCCCACGACGAGGAACGGCACGGTGATCGCCCGGTACTCGGGCCGCCGGTCGCCCATGTCGACCGACGCCGCCAGCTGGGCCCGCTCCCCCGGTCCGATCGCCGAGCCCCCCATCTCGTACACGTCCAGCCAGTCCTGGACGGACTCCGCCCGCCGCGAGACGGGCGAGAGGTTCTGCACCACCTTCACCGCGGCATGGTAGGCGGGCGGCAGGACCACGCCGTCGTCGTGCAGGTCGATCTCGCCGCGGGCCTGTGCCTCGGCCACGGGGTCCAGGCGCGCGTGCGCGCCCATCGCCACCGCCCGGGAGACGAGGTCCGGTCTCGCCAGGGCGAGCTCCTGGACGATCCGCGCGCCGAGCGAGGTCCCGATCACGTGGGCCGGGCCGCCGCCGAGGTGCTCGATGAGGGCCGCGGTGTCCCCCACCATGTCGTCGACGGTGAAGCCGTCGGCGCACTCCGTCGTCGGCGGGATCCCGCGGTTGTCGAACGTCGCGACCCGGTGTCCCGCCGCGAGCAGGGCCGGGACCTGGTGCAGGTGCCAGACCCGACCGGGGCTCCCGGTACCCATCACCAGGACGACGAGCCGGCCCTCGCCGCGCACGTCGTACGCGAGTGAGATGCCGTTCAGGTCGGCGACGACGGTCGTCATGCCGAGCGCCGCTCCGGCCGGGCGCGGGGTGCGACTCCGCCTGCTCCGCCACCCGCCCCGGCCACCGCCTGCACGACCGCGGCCGCCTTCAGGGTCATCTCGTCGTACTCGTCCACCGGGTCCGAGTCCAGGACGATGGCCCCGCCGGCCCCGATGCTCGCCCGCCCGGACTCGATCGTCGCCGTGCGGATCACGATGTTGAGGTCCGCCGCGCCCTGGAAGCCGAAGAACCCCAGCGCCCCGGAGTAGATGCCGCGCGGGCGCCGCTCCAGCGCGTCGATGATCTGCATCGTGCGCAGCTTGGGCGCGCCCGTCATCGAGCCGCCCGGGAACGCGGCCCGGACCGCCGCGACGGGCCCGACCTCGGGCCGCAGCCGCCCGCGGATCGTCGAGACGAGCTGGTGGACGGTGGCGTAGGACTCCACCTTCATGAAGCCCGGCACCCGGATGCTGCCGATCTCGCAGATCCGCCCGAGGTCGTTGCGCAGCAGGTCGACGATCATGAGGTTCTCGGCGCGGGTCTTGTCGCTGCCCGCCAGCTCGTCCCGCAGGGCGCGGTCGACCTCGGGGTCGGGGTCGCGGCGGGCGGTGCCCTTGATCGGCTTGGACTCGACCGTGCCCTGGGCGTCGACGGTGAGGAAGCGCTCCGGGGACGACGACAGCACGTGGAGCTCGTCGAACCGGAGGTAGGCGGCGTACGGGGCGGGGCTGCGCCTGCGCAGCCAGCGATAGGCCTCCAGCGGGGATCCGGTGAAGGGCAGGTCCAGCCCGTTGGTCAGGCAGATCTCGTAGCTCTCCCCGGCGTGCAGGCTCGCCGCGCACTCCTCGATGTCCGCGAGGTAGCGGGCCCGCGAGCGGTGCAGCAGCGGCTCGACGTCGATCTCCCGTTCCTCGTGCGCCACCGGCCGCGGCCGGGCGCCGCGCAGCGCCTCGATGCGGCCCGCGGTCTCGTCCACCCAGGCCTGGGCCCGCCGCACCGAGCCGTCTCCCCCGTCCGCCAGGGCGAAGACCCAGGTGGTGTCCGTCTCGTGGTCGACGGCGACCATGCGGCTCGCCGTCAT
Organism: Pseudonocardia oroxyli; assembly: GCF_900102195.1. Taxonomy (GTDB): domain Bacteria; phylum Actinomycetota; class Actinomycetes; order Mycobacteriales; family Pseudonocardiaceae; genus Pseudonocardia; species Pseudonocardia oroxyli. The sequence goes on from NZ_FNBE01000011.1 coordinate 154,477, forward strand.
CCACTGGGCGTCTGGTTGGGGCGAGACGTGGTCGGTGGGCGACCCGCACTCGTCCCGCATCTCGTAGCCGAAGTAGCCGACGTAGCCGCAGGCGAGGTCGAACGGCAGCGCGGAGTCCCAGGGCAGCCGGTGGGTGCGCAGCCGCTCCTCCAGGGTGTCGAAGATCGACCCGGGGGTGGCGCGGACCCGCCCGTCCTCGGTGACGACGTGGACGACGCCGGTGCCCACCCGCGCGCTGAGCACCTCGCCGAGCCCGCCGCCCGCGTCCCCCAGGAAGGAGAACCGGGAGAGCCCGCGCTCGACCCGGCTGCTGTCCAGCCAGAACGCGAACCGCGAGTCGGCGAACAGCTCCTCGAACAGGACCTCGGTCGACACGGTGAAGTCCAGGGTCCGGCGGCGCAGGGTCCGCTGCTGTGGGCGCAGCGGCGTCGGTCCGCCGCGGTGCTCGGCCCGGACCAGCTCGGCGAAGTTGGCGAAGATCGCCGCGCCGTGCTCGGAGGCCACCGACTCAGGGTGGAACTGCACGCCCCACCACGGGAGGCGCCGGTGCCGGACGCCCATCACCACGCCGTCCGGCGACCAGGCCGTGGCCTCGAGGTCCTCGGGGAGCGGCTCGGCGAGGCAGAGCGAGTGGTAGCGCACGGCCGTGAAGTCCTGCGGGACGCCGCGGAACAGCTCGGTCCCGCTGTGGCGGATGGTCTCCAGGTAGCCGTGCCGCGGTTCGGGGGCGGGGACCACCGACCCGCCCGCGAGCCAGCCGAGCGCCTGATGGCCCAGGCAGACCCCGAGGACGGGGATGGTCCCCGCGCGCAGGTGGTCCAGGGCCACGCCGCGGTCCCCCGGTTCCGCGGGGCTGCCGGGACCCGGGGAGATCACCACCGCCGCGTAGTCGACGAGGTCGATGTCCGCCCACTCCGGGGCGTCGTTGGCGAGGACCGTGGGCTCGACCCCGAACGTGGCGGCCATCAGCTGGAACACGTTGTAGCTGTAGGAGTCGTAGTTGTCGACGAGGATGGTGCGCATCGGGTCTCCGGGCGTCGGTCAGCGTCGCGTGGACGCGTCGGCGGCGAGCTGGCTGCGGAAGTGGTCGAGGCGGGCCGCGTCGGGGACGGCGGCCCGCACGGGCGCCCCGGCGCCCCGCCAGCCGACCACCGGGCGGATCCCGTGCAGTGCGTTCACGGTCCAGACCTCCGCCTCGGCGAGGCCCGCGGGCGCGCAGCGCTCCGGGGTGATCGGCACGCCCGCGGCCCGCGCCGCACCGCGGAGCCGCGCGGCGGTGACGCTGGGCAACACCGGCAGGTCGGAGGCGGGGACGCAGAGCCGGTCCCCGCGCCACCACAGCAGGGCGGAGTGCGCGGCCTCGCGCACGACTCCGTCCGGGCCGGTCAGCAGGGCGTCGTCCGCGCCGTGCGAGACGGCGCGCCCGCGCAGCCCCGCGAGCAGCGCGAGATCGGGCCCCTTCACCTCGGGGCGGCGGCGGGCGTCGGGTTCGGGTGCCACCCACAGCCGGGTCTCCCGCTGCTCCGGCGGCGCCGGCCGGATCCAGAGCACGAGGCGGGTGTCCGGGTGGGCCTCGACACGGGGGAACCACCGCCCCGCCCGCGGGAGGGCGGCCTCGGCGTCGGTGAGGAACGCCCCGAGGTCGGCGGTGGGCAGCCCGAGGGCGGCGCACCCGGCGCGGAACCGGGTCCCGTGCCGGTCGAGGTCTCGCACCCGCCCCCCGACGGCGAGGAACGAGTCCACCACCAGGGCCGCCTCGGGCGCGGGCCCGACCTCCTCCGACCAGCGGCCCGGCCCGGCCCAGTGCAGGCGCCGCGCGGTCACCACTGCCCCGTCCTCGCCACGAACCGCTGGACCTTGCCGCTGAACGTGCGGGGCAGGGCGGGCACGAAGGTGATGCTGCGCGGCACCTTGAACGCCGCCAGCCTGCGCCGGGCCAGGGCGAGCAGCTCGCCCTCGAGCTGGGCGTGGCGGTCCGCGGCGGCCGCCGAGACCGCGAACGCGCGCAGCTTGCTCGCGCCGCGCGCGTCGAGGACCGCGGCGACCACGATCTCCCGCACCGCGGGATGCTCGCCGAGGACGGCCTCGACCTCCTGCGGCGAGACGTTGATCCCACCGACGATCTCCATGTCGTCCGCGCGTCCGGTGTGGACGAACCGGCCGTCGGCGCGCCGGAACCCGGTGTCGTTCGTCGAGAGCCACCCGTCGACGAGCACCCGGGCCGTCTCGTCGGGCGCGTCGAGGTAGCGGGACATGACCGTCGGGCCCCGCACCCACAGCCTGCCCGAGACGTCCACCGGGCACGGTCGCCCCGCGCCGTCGCGCACCTGCAGCGCGTAGCCGGTCAGGGGCCGTCCGATGGTCCCCGGCGCGCGGTCGGCCGGGTCGTCGGCTGCGGTGTCGGCAGAGGTCTCCGCGCAGTAGGCGCCCCCCACCTCGGTCGATCCGAGCTCGTTCAGCACCGGGGCCCCGAGCAGCTGCTCGGCGCGCGTCCGCACGACGGCGGGCAGCGACTCCCCCGCCGAGACCGCGACCCGCACCGAGCCGAACGCCTCCCGGTCGGTCTCGGCGACCAGGTTGGCGTAGGCCGAGGGCACCCCGTGCAGGACCGTGACCCGGTGCCGGTCGACCAGCTCGGCGATCGCCGCCGGGGTCGGTCGCTCGGGGCTCAGCACCGCGGCGGAACCCGAGAACAGCGGGTAGACCAGCGAGTTGCCGAACCCGTAGGCGAAGAACATCTTGGAGACGGACAGGGTGACGTCCGCGGCCGAGATCCCCAGCATGTCCTCCCCCACCGCCCGGTGGTACGCGGCGAGGTCCCCGTGGCGGTGCACGGCTCCCTTGGGACGACCGGTGGTGCCGGAGGTGAACTGCACGTAGAGGTCCGCATCGTCCGCCAGGTCGACCGCGGCACCCTCGGCGGCCCGGTCCGCGGCCGCGACGAGCGCCTCGGGCTCGACCCATCGCTCCGTCGGCCCCAGAGCACCGCCCGGACCGCCCGCCACGACGAGCGCCGGCCCGACCCGGTCGACCAGCTCGGCCCGCTCCGACCCGCCGAGGTACGGATTGGTCACGACCGCGACCGCACCGGTCCGCGCCACCGCGAGGAACAGGGCGACGAACACCGGGCTGTCCACGAGGGCCAGGAGGACGCGCGCACCGGTCCGGACGCCCCGTTCGCGCAGCACGGTCGCGAGCCTCGCCGCCAGGGAGTGGACCTCGCGGTGCGTCCACGTGCGGTCGCTGTGGAACGCGGCCGAGTCGAGCAGGCCGCGCGCCCGCACCCGCCGCGCGACGACCTCCGCGACGTTCACCGGAAATCTCGGGAGACCACTGGAACCGGACCCCCGACTAATGTAACCATAGCCTTACCTTAAGCCGCTCCTCGGGCCGGGACAACGTTTTCTCCAGAATTCGGTGCCCCGCGCCGGGGCGCCCCCGGGCCGCTTTTCGTGCGCTCGAATACATCGACGGAGCCGAGCAGTTGACTGCAGACCATGGTGCCCACACTCCCCCCGTCCTGGTGGTCGGCGCCGGGCCCGTCGGGCTCACCGCGGCCCTCGCCCTGCGCGCCCTCGACATCCCGGTCCGTCTACTGGAGGCCGACCCGCAGGACCGCGTGCGCCCGGGCAGCCGCGCGCTGTACGTCCACCGCGACTCGCTGACCCTGCTCGACCGGATGCGGCCGGGCCTGGGCACCGCGATCGCGCGCCGGGGCATCCGGTGGGCCGGGCGCCGCACCCGCTACCGCGGCCACGAGGTGTTCGCGCGCGACCACCGGGACGGCTCGGGGGCCGGGGGGCACGGGCTCCCGCCCTACGCCTGCCTGCGCCAGATCGAGACCGAGGGCTTCCTCCTCGAGTCCTGCCGGGAGGCCGGCGTCGAGTTCGCCTGGTCGGCGCGGGTGGAGACGGTGCGCAGCACCCCCGACGGCGTCGAGGTGCACGCGGCGGACGGCCGGTCCTGGAGCGCCGGGTACGTGATCGCCGCCGACGGGGCCCGGTCCCCGGTCCGGGCCGCGATCGGCCGCACCATGGTGGGTGGCCGGTCGAACAGCCACCACGTCGTCGTCGATCTGGCCGACGATCCCCGCGTGCCCGAGCCCGCCCTGCGCACCTTCCACTATCACCATCCCGGTCTCGGCGGGCGGCACGTCCTGGTCGTGCCGTTCGCCGGCGGCAGGCAGGTCGACCTGCAGTGCAGGCCGGGCGAGGACCCCGAGGAGTTCCTCGACGAGGCCCGGCTGCGCGACTGGCTGCCGCAGGTGGTCGACCGCGGCTACCTGGACCGGGTGCTGTGGGCCTCGCGCTACCCCTTCCTGCAGCTGGTGGCGGACTCCTTCGTCGACGAGCACCGCCGGGTGCTGTTGGCCGGGGAGGCGGCGCACCTGTTCGCCCCCTTCGGGGCCCGCGGGATGAACAGCGGGATCGCCGACGCGGACGCCGCGGCCTCGGCCGTGGCGCTGGCTCTGCGTGCGACCGGCCCCGAACGGGCGCGGGGAGCGGTCGAGGACTACGCGGCCGAGCGCACGGCGGCAGCCCGCCACAACCGCGACGCGGCGGGGAGGGCCCTGCGCCACATGCGCCCGCGGAGCCCGGCGCTGCGCGGGGCGCAGCGCGCGGCCGCCGCGCTCTCACCTGCGGTTCCCCGGCTCGGCGAGTGGCTGGAGCGGGCGCCGTACGGGCCACGGACCGCCGCGACCGCTCACGGAACGTACTGACTTCCCGCACGGCTCGTGGTGGCGACCCTACCCTGTTGTTTGCTACCCAAACCTCAGATTAGTCTGCCCTCATGAAGCGAATCCTCGGAGCGGTGGCGCTCCTGCTGGTGCTGGCCGGGTGTGCCGGCGCTCCCGCTCCGGCCGAGCAGGCGCAGGCCCCGGCCGCCGCCGCGTTCCCCGTCACCGTGCAGCACTCGCTCGGATCCACCACGATCCCGCAGCAGCCCACCCGCGTGTTCACCCTCGGCCCGTCGGACGCCGACGTCGTCCTGGCACTCGGCGTGACCCCCGTCGGCATCCACAGCCGCTACGGCTTCGAACGCGGCGTCGGACCCTGGGCCGAAGACAAACTGGGCACGGCCACCCCCACCGTGACGACCGGCCGCGTCCTGCCCCTGGAGACCATCGCCGCGGCCAAGCCCGACCTGATCATCAACGTCGCCTCCGGCGGCGACAAAGACGAATACGACACCCTCTCCCGCATCGCCCCCACCATCGCCCTCCCCGTCGGAGCACAGCCCTACGCACCCAAATGGCAGGACGCGACGCGGCTGATCGCCCAAGCACTCGGCAAACCCGCAGAAGGCGACAAACTCGTCACCGACACCGAGACCTACCTCAACGGCGTCGCCGCAGCCAACCCCACCTTCCACGGCAAGACCGCCACCTACCTCGACGTCATGGCCGGCGAGGTCTACGTCGGCGGCAACCAGGCCACCGTCGTCACCACACTCAAAGAACTCGGCTTCACCGACACCCCCTACGTCGCAGCCCTACCCCCCACCGACACCCAGACACCCCTCTCCGCCGAACTCCTCCCCCAGATCGACTCCGACATCCTCGTCATCTACGGCTTCGGCGCCAACCAAACCGACACCCTCGCCTCCAACGCAGGCCTCGCCAACCTCGGCGCCGTCAAAGCCGACCACGCCTACTTCATGCCCGACCTCGCACTCTCCTCACCCTCCGTCCTGTCCATCCCCTACGGGGTCGACGCCATGCTCCCCTTCCTCAAGACCGCGACGGGCTGATCGCGCTCTCCGGACCCAGACCACGCGCGGACGGATCGGTCGGCAGGTCGTCCAGCCTGCCGACCATCCCGTCCACCAACGCCTCCACCGTCCACCGGAACAACGCGCTGGGCTCCCCCGGATCAGGCTGCCAGCGGCGGCTCAACGCGTTGTCCGCCGCCGCCAGCGTGAACGACACCACCCGGCTGAGCAGCACGTACGCCTGGTCGGCCGAGAACTGCGGCGCCAACGCCCGGAACCCCGCGATGCTGGCGTCGAACACCCGCAACGTCTCCGGGTGGTACGGACCGTCGAGCAGATACCGCTCGATCCCCGGATGCCGGGCCGCCAGCTGCCAGGTCTGCTCCGCCACCTCCACCAGGTGCGCCCGCCAGTCCGTCCCCTCCAGCCGGAACTGGAAGGTCGCATGCGCCCGCGCCGCCGCCAGCGAGTACAACTCCTCCCGAGACCCGACATAGCGATACAGCGCCATGTCGGTCACCCCGAGCTCCCGGCTCACCCCCGCCATGCTGAACCGGTCCAAACCCTGGGCGATGGCGGTCTCCAGGATGCGGTCGCGGTTGAGCACGAGGCGAACGGTACCCGGCCCCGGAGGGAGCGAGCGAAGGGCGAGCACTGAACTGCGGAGATGCTCCAGCAGCGCCGCCGCGGTCGCCTCGGCCGCCTGGCGCGAGGAGTCGACGACGGGCAGGTCCGGGCAGGCCCGGGCGAGGTCCTCGGCCTCCCGCAGCGCACGGGGGAGGACCGCCCGCCGCGTCGGCGCGGGCGCAGCGCGGAGCTCGTCGCCCGCCGGCAGCGCGGACGAACCCCGCGCCCGGCTCTCGACCCGCCGCGCCAGCGCGTCCGGGTCGGCGGCGAGCCGGATCAGGGCGCCCGCCCCCTCCCCGAACCGCGGCCGGGCGAGCACCGGATCGCGCGAGACCAGCAGGGCGACGGTCGCGCCCGCCCGTTGGTACCCGTGGAGGAGGATCGAGATCTGGGCCCGCACGAACGCGTCGGAGGGCCGGGGGTGCACGAACCCCAGCTGCTGGGCGTCGACGAAGGCCGCGGGACGACCCTCCTGCCAGAGCGTCCGCAGCGCGTGCCATCCCGCGGTGGACTTGCCCACCGCCGTCAGCCCGATCACCCGGCGACGGGGATCGACGGCGGCGGACCCGTCGGCACCTCCCCCGCTCCCGGCGCCGCGATCAGGCACCGACCGAGCAGACCGGCCACGGTCTGCGCGGGGGTGTGGTCCGTCGTGTCGACCGGCTCACCGATCCCCGTCCGGTCGAGGAGCCGGGCGTAGCGCTGCAACTCGTCGAGCAGCTCGGGCGAGGATCCGCGCCCGAGGAACCGTCCGGGGAGGACGTCGTCACGGCAGGACAACCGCACCCGGTCGAGAGGCACGCCGTCGAGCGGGGGCCCGGCCCGCACGTGGTGGTCGAGCCCACGCACAGCGTGGGCATGGTGTCAGCCATGCGCGGCCGGCGGAGCCCGATGATCACGAGGATCCCCCACAGCCCGGACGACGGGTCCGGGGCACGTCGTCGGTGTCGCACACCACCGTAGGCGCGCCGCCGGGGTCTCGCGCTGGGTTTGCCCGAGGCCCCACGACGACGCCGACGGGTCACCCGGTGGCCACGGCCCGGTCGTAGGCGGCCCGGGCGGAGATGATCTGTTCCTGGTAGGTCTCGGTCCAGGCCACCAGGGGCTTGATGGTGTCGTGCAGCGTGCAGCCCAGGTCGGTGAGCGAGTAGTCGACGCGCGGCGGAACGGTGGCGTGCACGTAGCGGTGGACCAGGCCGTCTCGTTCGAGCTGGCGCAGGGTGACGGTGAGCATCCGCTGGCTGACCCCGTCGATCTCCTTCTTCAGCTCCGTGAAGCGCATGGTCCGGCGCTCCAGCAGGGCGATGACCAGCAGGGACCACTTGTCCGCGATCCGGTCGAGGATCTGGCGGACCTCGCAGTTCTGGCGGGCGTCCCACTGGAACGGGTCGTCGTCGGTCACCGCGCAGGAACCGGGTTCTTCCGAAGTGCCGTCTTCCATGGCTCTGGATGGTGACGCACGATGCGGTCGGTATCAAGAAGTAACTCATGGGGGAACCGATGACCGCGACCGACCGCCTGTCCGCCCGGGCCTGGGCCCTGCTGCTCGTGCTGTCCGGGGCGATCTTCCTGGAGGGGGTCGACATCTCGATGATGGGCGTCGCCCTCCCGTCGATGCGCGCCGACCTCGCGCTGAGCACCGGGGAGCTGCAGTGGGTCGTGAGCTCCTACGTGCTGGGCTACGGCGGGTTCGTGCTGCTCGGCGGCCGCGCCGCGGACCTGCTCGGGCGCCGCCGGATGTTCCTGGTGATGCTGGGGGTGTTCGTCGTGTTCTCCGGGCTGGGCGGGGTGGCGACGGAGGGCTGGATGCTCGGCGCCGCCCGCTTCGTGACGGGCGTCGCCGCGGCGTTCACCGCCCCCGCGGGCCTGTCGATCATCACCACCACGTACGCCCGCGGGCCCGCCCGGGACCGGGCGGTGCTGGTGTACGCGGGCGCGGCGGCAGGCGGGTTCTCGCTCGGGATGGTGGTGGGCGGGCTGCTCACGGCGCTGCACTGGCGCTGGGTGTTCTTCGCACCGGTCGTGCTGGCGACGGTGATCCTGGCGGCGGCGGCCGCGGTGGTCCCTCGTGACGGCGGTGCGCGCCGGGCGGGGGCGCGGTTCGACCTGGTGGGCACGCTCCTGCTCACCGTCGGGATGTCGCTGCTGATCCTGACCGTGGTGCACGCGCCCGAGGTGCCGCTCGCCATCAGCCTGCTCACCGGCGCCGGCGCGGTCGCGGGGTTGGTCGCGTTCCTCGCCGTCGAGCGGCGTCGCCCGGAGCCGCTGCTGCGGCTGGGGATCCTGCGCGTGCCGGGCGTGGCCCGGGCGAACCTCGGAGCCATGGCCCTGGTCGGCTCCTTCATGGCGTTCCAGTTCTCCGCGGTCCTGTTCCTGCAGGAGCAGCTGGGCTGGTCCTCGATCGAGACGGGCCTGCTGCTGGCCATCGGCGGGCTGGACGCGGTCCTCGCCCCGACACTCGCCCCGCCGCTGGTCCGCCGCGTCGGCAACGGGAGGGTCCTGGTCGCGGGGCTCGGGCTCGCCGCCGTCGGGTACCTCGGGTTCCTGCCGCTCGACGGCACGGTCTCCCTGATGGCGGCCGGGCTGCTGGCGATCAGCGTGGCGTTCGCCCTGGCCTACGGGCCCCTCACCCTCGTCGGCACCGACCGCGCCGAGGAGTCCGAGCAGGGGCTGGCCGGTGGTCTCATGACCATGTCCTTCCAGTTCGGAGGGGCGATCGGCCTCGCGGTCGCGACCGCCGCGGTGGTGAGCGCGGACCTGCGAGCCGGGATCGTGGTCGCGGTGGCACTGGCGGTCGCCGGCGTGGCGGTGACGGCTCCGCTCGCCCGACACGGGGCGGCCGAGCCGGCGGGGGTGGCCCGGGCGGCGCGATGACCTCGGGGTCACCACCGCCTCGGGGGCGGGCCAGCCCCCCGAAGAACGACATGGCGGGCACCACGCTCACCCCCGCCGCGCGCGCCGTCGCGCCCAGCTCCGCAGCCAGGGCGCGGACGGGGCCTGCTCGGCCGACACGTCGAGGTAGTGGGCACCCGCCCGGACCGCGGCCGCCGCCACGGGGACGGCGGTGTCCAGGAACGGACCGGCCACGTTGATCACCACGTCCGCTCCGGCGAAGGCGGCGGCCAGCGCCGCCGGGTCGTCGGTCGCGGCGGGGCGGGCCTCGTATCCGGTCGCGGCCAGGCGCGTGGCGTCACGACCGGAGACGACCGGCTCGATGCCGCGGCGCCGCAGCTCGGCGACCACGAACCGTCCGGTGTGGCCGTAGGCGCCGTCCTGGCTGCCCCGCGTCTCGACCTGCACCCTCGACGACCTGCGCGCCGCCGACACGATCGTCGTCCCCTCGACCGACGATCCCGCCGCGGACACCGATCCCGCGCTGCGGGCCGCGTTGCGCGCCGCGCACGAGCGGGGCACCCGGATCGCCGCACTCTGCACCGGTGCGTTCGTCCTCGCCGACGCCGGCCTGCTCGACGGGCGCGCGGCGGCCACGCACTGGATGCACGCCGAGGAGCTGGCCCGCGCGCACCCGCGGGTCGAGGTGCGACCCGACGTCCTCTACGTCGACGAGGGCCTCGTGCTGACCTCGGCGGGCAAGATGGCGGCCCTGGACCTGTGCGTCCATCTCGTCCGCGAGGACTTCGGGGCGGCGGCGGCCAACGGACTGGTCCGCAGGCTCGTCGGCCCCGGACACCGCCCCGGCGGCCAGGCGCAGTACGCCACCCGCCCGAGCCTCCCCCGCACGACCGACGGACTCGCGGGCACCCTGGCCTGGGCCGAGGACCGACTCGACCAACCGGTCACGGTCGAGTCCCTGGCCCGCCGGGCGGGCCTGAGCAGCCGACAGCTCGCCCGACGCATGCGCGCCGAGCTCGGGCTGCGCCCGCTGGACTGGCTACACCGCGAACGGATCTCGCTGGCCCAGGAACTCCTGGAGTCCTCGGACGCGACGATCGAGCAGATCGCCGCCCGCTGCGGCCTCGGCACCGCGGCCACGCTGCGCCGACACTTCCGGCGCACGGTGGGGGCCAGCCCCACCACCTACCGGGCCACGTTCGGCCGGGCGGCGGGTCGCTCGGCGTAGGGACGGTTCCGCGTCGGGCGAAACCACCGCACCGACGGGCCGTCGGCGCCTAGCGTCCGGTCTCATGACGACGATCACGAGACGGACGGTCGAGTACCCGGCGGACGGGTTGACCATGGTGGGTCATCTGGCGCTGCCGTCGGGCCACGACCGCCGACCGGCGGTCCTGCTCGGCCCCGAGGGCACCGGGATCAGCGATCTGCAGCGGCGCCGAGCCGACGCGCTGGCCGAGCTGGGCTACGTGGCCTTCGCCTTCGACATCCACGGCGGACGCTGGTTCAGCGACCCCGAGGAGATGCTCGCGCGTTGCCTGCCACTGCTCGCCGACCCGGACCGCCTCCGCGAGATCGGGACCGCGGCGCGGGACGTGGTCCTCGCCGAGGACCGCACGGACCCGGAGCGGATCGCCGCGATCGGGTACGGCACCGGCGGTGCGGTCGCGCTCGAGCTCGGTCGGGCCGGTGTGCCGCTGCAGGCGATCGGGACGATCAACGGGTTGATCACCGGCAGGCCGGGCGAGGCCGCCCACATCCGCTGCCCCGTGTGGGCGGGGGTGGGATCGGAGGACCCGATCCAGCCCGCCGCGCAACGCGACGCGTTCGCCGCCGAGATGCAGGGCGCGGGCGTGGACTGGCGGCTGACGATCTACGGCGGGGCGGGGCACGCGTTCCACCACCCGTTGGACGAGCTGCCCGACCAGGTGCTGCTCCCCGGCGTCGGGTACCACGAGAAGCACGCGGCGCGAGCCTGGCGGGACGTCCTCGGCCTGCTCGGCGAGTGTCTCCCGTCGTCGAACTAGGGCGCGTCTTCGGCTAACACTGTTAGCCTGACCGGATGGACGCACCTTTCCCCGCCACCCCCGGGCATCGGGTCAGACGGCTCGGCTGGACGCTGCTCGCCCTCGTCCTCGCCGCGTTCACGGTCTTCGAGTCGGTCAAGTACGGGCTGCCCGTGATCGCCGCGGCGGTCGCGGGCCTCGTGGTGCCCGACCTCCCTCGCGTCCTCGGTCTGCGCAGGCTCGGCGACTGGGCGGCGCGACCGTGGGGGCCCGTCGTCCTGCTCCTGGTGGGCGCCCTGGTCGACGGGGCACCGCTGGTGGTCTTCGTCGTCGGTCTCGGCTGGAGCACCCGCATCGCGACCCAGCGCGTCCTGCACCCATGACCCGGCGCGAGGAGGTCGTCGACGCCGCCGAACGGATCCTCGAGGCGGAGGGGCCGACGAGCCTGACGATGCGCAGGCTCGGCGCGGAGCTGCAGATGCGGGCTCCGTCTCTCTACAAGCATGTCACCGGGAAGGACGACATCGAGGCGGCCCTGCAGGAACGGGCGCTCCGCAGCCAGGCCGAGGCCCTGGGGCCGTACGCAGACCTCCCCGGCATGGCGCAGGCGTACCGCCGCTGGGCGTCGGCGCACCCTCGGCTCTACGAGCTCACCGCCCGGCGGCGGCTCCGGCGCGACCGGCTGCCCGACGGCGTCGAGGACGCGGCCGCCGCCCCCCTCCTCGCCGCCGTCGGTGGGGACGTCCCCGTCGCGCGGGCGGTCTGGGCCTTCGCCCACGGCCTCGTGGACCTCGAGCTCGCCGACCGGTTCCCGGAGGACGCCGACCTGGACGAGGTGTGGCGCGTCGGCATCGCCGCGTTCGTCCCGAGCGGACAGACCGGCGACGGAGGAGACACCGCAGCGGGTGCCGGGATCACCGACCGTCCGCCCCCGGAGGACGACCCGCCGGGGCGCCACTCGTAGCGCTTCCCCGGAGGGCGCGGGTGTCCTCCTGGTACGCCGCTCGGACCTGTGCCGGGTACCGCCCGCGTGACCCGGACCGGCTGCTCGGCCCTGGTGGACCGGTCGTGCGGGGCGCGGGCCGCCGCCTAAACGGCATGACGGTCGAGCGCGGTGCTGCCAGGCTGACCGGATGACGGCGTTGACGACCATGGCACGCGTGACCGGTTGGGCCTGCATCGCGATCGGAGGGGTTCAGCTGGTCGGTGGCGCGCGCGGCGAACCCGGCATGACCGGTGACGCGACCGTGGACTCGCACGTCCGCTTCATGGGCCCCGTCTTCGCGGGCTACGGCGTGGGGTGGCTGGACGCGGCGGCGGCCGAGAAACCCGACCTGAACCGGATGCGGCTGCTCGCCGGGCTCATGGCCCTCGGCGGCCTCGGGCGCCTCGCGACCCGTGCGACCCTCGGGCGCCCCCACCGCTTCCACGACGTGCTGCTCGCCGTGGAGTTGGCGGCGCCGGTCGTGACGGAGGTGCTGGGTCGGCGCGCTACCCCACCGTCGCCGGCGTCCCGCCGGTGACGGCGACCAGTTCGTCGAAGGTCGTGGGGAAGACGGCGTGGGCGATCCCACCGGCGGCCCAGACCTCCGGGTAGTGCCGCAGGGCGACGTCGACCAGGGTGCGGACCGGCGCCGGGTGCCCGACGGGCGCGACCCCGCCGATCGCCTGTCCCGTCGCCGCCGTGACGAACTCCGGGGTGCCCCGCCGGACGACCTGGGCGCCGACCAGCGCCGCGACCTTCGCCGTGTCCACCCGGTGGGCGCCGGAGGTCAGGACGAGCAGGGGCTCCCCGTCCGCGGCGAAGACCAGCGAGTTCGCGATGGCGCCCACCTCGACCCCCAGCGCGGCCGCCGCCGCGGCCGCGGTGCGGACCGCGTCCGGCAGGACCTGCATGCGGCCGATCCGCTCCTCGTCCGCTCCTCCCCCGCGCAGGTCGGCGAGCACGCGCTGCACCTTCGGATGATCCATGTCGGGCATGTCGACCAGCCAACCATCGTCGGGTCCGGGGCGCGGCACCGCCTCCATTCAGCTCCGGGCGCTGACGAAGCGCCCGTCCACCAGCAGCGGGACCGACGCGCTCGCATCGAGCTCGGCGGCGGTGTCCACGTCGTTCGCGAAGCCGATCCCGTCGAGCTCACGGCCGCTCGCACAGTCGTGCAGAGCCGTCTCGACGTCCGCGCCGACCACGTCGAACGCCGCGGCGGCCGCGCGCGCCTCCGGGGATGCCGTCCAGCCCTCCCGGATCAGCACGCTGAGCAGACCGCCCGCACCCCACAGGTCCTCGACGGCGGGCCGGAGGCTGCCGTCCTGCCACCGTTCGCCCGCGGCGACGACGGCCACGCGCAGGTCGGGGTTATCAGCGCGCCTGCGGCGGAGCCACGCCGCGGCCGCAGCGCGGTTGCGCACGCTCACCCCGACGACCAGCGAGACCGTGTCGGCGAGGAGGGCGCAGATCGTCGAGCCGTTGGGCGAGGGCAGGACCAGGCGCGGCAGGTCGGCGGCGGCCCGGATCGAGGCCGGGGACAGGCTCACGCCGCCCTGGGACCGGCCGCCGGCGAGCACCGCGTCGTGGTCCGCGGCGAACCGGACGGCGGACTCGTCCCGCCAGCGGTAGGGATGGACGACGGTGCCGCGGTCCGCCGCGACCGTGAGGGTCGTCGTGAAGCTCAGGACGTCGACGACCACGGCGACGTCGACCTCCGAGGCGATCCACTCGAGCCGGGTCGCCGCCCGCGCGTGCGGATCCGCTGACACTGCAAAGGCGCGCACTGATCACCACCGCGACCGCCGTCACGTGGTCACCAGGCAGCCACTCGCGTCGACGGCAGCCCGTATGCCGATCCGCTGTCACTGCAAAGGCGCGCAGGGAACCGACCCGCCCCCACGAGGACCGGGCGCCGGTGTTCACCGGGCGGCACATCGCCGTCGACGGCGGCCCGTCGCCGCGGGCACGCTGTGCAGACACGGAACTGTCACGGCAGACCGGCGTCCCCACCCAGGTTGCCGACGATCCGGCGCAGCACGTCGATGGTCGTGGCGTACTCCTCGTCGCTCACGTCCGCGCGGAGGGAGGCGTGGGTTTCGCGGTCGCTGTAGCCGGTCGGCGTCTCCACCAGGACGTCGCGGGACCTGGGGCCGCCGTCGAGGTGGTTGAGGATCCACCACTGGGGCCGGGTGAGGGCGTTCGCCGCGAGGCTCTCTCGGATGGCCGCGGCGATCCGCCGGTAGGCCTCCCCGCTCCAGTACCCGATCGGCTGTCGGACGAGCCCGTGGCCCGCGCCGGCGGAGCGGATGTGGCCGATCGAGGCGACGATCGAGGTCGCCGCGGAGGTGAGCTCCGCCGGCGCGATGCCCTCCGCGCGGGCCAGGGCGGCGGCGTGGGCGAAGGCGCCCATGGCGGTCCAGAACAGGTCGAGCAGGGCCATGTCGAAGGCCGCGGCCCGCCCCGGCTCCTCGCCGATCCACCTCGTCGACGGCGTCGTGGTCGACGAGGTTGACCAGCAGCAGGTCGGCGGCCACCGGACCGGCCGCGACCACCACCTCCCCGGTGAGGGTGGCGGCGGTCTCCTGGGCGCGGGCGGCGGTCCGGTTCCACAGGACCACCGGGGTGCCCGTGGCGCTACGGCAGCGAGGGCTCGACCATGGCGGTCACGTCGTCGACCAGCGGGCGTCCGGTGCGGTAGGCCTCGAACTGGGCCGCGACGAGTGCCGCCAGCTCGCCCAGGGTGCCCCGATGGTCACCGGCCATGTGCGGGGTGAGCAGCACGTTCGGCAGCCGCCAGAGCGGGTGGTCGGCGGGGAGCGGCTCCGGGTCGACGACGTCGAGGCTCGCCCCGATCCGCCCGGTGGCGACCGCCGCGGTCAGGTCGGCCGTGTCGACGGTGGCACCGCGCCCGACGTTGCTGAACAGCGCACCGTCCTTCATCCGGGCCAGGAAGGCCGCGTCGACCAGTCCCCGGGTGGCCGGGCTCAGCGGCAGCGCGGAGGCGACGACGTCCGCGCGGGGCAGCCACTCGTCGAGCTCCGCCAGCGGCAGGACGGGGCGGCCCGCCTCGATCCGGGCGCTGCGCGCGAAGGCCACGACCTCCGCCCCGCACGCCGCCAGCCTGCGCGCGAGCGCCTTCCCGACGACCCCGTGCCCGAGCTGGACCACCGTGGCGCCGACCAGGCTGCGCAGCCCCGCGGCGGGGATCTCGCTGGTGGGGTCGTCCACGTCGACCCAGTCCGCGCGGTCCTGGGCGCGCACGTAGTCCGGCAGCCTGCGCAGCGCCGCGAGGATGTTGAGCAGACCCTGCTCGGCGGTGGTCTCGGCGATCACGGCGGCCGCGTTGTGCAGCCGGGCGCCCGACGGCAGGTGGTCCATGACGTAGTCGAAGCCCACGCTCATCACCTGCACCCGCTCGACGGCGGGCAGGTCCCGCATCCGGCGGCGGCGCTCGACGCCCCCCTCGCGGCTGATCACCACGAAGCGCACGTCCGCCGCCGGGACCGCGCCCGCCTCGAACTCCTCCCAGGACGCCACCCGCCACCCGGCGGGCGCGCCCAGGGCCCGCCGCTGCAGCTCGTCGACCACCAGCACGGTGTCCATCCGTTCCCCTCTCTCATCCGTTCCGGTCCCGGCGTGCCGACAGCAGCGCCGCCAGGAGCCCGACGACGCCGAGCGCCGCCGCCGACACGACGTACCCGTCGGGACCGCCGCCCAGCACCACCGCGAGCACACAGGCCGTGCTCAGGGCCAGTGCGCCGTTGTGCAGCACCGACCGGAACCCGTTCGCGATCGCCCGCCGGTCCGCGGGCACCCCCTCGATCACCCGGCGGGTGATCGAGGCCATGAACACGCCCTCGCCGAACCCCGACACCGTCAGGAGTACCACGAGCGCGACGACGGCAGGCCGCCCGGTGAACAGCCCCGCCAGCCCGAGCATGGCCACCCCCACCAGCGCGGCCCCGGTCGTCGTCAGCACCCGCGCCGGGACCCATCTGCCCAGCAGCCCCGTCGCGGGCGAGGCGACGACGAGGGCCAGCCCCATCGGCACGACCAGCGCCCCCGACGCGCCCGCCGAGAAGCCCCGGACGGTCTGCATGTACAGCACCACGAGCAGACCCGACGCGCCGAACGCGAGTCCCGCGCAGAAGGACGCGGCGTAGGCGAAGCCGCGGTCACCGGCGAGGATCCGCAGGTCGAGCAGCGGCTCGCGGACCCGCCGTTGCACCGTCACGAAGACGGCGCCCGCGACCACCCCGATCGCCAGGACCACGGCGGCGAGGACCGTCCGGCCCGCCGCGACGGACTGGCCCGCGAGCAGCACGGCCACGATCGCCACGACCGACAGCACGGCGCCGGGGACGTCCAGCCGGAACCCGGCCGACCGGGCGGGCGAATGCGCGTGCCGCAGGCTCCACCAGCCGATGCCGCAGGCCAGGAGGCCGATCGGGACGGCGCACCACAGGATCGAACGCCACCCGTAGGCGTCCACCAGCACCCCACCGACGACGGGGCCGAGCAACGTCGCCGCGCCGCCCGCGGTGATGTTGAGCGACAGCGCCAGCGACAGCCGCGGCGGCGGGAAGACGTCGCTGATCACCGCCGTGGTGTTGCTGACCGCCGCCGCGGCGCACAGGCCCTGCAGCACCCGGGCGGCGATCAGGACGGTGTCGTCCCGGGCCACCGCGCAGACCGCGGCGCAGAGCGTGAACACCACGAGCCCACCCAGGTAGAGCGGGCGGCGGCCCAACGAGTCGGACAGCTTGCCGAACACCAGGATGGTGGCCGCGTTCGCCAGCGGGAACGCCAGCACCACCCAGGTCGCGGTGCTCGCGCCGCCCGCCAGGTCGGCGGCCATGTCCGGCACGGCCACCCCCAGGGCGGACGCCGACCCGAAGACGAGGACGGCCGCCAGGGACGTCGTCGTCAGGACCGCGAGCGCGGCCGCCCGCGAGACGGGTGCCGGTGCGACGGCGGTCATCCGGCCGCCCCGTCCCGCACCCGCCACGGCCCGCCCCTGGCGATCCCGAAGGCCAGGGCGAGTGCGTCCGCACCGGCGCAGACGAGCAGGGCCACGGTGAACGCCGCGCTGACCCGCGGACCGGAGTCCTGCACGTCGTAGCCGGCGATGCCGGAGGCGGACACCAGCAGCAGGACCACGCTGGTGCCGAGCGCCGCGGCGCTGTTGTACAACATGGACCGCACCGAGTTCGCCACCGCGCGCCGTTCGGGTGCCACCCCGCGCATGATGGCGGTGGTGTTGGGCGTGACGAACGTGCCGATGCCCGCGCCGACGAGGACGAGCCAGGCCATCGTGGCCGGGAGCGCGGCCGTGGGCGGGGTGAGGGCCAGCCCCACCGTCCCGGCGACGGACAGCCCGCCGCCGAGCGCGGTCAGGGTCCGGGCCGTCAGGACCCGGGTGAGCCGCCCGGAGACCGGGGTCACCACGACCATCGCCAGCGCCATGACCATGCCGGTCAGCCCGGCCTCCGCCGCCGAGCGACCCGCCACGATCTGCTGCTGCAACACCACCAGGACCGTCACCCCGGCGCGGCCGAAGGACTGGAAGAAGGCGGCGCCGTAGGCGCAGGCCCGAGCCTTGTCCCGGACCAGCGCGAGGTCGACGAGCGGATCCTGCAGGCGGCGCTCCAGCAGCCCGAACACCGCCCACAACACCACGCCGAGGCCGAGCATCGCCCAGACGACCGGGTCGGCGGGCCCCGCCGTCGACAACCGGTTGACGCCGTAGAGCAGGGTCGCGAGGGCGGCCGCGGACAGCAGCGCGCCGCGGGCGTCGAACCGCTCCCGGCGCCCCGTCGCCGCCCGCGGCCCGGGCAGCACCCGCAGGCCCAGCAGCAGCGCGGCCAGTCCGAAGGGGACGTTGACGAGGAAGACCGCCTCCCAGCCGGCGACGGAGACCAGCAGCCCGCCGATCGTGGGGCCCACGGTGTTCGCGACCGAGGCGGCGGTGAGGTTCAGCGAGAGCCCGTAGGCCAGGCGGTGTTCCGGGAAGGCGTCCGCGACGAGCGCGGAGGAGTTCGCCACGATCGTCGCGGCGGACACCCCCTGCAGCGCCCGGACGGCGATGAAGGTGCCCGCGTCGGGGGCGACGGTGGCGGCCAGGCTGAGCACCATGAAGGCGGTCATCCCGACCAGGTAGATCCGCCGCCTGCCGACGAGGTCGGAGATGCGCCCGAACACCAGGATCGACGCCGTGTTGGCCAGCAGGAAGGCCAGCAGGAACCAGTCGGCGAGGCCGGCCGGCGCGGCGAAGTCGCGGGAGAGGTCGGGCAGGGCGACGTTGATCGAGGTGCCGTTGATGAGGACCAGGGCGAGCGCGAGGCTGGTGACGGCGAGGACGGCGTAGGGGCGCGGGGCGGTACCGGCGGGCGCACGCGGTGCGGCCGCCGGGCGTACGGGGGGCGTGGTCGTTCCTTCCACTGGGCGGCGTTCACGGGGCGGGCGGGCCGCGGCGGCGCTGCCGCGGCCGGGCGGTCAGGCGTCGAGGATCGTGATGTTGCCGAAGTCGATCGCGTTCTCCGAGCGGTAGGAGAAGCCGCCGACGTCGGTGCGGAAGATCTGCGACGGCTGGATCGAGCACACGAAGATCTCCGGCGAGGACTCGACGAGGATCTGCTGGGCCTGCACCCACAGCGCGCCCGCCTCCGGGCTCAGCGGGTCCGGGAGCGCCTGGGCCTGGTCGACGATCGCGCGGAACCGGTTCGCCGAGGCGTCGTCCCAGCGGGAGGGGTTCGACGCGTCGTTGTTGGGCTTCCAGAAGATGGTGCAGGCGTACGTCGGCGTCTGCACCTGGGACCGGTTGCGGTAGATGATCGCCTGGCCCACCGCGTTGTTGCGCAGGGTCGAGAAGTCCGCGGCCGTCTTCTGGTCGATGGTGATGTCGAAGCCTGCCTCGCGGGCGTAGGACTGGATCAGCACGGACGCGTCCATCAAGTCCTGGTTGGCCGTGGACACCGAGAGCGTGAACGCGATCCGGTCGTGCCCCGCCTCGCCGAGCAGCGCCTTGGCCCGCGCGGGGTCCGAGGTCGGCGCGGGCACCTTCGACACGTCGTAGTTGCGCGTGTTCGGGTTGACGTTGCCGACCGTCGTCACGGCCCGGCCCGCATAGATCTGCTGCATGATCTGGTCGTAGGGCACGGCCAGCGACATCGCCTTGCGCACGCGCTCGTCGTCGAACGGGGCCTTGTTGGTGACCAGGGTGAGGTCGACGTACTCGATGGGGTCCGCCTCGGGCACGACGACGGCGTCGTTGTTCGCCAGCCGCGCCTGGTCGGTCGGGCGGGTGCCCTCCGCGATGTCCACGTCCCCGCTCGCCACCAGCGACGCCCGGGTGCCCGCGTCCCCGACCACGCGCAGGGTGACCTGGCCGATGGCCGGGGCGCCGTAGGCGTAGTTCGGGTTGGCGGTGAGGATCATCTCCTGGTCGGGGGTCTGCGAGGTCACGTGGTACGGCCCCAGCCCCCAGCCGCCGTTGGCCTTCGCCCAGTCCAGCGCGTACGGGTCCGCCGAGGTCGCGTGCTGCTTCAGGGCGGTCGAGTCGTAGATGTGGCCCTGCAGGTTCGCCAGCAGACCGAGGAAGGTCAGGCCGAAGCCCGGGTTGGTCAGGGTGAAGGAGACGGTGTGGTCGTCGATCTTGCTGATGGCCTGCGGGCCCGCGAACCCGCCCTGCCACACGGTCTTCGAGTAGGTGGGGGTGTTCCACTTGCGCTCGAAGGAGTAGAGCACGTCGTCCGCGGTGATGGGGTTGCCCAGCGGGCTCTGCAGGCCGGGGCGCAGCCGGAAGGTGTAGGTCAGGCCGTCGGCCGACACGTCGTAGGACTCCGCGACGTAGCCGACGTAGGTGTTGAAGTCCTGGACGACGGTGTTCTCGGTCTTGCCGGCGATGTACGGGTTGCGGACCAGGCCCGCCTGCAGGTTCGCGTTCATCTCGAACGACTCGAGGCTCAGACCGCCGCCGCCGACGACGCCGTCCAGCGTCGGGGCCAGCGCGGGCACGGCGACGACGAGGGAGCGGTTGCCGCCCCCGCCGCCGCTGCCACCGGCCGACGAGCCACCGCCGCCGCCCCCGCAGGCGGCGAGGGCCAGGAGGCCGAGGCCGGACAGGCCGCCTGCGAGGAAGCCGCGGCGGCCCACGGACCTCTGCATGATGCTGCTGCCGCGGGCGGAGTACATGGGCTGGGTCACGGGGGTTTCTCTCTTCTCCTGGTGAGGGGGCGGATCAGTGGCCCGGGGAGCGGGTCAAGCGGGTGATGACGCCGGTGAGCAGCGCCGCGGAGGCGACCGCGACACACAGCGCGAGCGCGGGGAACAACGTGGTCCACCAGCCGCCGAGCATCACGTCGGACATGCCGGTGGAGATCATCACGCCCCACTCCGGCGTCGGCGGGTTGAGCCCGACGCCGAGGAAGCCCAGGGACGCCGAGACGATGATCGAGACCCCGAAGATGTTGGAGCTGTTCTCGATCGCGGGCCGGGCGGAGTTCGGCAGGACGTGGCGCACCATGACCTGCCAGGGCGACAGGCCCGCCATCCGCGCGGCGTCCACGTAGGCGTCCCCGCGGACCTTGAGGACCTCCGCGCGGGTCAGCCGGACCTGGTTGGGCATGAGGATCAGGGCCAGCGCCACGCTGAGGCTGACGATCGACGGGCCGAACAGCCCGACCACGACGACGCCGACGATCAGCGGCGGGACGGCGTCGGTGAGGTCGGTGAAGCGGTTCATGCCCCGGCCGAGGAGGCCGCGCACGCCGCCCGCCGCCTCGTTCATGCCGAGGACCAGCCCGAGGGCGAGCCCGATGGCCGTCGCCATGATCGTGACCAGCACGGCCATGACGAGGTTCACCTGGGTGGCCGCGACGGTCCGGGAGAACACGTCCATGCCGGTCGCGTCGGTGCCGAACAGGTGGGCGCCGCCCGGCTCGAGGTTGGCGGGCGCGACCACGGTCTCCGGGTCGAACGGCACGACCAGGCGCGCGACGACCGTGAGCAGCGCGAGCAGGGCGAACGGCAGGGCGGGCAGCCACACGCGCCACCGGGTCGACGGCCGGGCCGGGGTCGCCGGAGCGGGAGCGGGCGCGGGAGCGGTCGGGACGGCCGCGAGGACTTCGGTCATGGGGCTCAGCCGTCCACTCGGACGCCGGGGCGGCGTCGGGGGTCGAGGATCATGTTCACCAGGTCGACCAGGAAGAAGACCAGCAGGCAGAGCCCGGCGATCACGACCAGGAAGCCCTGGAGGCCGACGAAGTCCAGCTGCTCCACCGAGCCGATCGCGAACTGGGCGACGCCGCCGAAGCCGAAGAGCTGCTCGATCACCACGACGCCGCCGATCAGGCCGCCGAACATGGCCCCGAGCATCACCACCGAGGACGCGCTCGCCCGCCGCAGCACCGAGAGGTGGATGGAGGTGCGGGTGGCGCCGGAGGCGACCTTGAACAGCGTTGGCGAGGCGGTGACCTGCTCGCTCAGCCCGAGGCTGAGCTGGCGCCACAGGCTCGGGGTGTGGACCAGGACGAGCACCGCGAGCGGGAGGGCGTAGCGCGCGGTGATGGCCGCGAACACCGCCCAGTCACCGGTGATCACGCTGTCCAGCAGCGGGAACCCGGTGACGTCCGGCAGCGTCATCCGCGGGTCGACGCGCCCGAGCGGGGCCGGGATGACCTGCAGGACCACGAAGAACAGGACCAGGCCGAGGATGGCGACCGCGAAGTCCGGCACGGAGCCCGCGAGCTTGCCGTAGCCGCGCAGCACGGCGTGCAGGCGCGGGCTGCGGGTGGAGACCGTGATCGCCGCCAGGACCAGCGCCAGGGCCACGCAGCCCAGCAGGCCCAGCGTCACGAGCTCCACCGTGGACGGCAGCCGGCTCATCACCTCCTCCCACACCGGACGGCCGGTGACGGGCGAGGTGCCCAGATTCCCGGTGACCAGCTGGGACCAGAACCGGCCGAACTGCGACCAGACCGAACCCGCGAGGCCCATCTGCTCCGCGGCCCGGTCGTAGTCCTCCTGTGTGAAGCCGCCGCTGGCGTCGATCCGCGCCATGACGGGGTCCCCCGGCACCAGCCGGACCAGGAAGAACGCCACGCTCGCGAAGACCGCGATGTGCAGCGGCAGCACCAGGGTCCGGGTGATCCACCAGCGGTGGCGAGCCAGGAACGAGCTCAACGGTCCTCTCCTCTCGATGCGGGCGACGGCACCGCTGCAGCCGCGGATTCTGGTGTCTGGTCGACGAGCCAGCCGCCGGAGCGGCGCAGGGACGTGACGGTCGCGGCCACGGCGAACGCGACGAGCAGGGCGGCGGCCAGGTGGAAGCCCCAGAGGGCGGCGGAGACCTGGGCGGCGGGATCGGCTCCGCGGCCGATGACCCCGTCGTAGCCCCCGATCCCGGCGCCCGCCAGCCCGGCCGCGGCCAGCAGCAGGGCGAGCGCGGCGCCCAGGGTCTGCGCGCTGTTGAACATCAGCGAGCGGATGCCGTTGGCGATGCCGCGCCGGTCCACCGGGAGCCCCCGGACGATGGACGCGGTGTTGGGGGCCATGAAGATCCCGTTGCCCGCCCCCACCAGGACGAGCCCGACCCAGAAGGCCCCGCCCGTCCCGGCCCCGGTCATCGACAGCCCGAGCAGCAGGTAGCCGACGGCGGTCAGGGCGCAGCCCGCCGAGGAGACCGCCCGCGGCGTGAGGAACCGGGCGAGGACGCCCGCGACCGGCGACGTGACGACGAGCGCGGCCGCGGTGACGGTCGCGGCGATCCCGGCCTCGACGCTGGAGGACCCGAGGACCGTCTGCTGGTAGAGCACGACGAGCACCAGCGCCGCGGCCTGCGGGAGCGCCATCAGGAAGGCGGTGGCGTAGGCCAGCGCCCGGTTGCGGTCCGCCACCAGGCCCAGATCCACCAGCGGGCGGGCGGCCCGCCGCTCCACCACCACGAACGCCCCCAGGATCGCCACCGCCGCGACCCCCAGCCCGAGCACGCGCGGGTCGGTGACCCCCCACGCGGACGACCGGTTCACCGCGAGCAGCAGGCAGGCCAGCCCGACGGCCGACAGGACGGCCCCCGGCACGTCGAGCGACTCCCCCGCGCGCCGCGCCCGCCGGTCCCGCGGGAGCACCTTCGCCGCCAGGGCCAGCGCGACGAGCCCGAACGGCACGTTCACCAGGAACAGCGAGCGCCAGCCGAGCGACTCCAGCAGCAGTGCACCGACCAGCGGCCCGAGCATCCCGGCCGCGGACGCCGTCATGATGTTGATGCTCAGCGCGCCGGCCAGCCGGTGCGCCGGGAACACGTCCGAGATCACCGCGGTCGCGCCGGTGATGATGATCGCCGCGGCCACGCCCTGCACCCCGCGCAGGGTCGCCAGGACCGCGGGCCCGGTCGCGAACGCGGCGCCGACGCTGGACACCACGAGGATCCCGAGGCCGGCCAGGTAGATCCGCCGCCGCCCGACCATGTCCGAGATCCGCGAGACCACCAGCACGGACATGGACAAGGTGAGCATGAAGGACAGCAGGATCCAGTCCGCGGTCGCCGCCGCGATCGACAGGTCCGCCGAGATGGCGGGCAGCGCGACGTTGGTGGCCGTGCTGTTCAGGAAGACCAGGAGGCTGCCGAACGTGGTGACGACGAGGACCGTCCAGCCCCGCCGCCCGGTGGGGTCGTTCCGCGCCCACGGTTCGCTCGCGAGCTCGCTCACGCGGACACGTCCAGCAGGGGCCGGGGTCCGCGGCGGTACGCGTCGAGGAGCGTGACGGTGTACGGGTGCGTCGGGGCGTCGAGCACCTGCTGGGTCGGGCCGTGCTCCACGACCTCGCCCCGGCACATGACCAGCAGCTCGTCGGCCACGAACGCGGTGGCGGGCAGCCCGTGCGAGACGAACCCCAGCCCGACCTCCTCGGACTCGCAGAAGTCCCGGATCATGTTCAGCACCGCGCCCTGGACGGACACGTCGAGCGCCGAGACGACCTCGTCGCACAGCAGGATCCGGGGCTTGACGACCAGGGAGCGGGCCAGCGCGAACCGCTGCCGCTGGCCGCCGGAGAGCTGCGCGGGGTAGCGCTCCAGCATCCGGCGCTCCAGCTTGAGCAGGTCGAGCACGGGCAGGATCTCCGCCTCGGCCGCGTCCCGGTCCAGCCCACGCAGCACCCGCAGCGGGGTGGCCACGGCGTCCCGGAGGGTGCGCCGGGGATCGAAGCTGGAGAACGTGTCCTGGGCGACGTACTGCACGGTGCGCCGCAGGTCGCGGGTGCCGGCGCGGCTGCGCAGCAGCTGCGCGACGTCCGCGCCGTCGAGGGTGACCCGCCCCTCGGTGGGCCGGTCCAGCCCGACGAGCAGCCGGGACAGCGTCGACTTCCCGGAGCCGGACTCCCCCACGATCCCCAGCGACGTCGTGGAGGTGATCTCCAGGTCCAACGGCTGCACGGCGACGTGCCGCCCGAAGCTGCGGCTCATCGCCTCGGCACGCAGCGAGACCGGCTTCCTCATGCCGACACCTGCTCGAACTCGGCGCGGACGGTGTCGGGGTCGGGGGTCGCCCCGGCGGCCCGCTCCTCGGCGATCCGGTCGAACTCGGCGCGGGCCTCGTCGGACAGGCTCGGCAGCCGCCGCAGCCGGGAGGACTCCAACGTGGGCACGCACTCGGTGAGGGCGAGGGTGTAGGGGTGGGTGGCGTCCTCCTCGACGTGCTTCGCCCGGACCACGTCGACGATCCGCCCGTGGTACATCACCACGATCCGGTCCACGTACATCCGGCACAGCTCGATGTCGTGGCTGACCACCAGCAGGCCCGCGCCGGTCCGGTGGGTCATGTCCAGCAGCAGGTCCATGACGTCCCGGCTCAGCGAGGCGTCCAGGGCGGAGGTCGGCTCGTCCGCGATGAGCAGCGTCGGCTCGCTGCACAGCGCCAGCGCCAGCATCACGCGCTGGCGCATGCCGCCGGAGAGCTCGTAGGGCCGCAGCTTGAGCACCCGCTCGGCGTCGTTCCCGATCCCGCCGAGCCCGACCTTGCCCAGCCACTCGACGGTGAGCGCCCGCGCCTCGCGCCGACCCACCCGACGGACCCCCCGCAGGACGTCGGTGAACTGGGACCCGATGGTCGCGACGGGGTCCAGCGACGTCATGGCGTCCTGGAACACCATGGACATGCCCGGCGTGCGCTGCGGGACCAGGTGCTTCTGCACCCGCACCACGTCCTGCCCCGCGAACCGGAAGGACTCGTAGGTGCGCTCGGTGTTCTCGAGTGGCAGCAGCCCGGCGACGGCGAGGGCGAGCGTGGTCTTGCCGGAGCCGGACTCCCCCACGATCGCGACGTGTTCGCCGCGCTCGATGCGCAGGGAGGCCCGGTCGACGGCGGGGTCACCGCCGCCGTAGCGGACGGTCAGGTCGCGGACGGCGAGCAACGGCTCGTCTGCGGGGGTCTCGGGCACGGATCTCGTCCTTCGTGGTCGCGGGCGCTGTCAGAACTCGAGCAGGTTGTCCCGGAAGCGGGAGTGCGTGTACTCGGTCCGGGTGAGGCCGCGACGCTGCAGCGCGGGGACCAGGCCGTCGGCGATCTCGCTGACGTACCGGCGGTTGAGGTCGAAGTTCGCGATGAGGAAGCCGTCCCCGCCGACCTCGGCCATGACCTCCTCCATCTTCGCCGCGACGGTGTCGGGGCTGCCGACGAACTCCATCGTGGACAGGGACTTGCGGAGGAACTCCCGCGGCGTCTTGCCGATGGCCTGCGCCAGCATCTGCTGATGGCCGTTGGTCTTCGCCGTGTCCGGGATCGGCTCGTCGAGCGGGAACTGCGCGAAGTCGATACCGGAGTGCCGGGACAGGTGCAGCAGGCCCAGCTCGGGGTGGGCCTCGGCGAAGGCGACCTGCCGCGCGCGCTTGGCCTGGGCCTCCTCGTCGGTCTCCCCGACGACCGGGGAGGCCATGAACAGCACCTTGACGTCGTCGGGGTCCCGGCCGTACCCGGTGGCCTGCGCCCGGATGTCGTCCCGGAACCGCTTCATCGCCGCGGGGCCGCCCTCGACGCCGGAGATGACCGAGTTCGCGGTGCGCGCGGCGAACTGCTTGCCCCGTGCCGACCCGCCCGCCTGGGTGAAGACGGGCCTGCCCTGCGGCGACTGGGGCGCGTTCAGCGGCCCGCGGACCTTGAAGAACTTGCCCTCGAAGTCGATCGTGTGGACCTTCTCGTAGTCCGCCCACACGCCGTGGTCCGCGTCGAGGGTGACCGCGTCGGCGTCCCAGGACTCCCAGAGCCTGCAGCTGACGTCGAAGAACTCGTCAGCGATGTCATAGCGCAGGTCGTGCTCCTCGAGCAGGTCCTTGCCGTAGTTCTGGGCGGCGCGGTGGCTCGACGAGGTGACGATGTTCCAGCCGGTGCGCCCGTTCGACATGTGGTCGAGGGTGTTGATCTTGCGGGCGAGCATGTACGGGTGGTACTCGGTGACCGACAGCGTCGGGACGATGCCGATCCGGCTGGTCAGGTGGGACATGATCGGCGCGAGCACCGTCGGGTCCATCTTCGGCGTGGCCGTGGCCGAGGACAGGTAGGCCTTGGAGTTCGAGCCGTACGCGTCCGGCACGTAGGACGAGTCCTCGATGATGATGTAGTCGAAGCGGGCCCGCTCGAGGGCCTGGGCGATGTCGACCCACAGCTGCGGGCTCGCCCAGTCCCGGCCGCCACGGCCGGACCAGGTCTTGTTCCACGACTTCACACCGAAGCCGCCCGCGCCGAACCAGGCGAGGTGGAAGGGGTTGGCACTCACTTCTCGCGCTCCTAGAACTGGAGGAGGTTCTGCTTGAACAGGTCGTTCGGGTAGTCGCTGCGGATGAGCCCGCGGCGGCGCAGCTCCGGCGCCAGCCCCGAACAGATCTCGTCGATGTAGCGGCGGGTGTGGGACAGGCCCGTCTCCGCCCGGATGAGGAAGCCGTCACCGCCGACGCGGGTCACGATGTCCTCCATCTGGTCGGCGACCTCGGACACCGTGCCGACGAGCAGCGGACCCAGCCGCAGGCGCTCGCCGAGCGACTCGCGCAGCGTCTTGCCCTCGTTGCGCTTCATGAAGTCGTCGAGCACCGACTGGTGGCCGTTGGTCTTCAGGTCCTGCGGCATGGGCGCGTCGAGGTCGTACTGGAAGAAGTCGATCTCGGTGACGGCCGCGGTCATGGCGAGGGTCTGCTCGATCTGCAGCGGGTCGTCCATCCCGAAGACCCGCTGGTAGGCGGCGTGCGCCTCCTCCGTGGTCTCGGCGATGATCGGGGCGGCGTGGAACAGGACCTTGACGTCGTCGGGGTTGCGGCCGTGCCGGGCGGCCCGCTCCCGGATGTCCGCCCGGTAGGCGGCCATCTTCTCGACGTTCGGGTTGGTGGCGACGATCGCGTTCGCGTGCTTCGCCGCGAAGTCCCGGCCCTTCGGCGAGCCGCCCGCCTGGCAGAGCACCGGGTGGCCCTGCGGGCCCGCCGGCATGTTCAGGGGGCCGCGCGAGGCGTGGTACTTGCCGCGGTAGTCGATCCGGTGGACCTTCGTGTGGTCGGCGTAGTGCCCGGTCTCCCGGTTCATCACGATGGCGCCGGGCTCCCAGGAGTCCCACAGCGCCTTGACGACCTGCACGAACTCCTCGGCGATGTCGTAGCGCTCGTCGTGCGGGGGCAGGGCGTCCATGCCGTAGTTCTGCGCGGCGATGTCCTCGGAGCTGGTCACGATGTTCCAGCCGACGCGCCCGCCGGTGAGGTGGTCCATCGTGGCCATGACCCGGGCGAGGATGTACGGCGAGTAGAACGACGTGGACCCGGTGGCGATGAAGCCCATGTGCTTCGTGGCCCTGGCCAGGATCGGCAGCAGCGGGAACGGGTCCAGCTTGGGGCTGTGCAGGCTGTGCTTGAGGTCCTGCTCCATGGTGCCGCCGAGCGCCTCGGACACCATGGTCGAGTCCTCGAACATCATGAAGTCGAAGCCCGCCCGCTCGAGCTGGCGCGCCATCGACACGTAGTACTCGCCGGTCATCCACTCCGTGCCCGTGTCGCCGCCGAAGGTGGAGCGCCAGGCGGGGGCGGTGAAGGAGGTGAACCAGGCCAGGTGGAAGGGGGGCGTGCTCACGCGACCACCGCCACGCGGGAGTCGAGCGCGGACAGGCCGAAGTGGCTGGTGATGGTGGACCCCTCGTACTCGGTGCGGAAGAGACCGCGTTCCTGCAGGATCGGGACCACGCCGTCGACGAACGCGTCGATGGTCTGCGGCAGCAGCGGCGCGACGAGCGAGTAGCCGTCGCAGGTGCCCGCCTCGAACCACTCCTGCATCACGTCGGCGACGTGGGTGGGGGTGCCGGTACTGACGAACTGCATGTTCGCCAGCCCGCCGACGTAGGAGCGGTAGGCGACCTGCGCGATCGTCAGGTGCTCCTCGCGCGCCATCCGGGTGAACAGCGTGGCCTGGCTGACGCTGGCGCTCGTGACCTCGGGCAGCAGGTCGAAGGGCAGCGGACCGTCCGGGTCGTGCGCCGACAGGTCGTACTCCAGCAGGCCGGACAGGTGCGCGACCACGTCCGCGCCCTCGGCGTGGTGGGCGTCCATCGTGGCCTGCAGCTCGGCGGCCTCCTCCGCGGTGTCGCCGAGGAAGGGCGCGATGCCCAGCAGCACCTTGATGCTGTCCGGGTCCCGGCCGTAGGCGACCGCGCGGGCCTTGATGTCCTGGTAGTACTCCTGGGCGCGGTCGATCGTGGAGCCGCCCGCGTAGATCGCGTCCGCCCAGCGGGCGGCCAGGTCGCGGCCGGCGGGCGACGAGCCCGCCTGCACGATCAGCGGCCTGCCGTGCCGCGGCTGCCGGACGTCCAGGGTGGCGTCCACGTCGAAGAAGCGCCCACGGTGGGCGACCCGCGCCCCGGCCGCGTCCGCGGTGGGGGCGTTCGCCCACAGCTTCGTGACGACCTCGATGAACTCGTTGGACCGCTGGTAGCGCTCGTCGTGCGGGAGCTGGCCCGCGCGGTGGAAGTTGCGGGCCGTCTGGTCCCCGGTGGACGCGACGTAGTTGATGCCGAGCCGCCCGCCCGTGACCGCGTCCACCGAGGCGGCCCGGCGGGCCACGTCGAAGGGCTCGTTGTAGCTGGTGGACAGCGTCGCGATGATCGCGATGTGCGCCGTCTCGGTGGACAGGGCCGCCGCGATCTCCAGCGGGTCGATGCGGGTGGTGGTGGAGCTCGACCGGCCCCAGCCGTGCACCGGGGTGTCCGCGATGAAGGCCTGGTCGAACAGCCCGCGCTCGGCGGTGCGCACGACGTGCCGGTAGGTCTCCAGGTTCGGGATCCGGCTCACGTCGCTGACGGCGTGCCGCCAGCCGCCGGAGTGCCTGCCGTACTCGGTGAGGTTGACGCTGAGGTGCATCTTCGGGCGGGTCATGCCGCGCGTCCTCCCAGGGTCAGGGTCAGGCCGAGCGCCGCCGCGAGGGTGTCGCCCGGGCTCCGGGCGGCACCGAGCGCGACCGCGAGTGCG
Organism: Pseudonocardia oroxyli; assembly: GCF_900102195.1. GTDB lineage: Bacteria > Actinomycetota > Actinomycetes > Mycobacteriales > Pseudonocardiaceae > Pseudonocardia > Pseudonocardia oroxyli. Next base: position 184,151 of record NZ_FNBE01000011.1, read on the forward strand.
CAGGCCTCGGGGACGGTGTCGGTGGTGGCGTGCAGGGCGAGGCCGTGGGCGCCGGTCGCCGCGCGCAGCCGCTCCGCCTCGTCCGGGGTCGTGTGGGCGGGGACGGCGCGCAGGATCAGGGGGGCCGTCGCCGCCGCGGCCGTGGTCGGGTCCGAGACGATCGCGACGTCCACCGACGGGAGCAGCGCGGCCTCCGCCGCCTCGTCGAACCGGGCGAACAGCACCGGGCGGCGCTGCGGCGAGGGCGGCACGTCGAGCGGGCCCTCCACGCGGAAGGCGAGCGAGCGGTAGTCGATCCGGTGGATCCGGGCGTCGTCCTTGTAGTCGCCGCTCGCCTTGTCCGGGTACTGGGCGCCGTCCTCCCAGGAGTCCCAGAGCTCCAGCGCGATCTCGGCGTACTCCGCGGCCCGGTGCAGCTCGACGCCGCGCCCGCCGGTCGAGCGCCAGTCGTAGGCCGCAGCCTCGGAGGCCGCGCTCCGGGTGCGCAGCAGCCAGCCGGAGCGGCCGTCGGAGAAGTGGTCGACCGTCGCCAGCCGACGGGCGAGGTGGTAGGGGAAGCCGTAGAGCGCGGAGTTGGACGCCACCAGGCCGATCTCGGAGGTCGTCGAGGCCAGTCGCCCGCACAGCGTCGTCGACTCGAAGGCGGTCGCCTCGCCGGTGTCCGCGCCGTCGAGCACGCAGACCGCGGCGATCCCGGCCGCCTCCAGGGCGGCCACGGCGGACTCGACGCCCGCGAGGGTGTCGTCCGGGCGCAGGGCCAGCTGCACGATCGTGATCATCAGAACGCCATCAGGTTGTCGCGGAGGTGGTCGTGTTCGTAGGCGGTGCGGGTCAGCCCGCGGCGCTGGAGCTCGGGCACCAGCCCGTCGCAGACCTCGGTGACGTACCGCCGCGAGAAGTAGCTGTTGACCAGCAGGAACCCGTCCCCGCCGACCTCCTGCATGACCTCGTCCATGTGGGCGGCCACGTCGTCCGCGGTGCCGACGAAGGCGTTCGACCCGGAGTTGAGCGGGTTGCCGCGGATGACGTCGGCGAGCACCCGGCCCTGCCACTGGGCGACCATCGACTGGTGCCCGTTGCTGACCAGGGTGTCCGGCAGCGGCTCGTCCATCGGGAACTGCGAGAAGTCGATCCCGGACTGCCGGGACAGCGAGGCGAGCTGGTACTCGACCTCGTTGTCGTCGATCTCCAGGCTGCGCCGGTAGCGGTCCTCGGCCCGCTCCCGGGTCTCGTCGACCGTCGGCGAGACGAGAAAGAGGATCTTGATCTGGTCCGGGTCGCGGCCGTGGGCGGCGGCCGTCGCCCGGACGTTGTCGCGGTAGGCCTTCATCCTCTCCGGCGTGGAGGCGGACGCGATGATCGTCTCGGCCCAGCGGCCCGCGAAGGCCTGGCCGCGGGCGGAGCCGCCCGCCTGGCAGATCACCGGCGAGCCCTGCGGGGATCGCGGCGCCGACAGCGGGCCCCGGGAGCGGTAGTAGCGGCCCTCGTGGTGCAGCGGATGGACCTTGTCGCCGTCGGCGAACACGCCCTTCTCCAGGTCCAGGACCAGCGCGTCGGGCTCCCACCCCGCCCACAGCCCGTGCGCGACCTCCAGGAACTCGTCCGCGCGGTCGTAGCGCTCGTCGTGCGGGTACTGCTTGTCCCGGCCGTAGTTCTGGGCGCCGCCGTCGTTCGACCCGGTGACCACGTTCCAGCCGATCCGACCCTCGCTCACGTGGTCGAGGGTGTTCATCTTGCGGGCCAACATGAACGGGTGGTACTCGGTGGTCGAGCAGGTGACCACGATGCCGAGCTTCTCCGTCGCCGCGATCAGGTACGGGGCGAGCACGGTCGGGTCGAGCTTCGGGGTGTCCACCGAATGCCGCAGGTAGGCGTGGTGGCTGCCCTGGTAGGTGTACGGGACGTTCGACGAGTCCTCGATCATGAAGTAGTCGAAGCAGGCCCGCTCCATCGCCCGGGCGAGCTCCACCGCGGTGTCCGGCTTGGTGAAGCGGGCGACCGCGGACTTCGGTCCGGCCCACTGGTGCTTCCACGCCTTCGGACCGAAGCCCTTGGAGTAGAACCACCCGAGGTGGAAGGGTCTGGCGCTCATCTGTTCGTTCCTTCTCAGAAAGCTGTTCAGAAAGCCAGGAGGTTCTCGCGGAAGGTGTCGAACTCGTACTCGGTCCGGGTCAGACCCAGCCGCTGGAGCTCGGGCACCAGCCCGTCGCAGATCTCGGTGACGTACCGGCGGGAGAAGTAGCTCTCGTTGAGCAGGAACCCGTCCCCGCCGACCTCCGCCATGACCTCGCGCATCTCGGCGGCGACGCTCTGCGCGGTGCCGGTCAGCGGCACGCACTCCAGGTGGCGCTGGTAGCGGAGCACGTCCCGGAGGACCTTGCCCTCCATCTGCGCGACGCTGGACTGGTGCCCGTTGGAGGTGAGGGCGGGCAGCGGCTCGTCGAGCGCGAACTGCGCGAAGTCGATCCCGGAACCGCGCGAGAGGGCCGCGAGACCGAACTCGACCTCGCTCTCGGCGAAGTCCCAGCGGGCCTTCCGGCGCTCCTGCGCGGCCTCGATGGTCTCGTCCACGATCGGCGAGATCAGGAACAGGACCTTGATGCCGTCCGGGTCGCGGCCCGCCGCGGCGGCCTGGGCGCGCACGTCCTCCCGGTAGGCCTTCATGGCGTCCACCCCGCGGGCGGCGCAGATGATCGTCTCCGCCCAGCGGGACGCGAACGCCCGACCCCGCCCGGACCCGCCCGCCTGGCAGATCACCGGCGCGCCCTGCGGGGAGCGCGGGGCCGACAGCGGTCCGCGGGAGCGGAAGTAGGTGCCCTCGTGGTGCAGCGCGTGCACCTTGTCCCCATCGGCGAACACGCCCTTCTCCAGGTCGAGGACCACCGCGTCCTCGTCCCAGCTTCGCCACAGGCCGTGGGCGACCTCGAGGAACTCGTCCGCCATGTCGTAGCGCTCGTCGTGCGGGTACTGCCTGTCCCGGCCGTAGTTCTGCGCCCCGCCGTCGTTCGAGCCGGTGACCACGTTCCAGCCGATCCGGCCGTCGGTGGTGTGGTCGAGCGCGTTCATCGCCCTGGCCAGCATGAACGGGTGGTACTCGGTGGTGGAGCAGGTCACGACCACGCCGAGCTTCTCGGTGGCCTGGGCGATGAAGGGCGCCAGCACCATCGGGTCCAGCTTCGGGGTGTCGACCGAGTGCTGCAGGTAGGCGTTGTGGCTGCCCTGGTAGGTGTACGGGACGTTCGACGAGTCCTCGATCATGAAGTAGTCGAAGCCCGCCCGCTCCATCGCCCGGGCCAGATCCACCGCCGTGTCGGGTCGGGTGAACCTCGCCACCGCCGCGCGCGGACCCGCCCACCCGTGCTTCCACGCCTTCGGACCGAAGCCCTTGGAATAGAACCAACCGAGGTGGAACGGCGGGGGACTCATACGATCATCACCGGGCTCTTCGTGGTCGTTCGGGGGACGACCAGAACCGTATGGAGCGAGTATTGCCGCGCGGTGACGTCGAGGGTCAAGGCGCAATTACGCGGGGTCACGCAGCCGTGCGACAGCTCGTCTGCGCAGGTCACCGGGCTGCCGCCGCATCCGGCTCGCCACCGCGGGCCCGGTGGCGCGGGGGTGCGGAGGCCCCCGGGGCGACCGCGTCGTGACCGGCCCCACAGCCGCGCGGGCCGCTCCCCCGCCGCCGGACGCGGGACCGCGCAACGAGGTGTTCACCGTCCGGTGACCACCGCGGCACGGCGCCGACGAACCATCCGAACGTGTGCCCCGACGCGGTGGCGGACCCTGGTCCGGTCGAGGCGCGCAGGAGGACGGATGACCACGGCGGAGGAGCAGTACCGGCGGGCGACGCGGGAGCGGGCACTGCGCCAGCACCGCGTGCGGCTCCAGTCGGTCGCCGGGGTGCACGCCGCGCTGCGCTCCAGCCTGCGCACCGGTCTCATCGAGGCGGACGAGCGCCTCGACGAGCACACCCTGGTGGACCGCTTCTCCGTGAGCCGCAGCGCCGTCCGCGCGGCGCTGGGTCTGCTGGTGGAGGAGGGCATCGTGTCCCGCTCCCCGCGGGCGGGCACGGTCGTGCGCGGCGACCTGACCGACGTGCGGATCGACAACGGGGTCGGGTGGAGCACCACGACGGGGGACGTCTTCCGGTGCGAGGTGCTGGAGCGCCGCTGGGTGCCGGCCACCCCGCTGACCCGCCACCACCTGTCCCCGGACGCCGAGGCCGTGCACCTCACCGAGCTGGTGCTGCTCCGCCACGGCGGCCCGGCGTTGCTCTACGCCCGGTTCAGCCTGTCCGGCGGCGTGGACCGCAGGCTCACGATGACCTCGGCCGAGACCGCCTCGTTCGGCGACGATTTCGCCCGCGTCTACGGCAGCCCGCTCGGCCAGGTCGGCTGCTGGCTCGAGGCGGTGGAGGCGGACGAGAAGGTTGCCGCGCAGCTGGAGGTCCCGGTCGGCACCGCGCTGCTCGTGAAGTCCCGGGTGCTGTGGAGCGCGGACGGGCTCCCGCGGGAGTTCAGCGTCACCCACTACCCCGCGACCCACACCACCCTGTCCACGGAGTTCCGGCCCCGGCTGCGGATCCCGGTGCCGCGCCGCGCCCGCACCGCGGTCGAACCCGTCGAGCCGGGTGTCGTCGGGGCGCGCCAGTCCGCGCTGTCCGTGCACGCCGAACTGCGCGCGGCCGTGCGCGAGGGGCTGCTGCCGGTCGGTGACCGCCTGAACGAACAGGAGCTCGCCGACCGGTTCGGGGTCAGCCGCAACTCGATCCGCCGGGGTCTGGCGCAGCTGGCCGTCGAGGGCGTCGTCCGGCGGGCGCCGCGGACCGGCACGGTCATCGAGCGGCGGATCGCCGACCTGCCGCTCGACACCGGCCGCGGCTGGCACCGCACCGAGGCCTGGCGCTACCGGGCCGAACGGCTCGCCGTCGCCACCGTGCCGACCCCGCCGTTCCTCTCCCGGATACTGAGCACCTCCGAACCCGAGGTCGCGGTCACCGAGTACCGGATCCTGCGGGACGGCAGGCCGTTCGGCGTGTACCTGCTCTACTCGCGGGCGAGCCTGCCCCACCGCCCGCTCAGCACGGACTCGCCCGTGGACTTCGACGAGCTGTTCGCCCGCACCCACGGCTCGGCGGTCGACCGGATCGACTCGACGGTGCACGCCGTGCGCGCCGACGGGCGCACCGCGCGGCTGCTCGACGTCTCCCCCGGCACGCTGCTGCTCCTGCGGGAGCGGGTGCTCGTCGACGAGCAGGGCCGACCCTGCGAGTTCAGCCACGGGTACTTCCCGGCCGCCGATCTGAGCCTCTCCACCCGGACCCCCGTCCGCGGCACCCCGGCGGCGTGACGTCCGGTCGGGTCGGCGCGGGTGAACCCGGCCCGCGTACCCTGACGGCGTGATCGTCCCGGGAGGAGAGAGTCGTGTTCGCTGCAGGTCTCATCGGTAAGGCCGCGGGCCTGGTCGGCAGTGGTCTGGTGGGTGCGGCCGCCTACGACGGGGTGAAGCGCGTGGTCCGTTCGGGCGCGGTGCGCGGCGCCGCGGTCACGGTCACCGCCTGGGGGCTGCGCGGCGCCCGCGCGGCCGAGACCGGGGCCGAGCGGGCCCGGCTGGCCACCGCGGACATCGTCAGCGAGGCGCGCGCCAAGATCGGCGAGGAGGCCCCGGTGCCCGGGGCCGCGCACGTCCACGACCACGACCACTGAGGACCACCGAGGTGCAGGTCCTCTCCGACGCCGCGGGACGCGCCCGGTTCGCCGTCCCCGAGCTGCGCGGACGCGCGTCGCTCTGCGTGGCGGTGGAGGACGCCGTGGACGCGGTCGGCGGGGTCCGCCAGGTCCATGCCTACCCCCGGACCGGCAGCGTCGTGGTCTGGTACGACCCGGCCCGCTGCGTCCGCGCGGAGCTGCTCGACGCCGTCGAGAAGGGCTGCGGCGCCGATCCGGAGGCCACGGCGGCCCGCGCGCCGCGCTCGGCGGACGTCCGCAACGCCGACCTGGTGCGGCTCGTCGTCGGCGGGGTCGCGCTCGCCGCGCTCGGGGTGCGCCGCTACGGCCTGCGCCGCCCGCCGGTGCTGGGGCCGACCAGCCGGACCGTCGCCACCGGCGTCACGATCTTCACCGGCTACCCCTTCCTGCGCGGGGCGCTGCGCTCGCTGACCGGCGGCCGCGGGGCGGGCACGGACGCGTTGGTGTCCGCGGCCACGGTCGCCTCGCTCGTGCTGCGCGAGAACGTCGTCGCGCTGACGGTGCTCTGGCTGCTCAACATCGGCGAGTACCTGCAGGACCTCACGCTGCGCCGCTCCCGGCGGGCGATCTCCGAGCTGCTCACCGGCGCCCAGACCCGCACCTGGACGCGGCTGGCGGACGGCACCGAGATCGAGATCGACATCGACGACGTCCGGGTGGGCGACGAGGTGGTCGTCCACGAGCACGTGGTGCTGCCGGTGGACGGCGAGGTCGTCGAGGGCGAGGGGGTCGTCGACCAGGCCGCGATCACCGGCGAGCAGCTGCCCGTCTCCGTCGCCCCCGGGGTGGCGCTGCACGCCGGATCGGTGCTGATGCGCGGGCGGATCGTCGTGCGCGCCACGGCCGTCGGCCGGGACACCGCGATCGGCCGGATCATCGACCGCGTCGAGTCGGCGCAGTCCGACCGGGCCCCGATCCAGACCGTCGGGGAGAACTTCTCCCGGCGGTTCGTGCCGGCGTCGTTCGCCCTGTCCGCGGTGACGTTGCTGCTCACCCGGGACGTGCGGCGCGCGATGACCATGCTGCTCGTCGCCTGCCCCTGCGCGGTGGGGCTGTCCACCCCGACCGCGATCAGCGCGGCCATCGGCAACGGCGCCCGCCGCGGCATCCTGATCAAGGGCGGCGCGCACCTCGAGGCCGCGGGCCGGGTGGACGCGGTGGTGTTCGACAAGACCGGCACGCTCACCCTGGGCCGCCCGGTGGTCACCAACGTCATCTCCTTCGACGACGCCTGGTCCCCCGAGCAGGTCCTGGCCTACGCCGCCAGCTCCGAGATCCACTCCCGGCACCCGCTCGCCCAGGCCGTGATCCGCTCCACCGAGGAGCGCCGGATCGAGATCCCGCCGCACGAGGAGTGCGAGGTGCTGCTCGGCCAGGGCATGCGCGTGCAGTCCGACGGCCGCACGCTGCTGATCGGCAACCGCGCGCTGCTGCGCGAGATGAAGGTCCCGGTGAGCCGGGCCGCGTCCGGGTGGGTCACCAGGCTGCAGAAGCGGGCCGAGACGCCCCTGCTGCTCGCCGTCGACGGCAGGCTGGTCGGCCTGGTGTCGCTGCGGGACACCGTGCGCGCCGAGTCCCGCGAGGTGCTCGACGCGTTGCGCGCGGACGGCGTCCGCCGAATCGTGCTGCTCACCGGCGACAACCCGCAGACCGCCGCCGCGGTCGCCGCGGAGCTCGGGATCGGCGAGTACCGCGCGCAGGTCATGCCCGAGGAGAAGCAGGACGTCGTCCGGGCGCTGCAGGCCGAGGGCCACACCGTCGCCATGGTCGGGGACGGCACCAACGACGCGCCCGCGCTCGCGCTGGCCGACATCGGCATCGCCATGGGCGTCGGCGGCACGGACGTGGCGGTGGAGACCGCGGACGTCGCGCTCGCCGGGGACGACCTGCACACCCTGCTCGAGCTGCGCGACCTCGGCCGCCGCACGATCACCCACGTCCGGCAGAACTACGGCATGTCCATCGCGGTCAACGCCGCGGGCCTCGCGGTCTCGGCCGCGGGCGCGCTGTCCCCCGTGGTCGCCGCGATCCTGCACAACGCGTCCAGCGTGGCCGTGGTCGGCAACAGCTCCCGGCTCATCCGGTACCGGCTGCCCCGCTGACCGCGGGCGGCTGGCCCCGGGGTGGGGTGCCGGGGGTCTCGGGGGCCAGCGGGAGGACGGCGCGGACGACGAACCCGTCGTCCGCCGGGCCGTGGTCGAGCTCCCCGCCGACGGCCCGGATCCGGTCGGCCAGACCCGCCAGACCCGCGCCGCCCGCGCCGAGGCCGCGCACCGGGGCGCGGGCGGGGCCGCTGCGGACCTCGACCCGCACGACCCCGGGACACCAGGAGACCTCCACCCGCACCGCGGAGCCGGGAGCGTGCCGGGCGGCGTTGGTGAGCGCCTCCTGCACCACCCGGTACACCGCGTGGTCGGGTGCCTGCGGGAGGGGGCGCGGGTCGCCGACGGTCTCCCAGCGGACGTCCAGGCCGTTGCGCCGGGCGCTGTCCACCAGCTCCGCGAGGTCGCCCACCCCGGCGCTGTGGGCCGGCCCGAGCAGGCCCAGCGCGCTGCGCATCTCGGCGAGGGCCTCCTTCGCCTGGGTCCGCAGCCGCTCCGCGGTCTCCCGCACGTGCGGGTCCTCCGAGGAGGCCGCGAGCGCCGCCGCGCCGACCGCGATGAGGGTGGCGTGGTGGCCCACCGCGTCGTGCACCTCGCGGCCGATCCGGGCGCGTTCCTCGGCGCGGGCCGCGGCCTCGCGCGCGACGACCATGGCCTCACGGGCGCTCTCCAGCTCCCGCAGGCTGGCCGTGAGCCGGGCCCGGGCGGCCTCGAACAGCCCGAAGCCCAGCGGGCTGGCGGCCGAGAGCACCGCGAAGACCACGCTGAGCACGGTCGACTGCCAGGTCAGCGACTCGCGCAGCTGCACCGGCAGCACCGCGGCGAGCACCACGAGCACGAACCACGGGACGGTCGCCACCGGCCGGGTGCGGCGGCCGAGCGCCCAGAGGGTGACGATCTGGACCGGCCAGCCCAGCCCGCCCGCGATCCCGGGCAGCGAGACGATCACCCCGAGCGGCGCCCAGAGGTGGCGCAGCGGCAGCAACGCACACCCGACGAGCCCGGCGAGCAGGGACCAGGACGTCGGCCCCGGGGCGGCGAGCAGCACGAACGCCGCCGACGTGCCCATCGCCAGGACCTCCAGTCCCACGACCCGCACCGGCGCACCCGGCCGCCACACCCCCCGTGAGTGGCGATGGTCGCTCTGGCGACCATCGCCGCTCACGGGGTGGGTGGGGTCGGGGGACATCAGGCGCCCCAGCTCTGGGCGAGCAGCGCGGCCTGGACGCGGTTCTCGGCACCCAGTTTGACCAGCAGCGCGGACACGTACTTCTTCACGGTGGCCTCCGCCAGGCCGAGCTCCAGGCCGATGGCGGCGTTCGACACCCCGGCCGCGAGCAGGCGCAGCACCTGGGTCTCGCGCAGCGTCAGGTCCGCCGGGCGCGGCCGCGGGTGGGGGGTCTCGGGGACCAGCCGCGGCAACAACCGGGCGGTGATCCGCGGATCGAGCACCGCGCCCCCGGCGGCGAGGTCGAGGACGGCCCGGATCAACGCGTCCGGCTCGGCGTCCTTGAGCAGGAAGCCCTGGACGCCGATGCGCAGCGCCTCGGCCACGTAGTCGTCGAGGTCGAAGGTGGTCAGCACCGCGGCCGGGACCGCGTCGGGACGCGCGCAGAGCACCGCGAGGGCCTCCAGCCCGCTCATGCCGGGCATCTGGACGTCCGCCAGCACGACGTCCGGCCGGTGCGCCTCGACCGCGGCGATCAGGCCGTGCCCCTCGGCCGCCTCCCCCACGACCGCGACGGTGCCGCGGGCCTCCAACACGGTCCGCAGGCCCATCCGGAGCAGCGCCTCGTCGTCCGCGAGGACGACGCGCACCGGTTCGGACATGGGGGGAGGATACTCAGCGGCGCTTCCCGCCCCGCTCGCGCTTCTCCCGGACCCGCACCGACAGCCGGATCGGGGAGCCCTCGAAGCCGAACTCCTCGCGGAGGCGCCGCTCCAGGAACCGGCGGTAGCCCGCCTCCAGGAACCCGCTCGTGAACAGCACGAACGTCGGCGGGCGGGTGGCGGCCTGGGTGGCGAAGAGGACCTTCGGCTGCTTGCCGCCGCGCACGGGCGGCGGGGTGGCGGCGATGACGTCCGACAGCCAGCTGTTCAGCCTGCCCGTCGGGATCCGGGTGTCCCAGGACGACAGCGCCGTGCGCATGGCCGGGGCGATCTTCGCGGTGGCCCGCCCGGTCAGCGCGGAGATGTTGATCCGCTCGGCCCAGCGCACCCGCCCGAGGTCGCGCTCCAGCTCGCGCTTCATCGCGAGCCTGCGCTCCTCGTCGACGAGGTCCCACTTGTTGAACACGATCACGAGCGCGCGCCCGGCCTCCTCGACCATCGTCAGCACCCGCTGGTCCTGCTCGGAGATCGGCTCGCTCGCGTCGAGCAGGACGAGCGCGACCTCGGAGGCCTCGATCGCCGCCTGGGTGCGCAGCGAGGCGTAGTACTCCATGCCCGACGCCGTCTTGACCCGCTTGCGCAGGCCCGCCGTGTCGACGAAGCGGAAGATCTCGCCGTCGAGCTCCACCAGGGAGTCGACGGGGTCCACCGTCGTGCCGGCGACGTCGTGCACCACGGAGCGGACCTCGCCGGAGACGCGGTTGAGCAGCGAGGACTTGCCGACGTTCGGGCGCCCGACCAGGGCGACCCGGCGCGGCCCGCCCCGGGTGGCCTCGAACGTCTCGCGCGGGGTCTCGGGCAGCGCGTCGAGGATCGCGTCGAGCAGGTCGCCGGAGCCGCGGCCGTGCAGGCCGGAGACGGGGTAGGGCTCGCCGAGCCCGAGGCCCCAGAGCGCGGCGGTCTCGGCGACCATGCGCTCGTCGTCCACCTTGGTGGCGGCGACGAGGACGGGCCGGTCGGAGCGGCGCAGCACGTCCGCCGCGGCCTGCTCGACCTCGGTGGCCCCGACGCGGGAGTCGACCACGAGCAGGATCGCGTCCGCGGTGCGCATGGCCAGCTCGGCCTGCGCGGCGACCGCCTTCTGCAGGCCCGACGCGTCCGGTTCCCAGCCGCCGGTGTCCATCACGGTGAAGCGGCGGCCGTTCCACAGGGCGTCGTAGGAGACGCGGTCCCGGGTCACCCCGGGGACGTCCTGCACGACCGCCTCGCGGCGCCCGAGGAAGCGGTTGACCAGCGTGGACTTGCCCACGTTGGGTCGCCCGACCACGGCCAGCACCGGGACCGGGCCCTGCCCGTCGCCCTGCCCACCCACCCCGTCCGGGTCGGCGAACTCGTCGCCCACGAACTCGTCGGGGTCCAGACCCAGGTCGGCCATGGCGGCCCGGTCGGTCCCACTGATCTCACTCACGTCCTGCTCCGTACGTCATCGAGTTCTCGGACCAGCGCGGCGAGTGCGCCACGCACGGTCTCGGTGGCCGCCGCCAGCTCGGCGCGGCCCTTCCCGGTGGGGGCCGGCAACGGCTCGCCCACCAGCACGTCGACTCGCGGCCGCCAGCGGTGCCCGTCGCCCCGGCGGGTCCCGCGGATGACCACCGGCAGGATCCGCGCCCCGGTCGCGCGGGCCAGCCACGCCGCCCCCTGCTGGGCGGCCGCGACGTCCCCGCTGCCACGGGTGCCCTCGGGGAACACCCCGACGAGGCCGCCGCCCCGCAGCACCTCGCGGGCCGCGGTGAGCGGCGCCCGGTCCGCGGACCCGCGCCGCACCGGGATCTGCCCGATCCGGCGCAGCCCGACCCCGAGGACGCCGGTGAACATCTCCTGCTTCACCCAGAACACCGCACGGCGCCCGAGTAGTCCGAACAGCAGCGGACCGTCGACCATCGCGCTGTGGTTGGCGACCAGCACCAGCGGCCCGTCCGCCGGGATCCGGTCGCGGCCGTGCACCCGGACCCGGTAGCCCGGCACGAACAGCCACGTCCCGACCCAGCGGGCCAGGTCGTGCAGCCGGGGGTCCGCACCGGCGGGGAGATCGGCGGCCGCCGGTGCCTCCAGAAGGGTCATGAGACCAGGCCACGCTCCTCGACCAGCGCCAGCAGCGCCGTGTGCACCTGCTCCACGGACAGCTCGTCGGTGTCCAGGACGAGCGCGTCCGGCGCGGCGTGCAGCGGGGAGGTCTTGCGGGTGGAGTCCAGCCGGTCGCGGCGCTGGACGTCCGCGAGGGTGGCGGCGGCGTCCGCGGTGCGGCCCGCCCGCAGGTCCTGCCGGTTGCGGCGCGCGGCCCGCACCTCCTCCGACGCGGTCAGGTAGATCTTGAGCCCGGCGTCCGGCGCGACGACCGAGCCGATGTCCCGCCCCTCGACCACGATGCCGCTCGCCGCGGCGATGGAGGCCTGCTGGCGCGCGACCAGGGCGGCACGCACCTCGGGCACGGCGGAGACGGCCGAGACGGCCTTCGTGACGGCCTCGCCCCGGATCTCGGCCTCGACGTCCTCCCCCTCGAGGAGGATCCGCGGGGCGGCCGGGTCGGTGACCGACTCGATCCCGGCGGACAGCGCCACCTTCGTGATCTCCTCGGCGGGGCTCTCGGCGGTCAGCCCCGCGCGCAGACACGCCAGCGTGACGGCGCGGTACATCGCCCCGGTGTCGAGGTAGTCGGCCTGCAGCTCGCGGGCCAGCCGGCGCGAGACGGTGGACTTGCCGGTACCGGAGGGCCCGTCCATCGCGACGACCCCGTGCAGCACCATGGACACCTCTCACGCCGGCGGTTGGAAGGACGAGCCCCGCACACCCCGCGCGAGCCCCGGTCATTGTGCCAGCCGCGCCTGCGGCACTCGTGAGTGGTAAGTGGTGCCAGAGCACCACTCACCACGCACGGGCGGCGGAGCCGCTAGCTCGGGAGGTCGCGGCGCAGGGCGGCCGCGCCGCGGAGGTAGACGTGGCGCAGGTCGGCCCTGGCCAGGTCGGTCTCCACGTGCGCCATCAGGCGCAGCACGCGCGGCATGGCCTCGGGCACCGCGATCTCCACCGCGCACATCAGCGGGACGTCGGTCAGGCCGAGGAGGCGGGCGGCGTAGGCCGGGAACTCGGCCGTCAGGTCCGGCGTGGCCGTGAACAGGATCGAGATGATGTCGTCGCTGGTCAGGTCGTTGCGCTTGAGGACGGCGGTGACCAGCTCGGCGGAGCCCTCCAGGATCTCGTCCCGGGAGTCCCCCTCGATCTGGATCGCGCCGCGGATCGCCCGGACGGCCACTACATCCCCACCGCCTTGTACAGCGCGCCGACCTCGCTCTGGGTCAGCGGGCGCAGCTTGCCGGGGCGCTGGTCGCCGAGCCGGACGTCCCCGATCGCCGTGCGCACCAGCCGCTCGACGGGATAGCCGACCTCGTCGAGCAGCCTGCGCACGACGTGCTTGCGGCCCTCGTGGATCTTCAGCTCGACGACCGAGCGGCCCGGCATGGAGTCGATCAGCTTGAAGGAGTGCACCGCGACCGGCCCGTCCTCCAGCTCGACGCCCTCGCGCAGCCGCCGCCCGGCGTCCCGGCTGACCTGCCCCTGCACCTCCGCCACGTAGGTCTTCTCCACCTCGAACGAGGGGTGCATGAGCCGGTGGCCCAGCTCCCCGTCGTTGGTCAGCAGGAGCAGCCCCTCGGTGTCCTGGTCCAGCCTGCCGACGTGGAAGAGCCTGCCCGCCTTGTTCAGCAGCTCGGTGCGGTGCAGGATCAGGTCCCCGACGCAGACCCGGCCCTGGTCGTCGGACATCGTGGACAGCATGCCGACGGGCTTGTTCAGCGCCAGGTAGACCTGGTCCTCGGTGAGCTGGATGCGCGAGCCGTCCACGTGCACCACGGCGCTGTCCGGGTCGATGCGCCGCCCCATCTCGCGGACGATCTCACCGTCCACCGAGACCCGGCCCGCGGCGATCAGCTCCTCGGCGGCGCGGCGCGAGGCCACCCCCGCCTGTGCGAGCACCTTCTGCAGCCGCACACCCTGGGGTGCGGAGTCAACCATCGTGTCGTTCCCTCGTGAAGCTCTGGTGACGAGCCCGTCAGAGCTCGTCGATCGTCTCGATGTCCGGCAACAGCGGAGCCAGCGGGGGCAGGTCCTCCAGCGAGGACAGCCCCAGCCGCTCCAGGAAGAGCTCGGTGGTGCGGAACAGCGTGCCCTGGGTGGGCCCGTCCACACCGGCCTCCTCCACCAGACCGCGTGTGAGCAGCGTACGCAGGACGCCGTCGCAGTTCACACCCCGTACCGCCGCCACCCGCGCCCGGGTGACGGGCTGCCGGTACGCGACGACCGCGAGGGTCTCCAGGGCGGCCCGGGTCAGCTTGGCGCGCTGCCCGTCCAGCAGGAAGCGCTCGACGTAGGGGGCGTAGAGGTCGCGGGTGTAGAACCGCCAGCCCTCCCCCACCCGGCGCAGGTCGATCCCGCGGCCCTGTTCGCGGTAGGACTCGGCGAGGTGGCGCAGGGCCCGCTCCACCCGGGCGACCGGCTGGTCCAGCGCCGTGGCGAGCGACGCCTCGTCCGTCGGCGAGTCCACGACCAGCAACAACGCCTCGAGGGCCGCGGTCAGCTCGTCGTCGCGGTGCAGGGTGGGCAGGCCCGGCTCCTCGACCGTGGACGGCTCCGCGAACGCCGCCTCCAGCACGTCGAGATCCGGCGGCTCAGGCTCGGACGAGGTCATCAGGGTTCCAGCGTACGGTCAGCGTGCCGAAGGCCTCGGGCTGCTCCACGTCGATGGCCTTCTCGCGGAAGAGCTCCAGCACCGCCATGAACCGGGCGACGATCTCGATGGTCTCCGTGCAGTCGTCCGTCAGCATCGCGAACGTGGCCTCGCCCAGCTCGGCCAGGCGCTCGCGGAGGATGTCCATGTGGGCCGGCACCGAGACGTCGTGCTGGTGGACGTGGTCCAGCCCGACGACCGGCGGCGGCTTGGGCCGGAACACCCCGGCGGCGAGCTCGGCGAACGCCGCGGCGTCCATGCCCAGCAGCACCTCGGGGAGCAGCCCCTCGAACCGCGGCTCCAGGGCGACCGAGCGGGGGAACCGGCGCAGCGCCGTCTTCTCCAGCTCGGCGAACAGGCTCGCGACCTGCTTGTACGCCTTGTACTGGAGCAGCCGGGCGAAGAGCAGGTCCCGGGCCTCGAGCAGGGCGAGGTCCTCCTCGTCTTCGACCTCGGCGTTCGGCAGCAGCCGGGCGGCCTTGAGGTCGAGCAGGGTCGCCGCGACGACGAGGAACTCGGTGGTCTCGTCCAGGTCCATCGCGTCGCCCATCGCGGTGAGGTGGGCGATGAAGTCGTCCGTGACCTTGTGCAGGGCCATCTCGGTGACGTCGAGTTGGTGCTTGCCGATGAGCTGCAGCAGCAGGTCGAACGGCCCCTCGAAGTTCTGGAGCCGGACGGTGAACCGCGGGCGCTCTTCCGGGGCGACGGTCAACGCGCGATGACCTCACGCGCGAGCATCCGGTACGCCGCCGCGCCCGACGAGTTGGGCGCCCAGGTGGTGATCGGCTCCCCGGCCACCGTGGTCTCCGGGAAGCGGATGGTCCGGTTGATCACGGCGTCGAACACCAGGTCGCCGAAGGCCTCGACCACGCGCTGGTGCACCTCGCGGGTGTGCACGGTGCGCGAGTCGAACATCGTGGCGAGGACGCCGATGAGCTCCAGGTCCGGGTTGAGCCGGTCCTTCACCTTGTCGATGGTGTCCATCAGCAGGGCCACGCCGCGCAGCGAGAAGAACTCGCACGCCAGCGGGATCAGCACGTGGTCCGCGCAGGCCAGGGCGTTGATCGTGAGCAGGCCGAGCGACGGCTGGCAGTCGATCAGCACGACGTCGTAGTTGCCGAGGACGCGCTTGAGCGCCCGGCCGAGCGCCTGCTCGCGGCCGACCTCGGTGACGAGCTGGACCTCCGCCGCGGACAGGTCGATGTTGCTGGGCAGCAGGTCCATGCCGGGCACGGACGTCTCGAGGATGACGTCCTCCGCCTCGACCCCGCGCTCCATCAGCAGGTTGTAGATCGTGGCGTCGAGCTGGTGCGGCTGGACCCCCAGCCCCACCGACAGCGCCCCCTGCGGGTCGAAGTCGACGAGCAGCACCCGGCGCCCGTACTCGGCCAGCGCCGCGCCCAGGTTGATGGTCGAGGTGGTCTTGCCGACCCCGCCCTTCTGGTTCGCGACGGCGATCACCCGGGCCGGGCCGTGCTCGGTCAGCGGGGCGGGTTCGGGGGCGCCCGCCCGGTGCCGGGCGGCGGCGGGAGCGGGATCCTCGACGGTCGGGTCGTAGTCAGGCCCCGCGGGGGATGTGTCCATGCGGCTCCTCTGATGTCCCTACCTGCGCCGCAGACTAGGAAACCCACCTACCGGGGGCAACGCGCCACGCCAGGGCGCCTCGAACTTCCGGTCGAAACCTACCGGGTAGTTTCTCCCCGGAACGCGCGGGGAGGGGACGATCATGGCGGTTCCGGGGTTGGCGATGCCGTGGCGGCGGCGGATGAACGGGCGGGACCCGGAGGAGGAGGGGCGCGCCTCGACCCCGCTCGAGCTGCTGTTCGACCTGTGTTTCGTGGTCGCGATCGCACAGGCCGCGGCCCAGCTCGCGCACGGGATCGAGGAGAACCACGCCGTCGCGGCGACCGGCGGGTTCGTGATGGTGTTCTTCGCCATCTGGTGGGCCTGGATGAACTTCACCTGGTTCGCCTCGTCCTACGACACCGACGACGTCCCGTACCGGCTGCTCACCCTGCTGCAGATGGCGGGCGTGCTGATCCTGGCGGCGGGCGTCCCGGCGGCGCTGAACGACTACGACTTCGCCATGGTGACCGTCGGCTACGCGGTCATGCGCATCCCGATGGTGCTGCAGTGGCTGCGCGCCGCCCGCGAACACCCCGAGGGCCGCCGGACCGCCCAGCGGTACGCGCTCGGGATCGCCGTCGTGCAGGTGCTGTGGCTGCTGCGGCTCCTGCTGCCGCACCCGTTCGACTACATCGGCTTCGTGGTGCTGGCGGTGGCCGAGGTCGCGGTGCCGCCGTGGGCCGAGCGCACCCGCCCCACCTCCTTCCACCCCGAGCACATCGCCGAGCGCTACGGGCTGTTCACGATCATCGTGCTCGGCGAGGTCATCCTCGCGGCGACCGTCGCGTTCCAGGGCTCGCAGGCCTCGGGTCTGACGCCGGACCTGGTGCTGGTCGCCGTGGGTGCGCTGCTGTTGATGTTCGGGATCTGGTGGATCTACTTCCTCGGGGGCGACGAGCACGGGTTCCGCTCCCTGCGCACCGCCCTGACCTGGGGATACGGCCACTTCCTCGTGTTCGCGGCGGTGGCGGCGCTCGGCGCGGGCCTGGAGACGGCGGTGCAGCTCGCCGAGCACGAGGCGCACGTGGCACCGGTCATCGCCGGGTTCGCCGTGGCGGTCCCGGTGGCGCTCTACCTGCTCGTGATCATGGTGCTGCGCGGGCTCGTCTGGCCGTCGGGGACGCTCACCCCGCTGCTCGTCACGCTGGCGGCGGTCCTGATCCTGGCCTGCGCCTTCCTGGCCCCCGTGGCGGGGATCGGGGTGTCCGTGCTGGCCATGGGGATCGTGCTGGCCGCGGCGCTGGCCTGGTTCCTGCGGCTGCGCCACGCGTGACCGCCGACGTCCGCCCTCCCGCGGAAGCGGTGTCGACTCGGCTCCGCGCGGGCCGGGTCGACGGCGAGCTGGTGGACCTGACCGTCGAGGGCGGCGTGCTGACCGAGGTCCGCCCGCACTCCCCCGGCCCCGGGGTCGATCTGCAGGGCCGGGTCGTCGTGCCGGGGCTGTGGGACAGCCACGTCCACTTCGACCAGTGGGCACTGTCCCGGCGGCGGCTGGACCTGTCCGGGGCGGGCTCGGCGGCGCAGGCGGCCGCACTGGTCGAGGCGCGCCTGCGCAGCGACCCGCCCGCGGACGGGATGCTGGTCGGCGCCGGGTTCCGGGACGCGTTGTGGCCGGACCTCCCGCGGGCGGACCTGCTGCCGCCCGCCCCGCGCATCGTGCTGGTGAGCGCGGACCTGCACTGCTGCTGGGTGAACGCCGCCGCGGCCGCGCACTACGGCGTGCCCCCGGGCGTCGTGCGCGAGCAGGACTGGATCCCGATCATGGAGGACGTCCGGCTGGCGGGAGACGTCGACCGCGCCGCGGACGAGGCCGCGCGGGCCGCCGCCGCCCGCGGCGTGGTGGGGGTCGTGGACTTCGAGGCCCCCTTCCCGCTCGACGCGTGGGCCTCCCGGATCGCCGCGGGCACCCGCTCCCTGCGGGTCGTGTCGTCGGTGTGGCCGCCCGCGCTGGACCTCGCGCTGGAGCGGGGACTGCGCACCGGCGCCGCGGTGCCGGGCACGGACGGGCTGCTCACCATGGGGCCGCTGAAGATCGTGACGGACGGGTCGCTGAACACCCGGACCGCCTTCTGCGTCGACCCGTACCCGGGGCTGGAGGGCACGCCGCACCCGTGCGGGATGGTCCTGGTGCCGCGGTCGGAGCTGGAGCCGCTGCTGCGCCGCGCCGCCGCGGGCGGGCTGGACGTGGCGGTCCACGCGATCGGGGACGCCGCGAACGCCTTCGTGCTCGACGCGTTCGCCGCGACCGGCGCCCGCGGCCGGGTCGAGCACGCGCAGCTGCTGCAGGACACCGACGTGCCGCGGTTCGCCGCGCTGGGGATCACCGCGTCGGTGCAGCCCGAGCACGCCGTGGACGACCGGGACGTCGCGGACCACTACTGGGCGGACCGCACGCGGCGGGCCTTCGTGTTCCGGTCGCTGCTCGCCGCGGGGGCCACCCTGGCCCTGGGCTCGGACGCCCCGGTCGCGCCGCTGGACCCGTGGGTGGCGATCGCCGCCGCCGTGCACCGCAGCGGGGACGCGCGCGAGCCGTGGCACCCCGAACAGCACCTGACGCTCGCCGAGGCGCTCGCCGCGTCATACGGGCCGGACGGCCCCCTGCGCGCGGGCCGCGTCGCCGACCTCGCGGTCCTGGACGCCGATCCCGCGCGGTGCACCCCCGCCCAGCTCCGCGCGCTGCCGGTCGCCGCCACGATGCTCGCCGGCCGCTGGACCCACACCACCCTGTGAGTGGCGATGGTCGCCATGGCGACCATCGCCACTCACAGGTGCGCTATCCGCGGGCGCGTGGGTGGCTCGTGGCGTACACCTCGCGCAGCGCGTCGACCGTCACGTGGGTGTAGATCTGCGTGGTGGTGACCGACGCGTGGCCCAGCAGCTCCTGGACCACGCGGACGTCCGCGCCGCCCGCGAGCAGGTGGGTGGCGAAGCAGTGCCGCAGGGTGTGCGGCGAGATCGCGGTGGGGTCCAGCCCGGCGGCGTCCGCGGCGCCGCGCAGGGTGTGCCAGGCGGACTGCCGCGACAGCCGGGCACCCCGGGCGTTGAGCAGCAACGCCGCCGTGCCCGTCCCCTTGGCCGCGAACGCGGGCCGGGCCCGGACCAGGTAGGCGTCGACCGCCGCGAGCGCGGGCCTGCCCACGGGCACGATCCGCTGCTTGCCGCCCTTGCCGCGGACCAGCACCGTGCGGTCGCCGGGGTCGAGGTCGTCGAGGTCGATCCCGACGGCCTCGGAGATCCGGGCGCCCGTCGAGTAGAGGATCTCCAGCAGGGCGCGGTCGCGCAGCGCGGCGGGCCCGTCCCCCACGCACCCCGCCAACAGCTGCTCCACCTGGTCGACGGTCAGCGTGTGCGGCAGCCTGCCGGGCTGCGCCGGGGGTGTCACGGCCTTGGCCACGTCCACGGGCACCACACCCTCGCGGGCGGCGAACCGGTGCAGTCCGCGCACCGCGGCCAGGGCGCGGGCCGCCGAGGAGGCGGCCAGCGGGGTCGGGCCGCTGCGCAGGGCCGCGACGAACCCGCCGACGTCCGTCTCCCGGACGGCGGCGAGGTCGTCGAGGCCCCGGTCGTGCAGGTAGGCCACGTACCGGTCCAGGTCGTTCGTGTACGCGCGCAGCGTGTTCGCCGAGCTCCCGCGCTCGACGGCGAGGTGCGCGAGGAAGGCCTCGACCGTGCGTTCAGGCAACGTGCGGGATGACCTCGCGCTCGAACAGCTCGATCGAGGAGCGGTCGTAGGCGGCGTCGGGGAAGTAGAAGATGCCGTAGGTCATCCCCCGCGCCTGCATGCCGCGCAGGTTCTCCACGATCTGCTCCGGCGTACCCACGCCCGGCAGGCCGCGGTAGGCCCCGAGCGAGGCCTCCGCCCGCTCGTCGCCGACGTGCGGCCGCAGCCGGTCGACGGCCTCCTGCAGCTTCGCCTCGACGCCCGCCTCGGTCTCGGCGATCGCCACGTTGTAGTTCGCCGACCGCACGATGGCGGCGAAGTCCGTGCCGACGGTCTCGCAGTGCCTGGCGAGCAGCTCCGACTTGTGCGTGAAGCCCTCGGGCGAGCCGTCGAAGTTGGTGAAGTCCGCGTACTTCGCCGCGATCTTCAGCGTGACCTTCTCCCCGCCGCCCGCGATCCACATCGGGATGCCGCCCGGCTGCAGCGGCCGCGGCTCGCAGAGGGCCTGGTCGACCTGGTAGTGCTTGCCCTCGAACGTCGCCGTGCCGTGCTCCCACGCCTGCCGGAAGATCTGGACGCCCTCGTCGAGCAGGCCGAGCCGGTCACCCGGGGACGGGAAGCCGTAGCCGTAGGCCCGCCACTCGTTCTCGTACCAGCCCGCGCCGATACCCATCTCGACCCGCCCGCCGGAGATGACGTCGATGGTGGCCGCGACCTTCGCCAGGTACATCGGGTTGCGGTAGGCCATGCAGGTACACATCTGGCCGAGCCGGACCCGGTCGGTCGCGG
This sequence comes from Pseudonocardia oroxyli, assembly GCF_900102195.1. GTDB lineage: Bacteria > Actinomycetota > Actinomycetes > Mycobacteriales > Pseudonocardiaceae > Pseudonocardia > Pseudonocardia oroxyli. The sequence continues at coordinate 204,689 of NZ_FNBE01000011.1, forward strand.
CGGCGAACGCGGCCATCAGCGACCAGGCCTCGTGCACGGCCTCGTGGGTGGGCTTGGGCACCGGGTGGAAGTGGTCGTAGACCCAGATCGACTCCCAGGGGCCCGCGTCGGCGTGCCGGGCCAGCCCCTTCATCACCCCCCAGTGCTCGGCGGGGTCGATGCCGATGAGATCGTGCCGCCAGCCCTGTGGGACGAAGAGACCGAAGCGCATGACCGGACTCTAGGCCGTGCGGTTCGGTACCGTCGGGAGGGTGACGCAGCCCGAAGCCGCACCCGAGCCGGAACCCGCCGCGTCGCCCGCGCGACCGGCGCTGCGCATCGGCAACGCCGAGCGCGAGGAGGCGGCGAACGCCCTCGCCGAACACTTCTCGCACGGCAGGCTCGACGGGGACGAGTACGCCGACCGGGTCGGCGCCGTCTGGAACGGCAAGACCACGACCGATATCGCGGTGGTGTTCGAGGACCTGCCGGACCCGCGGCCCGCGGTGTTGCGGCCGTCTCCCCCGGCCCGGCCCCCGGACCTCGCCTACAGCCCACCCGCCGGGCTGCCCGCGGCGTTCGGGGGCGGCCCGACGTACGGCGCCCCCGGTCTCCCCCGCCCGACGGCCCACCTCGCGTGGCAGGACGCCCCGTTCGGCCGGGAGCCCGGCACGGGGCTGCCGTACTCGGACAAGTCCAAGGTCACCGCCGGGATCCTGCAGCTGTTCCTCGGCGCCGTCGGCGCGGGCCGGTTCTACACCGGCCACACCGAGATCGCGATCGCGCAGCTCATCGTCACGATCGTGACGTTCGGGCTGGGCGCGGTGTGGGGGGTCGCGGACGGCATCGTCCTGCTGGCGGGCCGCAACACCGACCCGGACGGCAGGCCGCTGCGCCCCTGAGGCCCGTGCGTGGCAAGTGGTGCCAGAGCACCACTCACAACGCACGACCGCAGGAGGGCGGACGGGTTCAGCCGTGGCGGCGCCGGTACTCCGCGGCCGCCCCGGGGTGCAGCGCCACGGGTCCGGTCTGGATCAATGACTGGGCGTCGAGGAACTGGCTGCCGACCGCCTGGGCGGGGACCAGCGCGGACGGGTCGTCCAGCAGCAGGTCCACCATGTCGGCGGCGACGCGATCGGCCACGTCCCGCCGGGCGAGCAGCAGGTTCGCGACACCGACGGTCGTCATCGCGGGATTCGCCCCGTACACCCCGGCGGGCACCGTGACGGACTCGTAGACGCTGCCGAACCGCTGTCGCAGGGCGTCCACCTCGCCGCCGAGGTCGAGCAGCCGGATCGGGGTGGCGGGGTCGGCGAACGCGGGGGTGGGCAGACCGCCCGCCCACATCGCCGCGTCGACCTCGCCCGTGGCGAGCGCCGCAGCGGCCCCGTGCATCGTCCGCTCGACCCGGCGCACGGCCGTGGGGGCGCCGAGCCCCACGACGTCGAGCACCCGGGCGGAGAGGGTGCTCGCGCCGGATCCCGGCGCGCCGACGCTCACCGTCCGGCCCGCGAGCCGGGCCGGCGCGGTGATCGGGGAGTCGGCACGCACGGCGACCTGGAAGTAGTTCTCGTACACGCGGCCGACCGCCGCGAACCCGTCGGTGGCGACGCGGTCCTGGGCGATGTCGCCGAGGGTCATGGCGAGGGCGGCCGATCCCGCCCCCAGCAGCTGCAGGTTCTCCGCGGAACCGCCGGTCGGCAGCGGCTCCAGCCGGGCGGTGCCCGCCCGGCGCGCCGCCGCGGCGAGCAGGCCCGAGAAGTCCCAGAAGAACCCGCCGGGCTCCCCCGCGGCCAGCCGCACCGTGGGCGTGTCGTCGGTCCCGCACGCCGCCGTGCCCAACGCGACCGTGCCCAGCGCGGCCGCCCCGAGCGCGAGGCCCCGCAGCACCGACCGGCGGTCCGGCTGCGGGGCGAGCGACGTCATGGACGCGAAGCCTAGGGGGTGTCTGATGGATCTCCGCCGAGTCCGCGGGGTTCCAGGTGGATGGCCCGCAAGGCCGAGGAGGGGCCGATCCCGGGGTTGGATCGGCCCCGACGAGAACGCCGCGGGGCGCCGCCTGGGGCCCCGCGGGCCGGCTGGAGATCCATCAGACACCCCCTAGGTGCCCTCAGACGAAGGCGCGGCCCTGTTCGCGGTCCAGCGCGGTCTCCGTCTTGTTCTTGAGCACGAACACGTAGACCAGCAGGGAGGCCGCGACGACGGCCGTCACGTACACGATGAACGCCGTGACGTACCCGCCGTCCTTCGCCGCCTGGTAGATCAGCGGGGCGGTGCCGCCGAAGGCGGAGTTGGCCAGCGCGTATCCCAGCCCGACGCCGAGGGCGCGGATGTGCGACGGGAACAGCTCGGCCTTCACGATGGCGTTGATCGAGGTGTAGCCGGTGAGGATGACGTAGCCGACGCAGACGAGGGTGAGCGAGGCCGCCACCGAGGTGGTCTGCGGCAGGAAGGTGAGCAGCACGTAGGTGTAGATCACCGCGCCGACGCCGAAGAAGACCAGCAGCGGCTTGCGGCCGACCCGGTCGCTGACGAGCCCGCCGATCGGCTGGATGACCATCAGGAAGGTCAGGCTGACGAGGTTGATCCACGTCGCGGTCATGCCCTCGTCGGCGTAGGTCGACTTGACGATGGCGGGCGCGTTGACGCTGTAGGTGTAGAAGGCGATCGTGCCGCCGATGGTGACGAGGAAGCACGTGAGCAGGGGCCGCCAGTACCGGGTGAGCAGCTCGCGCAGCGACCCCGATCCCGTGTCCTCGCCGCGCCGGACCGCGGCGAGCTGCTCGGCGGAGAGGGACTCGTCCATGCTGCGCCGCAGCCAGAACACGACGATCGCGGCGACGCCGCCGATGAGGAACGCGATGCGCCAGCCGAACTCGGCGATCTGCTCGCGGTCGAGGAACAGCTGCATGACCAGCAGCGTCAGCTGCGCGAGCACGTGGCCGCCGACGAGGGTGACGTACTGGAACGAGGAGAAGAACCCGCGCCGCTCGCGCGTGGCGGCCTCGGACATGTAGGTGGCCGACGCGCCGTACTCACCACCGGTGGCGAAGCCCTGGACGAGGCGGCACAGCAGCAGGATGACCGCGGCCCACACGCCGATGCTCTCGCGCCCCGGGGTCAGCGCGATGAGCAGCGAGCAGGCGGCCATGAGGGAGACGCTGAACGTCAGCGCAGCCCGCCTGCCCCGCCGGTCGGCGAAGCGGCCGAAGAACCACGAGCCGACGGGGCGCATCAGGAACGTCACCGCGAAGATGCCGTAGACGTACAGGGTGGAGTTCTTGTCCGCGGAGTCGAAGAACTGGTTCTCGAAGTACGACACGAACACCGTGTAGACGTAGACGTCGTACCACTCGACGAGGTTTCCGGACGAGCCGCGCAACGTGTTCAGGATCGCGCGCCTATTCGCCGCCCGCGGCGACGCCGGGGCGGGCGCCGGCTGGGTGGTCGGGTCGCTCATGACAGCCTCCTGTTCCTGCGGACGCGGGCCGGAACGGAAGGAGGCCGACCCCGTCGTCGTGAGACCACGGTGCGGGCCGGCGGGCGGCGGCGGAAGGCGGGGCGGCGAACCCTAACGCTCCCTTAGGACGGTCCCTCCGGCCGGGCGCGCGGCACCCGCAGCGTCACGCGCAGGCCACCGGCGGGACCCGTCCCGACCTCGAACCGCCCGCCCGCGCGTTCGGTGAGCGCGCGGGCGATCGACATCCCCAGGCCGGTCCCCTGCCCGACCGTGTTGGTCGCGCGGTGGAACCGGGTGGTGACCAGCGGCAGGTCCGGCTCGGGCACCCCGCGCCCGTCGTCCTCGACCGTGAGCAGGACGTGGGCCGCCTCGCCGCGGCCCGTGACCTCGACCCGGGTGCCGGGGCCTGCGTGCTGCACGACGTTGCCGAGCAGCACGTCCAGCACCTGGGTGAGGTCGCCCGCGGCCAGGTCGGCCCGCAGGCCGGGGCGGACGTCGACGGTGGCGGACACCTCCGCCGCGCTCAGGGCCGCCGCCCAGAACTCGTGGCGTTCGGTGACCACCGCGCCGACGTCCGCGGCGGCGACCGCGTCGGGCCTGCGGGTCTCGGCGGTCGCCAGGGCGAGCAGGTCGACGACGATCCCCTCCAGTCGGTCGACCTCCAGCGTCGTCCGGTGGTGCACCGCGGCCGAGTCCTCCGGCACGACCATGCCGAGGGTGTCGAGGCGGATGCGCAGCGCGGCGAGCGGGTTGCGCAGGGCGTGGGCGGAGTCGGCGACGAACCGGCGCTGCGCCGCCGCGGCGGCCTCGACCTCGCGGGCCATGCCGTCGAAGGCGGCCGCGAGCGTGCGCACCTCGCGCGGCCCGGCGTGGCGCTCGACGGTCGGTGGTCCGCCCTCGACCGGGGCGGGCGCGGTGGGGCGGTCCACCACGCGGTCCTGGAGCGCCGCGACCCGGGCGGACAGCCCGCTCAGGGGGCGGGCGGTCCAGCGCGACAGGGCCACGGCGATGAGCGACGCGACCCCCAGCAGCGCGGCCGCGCCCCCGCCGATGATCCACCAGGCCCGGCCGACGTCGGCCGCGGCGGCGGTGGTCGACGCCACCAGCACGACCGCGCCGTCGACCTGCGTGCCGGTGCCGACCGGCACGGCCACCAGCACCTCGGCGGGCGACCACGGGGTCACCGACTCCGGCACGCGGCTGCGCTGGTTGCGCAGGGCCTCCGAGACGGCGGCTCCGACGTCGGGCGGCACCCCGGCCAGGCCCGCCGACGCGCGCGGCGTGCCGTCGCGGTCGACCACGAGCACCGGCTCGCGGTACAGCGCGTGGTACCGGTCGACCGCCTGCGCCAGGTCGACGGCGACCGCCGGGTCCCGGCGCGCAGCGAGGTCGGCGAAGTACGCGGCGGCGGACGAACGGCTCTCGCTCAGCCGCTGCGCCCGCTCGCGGCCCAACGCCAGCGCCAGCGGCACCGCCAGCGCGACGACCGCGATCGTCGAGTAGACGACCAGGACGAGCAGGACCCGCCGCCACACGTCAGCGGCCCCACCGGTAGCCGTAGCCGCGGATGGTCGTGAGCGCGTCCGGTCGGCCGAGCTTCGCCCGCAGCGAGGTCATGTGCACGTCCAGGCTGCGCGAGACCGCGACGTAGGCGTCACCCCAGACCGCGTCCATCAGCTCCTGCCTGCTCACCGCCTCGCCGCGGCGGGCGACGAGGTGGGCGAGGACCTCGAACTCCTTCGGAGCGAGCGTGACCTCCGCCCCCGCCACCTCGACGCGGCGGGCGGCGAGATCGACCACGACGTCCCCCGCCTCCACCACCTCGGGGGTGTCCTGCTCGGCGGGCCTGCGGCGGCGGACCGCCACCTCGAGGCGCGCCCGCAGCTCGCCGAGGCGCGCGGGCTTGACGACGTAGTCGTCCGCGCCGGTCCGCAGGGCGCGGACCACGGAGCGTTCGTCGTCGCGGGCGGTGAGCACCACGACCGGCACGTCGCTGACCGCCCGCAGCCGCCGCAGGACGGTGAGGCCGTCGGCGTCCGGCAGGCCGAGGTCGAGCAGGACCGCCTCGACGTCCCGGTGGCCGAGCAGCACGTCCGACCCGCGGCGCATCCGCACGGGGCTGTGCCCGACGGCACCGAGCGCGTCGACGAGCGCGTCACCGACGCCGTCGTCGTCCTCGACCACCGCGATGCGCATGCGACACGGTACGACAGCGCGTCGCGGGCCGACGCCACCCGGTCAGGATCTGCGGAAGTCCGTCGGGGTGCGGCCGTGGCGGCGGCGGAAGGCCTTCTCGAACGCGTCGATGGAGCGGAAGCCCGACGCCCGGGCGATCTCGGTGATCGTGCCGGCGCCGCCGAGGAGGTGGCGGGCCCGCTCGAGGCGGGCCTCCCGGACGAGGTCCGACGGCGTGGTCCCCTCCCGCTGCAACACCGCCTGGACCTGGCGCAACGACCAGCCGACCAGCCGGGCGACCTCCGTGCCCGTCGGGTCCGGGTCGTGGGCGTGGCGGCGCACGACGAGCCGGACCTCGTCGGCGAGATCGGACTCGGGGACGGCCGCGCGGTCCTCGGCCGCCAGGCAGGCGAACTCGGCGGCGTGCCCGCAGACCGTGTCGAAGCTGCGGAGGTCCAGCTCCGCGCGGTCGGCGACCCGCGGGCCTTCGACCGCCCCGACACGTTCGACCCGACGCGCAGCCCCAACCGGCACCTGACGTTCCTGCCCGGCCACCATCACTGCATCGGGGCACCGCTGGCCCGGCTCGAGGGCCAGATCATCTTCGCCCGGCTGCTGGAGCGGTTCCCCGACATCGCCCCCGCCGGACCCGCGGTGCGGCGGGTCGCCAACAAGGTCGCCCGCGGGTGGGAGGAGATCCCGGTGGTGTTCGCATGAGGTGGGTGACCTACGACGGCGGGGACGGGGCGCGGCGGGACCCGGCGGAGGTCCGCGCGCCCGCGGCTGCGATCTCGTGCCCGGGGACGTCATCTGCTCCGGCACCGTGCCGCGGGGGTGTCTGCTCGAACACGTCGACACCCCGGACGTGGCGAAGGCGCGCTGGCTGGAGCCCGGCGACGTGGTGTCCTTGCGCGGCTTCGGCGGCGAGACCCGGCAGACGGTCGTCCCCGGCGCCCCGCTCGTCCCCCTCCGCTCCGGATTCTGAAGGAGAGCCCGTGTACGACAAGGGACTGCACGACCTCGGCCACGGCTGCCACGCCTGGCTGCAACCCGACGGCGGCTGGGGCCTGAGCAACTCCGGCCTGGTCACCGGCGGCGGGGTGAGCCTGCTGGTCGACACGCTGTTCGACCTCGCGCTGACCCGCGAGATGCTGGCGGGCATCCGCCCGCTCACGGCCGCGAACCCGCTCGAGACGCTGGTCAACACCCACTCCGACGGCGACCACGTGTTCGGCAACGAGCTGGTCGGCGACATCGAGATCGTCGCGTCCGAGGCGGCGGCCGCGCTGATGGGCCAGGAGGAGGTCGAGGCGCTCGCGGCGCTCAAGCGGTTGCCCGGGCCGCGCGGGGACTTCGTGCGGAAGGTGTTCGGGCCCTTCGAGTTCGAGGGGATCACGGCCACCCCGCCGACCCGGACGTTCCGCGGGGAGACCAGCCTCGACGTGGGCGGGCGGGAGGTCCGGTTGATCCAGGTCGGGCCCGCGCACACCCCCGGCGACACGCTCGTCCAGGTCCCGGACGCCCGGCTGCTCTACGCGGGGGACGTCCTGTTCATCGGCGGCACCCCGATCGTCTGGGCCGGGCCGGTGGAGCGCTGGATCGCGGCCTGCGACCTCATGCTCGACCTGCCCGTCGACACCATCGTGCCCGGCCACGGCCCGATCGGCGCGAAGCCGGACGTCTCGCGGATGCGCGAGTACCTGCTGTTCGTGCAGCGGGAGGCGGGTGCGCGCTTCGAGGACGGGCTGGACGTGGACGCCGCCATCGCGTCGATCGACCTCGGCGAGTGGGGCGGGCTCGGGGAGAGCAGCCGGATCGCGCAGAACGTCGCGAACGTCTACGACCACCGCGACCCGACCCGCGAACCCGCGAACCGGCTCGACGTCCTCGGCAAGATCGCCGCACTGGAGGGCTTCGGCGACCTGTGAGCGGCGATGGTCGCTGGAGCGACCATCGCCGCGCACGACCTCAGGAGGTGCGGGCCGCGAAGCGGGTGGGGCGGTCGGGCCACGCGGCGTCCAGCGGGCGGGTGTGGCCGTGGCCGTCCCGCACCGCCTGCAGGGCGAGGACGCCGGCGACGGTCGTCGCGTTGACGATCTCCCCGCGCAGCACCATCGCGACGGCCTCGGCCAACGGGATCCAGCGGGTCTCGAGGTCCGCCTCCTCGTCGTCGCCCAGGTCGGGGCGGGTCACCTCGGTGAGCCCGCTCGCCAGGAACACCCGGATCGCCTCCTCGGAGAACCCGGGGCTGGACACGCAGTCGACCAGCACCGACCACTCCGCCGCCCGCAGCCCGGACTCCTCCTCGAGCTCGCGGGCGGCGGCCGCGGCCGGGTCCTCCCCCGCGTGGTCCAGCAGACCCGCGGGCATCTCCCACAGCCGCCGCCGCACGGCGTGCCGGTACTGCAGGATCATCATGAGCCGGTCGTCCGGGTCGACGGCCGCGACCGCGACGGCGCCCGGGTGCTCCAGGATCTCCCGGGTCGCCTCCCGCCCGCCGGGCATCACGACCTGGTCGGCCCGGACGGCCATCACGCGGCCGGTGTAGATGTCCTTCGACGAGGCGACCGGGAAGTCGTGCTCGCCGGGCTTCACGAACCGACCTCGGCGGGCTTCTTCTTCGGCCGGGCGGGCAGCTCGACCGGCAGCCTGCCCTCGCCGCTGTAGGTCAACGCCGCCTTGATGAACGCCGCGAACAGCGGGTGCGGGCGGGTCGGGCGGGACTTCAGCTCGGGGTGCGCCTGGGTGCCCACGTAGAACGGGTGCTGCTCCGCCGGCAGCTCGACGAACTCGACGAGTGTGCCGTCCGGCGAGGTGCCGCCGAAGACCAGGCCGGCCTCCGCGAGCCGGGCCCGGTAGGAGTTGTTGACCTCGTAGCGGTGCCGGTGGCGCTCGGAGACCTCGCGGGAGCCGTACGCCTTCGCGACGACGGTCCCCTCCCCCAGCGCCGCGGGGTACGCCCCGAGGCGCATGGTGCCGCCCATGTCCCGCTCCCCGGCGACGACGTCGAGCTGCTCGGCCATCGTCGAGATGACCGGGTGCGGGGTGCGCGGGTCGAACTCGGAGCTCGACGCGTCTACGAGGCCTGCGAGGTTGCGCGCCGCCTCGATCACCATGCACTGCAGACCCAGGCACAGTCCCAGCGCCGGGATCTGCCGGGTGCGGGCGTGGGTGAGGGCGCCGAGCTTGCCCTCGATCCCGCGGATGCCGAACCCGCCGGGGATGAGGATGCCGTCCACGCCGTCCAGCGCGGCGGCCGCGCCCGCGGGCGTCTCGCAGTCGTCCGAGGGGACCCAGCGGATCTCGACCTTGGCCCGGTGGGCGAACCCGCCCGCGCGCAGCGCCTCGGTGACCGACAGGTAGGCGTCCGGCAGGTCGACGTACTTGCCGACCAGCGCGACCGTCACCGTCTCGTCGGGGTTGTGGACCTTGTCGAGCAGGTCCCCCCAGACCGTCCAGTCGACGTCCCGGAACGGCAGGCCGAGCCTGCGGACGACGTAGGCGTCGAGGGCCTCGCGGTGCAGCACGCGGGGGATGTCGTAGATCGACGGGGCGTCCGGGCAGGCGGCCACGCCGTCGAGCTCGACGTCGCACATCAGCGAGATCTTGCGCTTCATCGCCTCCGGGATCTCCCGGTCGGCGCGCAGGACCAGCGCGTCCGGCTGGATGCCGATGTTGCGCAGCGCCGCGACGGAGTGCTGGGTGGGCTTGGTCTTCAGCTCCCCGGACGGCGCGAGGTACGGCACGAGCGAGACGTGCAGGAAGAAGCAGTTGTCCCGGCCGACCTCGTGGCGCACCTGGCGGGCCGCCTCGACGAAGGGCAGCGACTCGATGTCGCCGATCGTGCCGCCCACCTCGGTGATCACGACGTCCGGGACGATGCCGTCCGCGTCCGGCTCCGCCATCGCGAGGATGCGGTCCTTGATCTCGTTGGTGATGTGCGGGATGACCTGCACGGTGTCACCGAGGTACTCGCCGCGGCGCTCCTTGGCGATGACCTCGGAGTAGACCTGGCCGGTGGTGACGTTGGCCCGCCCGTGCAGGTTCCGGTCGAGGAAGCGCTCGTAGTGGCCGATGTCCAGGTCGGTCTCCGCGCCGTCCTCGGTCACGAAGACCTCGCCGTGCTGGAACGGGTTCATCGTGCCGGGATCGACGTTGAGGTAGGGGTCCAGCTTCTGCATGGTGACCCGGAGTCCACGCGCGGTCAGCAACTGCCCCAGGCTGGACGCGGTGAGGCCTTTGCCCAGCGAGGACGCGACCCCGCCGGTGACGAACAGGTGACGGGTCGAGCGTGTCTGCACGGAACCTCAGGTTACGCCCTGCGCCCGCGAGACCCGCAACCGGCACGCCGAGCCGGGGTCACGCGGTGGGGACGGCGCCGTTGCTCGCGGTGCGGTCGGAGCCGTAGGCGCCCGCCTTGCCGTCGAGCTGCTCCTTCAACGCCAGCACCGTGGCGACGCGCCCGGTGCCGGTCTGCACGTCGTCCACCGTGGACAGGCCCGCGGTGGAGCCGCCCGCCGCGCGGGCGACGCCGACGGGTCCGGTCGCCGACGCCGAGCCGCTGCGGCCCGCGAGGACCGCGCCCGATCCGGCCCGGTCGAGCTCGGCGGCCAGGCGGGCCAGGACGGCGGCCGAGTCGCCCGCGTCGGACCCCTGCTGGGCGCCGCCGGTCAGCACGACGATCATGTCGGCGGGCCCGGGGGCCGTGCCCGGCTGGACGAACCCGGAGTCGGCGAGACCGGTCCAGACCGCGCCCGCCGAACCGGCGGTCGCGGCGTTCTTGGTCGTCATGACGCTGCCGAGCAGGCCACCGGCGAGGCTGCCGGTGTCCGAGGCGGCCGGGAGCTGGGCGCCCGCGGGCAGCAGGCGCGCGGCGAGCTCGTTGAGCTGGTCGGCCCGCGCGGGGTCGGTGACGGCGTCGGTGAGGGTGATCGAGCCGGTCACGGTGCCGCCGGCCTGCCCGATCAGCCGGATCACCGACTCCTGGTCGCTCTGGTCACCGCCCGCCTGGACGATCGCGACGCTGCGGCCGGTCAACGAGCCGGCGACGGCGGCCGGGCCCACCCGGGCGGCGAACTGGTCCGCGGCCGCCTGCTGGTCGAGCAGCGAGTCCCGCTCCGCCGTCAACGTGTCGACCTGGGAGGACAGCGAGTCCCGGTCCGTCGACACGGCCGCGAGCAGCCGGTCCGACAGCCCGCTCGCGCCGAGGACGACCCCCACCGCCAGGGCCAGGAAGACCCCGGCCAGGGAGATGGCGTGGTACTTGAGCGAGATCACGGGGCGACCCCACCCCGGACCGTCTCGACCAGGGCGGTCCACGTCGTGGTGACCCAGGTGATCACCGCGTCGCCCGCCTGGGACATCAGGAGCGCCGCGAGGATGGCCACGAGCGCGGCGCCCACCAGCAACAACAGCGCGCCGGTGGACACCCGGCTGCGGTAGAGCTGCGCGATCACCCGGCCGTCGACGACGGTGCCCCCGACCTGCAGCCGGGTGAGGAAGGTCGAGGCGTTGCTGCCGGAGCGGCCGCGGTCGAGGAACTCGGCCATCGTCGCGGAGAGCCCCACGGTGACGATCATCGACGCGCCGTGGTGGTGGGCCAGCAGCAGGGCGAGGTCCTCGGGGTTGGCGCTGCTCGGGAAGGTCACGGCGCTCGCGCCGAGATCCTGGACCTTGTGCAGGCCGGGCGCGTGCCCGTCCGCGAACGCCGGCACGACCACGTCCGCGCCGCAGGTCAGCGTCTCGTCGGTGACGTCCGACGGGTCCCCGACGATCAGCTGCGGGGTGTGGCCCGCAGCCCGCAGCGCGTCCGCGCCCGCCCCCACCCCGACCAGCACCGGCTGGTACTCGCGGATGAAGTGCTGCAGCTTCTTCAGGTCCTTCAGGTGGTCGAACCCGGCGGCCACGACGAGCACCTGGCGGCCCTCGAGGACCACGTCGACGTCCGGCACGCCGTAGCCGTCGAGCAGCAGGGCGCGCTCCTGGCGCATGAACTCGGTGGTGTTCGCGGCGAACGCCTCGAGCTGGTGGGTCAGCCCCGCCTTGGCCTCGACCAGGGCGTCCGCGACCGAGTCGGCCGTCTGCTCGGTGCCGCGGCCCAGCTCCAGCTCGCCCGCGAAGACCGCGCCGTCGTGCAGCCGGATCCGCGCGCCGTCCTTGACCGCGTGCAGGATCTCCGGCCCGCAGTCGTCCAGCAGCGGGATGCCGGCGGCCAGCAGGGCCTCGGGGCCGAGGTTCGGGAAGCGCCCGGAGATCGACGGCGCGGCGTTCACGACGGCCGCGACCTCCGCCGCGATCAGCGCGTCCGCCGTGGCGCGGTCCATGTCGATCTGGTCGAGCACGGCGACCTCACCGGGCTTGAGCCGCTTCAGCAGGGCGTCGGTGCGCTTGTCGACGCGGGCGGTCCCGGCGAGCCCGGGCAGCTCGGGTCGCGAGCGGTGCAGCAGGCCGGAGAGCTTCATGCGGGGCACCTTGACATCCGCTCGTGCCCGTGCGGTGAAGGCGCGCCGACCGTGACCGCGCTGTCACCGATCCGGTCGGGGATCCGCAGGTGGGTCGATCATCCGGGCCAGCAGACGGGCGGCGGGCTCGGGCAGCCTGCGCCTGCTGCGCAGCGACGCGAAGACCGGACGCAGGGTGTCGTCGGCGAGCAGCACCGCGCGGGGTACCGGGTCGGCCAGCGGGACGAAGACACCCGGGGCCGCCCATCCCCCGTCCGGGCGCGGGCCCGCCGCCGCCGTGAAGTCGACGACGCCCGCGATCCCCTGCTCCGCCCGGGTGCGGTAGACCACGGCGCGGGCACCGGGCGCGGTCTCGCGCAGGCAGCAGGCGTGGACGGGGCCCGCGGCGGCGCATTCGTCGGCCCGCCAGAGCAGGACGGAGGTCGGGGGTGGCGGCATCCGGTCTGGGTACCATCCCGTCCGTTCGACCGCGAACCGGTTCGGCGCCCGGCGGCGGCGCCGGGCATGATCGCGGCCATGGTGCGTCGGGGGGCGTGGGCTCTCGTTCTGGTGCTGGGGTTGGCCGCGTGCGGGGCCGGGCCGACGGGGATACCGGCCGGGTCGTCGTTCGCCGGTGACTGGCAGGGCGCGATCGAGCTGCCCGGGCAGCGGCTGCCGTTCGCGCTGCACATCGGTGAGGACCAGGCGTCGGGCACGATCGACATCCCGGCGCAGGGGACGCGGGGCGCCCCGCTCGACGGCGTCGCGGTCGACGGGGACACCGTGCGCTTCGGTCTCTCCACCGTGCCCGGCTCACCGGCGTTCACCGGCACCCTCGACGGGGACGCGATCTCGGGCACTCTCACCCAGGGCGGACAGAGTCTCCCGTTCTCGCTGGCCAGGGGCACGCTGCCCGCGCAGGCGCGGCCGCAGGAGCCGCAGCCGCCCTACCCGTACCGGACCGAGGACGTGACCTTCCCGAGCGGCGACGTGACGCTGGCGGGCACCGTCACCGCGCCGCCCGGCCCGGGCCCGTTCCCCGGCGTCGTGATGATCACCGGGAGCGGGGCGCAGGACCGCGACGAGACCATCGCGGGACACAAGCCGTTCCTGCTGCTCGCCGACACCCTGACCCGCGCCGGGTTCGTGGTGCTCCGGACGGACGACCGCGGGGTCGGCGGGTCCGGCGGCACCCTGGAGGGCACGCCGTACGACGTCCTCGCCGACGACGCGCTCGCGGGCGCGGCGCTGCTGCGCGGGCGGCCCGACGTGGACCCGGCCCGGGTGGGGCTGTTCGGGCACAGCGAGGGCGGCTACCTCGCGCCGCTGGCGGCGCAGCGCGGGGACGTCGCGTTCGCCGTGCTGATGGCGGGCCCCTCGGTGTCCGGCGGCGACGTGCTGATCGAGCAGAACCGGCTGCTGCTCGCCGCCGCCGGGTTGCCCGCGGACCAGGTGGACGCCGGCGTCGAGAACGTCCGGACGCTGGTGGCGCAGGTCCGGGCGGGCGACCTCGACGCCGCCCGGCAGGCGGCCCGCGACCAGGCGGTGGCCCAGGGGGTCGACCCGCAGGCGGCTGCGGCGCAGGTGGACTCGCTGGTCCCGTTCCTGACCTACGACCCGCAGCCCGCCCTGCGTGCGCTGCGCATCCCGACCTACGCGTTCTTCGGCGCGAAGGACCTGCAGGTCCCGCCCGCGCAGAGCGAGGGCCCGATGCGCGCCGCGCTGGCGCGGGCCCCGGGTTCGGAGGTCCGCACCTTCCCGGAGCTGAACCACCTCATGCAGCCCGCGCAGACCGGGAGCCCCGCCGAGTACGCGACCATCGAGACCACGATCGCCCCCGACGTCCTCGAGTCCGTGACCCGCTGGCTCACCACCCACGCATGAGTGTCACGGGAGCGCGCTCCTCGCAGCGCTCCCGTCACACTCGGAACGATCACCCACCACGAGCGTCACACGAGCGTCGGCGCGAGAGCACTCCCGTCACGCTCGGCGGCGCTTCTTCGCGGGCTTGCGGTCCTCGTCCCGGTGCGCGCGGGCGGTGGTGAGGAGCTCCTCGGCGTGGGCGCGGCCGGTGTCGGTGTCGTCCAGCCCGGCGAGCATGCGCGCCAGCTCGACGATCCGGTCGCTCTCGGGCAGCGTGCGCACGCTGCTGCGGGTGACCCCCTCGCCCCGCCTCTTCTGCACCACGAGGTGGCGGTCGGCGTAGGCCGCGACCTGTGGGAGGTGGGTCACCACGATCACCTGGTGCCGCTGCGCGAGCCGCGCCAGCCTGCGCCCGATCTCCACCGCGGCGCGACCGCCCACCCCGGCGTCGACCTCGTCGAACACCATGGTGGGCACCGGGTCCGACCCGGCGAGCGCCACCTCCAGCGCCAGCATCACCCGGGAGAGCTCGCCGCCGGACGCACCCTTGTGCAGCGGCTGCGGCGGCGATCCTGGGTGCGGGACGAGCCGCAGCTCCACCTCGTCCACCCCGTCCGGTCCGGCGAAGAGCCGCTGCCCGCCCGTCTCGAGCAGGTCCCCGGCCTCGCGGGGCAGGACCGAGACGAACAGCTCCGCGTCCTTCATCGCGAGCCCCCCGAGCTCGGCGGTGGTGTCCGCGGCCAGCCGGGCGGCCGCCTCCGTGCGCGCGGCGGTGATCTCCGCGGCGTGCCCGGCGAGGTCCGCCGCGAGGGCGTCCCGGCGGGCGGTGAGGGCGGCGAGCGCCTCGTCCGAGGTGTCCAGCCCGTCCAGTCGGCGCGCGGCCTGGGCCGCCCACTCCAGCACCCCGTCCACGTCCGCCGCGTACTTCCTGGTCAGCGCCTTGAGCTCGGCCTGCCGGGACAGGACCTCGCCGAGCCGCTCGGGGTCCGCGTCCAGCCGGTCGAGGTAGCCGGTCAGCTCCCCCGCCACGTCGGTGAGGATCGCCAGCGCCTCGTCCAGCCGGGCATCGTGCGCGGTCAGCTCCGGATCGCCGGAGGCCTGCAGCCGGTTGCGGGCCTCCCCGACGAGCCCGACGGCGCCGGGGGTCTCCCCGTCGTCCGAGCCGCCGAGCAGGCCGTGCGCCAGCCCCGCGGCCTCGCGCAGGTCGTCCGCCGCCGCGAGCCGCCGCGCCTCCTCGACCAGCACCCGGTCCTCGCCCGGCTGCGGCGCGACGGCCTCGATCTCGGCCAGCCCGTGGCGCAGCATGTCGGCCTCCTGGGCGAGCCGCCGCGCCCCGTCCCGCCGCTCGACGATCTCCGCGCCGACCGCCTGCCACTCGGCCCGGGTCTCCCGGTAGGCGACCAGCGGCTTGCCCACCGCGTCTCCCGCGAAACGGTCCAGCAGCGCACGCTGGTCCGCCGATCGGAGCAGGCGGAGCTGGTCGTTCTGGCCGTGGACGGCGAGGGAGGCCTCCGCCAGCCTGCCCAGCACCCCGATCGGCACGGACCGCCCGCCGAGGTGCGCACGGGACCGCCCGTCGGCCGACACGGTGCGGACCGCGATCAGCGTGCCGTCCTCGTCCGCCTCGGCGCCGACCTCCTCGGCCAGCTCCAACGCCCCGGGCCCGGCCTCGGCGAAGACCCCCTCGACCACGGCCTTGGCCCCCGAGACCCGCGAGGCCTCGGCCCGGCCGCCGCCGAGCAGCGACAGACCGGTGACCACCATCGTCTTGCCCGCACCGGTCTCGCCCGTGAGCACGGTGAGGCCCGGATCCAGCTCCAGCGTGGCGTCCTCGATCACGCCGAGGCCCTGGATGCGCATCTCGGCCAGCATGGGCCGCACGATACGGCGCCCGCCCGACAGATCCGACGCCGCCGCGCCGCCCCTGTGGACACGAGAGCCGAACGGCTGTTCGAGTGCGGTCAGTGTCCTCTCAGCTGTCGTCCGGCTCCCCGCGCCAGCCGCGGACGGGGAGGTCGAACTTGCGCACGAGCCGGTCGGCGAAGGGCTGGCCGTCGAGCCGCATCATCCGCACGGGCTCGACGCCCCGGGTGATCTCCACCCGGGCGCCGGGCGGCACGTCGATGATCCGGCGGCCGTCGCAGTCGAGGACCGCGGGCGGGCCGGTCGCGTCGATCTCGATCGCGACCTCGCTGGTCGGGGACACGACGAGCGGCCGCGCGAACAGGGCGTGCGCGTTCGACGGGACGACGAGCATCGCCTCGACCTGCGGCCAGATCAGCGGGCCGCCCGCGGAGAAGGCGTAGGCGGTGGAGCCGGTGGGCGTCGAGCAGATCACGCCGTCGCAGCCGAAGCCGGACACCGGGCGGCCGTCGATCTCCAGCATCACCTCCAGGATCCGCTCGCGGGTGCTCTTCTCCACGCAGGCCTCGTTCAGCGCCCAGGTGCGGTCCAGCGTGCGGCCGTGGTGGCGGACCACGGCGTCCACCGTCATCCGCTCCTCGACCTGGTACTTCCCGGCGGCGACGGCATCGAGCGCCTCGCCGAGGGACTCCTGCTCGGCCTCGGCGAGGAACCCCACGCGGCCGAGGTTCACCCCCAGCAGCGGCACCTTGGCGGGGCGGGCGAGGTCGGCGGCGCGCAGCAGGGTGCCGTCGCCGCCGAGGACGATCACGGCCTCGGTCTCCGCCGCGCAGGCGGGCGACCCGTCGACGACGACCGGGCGCAGCTCGGGCGGCAGGTCGTGGCCGTTCTGCACCTCGGCCCACTCGTCGGCGAGCACCCGCAGCCGGATGCCCGAGGCCGCCAACCGCTCCGCGACCCGGGCGGCGACCCGCCGGTTCGTGGCGCGCCCGGCGTGCAGCACGACCAGGACCTCTCTCATGCCGGCCCCTCCTCGACGGCGGTGGCCAGCGGGCCGTCGCCGACGTCCTCCCCGGTGCCGAGCCGCAGGAAGAACTCGACGTTGCCGGACGGGCCGGGCAGCGGGCTCGCGACGGCACCCAGCACGGCCAGCCCGAGCGCGCGGGCGGCCTGCGCGACCTCGGTCAGCGCGGCGAGCCGCAGCGCCGGGTCCCGCACCACTCCCCCGGACCCCAGCCGCTCCTTCCCCACCTCGAACTGCGGTTTCACCATCGGCAGGATGGTCCCGGCGGTGCACGCGGCCAGCGCGGGCAACACCGTGCGCAGCGAGATGAACGACAGGTCGGCGACGGTCAGGTCGACGGTCCCGCCGATCTGCGCGGGCTCCAGCGCGCGGACGTTCGTGCGGTCGTGGACGCGCACCCGCTCGTCGGACCGCAGGCGCCAGACCAACTGCCCATACCCGACGTCCGCCGCCACGACCTCCCGGGCCCCGCGGCTGAGCAGGACGTCGGTGAACCCCCCGGTGGAGGCGCCGGCGTCGAGACAGCGCAGGCCCGCGGGGTCGACCCCGAACGCGTCGAGCGCGCCGATCAGCTTGTGGGCGCCGCGCGAGGCCCACTCGGGCTCGTCGTTCTCGGCCACGACGACCGGGGCGCTGCGCTCGACCTGGGACGCGGGCTTCTGCGCGGGCATGCCGTTCACGGTCACCCGACCGGCGCCGATGAGCTCGGCGGCGTGCTGTCGGGAGCGGGCCAGCTTGCGACGCACGAGCTCCGCGTCGAGCCGGGAACGCGTGGTCACGAGCCCGCGGCGAGGGCCGCGCCGAGCGCGGCGTGCACCCGCTCGAACGCCGCGACGTGCTCGGACGCGGGCCGCTCGGCCACCTCGTCCAGCGCGGCCAGGGCGCTGTCGACCTCGGCGCGCACCGCCTCGAGCGGGCGGGCGGCGGGCGGCCGGGGGTCGCCGGGGACCGGAGCGTTCATCGTCGCCAGGCTAAGCCATGCCCGGCCGATCTTCACCACCGCTCTCGGGCCGGCCACGCGGTGATCCACTCGTCGGGAGGAGGACGGTCGATCTCCGACCGCCCCGCTCCCGAGACGGGGATCATGGGCTCGGTCAGCCGAGGCCCAGGGCCTCGAGGGCGTGGACGGCCTGGTCGCCGTCCGCCCGGACGTCCGGGCCCGACCCCGCGGCCAGCAGGGCACGCAGCGCGGCCACCGGGGAGCCCTCGCCGCTCAGCACGCCGTCGGACACCCGCCATCCCTCGGGACCGGGGTCCTCGCTCAGCACGCCGAGATCGGCGCCGATGTAGGTCGGCCGCTGCCGCTCGGGGGCCTCGAGCACGTCGCGGGGGGTGGAGACGCCGGTGAGCACCAGCAGCGTCGGCAGGCCCGCGGCGTTGCCGCCCTCGATGTCGGTGTCCAGGCGGTCCCCCACGACCAGGGACCGCTCCCCGTCCCGGTGGGCCTGCAGGATCAGCGCGGGCGCGGGCTTGCCCGCGACCTGCGGGTCCATCCCGGTCGCGGTCTGCACCACCCGGACCATGGACCCGTTCCCGGGCATGGGGCCGCGCTCGGTCGGCAGCGTCGGGTCGACGTTCGTGGCGACCCAGACCGCCCCGTTGCGGATGGCGAGGGTGGCCTCGGCGAGCTGGCGCCACCCGGTGTCCGGGGAGTGGCCGTGGACCACCGCGACCGCACCGGCCGCCTCGCGCACGGGAGTCAGGCCGCGCAGCGCCACCTCGTCGGCGAGCGCATCGGTGCCCAGGACCAGGACCTTCGCCCCGGCGGGCAGCTGCGCGGCGAGCATCGCCGCACCCGCCTGCGAGCTGGTCCGGACGTCCTCGGTCGTCGCCGGGTACCCCAGCTCGACGAGGTGCGCCGCGACGTCCGCCGGACGCCGCGACGCGTTGTTGGTGACGTACGCGGTCCGCACACCGCGCTCCGCGGCGGCCCGGACGGCGGCGACCGCGCCCGGCACCGCCTCCTTGCCCGCGTAAAGGGTGCCGTCGAGATCGGCGAGGAGGGCGTCGAACCGGGAGAGGAGGTCGCTCACGACTCCCGATTCTGCCCCTCGGGGGAAGGCCAGGTGTCGACGGCGGGCAGCGGGTCGCCGTCCTCGTCCGCCGCGCCGTCCGTCCCGCTCGCGGAGGGGGCGGGCGGCTCGGTCGGGTCGGGCTCGGTCGGGTCGGGCTCGGTCGGGTCGGAGACCGGACCGTCGTCGGAGCCGGCTTGGCCGGATGTGGGCTCGGCGGGCACGGTCGCGTCGGTCGTGACCTCGTCGGAGACGGTCGCGTCGGACACGGGCCCGTCGGTCGTGACCTCGTCGGACACGGCCCCGGCGGAGGGCGCCTCATCGGACACAGCCTCGTCGAAGACGGCCCCGGCGGGCGCCGCGTCGCCGGAGCGCACCTCGCCCGAGACCGCGTCGTCGGAAGCGGGCTCGTCGGAAGCGGGCCCGTCGGAAGCGGGCCCGTCGGAAGCGGGCCCGTCGGAAGCGGGCCCGTCGGAAGCGGGCCCGTCGGAGACGCTGGGACCGGCGGCGGTCGTCGTGGTCCCGTTCGCGGCCCGTGCCGGTTCGGCCGGCTCGGCCCCGTCCGCCCCGTCGTCCTCGTAGACGTCGCCGATGTCGAAGCCGTCCTCGTCGAGGGACTCGCCGGTCAGCTCGGCCAGCCGCTCGCGGGCGTCGGTCTCCACCTCGACGTCCGCGTCGACGGCGTGGGCGAACCACTGCACGGCGTCGGACTCGCGGCCCGCGGCGAGCAGGTTGTCCGCGTAGGCGTAGAACAGCCGCGCGCTCCACGGATCCCGCTTCTTCGGGTCCAGGTCCGCCCCCTGCAACCCGACGACCGCGGCGTCGGTCTCGCCGAGGTCCCGCCGGGCCCCGGCCGCGACGATCGCGAGCTCGACCCGCTCCGCGTGCTCGAGCTCCTTCGCCTCCGGGCTGCGCGCCAGGTCCAGCGCGCGCTCCGGCCGCCCGAGCGCCCGCTCGATGTCGGCCATCACCGCCAGGTGCCCCGGCCCGCCCCCCATGCGACGGGCCGCGCGCAGCTCACCGAGCGCCTCGGTCCACTCCCCCGCGTGGTAGGCGGCGATCCCGGCCGCCTCGCGGACGAGCGCGATCCGAGACGCCCGCTTGCGGGCGAACCGGGCGTGCTCGAGCGCCTGCTCCGGGTCGGAGTCGACGAGCATCCCGGCAGCCACGAGGTGCAGCGCCACGGTGTCCGCCGTGTCCTTCTGCAGACCACGCAGGTCACGCCGGACGTCCCCGTCGAGCGCGGACGCCCGCACCCCCTCCGGCAGATCGGGCTCGGCCATGTACGGGGTCGACACCCCTTCGGCGGCGCCGGCCGAACGCCGGGGCCGGTCGTCCCGTGCCGGTCGGGCGCCCCGCCGGTCGTCCCGTCGTCCCCGGTCACCGCCGCGCGGGCGGTCGTCCCGGCGCGGACGGTCGTCGCGACGGTCCCGGCGCGGGTACTCCTGCCGCCACTCGCGGTCCCGGTCGCGCACCGGGGCCTGCTCGGGCGGCGCGTCGGTCGTGCGCGCAGGACGGGCGTCGTCCCCGGTGCCCCGGGCGTCTTCGGCGGCGGCACGGCCGTCGTCGAAGGTCGGGGTCAGGCTCTCGGTGCCCGCGACCTGCTCCGCCGCGCGGCCGCCATCGGTCTCGGCCGGGGTGTCGGTCGGGGATGCGGCCGCAGCGGGCTCGGACGCCGCGGCGGTGTCGACGGTGGAGGCGTGATCGGTCGGGGAGCCGGCGCTCTCCCGGTCGGACGCGGGCAGGGCATCGCCGGTGACGGCCGCGCTGCTCGGGCGCTCGTCCGTCTCTCGGATGGCCGGGCGGTCGTCCCTGTCCCGGGTGGCCGGGCGGTCGTCCCTGTCCCGAGTGACCGGGCGGCCGTCCGCGGACGCGGCGCGGTCGTCGCCGAACCGGCGGTCACGGTCGTTCCGGTCACGGTCGTCACGGCCGCGGTCGTCGTCGCCGCGGTAGTCGGCGCGGTAGTCGGCGCGGTAGTCGGCGCGGGCACCCCGGTCGGCGCCGTAGCCCGCGCGGTCCCGGTCGCCCCGGTAGCCGCCGCGCTGACCACGATCGTCGCGGTCACCGGACGAGCCCCCGCGGTAGCCGGAGTCGCGATCGCCGCGGTACCCGCCACGGGAGGCGTCGGACCTGCGGTCACCACGCGAGTCGCCGCCGGCGCGGTCACCGCGGGCGGTGTCGCTGCCACGGTAGCCGCGCGAGTCGCCGTCCCGCTCACCGCGCGAATCGCTCCCGCGGTAGCCACGGGAGCCGTTCTCGCGGTCACCACGCGAGTCGCTGCCCCGGTAGCCACGGGAGTCGCTGCCGCCGCGGTAGCCGCCGGTCGCGCGGTCACCACGCGAGTCGTTTCCGCGGTGGCCGCCGGAGCTGCTCCCGCGGTCCCCGCGCGAGGTGTCGTTGCCGCGATACCCGTGGGAGTCGTTGCCCCGGTCACCGCGTGAGTCAGTGCCGCGGTAGCCGCCCGAACCGCTGCTCCCGCGATCAGTGCGGGCACCGCCGTTGCCCCGGTAGCCGCGGGAATCGTCGTCACCGCGGTAGCTCCGGGCGCCGCTGTTCCCGCGGTATCCACGCGAGTCGTCGTTCCCGCGGTAGCCGCGCGAACCGTCGGTGCGGGAGTCGCGGTCACCCCGTGAGTCGTCGGTGCGCCGGTAGCCACGGGAGTCGTCGTCGCCGCGGACTCCGCGGTCGCTCCGCGCACCGTCATTGCCCCGATATCCGCGGGAATCGTCTCCACCGCGGTAGTTCCGCGACTCGCTGTGTCCGCGGTAGCCGCGCGAGTCGTCGTTCCCGCGGTAGCCCCGGGAATCACCGTTGCCCCGGTAGCCACCGGAGCTGCTGCCGCCGCGGTCGGTGCGCGCACCGTCGTTCCCGCGGTAGCCGCGCGAACCCCCTTCGCCGCGCTCACTACGGGAGTCGCTGCGGTAGCCGCCGCGGTCGTTGGAACCGTACCCACCGCGCGAGCCGTCGCGACCACGGTCACCGCCGCGGAAGTCGTCGCTGCGCGAGCCTCCACGGCTACCGCGATCGCCCTGGTAGCCGCCACTCCGAGCACCGCGGTCCTCGCGGGGGCCGCCGCCGGACGGACGGTCGTCCCGGCGCGGACCACGCTCGTCGCGCCCGCCGGCGTCTCGGTAGCCACCTCGGTAGCCGCCGCGGTCGTCCCGCGCGCCGCCGCGAGCACGGTCGCCGGCGGGCCGGTCGTCCCGGCTGCCGCGGTAGCCGCCCTTGCGGTCGTCACGGTCGTCACGGCGGAATCCGCCGGAGCGGTCGTCCCGGCCCCGACCACGCCGGTCGTCCTTGCCCCAGCGGTCGACGGGCACCTTTCCGCTCGGCTGGCTCCGCCCGCCCCGGGGCCGGTCGCCCCGATCGCGGTCGCCGGTGCCCCGGTCGCTGCGGTCGCGGTCCCGGTCGTTGCGGTCACCCCACCCGCTGCCGACGCGGCCACCCTGGCGGCGGTCGTCACGCCGGTCGAAGGTGCGCGGGCGGTCACGGCGGTCGCCGGAGCCCTGCTTGTCATCCCGATCAGTCACTGGAGATTCCGATTCCGTCGCGTCGCGGCCGTGCTCGGGCTTCTGTTGCACAGCCGCGATTCCAGCCTCGGAGAACACAAAAAAGAGCGCCCCCACCTGCCTGGTGGGGACGCCCTTCGATGTTTGATGTCGGCGGCGACCTACTCTCCCACACCCTGGCGAGTGCAGTACCATCGGCGCTGGAGGGCTTAGCTTCCGGGTTCGGGATGGGACCGGGCGTTCCCCCTCCGCCATGACCACCGACAACACTATCCAACTATTCCCACACCCCAACCCCCTCACCACACGGTGAAAAGGAATCGGGACCCGGGGTTTCGAACACCAACCGGACACTCCCCGGAACCGGGGAACGAGGTTGTGTGCTCAGGGTCACACAGTGGATGCGAACAACATGTTGTGGCAAGCCCTCGGCCTATTAGTACCAGTCAACTCCACCCCTCACAGGGCTTCCATCTCTGGCCTATCAACCCAGTCGTCTACTGGGAGCCTTAACCACGCAAGGTGGTGGGAGACCTCATCTTGGAACGAGCTTCCCGCTTAGATGCCTTCAGCGGTTATCCCTTCCGAACATAGCCAACCAGCCATGCACCTGGCGGTACAACTGGCACACCAGAGGTTCGTCCGTCCCGGTCCTCTCGTACTAGGGACAGCCTTCCTCAAGTCTCCTACGCGCGCGGCGGATAGGGACCGAACTGTCTCACGACGTTCTAAACCCAGCTCGCGTACCGCTTTAATGGGCGAACAGCCCAACCC
>NZ_FNBE01000006.1 GCF_900102195.1 Pseudonocardia oroxyli
GCCTTGGTGGGCCATCACCCCACCAACAAGCTGATAGGCCGCGGGCCCATCCCCCACCGAAAAACTTTCCACCAACCCCCATGCGAAGGAAGGTCATATCCGGTATTAGACCCAGTTTCCCGGGCTTATCCCAGAGTGGAGGGCAGGTCGCCCACGTGTTACTCACCCGTTCGCCGCTCGTGTACCCCGAAAGGCCTTACCGCTCGACTTGCATGTGTTAAGCACGCCGCCAGCGTTCGTCCTGAGCCAGGATCAAACTCTCCAACAAAAACTGGCTCTAGCTGACAGGCTCGCCCCCGACGGGATCGGAGAAACGAGCCCCAAAAAGAACTGGCACAAACCGCCAGTCCCGATAATCTAGCTCGACACACTGTTGAGTTCTCAAAAGACACCCGCACACCATGGAACGCCTCACGAGGAGGTGAACGTCCGGGGCGTCAGTCGTTCTGTTCGAGAGCCTACCAGAACCTGACCGGCTCGGAGGCAACTCTCTTATGTTACTTCGTTCGGAGCGCCGGGGCAAGCCCTGGTTTCTCCGGCCGAAGCCCGCGTGACTCCACCCTGCTGGGTGTCGCTTCCGCGGAGGTGGTCCCCATCTCGGCTAGCGGACCCGTTCCGGAGATCCGGCCCGTTTCGTCTCGCTGCCCGCCGTGGCGACGAAGAGAAAGTTACACACCCCCTCCAGGGCCACGCAAATCGCCCCCCTGAAACGTGGTGTGACCTGCGAAAACAGTCCGAAACCGGGGTCACGGAAGATGATCTTGGATGCGCCGAACGGTCAGCCCTGACGGAGCTCGTCCGACGGGCTCCGACCAGGCTCGACGTCCTCGGCCACGCTCGCCGGAGCACGCACCGAGGTGCCCTCCGGGCGTCGTTCGTCGGGCGCCGCGGCCTCCGAAGAAATCTCGGAAATCTCCGGAGACGCGCCGGACGGTGCCTCTCCCCGGGCCAAGCGGCGCAGCATCGCGTTGTACGCCTTGAGGTCCGCATCGCCGTCGGCGTCGGCCCGACGATCATCGCGTCGTGCCGACCGCTCGTCGTGGCGCGACCATTGGACGAGCAACGCGACCAGGACGATCAACAACGGCACCTCGCCCGAGGCCCACGTGATCCCGCCGCCCAGGCGTTGGTCCACCAGCGGGTCGGTGACCCACGGCAGGGCCAGCGAGCGGTAGAAGTCGCCCCCGATGACCTGGTCCGCTCCCATCAGCGCCACCCCGAAGAAGGCGTGGAAGGGCACCGACAGGAAGAGCACCCCCAGCTTCACCACGTGGTTGAGCCGCCGCGGCGCGGGGTCGACCCCGATGATCGGCCAGAAGAAGATCAGGCCCGCCAGCAGGAAGTGCACGTTCATCGCGACGTGCGCCCAGTGCTCGTTCAGCGCCCAGGCGAACAGGTCCGAGAAGTAGAGCGCGTAGTAGGACCCCACGAACACCGGCAGCGCGAAGAGCGGGTGGGTCACGAAGCGCGCCACCGGCGAGTGCACCGCGGCGAGGATCCACTCCCGCGGCCCCGGCGGGTTCCCCCTGCCCGCCACCGGGATCGCGCGCAGCGCGAGGGTGATGGGCCCGCCGAGCACCAGGAGGATGGGCACCACCATCGACAGCATCATGTGCATCGCCATGTGGGCGCTGAACATCGCGGGCGCGTACTTGCCGACCCCCGAGCTCGTCGCCACCAGGAACACCGCGCACCCGGCCAGCCAGGCGATCGTGCGCCCCACGGGCCAGGCGTCCCCGCGGCGCCGCAGCCTCCGCACGCCGAGCAGGTAGAGCACCGCGAGGAGCACCGCGGCGGTGCCGAGCAGCAGGTCGAAGCGCCAGTCGAACACCAGCCGCGCGAGGGTCGGCGGCCCGTCGAGGTCGTACCCGATCACCACCTCCGTCCTCGACGGCGGCGCCGCGGCCGTGGCGGGCGGCGCCGAGCGGCCGAGGGCGACGGCCAGCCCGATCGTCGCGAGCATCAGCAGCACCTCGACGCCGCCGAGTCGCAACAGTGCCCGCCGTTCGCCCCGACCCGCAGCGTCCACGGTGTGCCTGCGGTGCAGGGCTCCCAGGCCACCCAACGCCAGCAGGGCCACGGTCTTGCCGAGCAGCAGGGCGCCGTAGGTGGTCCCCACCAGGTCGGGCAGTGGCACCCGGATCAACGCGTTGATCACACCGGTGGCGGCGAGCACCACCCAGCACCACAACGCGACCCGGGAGAACCGCCGCACCGCCACCCCGAGCACGTCGGTGTCCCGGTGCGCCGCCAGGGACAGGACCGCCACGAGACCACCGACCCACACCGAGGCGGCGAGCACGTGCAACACCAGGCTGTTGGTCGCGACGTCGTGCGCCCCGCCGGAGGCGGAGTGCCCGGTCAGCGCCACCGGTAGCGGGCCGGCCAGCGCGAGGCCGAACGCGACGACCGTCCACCCCCACGTCAGCACCACCCGGGTGGCGACCAGGACGAGCAGGGCGACGATCGCCGTCAACAGCCACGACAGCGAGTCCGACAGCTGCGGGATGAGGCTCAGCAGCAACGACGGGTCGAGCACCTGCCCGACCGGCCTGCCCACCGCGTCCGCCGCGGTCAGCGGCACCAGCAGCAGCGCGCACGCCGCCCAGGCCGCCGCGGCCCACGAGGCGGCCCGCAGGCCCCGGTAGCCCGGGACGTCCAGGTACCCGTTCGGTCGCGGCGGCACGAAGAACGCGGCGAGCAGGAGGAACCCGATCGTGAGGACCGCAGCGACCTCCCCCGCGGCGCGCACCGCCGGGAGACCGATCGCCGTGAGCGTTCCGGGGTCCGGCAGGCCCAGGTTCTCGATGGGCCGAGACCCGGTGAGCGCGGTCAGCCCCCCGGCGACCAGCACGGCCACCGCCGTGCCGAGCCCGACCAGCCCACCGATGCCGGACGGCGGGCGTTCGGCCTGCTCGGGCGGGCGGGTGTCGGACGACGTGGCGGACATGACCCCAGGCTAGGCCGTGTCCCTCGGGCGGCGGCGCGGGCGCTAGCTGCGCACCTCGGCGGCAGCCCCGACGAGCCGCAACGGATGCGGGGCCACCTCGCTCGCCTCCACGACGTCCGCGACGATCGCCGTGATGTTGTCCGGTCCCCCGCCGTCGTTCGACAGGGTGATCAGCTGGTCGACGGCCACCTCGGGCGGGGTGGGAGCGGCCAGCACGTCGAGCACGGCCTGGTCCGGCAGCACCGCGGTCACCCCGTCGGAACACAGCAGGAAGCGGTCGCCGGGGCGCGGGTCGAGGAACTCGAGGTCCGCCTCCACCGGGTGGTCGGTGCTCAGCGCGCGCATCAGCACCGAACGCCGCGGGTGCACGAGCGCCTCCTCGGGCGTGATCTGCCCTTCGTCGACGAGTTGCTGGACCATCGTGTGGTCGCGGGTGATCTGGGTGAGCGCCCCGTCGCGGCACAGGTAGATGCGGGAGTCGCCGACGTGCGCCAGGGCCAGCCGGTCGCCGTCGAGCAGCAGCGCGACGACGGTCGTCCCCATCCCCTGGGTGTCGGGATCGGTCTGGGCGTGCTGGGCCAACCGCGCCGAGGCGTCGTCCACCGCGGCGGTCAGCTCGGCGAGCAGATCCAGCCCCGAGGCGTCCGCGGGCAGCCGCTCGTCCATGTCGATCATCGCGGCCACGGTGAGCGCGCTGGCGAGCTCACCGTGCGCGTGTCCCCCCATGCCGTCGGCGACGACGAGCAGGCGGTCCCCGGCCGCACCGGAGTCCTCGTTCGCGGTGCGCCGACGCCCGACGTCGGAGCCGATCGCGGAGCGCAGTCCCAGTGCCATAGGGGACAGTATGGATCTCGCCCCCCGAGGCCGTGCGGGCGGACACCGCCGAACCACCGGGTGACGTCGGGGAACGGCGCCCACCGCACCCGGACGGGGTGATCGGAGGGGCGGGCATGCCTTAGGCTCTGGCCCGGCGGCCACCGGCCCCAAGCCCTCGTAGCTCAGCTGGATAGAGCAAGAGCCTTCTAATCTCTAGGTCGCAGGTTCGAGTCCTGCCGGGGGCACACATGAGGCGAATCGCGCCCCTGCCCGGCCCGCGGTGGTGTGCCGCGTTCGTGCAGGTGCGCCCGGGAGGGCTCGCGGTTCCGCCCTCCCGTCACGTCATGCTGCCGATGAGCCCGGCCCGGCGGTGAGCGACGTCGAGCCGTGGGCACGGCAGGTGCACGACGCGCGCAGCCCCTACCCCGCACACGCCCACTGGCTGGAGATCGGCTGGGCCGTCCGCCACCGGTTCCGGGGGCAGGGGTACGCGACCGAGATCGGACGGGCCGGCCTGGTCTTCGCCTTCGACGTCCTCGGCGCCCGCGCCGTGGTCTCCTGCACGCTCCGCCACAACGACCGCTCGCGCGCCGTCATGGAACGCCTCGGCATGAGGCTCGCCGGTGAGATCGCGAGCCGCGGCCTGGTCGAGGGGGCCGTCCGCGAGCAGGACGACGCCCCTTACGTCGTGCACGTCCTGCTCCGCCACGAGTGGCCCGGAT
This sequence comes from Pseudonocardia oroxyli, assembly GCF_900102195.1. Taxonomy (GTDB): domain Bacteria; phylum Actinomycetota; class Actinomycetes; order Mycobacteriales; family Pseudonocardiaceae; genus Pseudonocardia; species Pseudonocardia oroxyli. The sequence continues at coordinate 4,489 of NZ_FNBE01000006.1, forward strand.
AGGCCCCCTCAACGGTCGCTGCCGAGGTGTCGGCGGGGGTCGCTGTTGGCTCGGGGGTGGGAGGCGAGCCACCGGCCGAAGCCGTGGGGGTCGCGGCGTTCGAGCTCGTCGAGCAGGGCCTGCCGGATGGCCGCGACCTCGCAGCGTTCCTCGACCGGCATGTCCTCCAGCACCCAGAAGCTGCGTTGCCACGCGATGCAGAGGGACGCGGTGCTGAGCCGGTGGGTCCGCGCGGGCAGCGGCCCGGCCGGCGCCGACCCCGCCGGGTGTCTGGAGGGCCGGGGCCGGGGGGCCACGAGCCGCTCACGCCACCGGCGGCGGAGACCGCGATGCCGCCACGCCCACACCGCGGCCGCGGCGACCGCCACGAGGATCACGGGCGCCGTCGCGGGCCCGAGCACCACGCCGACGCCCGCGACCACGCAGGACGCCGGTATCGCGACCCCGGTGGCGACGGCGCCGCGGCGCGCGGCGAGGGCAAGGTCCGGGCGGACGCCGTACACCAGGAACGCGACGGTCGGGCCCACGACGAGCAGCGCGACGATCCACAGCACCAGCACCGCGGACGGCGCCCCGACCAGCCCGACGGCGGCGGCGAGGGCCGCGGCCGACGCCGCCAGGGCGCGCAGGACGCGGTTCACGATCCCGCCCGCCGCAGGACCGTCCGGTCGTGCTCGTCGGTGCCGCCCCAGATCCCGACGCTCCGGGTCGACAGCGCCCACCGCAGGCAGTCCGTCCGCACCGGGCAGCGGCGACACACCGTCTTGGCCATGGCCCGTTGCAGCAGGGCGGGGCCGCTGGTCCCGGTGGGGAAGAACAGCTCGGGATCGATGTCCTCGGTGTGACACACCCCCCGGTCGGTCCAGGCCGCACTCGGACGCCCGGGGCGGGTCGGGCTCATCGCCACCACCGGCCCCGCGGGAGGCACCCCGTCGAGCGGGGGCGGGCTGACTGGGATGCCATCGATGACCTCGGCTCTCCGGAGGAGGGGACACGGAGCGGACGACGACGGCCGGACCACGGGGACGTGGTCCAGCACTTGCCCGGCCGGTCCGGCCTAAACCACCGGATTCGCAGAAGCCGCGGCGGCCTCCCTCACCAGGTCACGTCGGCCGCCGGGACCACCTCGGTGCGCACCCCCGGGTACTCGGTGTCGCCGACGACGAAGTTGGTGAACGCGACCATCTCGCGCGCACCGACCGGCACCGAGCTGCCGTCGGGCAGGGGCAGGTCCCACGGGCCCTCGTCGGTGGTGTGCCCGTCGGCGACCAGCACCGTGTCGTAGCCCTCGATCTGCGACCGGGCGGCGGTGCTGCGGATGCACGCGTCGGTGGCCGCGCCGCACAGCACCAGCCGGGTCACCCCCAGCGCGTCCAGCCGGGCCTTGAGGTCGGTGTCGGCGAAGGAGCCCAGGTAGCGCTTGCCCAGCACGGTGTCGCCCGCGCCGGGCCGCACCTGCTCCAGGATCTGCCAGGTGTCGGACCCGGGGACGAAGGGTCCCGCCTCGTGCTGGATCCAGATCACCGGCACCCCGTCGGCCCGGGCGCGGTCGATGAGCCCCGCGATGCGGCCGACGACCGCGTCGCGGTCCCAGCCCTCGGCCGTGTTGCCCTGCTGGACGTCGATGACGAGGAGCGCGGTGGTCGGGGTCATCGTTCTCCCACGGTCTCGGTGCGCACGGCGGCGACGGCGGCGGGCTGCAGCAGCCCGATCCGCGCGGCGTGCACGGCGATCTCGGTGCTGTCGCCCACGGTGAGCATCGGGACGCCGAGGGCGGTGATCCGCTGCGCGAGGGCGCGGACCTCCCGGTCCCGGCGCACGTCCCAGGCCGCGGTGCGGCGCACGTAGATGGCGCGGACGCGGTCCGGGGCCGCCTCGGCGACGGCGGCGTAGATCTCGGGATCGAGCTGGCCGGTGTCGCCGACGAGGACGAGCGCGAGGCCGGGGTGCTCGTCGAGGATGTGCCGGATCAGCCCGGTCTTGTGCTCGCGCGCGCCGATCCGGAACAGGTTGCCGTGGCCCGGGCCCCAGTCGGTGAGCAGCAGCGGCCCGAGCGGGAAGCGGCGCAGCGCGATGAACTCCAGCAGGGTGCTGTGCAGGTTCCACGGGCTGGTCGACACGTAGAACACCGGCCGCGGGACCTCGGTGTCCACCAGCGCGCGGTACAGCGCCGCCGAACCCGGCAGCGGCGCCCGGTCCTTCGTCTCGGTCAGCAGCGAGGCGCGCAGGAAGGCCAGCCCGCGACCGACCCCGGTCTCGAGGATGGTGTCGTCGACGTCGCTGACCAGGGCGACGTCCGCGCGCGGGTCCACCACGAGCACCTGCGCGACGGAGGTGGTGCCGTCCGCCAGTCCGATGTCGACCTTCCGCCAGCCGGGCTCCAGCCCGGGCCGGTCGATGACGGCGTCGACGTAGCCCTCGGCGTCCGCCCGCACCTCCTGCTCCCCCGCCGGGGTGCGGATCAGCACGCGCGCCCGCGGGATCTCGATGGTGAAGAACCGGCTGAGGCTCTCCAGCAGCACGCGCCGCCGCGACGGCGGCCCCGGGTCGCCGGGTTCGGTGTCCGCGTCCGGGTGCCCCATGGCGATCCGGGCGCCGATCCGCACGCGTTCGGGGGTGCCGTGCCCGAGGAACGGGATGACCAGCGGCCTGCGCCGCCCCCGCACGAGCACCACGAGGATGACCACCCGGCCGAGCAGCCGCTCCGCCAGCTCGGCGACGCGGACGAGGACGGCCTTCACGTTCACAGGATGCAGCCTGACGGGGCGACGATCTCGGCGCCACTCCGGGTGCTCACCCACAGCGACCCCCCGTGTCCACCGAACGGGACGATCACTGCGACCCGCTCCGCTCGTTAGGCCGAACGGGGGAACAACATGATCGAGCTGGAGCACGTGTCCAAGGTCTACCGGACCGGGGACATCGAGCTGCGCGCGCTCGACGACGTGTCCCTGCGCATCGACGACGGGGACCTCGTCGCGATCATGGGGCCCTCGGGCTCCGGCAAGTCGACCATGATGAACATCCTCGGCTGCCTGGACGTTCCCAGCTCCGGCACCTACCGGCTCGACGGCGTGGACGTCGGCGGGCTCTCGGACAACCGGCTCGCCGACATCCGGCTGGAGAAGATCGGCTTCGTCTTCCAGTCGTTCAACCTGCTGCCGCGGACCTCGGCCATCCGCAACGTCGAGCTGCCGATGGTCTACGCCGGGATCAAGAACCGACGTGGGCGGGCGCAGCGGGCGCTGGCCAGGGTCGGCCTCGGCGACCGCACCCACCACCAGCCCAACGAGCTCTCCGGCGGCCAGCAGCAGCGCGTCGCCGTGGCCCGGGCGCTGGTCACCGACCCGTCGATGATCCTCGCGGACGAGCCGACGGGGAACCTGGACACCGCCTCCACCGTGGACGTGATGACCCTGTTCGTCGAGCTCCACGAGGCCGGCCGGACCGTCGTGCTGATCACCCACGAGCCCGAGGTGGCCGAGTTCGCCAAGCGGGTGATCACCCTGCGGGACGGCCGCGTGGTCGAGGACGTGCGCCGGTGACCGTGTGGGAGTCGGCCCGGATCGCGCTGCGCGGGCTGCGGGGCAACACGCTCCGCTCGGCGCTGACCATGCTCGGGATCATCATCGGCGTCGCGGCGGTGATCATCCTGGTGGCCTTCGGCAACGGGCTGCAGCGCTTCGTCGCCGACGCCTTCGGCCCGCTCGCCAACCAGATCCAGATCGGCAAGGACCAGGGCGGGGTGGGCGCGAAGGACCTGACCGACGCGGACGTCCGGGCGCTGCGGGACACCGCGCGGGCCCCGGCGATCGGCACGGTCAGCGCGTCGGTCGCGGGGTCGGCGCAGCTGCAGCTCGCCGGCGGCGGCTCGTACCGGACCGGGATCAGCGGCGTCGAGGCGGACTACCTCGACGTGAGCAACCGCGAGCTGCTCGTCGGCTCCTTCTTCGACGACCGGCAGGCCACCGGCAAGGCCAAGGTCGTGGTGCTCGGACCCAACCCGGTGGCGTCGCTGTTCGGCGGGCAGGCCGGGGAGGCGCTGGGCCGGGACGTCCGGATCGGGCGCACCTCCTTCCAGGTCGTCGGGGTGCTCGCGCCCAACGGCCAGCAGGACGACGTCGCCGTCATGCCGCTGGGCGCCGCGCGCAGCTACCTGCTCGGCGGCGGGGACGTCGTCGACTCGGTCACCGTGCGCGCGGTGTCCACCGACGCCGTGCCCCAGGCCGTCGAGCAGGCGACGGCGATCCTCGACCAGCGCCACGGCATCCGCGACGCCGAGGACCGCGACTTCACCGTCACCGCTCTGCAGAGCCTGCTCGACCAGTCCTCGCAGGTCCTGAGCTTCGTGACGATCTTCGTGGCGGCCGTGGCGGGCATCTCGCTGGTCGTCGGCAGCATCGGCGTCGCCAACATCATGCTCGTCACCGTCACCGAGCGGACCCGGGAGATCGGCATCCGCAAGGCCATCGGCGCGCGCCGCCGCGCCATCCTCCAGCAGTTCCTGATCGAGGCCATGGTGCTCACCGGGATCGGCGGGGTCATCGGGATCCTGCTCGGCATCGGGATCTCCGCCGTGGCCGGGATCGTGCTCCCGCAGGCGATCCCGGACTTCCCCCCGCCGTCGGTGTCGGTCGGGTCGGTGGTGCTCGCGTTCGGGGTGAGCCTGCTGATCGGCCTGCTCGCGGGCGGGTTCCCGGCCAACCGCGCGGCGCGGATGCGCCCCATCGACGCCCTCCGGCACCAGTAAGGGGTACCTCCACATGTCTCGCACCCGGCTCGCGTGCAGTCTGCTGCTCGCCGGACTGTTCGCGACGGCCTGCACCTCCGAGCAACCCCCCGCGCCCACCGTCGTCGTGGACCGCGGTGCGGTGTCGCAGGTCGTCTCGGCGTCCGGCTCGCTGGTGTCGATCACCCAGCAGAACCTCGGCTTCGCCGACGGCGGGCAGGTCGCCGAGCTCCTGGTGAAGGTCGGTGACACGGTGGCCGCGGGCCAGCCCCTGGCCCGGCTCGACGACGCCGCGGCCCGCTCCCAGATCGCGAAGGCCCAGGCGGGCCTGGACCAGCAGAACGCCACGCTCGGCAAGGTGAGCGGGGCGAACACGGTGGCGTCGGCGCAGGCGGCCCTGGACTCGGCCCGCTCGGTCCTCGACGCGACCCGGTCCCAGGTGGACGCCACGAACGCGGCGGACGAGTCGGCCGTGCGCCGCGCCCGGGTCCAGCTCGACTTCGACCGGTCGCAGCTGGAGCGGGCGAAGAAGCAGCTCGCCGCGGCGAAGGCGGCCTGCGCCTCCCCGACCACGCCGACGACGACCGCGCCGCCCGCGCTGCTCGCCATGGGTGGTACCGAGGGCAGCGCGGACGCCGCGGATCCCGCCGCCGCGTGCCAGGAGCAGGTCGCGACGGCCCAACAGGCCGTGCAGACCGCGAAGGGCACCGTGATCGCGTCCGAGACCGCCCTCGACTCCGCCGAGGGCAAGCGGAGCGTCGACGCCGCGTCCGGCCGTGTCTCGATCGCCAACGCCGAGCAGGCGGTCTCCAGCGCCGAGCAGCAGCGGGCGGGTGCCGCGAACGACGCCCCCGCGGACGTCGCCGTCCAGGACGCCGTCGTGGCGGACGCGCGCAACACCCTCGCCGACGCGCAGCGGGCCCTCGCCAACACCGTCCTGCGCGCTCCGGTCGCGGGCACCGTGTCCGCGATCAACGGGGCGGTCGGGGACTTCCTGTCGGCCGCCGGCGGCGCGAGCGCGCTCGCGCCCGGCAGCGACGCCCGCATCCCCGAGGCCGTCGGGACCGCGACGGCGGGCGGCGCGGCGGCCTCCCCGGCCGCGAGCGCCTTCATCACCCTCAACGACCTGCAGACCTACCAGCTGGTGGTGCCGTTCGAGGAGAGCGACGCCGCACGGGTGACCGCGAACCAGCCGGTCGACGTCTCCGTGGACGCGGTCCCGGACCTGACCCTGCCGGGCACCGTGGTCGCGGTGGCGCCGACCGCGGACCAGATCTCGGGCGTCGTCAGCTACTACGCGACGGTCGTGCTCAACCAGACCGACCCGGCGCTCAAGGACGGCCAGACGGCCCAGGCCGACGTCCGCACCGACACCCGCGAGAACGTGCTCCGGGTGCCCGCCTCGGCGGTCCGCCAGGAGGGCGGGAAGTCGGTCGTCAGCGTGCCGGGCCCGGACGGCACCCCGGTGACCAGGGAGTTCACCCCCGGCCTCGTCGGCGACCGGTACACCGAGGTGCGGTCCGGCCTGGACGAGGGCCAGCAGGTGCTGCTGCCCCAGGCCACCGTGGGTGCGACCCCGCAGGGCGCCCGCGGCGGCGGGTGAGGCCCGGGGGGCCACCCCACGGTGGGATAGCGGTCAACCCGCGAGATGGCGCCGCGCCAGCGACGCGCACGTGCACCGGGGACTCCCGCGTGGCGACCATCCGCGTGCCCATCTGCACCCCCTCGGCGCCGAGCGCGAAGGCCGCCGCCATCGAGCGACCGTCGGCGATCCCGCCCGCGGCGATGACCGGCACCCCGACCTGGGACGCGACCAGCGGCAACAGCACCATGGACGAGACCTCGCGCGGGGCCTTGAACCCCGCGCCCTCGCTGCCCTCGACCACCAGCCCGTCGACCCCGGCCTCGATCGCCTTCCGCGCGCCCCGCAGCGACGGGACGACGTGGAACACCGTGAGCCCCGCCTCCTTGAGCCGCGGGGTGTGGGCGGTGGGCGACCCGGCGGACGTCGTGACGAAGCGGATCCCCTCCTCGACGATCATGTCGACGATCGCGGGGTCCTTGACGAACGCCAGCGGCAGGTTGACCCCGAAGGGCTTGTCGGTGAGCTCGCGGGTGCGGCGGACGTCCGCGCGCACCTCGTCGATCCCCGACGACCCCGGGACCAGCCCCATCGCGCCCGCCTCGGAGACCGCGGCGACGAGCGTCGGCTTGGCGATGAACCCCATCGGCGCCTGCAGGATCGGGATGTCCACGCCGAGCAGCTGCGTCACGCGGTTCGCGAAGGCCACGACGTCAAACTAGACGATCGTTCACTCAGTTGTCGAGGTTGCTCCACGAAACGATACGACCGTATTGACGTCGGCGGACCGTTGTCCATACGATCGTATTGTGAAAACGACCGGATTCGGTGCGGTGGCCGCGATGGAGCGGGACGGCTGGGCGAGCCTGGGGCGCTGGGTGCGGCGCCGCCCGGACGTCGAGCCCGACACGCAGACGTTCGCCTACCACGGCGCCACCCTGCCGCTGATGATCGTGTTCACCGTGGTCTCGGCGCTGGAGGTCGTGGCGGTCGACGTGATGGTGCCCTGGTCGCCGGCGTGGCTGTGGCTGCGGGTCACGCTGCTGGTCGTGGGGGTCTGGGGCGTCACGTTCGCGCTCGGGATGGTGGCCGGGGTGCTCGTGCACCCACACACGGTCGGACCGGACGGGATCCGGATCCGCGGCGGGCGCGCGCTCGACATCCGGCTGCCCACCCCCGCGATCGCGCGCGTGCGGGCCGCCCGACGCACCCGGGACGGGAGGTCCGTGCAGGTCGAGGACGGCGTCCTGTACCTGCCCGCGGCGAGCCAGACCACCGTCGAGATCGAGCTGACCGAGCCGCGCGCCCTGACCGTGCCGCGACTCGGGGAGGTCACCGTGCGGGCGATCCACCTGCACGCCGACGACGCGCGCGGGTTCGCCCGCGCCGCTCAGCCGGACCGCTCGACGGGCCGTCGGGCGCAGTAGACGAGCGCGGGCGGCACGTTCGCCCAGATCGTGCGGGTGAGCACGAGCTCGTCGAACGCCGCCCGCAGCTGCCCGAGCTGGCGGCGCGACGGCGGGGCCCACCGCGTCCAGGTGTAGGTGAACTGGGTGAACACGCCCTGCGGGCCGAGCACCGAGGCGATGGTGCGCGGCAGGTCACCCCCCGCGTAGGCGGCCCACGGGAGCCCGCTGACGACCGCGTCGACCGTCCGGACGCCGCGCTCGGCGAGCATCGCGGGGAGGTCCTGCGCGCTGCCGGTCACCACCTCGACCTGCGGGAACCGCTCCCCCAGGGCCGCCGCGAGCCCGCGGTGCAGCTCCACGGCGACGTGTCGTCCGGGCGCCCGCTCCTGCAGCGCCGCGGTGAACACCCCGGTCCCCGGACCGAGCTCGACGACCACCGGCGCCGCCCGCGGCACCGGCCTGACCATCGCCCGGGTCAGCGCCGCCGAGCTCGGGGTGATCGAGGCCGTCGCGAGGGGGTCGCGGACGAACTCGCGCAGCAGGACCGTCATGCCCACCAGCCTCGACGCCGCACCTGAACAGGTCGTGAGCGGCGATCGTCGCCATAGCGACCATCGCCGCTCACGGCGGGACCTCTAAGGTTTCGTCCATGGCCTTCTTCGCCGTGACCTACAGCTATTCCACCGACGACGCCACCCGCGACCAGGTGCGCGCCGAGCACCGCGACTACCTGCGCGAGCTCGCGACGGAGGACGCCCTGCTGCTCTCCGGCCCGTGGGCCTCGGGCGAGCTGCCCGGCGCCCTGCTGCTCTTCCGGGCGGACGACCGGGCGGCGGTCGAGGAGATCGTGGCGAAGGACCCGTTCACCGAGGCGGGCGTGATCAGCGAGTACTCGGTCACGGAGTGGGAGCCCGTGCTGGGCACCCTCTACAGCGAGATCTGACCGGACTACGTCAGCCCCTTCCGGAGCTCGGCGAGGGTCTTCGCCAGCAACCGGGAGACGTGCATCTGCGAGATGCCCATCCGCTGCGCGATGGACGTCTGGGTCATCTCGTCGAAGAACCGCAGGATCAGGATCTCCCGCTCGCGTGGCGGGAGCTCGTCCAGCAGCGGACGCAGGGCCTCGCGGTTCTCGACGAGCTCGAGCCGCCCGTCCAGGTCGCCCAGTCGGGCGACGGGGCTCACACCGTCCGGGTCGTCGCCCCCGTCGAGGGTGCCCGCGTGCTGGTTGGCCTGGGCGTCGAGGGCCTCGATGATCTCCTCGACGTCGACGCCGAGCCGCGCGGACAGCTCGCTCGGTCGCGGCGCGCGGCCGAGCTCGTGTGACAGCGCCCCGGTGGCGTGGCGGATCGACACGCTCAGGTCCTTGAGCCGCCGCGGCACCCGCATCGACCAGGTGCGGTCGCGGAAGTAGCGCAGCATCTCCCCGCGCACGCACGGGACCAGATAGGACAGGAAGTCCCCGCGGGAGCGCTCGGGGTCCCACCGGTCCACCGCCGTGATCAGCGCGATCGTGCCGACCTGCTCGAGATCCTCCATGCCGCCGGGGTAGCCGCGGCCGTGTCGGCGGGCGAGGTTGCGCACCACCGGCAGGTAGCCGAGCACGAGCTCGTCGCGCAGGGTCTGCCGCTGCGGGTCGGCGGGATCGAGTTCCGAGAAACGCTCGAGGACGGGCATCAGCTCGGCGTACTCGTCGAGCCCCTGGACGTGCTTGTGCGGGGCGACGGTCGTCATCGTGGGTACGGCCCTCCTACGGTGGTTGATCACCGACTGCGGAAGGGCGGACTTCTTCACCCAGGTCTCCCGACCGTACCCACACCCGAGCAGGACGGCATCTGGTGCGCGGCCCGGCCGTCGTTTAACGTTCGTTCGTTCGGCTACGAGGAGGTAGGCATGTCCGTGGTGGAGGTCGACCGTCCCCGCGAGGGGATCGTCCGGATCACGCTGAACCGTCCCGAGCGGCTGAACACGCTGACGGGCGAGCTGGTCGCCGCGCTCTTGGCGGAGCTCACCCGACTCGCGACGGACCGGACCTGCCGGGTCGTGGTCCTGACCGGGGCCGGTCGCGGGTTCTGCGCGGGCCTGGACCTGACCGGCTACACCGGCACGCAGGAGCAGCCCGCCGACGAGGCCCCCGCCCCGCACGTCGACCCCATCGCGGGCCTGGACCGCCAGCGGGACATCGCCCGGCTGGCCGTGCAGCTGCACCAGCTCCCGCAGCCGGTGATCTCCGCCATCAACGGGCCCGCCGCGGGCGGCGGACTGGCGCTGGCCTGCGCGAGCGACATCCGCATGGCGGCGACGGGGGCGGTGTTCGCCGTCGGGTTCCTCCGTGCGGGCTTCTCCGCCTGCGACATCGGGCTCTCCTGGCTGCTCCCGCGCATCGTCGGGACCGGGCGGGCCCACGAGCTGATGCTGACCGGGCGGCGCTGGGACACCGCCGAGGCCCTGCGGATCGGCCTCGTCACCCACGTCGCCGAGCCCGAGGACCTCATGGACCTGGTCCTGGAGGAGGCCGCGGAGATCCTGCGGAACCCGCCCTTCTCGGTGGAGCTCACCAAGCAGGGCATGTGGGCGTCGGTGGAGAACCCCAGCTTCACCAACGCGGTGGAGTTCGAGAACCGCCAGCAGATCCTGTCCAGCCTCACCGCCGACCGCGCCGAGGCCGCCCGGGCGTTCCTGGAGAAGCGGGATCCCGACTACGTCTGGGGGTGAGCGACCCGCAGCTCGGGCCTGCTGGGCGGGTCGGCCAGGCGGCCGATCTCGGCGGCCGCGTCGCCCGAACCCTGCACGCCCGCCCACAGCAGCTCGGGGAGCCTGCGCTGCCGGTCCACCCGTCCGGTGACCCACGAACGGGTGGCGGCGAGGCGCTCGGCCTGCTCGCACAGCGCCCACGGGCGCGAGCCCCGGTCGGTCACGTCCGTGAAGTGGGGCGCGCCGCCGGTACGCCTGCGGTAGCCGCGCTCCGGGCCGGACACGGCGTGCACCAGGGTCAGACCCAGTCCGGCCAGCCCGGTCGCGGCGACGACGCCCGCGAGGAACCAGAGCAGGCCGAGCAGCCAGCCGTCGGCGAGCAGGAGGGCCGTCGCGGCGCCCGCGGCGAGCACGGCCAGCGCCGTCGTGCCCGCGGGCAGCCGGGTCCAGACGAGGGTGCCGTCGTCGTCGATCACGTAGCGGGTGCCCGCGATCAGGGCGGGATCGAACACCCGGTACCCGTGGCGGGTGCGGATCAGGGTGGGGAGTCGGTCGACAGGGGTCTGCCTACGGAAATCGGGGGACGTGCTCACTACTGCCTCGTACGAAAAGCGGGCCGACCGGGAACGCAGGGGCGGTCTCCCGCCCCTGCATTCATCGCAACCGAGAACACCCCTGTTACGTGCCGGAAACGTGATCGAGACCTCAGGCCGTCCGGCGTGTTGCGAGCGTGTCGCGACCCGACCCGGTGAGGGCCAGGGCGGCGCGCAGGGCGCTGGCGGCGTCGAACGTCGCGTCGTGCGCGGCCCGGCTGAGCGCGGTGAAGCTGGCGTAGCCGTGGGTCAGCCCGGCGAACCGCCGCGCGACGACGGGCACGCCCGCCTCGCGCAGCCGCTCGGCCAGCTCCTCCCCCTCGTCCCGCAGCGGGTCGAAGCCCGCGGTGGAGAGGTAGACCGGCGGCATGCCGGAGAGGTCGGTGGCCCGCAGGATCGCACCGCGGTCGTCGTCCACCGGGACGCCCTCGGGCAGGTACATCTGTTCCATCTCGGCCAGCGACGCGGCGGTCAGGCCGAAACCGCTGCCGAAGTCCGCCCGGGAGCCGCCGGTGCGGTCGGCGTCGGTCGCCGGGTAGAGCGCGACGACGAACGCGGGCACCGGCTGGTCGGCCACGGCCTGCTCGTGCGCCACGACGAGCGCGAGGTTCCCGCCCGCGCTGTCGCCGCCGGTCGCGATCAGCGTCTTCTCGGCGCCCAGGTCCTCGGCGTGGTCGCACGCGTACCGGAACGCGGCCAGCGCGTCGTCGAGCGCCGCCGGGTAGGGGTTCTCGGGCGCGAGCCGGTACTCCACCGACAGCACCCGTACACCCGCCTGCGCGCACAGCAGGCGGCACAGGGGGTCCGCCGAGGCGATCGAGCCGTAGACGAACCCGCCGCCGTGGTAGTAGACGAGCAGGCCGGAGCGCCCGTCGGCGCCCGGGGGCGTGTACAGCCGGGCCGGGATGGGGTGGGCGGCCCCGTCGACGAGCAGGTCCCGGGCCACCACGTCGTCGAACACCCCCTCGGCGGCCAGCTCCGCGGCGTCGTCCGCCTGGCGGCGCTGCTCGGCCAGCGCGGCCGTGCCGACCTGGGTGCTCGCGTACCAGCCGAGCGCGGTGTTGAGCAGCTGCAGGTCGAGGTCCAGGAGCTGGCCCTCCAACCGCACCTCGCGCCCGGCGAGCACCCGCTTGAGGGGCCGCGGGAGCCCGAACAGCAGCCGGATCGCGAGTCGCCACATGAGGACCCGCAGGGAACGCGTGATCACGCCCCCGATGTTACTCGCGAGTCACCCACCGAAGGTGTACCGCAGCACCGGCAGCATGGCGTCCGGGTCGGTGCGGCTGTCGTCGTCGACGACGCAGGCCGCCAGCTCGGCGCGGATGGCCGCGGTGTCGATCCCCGACCCGATGAGGACCAGGCTGGTGCGGCGCGGCTCGCCCGCAGCCCAGCGGGTCCGGCGGAAGCGGACGTACCGCCCGACCGTGTGCAGCACGTAGCGCTGCCGGTGCCCGGGCACGCCGAAGGCGACCACCCCCTTGATCCGGTACACCCCGGCCGGGCGCCGGTCGAGCAGGTCCCGCAGGCGCTGCGGGTCCAGCGGCTCGTCGCTGGTGAACGACACGGAGTCGTAGGTCGCGTGCAGGTGCGCCGCGTGATCGTCGGCGTGGTCGATCGCCTCGCCCAGCATCAGCTGCCTGCCGGGGACGACGGTGATGTCGAAGAGCAGCCGGGGGTCCACGGCGGAGTGGGTGGCCGGGACGATCGGGGCGGCGTCGTTGAGCTCGCGCAGCAGCCTGCGCACGCGCCAGACCTTGCCGGGGTCGGCACGGTCGACCTTGTTGAGCACCAGCAGGTCCGCGAGCCCGACGTGCTTCTCGACCGTGGGGTGGCGGCGCAGCAGCGCCTCGAACTCCACGGCGTCGACCATCTCGACCAGCCCGCCGAACACCAGGCGCGGGTTCCCCGCCGCCAGGACCATCTGGACGAGCGTGCCCGGCTCGGCGATCCCGCTCGCCTCGATGACGATCACGTCCGGGCCGTCCCGGTCGTCTCGCACCAGGCGGTCCAGGACCGGCCCGACGCCGTCCTCCCCCACCGCGCAGCACAGGCACCCGTTGTCCAGCGAGATCGTGCCGCCCGACCCGGACACCAGCATGGCGTCGATGCCGACGGCCCCGAAGTCGTTGACCACCACGGCGATCCGCGCGCCCCCCGAACGGGCGAGGAGGTGGTTGAGCAGCGTCGTCTTCCCCGAGCCCAGGAACCCGGCGACGACCACGACCGGGATCCTCCGCATCCGCCTAGAACTACCAGAGGGCAGGATGAGCCCATGGCACAGGTGACCGCGACCGCCGAGAAGACCGTCCCCGCCCCCGTCGAGGCCGTGATCGCGGCCGTCGCCGACTACGCGACGACCCGCCCGAAGATCCTCACCGAGCAGTACACCGACTACGCCGTGCTCAGCGGCGGGCAGGGCGACGGCACGTCCGCGACCTGGAAGCTGCACGCCACGAAGAAGCGCACCCGGCACGTGAAGGCCGAGGTCACCCAGCCCACGCCGGAGACCGTGGTCGAGAAGGACGCGAACTCCTCGATGGTGACCACGTGGCGGGTCGTTCCCGCGGGCGAGGGCGCCTCGCAGGTCTCGATCACCACGACCTGGAACGGCGCGGGCGGGATCGGCGGGTTCTTCGAGAAGACCTTCGCGCCCAAGGGCCTCGCCCGGATCTACGACGGCGTGCTGGAGAACCTGCGCAAGGCGGTATGAGGACGCTCTCCGCCGAGGCGCAGCGCAAGGCCCTGCTGGGCAGGCAGCTGCTCCTGGAGCGCGCGCCGCTGGACCCGGTGCGCGCGGTCGAGAAGGTCGGCGGGCTGCAGACGCAGTACTCGCCGTCCGGCTACGTGGGGCTGTGGTCCCGGCTCGCCGCGTTCTCCCGGGACGATCTCACCGAGGCCTTGCACCGCGGGCGGATCGTGCAGGGCTGGATGATGCGCTGCACGATCCACATGGTGTCCGCGGCGGACTGGGCCCCCCTCACGGAGGCCGTGCGGGAGGCGCGTCGCGCGCTCTGGCTGCGGACGGTGCCGGCGGCCCGGGAGCTGGACATGCCCGCCGTGGCGGCCACGGTGGCGGAGCTCCTCGCGGACGGGCCGCGCAAGCAGGCGGAGATCACCGCGCGGCTGGTCGCGGACGGGTTCCCCACACTCGCCTGGCAGGGCGTGCAGCTGTGGCTGGACCTGGTGCGCATCCCCCCGGCCGGGACCTGGGACTCGCCGCGGGCGCACGTCTACGAGCTCGCGTCCCGGTGGCTGCGCGCGCGGTCGGTCACCGACCCGCAGGAGCTGCTGGTCCGCCGGTACCTGGGCGGGTTCGGGCCCGCGACCCCGCAGGACGTCGCCCGGTACGCGGGCTGGTCGATCACCGACACCCGGGCCGTCCTCGCGCGGATGTCGCTGCGGGAGTTCGCCGACGGGTTGGTCGACCTGCCCCGCGCCCCCCTGCCCGCCCCGGACACCCCGGCACCGGTCCGCTTCCTCGGCCCCTGGGACGCCGTGCTCCTGCTCGGGCACGCCAAGCGCACCGGGATCCTGCCCGCCGAGCACCGGGACAAGGTCTTCCACGTGCGGATGCCGCAGTCCACGCCCACCTTCCTGGTCGACGGCCGGGTGGCCGGGACCTGGACCCACCTCGACGGGGCCGTGCGGGTCACCCCGTTCGCGCCGCTGTCCCCGGCGGCGCGGGACGAGGTGGACGCCGAGGCCGCGCGACTGGCGGCGTTCTACGCTGTCGGGCGTGGCTGATGTGATCGCGGTCGCGGGCGAGGCGTTGGTCGACGTCGTCCCGGCCCCTGCCGACGGGTACTTCGAGTTCGCGCCCGGGGGCAGCCCGGCCAACGTCGCCGTCGGGCTGTCCCGGCTGGGCGTCCCGGCCCGGATGCTCGCCCGCCTGGGCACCGACCTGCTCGGCCGCCGGTTGCGGGCCCACCTGCAGGACAACGGGGTCGACCTCACGCACGCCGTCGAGGCGACCGAGCCGTCCTCCCTGGCGATCGTCGAGGTCTCCGCGGACGGGGTCGCGGACTACGACTTCCGCATCGACGGCACGGCCGACTGGCAGTGGACGGCGGCGGAGCTCACCGGCGCCTTCGACGACGTCGTGGCCGTGCACTCCGGGTCCCTGGCCCTGACCCAGGAGCCGGGGGCGTCGGTGCTGCGGGCGGCGCTGGCGAAGGCCGCCGCCACCGCGACGATCAGCTACGACCCCAACGCCCGCCCGCGCCTGATGGGCGACGCCGCGGGCGTCCTGCCGGGGGTGTACGAGCTGCTGGGCGTCTCGGACGTGGTCAAGGTCAGCGACGAGGACCTGCGCTGGCTGCTCCCCGGGACCCCGCCCGGCGAGGTCCTCGACGACTGGCTCACCCGCGGTCCCGCGCTCGTCGCGATCACCCTGGGCGGCGACGGGGTGCTGGCGGGCACCTCCGCGGGGCTGCGGACGACGGCGCCCGGCCGCGCCGTCGACGTCGTGGACACCGTGGGCGCCGGGGACTCGTTCTCGGCGGCGCTGCTCGCCGGGCTCGCCGGTCGCGGGCTGCTGGGCGCCGCCCGCCGCGCGGCGCTGCGCGAGGTCGAGCCCCTGGTGCTCGACGAGATCCTCGAGGAGGCGGTCACCGCCTCGTCGATCACCTGCTCCCGCCGCGGGGCCCAACCCCCGACGCGCTCCGAGCTCGACCGCGGCTGACGCCGCCCGTGCGTGGTAAGTGGTGCCAGAGCACCACTTACCACGCACGACCGCACGCGCACGGGGACGGCGACGAGGGCTCCCCAGCATCGTCGCCGTCCACGTGGTTCACGGGAGCGAGGCGGCCCCAGTACCTTTCGCCCCGCCCCCGTGAGTCTCAGTCGCCCCGGCCGGTCCGCGCCGCGCCGCCCGCGCTGCCCGCGCCGTCCGGGACGGCGGCCGCGGGCAGCTCGTCGAGCGGCTTCGGGGTGCGGTCGGGGTGCAGGTCCCCCTGGCCGGTGGCCGGGGCGCCCGGGGCGAGTGACAGCTGCGCCGGGACGCTCTCCGGCAGCGCCCACTGCCGGGCCCAGTCCAGCTGCATCGAGGTCTCGCCGAAGACCGGCGGGAACATGTCGAGCTGGACGGTCATGTTCATGGCGCCGGGCGGGAAGTGGCCGGTCTCCGTGGTGGAGTACCACTCCTTGCCGTCGACGTAGGCGGTGATCCGCTCGGGGGTCCACTCCAGCGCCCACGCCGTCCACTCGGTGGCGTCGTGGGTCACCGTGCCGTACTCCTGGTCGTTGTTCTCGCCGTAGTGCAGGAAGAAGTCGGCGTCCTGCCGGTCGTCCGCGCTGATCTCCATCCAGTCGATCTCGCCGCCGACGGGCCAGTCCTCCTTCACCGGCCACAGCAGGATGACCGGGTGGTAGCCGCCCGCGCCCGGGGCGGAGCGCACGCAGGCCTCCCAGCGGCCGTACTGCTGACCGGGGTGCCAGCTCATCGCGCCGGTGTCGCCCTGCTCGTCCCCCGCGACCGTCACGACGCCGTCGGCCACCGTGATCTGCTCCGGCGTCCGCTGCCCCTTCTTGTCGTGCCCGGGCTCGGGGCCGTAGGCGTGCCAGTCCGGCGGCAGGCTCGTGCCGTCGAAGTCCGACTGCCGGGTGGGCCGCCCCCAGCCGAGGGTGTCCGCGGCGGTCGTGGCGCAGTGGGACGGCTGCGTGCCGGACGGGGCCGGCTCGGCGGCCGGGACGGGAGCCGGCTCGGCGGCCGGGACCGGGGTCTGCTCGGCGGCCTCGGCCGGGGTCGCGGCGAGGCCGGTCAGTGCCACCACCGCGCACCCACTCAGCGCGAGGGCGAGCATCCGCGACCGGACCGTGGAGCGCATCACGAGCACCTCTTGTCACATCTGCATCAGGACTGCGCTCATTTCACACCAGATCGTGAGGGATTCCAGCCCAGTCACCCGGTCGCGCGCCACCCTTTCGTGGCCGAGCGCACTCGCGACACTGCTCACCGTCACCACGGGTCACGGTGGACTCTCACCACCCGTGACCGGCCGGCAGACTCGGGCGAATGCCGCCACCCGCGCTCGCCACCGCCCTCGACCTGGCCCCGCACCCCGAAGGAGGGTGGTACCGCCGCACCTGGACCGCGCCCGTCACCGTCCAGACCGAGTACGGTCCGCGACCGAGCGCCACCGCCATCCTGTACCTGCTCGACGGGGAGTCACAGCGCCATCGGGTCCGCTCGTCCGAGCTCTGGCTGTGGCACTCCGGCTCCGGGGTCGAGCTGTGGATCGACGGTGGCCGCTACTCCCTCGACGCCCACCACCCCCAGCAGCTCGTCCCGCCGCACGCGTGGCAGTCCGCCAGGCTCGCCGGGCCGGAGCCCGCCCTCGTCTCCTGTGTGGTGTCCCCCGGCTTCGACTTCGCCGACTTCGAGCCGGCTGTCGATCCGGGCTGATCCCGTTCGTCGTCACCACGACCGACCGACAGACGGAGGACATCGTGAAGTACATGCTGCTGATCTTCGCCGGCACCGACGTGACCGAGCCCGAGTGCACGTTCCAGGACTGGCAGGTGTGGGACGAGACGCTGCGGGACTCCGGGGTCAAGGTCTCCGGCGAGTCCCTCGCCGATCTCGTCACCGCGACGACGGTGCAGGTGAGGCAGGGTGCCCGCACGGTGACGGACGGCCCGTTCGCCGAGACCCGCGAGCTGCTCGGCGGGTTCGTGGTGATCGACGTGCCGAACCTGGACGTGGCCCTGGACTGGGCGGCCTCCTGCCCCGGCTCCCGAGACGGCGGGGCGGTCGAGGTCCGGCCGGTCGCCGACTTCGGATGATCGAGCAGGTCTTCCGCGAGGAGCGCGGGCGGCTGCTCGCCGCCCTCGTGCACCGCTACGGCGACCTCGACCTGGCCGAGGAGGTGTGTTCCGAGGCCGTCGAGGCCGCGCTACGCACCTGGCCGCGAGACGGTGTGCCCGCGAAACCCGGTGCCTGGCTGTTGACCACCGCCCGCCGCAAGGCCCTCGACCGGCTGCGCCGGGACAAGGCCTACGCGCAGCGGCTCGCCCTGATCGCGGCGGAGGGCGAACGCCACGAGCCCGCGCCGGAGCTCGCGGACGGCCTGCCCGACGAGCGGCTGCGCCTGTTCTTCACCTGCGCCCACCCCGCGCTGGCGCCGGAGGACCGCACCGCGCTGACCCTGCGCTGCCTCGCCGGGATGGAGACCCCGGAGGTGGCCCGCGCCTTCCTCGTACCCACCGCGACGATGGCGCAGCGGATCGTCCGGGCGAAGAAGAAGATCCGGCAGGCGCGGATCCCGTTCCGCGTCCCCGGGCCGGACGAGCTGCCCGCGCGGCTGCCCGGCGTCCTGCAGGTCGTCTACCTGGTCTTCACCGCCGGGTACGCCGACGACCGGGTGGACCTCGCGGAGGAGGCGGTCCGGCTGGGCCGGATCCTGCACCGGCTCCTGCCGGCACGCGAGGTCGCCGGCCTGCTCGGGCTGATGCTGCTGACCCGCGCCCGGAACGGGACGGTCCCGCTCGAGGAGCAGGACCGGACCCGGTGGGACGCCTCGGCGATCGCCGAGGGCACCACGCTCGCCGAGACGTCGCTGACCGGCGGGCCGCCCGGACCCTACGGGGTGCAGGCGGCGATCGCCGCGCTGCACGCCGAGGCCCCGTCGGTCGCGGAGACCGACTGGGCGCAGATCGTCGCGCTCTACGACGTGCTGTACCGGCTGAGCCCCGGCCCCGTCGTCGCGCTGAACCGGGCGGCGGCCCTCGCCCTGCGGGACGGGCCGGAGGCCGGGCTCGCGGCCCTGCCCGCGGACGCCGAGCTCCGGACCTACCCCCTGCTGCCCGCCACCCGCGCTGACCTGCTCGAACGGCTCGGTCGCACGGCCGAGGCCATCGCGAGCTACGAGGAGGCGCTGCGCCTGGCGGGCTCCGACGCCGAACGGGACCGGCTCCGGAACAGACTGGACCGAATCGGACAAAACACTAAGCTCGGGGAATGACCGCCGCGCTCCCGGACGATCTCGAACCCCGCCGCCGCGCGGCCCAGCAGCAGCTGGAACGGGCGGTCGGCGAGGGCCGCCTGACGCTCGACGAGTTCACCGACCGGGCGGGCGCGGTCTGGGCCGCGGGCTCCGGGGCCGAGATCGAGCGGACCACCGCGGACCTGCCGGTCCCCGTCGTCGGCGGCACGAAGCCGGGGCGCTCGGCCCTCATCGGGGTGATCGGGGACATCACGCGCCGCGGACGCTGGTCCCTGCGCCGCAGGACGACGGCCGTGCTGCTGATCGGAGACGTCGACCTCGACCTGCGCGGCGCCGTCGTCGAGCAGGGGACGGAGCCGATCACCGTCGGCACCTGGTCGGTCCTCGGGGACACGGTGCTCACCGTGCCGGAGGGGGTGGAGGTGGAGGTCGGCGGCTTCACCCTGCTCGGGGACCGCAAGGTCGATCTCGCCCCCGTGCCGCGCGTCCCGGGGACCCCGGTCGTGCGGGTGCGGGTGTGGGGGCTCATCGGGGACGTCACGGTCCGCTCCGCCCGCTGAGGCCCGCTCAGGCGAGCAGCTGCTCCACCGGTCGGGTGTTGCGGATCCGCTCCGCAGGCACCCCGCACTGCACGGCGCGGGTGCAGCCGTAGTCGAGCCAGTCCAGCTGTCCGGGGGCGTGGGCGTCGGTGTCGAGGGTGAACTCGCACCCCGCCTCGACCGCGAGCCGGAGCAGCCGCTTCGGCGGGTCCAGCCGCTCCGGGCGCGAGTTGATCTCCACGGCGACGCCGTTCTCGGCGCAGGCGGCGAACACGGCGTCGGCGTCGAACTCCGACTCGGGCCGCGTGCGCCGCCCGGTGACCATCCGCCCGGTGCAGTGCCCCAGCACGTCGACGTGCGGGTTCGCCACGGCCGTCAGCATCCGCTCGGTCATCTCCGCGCGCGGCATCCGCAGCTTCGAGTGCACGCTCGCCACGACGACGTCGAGCTGGGCGAGCAGCTCCTCCTCCTGGTCCAACGCCCCGTCGTCGAGGATGTCCACCTCGATGCCGGTGAGCACCCGGAACCCGCGCAACCCGGCGTTGAGCTCGGCGATCTGCTCCAGCTGGCGGCGCAGCCGCTCGGGGGACAGGCCGTTCGCGACCGTCAGCCGCGGCGAGTGGTCGGTGATCACCACGTACTCGTGGCCCAGCGTGATCGCGGTCTCGACCATCTCCCAGAGCGGGGAGCCGCCGTCGGACTGGTCGGTGTGGCTGTGGCAGTCCCCGCGCAGCGCCTCCCGCAGCGCGACGGCGGCCTGGTCCAGCTCCACGCCCTCGGTCGCCTCCAACCGGCGCAGGTAGACCGGCACCTCCCCCGCCAGCGACTCGGCCACGCAGCGGGCGGTCACCTCGCCGACACCCTTGACGTCCCGCAGGTCCAGCGTCGCGACGTCCTTGCCGCGCGCCGCCTCCGTCCGCAGCGCGGCGGCGGCGTTGCGGAAGGCCCGGACCCGGTAGGTCGACTCGTGCGCGCGCTCCAGCAGGAACGCGATCCGGCGCAGATCGGCGATCGGGTCCCGGGCGGCCGTCATCGTCTCATTCTGCGGCTTCGCCGCCCGTGCGTGGGAAGTGGTGCCAGAGCACCACTTCCCACGCACGACCGTCAGCGGGAGGCGAGGCCCTCCTCGATGCGGGCGGCGTCGGCGAGCGCGCGGCCGTAGAGGATGCCGAAGGTGAAACCGTTCTCGCCGTCGGTGTGCGCGCGGGCCCCCAGGTCGCGCAGGACCTCGCGGCTCACCACGGCGTCCTGGTGCTCGCCGAGGGCTCGCGTGTGGGCCTTGAGCGCCGTGGGCTTGCGGCCGGCCACCTCGACGGCGTAGCGGGCCCGCTTGCCCGCCTTGCGGGCGTCGTGGAGGGCGACGTCCGCCCCTTCGCCCGCGACGAGCGCGCGCCGCGCCGCCTCCAGCCGCCTGGTGAACCGCTTGCGCGCCTTCGCCTCGCCCGCCTTCAGCCCCTTCGTCGACCGGGCGTCCTTCGCCAGCGGCGGGTCCTGCAGGAACCGCTCGAGCGCACCGCGCAGCGCGGTGTAGCGGTCAGAGTCGAGCGCGGCGAGCGTGGCGGCGCGCGCCTCGGCGCGGGCCCGGGCGAAGTGCCGGGTGACCTGCGCCTGCACCGACCCGAGCACGAGCTCCGCCGGCAGCGCGTCGATCTCCCGCACGATCCGCTCCTCCTGGACCTCCAGGTCGCGGGCCCCCGCGAGCGCCCGGCCGAGCCAGCGCAGCTCCTCGGCGAGCGCGTCCGCCCGCGGACCCCGCAGCAGTGAGTCGTAGGCCTTGAGCGCGCTGCGGATCCGGCGGGCCGCGACGCGCATCCGGTGCACGGCGTCCTCCTCGTCGCGGCGGGCGCCGATGTCCGCGGCGGCCAACCGGTCCGCGTGGGTGCCGAGGTAGACGAGCAGCGCCGCACCCGCGGAGCCCTTGCGGCCACGGGCCCGTTCGGGCGCGGGGGCCGCGGTCCGGCGCAGCAGGGCGTCGAGCTCGGCCTCGGCCGTCGCGTCCGTGGGGACCGCCGCGGCCTGGGCCAGGCGCTCCCGGAGCGCGTCGGCGAGCGCCGGACGGCTGGTGGTCACCTCCGCCTCGGACCAGTTCTCGAGGGCGGTCTCGGCGCCGAGGGTCGCGAGCTGGACCTCGTCCCGCACCAGCGCGGCGATCTCGCGGTTGTTGCCCCCGCGCAGCGACGCCCGGGTCCGCACCCGGCGGATCCGACCGACCGGCCCGACCTCGGCGCCGCGGAGCACGCCGCGGACCAGCTCGTGCAGCTCGTCGGGCAGGGCGGGGTCGACGCCCTCGACGTCCGGCGGCGGCGCCGGGACGCGGAGCTGCTCCCCCTCGACGGCGTCGGGCAGGTCCAGGTGCCAGTGCGCCTCGGTGCTCGAACGGTGCACGGCGAGCACGATCCCCGAGGTGGCCAGCCGCAGGTCCGGCGAGTCGTAGCGCTCGACCTCCAGGACCTCCTGGTCGCCCTCCGCCACGGACCGGACGCCTGCCAGCCCGCTCAGGTTGGGCGCGCCCGCCCGGGCGGGGGCGCGGTAGTGCACGGACGAGGACGCGGCGGAGGTGGTCGTGCGCACAGACATGCTCCAGGGGTGCCCGACCCGGCCGCGCGTCAATCGTCAGGGTGACAGCAGCTTCTTCTGGACCTTGCCCATGGCGTTGCGCGGCAGCGCGTCGGTGTAGCGGATCTCGCGGGGCCGCTTGTGGGGTGCGATCAGCGACGCGACGTGGTCGATCAACACCGACGGCGCGGGCGGCACCCCCGTCGCGACGACGTGCGCCACGATCCGTTCGCCCAGGTCCGGATCGGCGACCCCCACCACGGCGGCCTCCGCCACGTCCGGGTGCTCCAGGAGGGCGTTCTCGATCTCCCCGGCCCCGATCTTGTAGCCGCCGGACTTGATCAGGTCCGTGGCCTGCCTGCCGACGAGGGCGAGCAGGCCGTCGTCGGTCCAGCGGCCGATGTCGCCGGTGCGGAACCAGCCGTCCGCGGTCCGGGCGGCGGCGGTCGCGTCGGGCAGGTCGAGGTAGCCCGAGAACAGCTGCGGCCCCCGGACCTCGACGGCCCCGAGCCCGTCGCCCTGGTCGACCAGCCGGACCTCGGTGCCGGCCAGCGGCCGTCCGACGGTCCCGACCACCGGTTCCTCGTCCGCCCTGGCCGCGGTGAGGATGAGGGTCTCGGTGAGCCCGTAGCGTTCCCGGACGGCGAGCCCCGTCGTCTTCTCGATCCGCGCGTGGTCGACGGCGGTGAGCGCAGCGGAGCCGGAGATCAACAGCCGGGCGCCGCCGACCGCCTGGGCCGCAACGGGATCGGCCTCGAAGTCCGCCGCGAGCCGGTGGTAGTGGGTCGGAACGCCGAACACCATCGTGGCGCCGCCCGCGACGGCGGCGGCCAGCGCGGCGCCCGAGATCGCGCCGAGGTGCAGCAGCGAGCCGCCGCGGCGCAGCGGGCCGATCGTGCCGAGGACGAGGCCGTGCACGTGGAAGATCGGGAGGGCGTGGGTGAGGCGGTCCGCGGCGGTCCAGGCCCAGGCGTCGGCGAGGGCGTCGAGGTCGGCGGCGAGGGCGCCGCGGGAGAGCACGGCGCCCTTCGGCGGGCCCGTCGTGCCGCTGGTGTAGACGACCAGTGCGGGGCTCGCGGGGTCCGGCTCGGCCGGGACCGGCGCGGGCTCCGGGCGGGCGGCCACGTCGACGGCGATCCGCGGCAGGTCCACGGGGACGTCCTCACCGGGCGCGGCCAGCACCAGCTCCGGCGCCGAGTTCGCCACGATGTGCGCCAGCTCCCGTGAACCCGCCTTCGGGTTGATCGGCACCACCGGGACCCCGGCGCGCAGCCCCGCGACGATCCCGGTCGCCGCCGCGAGCGTGGGCGTGGCCCACACCGCCACCCGGCTGCGCCCGGCCAGCCGCGCCCCGAGGTGCGAGGCGAGCGCCGCCAGCTCCCGGTAGGTCAGCGCCCCGTCGGGGAAGGCGAGCGCGGGAGCGTCGGAGGGATCGAGCAGGCCGGGCAGCAGCGCGTCGGGCATGGGCGCATTATGCGTGGCCGACCCGACCCGGCCCGGGTCAGCGGGTGTGGCGGCGGGCGATCTCGCGGCCCAGGAGGTGACCCGAGCGCCAGGCCGTCTCGATGCGGGAGCTGCCCCACCCGTCGCCCGCGAGCGCGATCCCGTTCTCCCCCAGGTGGAACGGCTCGGCGCGGGCGTGCTCGGGGGCGGCGAAGCGCCAGCGGTGCGCGTCGGTCCAGACGGGGTCGTCGGTGAGGTCGAGGAGCTCCCGCACCGCCTCGACGACCATGGGCACGGCCGCGGCGGGGTCCGCGTCGAACCGGCGCGCCACCTCGGCGGTGGTGTGCGACACCAGGACCGGGACGTCGTCGCCGCGCCGGGCGCCGTCGTCCGCGACCAGGGTGAGGACGGGATGGTCGTTCACGAACGCGGCGGCGAGCTCGGGCCAGGCCCGCGCCGGGTACCCGGCGGCCACGGTGACGGTCGGCCGCCACGGCCGGTCCGCGAGCAACGCGACCTCGGGGAGCCCCGGGTCGAGGACCCGGGCGGCCTGCGGATCGGGCATGGCCAGCACGACGACGTCCGCGGGCTCGCCGTCCACCCGCGGGCCGGCCTCGACCCGGCCGACCTCGCGGCGCAGCTCGACGTCCAGCCCCTCGGCGAGCGCGGCGACCAGGCTGCGCAGCCCGGCGGGCGCGGCCCAGCGCATCGGGCCCGGCGCACGCGAGCGGTCGCCGTGCTCCAGGACCGCGAGCTCGGCGGTCCACGGCCGGGCGAGCCCGGCGGACCGCCACTCCGCCACGACCTCGGCGAACTCCGGGTCCCGGACGGTGAAGTAGGCGGCGCCCATGTCGACCGGGCGTCCGTCGTGCGGGGAGCTCGCCATCCGCCCGCCGACCGTGGCGGCGCGGTCGACCACCCGCACGGGGATCCCCGCGGCGGCGACCGCCCGGGCACACGCGACCCCCGCGAGCCCGGCCCCCACCACCACGACGCTCATGACGGGGCCAGCCTAGAACCGATTCCACCGCGGGCCCAGCCCACGCCCGAGTGACCACATCCCGGCCCGATGGCGGTCAGGTGATGAGGCGGCCGGCTCTCTCCCGCCACCACCGCGTGCGTTCGGCGTCCGCCGCGACCTGGTGGCGGCGGACGGGGTCGGGGGCGCGGCGCAGGACCGGGAGCTCGCCGTTCACCGGGAGCAGGCGGTCGGCGTCGGCCACGACGTCGGTGGTGAACAGCCGCCCCGTCCCGAGGCCGCAGGCGTAGTCGAGCGACGGGAGCGCCGCGGCCAGCGCGATCTCCGCGGCCAGCCCCACACTGGACTCCAACGCCGAGGACACCACGCAGGGCAGCCCGACCGCCTCCGCCACCTGCAACGCCCGACGCACTCCGCCGAGCGGGAGGGCCTTGAGGATCGCGACGTCCGCGGCGTCGGTCAGCGACACCCGCAGCGGGTCGGCGGCCCTCCGGATGGCCTCGTCCGCCGCGATCGGCACGTCCACCCGGCGCCGCACGGCCGCGAGCTCGTCGAGGGTCGCGCACGGCTGCTCCACGTACTGCAGTCCCCCCGCGGCCCGGTCCAGGGCCCGGATCGCGACCACGGCCTCGTCCACGGCCCAGCCCGTGTTGGCGTCCACCCGGACGTGCCCGGCGGACCCGAGGGCGTCTCGCACGGCCGCGACCCGCTCGAGGTCCTCCCCCGCGGAGTCCGGGTGGTCGGCGACCTTGACCTTCGCCGTGGCACATCCGCTGGCGCGCACCATGTCCGCGGCCTGCTCGGGCCCGACGGCGGGGACGATGCAGTTCACCGGGACCATCTCGCGGACGGGCGCGGGCCAGCCGTCGAACGCCGCCTCCCGCGCCCCGGCGAACCAGGCCGCGGCCTCGGCGTCGGGGTACTCCGGGAAGGCGCAGAACTCACCCCATCCGGCGGGGCCCTCGATCAGCAGCCCCTCGCGGACGGTGGTCCCGCGGAACCGGGTGGTCAGCGGGATGGCGTAGACGTCCACGGCGCCCGACGGTACTCAGGCGATCATCTCGTGGTGCCCCGGGTCGATGCGGCGGGTGCGTCTGCGGAAGCTGAAGGTGTAGCCGGGCCACAGGGTGCGGTTGCGGCCGTGCTCGTCGAGGTACCAGCTGGCGCAGCCGCCGGTGGCCCACACCGCCGTCGACAGCCGGTCCTGGATCTCGGCGTTGAACCGGGCCTGGGCCTCCGGCCGGGTGTCGATCGCGACGGCGCGGTGCCGGTCGACCGTGCGCATGGCGTCGAGCACGGTGTCGACCTGGGACTCCACCATGAACACCATCGAGCTGTGGCCCAGCCCGGTGTTCGGGCCCACGATCGTGAACAGGTTCGGGAAGCCCGCCACCGTGGTGCCGAGCAGCGCCTCCGGGCCCTCGGCCCAGGCGTCGGCCAGCTTGACCCCGTCCCGCCCGGTGATCGCCATGCTCGCCAGCCCGTCCGCGACCTTGAACCCGGTCCCGAACACGATGACGTCCGCGGGGTGCTCGACGCCGTCCGCGGTCACCACGCCGGTCTCGGTGACCCGGGAGATCGCGGCGGTCTCCACCGCGACGTTCGGGCGGCGCAGGGCCGGGTAGTAGTCGTTGGACATCAGGATGCGCTTGCAGCCCATGGTGAAGTCGGGCGTGACCGTGCGGCGCAGGTCGGGGTCACCCGCGAAGACCTTGCGCAGGTAGGCCTTTCCCAGCCCCTGCACGGCCCGCATGATCCGCGGGTGCAGGAAGCCCGCGACCAGTGCCTCGTGCCGCCAGTAGAGCGAGAGCCGCTGCAGGCGCTGGAGCAGCGGGAACCGGCGGAACCGCCGCCGCGTCGACGAGGAGATGGGCCGGTCCGGCTTCGGCAGCACCCAGGGGGCGGTGCGCTGGAAGAGGGTCAGCCGCGCGACGTCCGGCGCGATGGCGGGCACGAACTGGATCGCGCTCGCGCCGGTGCCGATCACCACGACCCGCTTGCCCGCGAGATCCACCGAGTGGTCCCACTGGGCGGAGTGGAAGGCGGTGCCCGCGAAGCGGTCCAGCCCCTCGATGTCGGGGACCTGCGGCTCGTGCAGGGCGCCGGTGCCGAAGACCACGAACCGGGCGCGCAGGGTCTCGCCGTCGGCGGTGCGGACGTCCCAGGCGGTGCCGTCCCACTCGGCCCCGACGACCTGCACGCCGAACCGGATCCGGTCGCGCAGCCGGTAGCGGTCGGCCGTCGCCTCGAGGTAGGCGCGGATCTCCGGCTGGCGGGCGAAGGTCCGGGTCCAGTCCGGGTTGGGGAAGAACGAGAAGGAGTAGAGGTGGGACTCGACGTCGCACGCGCAGCCCGGGTAGACGTTGTCCCGCCAGGTGCCGCCCAGCGAGTCCCCCTTCTCGAGGATCAGGAAGTCCCGGCGGCCCGCCTCGTCCAGCTTGACGGCGGCCCCGAGACCGGCGAACCCGCTCCCGACGATCAGCGTGTCGATCATGGCGTCCCCTCCCTTGGGTGTTACCGGCGGTAACTTACCACCGGTAACCTGTAGGGTCGAGCCATGAGGACCCGGTTCACCCGCGCGGAACGGGAGGCTCAGATCCTCGACGCGGCCGTGGCCGTGTTCACCGAACGGGGCTACGCCAACACCTCGATGGACGCCGTGGCCGAGCGGGTCGGCGTCACCAAGCCGGTGTTGTACACCCATTTCGGCAGCAAGGAGGGCCTGCTGCTGGCGTGCGTCACCCAGGCGCGGGCGCAGCTGCTCGAGGCCACCTCGCAGGCCGCGATGGAGGCGAGCGGGCCGGAGGACATGCTCCGCCGCGGCACGCTGGCCTTCTTCCGGTTCCTCGACGATCGGCGCGGTTCCGCGCTCGTCTACGCCGAGTCGAGCGTCACCGCCGAGGCGATCGAGGACATCCGGGCGCAGCAGACGGACTTCATCGCGTCCCTGCTCGGGGCCGCCGACCCGACCGCGGACCCGCAGCGCCTGCAGGGCTGGGCACGGGTGATCGTCGGCGCCTGTGAACGGTTGGCGCACTGGCGCAAGCAGGACCCGTCGGTGACCGCCGAACAGGCCACCGAGTACCTCATGGACCTCGCCTGGCAGGGCCTGGGCGCACGCGCAGGCGATTCGGGTCGTGCGCGGTAAGTG
This sequence comes from Pseudonocardia oroxyli, assembly GCF_900102195.1. GTDB lineage: Bacteria > Actinomycetota > Actinomycetes > Mycobacteriales > Pseudonocardiaceae > Pseudonocardia > Pseudonocardia oroxyli. The sequence continues at coordinate 32,107 of NZ_FNBE01000006.1, forward strand.
GTGCTCTGGCACCACTTACCGCGCACGGGCGACGAAGTCGCAGAATAAGACCGTGACGACGACCGCCCCTCGCCTGCTCCAGGTGCGCCGCCGCACCGACGTGACCCCGCGCATGATCCGGGTGACCCTCACCGGTGACGAGCTCGCGGGCTTCCCGGGCGAGGGCCCGGACCGTCGGATCAAGATGTTCTTCCCGGTCGAAGGGCAGCTGCGGCCCGCGGTCCCGCGGGCGAGCACGGGTGGTCCGGTGTGGCCGACGGGTGAGGCGCGCCCCACCATCCGCACCTACACGGTCCGCCGCTTCGACCCCGCGGCCGCGGAGCTGGACGTCGACTTCGTGGTGCACGACGGCTACGGGCCCGCCGCCGCGTGGGCGCAGGCCGCCGAGCCCGGGGCCTGGGTCGGGGTGTCGGAGCCCGGCGGGCGCTGGGAGCCGCAGGAGGCCGACTACCACCTGGTGATCGGGGACGAGTCGGCGCTGCCCGCGATCGCGACGGTGCTCGAGGCGCTGCCCGGCGCCACCGTGCTCGGGTTCGTCGAGGTGGCGGACGCCGCCGAGGAGCAGGACCTGCCGGTGACCTGGGTGCACCGCGGGGACGCCCCCGCCGGGGAACCGCTCGTGGCGGCGGTCGAGAACGCGGTCCTCCCCGAGGGCGTGGGCCAGGCGTGGCTCGCGGGCGAGTCCGCCGCGGTGAAGGAGATCCGCGCACACCTGTTGGGCCCCAGGAGGTTCGACCGGCGCAAGGTCTACGCGACGGGGTACTGGCGGGCGCGCTGACCGCCGTAGCCGGATCAGCTCGGGATCACGGTGCCGGGTCCACCTGGATGCGCTCGCCGACCCGCGTGACCCGCACCCGCCGCCCGACGACGGCCTCCCCCGGTTCCCCCGCGGGGCCGTCCGGGAAGAGCGTGAGCGTGCGGGCGCTGGCGGCGTCGCCCTCCGCGGTGCACCCCGCGATGCGGTCGCCGTCGTCGGTGAGCGCGATCAGGTAGGCCTGGGCGGGGTGGCCGTCCCGGTCGTACTCGACGGTCGCGGCCTCCACCGTGACCTCCCCCGCCGCGTCCACCAGGCGCGGGCCCGGCTCCGCCGCGTCGTGCGGGACGGGATCGCCGACGTACCCGTCGACGTGCGGTTCCGCCGCCAGGACGACGGCGTGCTGGCGCGTCAGGTACCCGCCGTTCGCGTGCACCAGCGCCGTCCGCGCGCCCGCCCGGATCCGGTGGGCGCAGGCGGCGAGCGAGTGCAGCGTGTAGCTCGACAGCGGCCCGCCGAAGGCCGAGTGGCCACCGGTCGCGCCCGCCGTCGCCTCGAGGGGCAGCCCGAGGTAGCGCGCCGCCAGCCGCGGGACGACCGGGAAACAGCAGTAGACGTCGACGAGGTCGAGCTCGTCGGCCGCGAGACCCGCCGCGGCGAGCGCCCGGTCGAACGTCGAGCACAGGGCGGGCGATCCCGCGAGGTCCGCGCGGCTCAGCACGTCCGCGGTGTCCGCGGCGCCCGCGCCGCCCCACACGTGCACCATCCGGTTCTCGGGCACCCCGTGCTCGCGGGCGGTCTCGACCGAGGTCACCAGTAGCGCCGCGGCCTGGTCGACCAGCGGCATCGCGTTCATCGCGAGCGGGTAGGGCTCGCAGATCATCCGGTTCTCGGGGCGGACCGAGGCGACCTCGGAGGCGTTGCGCACCAGGGGGTTCCAGGCGTACTCGTTCTCGGCCGCCACGCTGGAGAGCGCCGCGAACACCCCGGCGCCCGCCGCCATCGTCTCCGCCGGGCTCTCCCCCAGCGCGTGCCCGAGCGCCGTGTCGACCATCGGGTAGAAGCGCCGCGGCAGCGCGATCCCGGCGGCGAGCATCGCGGGCGAGCCCAGGTCGTCCGGCCCGATGGGGGCCGGACCGCCGGGGTCGGTGGTCCAGCCCAGGTCCGCTCCGGGGTCGACGCCCGCCCGGTCCAGCACGGTCGTCGACGCCGCCGCCTCGGCCCCCGCCACCAGCTCGATCCGGGTCTCCCCGGCGGCGATCCGGGCGGCGGCGGCGTCGAGCAGCGCGGCGGGCTGGTGTCCGCCCACCGGTGCCGACTCCCGCCGCGCGGGCTCGGCGGCGAGCCGGTCGGCGAGCAGCCGCGGCAGGTCGTCGTAGGCCCAGCTGGCGGTGTGGGTCAGGGAGATCGCGTCGAGCTCGCGGAGCATCCGGGTGCCGCGGGCGTCCGCGGCGGCGGCCTGCACGGCGTCCGCGAGCAGGCGCAGCGGCTCGCGGGCCCCCGCCACGGTCCGGTCCCGGTTGCCACGCACCTGGCCGATCCCGACCAGCACGGGCGATCTCTCCGGGAGCACCGGCGAAACCTAGTACAGCGCGGCGGCGCCGCGGCCGGTCACCCCGTCCACAGCCGATGCACAGGAGACGCTCACCGCCACCACAGCGGTCGGGGGCACGCTCCTATCATGTCCGAGGTGAGCGAGCAGTCCGCACCACTGCGCCGGGCCGACGGCGGGCCCGTCCGCGTGCTCGTGGTGGACGACGAGGCCACGCTCTCCGACCTGCTGCAGATGGCGCTGCGCTACGAGGGCTGGGAGGTCCGCACCGCGGGCGACGGCCGCGCCGCGGTCCGCACGGCGCGGGAGTTCGCGCCGGACGCGGTCGTCCTGGACATGATGCTGCCGGACCTCGACGGGCTCGAGGTGCTCAAGCGGCTGCGCGCGAGCGCCCCCGAGGTGCCGGTGCTGTTCCTCACCGCGAAGGACTCGGTCGAGGACCGGGTGGCGGGGCTGACCGCGGGCGGCGACGACTACGTGACCAAGCCCTTCAGCCTCGAGGAGCTGGTCGCGCGGCTGCGCGGGCTGCTGCGCCGGGCCGGGATGACGGCGGCGCGGCAGGGCTCGGAGCTCGTCGTCGGTGATCTCGTGCTGGACGAGGACTCCCACGAGGTCCACCGCGGCGACACCGCGGTCGAGCTGACCGCCACCGAGTTCGAGCTGCTGCGCTTCCTCATGCGCAACCCCAAGCGCGTGCTGTCGAAGGCCCAGATCCTCGACCGCGTGTGGAACTACGACTTCGGCGGCCAGTCCAACGTCGTCGAGCTCTACGTCTCCTACCTGCGCAAGAAGATCGACGCGGGCCGCGCACCCATGATCCACACCGTCCGGGGGGCCGGCTACGTGCTCAAACCGGGGACCGCATCGGGATGACGGCATGACGCTGCGCGCCCGGACGCTGCGCGCCCGGCTGGTGGCGACGGTCCTGCTGCTGCTCGCGCTGGTCGGCGCCGTGATCGGGGTGGCGACCACACTGGCGTTGCGCGGTTTCCTCTACGGACAGCTCGACGCCGAGGTCCTCAGCGCCGCCAGCCGGTTCGCCGTGTCGCGCAGCCAGCCCGCCCCGCCGGGGGCGCCGACGGACTTCCTCGGTCCCGCGCAGCGTCCGCGCACGGTCGGCGCGGTCGTCGTGGGAGACACCGTGCAGGACGCGGCGGTCACCGACCGGCGCGGCTCGTCCAGCCCGGTGTCGGCGGCGGACCAGGCGGTGCTCGCCGCCGTCTCCCCCGGTCCGTACCCGCGGACGGTCGACCTGTCGCTGGGTGCGTACCGCGTGGTGGCGCTCACCACCGCCGACGGGGTCCTGGTGGTGGGGCAGCCCGCCGAGCAGGTCACGGACGTGGTGAACCGGCTGGTGGTGATCGAGCTGATCGTGATCGGGGTGGCCCTCGCGGGCGCCGCGGCGGTCGGTCTGGTCGTGGTGCGCCGGGAGCTCCGCCCGCTGGAGGAGGTGGCGGGCATCGCCGCCGCGGTGTCCACGATGGAGCTGGACTCCGGGGAGGTGGACCTGGCCACCCGGGTCCCCGAGCCCGACGACCGGACCGAGGTCGGTCAGGTCGGGGTCGCGCTGAACCGCATGCTGGACAACGTCTCCGGTGCGCTCGACGCCCGTCAGGAGAGCGAGACCCGGCTGCGTCGCTTCGTCGCGGACGCCAGCCACGAGCTGCGTACCCCGCTCGCCGCCATCCGCGGGTACGCCGAGCTGAGCCTGCGCGACCCGGCGGGCTCGGCGTACCCACTGGCGCGCATCACCTCCCAGGCCGAGCGGATGTCCGCCCTGGTCGAGGACCTGCTGCTGCTCGCCCGGCTGGACGCGGGCAGGCCGCTAGAACGCACCGAGGTCGACCTGACCCGCCTCGTGCTCGACGCCGTCTCCGACGCCCACGCCGCGGGGCGCACCCACCGCTGGGAGCTCGACCTCCCCGACGAGCCGGTGACCGTGACCGGGGACGCCTCCCGGCTCACCCAGGTGCTCACGAACCTGCTCGCCAACGCCCGCACCCACACCCCCGCGGGCACCCACGTCACGGTCGGCCTGCGCCCGGGCGCGGTGGTGACGGTCTCCGACACCGGCCCCGGCATCCCCGCCGACCTGGCCCCGCACGTCTTCGAACGCTTCGCCCGCGGCTCGGCGGGCCGGGCCCGGGCCGGCAACGACACCCCCGGCACCGGTCTGGGCCTGGCCATCGTCGACGCGGTGGTGGCCGCCCACGGCGGCACGGTGCAGCTGACCAGCCGCCCCGGCCACACCGCGTTCACCGTCCGCCTCCCGATGTCCGACTCGCGTGTCGAGAGTGGGGGACTCGCGGGATAGGACGCACAGCCGCCGCACAGGTGGAGCACCGTCGGGGCACAGCGGGCCCGGCCAGGGTCGTCCGTGTGACGAGCACTCTCTCCCGGCCGACCGCCCCCGACACCCCGGCGCCGCCGTCGCGCGGCCGGGCTCTGGAGCGGGCCTCGGTCGCCGCACTGCTGATCGGCACGGGGGTCCTCTACCTGGTGAACCTCGCGGCCTCGGGGTGGGCGAACGCCTTCTACTCCGCGGCCGCACAGGCGGGCGGGGAGAACTGGGAGGCGTGGTTCTTCGGGTCCTCGGACGCCGCGAACTCGATCACCGTCGACAAGACCCCCGCGGCGCTGTGGGTCACCGGGCTCGCGGTCCGGGTCTTCGGGCTGAGCAGCTGGAGCATCCTGGTGCCCCAGGCGCTCATGGGGATCGGCGCCGTCGCCCTGCTGTACACGACGGTCCGGCGCACGTCGGGACACGCCGCGGGGCTGCTCGCGGGCGCGGTGCTCGCGCTGACCCCGGTCGCGACGTTGATCTTCCGGTTCAACAATCCCGATGCCCTGTTGGTCCTGCTCCTGGTGGCCGCGGTCTGGGCGACGCTGCGGGGCCTGGAGCACGGCCGGGGCCGCTGGCTCCTGCTCGCCGGGGTGTTCCTGGGCCTCGGCTTCCTCACCAAGATGCTGCAGGCCTGGCTGATCGTCCCGGTCCTGGCGGCGGTGTGGCTGGTGGCCGCCCCGACGGGGATCGGACGGCGCGTCCGGGACGTGCTGCTCGCCGGCCTCGCGATGGTCGTGAGCGCCGGCTGGTGGGTGCTGGTCGTGGAGCTGTGGCCCGCCGGGTCGCGGCCGTACATCGGCGGGTCGCAGCACGACTCGGTGCTCGAGCTCGTGTGGGGCTACAACGGCCTCGGGCGGCTGACGGGCGACGAGACCGGCAGCGTCGGCGGCGGCGCGGGGGGCGGGTGGGGACAGACCGGGCTCACCCGGCTGTTCGGGTCCGAGATGGGGTCGGAGGCGTCCTGGCTGCTGCCGACGGCGCTGATCCTGCTGGCCACGCTCGTCTGGTTGACCTGGCGGCGGCCCCGCACCGACCGGCTGCGGGCCGCGGTGCTCGCCTGGGGCGGCTGGTTGCTGGTCACCGGGCTGCTGTTCAGCTACATGGCCGGGATCATCCACCCGTACTACACGGTGGCCCTGGCGCCCGCGATCGCCGCGCTCGTCGGGATCGGGGCGGTGGAGCTGTGGCGGGTCCGGGACCGGGCGGCGCCACGGGTGCTGCTGGCCGCCTCCGTGGCGGCCGCCGCGGTGTGGGGCGCCGTCCTGCTGGGCTCCTGGCAGCCCTGGCTGAGCTGGACGTCCCTGGCGCTGGGCCTCGCTGCCGCCTGCGCGCTGCTCGGCGTGCACCGGCTCCCCCGGCTCCTCACCGCAGGTGTGGTGACGGTCGCGGTCCTCGCCTCGCTGGCGGGCTCCGCGGCCTGGTCGATCGCCACCGCGGCCGAGCCGCACACCGGGGCCATCCCCAGCGCAGGGGCGGCGAGCGCCGCCCGCGCCGGGTTCGGCGGACCCGGCGGACCCGGCGGGTTCGGCGGGTTCGGCGGGCGGCCGGGCGGCGCGCTGCGCGGCGGCGGTCTCGGGGGCGGGCCGGGTGGTCTCCCCGGCGGCCCCGCCCGGGGCGGTGGCCGCGCGCCGGGGGGCGGGTTCGCGGGCCTCCTCGGCACCACCACCCCGTCCGCGCAGGTCACGGCTCTGCTCGAGGAGAACGCGGCGGACTACACCTGGGTCGCCGCCGCCGTCGGGTCGAACACCGCGGCGGGCTACCAGCTGGCCACCGGGAGCCCGGTCATGGCGGTCGGCGGCTTCAACGGCACGGACCCCTCGCCCACGCTCGCGCAGTTCCAGCAGGACGTCTCGCGGGGCGAGATCCACTGGTTCGTCGGCGGCGCGATCATGGGCGGCACCGCGACGGGTGGCAGCGACGCCGCGGCCCGCATCGCCGAGTGGGTGCAGCAGAACTTCGCCGCGACGACCGTCGACGGCGTCACCCTCTACGACCTGAGCGGCGGCACCACCGCCTGACGCCTGCGCCCGAGGACCATCGGCAAGGAGACCGGCCCGCGCCCACCAGGGCACGGGCCGGCCGTCGTGCGCGGCGACCCCCGGGGCCCGCCGTTCACAGCCGGCGCACAGGCGGGTCCCACGGCCCGGACAGCGAGGGCCGGAACCGTGATCGTCATGAGCCCAGCCACCACCGAGCCCGCAGACCCGACCAGGTCTCCCGGGCGGGGCGGCCGCGTCGTGCTGGACATCGTCGTCCCCGTCTACAACGAGGAGGCGGACCTCGAGCGGTCGGTGCGCCGCCTGCACGCCCACCTCCGCGCCACGTTCCCCTACACGTTCCGGATCACGGTGGCGGACAACGCCTCCACCGACTCCACGCCGCAGATCGCCGCCCGGCTCGCCGCCGAGATCCCCGAGGTCCGGCCGACCCGGCTGGAGCAGAAGGGGCGGGGACGGGCGCTGCAGACCGCGTGGTCGGCGTCGGACGCCGAGGTCCTCGCCTACTGCGACGTCGACCTGTCCACCGACCTCGACGCCGTCCTGCCGCTGGTGGCGCCGTTGATCTCGGGACACTCCGACCTGGCGATCGGCACCCGGCTCGGCCGCGGCTCGCGGGTGGTCCGCGGGGCCAAGCGCGAGTTCGTCTCCCGCTGCTACAACCTGATCCTGCGCAGCACCCTCGCGGCCGGGTTCTCCGACGCGCAATGCGGGTTCAAGGCGATCCGGGCGGACGTCGCACGCCGGCTGCTCCCCCTCGTCGAGGACACCGGCTGGTTCTTCGACACCGAGCTGCTGGTGCTGGCCGAGCGCGCGGGCCTGCGGATCCACGAGGTCCCCGTGGACTGGGTCGACGACCCGAACTCCACGGTGGACATCGTGGCGACGGCGGTCGCGGACCTGAAGGGGGTGTGGCGCGTCGGACGGGCGCTGGCCGCGGGCACGCTGCCGATCGCCGACGTCCGCGCCCAGCTCGGGCGCGCCCCCCTGCAACCGGACGTCGCCGGTGTCCCGAAGGGCCTGCCGACCCAGCTGGTCCGGTTCGCCGCCATCGGCATCGCCAGCACGCTCGCGAACCTGCTGCTGTTCCTGCTGTTCCGGACCTTCGCGGGCCCGATCGCCGCGAACGTGGCGGCGCTGCTGCTCACCACGATCGCCAACACCGCGGCCAACCGCCGTCTGACCTTCGGCGTGCGCGGGCGCGCGGGCGCGGCGAGACACCAGGTCCAGGGGCTGATCGTGTTCGGCCTCGCGCTGGGCCTGACGACCGGTGCGCTCGCCCTGCTCGGCGCCCTGCTCCCGGACGCCCACCAGGCCGTCGAGGTCGCCGCGATCGTCGCGGCGAACCTGGTCGCCACCGTGTTGCGGTTCGTCCTGTTCCGCGCCTGGGTGTTCCGGCCCCGAGCCGCGGCGGGCACCGCGGCCGCGGCGACACCCACCACTACCCGCATCGCCGCCTGAGAGGACCTCGTTGACCGCCACCCTGGCCACCCGGCCCGTCCACGGACCCTCCCCGCACGAGCCCCGCGCCACCCGCGGCCACCGCTGGGCGGTCGCCGCGCTGCTCGTCGGCACCGCCGTGCTCTACCTCCAGAACCTCGCGGCCTCGGGGTTCGCGAACTCGTTCTACGCCGCCGCCGCGCAGGCCGGGACGCAGGACTGGACCGCGTTCTTCTTCGGTTCGCTCGACCCGGGCAACGCGATCACCGTCGACAAGCCGCCCGCCGCGCTGTGGGTCATGGCGCTCTCGGGACGGATCTTCGGGTTCAGCTCGTGGAGCATGCTCGCACCGCAGGCGCTCATGGCCGTGGCCGCGGTGTGGGTGCTGTACTGCGCGGTCAAGCGGGTCGCGGGCCTGGGCGCCGGACTGCTGGCGGGGACCGTGCTCGCGCTGACCCCCGTCGCGGTCCTCATGTTCCGCTTCAACAACCCCGACGCCTTGTTGGTGCTGCTCCTGGTTCTGGCCGGGTACACGACGGTGCGGGCGCTCGAGAAGGCCTCCTGGCGGTGGCTGCTGCTGACCGGACTGGTGCTCGGGTTCGCGTTCCTCACGAAGATGCTCCAGGCCTTCCTGGTCGTACCCGGCTTCGCGCTGGCCTACCTGTGGGCGGCGCCGACGACCGTGGGCAGGCGGATCCGGGACGTGCTGGTCGCGGGCGTCGGGATCGTGGTCGGCGCGGGCTGGTGGCTCGCCGCGGTGGCCCTGTGGCCCGTCGGGTCCCGGCCCTACATCGGCGGCTCCACCGACAACTCCCCGCTCGAGCTGGCCTTCGGCTACAACGGCCTCGGTCGGATCTTCGGTGGGGAGGGCGACCGTGGCGGGGCGGGCCCCGCCGCCGCCGGCGAGCAGGCCGGGGGCTTCGGTGGCGGCTTCGGTGGCGGCTTCGGTGGGGGCATGTTCGGTGGCCAGCCCGGCCTCGGTCGGCTGTTCACCACGTCGTTCGGCACCCAGATCTCGTGGCTGCTACCGGCCGCGCTGATCCTGGCGGTCGCCGCGTTCGTCCTGACCCGGCGGGCGCCGCGGACCGACGCCCTGCGGGCGTCGCTGCTGGTCTGGGGCGGCTGGACCGTCGTGACCGCGCTCGTGTTCAGCTTCATGAGCGGCACCATCCACCCCTACTACTCGGTGGCGCTCGCCCCCGGGATCGCGGCGCTCGTCGCGCTCGGCGGCCGCGAGGCCTGGCGGGCCCGCGACACCGGGCTCGGCCGCGCCACCCCGGCCGTGGCGACCGCGGTGACCGCGGTGTGGGCCTTCGTCATGCTCGGCTGGTCCCCGGCCTTCCTGCCCTGGCTGCGGTGGGTCGTGCTGGTCGCCGGGCTGGTCGTGGCCCTCGCGTTCCTGGTCCCGATCGGGCGGTGGCGCTGGGCGGGCGTCGTCGCCGGCGCGGCGGTGGTGGTCGGTCTGCTGGCGCCGACGGCCTCCGCCGCCGTCACCGCGGGGACGGCCCACACCGGGTCCATCCCCTCTGCGGGACCGGCCGTCGAGGACAGCGGGGTCACCGGGGCGGCCGGTGGGCCGGGCGGGGCGTGGCGCGGGCCCCGCGCCGGTGGCGCCGAGGCACAGGGGGTGCCGGAGGGCGGTCCGGTCGACCTCCCCGGTTTCCCCGGCGGCGTCGGTGACATCGGCGGCTTCGGGGGCGGCTTCGGGGGCTTCGGCGGACCAGGCGGCGCCGAGACCGTCGATCCCGACCTCGTCACGCTGCTGCAGAACGCGGGCACCCGCTGGGCCGCCGCGACGAGCGGCTCCCAGGGCGCGGCCGCGATGGAGCTCGCCTCGGGCGCCTCGGTGATGGCCATGGGCGGGTTCACCGGCTCCGATCCCTACCCGACGCTGCCGCAGTTCCAGCAGTACGTGGCGAACGGCGAGATCCACTACTTCGTCGGTGGGGGGACGGGCGGCGGTCCGGGCGGGCGCGGCGGGGTCTCCGCGGAGATCACCACCTGGGTCGAGCAGCACTTCACCGCGCAGACCGTCGGCGGCCGGACCGTCTACGACCTGACCGCCCCGACGGGCTGACCCGACCGGCGGGTGATCACGGCCGGGTCCACCCCCGCGTGGTGTGATGGGGGCCGTGACGCTCCGCTCCGCGCTCTCCGCCGCGCTCGGGACCTCCCGGGCACTCGTCGCGCTGACCCGCTCCGGAGTCGTCCGGCCGGTCCGGCCGGACCGGCTCGTCACCGGGCTGGCCGGGCTCGCCCGGTACCGGCTCACCCTGGCGGGCGGATACGCGTTCGGCGCCGCCCGCCACCCGGACCGGCCCGCGATCGTCGACGACGCGGGCACCCTCACCTACGCCGACGTGCACCGTCGCACCGAGGGGATGGCCCGCGGTCTGGCGCGGCGCGGGGTCACCGCGGACACCCGCGTCGGGGTGTTGTGCCGCAACCACCGCACGGCCGTCGAGGCCATGGTGACCGGGTCGAAGCTCGGGGCGGACGTCGTCCTGCTCAACACCGGCATGTCCCCCGGACAGCTCGCCGAGGTCGCCGCCGAGCTGACCCTGCACACGGTCGTCGCGGACGAGGAGTTCGCCTATCCCGACGCCCTGACCGACACCGAGTTCGACGCCCTCGCCGACACCCCCGGCGCACCCGTCCCGCGGCCCGCCCGCGAGGGTCGGATGATCGTGCTCACCTCCGGCACCACCGGCACCCCGAAGGGCGCGCGCCGCCCACCGATCTCGAACCTCGGGCCGGCGGCCGCCATCCTGTCCGTCATCCCGCTGCGCGCCGCCGATCCCGCGCTGATCGCCGCACCGCTGTTCCACACCTGGGGCAACGCGGGCCTGCTGCTGATCCTGCTCCAGGGCGGCACCGTGGTGCTGCGCAGGAAGTTCGAACCCGAGGACCTCCTGGACACCGTCGAGCGCGAGTCCGTCGAGGTGATCATCGGGGTGCCGGTCATGGTCCAGCGGCTCTACGAGACCGGCGAGCCGTGGCGCGGGCACCGCCCCCGCGTCGTCGCGGTGTCGGGATCGGCGCTGCCGAGCGGGCTGGCCGAGCGGTTCATGGACCGCTACGGAGACGTCCTCTACAACCTCTACGGCTCCACCGAGGTGTCCTGGGTCAGCATCGCGAGCCCGCGCGACCTGCGGGAGGCACCCGGCACCGCGGGGCACCCGCCCGCGGGCACGGTCCTGCGGATCCTCGACGAGGACGGCCGGGCCGTCCCGCCGAACACCGAGGGCCGCGTCTTCGTCGGCAACGACATGCCGTTCGAGGGCTACACCCGTCCCGGCGCCGAGATCGAGACGCACGACGGCCTCATCGGCACCGGGGACGTCGGGCACCTGGACGACGCGGGCCGCCTCCACCTCACCGGCCGCGGCGACGACATGATCGTCTCGGGCGGCGAGAACGTCCACCCCGGACCGGTCGAGGACCTGATCGCCGCGTCCGACGACGTGCGGGAGGTCGCCGTCGTCGGGGTGCCGGACGAGCGTTTCGGCCAGCGCCTGGCCGCCTACGTCGTGCGCGCGCCGGGGGCCACCGTGGACGAGGACGGCATCCGCGACCTGGTCCGTGCGAAGGCCGCCCGCTACGCGGTCCCCCGGGACGTCGTCTTCCTGGACGAGCTGCCCCGTAATCAGACCGGGAAGGTCGTCAGCAGAGAGTTACCAGGCGTGCGCTGAGCGCGTCGTTCCAGGTCACCCGTGCGATTTAGGTGACCCTTAGGTAGAGTCCCGTCATGGCCGGGGAACCGCTGGAGCGCTGCTCGGGGGTCGCGCGCCTGCTCGCCGAACCCCTCCCCGGTACGGCCCCGGTGGCGCAGCGACTGGTGTTCGTGGAGAGCGTCGGGGCGTGGCCGCGGTCGGTGGACCGCCATCCCGATCCGGCGATCGCCGGGCTCGCCGCCCGGGCCGCGGACGCCGGGCGGAAGGTCCTCCTGATCCGCAGGCCGGGCCGTCGTCTCGCGCCGGACGCGCCGCGCACGGTGCTGGTCGCGGACGTCGCGCCGGGTGCCGCGCGGGTCGGGCGCTTCCTGGTCGACGGACCCGCCAACCTCGCCGCACTCCCCCTGGACACCGGCGGGGAGCCCGTCACCCACCCGTCCCTGCTGGTCTGCACGCACGGCACGCGGGACGTGTGCTGCGCGATCGAGGGCCGGGCGCTGGCCGCGGCGGTGGCCGAGACCGGCCAGGTGGACGTCTGGGAGTGCTCGCACCTGGGCGGGCACCGCTTCGCCCCCACCGCACTCGTCCTGCCCACCGGCTACCTCTACGGGCGCCTGGACCCGGCGAATGCCGTCGCCGCGGCCAAGGCCGCGGGCGCGGGCGAGGTGGAGACCGCGCACTGCCGCGGGCGGATGGCGTGGACGGCGGCGGGTCAGGTCGCCGAGCTCGCGGTCCGTGAGCACACCGGCCTGCGGGATGCGGACGCGCTGGGCGTGACCGAGGTGAGCATGAGCACGGAGCCGTTCACCCGGGTCGTCGTGTCCGGGATCGGCGCGCAGTGGGAGGTGCGGGTCGAGGAGCAGCGGGGTCCGGCGCGGCCGCTGTCCTGCGCGGGAACCCTCGAGCGGTGCGCCCCGCTGGTGGCCACCGCGGTCCATTCGGTGACCCGGGCATGAAAGAGATCCCCATCCCGGCGCACCGGAATGGGGATCTCGTTCTGTAGTCCCGACGGGATTTGAACCCGCGCTACCGCCTTGAGAGGGCGGCGTCCTAGGCCGCTAGACGACGGGACCAGGAACAGCACACAACACTTTCTCCAGCATCGAAAACCGCAGCTGTGCTGGGCTTTCGCGTAGTCCCGACGGGATTTGAACCCGCGCTACCGCCTTGAGAGGGCGGCGTCCTAGGCCGCTAGACGACGGGACCTGGACATGCTGATGAAATTGCTGGAAACAGTGTGTGTGTTTCCGCTGGGGTACCAGGACTCGAACCTAGACTAACTGAACCAGAATCAGTCGTGCTGCCAATTACACCATACCCCAAGGAGACAGCCGGACAGTCTGCAGTAGCCCCGCCCGGCGTCCCTTGCAGAGAAGACTCTAGACCACGCCTCCCGAGCCCTGCACGGCACCCCCCAGTCGGCGCAGCGAGACCACCCGACCCAGCAGTTCCATGGACTCGTAGAGCGGCGGCGACACGGTGCGGCCGCTGATCGCGACGCGGATCGGGCCGAACGCCTTCCGCGGCTTGAGCCCCAGGCCCTCGACGAGGGACTCCTTCAGGGACTCCTCGATCGCCGCCGTCGTCCACTCCGGGAGGGACTCGAGACCCTTGATCGCCGCGTCGAGGATCGGCCCGGCGTCCGGGCCGAGGTTCTTCGCGGCGGCGTCGGGGTCGATCTCGAGCTCGTCGACGAAGAGGAAGGCCAGCATGCGCGCCGCGTCGGACAGCACGACGGAGCGTTCCTGCACGAGCGGCGCCGCGGCGGTGAGCACCGGGTCGTCCGCGGCCACGGTGAGGCCGATCGCCGCCAGGTACGGGACCACCCGCGCCGCGAAGTCCGCGGGGTCCAGGGCGCGCAGGTGCGCGGCGTTGATCGCCTCGGCCTTCTTCAGGTCGAAGCGGGCGGCGTTCGAGGAGACCCGGGAGACGTCGAACGCCTCGACCATCTCGGCGAGCGAGAAGACGTCCCGGTCCTCGGCGATCGACCAGCCGAGCAGCGCGAGGTAGTTGAGCAGGCCCTCCGGGAGGAACCCGCGGTCGCGGTAGAGGAACAGGTTGGACTGCGGGTCCCGCTTGGAGAGCTTGCGGCTGCCCTCGCCGGTGACCAGCGGGAGGTGCGCGTAGGTCAGCGGGCCCTCGCCGATCCCGACCCGCGCCAGCGCTTCGAGCAGCGCGATCTGCCGCGGGGTGGAGGCCAGCAGGTCCTCGCCGCGCAGGACGTGGGTGATGCCCATGAGCGCGTCGTCGAGCGGGTTGGTCAGCGGGTAGAGCGGCGTGCCGTCCCCGCGGGCCAGCACGAAGTCCGGCACGGTGCCCTGCTTGAACGTGATCTCGCCGCGGATCAGGTCGGTGAACACGATGTCGCGGTCCGGCATGCGCAGCCGGTAGACGGGCTTGCGGCCCTCGGCGCGGAAGGCCTGCTTCTGCTCCTCGGTGAGCGCACGGTCGGCGTTGTCGTAGCCCAGCTTCGGGTCGCGCCCGGCGGCCCTGTGGCGGGCCTCGATCTCCTCGGCGGAGGAGTAGGACTCGTAGACCTCGCCCGCCTGCACGAGCCGCCCGAGCGCGTCCCGGTAGAGGTCGCCGCGCTCGCTCTGCCGGTAGGGGCCGTGCGGGCCGCCCTGCTCGGGGCCCTCGTCCCAGTCGAGACCGAGCCAGCGCAACGCGTCGAGGATCGCCTCGTAGCTCTCGACGCTGTCCCGCTGCGCGTCGGTGTCCTCGATCCGGAACACGAAGTCGCCCTGGTGGTGGCGGGCGTGCGCCCAGTTGAACAGGGCGGTGCGGATCAGCCCGACGTGCGGGGTGCCGGTGGGCGAGGGACAGAAGCGGACGCGGACTCTACTCATGGTGGGGCCGAGAATATCCCTGCATCGCTGGTGCTCGCGGGCGGTGGGAGCGTACATTTCAACGCATGATGAATAACGCGGTGATCGTCGGTGGTGGTCCGGCCGGGATGGTGCTCGGCCTGCTGCTCGCCCGGGCGGGCGTGGAGGTCACCGTGCTGGAGAAGCACGCGGACTTCCTGCGCGATTTCCGCGGCGACACCGTGCACCCCTCCACCCTCGAGCTGCTCGACGAGCTGGGTCTGGGCGAGCGGTTCGACGCCCTGCCCCAGCGTCGGATCTCGTCGGTGAACGCGGTGCTCGACGGGGGCACGCTCCGGATCGGGGACTTCGGCCTGCTGCGCTCCCCGCGGCCCTACGTCGCACTCGTCCCGCAGTGGGACTTCCTCGACCTGCTGGCCGAGGCCGCCGCCGCGGAGCCGACCTTCACCCTGATCCGCAACGCGGAGGTCACCGGGCTGGTGCGCTCGGGGGACCGCGTGACCGGGGTGCGGTGGACGGATCGGTCGACCGGCGCGGAGCACACGCTGGAGGCCGCGCTGACGGTCGGGTGCGACGGGCGGCGGTCCGTGGTCCGGGCGGCGGCCGGGCTGCGCGGGCGGGCGTTCGGGGTCCCGCTCGACGTCGAATGGTTCCGGCTGCCCCGGGAGGCGGACGACCCCGTGGGCGGGCTCGGCCGGTTCACCCGCGGCCAGTTCGCCGTGATGATCGACCGCGGGGACTACTGGCAGTGCGGGTACCTGGTCCGCAAGGGCGGCGACGGCCCGCTGCGGGCGCTCGGCATCGACGCGCTACGCCGCAGGCTCGCCCGTCTGATCCCGTTCACCGCGGACCGCGTGGGCGCCCTGCGGTCCTGGGAGGACGTCTCGATGCTCGACGTCCGCATCGACCGCCTCCGCCGCTGGTTCCGCCCGGGCCTGCTGCTGATCGGCGACGCCGCGCACGCGATGTCCCCGGTGGGCGGGGTGGGCATCAACCTGGCGGTCGCGGACGCCGTGGCGGCGGCCCGGCACGTCGCGCCCGCCCTCCGCGTCGGGTCGGCCTCGTCCGTGCCGCTCGCGCGTGTGCAGGCTCGGCGGTGGCTGCCCGCCGCGGTCATCCAGACCGTGCAGCGGGCCGCCCACCACGTGCTCCTGTCCCGGTCGCTGCGCATCGACCCGGACGCGGCCCTCCCCGAGCGGACGGAGCTGCCCGCGCCGGTGCGGTTCGTGCAGCGCCACCCGCGCCTGCAGATCGTCCCGGCGAGGCTCTTCGGCCTCGGCCTGCTCCAGGAGCACGCCCCCGCCTGGGCCCGCCGCGCCCCCGCAGTCGACGGTGGTGTGATCGTCGGGTCCACATCCTGAGATGACTTGCCGGCAGTCGGTGGGGCGCCTCGAAGATGGAGGAGCACCGCGGCACATCGGCGTGCCGCAGGCCCGAGTCCCGGGAGGAACCGTGCCAGTCAGCTTGACCGTCCTGTACCACCACCCCGCCGACGCGGCGGCGTTCGACAAGCACTACACCGAGGTGCACGCGCCGCTCGCGGCCAAGATGCCGGACCTGCAGTCCTACACGGTCGTCCGGCCCGGGCCCGGCCCGGACGGGTCCGCGCCCGCCTACCACCTCGTGGCGACGCTGACCTGGCCGTCGCCGGAGGCGATGCAGAGCTCGATGGCCGGCCCGGAAGGCCAGGCGGGCAACGCCGATCTCGCGAACTTCGCGCAGGCCGGGACCACGTTCCTCATCGGCGGCGTCGAGCAGGTCGTCTGAGGATCCGCGCCTTCGGCGCCCGTGCGTGGTAAGTGGTGCCAGAGCACCACTTACCACGCACGGGCGCCGGAGGCGCTAGTTCGCCGCGGCGGTGTCCCGGCTCGACACCAGGGCCGCGAGCCGGTCGCCGATGGCCTGGGTGTGGCCGGTCGCGCTGTGGTCGCGCGTCGCGAGGTCGAAGGCCACCGCGGCCTCGATGCGCCGCGCGGACTCCTGCTGGCCGACGTGGTCCAGCAGCAGGGCGACGGACAGCACCGCCGCCGTCGGGTCCGCGATGCCCTGGCCCGCGATGTCCGGCGCCGAGCCGTGGACCGGCTCGAACATCGACGGGTTGCGGCCGGAGGCGTCGATGTTGCCGCTGGCCGCGAGCCCGATGCCACCGGTGACGGCCGCCGCGAGGTCGGTGAGGATGTCGCCGAACAGGTTGTCGGTGACGATGACGTCGAACCGGCCCGGGTCCGTGACCAGGTGGATCGTCGTGGCGTCGACGTGCTGGTAGGCCACCGAGACGTCCGGGTGCTCGAGCGAGACCTCCTCCACGATCCGGGACCAGAGGGCCCCGGCGAAGGTCAGCACGTTGGTCTTGTGCACCAGGGTCAGGTGCTTGCGGGGGCGGCGCTCGGCGCGGGCGAACGCGTCCCGCACCACCCGCTCGACGCCGAACGCGGTGTTCTGGCTGACCTCGGTCGCGATCTCGTGCGGGGTGTCCTTGCGGAGCAGGCCGCCGGTGCCGACGTACGGGCCCTCGGTCCCCTCGCGCACCACGACCAGGTCGATCTCGGCGTTGCCCGAGAGCGGGCCGCGCACGCCGGGGTACAGCCGCGCCGGGCGCAGGTTCACGTGGTGGTCGAGCTCGAACCGCAGGCGCAGCAGCAGGCCGCGCTCGAGGATGCCGCTGGGGACCGACGGGTCGCCGACGGCACCGAGCAGGATGGCGTCGTGCTGCTGGAGCTCGGTCAGGACCGTCTCGGGCAGCAGCTCGCCGGTGGAGTGCCACCGGGCCGCGCCGAGGTCGTACGTCGTGGTCTCCACGTCGGGGGTCACCTCGGTCAAGACCTTGAGGGCCTCGTCGATGACCTCCGGTCCGATGCCGTCGCCGGGAATGACCGCAAGACGCATGCTGCTCGACTGTCCTCTCTGATCCGGCCGCACTCGTCGCGGCCGTGGGGGCGATCGCACGCTACTAGCCGGAACCGCCGCCGAACGCCACCGTCCACCCCATCGGGGTCACCCGGGACGGTGAACTCGTGCCACCCGGCCCGCCGGCACCCGACCGACACACCCCCGAGTGGGTGTGATTGTGCGCCCCGGCACCGACACGCCCGACGGCGGGGTCCCCCACGGTCGCGGCCCACTCACCCGTTCGGGTCAGGCAGGACCGCCGCTCGGGTGCCCTCCCCGTTCTGCGGGACCACTACCAGCAGCGCTCCGCCGGGGTCCGGGAGGCGGGTGCCCGCGTCGGCGGGGGTCAGCAACGGAGCGTCTCCGGCGGGGACCCAGGGCGCGAGATCGACCACGTCGACCGGTGCGGTGGGCTCGCCCCCCGGCGTCGTGACGTCCACCGGCCCGTAGTCGCCCTCGACCCTGACCTGCATGGACAGCGGTCTCCCCGGCGCGGCGCCGAGCACGGACAGCCGCACCGGCAGGACCCAGGTGTCGGTGTCGAAGACCCGGGAGTCGACGTCCCCCGGGAGCCCGTTGACCGGGAGGGTGTCCAGCTCGCGGCCCTCGGCGTCGACCACCCGAGCGACCAGCACGTCGGTCTCGGGGACCTTCACCAGCCCGACGGCGCGGTCGACGACCCCGTCGCCGTCCACGTCGAACCCGACGGTCGGGACGGTCGTGGCGCCGACGTCCGGCAGGGTGCCCCACATGGACACGGCGATGCCGATCGTGTCGCCCGCCCGAGCGGCGCCCACCCAGCGGACGTCCCCGCCCCGGCCGGTCTCCCCCGTGACGCACCCGAGCGCCCGGCCCGGCGCGCAGGCCGGCAGCTCGGGGCTGCTCGCGAGCAGGGAGAACACACCCGCCCGGGACCGGTAGGCCTCGCTGCCGCTCCCCTGGTCCAGGCCCGCGCCGCCCAGCACGATCCCGTCGCCGCCGCGCTGCGCCGTGAGTGTCGAGACCGGTCTCGGGGCCGAGGTGACCGGGACGCGCACCTCGCGGCCGCCCGCGGTGAGCACGATCCGGCCGGACGCGTCCGCGACGTACTGCCGGGGTCGTCCGTGCTGGACCGGGCTCATCGTGGGGTCGAGGGTGTGTCGCAGCGCGTCGGCCTGCGCGGTGAGGGTGACCGTCAGCGCGCCGGGCACGCCCGGCGCCACGGTGATCGACACCCCGGGCACCGTCGTGATCGGCTCGTACCGGGCGGCGGAGACCGGCCCGCTGACCTGGATCGTCCGGGTCCGGGTCACGGTCTGCCCGGCGGGCACCTCGACGACCCCGAACCCGACGCCGACGGCCGCCCCGTCGCCCGCCAGGACCGGTGGGTCGAGGGCGGCCCTCGCGTCCACCCGCCCACCACCGACCCGCATCGGCGCCTGGAGCCCGCTGGGCGCGGTGGCGGCTCGGACGTCCGCGGCCGTGGTGACGATCGCCGTCTTGACCTGCGTCGGCGTCCAGTCGGGGTGGGCCTCGCGGACCAGCGCCGCGACGCCGGCGACGAACGGCCCGGCCATGGACGTGCCGGTCTCGCTGATCCGGCCCGAGCCGGTGCCCGCGGCGGCCGACACGATCGTCTCGCCGGGCGCGGCCACGTCCGGCTTCACCCCGGGGCCGCGGGTGCCCCGCGCGGAGCTCTCGCTGACGGTGTCGGCGATCCCGGGGACCCGGGTCGCCACGGTGCCCGCGAGGGTGCCGTCGAGGTGCACCCGGACCGGGCCCGCGCCGCGCAGGACGGCGGTCGAGGGGCCGTCGAGCTGGAACATCGGGATCGTGGCGTTGCCGGCGATCCGGGCGCCGCCCTGGTCACCGTCGGTGGCGAGCAGGACGCCGACCGCCCCCGCGGCCTGGGCGTTGTCCGCGCGCACGGCCGAGCCGCAGGCCCGTTCCGCGGGCCACTCCAGCAGGGCGATCGCGCCCCGCACTCCGTCGAACGGGGCGCAGCCCTCCCCGCCGACGGCCACGACCGGCGCCGTGACGTCGAGGGTCCCCGTGAAGTCGACGCCGTACTGGCCGGTCAGCTGCGGCCCGCCCACGATCTGCGCCGCGTCGAGGAGCACGCCCGCGTCCCGGACGCTCGCCACGGCGATCGCGCCGGGTGCGGTCGCCGGCGCGCCGACGGCGTCGGTCACGTCGCCGCCGTTCCCCGCGGCGGCGACCACGGTGACCCCGGCGTCGACCAGGCGTGCGACGAAGTCGTTCACCGGGTCGTCGGCGGGCGCGAAGTCCGTGCCGAGGGAGAGGTTGACGACGTCCAGCCGGTCGGTGAGGTCGCCGTCGCCGTCGGGGTCCAGGGCCCGGTCGAGGGCCTGCGGCAGGAGCGCGGTCGCACCCGCGCAGCCGAAGACGCGGATCGCGTAGAGCCGGGCCTGCGGCGCGGCGCCGGGCCCGATCCGCATCGCGTCGAGGCTCTCGGGGCCCAGCGCGGAGTAGTCGCCGGTGAAGGTGCTGCCGTCCGCGTTCACGCCGTAGCCCGCGGCGCTCCCGGCGACGTGGGTGCCGTGGCCCTCGCAGTCGAGCGGGTCGTCGTCGGGGCGCGGGACGGTGCGGGACGGGTCGGTGCTCGCCGAGTCGTAGTCGTCGCCCGCGAGATCGACGCCGCCGACGACCTTCGCCGTCGGGAACGTCCGGGGCCCGCGGAAGGCCTCGACGGTGCCGGGTCCGCCGAAGTCCGCGTGCGTGTAGTCGATGCCCGTGTCGACGATCCCGATCCGGACGCCCGCGCCGAGCCTGCCGGTGTCCTGCCAGGTCCGCATGGTCCCGGCGAGCTGGGCGGCCGAGGCGTTGCTCGGGCGGGCGTCGCTGATCCGGCGGACCGAGCGCACCCCCGGGAGCGCGGCGATCCGGGCGGCCGCGGCGGGGTCTGCGCGGACCGCGACGCCGGGCACGGCGTTGTGGGTGCGGTAGAGCTCGCGCTCGCCCTCGGCGCCGCGCAGCTGGTCCAGCACCGCGTCGGCGTGGGCGTCGACGCGGGCGCGGGTGCCCTCGACCATCCGACGGGCGGCGTCCTCGCCCCGGGGCAGCGCGGCCCGCCAGTCCGCCTCCGCGGCGCTGTCGTCGAACTCGACGAACACGGCGCTCGGCGCGGTGCTGGGCGCGGTGACAGGCGCGGTGACAGGCGCCGCTTCCGCGGGTGGCGCGACGACGACCACCGCCAGCACCGCCGCGACGACCACCATCACCCTGCGCCACGGCACCCGCGTTCCCCTCCCACCGATCGGTGAGCGAAACGTAGATCAGCACAGGCAGGGTGACGCCGAGTCACACCCGATCCGCTGACCCCCGCCCGTGAGCGGCGATCGTCGCTCGAGCGACGATCGCCGCTCACGACGGGGTGATGGCCCGGGCCGAGCAGGCCCTCCCCCCGTCGGGAGAAGAGCCGCGCGCTCAGTCGTCGAAGCTGATCATCCGGGTGGTGCTCGCGCCGACGGAGGCGCCGATCGGCTCGAGCACGCCCGGGTCGATCGCCCGGTCCACGCGCAGCAGCATGATCGCGTCCGCGCCGTCCGTGGTCTGGCTGATCTGCGCGGCCTCGATGTTCACCGCGGCCTCGCCCAGCAGCGAGCCGACCCGGCCCATGACGCCGGGGCGGTCCGCGTACTCCAGGAGCAGGACCTCCCCCTCGGCGCGCAGGTCGAAGTGGCGGCCGTTGACCTCGACGAGCTTCTCGACCTGCGCGCGGCCGGTGAGCGTGCCGGAGACGGTGATCGCCTCGCCGTCCGGCATGGCGGCGCGCAGCTGCACGACGGAGCGGTGGTTCTCCGACTCCGGGGCGGTGGTCAGCTCGACCGAGACGCCGCGCTCGGCGGCCAGCGCCGGGACGTTGACGAAGGTCACCTGGTCCTCGACGACGTGGTGGAACACGCCGCGCAGGGCCGCGAGGGACAGCACCGAGACGTCCTCCGACGCGAGCTCACCCGCGACGTCCACCGTGACGGAGGTGGGCACCCGACCCGCGACGGCGTGCAGCACGGTGCCCAGCTTCTGCACCAGCGGCAGCCACGGCCGGACCTCCTCGCCGACGGCGCCGTTGATCTGCACGTTCACCGCGTCCGGCACGAACTCGCCCGCCAGGGCGAGCTGCACCGAGCGCGCGACGTCCGTGCCCGCGCGGTCCTGCGCCTCGGTCGTCGAGGCGCCGAGGTGCGGGGTGACGGTGATGTTCTCCAGCTCGAACAGCGGGCTCGAGGTGGTGGGCTCGGTGACGTAGACGTCCACGCCCGCGCCGCCGACGTGCCCCGACCGCACGGCCTCGGCCAGCGCGTCCTCGTCGATCAGGCCGCCGCGGGCCGCGTTGACGATGATCACGCCCGGCTTGGTGAGCGCGAGCTGGTCCTTGCCGATGAGGCCGAGGGTCTCGGGGGTCTTCGGCAGGTGGATGGTGATGAAGTCCGCGGTCGCGAGGAGGTCCTCGAGGCTGAGCAGCTCGATGCCCAGCTGCGCGGCCCGGGCCGGGGCGACGTAGGGGTCGTAGGCGACGAGCCGGACGTCGAACGCGCCGAGGCGCTGCGCGACCAGCTGGCCGATCTTGCCCAGGCCCACCACGCCGACGGTCTTGCCCTGCAGCTCCACGCCGCCGTACTGCGAGCGCTTCCACTGCCCCTGGCGCAGCGAGGCGTCCGCCGCCGGGATGTGCCGGGCGGTGGCCAGCAGCAGCGCGACCGCGTGCTCGGCGGCCGACACGATGTTCGAGGTGGGGGCGTTGACGACCATGACGCCGCGGGCCGTGGCGGCCGGGACGTCCACGTTGTCGAGGCCGACGCCGGCGCGGGCCACCACCTTCAGGCGGGTCGAGGCGGCGAACACCTCCGCGTCGACCTTGGTGGCCGAGCGGACCAGCAGCGCGTCCGCGTCCGCCACCGCCTCGAGCAGGGCGGGTCGGTCGGTGCCGTCCACGTGCCGGATCTCGACCTCGGATCCCAACAGCTCCACGGCGGAGGGCGCGAGCTTCTCCGCGAGCAGGACGACGGGACGGGTGGCGGCTGCGCTACTCACGATGCTCCACAGGTGGGCGGACGGGTCACCAGGAGTCTAGGAGGCCCCGCCGACGGTTCTCGCCCCGAGGTGGCGCACCCGATACCACGCGGCGGTCACGCGTGGGTGAACTGTGCCGAATCGGACATGAGCCCGGCCAGGAGCTCGAAGCTGCGGAACCACCCGGCCCGGTCGACGACGGGGCAGGCGACGATCAGCTCGTCCACCCCGACCCGCTGGGCGAAGTCCTCCAGCCAGGTCTCCACGGTGTCCGGCGTGCCGACCGCGGTGTACTTCATCATCCCGAGGATCTGGCGGCCGGACGGCGTGCTCAGCACGGCCTCCGCCTCCTCGTCGGTCAGCCGGTGGCCACCGCGGGAGAGGAAGAGCTTGACCCGGCTCAGCTGCGCCCGGTGCTGCCGCTCGGCGGCCTCCTCCGCGGAGTCCGCGGCGATGACGTTGACCCCCGCCAGCACCCGCGGCGCGGCGAGGTGGGCCGACGGCCGGAACTCGGAGCGGTAGGTCTGCACGGCGGCCTCGAGCTGGTCGGGCGCGAAGTGCGAGGCGAACGCGTAGGGCAGACCGAGGATCGCGGCCACCTGGGCGCCGTAGAGCGACGACCCGAGGATGAACAGCGGGACCCGGGTGCCCCGGCCCGGGTAGGCGTCGACCCCCTCGATCAGGGACTGGCCGTCGAGGAAGGCCTGCAGCTCCTGGACGTCCTGGGGGAAGGTCTCCGACGCCCGCGGGTCCCGGCGCAGCGCGCGGAAGGTGTTCTGGTCGGTGCCCGGCGCCCGGCCCAGCCCCAGCTCGATGCGGCCGGGGAAGAGCTCGGCCAGGGTGCCGAACTGCTCGGCGATCTGCAGCGGCGAGTGGTTGGGCAGCATGACCCCGCCCGCGCCGAGCGTGATCGTCGAGGTCTGCGAGGCGACGTGCCCGATCATGACGCTCGTCGCCGACGAGGCGATGGAGCGCATGTTGTGGTGCTCGGCGTACCAGATGCGCCGGAAGCCCCAGCGCTCCGCGCGCTGCGCCAGCTCCACGCTGGCCTGCAGGCCCTCGCGCACCGACTCGCCCTCCGCGACGGTCGCCAGGTCGAGGATGGACAGCGGGGGCAGGGACACGACGGGCACCTTCCGATCGGGATCACTCCCCCGTGCCAACACGCCCGCGCCCCGATCTCTTCCGCACACACGAACGGCGCCCCCGGGA
This sequence comes from Pseudonocardia oroxyli, assembly GCF_900102195.1. Taxonomy (GTDB): domain Bacteria; phylum Actinomycetota; class Actinomycetes; order Mycobacteriales; family Pseudonocardiaceae; genus Pseudonocardia; species Pseudonocardia oroxyli. The sequence goes on from NZ_FNBE01000006.1 coordinate 55,807, forward strand.
TCCGGGAGCGCCGCCGGTGGTCGTGAGTGGCGATGGTCGCTCTGGCGACCATCGCCGCTCACAGGGTCACTTGGCCTTCTCACCCACCCAGCTCATCAGGCCGCGGAGCTTCTCGCCGACGACCTCGATCGGGTGCTCCGACCCCTCCTTCTGCAGGCGGGTGTAGTTCGGGCGGCCTGCCTCGTCCTCGGCGACCCACTCCTGCGCGAAGCGGCCGTCCTGGATCTCGGCGAGGATCCGCTTCATCTCCTCCTTGGTCGCGGCGTTGACCACGCGCGGACCACGGGTGAGGTCGCCGTACTCGGCGGTGTCGGAGATGGAGAAGCGCTCGTTGGCGATGCCGCCCTCGTACATGAGGTCGACGATCAGCTTGAGCTCGTGCAGGCACTCGAAGTACGCGATCTCCGGGGCGTAGCCCGCCTCGGTGAGCACCTCGAAGCCGGTCTGGACCAGCGCCGCCGCACCGCCGCAGAGGACGGCCTGCTCGCCGAACAGGTCGGTCTCGGTCTCCTCCTTGAAGGTGGTCTCGATGACGCCCGCACGGGCGCCGCCGATCCCGGCCGCGTAGGAGAGCGCGATGGACTTGGCGTTGCCCGAGGAGTCCTGCTCGACGGCGATCAGGGCCGGCACGCCCTTGCCGTCGACGTACTGGCGGCGGACCAGGTGGCCCGGGCCCTTCGGCGCGATCATGATCACGTCGACGTCCGCGGGGGCCTTGATCAGGTCGTAGCGGATGTTGAAGCCGTGGCCGAACGCGAGCACGTCGCCCGAGTTCAGGTTGGGCGCGATGTCGTCCGCGTAGATGAAGCGCTGCTTGGTGTCCGGCGCCAGGATCATGATCAGGTCGGCCCAGGCCGACGCCTCGGCCGGGGTGAGGACCTCGAGACCCTCGTCGGTGGCCTTCTGGCGGCTCTTCGAACCCTCGGGCAGACCGATCTTCACCTCGACGCCGGAGTCACGCAGCGAGAGCGCGTGCGCGTGGCCCTGCGAGCCGTAGCCGATCACGGCGACCCTGCGGCCCTGGATGATCGACAGGTCGGCGTCGTCGTCGTAGTAGATGTTGACACTCATGACGGGTGGTGGATCCTCTCGAAGGGGGTCTGGCGAAAGTAGTAGTGCCGATGGTCGGACCCTGACAAGCAGGTCCTCAGCGGGCCGACGCGGCGGTGATGGACCGGGGTCCGCGGCCGACGGCCACCATCCCGGAGTGCACCAGCTCGCGGATCCCGTACGGCTCGAGCATCCGGAGCAGGGCGTTCAGCTTGTCCATCGTGCCCGTCGCCTCGATGGTGAGCGCCTCGGGGGCGACGTCCACCACCTTCGCGCGGAACAGCTGCACGGTCTCCAGGACCTGGCTGCGCACGCCGGCGTCGGCGCGCACCTTGACGAGCATCAGCTCGCGCTGCACGGAGGCGGCGGGCTCCAGCTCGACGATCTTGATGACGTTGATCAGCTTGTTCAGCTGCTTCGTGACCTGCTCGAGGGGGAAGTCCTCGACGGACACGACGATCGTCATCCGGGAGACCCCGGGGGTCTCGGTCTGCCCGACGGCGAGCGAGATGATGTTGAACCCGCGCCGGGAGAACAGGCCGGACACCCGGGCCAGGACGCCCGGCTTGTCCTCGACCAGCACCGACAGGGTGTGGGTCTCACTCACCGGACTCCTCCAGGGCCTGGGCGGTGACGTCGGCGATCTCGTCGACTCCCGCGGCCAGCTCGTCGCCCTCGAACAGCGGCCGGACGGCGCGGGCGGACATGATCTCGTCGTTGCCGGTGCCCGCGGCGACCATCGGCCAGACCTGGGCGTCCGCGCCGACGGTGAAGTCGATGACCACGGGCTGGTCGTTGATCTCCATGGCCTGCCGGATGACCGCGTCGACGTCGTCCTTCGACTCGGCCCGCAGCCCCACGCACCCCATCGCCTCGGCGAGGAGCTTGAAGTCCGGGATGCGGTGCTTGTGGGTGCCGAGGTCGGTGTTGGAGTAGCGCTGGTCGTAGAACAGCGTCTGCCACTGCCGGACCATGCCCAGGTTGCCGTTGTTGATCACGGCGACCTTGATCGGGATGCCCTCGATCGCGCAGGTCGCGAGCTCCTGGTTGGTCATCTGGAAGCAGCCGTCGCCGTCGATGGCCCACACGACCTTGTCCGGCACGCCCGCCTTGGCGCCCATGGCGGCGGGGACCGCGTAGCCCATGGTGCCCGCGCCGCCGGAGTTCAGCCAGGTCCGCGGGTTCTCGTACTTCACGAACTGGGCGGCCCACATCTGGTGCTGCCCGACGCCCGCGGTGTAGACCGCGTCCGGGCCTGCGATCGCGCCGATCCGCTCGATGACGTACTGCGGCGACAGCGAGCCGTCGTCCGGCCAGTCGTAGCCGAGCGGGAAGGTCGTGCGCCAGCCGTCGAGCTGGGCCCACCAGGCGCCGAGGTCGGTGAGCTGCTCGCCGCGCACGGCGTCGGTCAGCTCGACGATGATCTCCTTGGCGTCCCCCACGATCGGGACGTCCGCGCGCCGGTTCTTGCTGATCTCGGCGGGGTCGATGTCCGCGTGGACGATCTTCGCGTCCGGCGCGAACGTGGCGAGCTGGCCGGTGACCCGGTCGTCGAAGCGCGCACCCAGGGCGATCAGCAGGTCGGACTTCTGCATCGCCCCGACCGCGGCCACCGTGCCGTGCATGCCGGGCATGCCGACGTGCTGGCGGTGGCTGTCCGGGAACGCGCCGCGCGCCATCAGGGTGGTGACGACGGGGATGTTCGTGAGCTCGGCGAGCTCGAGCAGCTCGGCGTGGGCCTCCGCCTTGATCACGCCGCCGCCGACGTAGAGCACCGGCTTGCGCGCGGCCGCGATCAGCTTCGCGGCCTCGCGGATCTGCTTGCTGTGCGGACGGGTGGTGGGGCGGTAGCCCGGCAGCCTCAGCTCCGGCGGCCACGAGAACGTGGTCTGGGCCTGCTGCACGTCCTTGGGGATGTCCACCAGGACCGGGCCGGGTCGGCCCGTCGACGCCAGGTGGAAGGCCTCGGCGATCGCCCGCGGGATCTCCGCCGGGTCGGTCACCAGCATGTTGTGCTTGGTCACCGGCATGGTGATGCCGGTGATGTCGGCCTCCTGGAACGCGTCCGTGCCGATGAGCGGCCTGGCCACCTGCCCGGTGATGGCGACGACCGGGACGGAGTCCATGTGGGCGTCCGCCAGCGGGGTGATCAGGTTGGTCGCGCCCGGCCCGGAGGTGGCCATGCAGACCCCGACCTTGCCGGTGGCCTGCGCGTAGCCGGTGGCGGCGTGCCCGCCGCCCTGCTCGTGCCGGACGAGGACGTGCCGGACCGACGTCGAGTCGAGCAGCGGGTCGTAGGTCGGCAGGATCGTCCCGCCCGGGATGCCGAAGACGACCTCGCAGCCGATGGACTCGAGTGACCGGACGATGGACTGGGCGCCGGTGACCTGCTCCGGCCCGGATCGCGGGCCGGGGACGACGGAGGCGGGCTCGTGGCGCACCTCGCCGGTCTTGTCGGGTCGATGCTGGTCGGCGCGCTGCTGGTCGGGTCGCTGCCCCGGGACGCCGGTCGGGCGTCCCGCGGGCACTCCGGTACGTCCCGGCGGCGGTGCCGGTTTCGGTCCCGGGGTGCCGGGACGGGGAGTCGCGGTGGTCATCTCTGCCTCACTACTGAGCCGAACATCATGGGTGCCGGACATGAAAAAACCCCCGTCGCCTGGGCCAGGCGGAACGAGGGTGGCGCGTCGGGTCCGAGTACTCGAAAGGTCCTCCTCAGACGGTGACGCGCCTGAAAAGTACGAGAATTCGGAGGTCGGACATGGCGAGGACGCTAGCACGCCGCGGGCGCGGGGCGTCAACCGGCTGGGACACCCCGTCCCGGATCGTGGGAGGCGGGGTCAGAACGGGACCTCCGTCGCCAGCAGGCCGGTGCCGCGTTCGCGCAGGCTGAGGGCCCGACAGAACTCCACGGCGTCCAGCTCGAGGGGCTCCCCACCGCCGCCGAACTCCCAGCGGCCGCCCGCCGGGCCGGTGAGCACGAGGGTGCAGGGCGCGCCGTGCCTGCCCGCCCACTCGGTCACGACGTCGGCCACGAGGACGCCGTCGTGGGCGGCGGTCAGGACGGGTTCGCGGCCGGTCGCCCGCGCGATGTCGACGCGGTGCATCCAGGAGTCCCGGGTGAGGATCGTGTCCAGCAGGAAGCCCATCGTCCAAGGCTCCCGCGCCCCGCCCGGCAGCTCGACCCCGCCGACCGGCATCGCCCGCAGGGCCGCGGGCCTGCGCCGCCTGCCTGCCGCCGCGCGCGGACCGGCCGCGGCGTAGCGCTCGACGATCTCCGCGGGCGCCATCCCGCCGCGCCGCGCGACCTGGCGGGCCGTCATGTGGTCGGTGCTGTTGCCGCCCGCCCGGTGCTGCGCCCACAGGGACAGGGCGAACTCGCCGGCGAAGCGCGGCAGCGACGCCCCGCACTCGGCCATGCCGAGCATGTGGCTCGCCATGTCCCGCACGTCCCAGCCGGGACAGTCGGTGGGCCGGGCCCAGTCGTCGGACCCGAGCCCGCCGAACAGGTCGAGGCCGCGGGCGTACTCGGCGGCGGCGAGGTCCATCGCGGTCTCGTGGTCCAGGGCGGCCCGGCGAGCGGAGGTCGGGGCGGGGGCGGTCATGGCAGCTCCTCGGGTGGTGGGGCGGGCGGGTCCTCGGGTGGTGGGGCGGGCGGGTCCTCGGGTCGTGCGGTGGGCGGGTCCTCGGTTGGGCGGGGCAGGGCGAGGTCGTCCGCCAGCAGGTCGACCATCCGGCCGAGCAACCGGACGTAGCGGTCGCCGCCGGGGTCGTTGGACCACTGGGCGGCCACGATCCCGCCGAGGGCGGCGACGAACAGGTCCACGTCGGCGTCGGACACGGCGGGCCCGAGCGCGCGGAACCGGGCGACGGTCCGCTCCATCGCCCGCAGCGAGGGCGCGTAGCTCTCCGGGCTCGGGGCGAAGTCCGGCAGCACGCGTTGGTCCATGAGCTGGTGGCGGACGAGGTCGGCGGTGGCGAAGCCGACATAGAACCGGGCGATCGCGTGCAGCGCCGCGCGCGGGTCGGCGGGCAGCTCCACGGCCTCGAAGGCCTCGGCGAACTCCTGCCACGCCTGCCCGAACATCGCGTCGTACAGCGCGTTCTTGGAGGCGAAATGCGTGTACAGCGACGGCGCGCGCATGCCGACGCCGTCGGCGACCGCCCGCAGGGTGAGCCCGCCCAGACCGTCCCGGCGGGCCACCTCCCAGGCGACGGCGAGGATCTCGCCGCGGGCCGACGCCCGCCGCCGATCCTGCCAAGTTTCTCCTAACACGATTCGGAACTATGGCCGTGATCAGCGATGACGTCCAGTCTCGCCGCTCGAACGGCGCAGTGGGACGATGGTGTGCGTGAGCGCAGAGAAGTCCCGGCCCGGCATGGCCGAGGGACACGTGTCCGCAGCCGACCCGGTCGCCCGCGGGGAGACGCCGTCCCGCCTGGTCTTCCGCCGGTCCTCGCTGGCGCTCGCGGGCGCGGCCTTCTTCCTCGTCGCGGCGATCCCGTTCGCGTTCGGGGCGCCGTGGTTCTGGCTGGTCTACCTGGTGCCGCTCGGCTACGCGTACTGGATCCTGCGGCTACGCACGGTGGTCGACGACGAGTCGGTCACCGCACGTCGTCTCCTCGCGAGCAGGCGCGTACCGTGGTCGGAGATCAGTTCGCTGCGACTGGGCAAGAAATCCCGGGTCAGCGCGGTGCTGACCGACGACTCGGAGCTACCACTCCCGACCGTCCGCGTCCGAGACCTTCCCGCGCTCGCCGCCGTCTCCGGCGGCAGGCTGCCCGACCCGGCTGGAGAGTAGAGCAATGCCGGCCCTTCGTTCCCGAGTCACCACCCACGGCCGCAACGCGGCCGGAGCCCGTTCCCTGTGGCGCGCCACCGGCATGGGGGACAGCGACTTCGGCAAGCCGATCGTCGCGATCGCCAACTCCTACACCCAGTTCGTGCCCGGCCACGTGCACCTCAAGGGCATGGGTGACCTCGTGGCGTCGGCCATCACGGCCGCGGGTGGGGTGGCGCGCGAGTTCAACACCATCGCCGTCGACGACGGCATCGCCATGGGCCACGGCGGCATGCTCTACTCGCTGCCCTCCCGCGAGGTCATCTCCGACGCGGTCGAGTACATGGTCAACGGGCACGCCGCGGACGCGCTGGTCTGCATCTCCAACTGCGACAAGATCACCCCGGGCATGCTGAACGCCGCGATGCGGCTCGACATCCCCACGGTGTTCGTGTCCGGCGGGCCGATGGAGGCGGGCAAGGCCGTCGTCGTCGGGGGTGTGGCGCAGGCGCCGACCGACCTGATCACCGCGATCTCGGCGTCCGCGTCCTCCGCGGTCGACGAGGACGGGCTGGCCGCCGTCGAGCGCTCGGCCTGTCCGACCTGCGGGTCCTGCTCGGGCATGTTCACCGCGAACTCGATGAACTGCCTCACCGAGGCCCTCGGGCTCTCGCTGCCGGGCAACGGCTCCACCCTGGCCACGCACTCCGCGCGCCGCGAGCTGTTCCTCGAGGCCGGGCGCACGGTCATGCGGCTGTGCGAGCGCTGGTACGGGTCGGACGACGCGTCGGTGTTGCCGCGCAGCATCGCCACCCGGGAGGCGTTCGAGAACGCGATGGCGCTCGACGTCGCGATGGGCGGCTCCACCAACACGGTGCTGCACATCCTCGCGGCCGCGCAGGAGGGCGAGATCGACTTCACCCTCTCCGACATCGACGCCGTCTCCCGCCGGGTGCCGTGTCTGTCGAAGGTCTCGCCGAACTCGGACTACCACATGGAGGACGTCCACCGGGCCGGTGGCATCCCCGCCCTGCTGGGCGAGCTCTACCGGGCCGGCCTGCTGAACACCGGGGTCCACTCGGTGCACTCGCCGTCGCTGGAGGAGTGGCTGGCCGAGTGGGACATCCGGGCCGAGTCGCCGTCGGAGCAGGCGGTCGAGCTGTTCCACGCCGCGCCCGGCGGGGTGCGGACCACGCAGGCGTTCTCCACGGACAACCGCTGGTCCTCGCTGGACACGGACGCCGCGGGCGGGTGCATCCGGGACCTGGAACACGCCTACACCGCGGACGGCGGGCTGGCGGTGCTGCGCGGCAACATGGCCGAGCGCGGCGCGGTGATCAAGACCGCGGGCATCCCCGAGGACATCTGGCGGTTCGAGGGCCCGGCCCTGGTCGTGGAGAGCCAGGAGGAGGCCGTCTCGGTCATCCTCCACAAGACGATCAAGCCCGGTGACGTCCTGGTGGTCCGCTACGAGGGCCCCGCGGGCGGGCCGGGGATGCAGGAGATGCTGCACCCCACCGCGTTCCTCAAGGGCGCGGGCCTGGGCGCGAAGTGCGCGCTGGTCACCGACGGCCGCTTCTCCGGCGGCTCCAGCGGGATCTCGGTCGGGCACGTGGCGCCCGAGGCCGCGGCCGGCGGCGCGATCGGCCTCGTCGAGAACGGCGACCGCATCCTGATCGACGTCCGCGAGCGCAGCTTGTCGATCCTCGTCGACGACGAGGTCCTGGCCGAGCGGCGCGCGAAGATGGACGCGAGCGAACGCCCCTGGACCCCGAAGGACCGGGACCGGGTGGTCAGCAAGGCCCTGCGCGCCTACGCCGCCATGGCCACGTCCGCGGACACCGGCGCCGTCCGCCACGTCCCCTGACCCCGTGAGTGGCAATAGTCGCCCGGGCGACTATTGCCACTCACGAGGGGGTCGGGCATAGGTTCGATCACATGAGCCTTCCCACCCGCACGCTCGGCGCCCTGACCGTCTCCGCACAGGGACTCGGGTGCATGGGCATGTCCCAGTCCTACGGCGCCGGGGACGACACCGAGTCGATCGCCACCATCCACCGCGCCCTGGACCTGGGCGTCACGCTGCTCGACACCGCCAACGTGTACGGGGCCGGGGTCAACGAGGAGCTCGTCGGCCGGGCGATCAAGGACCGGCGGGACGAGGTCGTGCTGGCCACCAAGTTCGGGGTCGTCCGGACGGACGGCGTCCAGGGGGCGCGGGGGGACGCCGCGTACGTGACGCAGTGCTGCGACGAGTCCCTCGCGCGGCTGGGCGTGGACCACATCGACCTCTACTACCAGCATCGCGTCGACCACTCCGTCCCGATCGAGGAGACGTGGGGTGCGCTCGCCGAGCTGGTCGAGGCGGGCAAGATCCGCTACGCGGGCATCTCGGAGGCGGGCGCCGCCACCATCCGCGCGGCCCACGCCGTGCACCCGGTCACGGCGCTGCAGAGCGAGTGGTCGCTGTGGACCCGCGAGCTCGAGGCGGAGATCGTCCCGACGTGCGACGAGCTGGGGATCGGCGTCGTCTCGTTCTCGCCGCTGGGCCGCGGCTTCCTGACGGGCGCGATCACCTCCACCGCCCAGCTCGGCGAGGGCGACATGCGGGCGACCCTCCCCCGCTTCTCCGAGGACAACCTCGCCGCCAACCTGGCGATCGTCGAGACCGTCCAGGCCGTCGCGGCCCGGCGCGGGGTGACCGCGGGCCAGGTCGCGCTCGCGTGGGTGCAGGCCAAGGGCGAGCACGTGGTGCCGATCCCGGGCACCAAGCGCCGCACCTACCTGGAGCAGAACGTCGCGGCCGCGACCCTGGAGCTGGCCCCGGAGGACGTCGAGGAGCTCGACGCCGTCGCCACCGGTGTGGCGGGCGCGCGCTACCCGGAGCATCTGCAGCGGAACGTGGGACGATGAGCGCTGACGCGCCTGTGCGTGGGCCGGGGGACGGCAGCGGCGTAGCCGCGGGGTGGGTGGGCGGAGTGGTGCTCTGGCACCACTTACCACTCACGACCGTAGGAGGGGTCCGAGGCGGGCCAGGGCGCCGGACGCCTCGTCGAGCATCTCCGCGACCCGGTCCGCGCCGAGGTGGTCGGCGGCGAAGCCCAGGTACTGGACGTGCGCGTGGACCCAGGCCCACTCCCGTTCGACGGCGGCGTGCGGGCCCTCCGGGAGCACCTCCCGGTAGGTCGTGAGGTCCGTCGAGCCCTGGGCACGCAGCACCGCGAGATCCAGGCCCGCGGGAGCGACCCGCGCGTTGCCCCAGTCGATCAGCGTGTCCCCCACCAGGTTCCCGCGGTGCGGATCGCCGTGGCACAGCGTCTTCGGCAGGGCGGCGAGCGCGTGCCCGATCCGCTCGTCGGTGGCCCAGGCCTCGACCCGGTCGGCGGAGTACCCGTTGCCGCGCAGCGAGACCGCGGTGCGCGCACACAGCGCCTGCCACCACGCCGCATCGACCACCGGGACCCCGCGCGGACGGTTGCGGGACCAGTGCCGGTGGACGTGGGCGAGGGTCCGCAGCGGGTCGCCGGGCCCGTCGTCCACCCAGGTGATCACCAGCGGGTCGGGGTGCAGCAACCGGGGCACGAGGGCGCCGTCGACCACCGCGATCGCCCGCAGCGCGGCGACCTCGACCGGGTCGCTCGGTTTGAGTACCACCAGGACGTCCCGGTCCCCCACCCGCAGCGTCGCCTGCTCGACCGCGCCGCTCGCGTACCCGCCCGACAACGGGGTGCGGGTGGTGATCTCGGCGGTCCCGCCCAGCCGTCGTCCGACGGCGGCGAGCCAGCTCACGGTCGTGAGTGGTAAGTGGTGCCAGAGCACCACTCGCCACGCACGGGCGGCGGAGCCGCGGCGCTCACCGCAGCCCGAACAGCACGCCCACGGCCACGCCCGCGCCGATGACCAGGCACAACAGCGCCCACGGCAGCGGGCGGCGCTGCCAGGTCCGCCCGTTGTCCAGGGCGATGCGGCCCGCGCCGACGAACAGCAGGGCGGCGGCACCGGCGGCCAGGGCGACGTCGAGCTCCATGGCGTTCACCGCGTCGGCCGCGAAGAAGGGACCGCCCCACTTCACCGTGATCGCGGCGGCCTTGACCGCGAGCAGCCCGGCGGCGGCGAGCGGGGTGAACAGGCCCACGACCAGCAGCGCACCGAGCAGGAGCTCGCCGACACCCAACGCCCAGGCGAGCGTGGAGGCCGAGGAGAAGCCGTAGTCGCCGATGATCCGGCCGGTCGCGTCGAGACCCAGCCCGCCCCACAGCCCGAACACCTTCTGCACGCCGTGCGCCAGGAACAACCCGCCGACGCCGAGCCGGAGCAGCAGCATGCCGAGGTCGGCGCCGCTGTTCCACGCCACCGGTCGCCGGTTCTCCCGCGTGTCCTGCGGCGGGGTCGTGCCGCCGAGGGTGCCGATGTCGAACTGGCGCGTGGGCTCGCTCATGGCCGCAGCGTATCGGCGAGTCGCCTGCTCACGGGGCTGCCACCGGGCGTGTTCAGGGTGAAGATCGGGGTTTGCCCCGACCGGGAGCGGGCAGCCGCCCGGCATGGCCGACACCCGGAACGGACCCGAGCTGCACCCCGACACCCGCGCGCTGGCGGAGGGGGCGAACTTCGCCGCCGTCGCGACCGTCTTCCCCAGCGGGCGCATCCAGAACCAGATGATCTGGGTGGGTGTCCGCGACGGGCGGCTCGTGCTCAACACCGAGACGCACCGGGCCAAGGCGCGCAACCTCGAGCGGGACGCCCGGATCACCGTGCTGATCCGGGACGAGCAGAACCCCTACCGCTACGCCGAGGTGCGCGGCCGGGTCGACGAGACGACCACCGGCGACGAGGCCCGCAGCCACATCGACGAGCTGTCGCAGAAGTACAACGAGCAGGACTACCCGCCCGAGATGATCAAGTCCGAGCGGGTGATCCTGTGGATCACCCCGGAGCGCCAGACCGTCGTGGACCAGAGCAACGACGTCGGCACCGAGGATTAGTAGCCGTCCCGCACCAGGTTGGGCGGCTCCTCCCCCCGCACGTAGGCCGCGATCTGCTCGCGCGCCACCCGCATCGCGCGGTCCAGGCCCCCGGGCGCCGCGCCGCCGACGTGCGGGGTGAGGAACAGGCCCGGCGCGCTCCAGAGCGGGTGGCCCTCCGGCAGCGGTTCCGGGTCGGTGACGTCGAGGGCCGCGCGCACCCGGCCCGCCGTCAGCTCCGCGAGCAGGGCGTCGGTGTCCACGACGGGGCCGCGGGCGGCGTTGACGAGCACCGCGCCCTCCGGCATGGCGGCGAGGAACCGGGCGTCGACCAGGCCGCGGGTCTGGTCCGTCAGCGGGATGACGAGGACGACCGCGTCGTGGTCCGGGAGCAGACCGGGCAGCTCGTCCACGCCGTGCACGCCCGCTCGCGCGCGCCGCCCGACGAGGGTGGTCCGGACGTCGAACGGGGTCAGCCTGCGCACGACGTGCTCCCCGAGGTCCCCCGCCCCCACGACGAGGACGCGCTTGCCGAACAGCCCCTCCGTGCCGTGGGAGTCCCACTCGCCGCGGTCCTGCGCACGGACGAACGCGGGGAAGTCCCGGTAGACCGCGAGCAGCGCCCCGACCACCCACTCCGCGGTGGCGCCGCCGTGCGCGCCCTTGCCGTCGGACAGCGCGACGCCGTCGGGCAGCCGGGGCAGCCAGGCCTCCGCACCCGCTGTGAGGATCTGGACCAGCTTCAGCTTCGGGAGCCGCCCGGGGAGGGCGAGTGCCGCCTCGTCGGCGGCCAGCGGCGCGACGAGGATCTCGGCCTCCGCCGCCTCCTCGGGCAGCTCGCCCTTCGGGTCGTAAAGGACCGCGCGGACGGGCAGATCGGACAACGCCTCGACGCCCCGGCGGTTCGGGACCAGCACCACGGTCATCCCCCGACGGTAATGGACCCGGTCCCGGGACACGGCTTTGACGGCTGACACACCTCCGGCTGCCTAGCCTGGTCCCGTGCGCCGCCACCTGTTGATCGTTCTGATCGCGGTGCTCGGCCTGCTCGCCGGGTGCGCGAGCTTCCCCGACGAGGGTCCGCGGGACTGGCAGGACAAGATCGAGGGTCAGGGCGAGCTCGGCGGGCCGCCGTCGGTCGCCGACCCGCAGGAGGACGACGGGGACTCCGGCGGCGGGGGCGGCAGCCCGCAGCAGGGCGGCCCCCAGGTCGCCGCGGGGTGTGTCGATCCGGACCCGCAGGTCGTCGCGACCTGTCTGGACCCCGTGGGCGCCGTCGCCGTGCTGCCGAACGGTCAGGCCGCGCTCGTCGGGGAGCGCGCGACCGGGCGGGTGCTGCGGGTGGAGCGGGACAAGGAGCCGGTCCTGGTCAGCACCGTGCCGGTGGACCCCAGCGGTGGCGGCGGGCTGACCGGGCTCGTGCTCTCCCCCACCTACGCCGAGGACCAGCTGGTCTACGCGTACGCGACCACGCCCGAGGACAACCGGGTGCTGCGGCTGGCGCCGCACGAACCGCCCAAGCCCGTGCTGACGGGGATCCCGAAGGGACCGTCCGGCAACGCGGGAGCGCTCGGGGTCGACGCGGGCAACACCCTGCTCGTCGCCACCGGCAACGCGGGCGGGGCGCCGCCGGAGTCGCTCGCGGGCAAGGTCCTGCGGATCGACACCCTCGGCCGCCCGGCCACGGCGAACCCGGACCCCGCCTCCCCCGTGCTGGGCACCGGGCTGGCCGCGCCCGGCGGGATCTGCACCGACGCCACCACCCAGTCGGCCTGGGTGACCGACCGGGCCGGCCCGCGTGACGTCCTCTACCGCGTCCGCCCCGGACCGCTCGGGCCGCCCGCCTGGACCTGGCCCGACCGCCCCGGCGTCGCGGGGTGCATGGCCCGGCCCGGCGTGATCGCCGTGGCCCTCGAGCGCGCCACCGCCCTGTCGGTGCTGCGCCCTGCGCCGGACGGCAGCTTCACCGGCGCGCCCGAGACCCTCCTGACGGGCGTGTACGGCCGGCTGACCGCCGCCACGCTCGGTTCGGACGGCCTCCTGTGGCTGGGCACGAGCAACAAGGCGGGCGGCACCCCCGTCCCCTCCGACGACCGGGTCATCCGCATCCAGCCGCCCTCCGGCGGGGGCGCGTCGCGGGCCTGACGGCTCGTGCGCGGCGAGTGGTGCTCCGGCACCACTCACGACGGACAGCGCGGGCACGGCCGCGGCGACCCTCCCCAGCCGAGCCGCCGCATCACCGACGCGACCTCCTGCGCGACGCCGCAGGGGTCGGCGTTCGTCTCGTCCCACCCGAAGACCAGCCTCGAACGCCCGGCGAGCTCCGCGGCGTTGGCCCGGCGACGGTCCCGGAACGCGCGCCCGGCCTGCAGGTGCGTGCGCCCGTCCAGCCGGACGGTGAGCGGCAGCCGGGCCCGGTCATAGGTGACGTCCTCCCACAGCACCACCCCGTCGACCGACACCGGGATCTGCCTGCCGCCGGTCGGGAGCCCGTGCGCCTGCTCCACCTCCACGACGTAGAGGTCCTCCAGGGCGGAGTGGACGCCCTCGCGGACCGCCTGCACCGCACTCCGCAGCGCCCGTCGGTACCTCCGGGGTGACCGCTCCGACAGGCGGATCTCCACGTCCACCGGGCGGAGGCGGCCACCCGTCATCAGCGAGATCAGCAGGCGCCGGGCCGCCCGCGCGTCCGGCTCCTCGACGGCGAGGTCCACGGCCGTGTCCGCGCGCGCGGTCCGCCGCGGCTCCGTCGGCACCACGATGTGGTCCATGGCCCGCGACCGGTGCACGACGACGCGATCGACCTGCGACACGGCGGACGCCCCGTACGGCACGGTGAGGTGCACCGGACCGGGCTCCCGCCGGACCATCGCCCACTCCTCCGCCGCCGTCCGGTGGCTCAGCACCGCGGGCGGCCCGCCGTAGAGCAGCGCGGCGGCGATCCGGGTCGCCCGTCGCGGGGCCGTGGTCCCGACGACGTAGACCCCGGGGCAGCCACCACCGCCACCGGCCCGCCTCGACCTGGGCGGTGATCGCGCTGCGCGTCATGCCGAGTTCGTGCAGCTGCCCGGACGCGACGGCGCCGTGCTGGCTCCGCAGGAGTGCCGCCACGGCAAGGGCGTCGACCCGGGGCGGGAGGACGAGCGCGGGGTGGGAGGTCCGAACCGACATGCCCGAAGCATCGGGCACGACCCGGTGTCCCGGGCCGGTTCAGCAGACCCTGTGGACAAGTCGTGCGTGGTAAGTGGTGCTCTGGCACCACTTACCACGCACGGGCAGCGTCAGCTGCCGACCCGCTCGATGATCAGCTCGCGGACCCGCTTGGCGTCCGCCTGGCCGCGGGTGGCCTTCATGACCGCGCCGACGATGGCGCCCGCAGCCTGGACCTTGCCGGCGCGGATCTTGTCCGCGACGTCCGGCTGGGCGGCCAGGGCCTCGTCGACCGCGGCGATCAGCGCACCGTCGTCGCTCACCACCGTGAGGCCGCGGGACTCCACGACCTCGTCCGGCTCACCCTCGCCCGCCAGCACACCGTCGACGACCTGCCGGGCCAGCTTGTTGTTCAGGTCACCGGCCGCGACCAGTGCGATCACCCGGGCGACCTGCCCCGGGGTGATCGGCAGCTCGGCGAGCTCGACGCCGCGCGCGTTCGCCTGCTGCGCGAGGTAGGCGACCCACCACGAGCGGGCCTCCCCGGCCGGGGCGCCCGCGGCGACCGTGTCGGAGATCAGGTCGATGGCCCCCGCGTTCACCAGGTCGCGGAGCTCCTCGTCCGAGATGCCCCACTCGGCCTGCAGCCGGGCCCGGCGCTCCCACGGCTTCTCCGGGAGGGTCCCCCGGAGCTCCTCCACCCAGGACTCGGAGGGCGCGATCGGGACCAGGTCGGGCTCCGGGAAGTACCGGTAGTCCTCGGAGGTCTCCTTGCGCCGCCCCGCGCGGGTGGTGCCGGACTGCTCCTCGAAGTGCCGCGTCTCCTGGACGATCTCGCCGCCCGCGTCCAGCACGCCCGCCTGGCGGGACATCTCGTACCGGACGGCCCGCTCGACCGAGCGCAGCGAGTTGACGTTCTTCGTCTCGGTCCGGGTGCCCAGCACCCCGGAGCCCGCCGGGGAGAGCGACAGGTTCACGTCGCACCGCATGGAGCCCTGGTCCATCCGCACGTCGCTCACGCCGAGCGACTTGATCAGATCCCGCAGCTGCGTGACGTACGCCCGCGCCACCTCGGGCGCCCGCTCGCCGGTGCCCGGGATCATCCTCGTGACGATCTCGATCAGCGGCACGCCCGCGCGGTTGTAGTCCAGCAGCGAGTAGTCCGCGCCGTGGATGCGACCGGTGGCCCCACCCACGTGCAGCGACTTGCCGGTGTCCTCCTCCATGTGGGCGCGCTCGATGCCCACCCGCACGACCTCGCCGTCGTCCAGCGTGACGTCCATGTACCCGTCGACGCAGATCGGCTCGTCGTACTGCGAGGTCTGGAAGTTCTTCGGCATGTCCGGGTAGAAGTAGTTCTTCCGGGCGAACCGGCCCCACGGGGCGATCGAGCAGTTCAGCGCCAGCCCGATCCGGATCGCGGACTCCACGGCCGTGCGGTTGACCACCGGAAGCGAACCGGGCAGGCCGAGGCAGGTCGGACAGACCTGGGTGTTCGGCTCGGCGCCGAAGGTCGTGGCGCAGCCGCAGAACATCTTGGTGTTCGTGGACAGCTCCACGTGGACCTCGAGGCCGAGCGTCGGCTCGTAGCGCGCCACGACGTCTGCGTAGTCGACCAGAGCAGGGGCAGTCATCGAGCCACCTCCGGAGCCACCAGGGCACCCTCGTCCGCCGTGCGCGACGCCTCGAACGCGGCGCCGACGCGGTACATCACGGCCTCGCCCAGCGCGGGCGCCATGATCTGCAGCCCGACCGGGAGCCCGTCCTCCTCCGCGAGCCCGGACGGCACGGACATGCCCGCCACGCCTGCAAGGTTGGTCGGGATGGTGGCCAGGTCGTTCAGGTACATGGCCAGCGGGTCGTCCACCTTCTCCCCGAGGGGGAACGCCGTGGTGGGCGCGGTGGGACTGACCAGCACGTCCGCCTTCGCGAACGCCGCGGAGAAGTCCCGGCTGATCAGCGTGCGGACCTTCTGGGCCTGGCCGTAATAGGCGTCGTAATAGCCCGACGACAGGGCGTAGGTGCCCAGGATGATCCGGCGCTTGACCTCGGGGCCGAACCCGGCCTCGCGGGTCGCCGCCATGACCTCCTCGGCGGAGGCGCCCTCGTCGACCCGCAGGCCGTAGCGCATCGCGTCGAACCGGGCGAGGTTGGAGGACACCTCCGACGGCAGGATCAGGTAGTACGCCGCCATCGCGTACTCGAAGTGCGGGCAGGAGACCTCCACGACCTCCGCGCCGAGCTTCTCGAGCCGCTGCAGCGCCGCGTCGAACGAGGCGCGCACGCCGGGCTGGTAGCCCTCGCCGCCCAGCTCCTTCACCACGCCGACCCGCAGGCCCGACAGGTCGCCCTGCGCCCCGATCCGCGCCGCCTCGACGACGGACGGCACGGGCCGGTCGATCGAGGTGGAGTCCAGCGGGTCGTGGCCCGCGATGACCTCGTGCAGCAGGGCCGCGTCGAGCACCGTGCGGGCGCACGGCCCGCCCTGGTCCAGCGAGGACGCGCAGGCCACGAGCCCGTAGCGGGACACCCCGCCGTACGTCGGCTTGACGCCCACGGTGCCGGTCACGGCCGCGGGCTGGCGGATCGAGCCGCCCGTGTCCGTGCCGATCGCGAGCGGGGCCTCGAACGCGGCCAGCGCGGCCGCCGAGCCGCCGCCGGACCCGCCCGGGATCCGGGAGAGGTCCCACGGGTTGTGGGTGGGGCCGTACGCCGAGTGCTCGGTCGACGAGCCCATGGCGAACTCGTCCATGTTGGTCTTGCCGAGGATCGTGATGCCGGCCGCGCGCAGCCGGGCCGTGACCGTGGCGTCGTACGGCGGGCGCCAGCCCTCGAGGATCTTCGACCCGCAGGTCGTGGGCATGTCCGCGGTGGTGAACACGTCCTTGAGGGCGAGCGGGACCCCGGCCAGCGGGCCGAGCGCGGTGCCCGCGGCCACCTGCTCGTCGACCAGGGCGGCGTTCGCGAGCGCGGCCTCGGTCCCGACGTGCAGGAACGCGTGGACCTCCCCGTCGACCTCGGCGATCCGGTCGAGATGGGCCTGCGCGGCCTCGACGGCGCTGACCTCGCGGCTCGCGATCTTCTCCGCGAGCTCGGCGGCGGTGAGACGGGTGAGGCTCATGCCTCCTCCCCCAGGATCCGCGGCACCCGGAAGCGGCCCTCCTCGGCGGCGGGCGCACCGGAGAGCGCCTGCTCCTGGGACAGCCCGGGCCGCAGCTCGTCCGGCCGGAAGACGTTCTCCAGCGGGACCGCGTGCGAGGTCGGCGGGATGTCCTCGGCGGCGACCTCGCCCACGCGGGCGACGGAGCCGAGGATGACGTCGAGCTGGCCGGCGAACGTGTCCAGCTCGGTCTCGGTCACGGCGAGCCGGGCCAGGCGGGCGAGGTGCGCGACCTCGTCCCGGGAGATGGCCCCGGATTCGGAGGGCATGAAGGGTGGGTCCCGTCGGTGTTGTGGAGGGGTGACGTGCCGGTCGCGGGTTGGTGGGCCACGGCCGTGCGACCGAGTCTATTCGCGCCCGCCGACAGTTCTCCGCAGCCCCGCCGGCAGGCCGACCACGGTCCTGTCAAGCCCCCGCGATCGTCCGACTACGGAGCGCGTTTGGCAGGATTCCCCCTGGCGGCGCCCCGGTGCCGTCCGTCGGTGTGCAGTGGTCGCAAGGAGGTCTGAAGGCGTGTCGTACCTGCTCCGGGTGGTCCTTCCGGACAAGCCCGGCATCCTCGGTGCCGTCGCGACCGCCCTGGGCGGCGCGGGCGCGGACATCCTGGGGGTGG
Organism: Pseudonocardia oroxyli; assembly: GCF_900102195.1. GTDB lineage: Bacteria > Actinomycetota > Actinomycetes > Mycobacteriales > Pseudonocardiaceae > Pseudonocardia > Pseudonocardia oroxyli. The sequence goes on from NZ_FNBE01000006.1 coordinate 73,519, forward strand.
ACGTGGTCGAGCGGGTGGACGGCCAGGCCGTGGACGATCTCGCGATCGAGCTGCCCTCGGGCCGCCCGCCGGACGTCCTGATCACCGCCGCCGAGTCCGTGCCCGGCGTGCAGGTGGAGTCCGTGCGGCCCTACTCCGGGCGCCTGGACACCCACCGCGAGCTGGAGCTCGTCGACACCATCGCCTCCGACCCGGAGGCCGGCCTCGCGGTGCTCGCCGAGGAGGTGCCGCGGCTGTTCCGCGCGGGGTGGGCGATCGTCGCGGTACGCGAGGAGGGCCGCTCCTACCGGCTGGCCGACTCCTCCGCCGCCCCCGAGACCCGCGCGGGCGACCTGCCGTGGCTGCCACTGGACAAGGCCATGATCGTCGACCCCGAGGTGCACTGGGTGCCCGAACCGTGGAGCGCGCTGGACACCGAGCTGGCGGCGGCGCCCTTCGGGTCGTCGCAGCCGCCCAAGGCGCTGGTCGTGGGGCGGCCGGGCGGTCCGGCGTTCCGCCCGTCCGAGCTGGCCCGGCTGACCCACCTCGCGGGGATCGTCGCCGCCGTGCTGGGCGTCTGACCGTGGAGCGGCCGCGTGGATAGGCCGTGGTCGCGGGTGCCCGCCGCGACCGGGGCCGCGTTGCGGCCCGCCGTCGTCGGGGCGGCCGAGGCCATCATCGTCGCGGTCCAGGCCGAGGTGCCGGACTACCAGCTGCCGCTGCAGGGCAACTTCGGGCTGCGGCTGACCCAGGGCGTGGCGGTGGCCCTCGACCAGTTCGTGGGGCTGCTCGGCTCGGACACCGACCTGCCCGACACCCGGATGTACGCCGAGCTGGGACGCGTGGAGCACCGCCACGGCCGCACGCTGGCCGCCCTCCAGACGGCCTACCAGATCGGAACCCGCACCATCTGGCAGACGATCGGGGACAGCGCCGCGGCCACCGAACAACCGCCGAAGGTGATCTTCGCGCTGGCCGAGGCGCTGTTCTCCTACGTCGAGCAGCTCTCCGCCGCGTCCGTCGCGGGCTGGGCCGAGGAGGAGGCGATGCGGGCCGGGTCGGTGCAGGCCCGCCGGGTCGCCGTCGTCGAGGCGATGTTGGCGCAGCCGCCGGTCGAGCCCGCCGAGCTGGAGCGGCTCGCGTCGTCCGCGGGATGGACGGTCCCGGCGAAGGTCGCCGCGCTGGTCATCGAGGGCGCCGTCGAGGTCGCGTCCCGGATCCCGGGCGCGGTGGCGACGGATCTCGCGCCCGCGGGCGTGGCGTTCGTGCCCGCGGTGCGGGAGGACTGGGTCGACGTCGTCACCACCGCCGTGCGGGACCGCTGCGCCGTGCTCGGCCCCCCGGTGCCCGCGACCCGCGCCCGGCGCTCCGCGGCGCGCGCGCAGACCGCCTGGCCCGTCCACGCGGCGGGGTTGCTGGGCGAGACCGGCCTCCTGCGGTCCGACGCCCACCTCGTCGCCCTCCTGCTGGCAGGCTCCGCCGAGCTGGCCGCCGACCTGCGCGAACGGGTGGAGGAACCGTTGCGGGAGCTGCCCGCGGGCGCGGCGGCGCGGTCCGTGGAGACCCTGCGCGCCTGGCTCGACGCCCACGGCGACGTCACCGCCACGGCGGCCGCGCTGCACGTCCACCCGCAGACCGTCCGCTACCGCCTCGCGAGCCTGCGAGACGCCTACGGCGAGTCCTTGGACACCCCCGAAGGTCGCCTGGAGCTGGCCCTGGGCCTGCGCGCCCTCTGACCCGGCGCGCCCCTGACCCCCGCATCGTGGAGCGCCGGTGGGGCCTCAGGCGGCGAGGCGGGCCGGGGTGCGCCTGCGGGTGAGAGCGGTGACCCTGGCCTTCGGGCGCTGGACGGCGGCGCCGTAGCGCTCGTGGCCGCCCGGGAACGCCAGCCGGATGATCTTGCGCCAGACCTTCGCGTACTGCGTCGGCAGCGGGCCCGCGTTGTAGGGCAGGCCGTAGCGCTCGCAGATCTCCCGCACCCGCGGCGCGATCTCCGCGTACCGGTTGCTGGGCAGGTCCGGGAAGAGGTGGTGCTCGATCTGGTGGCTCAGGTTGCCGGTCATCAGGTGCATGGTCTTGCTGCCGGTCAGGTTGGCCGAGCCCAGCATCTGCCGGACGTACCACTGCCCCCGGGTCTCGCCCTCGAGCCGCTCCTCCTCGAACGTCTCGGTGCCGTCCGGGAAGTGGCCGCAGAAGATCACGGCGTGCGACCAGACGTTCCGCACGACGTTGGCCGTGAAGTTCGCCGCGAGGTTGGCGACGACGTTCGGCCCGGAGAGCAGCGGGAACAGGACGTAGTCCTTGGCCGCCTGCTTCCCGATCTTCTTCAGCGTGGTCTTGATCTGCGGCTTCGCCTCCTCCCACGACTTCTCGCCGGACGCGATCTTGTCCTGCTCGATGTCGTAGAGCGCGATGCCGTACTCGAAGATCAGCGCCAGCCCGACGTTCGTCAGCGGCTGGATCAGGTGCTTCGGCCGCCACTCCTCCTCGGGGGTGATCCGGAAGACCGTGTAGCCCAGGTCCCGGTCCTTCCCGCGGATGTTGGTGAAGGTGTGGTGCTCGAAGTTGTGCGAGCGCTTCCAGAACTCCGCCGGGTCGGCGTGGTCCCACTCCCACGTCGTCGAGTGGATCTTCGGGTCCCGCATCCAGTCCCACTGGCCGTGCAGGATGTTGTGCCCGAGCTCCATGTTCTCGAGGATCTTCGCCACCGACAGCGCCGCGGTGCCCGCGATCCACGCGGGCGGGAACTTGGCGAACATCAGGATCGCGCGGCCGCCGACCTCGAGGCCGCGCTGGGCCCGGATCACGGAGTGGATGTAGCGCGCGTCCCGCTCGCCGCGGGAGGCGAGGACCTCGTCGCGGATGGCGTCGAGCTCGGCGCCGAGGGTCTCGACCTGGTCATCGGTCAGGTGCGCAGCGGCACTCATCGTCATGGTGACTCCTACAGGTTGATGGTGCAGTCGCCGGTGGGAGCGGAGACACAGGTCCGGACGGGACGGCCGGGCTGGTCGGCGGCGTCGTGCAGCTCGCCGGTCTGCATGTCGCGGACGGCGCCCGCGGTGAGCTTCCCGACGCAGGTGTGGCAGATCCCCATGCGGCAGCCGCTGGGCATCAGGGCGCCCGCGGCCTCGCCCGCGGTGAGGATCGGGGTCTCGGGCGCGACGTCGGCGACGATCCCGCTGGCGGAGAGCGTCACCGTGCCGCCGGTGCCCGCGGTGTGGTCGGCGCGCTTGGGCTGGAACCGCTCCACCCGGACGTCCGGCCAGGCCTCGGTGAGCGCGTCGAGCAGGCCCGCCGGGCCGCAGGCGAGGACCTCGCGCGCGGGTCGGTCGGGCACCAGCTCGTCGAGCATCTCGGGGGTCGGGCGGCCGCGCGCCGAGGTGTGCCACTCGATCACCCGCACGCCCGGCAGGGCGCGCAGCTCGTGGCCGAAGACGACGTCCTCGGGCGTGCGCTCGACGTGCACGAGCACCGCGTCCGACAGGTCGTGGCTGCGCAGCATGGCCATGACCGGGGTGATCCCGCTGCCCGCCGTGACGAACAGCGGCTTGCCGGTGGGCGCGGTGAACTCGCCCTCCGGGGCGGCGATCCCCACCAGACTGCCGACCGGTGTGTCGTGCGCCAGCTTCCCGGAGACCAGACCGCCGGGGACGGCCGTGACCGTGACCTGCAGCAGGGACGCGCCGGGACGCGAGGTAATGGAGTAGGTCCGCCAGTGCCACACGCCGTCGATCCGCAGGCCGATCCCGGCGTACTGCCCCGGCAGGTGCGCCGCGTAGGCGAGCCCGGGGCGCAGGAACAGGGTCGTGGTGTCCGCGGTCTCGCGCACCACCCGCACCACCCGGGCCTGCGGCGCCCGCCGGGACCACAGGGGGTGGAGGCCGCCGAGGACGTCGTCCGGCAGCAGCGGGGCGGCGAGCGTCCGGGCCAGGGACCGGGCGTGCCGTCCGGCCTGCCACAGGTTTCCCCGAAATCCGGTTGCCATGCTCATGGTACGGACGGTAGTGACCGTGACCTCGCCGTGACCACCGCGCGACCCACGGCCCGGCACCGGTTTCTGTTGCCGAACCCACAACGCGCCGACCGGCTGGTGACGCGCGTCCACCGGCGGAACCCGACGCCCCCACCACACGTTCCCGCTGATGATCACAAGCGGGTGTCACGGGAGCGCGGTCGGTGGTGCGCTCCCGTGACACTCGCCGGGTCGGAGCGCGCCGAGCGTCACCGGAGCGCACCCGCGGCACCGCTCACGTCACACTCGAAACGATCAACCGCGAAGGTCACGAGAGCGTTGTGTCAACTGCACTCACGTGACACTCGCCGGGTGGGGACACGCCGAGCGTCACTGGAGCGCACCGGCGACAACGCTCACGTGACACTCGGGGAGATCACCTGCGAAGGTCACGAGAGCGTCGTGTCGACAGCGCTCCCGTGACACTCGCTGGGTTGGGGCGCGCGGGAGTCACGGGAGCGCACCAGCGACAACGCTCCGGTGACGCGCGGAGAGATCACCTGCGAGCGTCACCGGAGCGCACCGCCCACAGCGCTCGCGTGACACTCGCCGGGTGGGTGACACGGCGAGAGTCACGGGAGCGCACCGGCGATGACGCTCGCGTGACGCTCGGACGCGTCACCAGGTGGGTGCGCGGAGCTCCGGTGACACCCGCGGTGCGCTCGGGTCAGACGCGGATGGCGAGGGCGGAGCGGACGAGGTCGTCGTTGCCCGTGGCCAGCCAGCCGTCCGGGCGGACCAGCACGTCCTCGAAGCCGATCCGGGTGTCCACGCCCATGCGCAGCGCGTACTCGAGCACCGGCCAGGCGCCGTCCTCCTCGCCGTGCAGCAGCACCGGGACCGGCAGCTGGCCGAGCGCCCGCACGATGCGGATCGCCTCGGCGACGGCGGTCTCGGGATCGGAGACGACCGTCGACTCCGCCAGCACGCGCACGGTGCGCGGCGGGACCCCGCTCTGCCGCAGGGTCACCGCGTCCCCGCTGGTCCAGACGCCGAGCTCCACCCCGATGCCGACCTGCGCGGCCGCCTTGCAGACGTCCACCCAGCCCTTCTCGTGGACGTTCACCGAGCAGACGTCCGGCTTGCCCGCACCGAGCCGGCCCCAGCCGAAGACGGCCTCGATGCGCTTCGCCGGGTCCGGCTGGATCCAGCGGCCGGTGGTCACCCCGATCTCGACGCCGGGTGCCTCCTGCCGGATCAGCGCCACCGCGTCTCCGACGTGGACGGGCTCGATCGTCTCGTGGCCCAGCGGGTCCCGCGGGTGGACGTGCACGGACTGCACGCCGAGGCGGGCGACCGCGCGGGCGTCCCGGGCCAGGTGTCGGGCGAGCACGGGCAGCGCGGGGTGCGCGTCCTCGGGACGCGAACCGTTCAAGACCGCCTGCAGCACCGTGCCTCCTTCACCGACGTTCGTGCTCCGTCCCCGCACGGTTCGGACCCGGCGGACCGCCGACTGCGACGACCGGTGGGCTCGCTGCGGGGAACGGAAGGCACCACACTAGTCACCGCCGCGGCGCGGGCCGGGCCGGTACGCGCGCCGATCCCCCCAAGTGATGGTCACGATCACGATCCGGCTGCGGCCTCGGCGTGTCGGGTCGCCTCCTCCGGGCCCTGGGCCAGCAGGACCCGGAAACCCTCCTCGTCCAGGACGGGGACACCGAGCTCGCGTGCCTTGTCGAACTTGGAGCCCGGGGCGTCCCCCGCGACCAGGAACGCGGTCTTCTTGGAGACCGACCCGGCCGCGCGCCCGCCGCGGGCCATGATCGCCTCCTTGGCCTCGTCCCGGGAGAACTCCTCCATGGAGCCGGTGATCACGATCGACATGCCCTCGAGGGTGCGCGGCACGGACTCGTCCACCTCGTCGACCATGCGCACGCCCGCGGCCCGCCACTTCGCGACGACCTCCCGGTGCCAGTCCACGGCGAACCAGTCCCGCACGGCCGTGGCGATGGTGGGTCCGACCCCCTCGACCCCGGCGATCGGGGCGATCGCCGCCGCCACGGCCTTGGCCTGGGCGCGGGTGGCGGCGCGGGCCGCCTTCTCCGCCTCCTCGGCCAGGGCCTCCGGGTCGGGTTCGGCACCCGAGGTGTCCGAGCTGTCGGAGGTGTCCGAGGTGTCGGAGGTGTCCGAGGTGTCGGAGGGATCCGCCGGGTCCGAGGAATCAGAGGAATCAGAGGGGTTCGAGGGGCCCGCGGTACCCGAGCCCTCCGCGTCCGGGTCCTCCGCCGACCCGTCCGACGTGATCTCCACGCCCGCCTTCTCGGTCTCCACCCGCGCGGTCTCGGCAGCGGCCTCGATGGCCTCCATGGAGCGGAACTCCCTGGCCAGGGCCTGGGCCGCGGTGGGTCCGACGTGCCGGATCGACAACCCCACCAGCACCCGCCACAGCGGCCGGTCCTTGGCCGCCTCCAGGTTGGTCAGCAGCTTCCTGCCGTTGGCCGAGAGCACCCCCGCCTTGGTGCGGAACAGCTCGGTCTGGAGCAGATCCTCCTCGGTGAGGGCGAAGACGTCCCCCTCGTCCTGCACCACGCCGGACCTCAGCAGCGCGACGGCGGCCTCGTAGCCCAGGCCCTCGATGTCGAACGCCCCGCGCCCGGCCACGTGGAACAACCGCTCCCGCAGCTGCGCGGGGCAGGACCGCGCGTTGGGGCAGCGCCGGTCCACGTCCCCGGCCTTCTGCTGCACCAGCTCGGTGCCGCACTCCGGGCAGTGGGTCGGCATGACGAACTCGCGCTCGGCACCGGTGCGGAGGTCGACGACCGGGCCCAGCACCTCGGGGATCACGTCCCCCGCCTTGCGGATGACCACCCGGTCGCCGATGAGCACGCCCTTGCGCCGCACCTCGTCCGCGTTGTGCAGGGTGGCCATGGACACCGTGGAGCCCGCGACCAGCACCGGCTCCATCACCGCGAACGGGGTGACGCGCCCGGTGCGGCCGACGTTGACCTGAATGTCCCTGAGGGTGGTCGTGGCCTCCTCGGGCGGGTACTTGTAGGCGATCGCCCAGCGCGGCGCGCGCGAGGTCGAGCCGAGCCGACGCTGCAGCGCCACCTCGTCCACCTTCACGACCACGCCGTCGATCTCGTGCTCGATGTCGTGGCGGTGCTCGCCCCAGTACGCGACGTGCGCCACCACCTCGTCCACCTCGGTGAACACCTTCGTGCGGGTGGAGATCGGCAGGCCCCACGCCTGCAGCGCCTCGTACGCGTGCGACTGGGTGACCGGCGTGAAGCCCTGCCGCTTGCCCAGCCCGTGACAGATCAGCCGCAGGTTGCGCGACGCGGTGACCCGCGGGTCCTTCTGCCGCAGCGACCCCGCGGCGGTGTTGCGCGGGTTCGCGAACGGCGCCTTGCCCGCCTCGACCAGCGACGCGTTCAGCCGCTCGAAGTCCGCCAGGCGGAAGTACACCTCGCCCCGCACCTCGACGAGCGCGGGCACCGGGAAGTCCGCGGTGCCGGTGAGCTGCTCGGGCACCTCCTCCAGCGTGCGCATGTTCAGCGTGATGTCCTCGCCCGTGCGCCCGTCCCCCCTGGTCAGCGCGCGGGTGAGGACCCCGTTCTCGTAGAGCAGGTTGACGGCGAGCCCGTCGATCTTCAGCTCGCAGAGGTAGTGCGGGCGGCCGACCTCCTTGACCACCCGCTCCGCCCAGGTGCGCAGGTCCTCCTCGCTGAACGCGTTGTCCAGCGAGAGCATCCGCTCCAGATGGTCGTGCGCGGTGAAGTCGGTGGAGAACGTGCCGCCGACCCGCTGCGTGGGCGAGTCCGGCGTGCGCAGCTCGGGGTGCTCCTCCTCCAGCGCCACCAGCTCGCGCCAGAGCGTGTCGAACTGACCGTCCGACACGACCGGCGCGTCCAGCACGTAGTAGCGGAACTGGTGGTCCGCGACCTCGGTGGCCAGGGCGGCGTGCCGCTCCCGCGCCTCGTCCGGAACGCTACTGGTCGGAGTGCTCACGCAGGCAGGCTAACCAAGCTCTCCGACAGTTCCCGCCCACGCGGCCGACAACCGCCTGACCAGGGAGTCCAACTCCGCCAGATCGGCGGCGGGGAGCACCGAGAGCAGGTCCCGCTCGTTCGCGACGTGCTCGCCCACCGCTCGCCCGGATCGTGCTCGCCCGCGGGCTCCGCACCGACCTCCGGACGCTGGTCGAGATCGCCGAGAGCGTGCAGCCCTGACCGCACGACCTCTGCGCCCCGACCTCTACAGTGGGCGACGTGAACGCTCGTTCTCCGGCCGCCCTCGTCGCCGACACCGGCCGGGGGAACGAGGCCGCGATCCTCAACGCCGCGCTCGCCGCCTTCGGCGCGCAGGGCTTCAACGGCGCCTCGATGCGCGAGATCGCGAAGGGCGCGGGCACGAGCCTGTCGAACCTCTACAACTACTTCCCCTCGAAGTCCCACCTGCTCGCCGAGGTGCTCCGGCACGCGAACGACGAGCTCCACGCCCGGCTCACGCGCGCCGTCCGCGATGCGGGGGACGACGCGTCGAGCCGGATGCGCGAGGCGGTCCGCGCCTACGTCGGCTACGTGGTGGACCAGCAGCTCGCGATGCTCGTGTCGACCGCCGAGGTGCGCTACCTGCAGGGGCCGGAGCGCGAGCGGCTGGTCGCGGGCCGCGACGCCACCGAGGCGGTGTTCGCCGCGATCGTCGAGCAGGGCGCGGGGTCCGGCGAGTTCCGCACGCCCTACGCCGCCGACGCCGCCCGCGCCATCCTCTCGACCGTCAGCGCGATCGCCCTCTGGTACCGCGCCGACGGGCGCCTGTCCCGCGGCCAGTTGGCCGAGCAGCACGCCCGCTACGCACTCGCCCTCCTCGAGGCCCCGCTCCCGCACTGACCTCACGCCGCGCACGAACGGTCGTTCGTGTGCGCCGTCGAGCGGTGTGCCGCCCAGCGAGCCACCGGCCCCGTCGCGGCGCCCGCCACGAGGAACACGACGCCGAGGACCAGCCACCCGACGAACCCGCGCCCGTCGTCGGCGCCCTCGCCACCACCGATCACCAGGCCGGTCAGCAGGAGCGGTCCGGCGGCGCGGGCCACCGAGCTCGCCATGGCGAAGAAGCCCTGGTACTGACCCTGCCGCCCCGCCGGGGCCAGGTCGAAGGACAGCTGCCAGCCACCCGCGGAGAGCAGCACCTCGCCGCACACCTGGAGCACGGCCGCCACCAGCAGGATCGCGCCGGCCACCCAGGGCGAGGCCCCGAGCGCGGCGGCCGCGAAGGCACCGCAGGCGGCGAGCAGCAGGATCCCGGCCCGCCGGACCACCCGGCTCGCGCTCGGGACGTCCGACACCCGACGACCGGCCCGCATCTGCAGCAGCACCACACCGACGGTGTTCACCACGAACAGGCCCGCGACCGTCCACGCCGGGGCGGCGGTGCGGGTCGCGATCCACAGCGGCGCGACGACGCTCAGCATCGGCATGTAGAGCAGCATCACCGCCTGCAGCAGCGTGACCAGCGCGTACGGGCCGTCGTGGAGCACCTCCGAGCGCGCGGGCGCGGCGGCGGGGGCGTGGGACCCACGCGGGAGGCGGCGCAGCACGAGGGCGGCGGCGAGGAAGCCGAGCGCGTCGAGCACGAACACCGCGACGAACGCGGCGGGCGTGCCGACGAGCAGGGCCAGGCCCCCGACCGCCGCACCGACCCCGATCCCGGCGTTGCCGAGCGCCTGGATCCGCGCCCGGACCGCGGTGCGCTCCGCGGGCGCGACCACCGCGGCCAGCAGCGCCTGGCGCGCGGCGCCCGACCCGGTCTGGGCGGCGGCGTAGAGGCAGCACGCCAGGGTGAACGTGATCGGGTCGCGGACCAGCAGGAACGCGCCGATCGCGACGGCCGTGACCAGCCCCGCGACGATCGTGACCGGGCGGGGGCCGAGCCGGTCCGCCACCCTGCCCACGGGCACGCCCGCCAGCAGGCCGGTCGCCCACCCGACGGTGAGGCCGACACCGATCTCCAGCACCGACAGACCGACGACGCGGCTGAAGAACAGCGCCGAGGAGACGTAGAAGGCGCCGTCTCCGATCGAGTTGACCAGTTGGGCCTGGGCGAGCACGCGGGCGGGTCTCATGGGGACGACGCTAGGCTCGACGGCGGCCCGGTCGAAGGGCCAAGAATCGCCTACTCGATTGGGCCAATGAGCGTGGACTGGCAGCTCGACGCGGGCCCTCGTGGGGACCGCACCACCGCCCTGTACCAGCAGATCCGCGCCGCCGTGCTGGACGGACGGCTGCGTCCGGGCGACCGGCTGCCCCCGACCCGCGAGCTCGCCCTCCTCGTCCGGGTCTCGCGCGGCACGGTCACCGCCGCGTACGACCGGCTCACCGCCGAGGGGTTCCTCGAGGGGCGGGTCGGCGCGGGGACCTTCGTCGCGGCGGGCGTGCGCCCGGCCCGGACCCGCCGGGCCCCCTCCGGAGCCGCCCGCCCCCGGGAGGCCTTCCGCGGCCCGGCGCCCACCGCGGAGAGCGGCGGCTACACGGCCGACTTCACCGTGGGGGTGCCCGATCCGCGGCTCTTCCCGCTCCCCTCCTGGCGGCGCCTGGTCGCGGCCGAGCTGCGGGCCACGAGGCTGCCCGCCGGGTACGCCGATCCCGCCGGGCACGCCGGGCTGCGCGCGGCCGTCGCCCGGCACCTCGGGCTGGCCCGCGGGCTGCGGGCGGGGGCCGAGGACGTCGTCGTCACGAACGGGGCGCAACAGGCCTTCGACCTGGTCGGACGGGTGCTGATCGAGCCCGGCGCGGTCGTCGCCGTCGAGGAGCCGGGCTATCCGCCGGTCCGACGGCTGTGGGCGTCGCTGGGCGCGCGGGTGCAGGGGGTGCCGGTGGACGCGGAGGGCATCGTGGTCGAGCGGCTGCCCGCGCGGGCACGGCTCGTGCACGTCACGCCCTCCCACCAGTTCCCGCTGGGCGCGGTGCTGTCCGCGCGGCGCCGGGCGGCGCTGCTGGAGTGGGCCGAGCGGCGCGGCGCGGTGATCGTCGAGGACGACTACGACTCCGAGTACCGCTTCGCCGACCGCCCCCTCGAGCCGCTGCAGGCCAGGGACGCGCACGGCCGGGTCGTCTACGTCGGTTCCTTCTCGAAGACCCTGCTGCCGAGCCTGCGCCTGGGGTTCCTCGTCGCGCCCGCCTCGCTGCGCACCGCGCTGGTCACCGCGCGGCGGCTCACGGACTGGCACGGCGACCCCGTCCCGCAGGCCGCGCTCGCCCGCTTCATCGACGACGGCCTGCTCGCCCGGCACGTCCGCCGCACGCGGAACGAGTACGCCGCCCGCCGGGAGGCCCTCCTGCGGTCCCTGCCCTGGGCGCCGCTGCCGAGCGTGGCGGGCCTGCACGTGGCCGTGCTCGTGGAGGGCGCGGCCGAGATCGCGGCGCGGGCGGCGGCGCGCGGGGTCCGCGTCGAGACGCTGGACCGCTACTGCGCCGACGCGCCCCTCGACGGTCTCGCCCTGGGCGTCGGCCTGGTCGAACCGCACCGGATCCCTCGTGAGTGGCGATGGTCGCCATAGCGACCATCGCCACTCACGGGTCGGGAGGGAGTTCGTCGGGGTCCTGGAAGGCGTGGGCCAGGTCCCGGCACAGCTCCATCGCGCGGCGCGACCACTCGGGGGTGGACCGCGCCAGGCCCCCTGCGGGGGTGGGGACGGCGAGCTCGCCGAGGCGGACCCGGTCGAAGCCGAGGCGGTCGGCCAGGTCGTAGGCCCGGCGGGCCAGCTCGGCGGTCTCCAGCGGACGGCCCGGGTCGCGGGTCGGGACCAGCCCGAGGAACAGCGGCAGGCCCGCGTCCCAGACCTCCCCGACGGCGTCGAGCGCGGCGGGGACGGCGGTGTCGCCGGAGATCGAGCGCTGTGTGGCGTCCACGGCCAGCCCCGACGCGCCCACCTCGCGCAGCAGCGCGAGCGGCGGCCGGTCCCCCGGCACCCGCACCACCACGGGCACGTCGAGCGCGGTGATCAGCTCGCGCAGCGCGTCCTGGGCGTCCGGCCCGGGGACCGCCCGGACCGTCCCGTAGCCGGACGCCGTCGGCAGCGACCCGGCCACGACGGCGGCCAGCCGCGGCTCGTCGAGCTGCACCACCACCTGCGCCCCGGTGCGGGCCGCCACCTCCGCGACGTGCGCGGACAGCCCCTCGGTGAGGCTCGCCGCGAACTCGCGGGCGGCGCCGCGGTCGGTCAGAACCCGGTGCCCGGCGGCGAGCTCGACCTCGGCCGCGAGCGTCCACGGGCCCACGACCTGCACCTTCACCCAGTCCGGACGGGTGCGGTCGCAGGCCTCGTCGAAGGCGTCGAGGTCCGCGCGCAGCAGGTCGACGGCCCGGCGGTGATCGCGACCCGGGCGCGCGGTGACCCGCCAGCCGGTCGGGACGACCTCCACCGCGAGGTCCACCAGCATCCCCGCCGCGCGCCCGACGGGGTCCGCCCCGACGCCGCGGGCGGGCAGCTCGGGCAGGTGCGGCAGCAGCGGCAGCTCCCCCGCGACCAGCTCGGCGGCCGTGCGCGGATCGGTGCCCGGCAGCGACCCGAGGCCGGTGGCCGCGCCCGCGGGCCAGCGGCCGAGCTCGCGCTCGACGACCTCGACCTCCTCGACGACCTCGAACCGCGGCTCGGGGGCGACGGGCACGCCCGGCTTCGCGTCCGCCAGCCCGGCGGCGGCCAGGGCCGCGGCCAGCGGATCGTCCGCCGGCGGCGCGGGCTCCTTCGCGAGTCCGGCCGCAGCGAGGATGCGGGCCATCGGGTCGTCGGGCGTGCTCATGTGCGCGAGTGTCACACCCGCCCGCCCATCGGGGTGACTCGCCCCGAGTGCCCGATTCGTTATCGCTGGTCAGGTGCGGGAACTACGTACGCACCGGGTGTGGGAAACACCCTGTATCAGCGGCGGCCCCGGCTCCATCCTTGCGGCGTGGACCCCACGTCGCCGCGGCCGTCGCTGCTCGTCACCGCCGTGATCGCCGCGCTCGCGGCGCTCCTTTGCGTGGGCGCGTGCGCGGCGGTCGTGGCGTCGCCGCGGGTCGCGGGCCACCCGCACGGCGGGTCCGGACCGCGGAGCGTCAGCGACCTGACCGGCGCCGTCGACGGCCCGCCGGACGTCCGCTTCACCCTGACCGCCCGCGCCGCCCCGATCACCCTCCCGGACGGCTCGACGATCGACGGCCTGACCTTCGACGGCCGCGCGCCGGGTCCCGAGCTGCGGGTCCGGCAGGGTCTGCTCGTCGAGGTGGTGCTGCGCAACGAGTCCGTGCCCGAGGGCGTCACGCTGCACTGGCACGGCCTGGACGTCCCGAACGCGCAGGACGGCGTGGCGGGGGTCACCCAGGACGCCGTGCCGATCGGCGGCGAGCACGTCTACCGCTTCCGCCCGCAGCAGGTCGGGACGTTCTGGTACCACTCTCACCAGGACGCCGCCGCGACCGTGCCGCGTGGGCTCTTCGGCGCCCTCGTCGTGGAACCGGCCGAGCCCGCGGGGTCCGCCGCGGCCGACACGGTGCTGCTGGGCCACTCGTGGCCGCGCCGGGGGCAGGAGTCGATCCCGACCGTCGAGGGGTCCTTCGGCGCGGTCGCCCCGGGCACCCGGGTGCGGGCGAGATTGGTCAACACCGACTCGGACACCCAGACCTGGACGGTCACCGGGGCCCCGTTCCGGGTCGTCGCGATCGACGGCGTGGACGTCCACGGACCCACCGACCTGCGGGACGCCCGGCTGCGGCTGCCCGCGGGCGGGCGGTACGACGTGGAGCTGACCGCTCCACCGGGGCCGGTCGCGATCGGTGTCGGCGCGGCCTCGACCGTGCTGGGCGACGGTCCCGCGCCCGAGCCCCCGTCGGACGGTCCGGTCTTCGACCCGCTGCACTACGGCACGCCCGCGCCCACGCCGTTCGACGCCGCCGGGCCGTTCGCGAGCGACCAGACCCTGGTGCTCGACACCGTGGTCGGCCGCTCCCGCGGGATCCCGACCGTCCGCTGGACGATCAACGGGAGGCTGCACGACGACCTGCCGCCGATCCGGGTGACCGAGGGCGACCTGGTGCGGGTGACCCTCCGCAACGAGGGCGCCGACCCGCACCCCATGCACCTGCACGGCCACCACGCGCTCGTGCTGTCCCGCAACGGGGACACCGCCACGGGGAGCCCGTGGTGGACGGACACCCTGCTCGTCGAGCAGGGCCAGGAGTACGTCGTGGCGTTCCGGGCCGACAACCCCGGCATCTGGATGGACCACTGCCACAACCTCACCCACGCCGCGGCGGGGATGGTCCTGCACCTCGAGTACGCGGGGGTCTCGACGCCCTTCGTCGTCGGGGACGCGAACACACCGGAATAGTCCGACAGGAGACCGCCATGAACCGCACACGACTGCTGGGGACCGTCGCCGCGACCGCGGCGCTGGGGCTGGGGCTGGCCGCCTGCGGCGGCGCCGCGCCCGCCACACCGGCCGCCCCGGCGAGCGCCGCACCCGCGGCCGACCCCAACGCCGCCACCTGCGACAACCTGCTCAAGCTCGACGCGGTGCCCACGCCGGACGGGGATCCGAGCGCGCCGCCGGACCCGGAGGGGAACAAGACCTGGGGCAACGCGGTGCTGCCGCTGCTGACCGGGGCCGTGGCCACCGCGCCCGCGGAGGTGAGGACCCCGCTCAGCGCCCTGCAGCCCGTCGTGCAGGCCTCGGCGACCCAGGGCGCCCCGATCCCGTTCGACGACCCGGCGGTCACCGAGAACATCGCGAAGTACGAGTCCTGGGCGTACCAGAACTGCGGCTACCAGCAGGTCTCGGTGATGGGTGCGGACTACCGGTTCGAGGGGATGCCCGCCACGCTGAGGTCCGGGCCCACCGCGATCCAGATGATGAACCACTCGGCGGCGAACCAGGTGCACGTCATGCTGATCGCGAAGTCGCCGGACCCGAACCTGACCGTGGAGCAGGTCGTCGCGATGCCGATGGACCAGCTGATGACGCAGTTCCAGCCGCTGCCGGGCGCGGTGTTCGCGCCGCCCGGGCAGCAGGGCGGGCTCCTCGTGGACCTGGCGCCGGGGACCTACTTCTTCCTGTGCCCGGTCGGCGAGGAGTACGGGACCGCCCCGCACTTCCTGCAGGGAATGATCAACAAGGTGACCGTCACCTGAGGATGGTGGCGCTGCCGAGGACGACGTCCCCGGCCGGGTCCGCGCGGTAGAACGCGACGGCCTGGCCGGGGGCGACCCCGCGCAGGGGCTCGGCCAGGTCGACCCGCACCCCGTCCGTCGTCGGCGTGACCTCGGCGGGCGCGGTGCCGCCGTGGGCACGGACCTGCACGGTGCAGGCGAAGGGCCCGTCCGGCGCGCCCGCGCACCAGACCGGCGACCGCGCCGCGAAGGTCGAGACCTCCAGCGCGGTGCCGGGCCCGACGGTCACGGTGCCGCTGACCGGCTCGATCCCCAGTACGTAGCGGGGACGGCCGTCCGCGGCGGGGCGGTCGAGCCCGAGGCCCTTGCGCTGGCCGACCGTGAAGCCGTGCACCCCGTCGTGGGTGCCGAGGACCTCGCCGGACTCGTCGACCAGTGACCCGGGGCGGTCGCCGAGCCGCTCGCGCAGGAAGCCGCGGGTGTCGCCGTCGGGGATGAAGCAGATGTCGTGGCTGTCCGGCTTGGCCGCGGTGCGCAGCCCCAGCGCGGCGGCCTCCGCGCGGATCGCCGGCTTCTCGGTGTCCCCGACGGGGAACATCGCGTGCGCGAGCTGGTCCGGGCGCAGCACCGACAGGACGTACGACTGGTCCTTGCCCTCGTCGACCGAGCGGCGCAGCACGCCGCCGTCGAGCCGGGCGTAGTGGCCGGTGCACACGGCGTCGAACCCGAGGGCGAGAGCCCGGTCCAGCAGCGCGGCGAACTTGATCTTCTCGTTGCAGCGCAGGCACGGGTTCGGGGTCTCCCCCGCGGCGTAGCTCGCCACGAAGTCGGCGACGACGTCCTCGGCGAACTCCTCGGACAGGTCCCACACGTAGTACGGGATGCCCAGGACGTCCGCGACCCGCGCGGCGTCCGCGGAGTCCTCCCGCGAGCAGCACCCCCGCGAGCCGGACCGGAGCGCGTCCCGGGTGCGGGACAGCGCCAGGTGCACCCCCACGACGTCGTGTCCCGCGCGGACGGCCCGCGCGGCGGCGACCGAGGAGTCGACCCCGCCGGAGAGTGCGGCCAGGACCCTCATGCCTGCACGGCCGCCCGCCGCCGGGGCGCACCGGCCCGCCGCGCCCGCTCGACGACCGCGCCGATCGCCTCCACCGCCGCGTCGACGTCCGCCGCCGTGCTGGTGTGGCCCAGCGAGAACCGCAGCGAGCCGCGGGCCACCGCGTCGGTCGCGCCCATCGCCAGCAGCACGTGGCTGGGCTGGGAGACCCCGGAGGTGCAGGCCGACCCGGTCGAGCACTCGACGCCCTGCGCGTCGAGCAGCATGAGCAGCGAGTCGCCCTCGCAGCCGGGGAAGGACAGGTGGGCGTTGCCGGGGAGCCGGGAGGGCCCGCCGTCGATCACGCCGTCCCCCGGGTCGCCGTTCAGCGTGGCGTCGGGGACGATCGCGCGGATCCGGGCGACCAGGTCGTCCCGCAGGGTGGCGAGCGCCGCGACCCGCTGCGGGGCGTCCGCGACCGCCTTCGCCACCGCCGTCGACAGGCCGACGACCGACGGGGTGTCCAGGGTGCCGGACCGCACGTCCCGCTCCTGGCCGCCACCGTGCAGCAGCGGCACCGCCGCGACGTCTCGGCCGAGCAGCAGCGCGCCGGCCCCGTAGGGCCCGCCGAGCTTGTGCCCGGTCAGGGTCAGCGCGTCCACCCCGCAGGCCGCGAAGTCGATCGGCAGGATGCCGACGGCCTGCACCGCGTCGGTGTGGATCGGTACCCCGAACTCGTGGGCGACGGCCACCAGCTCGCGGATCGGGTTGACCGTGCCGACCTCGTTGTTCGCCCACATCACCGACACGAGCGCGGCGGTGTCGGGGGCCTCGGCGAGCGCGGCGCGCAGCGCCTCGGGGGTGACCCGGCCCGCGGCGTCCACCGGGAGCAGGACCAGCTCGGCGCCCTCGTGTTCCACCAGCCACTCGGCGGACTCGAGGACCGCGTGGTGCTCGATCGCCGACACCAGCACGCGGGTGCGGCGCGGGTCCGCGGCGCCGCGGGCCCAGAAGATCCCCTTCACCGCGAGGTTGTCGCTCTCGGTGCCGCCGGTGGTGAACAGCACCTCCGACGGCCGCGCCCCGACGGCCGCCGCGACGGCCTCGCGGGCCTCCTCGACCTCGCGCCGCGCGCGCCTGCCCGCCGAGTGCAGCGACGAGGCGTTGCCGGTGTGCGCCATCGCCTCGGTCATCGCGGCGATCGCGGCGGGGAGCATCGGCGTGGTCGCGGCGTGGTCCAGGTACGTCACAGCGCCGACCCCGCGCGTGCACGGGACCCCGGGACGGGCCGCCTCTCCTGGTCGTTCATCGCCCACAAGGGTAGACGCCGAGAACCGGCGGGGCTCCTCAGCCGGCGATCGCCCGTTCCGCGCGGGCGGCGAGGTCGCGGCGGTCGCCCGTCGGCGCCAGTGGGACGAGCACGGTCAGCGTGCAGTGCAGGCGCGGCAGCCGCAGCACCCGGAGCAGCGCCGTGGCGAGGGTCTCGTCGCCGAGGAACGAGCCCGCGGTGGTGGGGCGGCCGTCCGGCAGGGTCATCGTGATCCGGACGGGGCGGACGGGGACCCCGGCGTCGAGCGCCGCCTGGAACGGCGCCCGCCGGAACGGCCCGGACGCCGAGCCGCACCACGTCGTGCCCTCGGGGAAGACGCCGACGGTGTCCCCCGCCCGCAGCACGGCCGCGGTGGCGGCGACGACGCCGGGCAGGCTGCGCAGCCGCGCCCGCTCGACGAACAGGGCACCGGTCCGCGCGGCGAGCGGGCCGATCAGCGGCCAGTGCGCCACCTCGGCCTTGGCGACCATCCGGACCGGGGCCAGGACGCCCAGGGCCAGGACGTCGACCCAGGACAGGTGGTTCGCGACGACCAGCCCGCCGCGCCCGAGCGTCCCCTCGACGCGCACCCGCACCCCCGCCGCCCGCAGCAGCAGCCGGTAGAGCGTGGGCCGGGCGGGGACGAGGAGTAGCGGGGCCGCCACGAGCACGCCGAGCAGCGCGGCGAGCCGCCGCGCGACCCGCAGGTGCGCCGTCGGTCCGGCGGCGGGCAGGCACTCCGGCCCGCACGGCGACCACGGTGCCCAACCCGCCCGCTCGGCGAACGGCGGGACGCCGGGGTGTGTCGGGTGGAGCGTGCGCCCCGGCGCCGGCGCGGTCGCGAGCTCCCGCGGCGGCGCGCTCACCGCTCGCCCAGGAAGAAGTCCAGGTAACGCTGGTCGGCGTGGTCGAGGCCGAGCAGGACGAGGAAGTCCGCGCAGTCGAAGTCCGGGTCGTGGGCGGGCTCGCCGCACACCCACGCGCCGAGCCGCAGGTAGCCGCGCAGCAGCGGCGGCAGCGCCGTGGTCCGGTGCGGGGTGGCGCCGGTCCACGGGCGGTGCGGGGTGACCCGGTACTCCTCGGGGGCGAGGTGCGCGGCGACCACCTTCTCCCGGACCCCGGCCGCCAGCATCCCGCCGTCCGCGAGCGGGACGGAGGCGCAGCCGACGAGCCAGCGGTTGCCGGTCAGCAGCATGTAGCGGGCGATCCCAGCCCACACGAGCCCGACGACCGCGCCCGCCCGGTGTCCGGGGGCCACACAGGACCGCCCGGTCTCGACCAGCGAGGAGCGGATCGGGTCGAGCGCGGAGAGGTCGAACTCGCCGTCGGAGTACAGCGAGCCCGCCGCGGCGGCGCGCTGCGGCGGCAGCATCCGGTAGGTGCCGACGACCTCGCCGGTCGCGTCCTCGCGCACGACGAGGTGGTCGCAGAACGCGTCGAACCGGTCGACGTCGTGGCCCGGGGTCGGCGTGTGCAGCGTGGCCCCCAGCTCGTCGGCGAAGACCCGGTGGCGCAGCCGCTGGGCGGCCGCGACGTCGTCGGAGTCGGTGGTCAGCAGCAGCGAGTAGCGCGTCGCCGCGGCCTCGGGCGTCGTGACGAGCACCTGGGAAGTGGACACGGGTGCTTGGTATCGAGCGGGGCCGAACGGACCAGTGACCGGACGCGTCCCGGGCGTGAAACCCACGTGAACGCGAACGACCCCGGCCGCGGGCCGGGGTCGTTCGGGAGCTCAGGGGCCGCTCAGGCGGCTCGGGCTGCTCAGCCCTTGCGCTTGGCGACTTCCTCCTGCAGCTGGGGGGCGACCTTGAACAGGTCGCCCACCACGCCGAAGTCGGCGATCTCGAAGATCGGCGCCTCGGGGTCCTTGTTGACCGCGATGATCGTCTTCGAGGTCTGCATGCCCGCGCGGTGCTGGATCGCACCGGAGATGCCCAGGGCGATGTACAGCTGCGGGGACACCGTCTTGCCGGTCTGCCCCACCTGGAACTGGTGCGGGTAGAAGCCGGAGTCCACCGCGGCACGCGAGGCACCCACGGCCGCACCGAGGGAGTCCGCCAGGCCCTCGACCACGGAGAACTGCTCCGCCGACCCGACACCACGCCCACCGGACACGATCACCGAGGCCTCGGTCAGCTCCGGGCGGTCACCACCGGTGACCGGCTCGCGCGACTGCACCTGCGCCGACCGACCCGCACCCGAAGGCACCTCGACGGTCTCCTCCACGGCGGCGCCCTCGGCGTTCTCCACCTCGACCGAACCCGGCCGCAGCGTGATCACCGGGTGCGCGGTGTTCCACTTGGCCTCGGCGACGAACGCGCCGCCGAACACCGAGTGGGTCGCCGACTCCGCACCCACGGCCACCACGTCGCCCAGCAGCGCCGAGTCGGTCTTGACCGCCAGCCGGCCCGCGATCTCCTTGCCGTCGGCGGAGACGCCGATCAGCACCGCCGCCGGGTCCTTCGACCCCACCAGCGCGGCCAGCACCTCGACCTGCGGGGTCAGGAAGTCCGCCGAGTCGGTCTCGGCGACGTAGACCTTCGCCGCGCCGTAGGCCTTGAGGCCCTCGGACAGCTTGCCCGCGGTGCCCGCGGGGCCCACCACGACCGCCGACGGCTCACCCAGCGCGCGGGCGGCGGTCAGCAGCTCGAACGTGCTCTTCTTGATCTCCCCGTCGAGATGGTCGACGAGGACCAGGACCTCAGCCATGATCTTCTCCTGCTTCTCTTCGGGGGACTCAGATGAGCTTCTGGCCGACCAGGAACGCGGCGATCTTGCTGCCGCCGTCGCCCTCGTCCTCGACCTTCTCGCCACCGGACTTCGGGGGCTTCGGGTTCGACTCCGTGACCGTGGACCAGGCCGCGCTCAGGCCGACGTCCGACGGCTCGATCCCGGCGTCCGCCAGGGTCAGCGTGGTGACCGGCTTCTTCTTCGCCGCCATGATCCCCTTGAACGACGGGTAACGCGGCTCGTTGATCTTCTCGTTCACCGACACCACCGCGGGCAGCTCGGCGGTCAGCACGGTCACGCCGTCGTCCGTCTCGCGGCGCACGGTGACCGTGCCCCCGTCCACGGTCAGCTCGCGCGCGTGGGTCAGCGACGGCAGCCCCAACAGCTCGGCGACCATGGCCGGGACCGCACCGGTGCGCCCGTCGGACGCCTCGTTGCCCGCCAGGACCAGGTCGGTGCCCTCCAGCGTGCCCAGCACCTTGACCAGCGCCTTCGCGGTGCCGATCGCGTCCGTGCCGTGGATCGCCTCGTCCGAGAGGTGCACGGCCTTGTCCGCACCCATCGACAGCGCCTTGCGGATCGCGTCCGTGGCCCGGTCCGGGCCCATCGCGACAACGGTCACCTCGGACCCGTCGTTCGCCTCCTTGAGCTGCAGCGCGGACTCCACGGCACGCTCGTCGATCTCGTCCAGCACCGCGTCCGTGGCATCCCGGTCCAGGGTGTGGTCGCCCGAGGACAGTTTCCGCTCGGAGTAGGTGTCCGGCACCTGCTTGACCAGCACGACGATGTTCATCGGACCTCTTCGACCTCCTGCCGGGGGCGCACCGCCTCGGCGATGCGCCGCCTGTGCTCCACGTTCGGCCCACGGCCTGCGAGAGCCCCGGTGGCGCGGGGTCGTCGGGGCCGTCCGTGGCCGTCTGACTCGATGCCCCGATTCTTACTGTGCGGAATGCGAACAGCAAACGCACCTCGGGGTGAGCCTGCTCACCAGCCCCTCCACCAGCGATGATGACGCAGCGCGAGGTGTTCCACCCGGGAGCGCACACCGCGTGCGGGCCCGGCGCACTAGGGTCCGCGTGCGGCGACGGCGAGAGGGGTGCGGGCAGCGTGCTGGTGACGGGCTACGACGACCGGACGGGCCAGGGCTACGTCGTGCGGACCGGCACCGACCTCGTCCACGACGGGGAGCCCGGCACGCGGGAGGTCACCCACGCGGGCGTCACCGTGCTGCTGACCGACGGGCTCGCCCTGCTGCTCGACGACGCGCTCGCCCACCGCCCCGTGACCCGGCTCGGCTGGGCGGGCCCCGAGGTGCCGCTGACCCTGGACGACCACACCCTGCTGGCCTGGCTGAACGAGGCCGTCGGCGGCGTCGTCACCGTGGCCGGGGACCCCGGGCCGGACCCGCGCACCGCATGACGGACACACTCCCCCTGACGGGCGAGCGGACCGTCCCCGGCATCCCGGAGGAGAACTACTGGTTCCGCCGCCACGAGGCGGTCTACGCCGCGCTCGCGCCGCGGTACACCGGGCGGACGGTGCTCGAGGCCGGGTGCGGGGAGGGGTACGGGGCGGACCTGCTGACCGCCGCGGGCGCCACCGTGCTCGGCCTGGACTACGACGAGACGACCGCCGCGCACGTCGCGCGCCGCTACCCCCGCGTGGGGGTCGCCCGGGCGAACCTGGTCGCGCTGCCGGTGCGGACGGCGGGTGTGGACGCGGTGGTGTCCCTGCAGGTCGTCGAGCACCTCTGGGACCAGGAGGGTTTCCTGCGCGAGTGCCGCAGGGTGCTGCGCCCCGGCGGGGAGCTGGCCGTGTCCACCCCGAACCGGCTCACCTTCTCCCCCGGCCGCGACACCCCGCTCAACCCGTTCCACACCCGCGAGCTCGCCCCGACCGAGCTCGCGGAGCTGGTGCGCGACAGCGGGTTCACCGACGTCGAGGTGCGGGGCCTGCACCACGGCCCCCAGCTGCGCGCCCTCGACGCCCGCCACGGCGGTTCCCTCGTGGACGCCCAGGTCGCGGTGGCGCTCGCCGGCGGCACCTGGCCCGCCGACCTGCGGGCGGACGTCGCGGCCGTCGGCACGGACGACTTCGCCCTCACCCCCAACGCGCTCGCCTCGAGCCTCGACCTGCTCGTCCTGGCCCGCGCATGAGGGGCACGTTCTGCCTCGTCCTGCACAGCCACCTGCCCTGGGTCGCGCACCACGGCCGCTGGCCCGTCGGCGAGGAGTGGCTCTACCAGGCGTGGGCCCAGTCCTACCTGCCCCTGGCCGCGACGCTGCGGGAGCTGGCCGCGGAGGGCCGCGACGAGCTGCTCACCCTCGGCGTCACCCCGGTCCTCGCCGACCAGCTGGACGACCCGCACTGCCTCTCCGGCGCGCACGCCTGGCTGGCCGGCTGGCGGCTGCGCGCCCAGGAGGCCGCGCCGCGGCTGCCGGACCTGGCGCGCGACGAGCACCGGCGGGCGACCATGGCGCTCGCCGAGTTCGAGACCCACTGGCGCCACGGCGCCTCCCCGGTCCTGCGCGCCCTGCCCGTCGAGCTGCTGGGCGGGCCGGCCACGCACGCCTTCGGCCCGCTGCTCGACCCCCGCGTGCGGCGGTTCGGGCTGGCCGTGGGGCTGGCCGACGCCCGGCTCCGCCGCGGCGCCCGCCCGGCCGGGATCTGGGCCCCCGAGTGCGGCTACCGACCCGGGATGGCGGGCGAGTACGCGGCCGCGGGCGTGACCCACCTCCTGGTCGACGGCCCGGCCCTGCGCGGGGAGACGGCGTTCGCGCGGCCGGTCGAGGAGGCGGGCCACCCGGTCGGCCCCGTCGTCGTGGGCCGGGACCTCGACGTCACCTACCGGGTCTGGTCACCCCGCAAGGGCTACCCCGGCCACCGCGACTACCGGGACTTCCACACCTACGACCACGACTCCGGGCTCAAGCCCGCCCGGGTCACCGGGGCGGACGTCCCGCCGCACGAGAAGGCGCCCTACGACCCCGACCGGGCCGCCGCCCGGGTCGCGCTCGACGCGGCGGACTTCGTGGCGCGCGTCGGGCAGCGGCTGGACGAGCTGCACGCACGCCACGGCCGCCCCGCGCTGAGCGTCGCCGCCTTCGACACCGAGCTGTTCGGGCACTGGTGGCACGAGGGCCCCGACTGGCTCGCCGCGGTGCTGCGGGCGCTGCCGGAGGCGGGCGTCCGGGTCACCACGCTGCGCGGCGCGCTCGCCGACCCCGACCTGGTGGGCGAGCCCGTGGCGCTGCCGGAGTCCTCGTGGGGGGCGGGCAAGGACTGGCACGTCTGGGAGGTCCCGGACCTCGTGGCGCTGCACGACGAGGTGCAGGAGCGCCTGCTCACCACCGTCGACAAGCGCCGCTCCCCCGTCCGCGACCCGCTGCTCGACGCGCTCGCCGCCCAGGCCCTCCTCGCGCTGTCCAGCGACTGGGCGTTCATGGTCACCACGGGGTCCACCGTGGACTACGCGCGGCACCGGGCCCGGCTGCACGCCGACCGCGTCCGCACCCTCGCGGACCTGCTCGACGACGACCGGCGCGGCGCGGCGGAGTCGCTCGTCGCGACGTGGGAGCAGGCCCCCTTCGGCCACCTCGACGCCCGCGGGCTCTGAGGGCCTAGGAGGCGTCCGCGCGCACCTGCGGCTGCTCCGGGGGATCGACCGCCTCGTCTCGCAGCGACTCGAACCCGGGGTCCAGGTAGGTCGAGTACGAGGTGTCGAAGGTGTAGCCGCCCTGCTCGTAGCCGCCGGTCAGCCCCACGATCGCGCCGTCCGGACGCAGCCACGGCCCGCCGCTCGTCCCGTCCTCCAGCCCGGGAGCGGGCAGCTCCAGCTGGGTCGGCGAGTACTGCTCGGTGACGCCGGAGCGCACGGTGGGCGCGTCGTCCTCCATCGGGTACCCGACGGCGTCCACCGGGTCGCCCGCGCCGGGGTCGAAGGTCACCGGGAAGCCGCCGGTGACGTTCTGCACCGGGCCGTCGACGGTGAGGAACGCGACGTCGTAGTCCGGGTCGGCGTCCGCGATGAAGTGCGGGTCGACGGCCGCGCTGCGCACCGTCCACACCCCGTACGGTTCCTGCCCGTCGTGGTAGCCGGGGACGAAGGCCATCCCGGTCGCGGCGGGTGTCCCGTCCCCGGACGCGACGCAGTGCGCCGCCGTGAGCAGCAGGTCACCGGCGGGGCTGTCCACGACCGACGCGCTGCAGTAGTGGTCTCCGAGATCCTCGGCGGAGCCGTCGAAGAGGGCTCCGACGGCGGTCTGCGCGGTCGCGGTCGGACGCGGCTGGGGCAGCGGGGCCCCCGCCTCGGTGGCGGCGCACCCGGCCAGCAGGACCGCCAGCCCCACGGCGGCCGTCAGCCGCCGAGCCCCCCGCAGAGTCCCCCGCACAGCCACCCTCCGCCCGCGCCGAACGGCGATCCCGCACGATCGTCTCTCCGTGAAACGAGGGTACCGCCGAACGGTCACCCCGACTTTGCCAGGATGCCCCGGATGCGCGTGCTGCTGGTCTCATGGGAGTACCCGCCCGTCGTGGTCGGCGGGCTGGGTCGGCACGTGCACGCGCTGGCCCGCGCGCTCGCGGCCGCCGGGCACGAGGTCGTCGTGCTCTGTCGGCAGCCGACCGGCTCCGACGCGACCACCCACCCCACCGTCGACGAGACGGTCGACGGCGTGCGCGTCCTGCGCGCCGCGGAGGACCCGATCCACCTCGAGTTCGCCCGGGACCTCGTCGCCTGGACCCTCGCGATGGGCCACACCCTCGTCCGCACCGCGCTGACCCGACTCGGCGGCTGGCGCCCGGACGTCGTGCACGCCCACGACTGGCTCGTCGCGCACCCCGCGACCACCCTCGCGGACGTCCTCGGCGCGCCGCTGGTCGCCACGATCCACGCCACCGAGGCGGGCAGGCACTCCGGCTGGCTGCCCGGGCCGCTCAACCGGGCCGTCCACAGTGTCGAGTGGACGCTCGTGCACCGCGCGGACGCGGTGATCACCTGCTCGCGGGCGATGCGCGGCGAGGTCGCGCAGCTGTTCGACGCCGACCCGCCCGGGGGCGTGCACGTGGTGCACAACGGGATCGACACCCGCGGCTGGCGGGTCCGCCGGGACCGGGCCGCGGCCGCCCGGGCCCGGTACGCCCCCGGTGCCGGGCCGCTGCTCGCGTTCGTGGGGCGGCTGGAGTACGAGAAGGGCGTCCAGGACCTGCTGGCGGCGATGCCGCGGATCCGCCGCGCGCACCCGGGCACCCGGCTGCTGGTCGCGGGAACCGGGACGCAGCAGGGATTCCTCGCCGAGGAGGTGCGGCGGCTGCGGCTGCGGCGCGCCGTGACCTTCACCGGGCACCTCCCCGACCGCGACCTGTCCGCGCTGCTGGTCGCCGCGGACGCCGTCGTGCTGCCCAGCCGCTACGAGCCGTTCGGGATCGTCGCCCTCGAGGCCGCGGCGGCCGGGGCGACGCTCGTGGCCTCGTCCGCGGGCGGGCTCGGCGAGCTCGTGGTGGAGGGCGAGACCGGCTGGTCCTTCCCGCCCGGGGACGTCCCCGCCCTGGCCGCGGCCGTCGACCGCGCCCTGAGCGCCCCCGTGGCGTCGGCCGCGCACGCGAGACGGGCCCGCGCGCGCCTGCGCACCGACTTCACCTGGGCCGGCATCGCGGCCGAGACGGCCCGGGTCTACGCGGCCGCGCCCCGCCGCGGTCCGGCCGACCTCCCCCGTCCCAAGATCGCCACCGGCGACCTCCTCGCCGAGCTGAGCCTCAGGGCGATTCCGGGGGCGCCGGAATCGCCCTGAGGGTCATCTCGACAGGCGTTCCTGCACCGCGGCGTGCTGCTTGCGGGCCATGTCGGCGACCGCGGCGCGCTCGGCGGCGGCGGCCTCGTAGTCCGCCATGCGGTCCCGCACCACGCGGGCGGGCGCCCCGACGGCGATCGCGTGGTCCGGGACGTCCCCGCGGACCACGGCGTGGGCGCCGAGCACACAGCCGCGGCCGACCCGCGAGCCGCGCAGCACCGACACCTTCACCCCGACCCAGGTGTCCGGGCCGATCCGCACGGGCGCCTTCACGATCCCCTGGTCCTTGATCGGCAGGTGCACGTCCGCGGTGCGGTGGTCGAAGTCGGTGACATACACCCAGTCCGCGAGCAGCGTCGCCGCACCCACCTCGACGTCGAGATAGCAGTTCAGGGTGTTGTGCCTGCCCATGACGACCTTGTCCCCGATGCGCATCGAGCCCTCGTGGCAGCGCAGCGAGTTGCCGTCGCCGATGTGCACCCACCGGCCGATCTCGAGGCGTCCGTAGCCGGGGCGGGCCTCGATCTCGACGCCGCGCCCGAGGAACACCATGCCCTTGAGCACGACGTGCGGGTGGCGCAGCCGCAGCATCGCGAGCCGCCAGTACCGCAGCAGGTACCAGGGCGTCCACGCCCGGTGCCGGATCACCCAGCGCAGCGAGTCCAGCGTGAGGAACCGGGCCTGCTCCGGGTCGCGGCGGGTCATCGGTCGACCGTAATCGCGCCACCCCGTGAGTGGCGATGGTCGCTATGGCGACCATCGCCACTCACGGGGGAGGGTGGTCGCGGGCGGTGAGCGGGCGTAGGGCCGAAACGGTGATTCGCGGGCGGGCCACTCGCGGAGGCCACCGGGTCTGGGCATGATCCACTCTTCGGTGGGGGTGGACGTGTGGTCGTGATCGTCGTCGGGGAGGGGGACCTCCCCGAGCTGCCCCCGGACCTGGCGCCCGCGCGGGCCACCGCGCCCGCCGAGGCCGTGTCGACCGCGCGGACCGGGCCCGCGGACGTCGTGGTCGTGGACCTCGACGCCGGGGTGGCGGCGACCGTCGCCGTCGGGGCCCTGGCCGCGGAGCTGCCGCAGGTGCCCGTCGTGGCCGTGGCGTCCGATGCGGACCAGGTGCTCGACGTCGTGCGGGCCGGCGCGACCGGTTTCGTCCTGCGGACCGATCCCGCCCTCCCGCGGATCGTGCGCACCGCGGCGGCGGGGGGCACGGCGTTCGGCGACGGGCTCGCCGCCCTCGTGCTCGACGCCGCCGCCCACACCCCCGCGGGCCCCGTCCCGCACCTGACGGGGCGGGAGTCGGAGGTGCTGCGTCTCGTCGTCGAGGGCCTCACGGCCCGCCAGATCGCGACCCGGCTCGTGCTCTCGCCGCGCACGGTGGAGAACCACGTCCAACGGGTGCTGCGGAAGGTCGACGTCCCCGGCCGCGCGGCCCTGGTCCGGTACGCGATCGAGAACGGGCTGGCCTAGCGCCGTCGCTACTCCGCCAGACCCTGCTCGATGGCGTAGCGGACGAGCTGGGAGCGATTGTGCAGCTGGAGCTTGCGCAGCGTGTTCTGCACATGGCTCTCGACGGTCCGGTGCGACACCACGAGCCGCTCCCCGATCTGGCGGGCCGTGAGCCCCTTCGCGACCAGCCGCAGCACCTCGGTCTCGCGGTCGGTCAGCGCCGGGACCGCGGGCTCGCCCGCCGGCGTCTGGGCCAGGCGCCGATACTCCCCGAGCACCAGGCCCGCCAGCCCGGGGGTGAACACCGGGACGCCCTCGGCGGTCCGCTGCACCGCGTCCACCAGCTCCTCGACGCTCGCGGACTTGACCAGGTAGCCGGTGGCGCCCGCCTTGAGGGCCTCGAGGACGTCCGCGTGCTCGCCGCTCGCGGAGAGCACCAGGATCCGGGTCTCGGGCAGCTTCGCGACGATCCCGGTGATCGCCTCCACCCCGGAGGTCTCGCCGAGGTTCAGGTCCATCAGCACGACCTGCGGGCGGACGGCGGGCGCGATCCGCACCGCGGCGCCCGCGTCGGCCGCGGTGGCCACCACGTCCAGGCCGCGTTCGCCCAGGTCGCGGGCGACGCCCTCGCGCCAGATGGGGTGGTCGTCGACGACCATCACCGTCACGGTCATGTCACGCCCCCCGGCACTCGGATGATCCACTCTGTCCCGCGGCCCGGCCCGGTGTCCAGCTCCACGGTCCCGCCCACGTCCGCGACCCGGCCGAGGATCGACCGGGAGACCCCGATCCGGCCCTGCGCCTCGGCCTCGGCGAGGCGGCCCGCCGGGATGCCGGGCCCGTCGTCCCGCACGCTGATCTCGACGCCCGCGGCGTCGTCGAGCGGTTCGACGAGCACCCACGCGGGGGCGTCCGGGCCGACGTGGCGCTCGACGTTGACCAGGGCGGCCCGCACCACGGCGTCGAGCTCGGCGACGGTGCCCGCGGGCAGCTCGACGCTGTGCGCGGGCGCCGACACGGTGACCCGCGGTGACGCCAGGGCGCGCAGGGTCGCGGCGAGGTCCCGGTGCCCGGACGCGTCGACCTGGGCGTCCCCGCTGGTCAGCAACGTGCGCAGGGCGACCTCCTGCTCCCCCGCGAGCACCCCGAGCTCGGCGGCGCCACCGCCGAGCTCCGCGCCGCGGCGCTTGACGTGGGCGAGGACCTGCAGGACGCCGTCGTGCACCGCCCGGGCCAACCGCTCCCGCTCGGCGGTCGCGGCCTCCTCCGCGGCCGCGCGCCGCAGCCGGGTCGCCGCGCGGTCGAGCACCAGGGACGCGAACCCGACGGTCAGCCCCGCCAGCACGAGGATCTGGATGTCGCTGAGCTCGGTCAGCGTGACCCGCGACTTGCCGAGCACGAGCGCCGCCGAGATCAGCGCGGCGGACGCCAGCCCGCCCGGGACCCGGAACGCGATCGCGCAGCTCAGCACCGCGCCCGACGTCCAGATGGAGCCCATGCCCGGGGCGGACGCGTCGAGCTGGGCGTCGGTGACGATCAGCGGTGTGGTGAGCATGATCGCGGCCGAGACCAGCGGATCGGCGAGGGCGAACGGCCTGCGCACCTCGCCGTGGGTGAGGAAGACCCGGGCGAGCACCGCGGTCCAGCCCACCATCACGGCCAGCACCAGCCCCGCGCCGATCGGCGAGGCGTACTCGCGGAAGTGGAAGGCGGACACGCCGATCACCGTGAGCAGGGTGAGCACGCGGTACACCACGGCGCCGCGCCACAGCGGCTCGAGCGGATGGTCCACGTCGGTCAGTGTGCCCGCTGCCCCGCCCCGCCGTCCCGCTCGCCGGGCCTCGAACCGGGCTTCAGCGCGGCTTCACCCCGGTGATCAGGGCGTTGTAGAAGAACCGCCGCGGGACGACCCGGCCGAGGACGGCGTCGAGCGCGGAGAGGCGCTGCCAGGAGTGGTAGGCGAACATCGCCCAGTTCCAGCCGAGCCTGCCGGGCGGGACGGCGGCCTCGAACGTCCGCACCGGCCATCCCAGCATGGCCGCGGTGAGCTCCTCGGTGCTCGCCCGCACCTCCCGGGCGCCCGCCCGCGTCGCCATCGCCTCCAGGTCGGCGGGGTCGAACGTGTGGATGTCCACGACCGACTCCAGCGCGGCGGCCCGGCTGGACTCGTCCAGCTCGGCCTGCGGCCTGCGCCATCCCTGCAGCGGCGGCAGCTTCGTGATCGTGGTCGCCGCCTTCCAGGTGAGCTGGGAGAGCGTGCGGGCGTAGCGGTCGCCGATGGTCGTCGGCTCGCCCGCGAACACGAACCGCCCGCCCGGCCGCAGCACCCGCAGCACCTCCCGGAACGCCTGCTCGACGTCCGGGATGTGGTGCAGCACCGCATGTCCGACGACGAGATCGAAGGACTCGTCCGGGTAGGCGATGGTCTCGGCGTCGGACACCTTGCCGTCGACCGGCAGGCCGAGGTGCTCGGCGTTGCGCAGCGCGGCCGCGACCATGCCCGGGGAGAGGTCGGTGACCGAACCCCGCGTCGCCACCCCGGCCTGCATGAGGTTGAGCAGGAAGAACCCGGTGCCGCAGCCGAGCTCCACCGCGTGCTCGTAGGGCCGCCCGTCCCACGGCGCCGCGATCCGGAACCGGCCCGCGGCGTAGTCGATGCAGCGCTCGTCGTAGCTGATCGACCACTTCTCGTCGTAGGTCCCGGCCTCCCAGTCGTGGTAGAGCACGTTGGCCAGCTTGGGGTCCTTCCACGCGGCCTCGACCTGCTCGGCGGTGGCGTGCGGGGTGGGCACCTGGTCCGTACTCATGAGTACGGACCCTAGTCAGCCGTGCAGCGCCGCCCGCAGGGTGGCGACGGCCTGGGCGATGGCGCTCGTCGCCGCGCCGCTCTCGCGCAGCGTGTTCAGCATCATGAAGTCGTGCACCATGCCGAGGTAGCGGGTCGCGGTCACCGGGACGCCCGCGGCGCGCAGCTTGTCGGCGTAGGCCTCGCCCTCGTCGCGGAGCACGTCCGCCTCGTCGGTGATCACCAGGGCCGGGGGGAGCCCGGCGAGCTGCTCGACGGTCGCGCGCAGCGGTGAGGCGGTGATCTGCGCGCGGTCGGCCTCGTCGGTCGTGTACTGGTCCCAGAACCACTTCATGCCCTCGCGGTGCAGGAAGTAGCCGGTGGCGAAGCGCTGGTAGGACTCGGTGTCGAAGCTCGCGTCGGTGACCGGGTAGAACAGCAGCTGGGCGGTGAACGAGACGTCCCCGCGCTCCTTGGCCAGCAGCGTCAGCGCGGCGCTCATGTTGCCGCCGACCGAGTCGCCCGCGACCGCGAGCCGGGTGCCGTCGAGGCCGTGGGACGCGCCGTCCGTGCCGATCCACTGCGCGGCCCGGTAGCCCTGCTCGATGGCGACGGGGTAGCGGGCCTCGGGCGAGGGCG
Source organism: Pseudonocardia oroxyli (assembly GCF_900102195.1). Lineage (GTDB taxonomy): Bacteria > Actinomycetota > Actinomycetes > Mycobacteriales > Pseudonocardiaceae > Pseudonocardia > Pseudonocardia oroxyli. The sequence continues at coordinate 104,330 of NZ_FNBE01000006.1, forward strand.
TGTACTCGACGAACACCACCGCGACGTCCGCGCCCACGGCGAGCTCGCGCACGAGCCGGTCGTGGGTGTGGGCGTTGCCGAACACCCAGCCGCCGCCGTGCATGTAGAGGACGACCGGCAGCGCCCCGGCGGCACCCCGGGGCTTCACGATCCGGAGGGAGAAGTCCCCGAGCGGGACCCACTCCTCGTCGACCGCAGGCTTCGCGATCTCGCCGGACTGCACCTCGTCGACGACCTTGCGGCCCTCGGTGGGCTCGAGCTGGTAGAGGAACGGCGGCGTGGCCGTCGCCTCGACGAAGGCCTGCGCCGCAGGCTCCAGGACCGGGCGGTCGATCTGCTCGCTCATCGTGCTCTCCGTTCTGCGTCGGACTGGCTGACGAGAAGAAACATAGCCCCCGATTAACTTGTGCGCAAGTTACTGTGACGCGTGCTATCCTCGGGGCGTGGAACCGACGGAGTCGCTGCTGCTCGACGACCAGCTCTGCTTCGCGATCTACGCCGCGTCCCGTGCGGTGACCGCGGCGTACCGCCCCCTGCTGGACGAGCTGGACCTGACCTACCCCCAGTACCTGGTCATGCTCCTGCTCTGGGAGCGCGAGAGCCTCTCGGTCAAGGAGGTCGCCGCCGCCCTGCACCTGGACTACGGCACCGTCACGCCGCTGCTCAAGCGGCTCCAGGGGATGGGTCTGGTCGCCCGGCGCAGGCGCACGGACGACGAGCGCGGCGTCGACGCCGTCCTCACCGACGAGGGGCGGGCGCTGCGGGAGCGCGCCCACGGCGTGCCCGTCGGGATGGCCGAGGCGTTCGGGCTGACGGACGCGCAGCGAGCCGACCTGCGGGACCGGCTGCGCGCCCTGGTCCGGTCGATGGACGCCTACGCGGGCGCCCGCTGAGCCGTTCTCGGCGGCACCGGGACCCGCATCAGGTCCTCGGCGACCACCAGCTCCCCGTCGAAGACCTCGCGCGCCTCGCGGACGAACGCCGACGGGTCGGTGTAGCGCTGGGAGAAGTGGGTGAGGACGAGGGTCCGCACCCCGCACTCCCGCGCGACGGTGGCGGCCTCGCGCGCGGTGAGGTGGCCGTAGGCGTGGGCGAGATCGGCCTCGCCGTGCAGGAAGGTGGACTCGACGACGAGCATGTCCGCCCGGTCCGCGAGCGCGAACACGCCCTCGCACAGCCGGGTGTCCATCACGAACGCGAACACCTGGCCCGGTCGGGGCGCGCTGACCCGGGCCAGGTCGACGCCGTCGAGCGAGCCGCGGGCCTGGATCTCCCGGACCCGCGGCCCGGTGATGCCGTGGCGGGCCAGCTCGTCCGGCAGCATGCGGATGCCGTCGGGTTCGGTCAGCCGGTAGCCGAAGGCCTCGACGGGGTGCTCGAGCCGCGCGACCGACAGCCCGGGCGCGACGGGCCCGTCGGCGGCGTGCGGATGCTCCACGATGTCCCCGCGCTCCAGGTAGGAGCTCGCGTACCGCAGCCTGCGGAAGTACTCGTGCCCCGACGCCGGGAAGTGCGCGTGCACGGGGTGGGCGACCTGGTCGAGGGAGATGCGCTGCAGCACCCCGGGCACCCCGAGGCAGTGGTCGCCGTGCAGGTGGGTGAGGCAGAGCCGGGTGATCGCGCTCGCCGGGATGCCCGCGAGCAGCATCTGCCGCTGGCTGCCCTCGCCGGGGTCGAACAGGTAGCCCTCGGCGTCCCAACGCAGGAAGTACCCGTTGTGGTGCCGGGTCCGGGTCGGCGCCTGCGAGGCCGTCCCGAGCACCGTCAGCTCACGCATCGCGATCGGAGCGCCTCCGGCGCTCGTGCGTGGTAAGTGGTGCTCTGGCACCACTTACCACGCACGGGGGTCAGCGGCCGGTGAACTCGGCCTTGCCGGGGCCGTTCTCGACGAAGGACTTCATGCCCGCGGCCGCGTCGTCCGAGGCGAAGACGCCGGCGAACAGCTCGGACTCCAGGTCCAGGCCGTTGCGCAGGTCCATCTCCAGGCCGCCGTCGATCGCCTTCTTCGCGGCGGCGTAGGCGAGCGCGGGGCCCTTCGTGAACTGCGCGACGTACTCGACCGAGCGGGAGTAGACCTCGTCCGCCGGGACGACCTCGTCGACCAGCCCGATCTCGAGCGCCTCCTGGGCGGTGACCATGCGGCCGGTGTAGATCAGGTCCTTGGCCCGGGCCGGGCCGACCAGCCGGGCGAGCCGCTGCGTGCCGCCGCCACCGGGGAAGATGCCGAGCAGGATCTCCGGGAAGCCGAGCTTGGCGTTGTCCCCGGCGATCCGGCGGTCGGCGCCGAGCGCGACCTCGAGCCCGCCGCCGAGCGCGTAGCCGGTGACCGCGGCGACCGTGGGCTTCGGGATGAGGGACAGCGCGCCGAGGCCCGCCGAGAGCCGCCGCGCGACCGGCGCCATGTCCGAGTAGGACATGCTCGCCATCTCCTTGACGTCCGCGCCCGCCGCGAGGGTCTTCTCGCCGCCGTAGACGATCACCGCGCGGACGTCCGCGCGCTGCGCGGCCTCCTCCGCGACCTGCAGCAGCTCGCCCTGGACCTGGCGGTTCAGCGCGTTCATGGGCGGGCGCTCCAACCGGATCGTGCCCACACCGTTGTCGACCTCGAGCCTCACGAATTCCGTCACGCGCCGACCCTAACCCGCCTCACCGCAGCCATGCGCTGTAGCGCTTGCGCCGCTTCTGCACGGCCAGCGGGACCCCGAACGTCTCGGTCAGGTTCTCGTCGGTGAGGACGTCGTCCAGCAGGCCGGCGGCCACGACCCGGCCCTCGCGCAGCAGCAGGCCGTGCGAGTAGCCGGGCGGGATCTCCTCCACGTGGTGGGTGACCAGCACGGACGCCGGCGCCTCGGCGTCCAGCGCCAGGGTGGAGAGCCGGCCGACGAGGTCCTCGCGGCCGCCGAGGTCGAGGCCCGCGGCGGGCTCGTCGAGAAGCAGGAGCTCGGGGTCGGTCATCAGCGCGCGGGCGATCAGCACCCGCTTGCGCTCGCCCTCGGACAGCGTGCGGAACTCGCGGTCCGCGAAACCCGCCATGCCGAGCTGCGCGAGCAGGGCGCCCGCGCGGCCGGTGTCCATCGCGTCGTAGCGCTCCCGCCACCGGCCGAGCACGCCGTACCCGGCCGAGACCACGACGTCGGAGACGAGCTCGTCGCCGGGGATGCGGATGCCGAGGTTCGCCGAGGTCAGGCCGATGCGGGGGCGCAGCTCGAACAGCGCGACGCGCCCGATCCGCTCACCGAGGACGTGCACGGTGCCGCTCGTCGGGTGCATCTCGGCGGCGGCGAGGCGCAGCAGGGTGGTCTTGCCCGCGCCGTTGGGCCCGAGGACCACCCAGCGCTCGTCGAGCTCGACGGACCAGTCCACCTCGTCCAGCAGCACGGTCTTGCCGCGCCGCACCGTGACCTTGTCCAACTTGATCACAAGGTCAGTGAGATCGGGCGCGGTGGGGGCTCCGGGGGTGCTCACCCCCTTATCCTCGCCGATCGTGCCGGTCTTCCCGTTGGGTGCCCATGTCGACTCCTCCGGAGCGCGCTTCGCAGTCGCCTCCACCAGCGCGGACGCGGTCGAGGTCTGTCTGGTGGACGACGATCTGGTCGAGCGCCGCGTCGAGCTCACCGAGCGGACGTTCGGGGTGTGGCACGGACACGTCCCCGGGGTGCGGCCGGGCCAGCGCTACGGCTACCGCGTGCACGGGCGCTACGCCCCGTGGGAGGGCACCCGGACCAACCCGCACAAGATCCTCGTCGACCCGTACGCGACGCGGATCACCGGCCGGGTCACCGACCTGCGCGCCGCCCGCGGCTGGGTGGACGACCCGATGACCGGGCCCGCGTCCACGATCGACTCCCTGGGTTCGGTGCCATTGTCGGTGGTGGAGGCCGCGGCGAGCACCCCGCTGCCGCCGCGGCCGGACGTGCCCTGGTCGGAGACGGTGGTCTCCGAGCTGCACGTGAAGGGCTACACGATGCGACACCCCGAGGTCCCGGAGGAACACCGCGGCACCTACCTGGGCCTCGCGCACCCGGCGGTGATCGAGCACCTGCGCCGCATCGGGGTCACCGCGGTCGAGCTGCTCCCGGTGTGCGCCAACGCCTCCGAGCCCTCGCTCGTCGAACGGGGGGCGAGGAACTACTGGGGCTACTCGACGCTGGGCTTCCTCGCCCCGCACGCGGACTACGCGTCGGTGCCCGGCGCCGAGACCGCCGAGTTCCGCACCATGGTCGACGCGCTGCACGCCGCCGGGATCGAGGTGATTCTCGACTTCGTCCCGAACCACACCTGCGAGGGCGGCGTCGGCGGGACCACGCTGTCCTACCGCGGGCTGGACGCGCGGGCCTACTACTCCCTCGGTGGCAACGGCCACGACGCCGACATCACCGGCACCGGCAACACCCTCGACGCCGGCTCCCCCACCGTCATCCGGCTGGTCTGCGACGCCATGCGGCACTGGGTGACCCGCTACGGCGTCGACGGCTTCCGCATCGACCTGGCCTCGGTGCTCGGCCGCCCGCGGTCCGGCGCGTTCGACCCGCACTCGTCGCTGCTCACGGCCATCGCGGTGGACCCCGTCCTCTCGACGACGAAGCTGATCGCCGAGCCGTGGGACGCCACCGGGGAGGGCTACCGGGTCGGCGGTTTCGGCGTCGCCTGGTCGGAGTGGAACGGCCGCTACCGGGACGCGGTGCGGGACTTCTTCCGCGGCCACGGGCACATCGCGGAGCTCGCCTCCCGGGTGACCGGGTCGTCGGACATCTACAAGCTCTCCGGGCGGCGGCCGTGGGCGTCGGTCAACTTCGTGACCGCGCACGACGGGTTCACCCTGCGCGATCTCGTCACCTACGAGCGCAAGCACAACGAGGCCAACGGCGAGCACAACCGGGACGGCACGGACGACAACCGCTCCCAGAACTTCGGCGTCGAGGGCGAGTCGACCTCCCCGGTGGTGCGGGCGCGGCGGCGGGCGGCGGCGCGGGCCATGCACGCGACCCTGCTGCTGTCGATCGGCACCCCGATGATCGTCGGCGGTGACGAGCGCTGGCGGACCCAGGGCGGCAACAACAACGCCTACTGCCTCGACGACGAGACGACGTGGGTCGACTGGGCGCCCGACGCGCTCGACCCCGGGGCCGCCGAGGCGATGACCGCCTTCACCGCGCGGCTCACCGCCATCCGCCGCTCCTCCCCCGACCTGCACCGGGACACGTTCCTCGCCGACACCGACGTGCGCTGGTGGAACCCGGGCGGGCGGGCGATGGAACCCCACGACTGGCACGACGGCCACGCCCGAACCCTGGGCCTGCTCACCCTGGAGTGGCTCTTCCTGCTCAACGGCGACGGCGGGGCGCAACCCTGCGTCCTGCCCGGCTCCGCGGCGCTGGTCCCGGTGCTGGACAGCAGCCGCGAGGACGGGTGCCCGGTCACGGACCGCCCGCTCAAGGGCGGCAGCACCGTGACCCTGCCGCCCCACTCCCTGCTGCTGTTGCGCCGCCTGCCCGCGTCGTGATCCACGGTCGGGGAGCGAGACGGTCGGGAAACGACCGCCCCGCTCCCCATGTGTGGATCATGGAGATCGACGACGGCGCGGCGTAGGCTCCCGCGCATGCCGCGCTACGAGTTCCGCTGCCGGGAGTGCGCCCGCGTCGGAGGGCACGCGACCTTCGAGGTCGACCGCCCGATGGCCGCGGCGGGCGACCCGGCCGCCTGCCCGCAGGGCCACAGCGACACCCGGAAGCTGCTCTCCACGATCTCGCTGGGCGGCCGCGCCGGAGCGGGCGCGCCCGCCATGGCACCCGCCGGCGGGGGCGGCGGGTGCTGCGGCGGAGGCTGCTGCGGCTGACCCCGTGAGCGGCGATGGTCGCCAGAGCGAGCATCGCCACTCACGGGTCAGGCCAGCACGACCTTGCCCAGCTCGGCCTGCGAGGCCAGCAGCGGGTGGGTCGGCAGCACGCGGACCGTGTAGCCCGCGAGCCCGGCGTGCGGGAGCGGGACCACCGCCTCGAAACGCTCGTCCCCGAGGTGCTTCATCGGCACCCGGACGGTGTCCTTCAGCTCGTCGGAGTCGTCCACCCGCCCGACGATCGCCTCGACCGTGACGTCCTCCGGGGTGAGGCCGTTCAGGTCGACGACCGCGCGCACGGTCATCGGCGCGCCGACGACCGGGGTGTCCGGCAGCCCGGAGGCGTCCACCCCCGCGACCTGCACCTTCGTCCACGCCGCGTTCAGCCGCGCCCGGTACGCGGCCACCGCGCGCGCCCCCGCGAACGCCGACTCCGTGACGACGCGCGCCGCCCGCGCGGCCGGGGCGTACCAGCCCTCGACGTACTCGCGCACCATCCGGGTCGCCTGGACCTCGGGGCGCAGCGTCTCCAGGGTGTGGCGCACCAAGCCCGTCCACTTCGCGGGGACGCCCTCGTCCCGCTCGTAGAAGGCGGGCGCGACCCGGGTCGCGAGCAGCTCGTAGAGCGCGTTCGCCTCGAGGTCGTCCCGCTTGTGCGGGTCGTCGATGCCGTCCGCGGTCGGGATGGCCCAGCCGTTGGCGCCGTCGTAGAGCTCGTCCCACCAGCCGTCCCGGATGGAGAGGTTGAGGCCGCCGTTGAGCGCGGACTTCATGCCCGAGGTGCCGCAGGCCTCCAGGGGGCGCAGCGGGTTGTTCAGCCAGACGTCGCAGCCCCAGTAGAGGTAGCGGGCCATCGACATGTCGTAGTCCGGCAGGAAGACGATGCGGTGCCGCACGGCCGGGTCGTCCGCGAACCGGACGATCTGCTGGATCAGGGCCTTGCCGCCGTCGTCCGCCGGGTGGGACTTGCCCGCGACGATCAGCTGGACGGGGCGGTGCGGGTCCAGCAGCAGGTCACGCAGCCGGTCGGGGTCCCGGAGCATCAGCGTGAGCCGCTTGTAGGTCGGGACGCGGCGGGCGAAGCCGACGGTCAGCACGTCCGGATCGAACACGTGATCGGTCCAGCTCAGCTCGGGCGTCGAGGCGCCGCGCTCGAGCCAGGCCGCCCGCACGCGGCGGCGGACCTCGTCGACCAGCCGCGCGCGTAGGGCGTTGCGCAGGCCCCACAGCTCGGCGTCCCCCGCGGTCACCGGACGGCCGGGCTCGCCGACCAGCGACGCCACGTCCGGGTTCTCCCAGGTGTGCCCGTGCACGCCGTTGGTCACCGAGCCGATCGGGACCTCGTCGGCGTCGAAGCCCGCCCAGAGCCCGCCGAACATGCCGCGCGAGACCTCGCCGTGCAGCTTGGAGACACCGTTGGCGCGCTGCGCCAGCCGCAGCCCCATGTGGGCCATGTTGAACATCGACGGGTCGTCCTCGGCGCCCATGGCCAGCAGCCGGTCCGTCGGGACGCCCGGGAGCAGCGCGTCGGTGAGGTAGCGGCGCACGAGGTCCAGCGGGAAGCGGTCGATGCCCGCCGGGACGGGGGTGTGCGTGGTGAACACGGTGCCCGCGCGGACCGCGGCCAGGGCCTGGTCGAAGTCCAGATCCTCCGACTGCAGCTCCCGGATGCGCTCCAGCCCCAGGAACCCGGCGTGGCCCTCGTTGGTGTGGAAGACCTCCGGCACCGGATGCCCGGTCGCCCGGCAGTACGCGCGCACGGCCCGCACGCCGCCGACGCCGATCAGGATCTCCTGCTTGATCCGGTGGTCCTGGTCGCCGCCGTAGAGCCGGTCGGTGACCGCGCGCAGGTCGGCGTCGTTGTCCTCGATGTCGGTGTCCAGCAGCAGCAGCGGCACCCGCCCGACGCCCGCCTGCCAGACCCGCGCGGCCAGCGTGCGGCCCTCGGGCATCGCCACCTCGACGAGCACCGGCGCGCCCGCGCCGTCCGTCAGCAGCTGCAGCGGGAGCCCCTGCGGGTCGAGGACCGGGTAATGCTCGAGCTGCCAGCCGTCCAGCGACAGCGACTGCCGGAAGTAGCCGGACTGGTACAGCAGCCCGACGGCCACGAGCGGCACCCCGAGGTCGCTGGCCGCCTTCAGGTGGTCCCCGGCCAGCACGCCGAGCCCGCCGGAGTAGTTCGGCAGCACCTCCGAGACGCCGAACTCCATGGAGAAGTAGGCGATCGCCGCGGGCAGGTCCTGCTGCACCTGGTACCAGCGGTCCTCGGTGAGGTAGCGCTCCAGGTCCGCGGCGCGGTCCCGCACCTGCGCGACGAGCTCGGCGTCCTCCGCGAGCTCGCGGAGCGTGCTCGACGGGATCTCGCCGAGCAGCCGCACCGGGTCCTCGCCGGACCGTTCCCACGCCGCCGGGTCCAGGGCGGCGAACAGCTCGCGGGTGGCCGGGTGCCAGCTCCACCGGAGGTTGGTGGCGAGGGTCTGCAGCGGGGCCAGCGGCTCCGGCAGCTGGGCTCGGACCGTGAATCGACGCAGGGCTCTCACCCGGCGGAGGCTAGCGGCTCCGCCGCTCGTGAGTGGTAAGTGGTGCCAGAGCACCACTTACCACGCACGGGCGGCGGAGCCGCGGGACCTCGATCGGGTGCTTTCCGGTCGGTGTCAGGACGGGTGAGGACCGGCGCGGGTGGAGCAGCCGGTCGTCACGCTGTGCGACCGTGGGGAACCGGGTCGCCCGGCGGCTCGGTGGGCGGTCGCCACCGCGCGGTGAAGAGCACGTGAATCTGCGACACGGAGGGCCGTCCGGTCACGCGAGGTGTGGACGGAACCGATACGGTTGTCCCGCACGCCACAGGGGTATCCGCCCGAGCGACGGGGTGCGCAATCGGCAACGAGACACGGGGGTGGCGTCCGTAATGACCGGTCGGCTCGGAATCGATGACGTCAGCCCCTGTGTGGGGGACGGTCGGCACCCGAGCAAGGCGGTCGTCGGCGAGGTCCTCCCCATCCGCGCCACGGTGTGGCGCGAGGGACACGACGCGGTGGCCGCGAACGTCGTGTGGAAGCGCCTCGGATCCCGCGACCAGGCCGAACACGTCCGCATGGCGCCGGACGGCGTGGGCACCGACCGGTTCTACGCGACCGTCGTGCCCGTGGAGCCGGGCCTGTGGACCTTCCGGGTGGACGCGTGGAGCGACCCGTGGGCAACCTGGCGCCACAGCGTCGAGGCCAAGATGAAGGCCAACCAGACCGCGGACGAGCTGGCCAACGACCTGGAGACCGGCGCCCGGCTGCTCCAGCGGGTCGGCCGCCGTCCCAGCGAGCGGGCGAACCGGGACCTGCTCTTCGGCGCCGCGAACGCGCTGCGGGACACCGCCATGCCGCTGAACGCCCGGGTCGCCCCGGCGCTGTTCCCGGCCGTGCACCAGATCATGGTCGAGCGCCCGGTCCGGGAGCTCATCACCCGCGGGCGCACCCAGCAGGTCTACGTCGACCGCGAGCGGGCCCTGTTCGGCTCCTGGTACGAGTTCTTCCCCCGCTCCACCGGCGGGCGGGACGAGACGGGGCGCGCCGTGCACGGTTCGTTCGTCACCGCGGCGAAGGAACTCGACCGCATCGCGGCGATGAACTTCGACATCGTCTACCTGCCGCCGATCCACCCCGTCGGCACCGTGCACCGCAAGGGCCGCAACAACTCCGTGCACGCCGAGGCGGGTGACGTCGGGTCTCCGTGGGCCATCGGCAGCAAGGACGGCGGACACGACGCGATCGACCCGGAGCTCGGCACGATCGACGACTTCGACGCGTTCGTCGCCCGCACCCGGGACCTCGGCATGGAGGTCGCGCTGGACTTCGCGCTGCAGTGCGCCCCGGACCACCCGTGGGTCGAGGCCCACCCGGAGTGGTTCACGGTGCGCCCGGACGGCTCGATCGCCTACGCGGAGAACCCGCCGAAGAAGTACCAGGACATCTACCCGATCAACTTCGACAACGACCCGGCGGGCATCTACGCCGAGTCGCTGCGGGTCGTCCTGCACTGGGTCGAGCACGGCGTGCGGATCTTCCGCGTGGACAACCCGCACACCAAGCCGCCGAACTTCTGGCACTGGCTGATCTGGCAGGTCAAGGCCCGCTACCCGGACGCGCTGTTCCTGGCCGAGGCGTTCACCCGCCCGGCGCGCATGTTCGGGCTGGCGCGGCTGGGCTTCACCCAGTCCTACACCTACTTCACGTGGCGCACGGAGAAGGAGGAGCTCGCCGAGTTCGCGCTCATGCACGCCGAGCACGCGGACGAGTGCAGGCCGAACATGTTCGTCAACACCCCGGACATCCTCCACGAGTCGCTGCAGACCGGCGGCCCGGCGATGTTCGCGATCCGCGCGGTGCTGGCGGCCACGATGTCCCCGACCTGGGGCGTCTACGCGGGCTTCGAGCTGTTCGAGGGCACCCCGGTCAAGCCGGGCTCCGAGGAGTACCTGGACTCGGAGAAGTACGAGCTGCGCCCGCGGGACTTCCACCAGGCGCTCAACGAGGGCCGCTCGCTGGAGCCCTTCATCGGCAGGCTCAACGAGATCCGCCGCACCCACCCGGCGCTGCAGCAGCTGCGCGAGATCCACATCCACGAGACGGACAACCCGGAGATCCTCGCCTACTCCAAGCAGGACCCGGCGACCGGCGACATCGTGATCGTGGTCGTCACGCTGAACTCCTACGACATGCGCGAGGGCTTCGTCCGCCTCGACATGCCGGAGCTGGGCCTGGACTGGTCGGACTCGTTCACCGTCACCGACGAGATCACCGGGGACACCTTCCGCTGGCAGGAGCGCAACTACGTGCGCCTGCAGCCGTGGGAGAACGTCGCGCACATCCTGCGCGTCCATCGCGCCTGACCCGAACCTCGCCGACGCCCGGTCCCGCACGCCGCGGGGCCGGGCGTCGTCGTGTGTCGGGTGACGCTTGGGCGGCCCAAGCGTCGCTCACCGACGCTTGGGCGTCCCAAGCATCACCCGGCTCGCCAAAGTGATATCACTTTGCTATGGTTGGCATGTCACGAAAGGAGGCCCCTCATGGCCGACACCTCCGCCACCGCCGCCCTGGCCCCCGACGAGGTCCCCGACATGCCCCCGGCCCACGTCGACGAGCGCCCGCTCGAGGGGGCGAACGGGTTCGCGATGCTCGCGCTCTCGCTGGTCCTCGTCCTCGGGGGCGTCGCGCTGCTGGCCCTGATGATCGAGATCGCGCCGGTGGTCTCCGGGCTCGGCGGGCTGCTGATCGTGGCCGGGCTGATCACGGCGATCGGGCTGACGGCCGTCGCCCCCGGCGAGGCCCGCGTGGTCCAGCTGTTCGGCCGCTACCTCGGCACGATCCGGACGAGCGGCTTCCGCTGGGTCAACCCGTTCACCGGCCGGCGCAAGGTCTCCACGAGGATCCGCAACCACGAGACCGAGCAGGCCAAGGTCAACGACGCGGACGGCAACCCGATCGAGATCGCCGCCGTCGTCGTCTGGCAGGTCCGGGACACGGCCAAGGCCTGCTTCGAGGTGGACGACTTCGTGGAGTTCGTGGCCATCCAGTCCGAGACGGCGGTGCGCCACATCGCCACCAGCTACCCCTACGACAACCAGGGCGCCCCCGGGCTCTCCCTGCGGGACAACGCCGACGAGATCACCGGCAGGCTCTCCGCGGAGATCGCGGCGCGGGTGGAGTCCGCGGGGGTGTCGGTGATCGAGTCCCGGATCACCCGGCTCTCCTACGCCCCGGAGATCGCCCAGGCCATGCTGCGCCGCCAGCAGGCGGGCGCGGTCGTGGCCGCGCGCGCCCAGATCGTCGACGGCGCCGTCGGCATGGTCAAGCTGGCCCTGGACAAGCTCTCCGCGCAGGACGTCGTGGACCTCGACGAGGAGCGGAAGGCGAGCATGGTCAGCAACCTGCTGGTGGTGCTCTGCGGCGACCGCGACACCCAACCCGTCGTGAACACGGGCTCGCTCTACTCGTAGGCCATGGCTGCCGAGAGGAAGAAGCTGCTCCTGCGGCTCGATCCCGCGGTGCACGACGCCCTGGTCCGCTGGGCGGACGACGAGCTGCGCAGCACGAACGCCCAGATCGAGTTCCTGCTGCGCCGAGCCCTGAACGAGGCGGGCCGCCTGCCGAAGGCGGCGGCCCCCATCCCGCGGCCCGGCCGCCCGCGCCGCGACGACCCACCCGACCCGTGAGCGGCGATGGTCGCCCTGGCGACCATCGCCGCTCACAGGATCTGAGCTGCACCGATCTTCCGAGGAGGCGTCCATGCACGACATCGCGACACTGACCTTGCCGCAGCGGCTGTACCTGCTGAGCTGGGACCGCGAGCGGAAGCGCTTCACCGGGTCCGGGGAGCGGGACCTGCTGCTGCGGGCCGGGGCGCTGGCCGAGCTGCTGCTCGCCGGCCTGCTGAAGGACGACGACGGGCGCGTCGCCGTCGTGAGCGGGGCGAAGCCGCCCGCGGACCCCTTCCTCGCCGAGGTCCTCGCGCAGGTCGAGGCCGGGAAGCCGCGCAAGTGGCAGCACTGGGTGAACCACCGCGCACGCCGGGCCCCGCAGGCCGTGCGGGACCAGCTCGCGGCCGGACGCTGGGTCAGCGTCGAGCCGCGCAGGCTGCTGGGGGTCTTCCCCGCCGACCGGGTCGTCGCGCGGGACCCGCGTGCGGTCCGGAAGCTGACCGACGCCGCCACCGCGGCCCTGCGCGCCCCGCGGGCCGACACGGTCCCGGCCGCCGAGGCGGCGGCCGCCGCCCTCGCCGCGACCGTGCTCCTGCGCACGGTCGTCTCCCGCAGGGAGGCCCGTGCGCGCCGGGAGCGGATCCAGACCCTCGGCGCGCGGATCGCGCCCGTGCCGACCGCGCTGCGCAAGGCGGTCGCAGGCCGACACGCCGCGGCGGCGAGCTGACCGCTCCGACCTGTGGATCCGGTTCGCCCCGGATAGAGTCGTCGGCGATGAGCGAGACGAGCGAGCACATCGTCGAGGAGCCCGGGGCCGAGGAGTTCGGCTCCGCCCGCGCGCTCGAGGTGGAGCCGGACTGGTTCAAGTCCGCGGTCTTCTACGAGGTCCTGGTCCGGGCGTTCAACGACTCCAACCGAGACGGGTTCGGCGACCTGCGCGGGCTGACCGAGAAGCTGGACTACATCCAGTGGCTCGGCGTGGACTGCCTCTGGCTGCCGCCCTTCTACGACTCCCCGCTGCGCGACGGGGGCTACGACATCCGGGACTTCCGCGCCGTCCTGCCCGAGTTCGGCACGGTCGACGACTTCGTCACCCTGCTCGACGAGGCGCACAAGCGCGGCATCCGGGTCATCACCGACCTGGTCATGAACCACTGCTCGGACCAGCACCCCTGGTTCGAGGAGTCCCGGCGCAACCCCGACGGGCCGTACGGGGACTTCTTCGTCTGGTCGGACGACGACACCCGCTACGCGGACGCGCGGATCATCTTCGTCGACACCGAGACGTCCAACTGGACCTACGACCCGGTGCGCGGCCAGTTCTACTGGCACCGCTTCTTCTCCCACCAGCCGGACCTGAACTACGACAACCCGGCGGTGCAGGAGGCGATGATCGACGTCCTGCGCTTCTGGCTGGACCTCGGCATCGACGGCTTCCGGCTCGACGCCGTGCCCTACCTCTACGAGCGCGAGGGCACCAACTGCGAGAACCTCACCGAGACCCACGCCTTCCTCAAGCGCTGCCGCAAGGTGCTCGACGACGAGTACCCCGGCCGGGTCATGCTCGCGGAGGCCAACCAGTGGCCGTCGGACGTGGTGGAGTACTTCGGCGACCCGGAGGTCGGCGGGGACGAGTGCCACATGGCCTTCCACTTCCCGCTGATGCCGCGGATCTTCATGGCGGTGCGGCGGGAGAACCGGTTCCCGATCTCGGAGATCCTCGCCCAGACGCCCGCGATCCCGTCCGGCGCGCAGTGGGGCATCTTCCTGCGCAACCACGACGAGCTCACCCTCGAGATGGTCAGCGACGAGGAACGCGACTACATGTACGCGGAGTACGCCAAGGACCCGCGGATGAAGGCCAACATCGGCATCCGACGCAGGCTGGCCCCGCTGCTGGAGAACGACCGCAACCAGCTCGAGCTGTTCACCGCGCTGCTGCTCTCCCTGCCCGGCTCCCCCGTCCTGTACTACGGCGACGAGATCGGCATGGGCGACAACATCTGGCTCGGCGACCGGGACGCCGTCCGCAGCCCGATGCAGTGGACGCCGGACCGCAACGCCGGGTTCTCCCAGTGCGACCCCGGCCGGCTCTACCAGCCGACGATCATGGACCCGGTGTACGGCTACCAGGCCGTGAACGTCGAGGCCCAGTCGAACTCGTCGACGTCCCTGCTGCACTGGACGCGGCACATGATCGAGGTGCGCAAGCGGCACACCGCGTTCGGCCTCGGGGACTTCCACGAGCTGGGCGGGTCGAACCCCTCGGTGCTGGCCTACGTCCGCACCCACGGGGACGGCGAGAACGACACCGTGCTGTGCGTCAACAACATGAGCCGCTTCCCGCAACCCGTCGAGCTGGACCTGTCGGAGTGGGAGGGGTGCGTGCCGGTGGAGCTCACCGGCGGCGTCCCGTTCCCGCGCATCGGGCAGCTCCCGTTCCTGCTGACGCTGCCCGGGCACGGGTTCTACTGGTTCTCGATCAAGCCCGTGGAGGACCCTGCATGACCGTGCTCGCCGAGGAGCTCCCCGCCCACCTGCCCGAGTACCTGGCCCGGCAGCGCTGGTTCCCGGCCAAGGGCCGACCGGTGTCGGAGATCGCGGTCGCCACCGAGCAGTCCCTGATCGACGACGGCGCGCTGCTGCTGGACCTGTGCCTGCTCCGGGTGGGCTTCGCCGACGGCCCCGCCGAGTTCTTCCAGGTGCTGGTGGGGCGGCGCCACGAGCCGGCGTCCGAGCTGGAGCACGCGACGATCGGCGCCGTGGGCGACCGCATCGCGTTCGACGCGATGTGGGACCACGAGGCCACGGCGTTCCTGCTCACGGCGCTGCGCGAGGGCCGGACGTACGGCGACGTGCGGTTCGTGCCCGAGCCGGGCGTCGAGCTGCCGGCGAAGGGGGTCGGGCGGCTGCTGGGGGTGGAGCAGTCGAACACCTCGGTGGCCTACGGCGAGAAGAGCATCTTCAAGCTGTTCCGCAAGGTCTCCCCCGGCCTCAACCCCGACCTGGAGCTGCACCGGGCGCTGCGCTCCGTCGGCTCGAACGAGGTCGCGTCTCTGCAGGGTGCCGTCGAGGGCCTGCTCGAGGGCGAGCCCGCCACCCTGGGCATGCTGCAGGACTTCGCGTCGAACTCGGCCGAGGGCTGGGCCATGGCGCTGACCAGCGTGCGGGACCTGTTCGCCGAGGCGGACCTCTACGCGGACGAGGTCGGCGGGGACTTCGCCGCCGAGTCCCGGCGGCTGGGCGAGACCGTGGCGGTGGCGCACCGGGAGCTGGCACAGGCGCTCGGGACGGGCGTCCGCCCCGCGGACGAGCTGCGCGCGCAGCTGGAGACCCGGCTCGACGCCGTCGTCTCCCAGGTGCCGGAGCTCGCCCCGCACGAGAAGGGGATCCGGGCCGTCTACGCCCGGTTGACCGGCGACATCGCGGTCCAGCGGGTCCACGGGGACCTGCACCTCGGGCAGACCCTGCGCACCCCCAAGGGCTGGCTGCTGATCGACTTCGAGGGCGAGCCCGCCACCCCGCTGCCCGAGCGGCGCCGGATGGACTCCCCACTGCGGGACGTCGCGGGGATGCTGCGCTCCTTCGACTACGCCGTCTACCACCAGGTGATCCTGGACGAGCACACCGACGAGAACGAGGAGCAGCAGCTGCTGCGCCGCGCGGACGAGTGGGCGATCCGCAACCGCTCCGCCTTCTGCGACGGCTACGCGTTCGCCTCCGGTTCCGACCCGCGCGCGCAGGCGGCGGTCCTGCGCGCCTACGAGCTGGACAAGGCCGTCTACGAGGTCATCTACGAGACCCGCTCGCGGCCCACGTGGGCGGTCATCCCGCTCTCGTCGATCACGCGGTTGGTGGCTGAGGAGGAGCGGGAGTCGGACCCGCAGATCTCGCTCTGAGCCGGCTCAGCCGACGGCCGCACCGTCATCCACGCACACTGCTGATCACCAGGCGCTGAGGGCTGAGTAGGACGCCGTTGCCGACCCTGAGCGCCTGGTGATCACCCACGGTGAAGATCATCAGGAGCTGAGGATTCTTGAGCGTGTCAGCCGGGTCCCTCGGACCGGGCGGACATGCGTCACAGCAACCCGTTCGGCGGAGCCGAGTGGGCGGCGAACCCCCGACGGCAATAGGGTTCCGGGGTGGCACACGAGGACACCCGCACGATCGACCCCTGCCCCCCGGACCAGGCGACGACCGACCGACTGCTGGGTGGCGCGCACCACAACCCGCACGGCGTTCTGGGCGCGCACCCGACGGGCGACGGCGGGACCGTCGTCCGGGTCCTGCGCCCGCACGCGGACGAGGTCTCCGTGCTGCGCAACGGCAACGAGAACGACGCGCACCCCCTGGTCAAGGTGCACGACGCCGGGCTGTTCTCCGGCGTGGTGGACGGCCCGGGCGGCGACTACCGGCTGCAGGTCCGCTACGGCGACCGCACGGACGTCGTGGACGACCCGTATCGCTGGCTGCCCACCCTCGGCGAGGTGGACCTGCACCTGATCGGCGAGGGACGCCACGAGCGCCTCTGGCAGGTGCTCGGCGCCCACCCGCGGGCCTACGACACCGCATCGGGCCAGGTCACCGGCACGAGCTTCGCGGTCTGGGCGCCCAACGCCCAGGGCGTGCGCGTGACCGGGGACTTCGACGGCTGGGCGGGCTGGGCGCACCCGATGCGCTCGCTCGGCTCGTCCGGTGTGTGGGAGCTGTTCGTGCCCGGCGTCGGCGTCGGGACCCGGTACAAGTACCGGATCCTGGGGCAGGACGGCGTGTGGCGCGACAAGGCCGACCCGATGGCGTTCGCGACCGAGGTGCCCCCGCAGACCGCGTCCGTCGTCACCGCCGAGCACCACGAGTGGCAGGACGAGCAGTGGATGGCGGCCCGCGCGCTGCGCCAGCCGCACGCCGAGCCGATGAGCGTCTACGAGCTGCACCTCGGGTCGTGGCGGCAGGGCAACGGCTACCGCCAGATCGCCGACCAGCTGGTCGAGTACCTGGACGAGACGGGCTTCACGCACGTCGAGCTGCTGCCGGTCGCCGAGCACCCGTTCGGGGGATCCTGGGGCTACCAGGTCACCTCCTACTACGCGCCGACGTCCCGCTTCGGCACGCCGGACGACTTCCGCTACTTCGTCGACACGCTGCACCAGCACGGCTATGGCGTGATCGTCGACTGGGTGCCCGCGCACTTCCCGCGGGACGAATGGGCACTGGCGAAGTTCGACGGCACCCCGCTCTACGAACACGCGGACCCGCGGCGCGGCGAGCAGCCGGACTGGGGCACGCTCGTGTTCGACTTCGGGCGCAAGGAGGTCAAGAACTTCCTCGTCGCCAACGCGCTGTACTGGTTCGAGTCCTTCCACATCGACGGGCTGCGGGTGGACGCCGTGGCCTCGATGCTCTACCTGGACTACTCGCGGCCGGACGGGCAGTGGCTGCCGAACATCCACGGCGGGCGCGAGAATCTCGACGCGGTCGCGTTCCTGCAGGAGATGAACGCGACCGTCTATAAGGAGCACCCCGGCGTCGTCACCATCGCCGAGGAGTCGACGGCGTGGCCGGGCGTCACGCGACCCACGTACATGGGCGGGCTCGGCTTCGGGTTCAAGTGGAACATGGGCTGGATGCACGACACGCTCGACTACGTCGGGCACGACCCGGTGCACCGCAGCTACCACCACAACCAGATGACGTTCTCGTTGATGTACGCCTTCAGCGAGAACTACGTCCTGCCGATCAGCCACGACGAGGTCGTGCACGGCAAGGGCTCGCTCTGGACCCGGATGCCCGGTGACGACTGGAACAAGGCCGCGAACGTCCGCGCGCTGCTCGCGTTCATGTGGGCCCACCCGGGCAAGCAGCTGCTGTTCATGGGCCAGGAGTTCGGCCAGGAGCGGGAGTGGTCCGAGGAGCGCTCGCTGGACTGGGAGCTGCTGGCGAACCCGCTGCACGGCGGGATCAAGACCCTGGTCGGCGACCTGAACCGCAGCTACCGGGAGCACCCGGCGCTGTGGACCATGGACGTCTCGCCCGAGGGCTTCTCGTGGATCGACGCCAACGACGCGGCCGGCAACGTGCTGTCGTTCCTGCGTCAGGGCACCGACCACGACGGCCGCCCGGCCGTGCTGGCCTGCATCGCCAACTTCTCCGGCCAGCCCAAGTCGGACTACCGCGTGGGCCTGCCCTTCGCGGGGCGGTGGAAGGAGCTGGTGAACACCGACTCGGGGTCCTACGGCGGCTCGGGCGTCGGCAACCTCGGCACCGTGGTCGCGGACCGCACGCCGTGGCACGCCCGGCCGGCCAGCGCGGTGCTGACCCTCCCGCCTGCCGCCGTGCTCTGGCTCGTCCCGGAGGAGTCGGGCGGCCCGGTGCACCCGAAGCGGGCCCTCCCCGCCGAGCCCGCCCCCGAGGTCGGCCCGGCGGACGAGGACGTGCGGGACTTCTAGCCCCCGGCACTTCGAGACCACCGGCGAACGGCGCGTTCGCTCACCAGGTGTGAGCGAACGCGCCGTTCGTCCGTGTCCGGCGGGTGCTCCGGAGCAGCGTGATCCAGTAGGCCACCAGGATCGCGGTGTAGAGGCCGCGCCCGAGCGGGGTCCACGGGTTCCCGTCGGTCCACAGCTCGCCCCAGCTGACCGGGATCAGGGGCAGCGCGAACAGGGCGAGCGCCCACTCCCGGACCAGCCCGCCCGCCACCGCGACGAGGATCCCGGGCCAGAGCAGCAGCAGATAGTTGTGCCACGAGATCGGGGACATCAGCAGCCCCGCGGCGATCACCGCGAACGGGGCGGTCCCCGCCGAATCCGCGCCGCGGCGATGGATCCACACCAGCGTCCCGACGAGGGCGACGAAGCCCAGCGCCGTCCCGATCGCCGAGGGCAGCCCCAGGCGGAGGAGGAAGCCGGGGAGGGCGGCGTTGTCCAGCACGTCCGGCACCGGCTCGGAGAAGCCGATCCGCAGCCACTCCAGCGCACTCGACGGCCCCGCCGCGAGCGCGCCGACGACGGTCGCCGCCCCCGCCCCCGCCACGCCCGCCCAGAAGGCGGGCCAGCGACGCTGGGCCAGGGGCAGCAGCAGGACCGGCGCGAGCGAGGGCTTGAGCGCCACCGCCACCCCGTAGCAGACGCCCGCGGCCCGGGGATGGCCGCGGCGCTCGCAGAGCCACCCCGCGACCAGCAGCGCGAGCAGCACGCCGTAGATCTGCCCCAGCACCAGCGTGCCGTGCAGGGGTGAGGACAGGGCCATGGCGACCGTCGCGCCGACCGTCCACCCCCAGCCCAGCCGGAGCTCGCGGCATACCACGACCACCGCCGCGAGCACCAGGACCAGCGTGAACGCCGCGAACACCCGGTAGGCGAGCAGCGGGTCCAGCCCGGCCAGCGGCGCCAACACCAGGCTCAGCAGCGGCGGGTTGAGGTTGCGCAGCTTCGCGGTGGTGTCGTAGATGTCGGCGCCCTGGGTCAGCGCGACGGCCGAGTGCCAGAACGTGTCGAAGTCGACGTGCAGCTCGCGCATGTCCGTCGACGGCAGCAGCGTGAGCAGCCCGTTCGGGTGCGCGATCGTCAGCCCGACGGCGAGGGCGACCGCCCCGAGCGCCACGACGACCGACGCGGCCCGCAGCACCGGACGACGGACGGGCGAGGCGAGGACGGACACGGGGAGCGACGGTAGCCGGGCGGCCGCCTAGAACAACGCGCGGCCCAGGGCGCGGCGGGCCTTCGTGACCCGCTCGTCGTCCGTCGGGAACAGCTCGAAGAGGCCGACGAGGTGCTCACGGACCTTCTCCCGGTCCTCCCCCAACGTGCGCGCGACGGTGTTCACCAGGCGTTGGAAGGCGGCCTCGACCCGGTCTAGCGCCACCTCGGCGTCCGCCGCGGCGAGCTGGGCCGCCACGTCCTCCGGGGCGGCGTCGGCCGCGGCGATCGCGGCCGGGTCGGCGGACTCCGCGCGGGCGAGGAAGCGCACCTGCGCGAGCGCGGCCTTGGCCTGCTCGTTCGCGGGCTCCTGGGCGAGGATCGCCTCGTAGGCGGCCACCGCGGCGGGGTAGTCGCCCGCCTCGAGGGCCTCCTCCGCCGCGGTGAACCGCGGGTCCTCGGGCTCCTCGACGGGCTCGGCGCCGCCCTCGGCCGCGGCACGGGCCTCGCCCTCGGCGATGCCGGGCATGCGGTCGCGCAGCGCGTCGAGCAGGCGCTGGATCCAGCTCTTGACCTCGGCCTCGGGCAGCGCGCCCTGGAACGCGTCGACCGGCTGGCCGCCCACGACCGCGACGACCATCGGGATCGACTGCACGCCGAAGGCCTGCGCGATCCGCTGGTTGGCGTCGACGTCCACCTTCGCCAGGATCCAGGCGCCGCCGCTCGCCTGGGCGAGCCGCTCGAGCACCGGGGAGAGCTGCTTGCAGGGTTCGCACCAGGTCGCCCACAGGTCCACGATCACGGGGACCTGCAGGGAGCGCTCCAGGACGTCGTTCTGGAAGCTCTGCTCGCTGACGTCGATCACGTACTGACCGGCGGTGGCGGCCGGCGCGGCACCCGCGGGCGCCGCCTGGGCGCGCGCGGCCGCCTCGGAGCGGGCCTTCAGCGCGGAGAGGTCCACGGCGCCCGCCATCGCGGACGACAGCGCCGCGGTCTGGGCGGCCTGCCGGGGGTTGGGTCGAGACACGCCGTCCATCCTGGCACGACTCACCCCGCGACGAGGGGGCGCATGCCCATCGGGTTGTCCGCCATGAAGTCGCCCGCGGCGAGGATCCGCGCGACGAGCGGGCCGGCCAGCTCCTGCAGCCGCGCGGACCGCGCGTCGCCGAGGGCCTGCCAGGCGCGGTCGGCGAGGGTGTCGGTGCGGGCCTCGACGTCGGTGGAGAGGGTCCATCCCGCGGGCGTCAGCCGTCCGCCGCCGACCAGCCCGCGCCGCGCCAGCCGGTCCTGCGCCGCCGCCCACTCCTCGGCCGTCCAGCCGCGCCGCTCGCGCAGCCGCTCGGGGTCGATGTCCTGGGCCGCGGCGAACACGACGAGGGCCTCGCACGGATCGATGTCGGCCCCGACCAGCGCGGCCACGTGCCCGTCGCCGCGTTGTTCGCGCAGGATCGTCTGGGCGTGCCAGAGGACGAGGTGCGGGGCGTCCGGCCACGGCAACGCCGCGTTGGCGGCGGCGAGCGCCCGGCCCGCCGTCGACACCGACGCGGCCGCCGTGCGCGCCAGGTCCGCGGCCTCGGCGACCTCGGGGGCGTCGACGTCGAGCGAGCGGCGCAGCGCCGTGTCGACGGCGGCCAGGCGCGCCTCGAGCAGCCGCTCCGGCGGGGCGACCGACCAGATCTGCGGGACCGAGCGCGCCACGAACCCCGGCGCGAAGTTGTAGAACAGCGCGGTGACGACCTCGGCGGGCGCGGCGCCCAGCGGCGCGGCCCGCTGTCCGAAGTAGCCGCGCCAGAACCCGCGCAGCCCGAGCCCCTCGGCCGCCTCCCGCGCCTCCGGCGCGAAGTACGTCACGGCGTGCAGGGGCTCCAGCGCCCGCCACATGCGGCGGGCTCGACTCTCCGACTCCATGTCCCGACCGTAGGGCGCCGGGGCCGCGCGCACTACGCCGATCCGGTGGCGGCGGGTACCCGCGGTGCGAGTCGGGACCGGCGTCGATCACCGGACCGGCGGAGCACCAGCTCCGCGCCGCGCTCGTTGGACAGACTGACGTGACCGCGAGGTCACTCTGCGTAGAAGCGGACGGTCGATCCCCCGAGAGCCGTCCCCCGACCGGAGGATCCCCATGAGCGAGAACACCACCGATTCCAGCACGGCGACCACCGACCGCCTGCTCGCCGAGGCCCGCAAGAAGACCGCGCGCCAGCAGAGCCCGGTGCTGGGCAAGGCGGCCCTGATCGTCGGGATCATCGCGCTGGTCGTCAGCCCGATCTCGATCGCGGGCTGGGTCGGCGGCCTCGCCGCGCTGGTGCTGGGCGGCCTCGCGGTCCGCGACGAGCAGACCGCGAAGTTCGGCAAGATCGCGCTGGTCCTGGGCTTCGTCGCGATCCTGGTCGGCGTGTTCTTCTTCACGATGAACATCGCCTGATCCCCGCCCCCTCCCCGGCGAACGGCGCGTTCGCTCACACCTGGTGAGCGAACGCGCCGTTCGCCGTTCAGGCACTCGCGATGATCTCCGCGAGCTCACGGGGGCGGGTGAGCATCGGGAAGTGGTCGCCCGGCAGCTCACGCAGGGTGAACCCCCGCTCGCGGGCGATCCGCCGGGAGGCCTCCGGGGCGGCCATCGGGTCGGCCGCGCAGACCACCGACGTCGTCGGGACGGCGGGCCAGGCCTGCAGCGGGGTGACCTCCTTCGTCACCGTCCAGGCCTGGGGGCGCAGCCGCGCCACCGCCGGCTCGGCCAGCTCCGGGGGCACGCCGGCGTACATCGCCCCGAGCGCGGCCTCGACGGACCAGGAGGTGGTGCCGTCCGCGTTGCGGGTCGGGCTCGCGATCGGCCGGGGCAGGATCGACGGGTCCTCCTTGACCAGGTCCATGTGGGACCGCCCCGGCTCCGGCACCATGGCCGCCACCAGCACCAACGCCCGCACCCGGTCCGCCGCCCGCGCGGCGAGCACCGGCGCCGTCAGCCCGCCGAGCGAGTGCCCGACGACCACCAGCTCCCCCTCGGGCAGCGAGACGGCGGTCGCGTAGTCCGCGGCGCCCAGGCCCGGCCGGTCCGTGGGCAGGTCCGGCGCGACGGACCGCAGCGACCGCTCGGCCAGGGCCTCCTGCAGCGGCGCCCAGCAGGAGCCGCGGTGCCAGGCGCCGTGCAGCAGGACGACGGTCGGGTCAGCCACCCAGCGCCTCGTCGATCCGCGCCACCTTCGCGGTGAGCTGACCGGTGTACCCCGGGCGGATGTCCGCCTTGAGCACCAGGCTCACCCGCGGCGAGACGGCCTGCACGGCCTCGACCGCCGCCTTCACCACGGCCATCCCCTCGTCCCACGTCTCGGACTCGATGGTGGTGAACATCGACGTCGTCTCGTGGGGCAGGCCGGAGGCCCGGACGACGCGGACGGCCTCGGCGACGGCGGCGCTGACGCTGCCGTCCTCGGCCGCGGTCCCGGACGGGGCGATGCTGAACGCGAAGAGCATGTGCCCAGCCTAGGCGGGCGCCGATGATCCTCGGCGGGCCGAGGATCATCGGCGCCCGCCTGAGATCAGCCCTGCTAGCGTGCCGTTCCATGGCATCGCACGGCCCCCTCCCCTTCGACCCCATCGACCGGGCGGCCGAGCTGTGGGCCGAGCGCATCGGGCCGTCGTCGACGATGCGGGCCGTCACCAGCGTGATGCGGGTGCAGCAGATCCTGCAGGCGGCGGTGGACGCCGCGCTCAAGCCGCACAACCTCACGTTCGCCCGCTACGAGGCGCTGGTGCTGCTGTCGTTCGCGCGCACCCGGAAGCTGCCGATGCGGGTGATGGGCGAGCGCCTGCAGCTGCACCCCACGAGCGTCACCAACATCGTGGACCGCCTGCAGGGGGACGGCCTGGTCCGCCGCATCCCGCACCCCACCGACCGCCGGGCCACCCTCGTCGAGATCACCGAGGAGGGCCTGGCCCGGCTGGAGAAGGCGACGAAGTCCGTCACCGCGGACGACTTCGGCCTGGTCGGCCTCGACGAGGACGAGAAGACCACCCTGTTCGCCCTGCTCGGCCGCATCCGCTCCGCCAGCGGGGACTTCGCCTGAGCCGTGAGCGGGGATAGTCGCTCCAGCGACCATCCCCGCTCACAGGGTCTGGAGCGCCCGATCGGCGGCGGCGTAGGGGTCCAGGTCGCCCGCGACCACGGCGTCCGCGAACTCGGCCACCGCCGAAGACGACAGCCGCACCCGGATCTTCTCCAGCGCGATCGCCTCGATCTCCGCGGCCGCCCGCCGACGCCGCCGCACCGCCCCCTCGCCGGAGGACGCCAGCCAGGTGCGGTGCTCCTCGATCGCCTTCGCGAGCCCGTCGACGCCCTCGCCGCGCGCGGCGACGGTCCGGCAGATCGGCGGCTTCCACGCGTCCTGCCGCGAGCCCAGCGACATCATGTACCGCAGGTCGCGGACGGTCTGGGCGGCGCCGTCCCGGTCCGCCTTGTTGACCACGAAGACGTCCGCGATCTCCAGGATCCCGGCCTTGGCGGCCTGGACCCCGTCCCCCATCCCCGGCGCGAGCAGCACGAGGGTGGTGTCGGCCAGCGAGACCACGTCGATCTCGGACTGCCCGACGCCGACGGTCTCGACGAGCACCACGTCGCACCCCGCGGCGTCGAGCACCCGCAGGGCCTGGGGGGTGGCCCAGGCCAGCCCGCCGAGGTGCCCGCGGGTGGCCATCGAGCGGATGAACACGCCGTCGTCCAGCGCGTGGTCGCCCATCCGGACCCGGTCCCCGAGCAGCGCCCCGCCCGAGAACGGCGAGGAGGGGTCGATCGCGAGCACGCCGACCCGCTTCCCCTCCCGCCGCAGCTCGGTGACCAGCGCGGACGTGGTCGTCGACTTGCCGACGCCCGGGGAACCGGTCAGCCCGACCACCTGCGCCCGCCCCGTGTGCGGGGCGAGCAGCGCGGCGATCTCGGGCAGGTCCGGCGACCCGCTCTCGACGCGGGAGATCAGCTGGGCGACCGCGCGCGGCCGCCCCTCCAGCGCCTGGGCGACGAGATCAGCGATCACACCGTCAGGATGAGCGCGTCGCCCTGCCCCCCGCCACCGCAGAGGGCGGCCGCGCCGACGCCGCCGCCGCGGCGCTTGAGCTCGAGGGCGAGGTGCAGCGCGATCCGGGCGCCGGACATGCCGATCGGGTGCCCGACGGCGATGGCGCCGCCGTTGACGTTGACCTTGTCGTCCGACAGGCCGAGCTTGCGCGCCGACACCACCCCGACGGCCGCGAACGCCTCGTTGATCTCGATCAGGTCGAGGTCGGCGGGGGTGATGCCCTGCTTCTCGCACGCCTTGGTGATGGCGTTGGCCGGCTGCTCCTGCAGCGACGAGTCCGGCCCGGCGACGACGCCGTGGGCGCCGATCTCGGCCAGCCACTCCAGCCCCAGCTCCTGGGCCTTGGCCTTGCTCATCACGACCACCGCGGCGGCACCGTCGGAGATCTGCGACGACGAGCCCGCGGTGATGGTGCCGTCCGCGGCGAACGCGGGGCGGAGCTTGCCGAGGCTCTCGGCCGTGGTGTCGCCGCGCACGCCCTCGTCGGTGGTGAAGACGATCGGGTCGCCCTTCCGCTGCGGGATGGAGACCGGGACGATCTCGTCGTCGAACACGCCGTTCTTCTGGGCGGCGGCGGCGCGCTGGTGGCTGCGGGCGGCGAACTCGTCCTGGTCGGCGCGGGTGAGCTCGTAGCGGTTGTTGTACTTCTCCGTGGACGCACCCATCGCGACCTGGTCGAACGCGCAGAACAGGCCGTCGTAGGACATGTGGTCGACGAGCGTGGTGTCGCCGAACTTCGTGCCCTCGCGGGACTTGGGCAGCAGGTGCGGGGCCTGGGTCATGGACTCCTGGCCGCCCGCCACCACGATGTCGAACTCGCCCGCGCGGATCAGCTGGTCCGCCAGCGCGATCGCGTCGATGCCGGAGAGGCAGACCTTGTTGATGGTCAGCGCCGGGACGTCCATCGGGATGCCCGCGGCCACGGCCGCCTGGCGGGCGGGGATCTGGCCCGCGCCCGCGGTGAGCACCTGACCCATGATCACGTAGTCGACCTGCTCGGGCGCGACGCCCGCCTTCTCCAGGGCGCCCTTGATGGCGACCCCGCCCAGCTGCGCACCGGTGAAGCCCTTCAGCGAGCCGAGCAACCGGCCGATCGGCGTACGTGCACCTGCGACGATGACGGACTCGGTCACGACGAACCTCCAGTAGCTACTCCGGAACCGGGATCTGGTCCCGGACGATACCTGCGCACCCGACGCCGGAGACGGCCCGAACGGAGGGGGTGAGCAGGCGCACAGACCCACGACCCGGCCGTCGGATGCGATTCTGCTCCGCATGACGACTCAGACGGAGCAGCCCGCCGGTGCGCTCGGCTCCCTGCTCACCCAGATCGACCACGTGGGCATCGCGGTCGCGGACCTCGACGCGGCCGTCGCCTGGTACGCGGACGTGTTCGGGCTGGTGAACACGCACGAGGAGGTCAACGAGGAGCAGGGGGTGCGGGAGGCCATGCTCGCCGCACCCGGCGCGGACCCCGGGACCTCCACCCGCATCCAGCTCCTGGCCCCGTTGCGCCCGGACTCGACGATCGCGAAGTTCCTGGACCGCAACGGCCCCGGGCTGCAGCAGCTCGCGTACCGGGTCACGGACGTCGAGGCGGCGATGGCCGCGCTCACGGCGAAGGGCCTGCGCCTGCTCTACCCCGAGCCCCGCCGCGGCACGGCGAACTCGCGGATCAACTTCATCCACCCCAAGGACGCCGGCGGCGTGCTCGTGGAGCTCGTGGAGCCCGCGACCGACCACTGAGTCGCCCACCGAGCCGCCCACCGAGCCGGCCACCGCGCTCACCCGGAGCCCCTCCGATCGGACGGTCGGAGGGGCTTCTTCGTCGATTCAGCCCGCCGCCGGCGGTGGCCTGCGTCACGATCCGACCCATCTCCGCAGTACGGCACCACAATGCTCCGGGTACCATACTGCGCAGTAACTGATCGGTATCCCACGCAAGCCACCGGAGGCCAAGCCGTGCAGGAGATCCTCGACGCCATCCTCGCCGAGCGTTTCGACGACGTCGGTGGGCTGGCCGTGCCGGACAGCTACCAGGCCATGACCGTCCACGAGGACGAGGCCGGGATGTTCGAGGGCATCGAGACCCGCGACAAGGACCCGCGCAAGAGTCTGCACCTGGACACCGTGCCGACCCCCGAGCTCGGGCCTGGCGAGGCGATCGTCGCCGTGATGGCCAGCGCCATCAACTACAACACCGTCTGGACCTCGATCTTCGAGCCGGTGTCCACCTTCGGCTTCCTCAAGCGCTACGGCCGCGAGTCCGAGCTGGCCAAGCGCCACGACCTGCCGTACCACATCGTCGGGTCCGACCTGGCGGGCGTCGTGCTGAAGACGGGCCCGGGCGTCAACGCCTGGAAGCCCGGCGACCGGGTGGTCGCGCACTGCCTGTCCGTCGAGCTGGAGAGCCCGGACGGGCACGGCGACACGATGATGGACCCGCAGCAGCGGATCTGGGGCTTCGAGACGAACTTCGGTGGGCTCGCCCAGCTCGCGCTGGTCAAGTCCAACCAGCTGATGCCCAAGCCCGACCACCTGACGTGGGAGGAGGCGGCCTCGCCCGGCCTGGTGAACTCCACCGCCTACCGGCAGCTCGTCTCCCGCAACGGCGCGGACATGAAGCAGGGCGACACCGTCCTGATCTGGGGCGCGAGCGGCGGGCTCGGCTCGTACGCCACCCAGTTCGCGCTCAACGGCGGCGCGACGCCGATCTGCGTCGTCTCCTCGCCCGAGAAGGCGGAGCTCTGCCGGGCCATGGGCGCAGAGCTGATCATCGACCGCAACGCCGAGGGCTACAGGTTCTGGAAGGACCCGCAGACCCAGGACCCGCGCGAGTGGAAGCGGTTCGGGGCCAAGATCCGCGAGCTGACCGGCGGCGACGACCCGGACATCGTGTTCGAGCACCCGGGCCGCGAGACCTTCGGCGCCTCGGTCTACGTCGCGCGCAAGGGCGGCACGATCGTGACCTGCGCGTCCACCTCGGGCTACATGCACGAGTACGACAACCGCTACCTGTGGATGAACCTGAAGCGGATCGTCGGCTCGCACTTCGCGAACTACCGCGAGGCCTGGGAGGCGAACCGGCTGATCGAGAAGGGTCTGGTCCACCCGACCGTCTCGAAGGTCTACCCGCTGGCGGACACCGGCCAGGCGGCCTACGACGTCCACCAGAACTCCCACCAGGGCAAGGTCGGCGTGCTCGCGCTGGCCCCCGAGGAGGGCCTGGGCGTGACCAACCCGGAGAAGCGGGCGAAGTACGAGGCCGCGATCAACCGGTTCCGGGGCGTCTGAGCGGGTTCTGCGCCGTTCTGAGCGGTTCGGTCTCCTCCGTCGGGTGACGGTGCCCACCAGCCCGCGTGCGTCACGCATCGTGGGCACCGTCGCCCGGTACGGTGACCGACATGGTCGGTGAACCGGAGAACGCCCCGCACGACGCCGGTTACAGCGCCGAGATCCGGGCCGGGTTCCGCATCTCGCGTCGGGGCTACGACCAGGACCAGGTCAACGCGCACCTGCGCCGGATCGACGCGGACGTCCGGCTGCTCGCCGCGGACCGGGACGCCGCGGTCGAGCAGGTCGCGCGGCTGACCCAGGAGCTGGAGCGCGCCCGCGGCCAGGTCGAGACGATGCGCAGGCAGGTGCAGCGGCTCGCGGGCCCGCCGGACAGCGTGGCGGGCATGAGCGAGCGCATGCGGTCGATGCTGCGGCTGGCCGAGGACGAGGCGCGCGAGTCCCGCGAGACCGCCGCCGCCGAGATCGCCGCCGACCGGGCCGCGGCCGAGGCGGAGATCGCCGCCCTGCGGGCGCGGGCCGAGCAGGAACGGGACGAGCTCGTCACCCGAGCCCGGCTGCGCAGCGAGCGGATGGTCGCCGAGGCCAAGGCGCTGCAGGCCCAGGCCGCGCAGGACAAGCTCGCCGCCGACGAGGAGATCGCCGGCGCGACCGCGGCCGCCGCCGCCGAGCGGGACCGGCTGCAGGCCGAGTCCGAGGCCCGACGGCTGTCGGTCGAGGAGGACTTCCAGCTCGCCATGGACCAGCGGCGGGCCGAGGCGCTCGGCGCGCTGCTGGCCGAGAAGGCCGAGATCGAGCGGGAGACCGGGGGGCTGCGCAGCGCCGCGGACACCTACGCCCGCGAGGTCCGCGCCGAGGCCGAGGCGGCGAGCGATGCCACGGTCCGCTCGGCGGAGAAGCAGGCCGCGCGGCTGGTCGCCGCGGCCGAGGCGCGCGTCGCCGAGCTCACCGACCTGCGTGCGCGGCTCGCCACGCAGCTCCGCGCGGCGCAGGGTGCGCTGGGCGCCGACCTCGACGCGCTCGCACCCCTCCCCGAGGAGTCCCCGCGAGTCCCCCACCCCGGACACGCAAGGCCCTCATCCGAGACACGCGCGTCCGACACCGCAGCACGCAGGTCGGACACCGCAGCACGCGGATCGGACACCGCAGCACACGCGTCCGACGCCACCGCGGCACCCGAGTCCGACACCACCGCGGCCGAGCCGGACGGCGTCGCGACGCCGCCCGCGGCGACCCCCGCGCCCGGGGACGCCCCTGCCGTCCCCGAGCAGCCCGCCCCGCGCAGGCCCCGCCCGAGCCCGGAGCGCCAGGCGGCCTCGCGCGCCCGCGTCTGAAGATCCTTCCGAGCGTCACGGGAGCGCATCGGCGGGAGCGCTGTCGTCACGCCCGCCGACCGTGATCGTTCCGAGCGTCACGCGAACGAGCGCCGGCGCACCGTCAGGTCACTCTCGCAACGATCACACCCGACCCGTCCACGGTCGCACGTTTCGTGCGCTCACTGCTGTGCGCACCACGCTGAGCGCACGCGAACAGCGATCATGCCGCGCTGAGCGCACGAAACGTGCAGAGGTGGATCGCCGTCCCACGCGATCAGCGGCGGCGCAGGCCCGGCCTGCGGCGCCCGCGGGCGTTCCAGCAGGGCAGGTGCCAGTGCCGCCGGTCCTCGACCGAGCCGTACTCCCCCGCGGGCCAGGTCACCACGTGCCCCACGCCCGCCGGGATGAGCTGGTCGCACCCCGGGCAGCGGTAGTCCTTGACCGACGACCCGCCGGGCACGTGCCGGACGGCCCACTCGCCGTCCGGCCCGCTCTCGGCACGGGTGATGATTCCTGCGGACAGGGGCGCGGACACGGGACGACCCCGCCCTCGCTCGGAGGTGCGGGGTCGTCGACCGCGTGCCATGACCTCCACGGTATCCACGCCGCGCGGCGACGTCCGCCTCGCGGGCCGTGGCGCGCGACTCACCCGGCGGGACCGGGCGACTCGCGTGTCCGAGGTCGGGGACTCGCGGGCTCGGCTAGCGGGTGGCGTAGTCCCGGAAGCCCTGCCCGGTCTTGCGGCCCAGCCTGCCCGCGGTGACCAGGTGCTCCAGCAGCGGGGCCGGGGCGAAGCCGGACTGGCGGAACTCGCTGAACAGCGAGCGCTCGATCGCCAGCGACACGTCCAAACCCACGACGTCGAGCAGCTCGAACGGCCCCATCGGCAGCGCACAGCCCGTCTTCATCGCCGCGTCGATGTCGTCCGCCGTGGCGTAGTGCGCCTCGAGCATCTTGACCGCGTCGTTGAGGTACGGGAACAGCAGCGCGTTGACGATGAAGCCCGCGCGGTCGCCGCAGGAGACGGCGACCTTCCCGAGCTTCCCGCAGACCGCGAGTGCCGTGGCCGCCACGTCCGGCGAGGTGCCGATCGTGGAGACGACCTCGACCAGCTTCATGACCGGGGCCGGGTTGAAGAAGTGCAGGCCGATCACGTCGCCGGGCCGGTTCGTGGCCGCCGCGCACTCCACGACCGGCAGCGACGACGTCGTGGTGGCGAGGATCGCGCCCGGCTTGCAGATCTCGTCCAGGGCCCCGAACACGGCCCGCTTGACCTCGAGCTCCTCGGCGATGGCCTCGACCACGAGGTCGACGTCCGCGAAGTCCTCCAGCAAGGTCGTGGGGGTGATCCGGCCCAGGGTC
Organism: Pseudonocardia oroxyli; assembly: GCF_900102195.1. Taxonomy (GTDB): domain Bacteria; phylum Actinomycetota; class Actinomycetes; order Mycobacteriales; family Pseudonocardiaceae; genus Pseudonocardia; species Pseudonocardia oroxyli. The sequence continues at coordinate 135,034 of NZ_FNBE01000006.1, forward strand.
GCGTCCTTGTCCTCCTCGGACAGCTTGCCCCGCACCACGGCCTTGTCCAGCGCCTTGCGGATCCCGGCGATCGAGGCCTCGACCTTGGACTCGCTGCGCCCGCGGACGATGACGTCGTACCCCGCCTGGGCGAAGACCTGCACGATGCCCGAGGCCATGGTCCCCGTGCCGACCACGCCGACCCGCTGGACCTCCCGCGGGGTGACGCCCTCCGGGATCGTGGACGACGGGGTGAAGGCGTCCGGCACGACCTTGCTGCTGTGCGCCTTCTCGTAGGTGTAGAAGCCGCGGCCGCTCTTGCGGCCCAACAGGCCCGCGGTGATCATCTGCTTGAACACCGGGGCGGGCGCGTGCATCAGGTTGCGCGACTGCGCGTACATCGTCTCGAGGATCTCGTACGCGGTGTCCAGCCCGATCAGGTCGAGCAGCGACAGCGGGCCCATCGGGTAGCCACAGCCGTAGCGCATGGCGGCGTCGAGGTCCTCGCGCGAGGCGTAGCGGGACTCGAACATCCGCGCCGCGTGGTTGAGATAGCCGAAGAGCAGCGCGTTCGCGATGAACCCGGCGCGGTCGCCGATCACGACCGGCACCTTGTCCAGGGTCGCGGCGAAGGCCTGCAGGTCCTCGACGACGTCCGCCTCGGTGACGACCGTGCGCACCAGCTCGACCAGCTTCTGCACGGGCGCCGGGTTGAAGAAGTGCATCCCGACGACCTTGCCCGGGCGCGCGGTGCGCACCGACAGCTCGGTCACCGAGAGCGAGGACGTGTTCGACGCCAGGATCGTCTCCGGCCCCACGTGCTTGTCGACCTCGGCGAACACGCTCGCCTTGAGGTCGAGCGACTCGGGCACCGCCTCGACGACGAGGTCGCAGGGCGCCAGGTCGGCCAGCGACGTGGTGGTGGTGATCCGCCCGAGGAGCTCGGCCGCCTGCTCCTCGGTCATCTTGCCGCGCTCGATGGCGCGGCGGGTCGAGGTCTGCAGGTGCTCCCTGCCGCGCTCGACGGCCTCGGTGCTCACCTCGGCGGCGATCACGTCCAGGCCGTTGCGCGCGAACACCTCCACGATGCCGGCGCCCATCGTGCCCAGGCCGACGACGCCGACCGTCCGGAACTCGCGTGCCACGCGATGACCTCCCGCTGCTTCGAGGGTATTGCTACTCGCGGGTCAGTCTTCCAGACTCGGCCGCTTGGGAAACCATGCGTGAGGCCGGCGCCACCCCTCCTATCGGCCGTGGCGCGCCTTGACCAGCCCGAGCATCGTCTGCATGTGCTTCGCGGTCCGCCGGAAGCTGGTCACCGGGACGGGCAGGGCGAACCGCTGCCGAGCGACGGCCTGGGGCCGGGTGAACTCGCGCAGCCCGTCCTCGCCGTGGATCCGCCCGAACCCCGAGTCGCCGACCCCGCCGAAGGGCAGCGCGGGGATCCCGGCGAACGAGATCACCCCGTTCACGCTCACCATCCCGCAGCGCAGCGACTCGGCGAGCCGCTCGCCGTCCTTGCTGAAGATCGAGGCGCCGAGCCCGTAGCCGGTGGCGTTGGCCCGGCGGACGGCCTCCGCGGCGTCGGGCACCCGGTTGACGACGATCAGCGGGCCGAAGGTCTCCTCGGTCACCGCCGCCGAGTCCTCCGGGACGTCCGCGATCACGACCGGGTCGATCGTGGTGCCGTGGAAGGAGTCCGCGCCGCCGACCAGGGCGCGCCCGCCCTTCGCCAGGGCGTCGGACACGTGCCTGCGCACGACGTCGGTCTGCGACGGCATCGTCATCGGCCCGAAGTCGGTGCCCGCCGTCAGCCCGCGGGTCTTGGCGACCAGCCGGGCCGTGAAGTCCTCGGCGACGGAGTCCACGACGTACACCCGCTCCACGCCGACGCAGGTCTGGCCCGCGTTGGACAGCCCGCCCCACACGGCGGCGTCCGCGGCGGCCTCCAGGTCGGCCGAGGCATCGACGATCAACGCGTCCTTGCCGCCGCACTCGATCAGCACCGGGGTCAGCGACTCGGCACAGGCGGCCATGACGCGCCTGCCCGTCGCCGTCGAGCCGGTGAAGGCCACCTTGGCCACCCCGGAGGTGCACAGCGCCGCGCCGGTCTCCCCGAAGCCGGTCACGACCTCCAGCAGGGTGTGCTCCGGGGTCACCTCGCGCAGCGTGTCCGCGAGCACGAGCCCGACCCCGGGGGTCAGCTCGCTCGGCTTGAACACCACGGTGTTCCCCGCGGCCAGCGCGTAGGCGATGGACCCCATCGGGGTGAAGACCGGGTAGTTCCAGGGCCCGATCACGCCGACGACACCGAGCGGCTGGTAGGCCAGCGTGGCCGCCTGGTTGGCGCCGAGCATCCCGGCGGGGACCTTGCGCCTGCCCAGCGTCTTCTCCGCGTGCTTGGCGGCCCAGTCGACGTGGTCCACGGCGAGGACCAGCTCGAGGCGGGCGTCGTCGAGCGGCTTCCCGGTCTCGGCGGCGACCACCTCCGCGACCTCGTCCAACCGCCTGACCAGCGCCTTCTTCCAGTCCAGCAGCCGCGAGCGGCGACCGGAGAACCCGAGCCCGCGCCACCAGCGCGCCGCCGCCTCGGCCCGCGCGACGGCGGCCCGGACGTCCTCCTCGGTGTGCACGAGATGGTTCCCCACGACCGCCCCCGTTCGCGGGTCGAGGGAGTCGAAGGTGCGCGCGGCAACGGTGCTGGTCACCGGACCACCCTAGGCCCGCGGACGCGTCCCCCGCGGGCCTGCCGAGACCCTCCCGGACCCGTGAGCGGCGATAGTCGCCAGGGCGACTCCGCTCACCCACCCCGCCGCCTCCGGCGGCTGCCGACCCCCGGCCGCCGCTCACAGTCAGAACAGGCGCAGGTCCTTCGAGTCCATGCCGCGCAGCGCGTCGTAGTCGACGGTCAGGCAGCGGATCCCGCGGTCCTCGGCCAACGTCCTGGCCTGCGGCTTGATCTGCTGCGCCGCGAACACCCCGACCACCGGCCCGAGCAGCGGGTCCCGGTTCATCAGCTCCAGGTACCGCGTCAGCTGCTCGACGCCGTCGATCTCCCCCCGGCGCTTCACCTCGACGGCGAAGTGGGCGCCCGCGGCGTCCCGGCAGAGCAGGTCGACCGGGCCGATGGCCGTCATGTACTCGCGGCGGACCAGGCTGAAGCCCTCGCCGAAGGTCTCGGGATGGGCGGCGAGCAGCTCCTGCAGGTGCGCCTCCACCCCGTCCTTGACCAGGCCCGGGTCCACGCCGAGCTCGTGGCTCGAGTCGTGCAGCACCTCGTCGATCGTGATCACCAGCGACTCGTCCGCCTTGTTCCGGACGGTCCACACGCCGGGCTCCTCGGTGAGCCAGCAGGGCGGGCTCATCCAGTTCAGCGGCTTGTAGGCGCGGTCGTCGGCGTGGATGCTGACCGACCCGTCCGCCTTGACCAGCAGCAGGCGCGGCGCCATGGGCAGGTGCGCGGTGAGCCGACCGACGTAGTCGACCTGGCAGCGGGCGATGACGAGACGCACCCGGCGCACCCTACCGATGCCCGCGCGCGACCCACGCGGCGATCTGGCTGCGGCCGGAGAACCCCAGCTTGGCCAGGATGTGCTGCACGTGGGTCTCGACCGTGCGCTCGGAGATGTGCGCCGCCGCGGCGATCTGTCTGTTCGTCAGGCCCTGGGCCACGAACGCGGCGATCTCGGCCTCGCGGGCGGACAGCGGGCCGGAGCCGGTCTGCTCCAGCCGGGCGAGGAGCGGCTTGAGGCCCAGCAGGCGGGCCGTCGCGAGGGCCGCGCGGGCCAGTTCCTCCGCCTCCGCGCGGTCCGCGCGATGGTCGCGGCGGCGGAGCTCCTCGGCCAGCCGGGCCTGTGCGGCGGCGGTGAAGGGATCGAGACGTGCGGCGGCGTTGATCTCGACGGCCCGGCGCAGGTGCCGGACGGCCTCCTCGGACCGCCCGGCCCCGATCGCGGCGACGCCCGCGGCGAACTGCATCGAGCCGGACGTCGTGATCGCCCCCGCCCCGCCGACCAGGTGCAGGTCCGCGTGGGGGCGCAGCCAGAGGTAGCAGGCCTCGGCGGCCGCGCGGTCGCCGAGCTCGGTGGCGACGACGGCCCGGCAGGCCTCCACCACGAGCGACGAGTAGTTGGGGATCCGCGGCGAACCGGTGGGAGGGATCCGCCGGTACCAGGGGACCGCCAGGTCACGACGGCCGTCGGTGACGTACCAGAGGGCGATGTTGGCCTGGATGAGCAACGCCTGCGGAGCCGACGCGGCGGCGGCGATGGCGAGGAGGTCGGCCCGGTCCGCCTCGTCGTCCCCGGTCTGGACGGCCACGAGGTAGCGGACCGCCATCGCCGTCAGGCGGACCCCCTCGTGCCCGCCCTCCACGCCGAGCTCCTCGACCTCCCGGTTGAGCGCGTGCAGCTCGGCCCACCGGCCGCGGCCGAACAGGGGCGCGATGCGGCAGCGCAGGAGGTGCACCTCGGCGAGGGGCCTGCGCAGCCGCGCGACGAGCGGGGCGAGGCGCTCGACCTCGGCCTCGGCCTCGTCGACCCGGCCGGCCTGCAGCAGCGCGTCGAAGCGCCAGAGCCGACCCCACAGGGCGTCGTCGGGATCGCCGGTGCGGTCGGCGAGCGTGAGCAGGCGGGTGCCGAGCTCGAGGCGTTCGGCGTTGCCGTCGGGTCCGGCGCGGGCGAGCTGGCGGGCGCGCAGCGCGTCGGCGAGGGCGCGCGGATCGTCGAGGCGTTCCGCCATGGCCAGGGCCTCGGCGCTGATCCGGTCCATGACCGCGGTGTCCCCGGCCAGCGCGTGGGCGTGCGCGTGCTGCGCCAGGAGCCGGGCCCGCAGGGCGGAGTCCGCTTCGGGCAGCGCGGCGAGCGCCTCCGCCGCCCAGGGACCGGACAGCCGCAGCCACTCGAACTCGGAGACCGCGGGCAGCACCAGCGCCGCCCGGGCCAGGCCCTCGACGTCACCCAGCTTGCGGGCCAGCGCCGCGGCCTCGACGGCGCGTTCGGAGGCCGCGCCGATCGCGTGCGACCAGCCCAGCACCTCCGCGGTGCGCAGCAGCAGCGCCAGACGCTCGGCGGGCGGGTCGGCCCGCTCGTCGAGGACCCGGCCGAGGAGCCGGGCGGCCTCGGCGTGGGCGAGGGTGCGCAGGGCGAGCTCGCCCGCGTCCCGGGCCCAGCGCAGGGCCGTGTCGCGGTCGCCCGACGGCAACGCGGCGAGCGCGTGGCCCGCCAGCTCGGGCAGGACGTCCGGGTCCGCGGCGCGGGGCGCGAGCGTGCGGGCCAGCGCGGCGTGGATCGCGGAGCGGTCGGGCAGGTCCAGGAGCAGCGCCTCCCGCACCAGGTCGTGGGGGAACCGGACCCGGCTGCCGGTGCGCAGCAGCACGCCCTCGGCGAGGGCGGGGGCGAGCACGGCGAAGGGATCGGCGGGCGGCCCGCTCCCCAGCTGCCCGGCGAGCCCGGCCACCAGGCCGGCGTCGCACTCGCGGCCTGCCACCGCCACCCAGCCCAGGGCCTGCCGGCAGTCGGCGGGCAGCCGCGCCACCCGGCGGGCGACGACGTCTCGGACCGACCCCGGGACGGAACCGGGTGCGGTGCCGAGCGCGGTGACGAAGAACGGGTTCCCCCCGGTCCGGGCGGTCAGCCCGGCCGCGGCCGCCGCGTCCCCGGTGAGCCGGGCGACCTCGTCCTCGGCGAGCCCCCGCAGGTCCAGCCGGGTGCCCGGGACGGCGTTCAGCGGGGTCCGCAGCTCCGCGGGCCGACAGGTCCCGATCAGCAGGAGCCGCGCGCCGGGCTCGCGGGCCACGTGGGCGAGCAGCGCGACGGCGTCCGGGTCGGCCCACTGCAGGTCGTCGAGGACCAGGACCAGGCCGGCTGGAGCGGCGGCCGCGGCGAGGAACCCCCCGACGGCGTCGAACAGGGCGAACCGCTCGGCGGGACCCGCGGCCGCGTGCGGCGGGGGCGGTCCGTCGAGCGCGGCGAGGGACGCGGGCACCTCGCCGCCGGAGGCCCTCCAGGAGCGCACGATCCGCCGCCACGGCCAGTAGGTCGGGGCACCGCGGTCCTCGCTGCACCCGCCCCACAGCACGGGGACGGCGCGGGCCCCGGCGAGCCGCTCCAGCTCGGACGCGAGCCGGGTCTTGCCGATCCCGGGCTCCCCCGCGAGCAGGACGGCTCCGGGCTCGCCGGCGAGGGCGGCCTCCAGCCGGGCCGTGAGCGCGGCGAGCTCCGCCGCCCTACCCACGAAACGGGGGTCCACGGGCGTATCGGTACCACGGATCCGTGGTTTCCACGATGGCCGGTTCGTCCCGAACCCGTACACCAGGGGCATGACCCTCCTCGCTGTCCGCGCCGACCGCCTCTTCGACGGCCTGACCTGCACCGACCACACCCTCCTGCTCATCGAGGACGGCCGGGTCGTCCGGGTGGGCGGCCCCGTCCCGGACGGGGCCGAGCTGCTCGACCTGCCGGGGGCGACGCTGCTGCCCGGGCTCGTCGACACCCACGTCCATCTCGCCTTCGACGCGAGCCCCGACTCGGTCGCCGCGCTGGCCGCCCGCGATCCCGACGCGGAGCAGGAGGCCATGGCCGAGGCCGCCACCGCGCAGCTCCGCGCGGGGGTCACCACGGTCCGGGACCTGGGCGACCGGGACTACTCCGCGCTGCGCCTGCGGGCCTCCGCGAGACCGCTGCCGACGATCGTCGCCGCCGGGCCGCCGATCACGTCGCTCGGCGGGCACTGCCACTACCTCGGCGGCGAAACCCGCTCCGGGGACGCGACCGTCCGGGCGGCGGTGCGGGAGCGCGCCGAACGCGGCTGCGACGTGATCAAGGTGATGGCCAGCGGCGGGGGCCTCACCCCCGGCACCGACGTGCTGGCCCCGCAGTTCACCGCCGCCGACCTGCGCGCCGTCGTCGACGAGGCCCACCGCCACGGGCTGCCGGTCACCGCCCACGCCCACGCACTGCCCGCCGTGCGGCAGGCGCTCGACGCGGGCGTCGACGGGATCGAGCACCTGACCTGCCTGACCGAGAACGGTGTGGAGGCCTCCGACGCGCTGATCGACGAGCTGGTGCGGCGGCGGGTCGCGATCGGGGCCACGGTGGGGTTGGTCCCGGTGCCGGGGATGGTGCCGCCGCCCCACCTGGCGAAGAACCTGCCCGCGATCCTCGACACGCTGCGCAGGCTGATCGCGGCGGGGGCGGTCGTCGTCGCCGGGACGGATGCGGGGATCGCCCCCGTGAAGCCCCACGGCGTGCTGCCGCGGGGGCTCGCCGACCTGGTCGCGCACGGGATGACCCCGCTCGCGGCGCTGCGCGCGGGGACCGCGACGGCCGCCGCCGTCGTCGGGCTGGGGGCGCGCAAGGGCCGGCTCGCACCGGGTCTCGACGCCGACGTCCTGGCCGTCGCGGGCGACCCGACGCGGGACATCGCCGCCCTGCTCCACCCGGTCGCGGTGCTCCGCGAGGGCGAGCGGGTCCTGGAGCCGCTGGAGCCGGTCCGATGAGGATGATCCTGCACCGGCTCAGGGAGACCCTGTGCTCCCAGCCGACCTGGTACTGGAGCTACGGCGGGTTCGTGGCGCCGGAGTTCCTCTCCCACAACGCCCTGCCGTGGTCGGCCAGCCTCGACCGCAGCTCCGGGTCGAGCGCCTCCACGTCCCCGCCGAGCGAGACGAGCTGACCGGCCGCGACGTCGAGGGACTCGACGGCGAGGGTCAGCTCGCGCCACCCCTCGCCGTCCGGCTCGCCGGCCCCCGCGACGGCGGCGGCCGCCGCCTCGACGTCCGTGACCCGCTTCAACGCCCGCAGCCCCCGCGGGGAGACCCGGATCCGGACCGTCTCGCGCAGCATCGTCGCCGCGAACGCGGCGGCGGACTCGGCCCACCACGCCGGGAGGTCGAAGTCGGGGCGCTCGAACCGCTCGTCGAGCAGGCTCGCCTCGGTGATCCGGGCCGCCCGGTACGTCCTGACCTGGCCCTCCACCCGCGCGACGAGATACCAGACCCCCGCCTTGAGCACGAGCCCGAGCGGGTCCACCGTGCGCGCCGCCCGGTACACGATGGACACGCGACGCTGCTCCCAGAGCGCCTCGGCGAGCGTGCCGAGGTGCGCGACCTCGGCGGGCTCCTGGAACCAGCCGGGCGCATCGAGGTACACCCGCTCGGCGACCGTGCGGGCGTGGGCGTGCAGCTCCTCCGGCAGGGTGGCGAGGATCTTGGCCTGCGCTCCCGCCAGCGCCGTCCCCATGCCGAGCTCGGCCAGCAGCTGCGGCGCGCCCATGGTGAACAGCGTGGCGGCCTCGGCGCCGGTGAGCCCGTCGAGCCGGGTGCGCCAGCCGTCGACGAGCCGGATGCCGCCGCCGGGGCCGGGTTCGGTCCACAGCGGCACCCCGACCTCGGTCAGCGCGGCGACGTCCCGGTAGATCGTCCGCTCGGAGACCTCCAGCTCGGCGGCCAGCTCGGCCGCCGTGGCCGACCGGCGGCGCTGCAGCACGAACAGCAGGGCCATCAGCCGGGACGCGCGCACGGGACCGATCGTGGCAGGCTCTCGGGGTGGACACCCTCTCGACCCGGCAGGTCTACGCGAACAGCTGGATGAGCGTCCGGGAGGACGGGATCCGGCGGGCCGACGGCAGCGAAGGCGTGTACGGCGTCGTCGACAAGCCGACGTACGCCCTGGTCATCCCCCGTGACGGCGACCGCCTGCACCTGGTGGAGCAGTTCCGCTACCCGATCGGGATGCGGCGCTGGGAGTTCCCCGCGGGCACCGCGCCGGACCGCGCCGACCAGGACCCCGCCGAGCTCGCCGTCCGCGAGCTGGTCGAGGAGACCGGCCTGCGGGCGGGGCGGATGGAGCGGATCGGCCTGCTCGACGTCGCCCCCGGCATGTCGAGCCAGCGCGGCCACGTCTTCCTCGCGACGGAGCTGGTGCAGGGCGAGCCCCGGCGCGAGCACAGCGAGCAGGACATGCGCCAGGCCTGGTTCACCATCGCGGAGTTCGAGCGCATGATCGCCGACGGCGAGATCACGGACGCCCAGTCCATCGCCGCCTACCAACTCATGCGGCTCCGTTCCTGACCCCCCCGCCATCATGTGAGGCGGTCGAGTTCCGCGGTGTGGGTGCGGTACGCGTGGGCGATCCGCGCCGCCAGGGCCCGGTCGGGGGTGCCGGGGAGCTCGAGGGCGGCGCGCAGGGTGTCCGCCAGCAGGTCGGCGCGGGCGTCCGGATCGGCGGGGCCCGGCGCGGTCGGCACACCGTCGAGGAGGAAGAAGCCCGTGGTCACGGCGGCGAAGACGCGCAGCTGGGCGTCGACCGGCTGGTCCGTGCGGAGCAGGCCCGCCTCCCGGAGCAGCCCGAACCACTCCCGGCCCATCCGGGCGCGGACGGCGGCGATCGCGCCGAGGGTCTCCGACGCCTCGTGCGCGAGCCTGCCGAGCACCTCGGCGTCGCCGAGGTAGATCCTGCGGGTGACGGGATCGTCGAGCAGCTCCCGGTACAGCTCGCGGACGGCTCGGGCGGGCATCGCGGCCGCCGGGTCGCGCTCCATCCGCTCGGCCATCCGCAGCAGCACCGCGCCGTGAATCCGCAGCAGGACGCCGAGGAACAGCGCCTCCTTGGTGCGGTGGTGCAGGTAGACGGTCCCCTTGCCGATCCCGGCCTCGGCGGCCACGTCCGCGACCGTCACCCGCTGGTACCCCCAGCGGACCAGCAGATCGGCGGCGGCGTCGAGCAGCCGGTCGGCCCTCGTGACCAGATGGCCGGGTCCGGTCATGCAGTCAGCGTATACCGTGACCCGCATGGGCTACGAGCACCTTCTCGTCAAGGAGGACGGGGACACCGTCCGGATCACCATGAACCGGCCGGAGCGGCGCAACGCGCTGTCCGAGGACCATCTCCGCGAGCTGCTCGACGCGTTCGAGCAGGCCGGGGCGAGCTCCGCGACCGGGATCGTGCTGGGCGCCGAGGGCAAGGCCTTCTCCGCGGGCCACGACTTCGCGGACGTCGCGGCGCGGGACCTGCAGGGCGTACGACAGCTGCTCACCCTGTGCACCGAGCTGATGCAGACCATCCAGGCCGTGCCGCAGGTCGTGATCGCGAAGGTGCAGGCCATCGCGACCGCGGCGGGCTGCCAGCTCGTCGCGACGTGCGACCTCGCCGTCGCCGCCGAGTCGGCGAGCTTCGCGCTGCCCGGGGGCAAGGGCGGCTGGTTCTGCCACACCCCCGCCGTCCCCGTGGCGCGCACCGTCGGCCGCAAGCGGCTGATGGAGCTGGCGCTCACCGGCGACCCGATCGACGCCCGCACCGCGGTCGAGTGGGGCCTGGTCAACCACGCCGTCCCGGACGCCGAGCTCGACGCCCGCACGGACGACCTGCTCGCCCGCGCCACCCGCGGCAGCCGCTTCGGCAAGGAGGTCGGCAAGCAGACGCTCTACGCCCAGCTCGACCGCCCCGAGGCGGACGCGTACGCGATCGCCGTCGAGGTCATGGCGTCGATGTCGCAGTCCGCGGGCGCCAAGGAGGGCATGGCGAGCTTCCTCGAGAAGAGGCACCCGGTCTGGCCCGACTAGGGTGCCGGGCGATGCTGTCTCGCAGAGCGTTCCTCGCCGGCTCCGCCGGTCTGGCGGCCCTGCCGACGCTGACGACGCTCGCGGCCTGCGGGACGAGCGGCACCACGTTCGAGCGGATGCGCGCGGCGGGTGTCGCCCGGATCGGGATCGCGGGCGAACGCCCCTACGGCTACCTGAACGGCGACGGCGCCGTCACCGGGGAGGCGCCGACCGTCGCCCGCGCCGTGCTCGCAGACCTCGGGGTGGGCGGCGTCGAGGCGGTGCAGGTGCCCTTCGCCCGGCTGCTGACCGGCCTGCTCGACGGGCAGTACGACCTCGTCGCTGCCGGCACCACGATCACCCCGAGCCGATGCGCCCGGGTGGCGTTCTCGCGCCCGGACTTCTTGGCGCCCTTGGCCTTCCTCGTCCCGGAGGGCAACCCGCAGGGGCTGCGCACGCTCGGTGGCGCCTCCCGCTCCCGTACCCGGCTCGGGGTGCTCGAGGGCTCGGCCGAGCAGGACTACGCGCTCGCCGCGGGGGTGTCCCCCACCGCGATCACGACCTACGACGGCCAGAGCACGCTGTACCGGGCCGTCGCGAACGGCGAGGTCCCCGCCGCCGTCCTCACCCGCCTGTCGCTGCTCGACGAGCAGTCCCGCAATCCGGGATCCCGGCTGCAGGTGACCCCGGGGTTCGCACCCTCGACCACGCCCACCGGCGAGCCTGTCTACCCCGTGGGGGCCTTCGCGTTCCGCCCGGCGGACACCGATCTCGTCGTGGCGTTCGACACGGCACTGACCGACCTGCAGACCTCCGGGCGGTGGCTGGAGACGGTGCGCCCCTTCGGTTTCGACGACGAGAACCTCCCGCAGGCCGGCCTCACCACGGCGCAGCTCTGCACTTCTTGATCCCACAGCTGGGCGAAAAGTCCGTACATTTAGCGGGTGGCCGTCGTCGAATCCCGCTTCCCCGCCCGCCTGTTCCGGGTGGGCGACGAACCCGACCCGCGCTTCTCACTCGCCAACGAACGCACGTTCCTGGCCTGGATCCGGGCGGCGCTGGCGCTGATCGCCGCCGGCGTGGCGCTCGAGGCACTCGGCCTGGCCCTGCACCCGGGGTTCCGGACGGCGGCGTCGATCCTGCTGGTGGTGGCGGGGCTGCTCACCCCGCTGCAGGCCTGGCTGGGCTGGTACGCCACCGAGAAGGCGCTGCGCCGGACCCGCCCGCTGCCGCCCGCGCTGCTGGCCCTGCCCACGGCGGTCCTGGTCGTCGTCGCCGGGCTCCTGGTGTTCCTGGGGATCCTCTACCGGTGAGCGTCGTCGACCCCGGGCTGCAGCCGGAGCGCACCGGCCTGGCCTGGCGGCGCACGACCGTCTCCCTCGCCGTGGTGTCGCTGGCGGGCACCCGGCTGCTGCCCGACCCCGTCGGCCTCGTGGGCCTCGCCGGTCTCGTCGCCGCGATCGCCCTGCTGGTGCTGGGCGAGCGGCGCTACCGCCGGGTCCGCCGCGCCCTCGCGCGCGACCCGGACGCGGCCGTGGCGGGCGGGCTGCTCGTCCCCCTCACCGCGGCGACCACCCTCCTGCTGGGAGCGGGCGCGGCGGTCTACGTGCTGGCCGCCGGGGTCGGCTGACCAGGGTCACGCTCGCGGCGCGGCCGCGGCGTGGGCCCGGGCGAGCAGCTCCTCCAGGACGGCCCGGGTGTGCTCACCCGGATTCACCACGGACACCCAGCCGCCGTAGACCGGGTGCGCGAGCAGAACGTCCGTCGCGGTGCGGTCCGTCGACTCGACGAGCTCCCCCGCCGTGCGCCCCACATGGACGTTCACCCGGTACCGGCCGGGCCGGTCCAGGTCCGACGACGGCTCGCCCGGATAGTCCTTCGTGACGATCGTGGCGTAGGGCTGCGTCCGCTCGGGCACCACCCCGCTCGGGGAGTGGTAGAAGAAGTGATCGCCCCAGGCGAGCTCGGGGAACCCGCTCCCCTCCGCGGGGGCCAGCTCCAGCACCCCCTCGAAGCCGCGCAGGGTCGCCAGCACGTCGTCGATACTCATGGGTGCAGTATCGGCAGCTCGCCCTCGCCGCGGGGCCGGTGGAGGCGCGGCGGGTGCTGCAGCACGTGGGCGTTGCGGTTCTGGGAGTCCGAGGGCCTGCTGCACCCCACCCGGGTGGGCCGCGCCGCCCGCGCCTACCCGGTCGCGGCCGTGCGTGAGGCCCGGATCGTGGTCGCCCTGCGCACCGCGGGCCACCGCATCCCGAGCTGCGCGCCACGATGGCGGCGTTGCGCGAGACGACCGCGCGTCCGCTCGAGTCCCTCGACGCCCACCTGGCGTCGCTCACCACGCGCACCCTCGCCCTGCTCCCGCGGGCTCGGGGCTCGCCGAGCTCGTGTCCGGAGGGTGACCGGCGGCGATGTGGTGGAGGATGGCGGCATGGCACTGCTGCGCATCGCGGGCATTCCCGTCCCCGGCCCGTCCGACCTGCTCGACGGGGCCAAGGCCGTCGTCGGCTGGTCCGGGGAGGTCGTCGAGATCGCGGCGGGCATGCCGGAGCGGGCCGCCGCCCTGCTCGACGACGTCACGGGGTTGGTCGGGCGCATCGGCGGGATCGCCGAGCGGGTCGAGGGGCTGCTCACGCAGGTCGAGGGCATCGCGGGCCGCGCCGACGGCCTGATCGAACGGGTGGACGGCACCGCGACCGAGGCGCAGGCGCTGATCACCCGCGTCGGCGGCACCGTCACGGCGGTGGAGGGGCTGCTCGGGCAGGTCGGCGGCACCGCGACGCAGGCGGACGAGCTGATCACCCGCGTGGGCACGACGGCCCGGCAGGCGGACGCGTTGATCGTGAGCGTCGGCGGGACGGCGGGCGAGGCGGACGCGCTCATCACCCGGGTCGGCGGCACCGCGGGTGCCGCCGAGGAGCTCGTCGCCCGGGTCGGCGGGGTGGCGGGGGACGCGGAGCGGATCGTCCTCTCCGCCGGGTCGGTCGCGGACGAGGCGCGCAAGGTCGTCGCCGGGGCGAACGCGGTGGCGGACGACGCGGCGGGCGTGGTGTCCCGGGCGGGCACCGTGGCGGGGCGGGCGGACGACCTGGTGCAGGACGCGTCGGGGCTCAGCGCCCAGGCGGGCGCCATGCTCGAGACCTACAAGCCGATCACCGAGAAGGCCGCCCCGCTGGCCGCGAAGTTCGTCGACGAGTTCTCCGAGGCCGAGCTGCACGCCGCCATCCGGATGGTCGACCAGCTGCCCCAGCTGGTCGAGCACCTGGAGAACGACGTCATGCCCATCCTGACCACGCTCGACCGCGTGGGGCCGGACGTCCACGACCTGCTCGACGAGCTCAAGGGCGTCCGGCAGGCCATCAACGGGATCCCCGGCTTCTCGTTCTTCCGTCGCCGCGGCGAGGAGCGGGAGGCCGAGGAGGCGGCGGCGGAGTAGCCGCCCGCACGGTCCGCACCCACGCGCACCGCTCGACGTCCCAGTAGTGGCGCCGGTCCATCACGCCACCTCCCCGAACAGGCGCCGACAGTGCCGGGTGTGGATGCCGGGCGCGATCCGGGGCAGCAGCACCCGGGCGGGCGGGGGCGCCTCGGCGAGCATCGCGCGCAGCACCGCGGGATCGCCCTCGGCCATCATCATCCCGAAGAACAGCGGCAGGGCCGGTTTCGGGATCGCCTGGAACCCGGCCTCCCCGAGCGCGGCCCACTCCGCCGCCGTGAGGTGGGCCGCGGCGAGCGGCAGGATCTCCCGCTCCTCCATCCGCAGGTGGTCCTTGAGCAGGGTGTAGAGCTCGGCGAGGTCGTCGACCAGCGCGAGGCCGGTGTGCCGGTCCGTCCAGGAGTCGAGCGCGACGCGGACGGCGGCGACCAGCTCCTCGATGCGGGCGTGCTGCTCCTCGCCCGTGTCGAGCGCCGCCGCGGGCACCCGGGCCCGCAGCAGCGGCAGGAGCAGCCGGTCCTCCCCCTCGTGGTGGTGGTCGAGGATGTCGAGCAGCAGGCGGACGTGGCGGACCACGCGGGCGCGCTGCCGGCGGGTCTCCGTCCGCACGACGGCGGTCGGGGCCATCCGGATCTCCCGGAGCAGGGCGGTGTGGACGACGACCATGTCGCGGGTGTCGACGGGCGCGGGGACCGCGGTCGGGGTGGGGTCGGGACGGGTGGCGGGCATCGGGCTGTTCCTCTCTCGGTGGTGTGCGCCCAGCCTCGGGGACGGCGTGTGCACGGCACTTGCACGGCCGTGTCACGCTGACCGGGTGGGGTTGACCGTCCGGGTGCTCGGCCCGGTGGAGATCGCAGGCGACGACGGCCCCCTGCCCGTGCGCCGCCTCCTCGAACGCGGTCTGCTCGTCCGGCTGGCGCTGGCGGGCGGGACCGGCGTGGCGGACGAGCGCCTGGCCGCGGACCTGTGGGAGGGCGAGCACTCCGGGGTCGCGCGGCTGCGCGTCGTCGTCTCCCGCCTGCGGCGCAGCCTCGGCGGCTCGGCGGACGCCGTCGTGCGCGTTCCGGGCGGCTACCGGCTCGACGCGGACGTCGTCGACCTGCGGGCCGCCGAGGCCGCCGCAGCCCGGGTGCGGGCCGATCCGGAGGCCGCGCGGGACGCGGCCGCGGAGTCGCTCGCCGCCTGGCGCGGCGACGCCCTCTCGGACCTGCGGTCGCTTCCCTTCGCCCGTCGCGAGGGCGAGCGGCTGGACGCCTGGCGGGCGGAGCTGACGGCGGCGCGCCTGCGGGCGGACCTCGACCTGGGGGCGGGCCCCGGGATCGTCACGGAGCTGGCCCGGCTCGCGGCGGAGGCCCCGCTGGACGAGGCGGTGCGCGGGATGCTGGCCACCGCCCTCTACCGCGCCGGGCGGCAGGCGGACGCCCTCGCGGAGCTCGCCGCGCTGCGCCGCGACCTCGCGCGCGAGCTGGGGGTGGACCCGACCGCCGAGACGGCCGAGCTGGAGGTGCGCCTGCTGCGCCAGGACCCGGCGCTGCGGCCGATCTCGCGCGCGGTGGAGCGGGGGGCGGGCGTCGAGGTCCGGTCGGGCGGGATGGTCGGCCGGGAGCCCGAGCTGCGGGTGCTGGCCGACCGCCTGGACGCCGCGCGCTCCGGGGAGGTCGGTGTCGTGCTCGTGGAGGGTCCGCCGGGGATCGGGCGGACCCGGCTGCTGGAGGCGCTCGGCGAGCTCGCCGCCGCGCGCGGGTTCGCGGTGCGGTGGGGCCGCGCGACCGAGGGTGCCCCCGCGTTCTGGCCGTGGCGCCAGGCGTTGCGCCACGACGCCGGTCCGCTCGCCCCGTCCGAGGTCCCCGTGCCGACGGCGGCGCCCGACGACCGGTTCGGGCTGTTCGAGACGGTCGTCGCGCACCTGGAGGGGGTGGCGGGAGACGGGCTCGTCCTGCTGCTGGACGACCTGCACCGGGCGGACGTCGGCTCCGTGCTCCTGCTGGCCCACCTCGCGGGCGGCGCGGGCCGGGCCCCACTGCTGGTCGCCGCCGGCCTGCGCCCCGACGGGCTCGATCCCGACCGCGCTCAGGCCCGCACCGAGCTGCTGCGCAGGCCGCGGACCACCCGGATCGGGCTGGGCGGACTCAGCCCGGACGCCGTCGGCGCGCTGCTCGCGCTCGTCCGCGGCGAACCCGGCGATCCCGAGGTCGCGGCGAGCGTGGCGGCGCGGACCGGCGGCAACCCGCTGTTCGTCCGGGAGCTCGCCGCCGCGGCGACCGTCCCACCCACCGCCGCACCCGCCGCGCTGCCCACCGCGATCCGGGACGCGGTCCGCACCCGGCTCGACGCGCTGGGCCCGCGCGGCGCGTCGGTCCTGGCGGCGGCGGCCGTGCTCGGCGAGGAGGTCGACGCCGAGCTGGTCGCGGACGTCCTCGCCCAGCCGGTCGAGGACGTGCTCGACCGGCTCGACGAGGCCGTCGCCGCGGGCCTGCTGGGCGACTCCGACGGGGTGCGCTTCGCCCAGGAGATCGTCCGGGAGGCCGTGGCCTCGGACGTCGGGTCCGGGGCGCGGGCCCGCCTGCACCTGCGGGCGGCGGAACACCTCGAGCGGACCGGGACCCGGGTCCCGGAGATCGCCCACCACCGGCTCGCGGCGGTGCCGCTCGGCGACCGCGCCCGGGCCGTCCGGGCCGCCGTCGCCGCCGCCGAGCTGGCCGTGCGGCAGTTCGCGTTCGAGGACGCGGTCCGGCTCTACGACCGGGCGGTCGGGACGGGCGCCGCGCTCGACACGGCCACCCGGGCCGAGCTGCTGCTGGGTCGGGCGCACGCCCAGCACCTGGATCACGACGTGGCGGGGGCGATGCGCAGCGGTGCGGAGGCCGGTGCCCTCGCCGAGCAGCTCGCCGACCCCGTCCTCCTCGCCCGGGCCGCCATCCTCCTGCCGGACGTCGCGGACGCGAACTGGCTGACGACGTCGAGCCGGTGGTGTCGCGCGGCGCTCGGGACGCTCCCCGGCGAGGACGGCGCGCTGCGCGCGCGGCTGCTCGCCCAGCTCGCCGTCGCCTCCGTGTGGGCCGACGACCGGGTCGGCCCCGATCCCGTCGACGTCGTGGGGTCGACGGCGCTGGCGATGGCCGAGCGGGTCGGGGACACCCCGGCGCTGCTGACCGCGCTGCGCGCCCGCCAGCTCGCCCGGTCCGGGCCCGACGGCAACCACGACCGGCTCGCGGTCGCGGACCGGATGCTGGCGCTCACCCGCGAGGTCGGCGACCCTGCCGAGCTCTGGGGGAGGCTGTGGAGGTTCGACGCGCTCGTCCAGCTGGGGCGGGTCGACGAGGCCGAGGAGGAGCTCGACCGGCTGGAGCCGGTCGTCGCGCGGCTGCGCCGCCCGCTGGCGCGCTGGCACCTCGTCCGGAACCGGGGGTTGCTGCTGGCCGCACGCGGTCGGTTCCCCGAGGCGCGGGCGGCCGCCGACGAGGCGGTGCGGGTGGCGGCGCGAGGGAACCACCGCGCCGCCGAGTACCCCGCGCACACGCTGCGGCTCAGCATCGCGCTCCTGACGGGGGACCCGGTCGACCCGGCGGTCTTCGAGGTCGAGCGGTACCAGCCGCCGCCGCGGCTGCTCAGCATGATGGCCGCCGAGTGGCACGCCGCCCACGGCGACCTCGACGAGGCCCGGCGCCTGCACGCCCGGCTGCCGCGGCCCGAGACGGTCCCGCTCAAGCCGTTCATGGTCCTGCCGTTCCACGCGAGCGGCGGCGCACTGGCCGCGGCGGTGGGGGACGCCCAGGGCATCGACCACGCCTACGCCCAGCTGCTGCCGTACGGCGACCTGCACGTCACGGCGGGCGCGGGCGCGGGCCTGACCGGCGGGTCGGTGCGGCTGGTCCTCGGCACCCTCGCCGCGGCGCAGGGGCGCACGGACGTCGCGGTCGACCACCTGCGCGCGGCCGTCGCGGTGAACGAGGCCGCGGGGCTGCGCCCCTGGGCGGTCCGCGCCCGGATCGCGCTGGCCCGGCAGCTGGGGGACGCGGATGCCGCTGCGACCGCGGCCGCGGAGGCCACCGCGCTGGGCATGCCGACCGGCCTCCGGCACTGACGCTCGGGACGCCCAAGCACCGCTGAGCGACGCTTGGGCGTCCCAAGCGTCAGCTCAGCGCGTCACGGGCCCGAGCGTCACGGGCCCCGAGCGGCACGGCCCGAGCCTCACCCCAGCCCGTGCACCTCGCGGACGAGCGTGACGATCTCGTCCATCATCTCGGTGAGCTGGTAGTCCTTCGGCGTGAAGACCGCGGCGACGCCCTTCTCCTTGAGCGCCTTCGCGTCCTCGGCGGGGATGATCCCGCCGACGATCACCGGGACGTCGTCCGCACCCTGGGCGCGCAGCCCGTCGACCACCGCGGGGACGACCTCGAGGTGCGAGCCGGACAGGATCGACAGCCCCACGACGTGCACGCCCTCCTGCACCGCCGCCGCCACGATCTGCGCGGGGGTGAGCCGGATGCCCTGGTACACGACCTCGAACCCGACGTCCCGGGCCCGCACGGCGACCTGTTCGGCACCGTTGGAGTGCCCGTCGAGGCCGGGCTTGCCGACCAGCATCCGCAGGCGCGTGCCGAGCTCCTCGCCCGTCGCGCGGACCCGCTCCCGCACCTCCGCGATCTCCACCGCGGCCTCCCCGCCTGCGACCGCCGCCGACACCCCGGTCGGCGCCCGGAACTCCCCGAACACCGCGCGCAGCGCCCCGGCCCACTCCCCCGTCGTCACGCCCGCCTTGGCGCAGTCGACGGAGACCTGCATGAGGTTCTCGTCCGTCTTGGCGGCGTCCTGCAGCCGCCGCAGGGCCTCGTCCACCGCGGACTGGTCGCGGGCGGCCCGCCACTCGCGGATCGCCGCGACGGCCGCGGCCTCCGTGGCCGGGTCGACGGTCTCGATCGCCGCCGCGTCGCCCTGCAGCGGGCTCGGCTCGGTGGTCTGGAACCTGTTGACGCCGACGACGACGTCGTCCCCGGACTCGATCCGCCTGCGGCGCTCGGCCAGCGCGGTGACCAGCTCGCCCTTCATGTAGCCGTTCTCGACGGCCGCGACCGCGCCGCCCATCTCCTGCACCCGGTCGATCTCGGCCTGGGCGGCCTCGACGAGCTCGGTCACCTTGGCCTCGATCACGACCGAGCCCTCGAAGATGTCCTCGTACTCGAGCAGGTCGGTCTCGTAGGCGAGCACCTGCTGCATGCGCAGCGCCCACTGCTGGTCCCAGGGCCGCGGCAGGCCGAGCGCCTCGTTCCACGCGGGCAGCTGGATCGCGCGGGCGCGGGCGTCCTTGGACAGGGTGACGGCGAGCATCTCCAGCACGATGCGCTGGACGTTGTTCTCCGGCTGGGCCTCGGTGAGCCCCAGCGAGTTGACCTGGACCCCGTAGCGCATGCGGCGCTGCTTGGGGTTCTCGACGCCGTAGCGCTCCAGGGTGATCCGGTCCCACATGCGCGCCAGGGCGCGGAGCTTGCACATCTCCTCGACGAACCGCAGCCCGGCGTTGACGAAGAACGAGATCCGGCCGACGACGTCCCCGAACCGCTCCGGCGGCACCTGGCCGGAGTCGCGCACCGAGTCCAGCACCGCGATCGCGGTGGACAGCGCGTACGCGAGCTCCTGGGCGGGGGTGGCCCCGGCCTCCTGCAGGTGGTAGCTGCAGATGTTGATCGGGTTCCACTTGGGGATCTCGGTGACCGACCAGGCCACCATGTCGGTGATCAGGCGCAGGCTCGGGGCCGGCGGGAAGACGTAGGTCCCGCGGGAGAGGTACTCCTTGATGATGTCGTTCTGGGTGGTGCCGGCGAGCGTCGCCCGGTCCGCGCCCTGCTCCTCCGCGACCGCCACGTACAGGGCGAGCAGCCACATCGCGGGCGCGTTGATCGTCATCGAGGTGTTGGCCTCGGCGATCGGGATGCCGTCGAACAGCGTGCGCATGTCGCCGATGTGGCTGACCGGCACGCCGACCTTGCCGACCTCACCCTTGGCCAGCTCGTCGTCCGGGTCGTAGCCGGTCTGGGTGGGCAGGTCGAAGGCCACCGAGAGGCCCGTCTGGCCCTTCTCGAGGTTGCGCCGGTACAGCGCGTTCGACTTCTCGGCGGACGAGTGGCCCGCGTAGGTCCTGATCACCCACGGGCGGTCGCGCTCACGATCGGTCGGGTACGGCACCGGACACCTCCACGTCGAAGAACAGCCCCGGAGGCGAAGCTTGCGGAGCCGACCATCGAGCAGAGCGTACTGGCCGGTAGCGCCCGCCACACCTGCCGTGTGAGATAGTACGCGCCCTGCCCGGCAAACCGATCAGGCCTCCGTCAGACCCGGTGGTACCGGGCGTCGAAGAAACAGAAGATCCCGTACGCCGCGATGCCCAGGGCCACGACGGTCAGGATGACCACCCCGAAGGGCTGCGCCGCGAGCGTCCTCAGCGCGGAGTCCATGCCGTTGGCCTCGTTCGGGTCGAAGCGCACCGCCGCGGAGACGATCAGCACCCCCAGCACCCCGATCGCCACGCCCTTCGCGACGAAGCCGACCTGGCCGAGGCGCTCGTCGAGCATCCGGGCCCGCCGGTCCGCCCCACCGAGGTCCTGGTCCTCGGTGAACTTCTTCTTCGCACCGTGCCAGGCCATGACCCCGGCGCCGATCACCACGCCGACGCCGACGATCCCGACGATGACCTGACCGCCCGGCAGGCCGAGCACACCCGCGGTGGCCTGCCCCCCGCCGCCGCCCTGCGCGCCGCCGTGGACCGCCGCGGAGGCGGTCAGCACGGCGAGACCGGCGTAGACCACGGCCTGCCCGGCGCTGGTCAGGCGCTTGACCAGCTTCTTCTTCTCGTCGTCGACGTAGCCGAACCCCCAGATCGCGGAGGTGATCCGCCACAGCACCACGCACACGAACCCGATGAAGAGCACCCACAACAGGACGCGGCCGAAGGGCTGCTGCGCGATGGTCGACACCGCGCCGCTCTGGTCCGCCTGCCCACCGCCGCCGAACGCCACCTGCAGCGCCAGCCAGGCGATCAGCAGGTGCAGCACCCCGTTCGCGGCGATCCCGACCCGGGCGCCCTTGCGGACGGGCTCGCTGCGCCCGGCGCGCCGAGCGCTCCCGCCGCTCGGAGCGGCGTCCCGGACAGAGCGTGCGGCGCTGCGAGCCCGGTCGCCCAGGCTGCCCGACGTCGATGTGGACATGGTTCCTCCGTAGCCGGTCGGCCCCCCGACCCGGGAGAGGTATGCCCCTTATCGGCGCCCTCGAACCCTCCGTCGTCACCCTGCGTCCGCGCGCCGATCACACGATCGGGGCACCCCTACCGGGCGGGGTCGGCCGCCACGCGCTCGATGTCCGCGCCCAGGCCACGCAGGTTCTCGACGAAGCGGGGGTAGCCGCGGTCGATGTGGTCGACGTCCCAGACCTCGGTGGTGCCCTCGGCGCAGAGTCCGGCCAGCACCAGGCCCGCACCGGCGCGGATGTCGCTGGCCCAGACCGGGGCGCTGGAGAGCCGCTCCACCCCCCGGACGACGGCGTGGTGGCCGTCGGTGCGGGCGTCCGCACCCAGGCGGACCATCTCGTCGACGAAGCGGAACCGCGCCTCGAAGACGTTCTCCGTGATCATCGAGGTGCCCTCGGCGACTGCGGTCAGCGCGATCGCCATCGGCTGCAGGTCCGTGGCGAACCCGGGGTAGGGCAGCGTCACGAAGTCGACGGCCTGGGGACGCCGCCCGCCCATCGCCACCGAGAACTCCTGCTCGCCGACCGTCGTCTCGGCGCCCGCGCTGCGCAGTTTGTCCAGCACCAGGTCGATGTGGTGCGGGTCCACGCCCCGCACGGTGACCTCGCCGCGGGTCATGCAGGCGGCGAAGGCCCAGGTCGCCCCGACGATCCGGTCCCCGATGACGCGGTGCTCGGTGGGCTGCAGCGAGGACACGCCGTGCACGGTCAGCGTGGACGAGCCCACGCCCTCGAGCCGGGCGCCCATCTGCTGGAGCATCACGCACAGGTCCACGATCTCGGGCTCGCGGGCGGCGTTGTCGATCACCGTGGTGCCCGTGGCGAGCACCGCCGCCATCAGGATGTTCTCGGTGGCGCCCACGCTGGGGAAGTCCAGCCAGATCTGGGCGCCGTGCAGGTCGTCCGCCTGCGCGACGACGCGGCCGTGCTCGATCTCGGTGGTCGCGCCCAGCTTGCGCAGGCCGTTGGCGTGCATGTCCAGCGGGCGCGAGCCGATGGCGTCCCCGCCGGGCAGCGGGACGATGGCCTTGCGGCAGCGCGCGACGAGCGGGCCGAGCACACAGACCGAGGCCCGCAGCTTGGACACCGGCCGGTAGTCGGCCTGGCTGCCCGGCTCGGCGGGCACGTCGATCGTCACCGTGCCGCCGTCGATCGCGACCGTGCAGCCGAGGCTGCGCAGGACGTCCGCCATCAGCGGCACGTCCAGGATCTCCGGGCAGTTCGTGAGGGTGGTCGTGCCCTCGGCCAGCAGCGCCGCCGCCATCAGCTTCAGCACGCTGTTCTTCGCCCCGACGACGTCGACGACGCCCGAGAGCCGGGCCCCGCCCCGCACCGCGAAATGCTCCGTCACGAACAGCGACGGTAGCGGTTCGGACTCAGCGCCCCGACTCGGGGCCGCCCGGCTGCCACAGCACGTCACCGTCCGGATTCGCACAGCGACCGAGGATGAAGAGCAGGTCAGAGAGCCGGTTGAGGTACTTGGCGGTGAGCGGGTTGGTCCGTTCGGCGTCCTGCTCCAGGAGCGCCCAGACGCTGCGTTCCGCCCGACGGGCCACTGTGCGCGCCACGTGGAGATACGCCGCGCCGGGCGTGCCACCGGGGAGGATGAACGACGAGAGCTTCGGCAGGCCCTCGTTGAACTCGTCGCACCAGCCCTCGAGCCGGGTGATGTAGCGCTCCTCGACCCGCAGCGGCGGGTACTCCGGGTCCGGGACGATCGGCGCACACAGGTCCGCGCCGACGTCGAACAGGTCGTTCTGCACCTGCCGCAGCGGCACCAGCAGCCGCTCGTCCAGCTGCCCGACGGTCACCGCCACCCCGACGGCGGCGTTGCACTCGTCCGTGTCGGCGTACGCCGCGAGCCGCACATCGGTCTTCGACACCCGCGAGAAGTCCCCGAGCGCGGTCGTCCCGGAGTCCCCGGTCTTGGTGTAGATCCTGGTGAGGTGCACGGCCATGAGCCGAGCCTAACTGGCCTGCCGGTACCCCGGGGGCGCCGCTTCGAGCCAGGAGAGGAAGCCGGTCAGGACGTCCGCGCTCATCGCCAGCTCGACCTCGTGGGCGTCGTCCCGGCACCGGATGACGGACGTCGCGTACGGGATGGCGAAGGACTCCCCGGGCAGCGGCGCGCGCCGGTCGACGATCTCGAGGTCGTTCCGGTCGATGGCCACCGTGGGCCCCACCCGGAAGCTGGTGAGCCGGTACCAGGCGAACTCGTCGCCGCGGTAGCGACCGACACCGAAGTGCCAGTCGGTGACCGCGAAACGGCGGCGCAGACACAGGTCCACGCCGCCGCCACGCATGAGTCGCACCCGCCGCACGGCGAGCCAGCCGAGGGCGAGACACACGAGCACCAGGACCACACCGACGATGATCGCCACGGTCTCGGCCACAGGTGCTCGTGCTCTCCAGACCTACGCCGAGGCGGATTCCGCGGCTTTGAGCCGCACCTCGGCCCGCTTGCGGGCCGCCACCTCGTCCGGCTCGTCCCCGGTCGCACGGGACAGCGCCGCCTGCGCACGCTTGACGTCGATCTCGTCCGCCTGCTCGGCGAACTCCGCCAGGATCGAGACCGTCTCCGGCCCGATCGAGAGGAACCCGCCGTGCACGGCGACGGTCAGCGACGGGCCGTCGACCGGGTCGATCCGGACGACGCCCGCCTCCTCGAGCTGCGCGAGCGTCGGCTCGTGGCCGGGCATGATGCCCAGCTCACCCTCGGTCGTGCGGGCGAGCACGAAGCTCGCCTTGCCCGACCAGAGGCGCCGCTCGACCGCGACCAGCTCCACGGTCATCTCTGCCATCAGACGATCAGCCCTCGAGCTTCTTGCGGTTCTTGTCGAGGTCCTCGAGGCCACCGCAGAGGAAGAACGCCTGCTCGGGCACGTCGTCGAACTCGCCCTTGGCGATCTTGTCGAAGGCCTCGATGGTCTCCTTGAGCGGGACCGTCGACCCCGGCTGGCCGGTGAACTGCTCGGCGACCAGCAGGTTCTGCGACAGGAAGCGCTCGATGCGCCGCGCCCGGCCGACGAGCTGCTTGTCCTCCTCGGACAGCTCGTCGATACCCAGGATGGCGATGATGTCCTGCAGGTCGTTGTACTTCTGCAGGATCCGCTTGACCTCGTTGGCGACGCGGAAGTGCTCGTCGCCGATGTACTGCGGGTCCAGGATCCGCGAGGTCGAGGTCAGCGGGTCGACCGCCGGGTAGATGCCCTTCTGCGAGATGGGGCGGGAGAGCTCCGTCGTCGCGTCCAGGTGGGCGAAGGTCGTCGCCGGGGCCGGGTCGGTGTAGTCGTCCGCGGGGACGTAGATCGCCTGCATCGAGGTGATCGAGCGGCCGCGCGTGGAGGTGATGCGCTCCTGAAGCTCGCCCATCTCGTCCGCCAGCGTCGGCTGGTAACCGACGGCGGACGGCATGCGGCCGAGCAGCGTGGAGACCTCGGACCCGGCCTGGGTGAACCGGAAGATGTTGTCGATGAAGAGCAGCACGTCCTGGTTCTGCTCGTCACGGAAGTACTCGGCCATGGTCAGGGCCGACAGGGCGACGCGCATACGCGTGCCCGGAGGCTCGTCCATCTGGCCGAAGACGAGCGCGGTGTCGTTGATGACGCCGGACTCGGTCATCTCCGTGATGAGGTCGTTGCCCTCACGGGTGCGCTCGCCGACCCCGGCGAACACCGACGTACCACCGAAGTTCTTGGCGACACGGGTGATCATCTCCTGGATGAGCACCGTCTTGCCGACGCCGGCGCCGCCGAACAGGCCGATCTTCCCACCCTGCACGTACGGGGTGAGCAGGTCGATGACCTTGATGCCGGTCTCCAGCATCTCGGTGCGACCCTCGAGCTGGTCGAAGTTCGGCGCCTTGCGGTGGATGCCCCAGAGCTCACCGGTCGGCGTGAAGTCCTTGTCGTCCAGGCAGTCGCCGAGCGCGTTGAACACGTGGCCCTTGACCTGGTCGCCCACGGGGACCGAGATCGGACGGCCGAGGTCCTTGACCTCCTGGCCGCGGACGAGGCCGTCCGTCGGCTGCATGGAGATGGCGCGGACCAGGTTGTCGCCCAGGTGCTGGGCGATCTCCAGGGTCAGCGTCTTGGACAGCTCACCGAACTCGATCTCCACGGTGAGGGCGTTGTAGAGCTCCGGCACCTGGTTGCGCGGGAACTCGACGTCGACGACCGGGCCCGTGACCCGGACGACCCGGCCAACCCTGGTCTGGGTCGCGGAATCAGCAGTGGCGGTCATCAGCTCTCACTTCCTGCGGTCACAAGAGCGTCGGCGCCACCGACGATCTCGCTGATCTCCTGGGTGATCTGTGCCTGGCGGGCCTGGTTGGCCTCCAGTGTCAGAGTACGGATCAACTCGTTCGCGTTGTCCGTCGCGGCCTTCATGGCCCGCTGCCGGTTCGCCGACTCGCTCGCCGCCGACTCCAACAGGGCCGCGAACAGCCGCGCCCCGATGTACTTCGGCAGCAGCGCGTCGAACAGCACGTCCGCGCTGGGCTCGAACTCGTACAGCTGCTTGACGTCGTTCGGGTCCGACCGGATGGGCTCGGCCTCCCCGGCCACCGTGTCCACCTCGTCGGCGTACTCGACCTCCATGGGCGCCATCCGCCGCGCCTGCGGCAGCTGGGTGACCATGTTCTTGAACTGCGTGTACACGAGGTGCAGCTCGTCGACGCCCTCGACGCCGTCCGCGTTGCCCTCCGCGTCGTCCTGCCCCGCCATGAACGCGGTCACGAGCTCGCGCGCCGCCACCGCGGCGTCCTCGTAGCTCGGCTGCTCGGAGAAGCCCGTCCAGCTCGCCGCGACCGGGCGCCTGCGGAAGCGGTAGTAGCTCACGCCCTTGCGCCCGATCACGTAGAGCACCGGCTCCTTGCCCTGCTCGCGCAGGAGCGACTGGAGCTGCTCGGCCTCCTTGAGCACGTTGGCGTTGTAGCCACCGCACTGGCCGCGGTCACTGGTCACGACCAGCACCGCGGCGCGCTTGGCGTTCGGCCGCTCGACGAGCAGCGGGTGGTCCAGCGCCGAGTTGGAGGCCAGCTCGGTGAGGACCGCCGTCATCTGCTCGGCGTACGGCTTCGCCTCCTCCACCCGGGCGCGGGCCTTCGCGATCCGCGAGGTCGCGATGAGCTCCATCGCCCGAGTGATCTTCTTGATGGACTGCGTCGACCTGATCCGCCGCCGCAGCACACGGATCTGTGCCGCCATGGGTCCCTACCCGTCAGCTCGAAGCCGGCGCCGGCTTGTTGACCTTCACCGTCTCCTGGTCGACCTCGTCGGCCTCGAGGGCCTCCGCCTTGGCCTCCTTGACGACCGACGAGCCGTCAGACGCGGTGAAGTCCTTCTTGAAGTCGTCCACGATGCCCTGCAGCCGCTCGACGTTCTCGTCCTTGAGCAGCCCGGTGTCCCGGATCTCCGCGAAGACGCCCTCGTGGTTGCGCCGCACGTGCGCGAGGAAGTCCGACTCGAACCGGGCCACGTCCGCGACCGGGACCGAGTCCAGCTGGCCGGTGGTGCCCAGCCAGATGGAGACGACCTCCTCCTCGACCGCGAACGGCGCGTACTGCGCCTGCTTCAGCAGCTCGACGAGGCGCTCGCCGCGACCCAGCGCCGCGGCCGAGGCCGCGTCGAGGTCCGAGCCGAAGGCCGCGAAGGCCTCGAGCTCGCGGTACTGCGACAGGTCCAGCCGCAGCGAGCCGGACACCGCCCGCATGGCCTTGATCTGCGCCGACCCGCCGACCCGGGAGACCGAGATGCCGACGTTGATGGCCGGCCGGACACCCTGGTTGAACAGGTCCGACTCCAGGAAGACCTGGCCGTCGGTGATGGAGATGACATTCGTCGGGATGTAGGCCGACACGTCGTTCGCCTTGGTCTCGATGATCGGCAGGCCGGTCATCGAGCCGCTGCCGAGCTCCTTGTTGAGCTTGGCGCAGCGCTCCAGCAGGCGGGAGTGCAAGTAGAAGACGTCACCCGGGTAGGCCTCGCGGCCCGGCGGGCGGCGCAGCAGCAGCGAGATCGCGCGGTAGGCCTCGGCCTGCTTGGACAGGTCGTCGAAGACGATCAGGACGTGCTTGCCCTGGTACATCCAGTGCTGGCCCAGCGACGACCCGGTGTAGGGGGCGAGCCACTTGAAGCCTGCCGGGTCGGAGGCCGGGGCCGCGACGATCGTCGTGTACTCCAGCGCGCCCGCGTCCTCGAGCGACTGCCGGACACCGGCGATCGTCGAGCCCTTCTGGCCGACGGCGACGTAGATGCAGCGGACCTGCTTCGTCGGGTCGCCCGACTCCCAGTTCTGCTTCTGGTTGATGATCGTGTCGACGCAGACGGCGGTCTTGCCCGTCTTGCGGTCACCGATGATCAGCTGGCGCTGGCCCCGGCCGATCGGCGTCATGGCGTCGATGGCCTTGATGCCGGTCTGCAGCGGCTCGCGGACCTCCTGGCGGTCCATCACGCCCGCGGCCTGCAGCTCGAGGATGCGGCGCGTCTCGGCCTCGATGTCGCCGAGCCCGTCGATGGGGTTGCCCAGCGGGTCGATCACGCGGCCGAGGAAGGCCTCGCCCACGGGCACCGAGAGGATCTCGCCGGTCCGCTTCACGGACTGGCCCTCCTCGATGCCGGCGTAGTCGCCGAGGATGACCGCGCCGATCTCGCGCGCGTCCAGGTTCAGCGCGACGCCGCGCACCCCGCCGTCGAACTCGAGGAGCTCGTTGGTCATCGCCGAGGGCAGGCCCTCGACGTGGGCGATGCCGTCACCGGTGTCCGAGACGGTCCCGACCTCTTCACGGGCCGTGCCGGTCTCCAGCGACGAGACGTAGCCGGCAATCGCGCTCCGGATCTCCTCCGGGGAGATCGTCAGCTCTGTCATGGCAGTCGTCTGTTCCTTCTTCTCGTGAGGTGTCAGCTCGGGATGGCCCGACGGGCGGCGGCGAGCTTGCCGCTCACGCTTCCGTCGATGACCTCGTCGCCGACCCGGATGACCATGCCGCCGAGCAGGCTCTCGTCGAGCTCGGTCTGCAGCGCGATCTCCCGCCCGTAGATCCGGGTGAGGGAGGCGGTGAGCTGCTGTTCCTGCGCCGCGGTCAGCGCCA
Organism: Pseudonocardia oroxyli; assembly: GCF_900102195.1. Lineage (GTDB taxonomy): Bacteria > Actinomycetota > Actinomycetes > Mycobacteriales > Pseudonocardiaceae > Pseudonocardia > Pseudonocardia oroxyli. The sequence continues at coordinate 163,315 of NZ_FNBE01000006.1, forward strand.
CGGCCGTGCGCACGTAGGCGACGGACCGGCTGCGCCGGGCGGCGGCGAGCTCGGCGAGCTCCTCGGCCGCGACGTCCAGGTGCCGGGCCCGCGGGGTGCGGACCAGGTCCCGCAGGAGCGCGGAGGTGACGGGGTAGACCTTGGTGCCGAGCACCGCGTCGAGCAGCTCGACCCGCTTGTCGGCGGGCACGTCGGTGTCCGCCAGCAGGGTGGTCAGCTCCGGCTCGCGCTCCAGGATCCGGCCGAACCGGAACAGCTGGTCCTCGACGTCGTCGAGGGCGCGCTGCTTCTCGGCCGCGGCCAGCAACGCCGTGCGGGCGAGCGACTCGGTGCCCTCGACCAGGTCGATCGGGTGGGACCAGCGGGCCTCGACGAGGTCGGTGACCGTGTCCAGGGTGGCCGCGGAGACCTTGCCGCCGAGCACGCTCGACGCCAGGGACGCGCGCTGCTCGCCGCTCGTCGCCGGGTCCGAGAAGGCCCGCCGCAGCGCCCGCTCGGCGACGAGCAGCCGCGTGACCGCGTACAGCTCCTCGCCCAGCTTCTGCCGGTCGCCCGCCGCGAGCGGCGCGAGCCGCTGCTCGAAGCTCGTCGACACCGCGTCCAGGGCCTCGCGGCTCGTGGCCGCCAGAACCAGTGCCATCAGCGCGCCCCCATCCCGTCCAGGTCGGCCAAGAAGCCGTCCACGGTGGCCGACCGGCGGGCCGGGTCGGCCAGCTCGGCGCCGAGGAGACGCTCGGCGAGGTCGGCGGACAGGCCGCCGATCTCCCCGCGCAGCGAACGCTGCGCGGCCTCACGCTGGGCCGTGGCCTGCTGGTCGGCCTGCGCGCGGATGCGCGCGGCCTCCTCCTCGGCCTCGGTCCGGAGCTCGGCCTTGATCTGCTGCGCCTCGGCCCGGGCGTCGTCTCGGATGCGGGCGGTCTCGTCCCGCACGCCGTCCAGCCGGCTCTGGGCGCTCTTCTTGAGCTCCTCGGCCTCCGCCTCGGCCTCCTCGGCCCGCGCCAACCCGGTGCGGATCGACTCGGTCTTCGCCGCGTAGGACTTGTTGAGCGTGGGCAGGCCCGCTTTCGCCAGCACCCACAGCAGGAGCGCGAAGGCGATCAGACCGACGATGATCTCGACGGTGTGCGGCCAGATGGGGTGCAGCTCCCCCTCAGCAGCCAGAATCATGGGTGTGTGCTCCTCCGCCTACGACCCGGGAAGGGGTCGATCAGGCACCGAGCGCGAACGCGAGCACCAGGCCCAGGATGGCGAGCGCCTCGGAGAGGGCGAAGCCGATGAACGCGATGCCCTGCAGCTGGCCGCGGGCCTCCGGCTGGCGCGCCACGCCGTTGATGAAGGCGGCGAAGACGATGCCGACACCGATACCGGGGCCGATGGCCGAGAGGCCGTAACCGATGGTGTTGAGGTTACCGACGATGTTCACGGTGACCGCTTTCCTTTCGAGATGTCCGCGGACGGCTCCGCGGGCTGACGAGGGTCTGGGGGGCGACTAGTGGTCGTCCGCGAGCACGGTGCCGATGTACGACGCCGTGAGCATCACGAAGATGTAGGCCTGCACGACCTGGATGAAGGCCTCGAAGAAGGTGAAGACGAGGCCCATCGCGAAGGCGAAGGGCGAGAGGACCTTCAGCAGGATGCTGTCCGCGACGACGAGCATGTACTCGCCACCGAGGATGAACAGCACCAGCAGGAGGTGGCCGGCGAACATGTTGCCGAACAGTCGCAGCGACAGGGTGACCGGCCGCAGGATGATGTTCGACAGGAACTCGATCGGCGTGAGGATGATGCGCACCCACCACGGCACGTCCGGCGGCCAGGTGGAGATCCGCATGTACCCGCCGAAGCCGTGGTGCCGGATGCCGGCGTAGGTGAACACCAGCCAGACCAGCCCGGCCAGCGCGTAGGGCACGCCCGGGTGGCTGAACGTGGGGAACTGCAGGATCGGGATGATCCCGAACAGGTTGTTCACCAGCACGAACGCGAACAGCGCGGTCAGGAACGGGACGTACTTCAGGAACTCCGGCCCGATCATGTCCCGGGCGATCGAGTTGCGGACGATCCCGTGGAAGGACTCGCCGAGGAACTGGCCCTTGCTCGGCACCAGCTGCATCCGGCTGGTCGCGACCCGGAACAGCACGACGATGATGATCGCCGCGAGCACGAGCTGCAGAACCGGCTTCGTGACGGACCCGAAGAGGGCCGGAAGCTGGAAGGCGTCGACCCCGGGCGCCTCGAAACCCGGGGCCGGGGCGGTGGCCGTCATGGTCACCCAATGCTCCTTTCGGTTCCGCGGGCGGGACCTGCGGAATCGAGACGATCAGGACTTAACGTACCTGACGTAGATCAAGTACATCGAGGCCGCCGCGCCGGCCAGCAAACCGGCCACCGTGAAGCCCCGCAGGTCGAACAGTTCGTCCACACCCCACCCGATCCCCCCGAAGAGGAGGATGCCGGTCAGGAGGTGCGACAGAGCGGTCCAGGCCTCGGCCGGATGCGGCGTGCGGGCCGGTTTCTGTCCACCGGCCGCGCCGCTCACCTCACGCGGCTGTTCCTGCTCCATCACGAGGGACCCTATCAGCCGTATTACGCACTCCTTACCGGGCACGACCTGCCCGGACCGCTCGGACGGGGCGATCCTCACCGTCCGCGAACCCCGGAACCGGCCGGACGTCGCTCTATCGCCTGTAGAAGTTCGAAATCGGACGTGACGCAGGTCGCTTTGAGACTGCGATCACGGACACATCGGACACCTCGGACAGGTTCGCGAAGTTCACTCGTTCAGCCGAACGAGTGGGAGGGGACGCCCCCTCCCGTGGGACAGCTCGGGGCTGCTCAGACGTCCACGGACGGGGCCTTGGCCCGGACGAACCCGATGCACTCCCCCACGATCCACGCCAGGGTGACGCCCGCCAGGGAGAAGGCGAAGGTCTGGTTGTCGAACAGCGACGTCCCGCGGAACACGATCACGAACACCAGGAGCACGACGAACTTCCCGGCGAACGAGGCCATCGCCCCGACCATCACCCCGCCCGGGGTGGCCCGGGCCGTCGCGCGCATGACCCAGGTCCCCGCGAACCCGAGCACGAGCCCGATCACCACGCCGACCGCGCCGCCGACGAGGCCGTGGGTGCCGCGGAACACCAGGCTCAGCACCAGGGCGACGACGGCCGCGCCGACACCCCCGATCACCGCGTACCGCTGCATGGCGGCGGCCAGCTTGAGCACCGTCGTGACGTGCGGGGGGTCCTGCGGGGTGGTCATGCTCAACTCCGGGTCGCTGTCGGTGGCCGGGCCCGTGCGGTCGTGCGCGCCCGGGGCACCGCGGTGGCCAGCACCGCCACACCCAGGCCGAACGCGACCGTCCAGAGCACGAGGGCCGGGTCGTCGATCAGGGCGAGGGCCACCGCGCCGAACGCGAGGATCCCCGCCCACAGGTAGATCAGGAGCACCGCGCGCCGCTGGCTGTGCCCGATCTCGAGCAGGCGGTGGTGCAGGTGCATCTTGTCAGGTGAGAAGGGGCTCATCCCGGCCCGGGTCCGCCGGACGACCGCCATCAGCAGGTCCAGGATCGGCACGAACGCCACCGCGAGCAGCACGATGAGCGGCGCGAACAGGGCGAGGATGTCCGACCCGTCCGTCGTCGTGGTGATCGGGATGCGGCCCGACGCGCTCGTCGTGGCCGCCGCGAGCATCAGCCCGATCAGCATCGAGCCGGAGTCCCCCATGAAGATGCGGGCCGGGTTGAAGTTGTGCGGCAGGAAGCCCAGGCAGGCCCCGGCCAGCACCGACGCCATCAGCGCGGGTGGGTAGGCGGCGGCGTCGTTGCCGTTCTCCTGGACCAGCCCGATGGCGAACGCGCAGGTGGCGGTCGCGGCGATCAGGCCGATGCCGGCGGCGAGCCCGTCGAGCCCGTCGACGAAGTTCATCGCGTTGACCAGGGCGACCGTCAGCACGACGGTGAGCACCACACCCTGCTCGGGCCCGAGCGACAGGATCGAGCCGGAGATGCCGGTGCCCCCGCCGCCCCACGGGATCCAGAACACCGAGAACTGCACGCCGAACAGGACGAGCACACCCGCGGCGGTGACCTGACCGGCCGCCTTGGTGATCGCGTCGAGCTCGTAGCGGTCGTCCAGGGCCCCGACCAGCACCAGGAGGGCGGCGGCGAGGAGCACGCCCTGGACGTCTCGCGAGTAGTCGAACGCCAGCCGCAGCGCCGGGAGCTGGGCCGCCAGCCCGATCCCGGCGAGCACGCCGCCGAACATCGCCAGCCCGCCCCACCGGGGTGTCGGGGTGACGTGCACGTCCCGGCCGCGGGGCCAGGCCACCGCGCCGAGCCGGAGCGCGAGCACGCGCACCAGCCCGACCAGCAGGAACGTGACGACGGCGGCCACCAGCCCGACCAGCAGGTACTCCCGGATGGGGAGACCCAGGCCGAAGCTGGACTGGGCGAGCGGCATCTACCGAGCGTAGGCCGGGACCCGGGAGACGAGGGCGGTGACCCGCTCGGCGACGTCCGCCAGCCCGCGGTCGCCCGCAGGCGTGCCGTGCTCCGCCTTGACCGCGCGGGCCAGCAGCGAGGCGATCTCGGCCATGTCGCTCTCGACCATGCCCTGGGTGGTGGTGCTCGGCGAGCCCACCCGGATGCCCGACGGCTTCATCGGCGGGGCCGGGTCGTACGGGATCGAGTTCTTGTTCAGCGTGATGCGCGCGAGGTCGCAGCGGGTCTCGGCCTCGGAGCCGGTGACGCCGATGGGCCGCAGGTCGATGAGCGCGAGGTGGGTGTCCGTGCCGCCGGAGACCGCCCGCATGCCCTCCACCTCGAGGCCCTTCGCCAGCGCCTGGGCGTTCGCGATGACCTGCGCGGCGTAGGCCTGGTACTCGGGCTGCGCCGCCTCCTTCATCGCGACGGCCTTGGCCGCGACCGCGTGCATCAGCGGGCCGCCCTGCGAGAACGGGAAGACGGCCTTGTCGATCGCCTTGGCGTGCTCGGCCTTCGTCAGGATCATGCCGCCGCGCGGGCCGCGCAGCACCTTGTGCGTGGTGGCCGTGACGACGTCCGCGAAGGGCACCGGCGACGGGATGGCCTTGCCTGCGACCAGGCCGATGAAGTGCGCCGCGTCGACCATCAGCGTGGCGCCGACCTCGTCGGCGATCTCGCGGAAGAGCGCGAAGTCGATCAGCCGCGGGTAGGCGGTGGCGCCGGCGATGATGATCTTCGGCCGGTGCTCGCGGGCCAGGTCGCGGACCTGGTCGTAGTCGATGAGCTCGCTGTCCTCGCGGACGGTGTAGCTCACGGCGTGGAACCACAGGCCGGAGAAGTTCACCTTGGACCCGTGGGTGAGGTGGCCGCCCTGCTTGAGGTCCATGGCCAGCACGGTGTCGCCGGGCTTGGCGAACGCGGCGTAGGCCGCGAGGTTCGCGCTGGCGCCGGAGTGCGGCTGCAGGTTGACGTGCTCGGCGCCGAAGAGCTCCTTCGCGCGCGCGTTGCCGATCTCCTCGGCGACGTCCACGACCTGGCAGCCGCCGTAGTAGCGGCGACCCGGGTAGCCCTCGGCGTACTTGTTGGACAGCGTGGAGCCCAGGGCCGCGAGGACGGCCGGGCTGGTGAGGTTCTCGCTCGCGATGAGCTGCAGTCCGCCGCGCAGGCGCTCCAGCTCGTCGAGGACGACACCGGCGATCTCCGGGTCCTCCTGCTGCAGGGCCCCGAAGTCCGGGCCCCAGAACGGAATGTCGCTGCGCTCGCTCACGAGGCACCAGGCTACCTGCGGGTTCGCCCGGATCCCATGCCGGATCGGTGCTCACATCCGTGTTCAGTGCTCTACGGTGGTGCGGTGAGTTCTCCCCGGTCCGCACCCCGCACCGCCCGCGCCCGAGTGCGGGCCCAGCTCACCGCCGAGATCGTCGAGGTCGCCCGGGCCCACCTCGCCACCGCGGGGGCCGCCCAGCTCTCGCTGCGCGCCGTGGCCCGTGAGCTGGGCATGGTCTCCTCCGCGGTCTACCGGTACTTCCCGTCGCGAGACGACCTGCTGACCGCGTTGATCATCGAGGGGTACGACGCGCTGGGGGCGGCCGTCGAGGCCGCGGGCGGGGACTCGCTCCTGCAGCGGTGGTTGGCGGCCTGCGCCGCGGCCCGGGAGTGGGCTCTGGCACACCCCCACGAGTACGCCCTGCTCTACGGCTCCCCCGTCCCCGGCTACCAGGCCCCTCAGGACACGATCGCCCCCGCGGGCCGGGTGGCCCTGGTCCTGGCGGGGATCGTGCGGGACGGGATCGCCGCGGGCGAGATCGCGGTGCCCGAGGAGTCCGCCCCGGTCAGCCGGGAGATGCTCGACGCGGTGGACCTTCCGGAAGGGCTCGGCGGGCGCCTGGTGCAGGCCTGGAGCAGCCTCTTCGGCGCCATCAGCTTCGAGCTCTTCGGCCACACCCACAACGTGGTGGAGGACCACGAACAGCACTTCACCCAGGTCGCGACCCGCCTGGCGGCAGGGGTGGGCATCACACCCCCCATCACACCCCCCTCGTTGTGATCAACAGGCGCTGAGGGTCGAGAACCGCACCCGGATCGACCCGGAGCACCTTCTCGACCCCGACGCCCATGATCAACAGGCGCTGGGGGCTCGGCCCCTACGTCGGCGACACCCGTTCCCATGATCAACAGGCGCTGGGGGCTCAACCGCGCCTCGCCAGGCGCTCGGCCACGATCAACGCGGTCCGCTCCCGCACCTGCTGTTCCACAGCCTCGATCATCCGGTCGCGGCGGAGCCAGACGTCGACCGCCTGGAATCGCATCACGTGCCAGCCCAGGGCGCCGATCCGGATGTCGCGCTCACGGTCGAGCGCGTCGTCGTGCTGCGCGCCGTCGTACTCGACCGCCAACCGAGCCTGCGGGAACGCCAGGTCGACGCGGGCGACGAAGCCCCCGAACGCGTTCCGCAGCTCGTACTGGACCTCGGGCCGGAACCCGGCGAGCACCAACGCCAGCCGCATCCGGGTCTCCATCGGCGACTCCGACCGCGGATCGGCGAGCACGACCACCTCGTCGAGCCGCAGGCTGTTCCGCGCGCCGCGCTCCCGCATCCGACGGTCGAGGAGGGTGAACGGGTCGAACCGCGGCGGCGCCCCCGGCGTCGGTACCCGCGCGAGCGCGTCCACGGCGACGACCGCCTCGGGCAGTGGCAGCGATCGCCCGAGGTCCCACGCCGTGCGGAACCGGGTCGTGGCGCGGACCCCGCCCACGGAGACGGTCTCGTCGGTCGGGCCCTGGTGCGCGACGAGTCCCGGCTGCGCCGCCAGGTGGGTCGGCGCCAGCACCTCGACCGGCGCGCCGCTCGGTTCGCACGAGGCACCGAAGGCGTCGGCCGCCGAGTAGCCCGCCAGCACCCCGCCCCGCGGCTCGACGAACTGGTAGGCCGCCTGCGAGCGCACCCGGAACGTCGGTTCCAGGTCCGCAGGCAGGTAGACGTCCGGGAAGATCCGCACGAATCGGCGGCTGCGGAGCACGCCGCGGGTGAGCAGCCCCGCACGCAGGGCGTCGGAGCCGCGGAACGGGCCGATGAGCACCTCCGCAGCGTGACCCGACGACGGTCTCCCCCGTGGCGAAACGGCGAAACTCGTCGACGATGACGACCCTCAGCGCCTGATGATCAGGCCGTCTGGAGTCGAGAAGGCGCTCACGGCTCGTCCCTCACCCCGACTCGACCCTCACCGCCTGTTGATCAGTGCTCCGGGGGGACGCGAGTGCTCAGCCCATCGGGACCTCGTGGCCCACGACCTCGCTCACCATCGCCCGCGTGATCTCGCCCTCGCGCAGGATCCGCGGGGCCTTTCCCGTCAGGTCGACGATGGTGCTCGCCACCGGGGCGCCGCTCGGGCCGCCGTCGAGGTACACCGCCACCGAGTCCGCCAGCTGGTCGATCGCCTCGCCCGCGTTGCTCGCCGGGGGGCGGCCGGAGATGTTCGCGCTGCTCACCGCCATGGGCCCCACATCGCGCAGCAGCTCCAGCGCGACCGGGTGCAGCGGCATCCGGAGCATCACGGTGCCCTTCGTGGAGCCCAGGTCCCAGGCCAGCGACGGGGCGTGCGGCAACACGATGGACAGGCCGCCGGGCCAGAACGCCTCGATCAGAGCCCGCGCGGTCGCGGGGACGCCGAGCACCAGGCCGTCGATCGTCGACCAGGAGCCGACGAGCACCGGCACGGGCATGTCCGGCCCGCGGTGCTTCGCCGCGAGCAGCGACTTCACGGCGGTGGCGGAGAAGGCGTCGCAGCCGAGGCCGTAGACCGTGTCCGTCGGCAGGACGACGAGTCGCCCGGCACGGACGGCCTGCGCGGCGGCGGTGAGGCCCGCGGCCCGGGCGTCGGGATCGGAGCAGTCGTAGACGGGTGCGGCCGGAGCAGTCACCACCGCACCCTACGACCGGTCAGGCGGGCCTGGTCCGGCGGGCCGTCGCGAAGCGGGGGCGGCCCGCCAGGTCGGTGTGCGCCTCGACGTCCGTGAGGACCTTCCGCCTCCGCAGGAGGGCGGGGACGGCGTCGGCGTGGGTGTCGTCGTGCTCGATCGCCAGCCCGCCGCCGTAGCGCAGCAGCGTCGCCGCGGCGCTGATCACCGCCGGGACCAGCGCCAACCCGTCCGGTCCGCCGAACACCGCGACCGCCGGGTCCCACCGCGCCACCTCGGGCGGGACGGGGGTGCCGTCGGGGACGTAGGGCGGGTTGCAGACCACCAGGTCGACGCGGGCCTCGAGCTCGGGCAGCAGGTCCGGCCGCCGGACGTCGTCGGCGTGCAGGACGACCCGGTCGCCGTGCGCCGCGATGTTCCGGCGGGCCCAGGTCAGGGCCGCGGGGTCCAGCTCGACGGCGTGGACGACGGCGTCGGGGCGGGCGGCGGCGAAGGCCAGCGCGAGCGCGGCCGACCCGGTGCACAGGTCCACGACCACGGGGTTCTCGTGCCCGGCGAGCTCCTTGAGCCCCCATTCCAGGAGCAGCTCGGTCTCCGGGCGCGGCGTGAACACACCCGGCCCGACGGCGACCTCCACCGGCCCGAGCACGGCGGTCCCGAGCACGTGCTGGAGCGGCTCCCGGGTGGCGCGCCGGGCGACGAGCTCCCGCAACGCCGTGACCTGCGCGGTGTCGACGAGCGGGCGCAGCACCAGCTGCGACCGCGGTACCCCGACGACGTGCGCGGCGAGGAACTCGGCCTCCACCCGCGCCGACTCCACCCCGGCCGCCGCGAGCGCGCGCTCCGCCTCCGCCACCGCGACCCGCAGGGGCAGACGGCTCACGTGCACACCACGCGGAGGACTCGCGGACTCACGGGGCGGACTCGGCCGCAGCGAGCGACTCGGCGCGTTCGGCCGTCTGGAGGGCCGCGACGACGTCGTCGAGCTCGCCGTCGAGCACGGTGGCGAGGTTGTGGGCCTTGTAGCCCACCCGGTGATCGGAGATGCGGTTCTCCGGGAAGTTGTAGGTGCGGATCCGCTCCGAGCGGTCCACGGTTCTGACCTGGGACTTCCGCTCCGCCGACGCGGCGGCGGCCTGCTCGGCCTCGTGCAGCGCCTGCAGCCGGGAGCGCAGCACCTCCATCGCGCGCGCCTTGTTCTGCAGCTGCGACCGCTCGTTCTGGCAGCTCGCGACGAGCCCGGTGGGGAGGTGGGTGATCCGGACCGCCGAGTCGGTGGTGTTGACCGACTGGCCGCCGTGTCCGGAGGAGCGGTAGACGTCGACGCGCAGGTCGTTCTCATCGATCTCGACCTCCGCGTCCTCCCCCGTGTCCGGGTAGACGAGGACCCCCGCGGCCGAGGTGTGGATGCGGCCCTGCGACTCGGTGACCGGGACCCGCTGCACGCGGTGGACCCCGCCCTCGAACTTCAGGGCCGACCACACGCCGTCCGGCGTGGGCGCGCGGGACTTCAGCAGCAGGGTGATGTCCTTGAACCCGCCGAGGTCGGAGTCGACGGCGTCGAGGACCTCGACCTTCCAGCCGCGGCGCTCGGCGAACCGGGTGTACATGCGCACGAGGTCGCCCGCGAACAGGGCGGACTCCTCGCCGCCCTCCCCGGACTTGACCTCCATGACCACGTCGTCCCCGTCGTGCGGGTCGCGCGGCACGAGCAGCTCGGCGAGCCGGGACTCCAGCTCCGGGACGGCGGTGGCCAGCGCCGCGGCCTCCTCGGCGAACGCCGGGTCCTCGGCCGCCAGCTCGCGGGCGGCGGCGAGATCGGACCGCGCGGTGGCCAGCTCGCGCGCGACGGCGACGGTCGGGCCGAGCTCGGCGTAGCGGCGGCCGAGCTTGCGGGCCAGGGCGGGGTCCGCGTGCACCGACGGGTCCGCGAGCCGCGTCTCCAGTTCGGCGTACTCGTCGACGAGCGACTCCACGCCCGCCGGGCTGCTGCTCACCGCCATCGCCTGCTCCGTTCTCGTGGTGCTGTGGACTCCCGGGCCGGATGCCGGGGACTCAGGGCCCGGCATGCGAACGGCGCCCACCCCCAGCAGGGGGCGGGCGCCGTCGGGGCTGCTACTTGGCCGCGGCCTTGCCCGCGCGCTTGCCGTAGCGCGCCTCGAAGCGCGCGACCCGGCCGCCGGAGTCCAGGATCCGCTGCTTGCCCGTGTAGAACGGGTGGCACGCCGAGCAGGTCTCGACCGTCAGGGCCGAACCGCTGTGGGTGCTGCGGGTGGTGAAGCTGTTGCCGCAGGAACAGGTGACCTGGGTCTCCGTGTACTGCGGGTGAATGCCCTCGCGCATGGATCTCTCCTTCTCCGACTGTGCCGCCGGGTCCCGCGATGGCGGGTGAACCGGAGCAGTGACACGCCATTGAACCACCCGACCCCGGCGGGGATTCCCACCGGGGCCGGGTCGGCTCGGACGGGTCAGTCCTCGTTGTCGCCGAACTTCCCCGGGGTGGTCTTCTGCACCTGCATCAGGAACTCGATGTTGGTGCGGGTCTTGCGCAGCTGCCCGAGCACCAGCTCGATGGCCTGCTGGTGGTCCAGCGCGGCCAGCACCCGGCGGAGCTTGACGCTGACCGCGAACTCGTCCGCGGACATCAGCAGCTCCTCCTTGCGGGTGCTCGACGCGTCGACGTCCACCGCCGGGAACAGGCGCTTGTCCGCGAGCTTGCGGTCCAGCTTCAGCTCGGCGTTGCCGGTGCCCTTGAACTCCTCGAAGATCACCGTGTCCATCGTCGACCCGGTCTCGACCAGGGCCGTGGCGAAGATGGTGAGCGAGCCGCCGTCCTCGATGTTCCGCGCCGCGCCGAGGAAGCGCTTCGGCGGGTACAGGGCGGTCGAGTCGACACCACCGGACAGGATCCGGCCGCTCGCGGGCGCGGCCAGGTTGTAGGCCCGGCCCAGGCGGGTGATCGAGTCCAGCAGCACGACGACGTCGTGCCCCATCTCGACGAGCCGCTTGGCCCGCTCGATGGCCAGCTCGGCCACGGCGGTGTGGTCCGACGGCGGGCGGTCGAAGGTCGAGGCGATGACCTCGCCCTTCACCGACCGCTGCATGTCGGTGACCTCCTCCGGACGCTCGTCGACGAGGACGACCATGAGGTGGCACTCGGGGTTGTTCGTGGTGATGGCGTTCGCGATGGCCTGCAGCACCATCGTCTTGCCCGCCTTGGGCGGCGACACGATGAGCGCGCGCTGCCCCTTGCCGACGGGCATGACCAGGTCGATCACCCGGGTGATGAGCTTCGACGGCTCGGTCTCCAGGCGCAGCCGCTCGTTCGGGTAGAGCGGGGTGAGCTTGGTGAACTCGGGCCGGGACTTGGAGATCTCCGGGTCCCGCCCGTTGATCGCGTCGATGCGCACCAGCGGGTTGAACTTCTGCCGCTGCTGCTCGCCCTCGCGGGGCTGGCGCACCGCGCCGGTGATCGCGTCGCCGCGGCGCAGGCCGTACTTGCGGACCATCGACAGCGACACGTAGACGTCGTTCGGGCCGGACAGGTAGCCGGTGGTCCGGACGAACGCGTAGTTGTCCAGGATGTCGACGATCCCGGCGACCGGGAGCAGCACGTCGTCGTCTCGGACCTCGGTGTCCACGGCGCGCTCGCGCGGGGCGTCGCGCGGGGCGTCGCGGTCGCGGCCCCGACGGCGGTCGCGGTAGCGGCGGCCGCGGCGGCCGCGGCCGTCGCCGTCCTCGTCGTCGTCCTCGTCGAGGCGCGCCGGGCCCCGGGTGTCCACCGGGGCGGTGCGGTCGTTGCGGTCGTTGCGGTCCGGCCGGTCGTTGCGCTCGTTGCGCTCGGGACGGTCGTTCCGCTCGTTGCGGTCGTTGCGGTTGCGGCCCCGGTTGCGGTTGCGACCGCCCCCGTCGCCGTCCGACGGGCCGACGGACGCGGCGACCGCGTCCAGCGTGTCCGACTGCTCGGGGGTGCGCTCGCGACGGCGGGTCTGCCTGCGGCGGCCCTCACCCTCGCCGGGGCCCTCCCCCGGGTCCCCCTCGGACTCGGCGGCCGCATACCCGTTGACCTGGCCGTTCACGGCAGGCGCGGGGGCCGCGGCAGGGGTGTCCGCGACCGGGGCCTCCGGCGCGCCCGCGGGCCGCGAGGCGGTCCGGCGGCGCCGGGCGGGCTTCTCCGGCGCGCTCTCCGCGGCCGGGGTCTCGGCCACCGGGGCGGGCTGGGCCTCGGCCGGAGCCGCAGCCTCGGCCGGGGTGTCCTCGACGGGCTTGGCCGGGCGCCGGGTGGTCCGGCGGGGAGCCGGGGCCGAGTCGGACGCCGAGTCGGACACGGCATCGGTCGCCGAGGTGGACGCCGAGCCGTCCGCCGCGTCCAGCGGGAGCTGGTCGGCGTCCGCGACCTTCTTCGAGGTCCGCTTGGCGGGAGCGGCGGAACCCGCGCCCTGCTTCTCCTTGATGGCGGCGATGAGATCGCCCTTCCGCTTCCCCGCGATGTCGGGGATGTTCAGCTCGCCGGCGAGCTGCCGCAGGTCGGCGAGGACCATTCCGGACAGACCGCCGCGCTTGCGGGGTGCCGCCGGATCGGTGCCGGACTCGGCGGGGGTGCTGACGAGATCGGTCTCGCTCACGAATTTCCTTCCTGACCGGCCTGCAGATTTCAGGCCAGCGGATTCCACACGTCCGACATGCGCCGGACCACGACGCCAGGCGGCATCGACAGCCGCCGAGACGAGTGCAGGGGCGGCGACCAGTGCGACGGTCGCGGGGAAGAGGCCGCTCGGTCCGGACCGGATCCGACCACATGGGCTGCAGTGAAAGGGTTCCGGCTCGAGAGGCCACGCTGATGACGCGTGGATCGCCGTGCGAAGCCGAGGGTATCCGGTCCCGAGATGCAGGGCAACAACACCCGGGGCGTGTCGGACGTCTCAGCCGATCTCGACCTGCGCGCCGACCGTGTCGACGGGCAGCGGCAGCACCGCGAACCCCGTGGTGTCCACTCCCGCCGGGAGCGTCCCGTCCGAGGTCAGGGCCAGGACGGTGGGTCCGGCGCCGGAGATCGTGGCGGGCACCCCGCTCGCCCGGAGCGCGTCGACGAGGTCGGCGGACTCGGGGTAGGCGGGGCGGCGGTAGCCCTGGTGCAGGCGGTCCTCCGTGGCCGCCATCAGCAGCTCCGGCGCCGTGGTGAAGGCCAGCACCGACAACGCGGTGCGGCTCCCGGTGAACGCCGCGTCCGCCAGCGGCACGACCTCGGGCAGCAGCCCGCGGGTCGTCTTGGTGGAGGACTCCACCCCTGCGACGAGCGCGACCGGCGCGATGCCGGCGTGCACGTCCCGCCGTACAGCGTGGAAGCGCGCCGCGGTATTCCCCGGCGTCTCCCAGGCGATCACGAACCCACCCAGCAGGGAGGCCGCCGCGTTGTCCGCGTGCCCCTCCATACCGGCCGTGACCTGCAGCAAGGCGTCCTGTTCGAGGGCCACGTCCCGCCCGGTGAGCACGCAGGCCGCGACCGCGCCCGCCACCGCGGCGGCCGCGGAGCTGCCGAGCCCGCGGGAGTGCGGGATCGCGTTCGCGCACTGCAGCCGCAGCCCCGGCGGCTCCTCGCCGAAGGTCGCGAAGGCGTGGTGCATCGCGCGCACGACGAGATGCGTCTCGTCGCACGGGACCTGCGCCGCGCCCTCACCGGTGACCTCGACCGAGACGCCGGAGGACGTCGTCGACACGACCACGTCGTCGTAGAGCGCCAGGGCCAGCCCGAGCGAGTCGAACCCCGGGCCCAGGTTGGCCGACGACGCGGGCACCCGGACCCGGACCTCGCTCGGGCGCCCCATCAGGCCAGCTCCAGGGCGGCCGCGACGGCGGACGGGTCGATCGGGACCACCTCCGGGGCGGGTGCGGTGGCCAGCACCGAGTCCGGGTCCTTGAGCCCGTTGCCGGTGACCGTGCACACGACCGTCTGCCCGCGGTCGAGCCTGCCCTCCGCGGCGGTCTTCAGCAGCCCGGCCACGCTCGCCGCGGACGCGGGCTCGACGAACACGGCCTCGCGCGTGGACAGCAGCCGGTGCGCGGCGAGGATCTCCTCGTCGGTGACCGCCGCGAACAGCCCGTTCGACTCCTCGCGGGCCGCCTGCGCACCGTTCCAGGACGCCGGGGCGCCGATCCGGATCGCGGTGGCGATGGTCTCGGGGTTCTTCACCGGGGCGCCGTGGACCAGCGGCGCCGCGCCCGCGGCCTGGAACCCGAACATCCGCGGCAGCGCCGGGATCAGCCCGTCGTCCGCGTACGCGCGGTAGCCCTTCCAGTACGCGGTGATGTTGCCCGCGTTCCCGACCGGCAGGCAGTGCACGTCCGGGGCCCGGCCGAGCGCGTCGCAGATCTCGTAGGCGGCGCTGGCCTGGCCCGCGATCCGGGTCGGGTTCACCGAGTTGACCAGCGCGATCGCCGGGTAGTCCGCGGTGGTCTTGCGGGCGAGCTCGAGGCAGTCGTCGAAGTTGCCGTCGATCTGCAGGATGCGGGCGCCGTGCGCCACGGCCTGCGCCATCTTGCCCAGGGCGATCTTGCCGCGCGGGACCAGCACCGCCGACGTCATGCGCGCGCGGGCGGCGTACGCGGCGGCGGCGGCCGACGTGTTCCCCGTCGACGCGCACAGCACGCTCTTCTTGCCCTCGGCCAGCGCCGCGGTGACGGCCATGGTCATCCCGCGGTCCTTGAAGGAGCCGGTGGGGTTGGCGCCGTCGACCTTGAGGTAGACCTCGCAGCCCACCCGCTCGGAGAGCACCGGGGCCGGGAGCAGCGGCGTGCCGCCCTCGCCGAGGGTCACGATCTCCCAGTCCGGCCCGACGGGCATCCGGTCCCGATAGGCGTTGATCACACCAGGCCAGGGGGCCAGCGCGACAGGCACAGCATCTCCGATCTCCACCGATGACTCGCTCAGCCGGCCACGCCGAGGGTCGAGACCGGACGGCCCAGCCCCTCGACGCGCAGCACACTCTCGACCCCGAGCACGACGTCCAGCTCCGCGAGGGCCTCCACGGTCGCGTGCAGCGCCGAGTCCGGGGCCCCGTGCGTCACGACGACGAGGCGCGCGTTCCCGTCGGCGGAGGCCGGTCCGTCCTCGCCGCCGCCCGTCTGCCGCACCGCCGCGATGCTGACCCCGCGCCGCGCGAACTCCCCGGCGACCGCGGACAGCACGCCCGCGCGGTCCGCGACCTCGAGCGAGACGTGGTAGCGGGTGGGCACGTCTCCCATCGGCCGCACCGGCAGGCGGGCGTACGAGGACTCGCGCGGTCCGCGGCCCCCGCCGACCCGGTTGCGCGCGACGGCGACCAGGTCGCCCAGGATCGCGCTGGCGGTCGGCGCGCCACCCGCGCCCTGGCCGTAGAACATGAGCTGACCTGCGGCGTCCGCCTCGACGAACACCGCGTTGAACGCGCCGTCGACGCCCGCCAGCGGGTGCGCCTTCGGGATCATCGCCGGGTAGACCCGGGCGGACACCGACTCCGACGCGTCGGCGGCACCCGGCACGCGCTCGCAGATCGCGAGCAGCTTGATGACGCAGCCGAGCCCGTCCGCGGCGGCGATGTCCGCGGCGGTGACCCGGCGGATGCCCTCACAGTGCACGTCCGCCGCGGTGACCCGGGTGTGGAAGGCGATGGTGGCCAGGATCGCGGCCTTGGAGGCGGCGTCGTACCCGTCGACGTCCGCGGTGGGGTCCGCCTCCGCGTACCCGAGGCGGGTGGCCTCCTCCAGGGCGTCCGCGTAGCCGGCGCCGGACTCCGCCATGGCGGAGAGGATGAAGTTGGTGGTGCCGTTGACGATCCCCGCGACCCGGGTGATCCGGTCGCCCGCCAGGGACTCGCGCAGCGGGCGCAGCAGCGGGATCGCGCCCGCGACGGAGGCCTCGTAGTAGAGGTCGACGCCCGCGGCGTCCGCGGCCTCGGCGAGCACGGCCCCGTCCTCGGCCAGCAGCGCCTTGTTCGCGGTCACCACCGACTTGCCGGACTTGATCGCGTCGAGCAGCAGGGTGCGCGCGGGTTCGATCCCGCCGACCACCTCGACCACGACGTCGACGTCCTCCCGCGCGACGAGCGCGGCGGCGTCGGTGGTCAGCAGGTCCTGCCGCACGCCGGGGTGGCGGTGCGGGCGGCGCACGGCGATGCCGGCGATCTCGACCGGGGCCCCGACGCGGGCGGCGAGGTCCGCCGCCTGGTCCTCCAGCAGCCGGACCACCTCGGTGCCCACCGTGCCGCAGCCCAGCAGCGCGACGCGGACGGGACTGCCGGGCCTGTGCTCACTCACCGTCGGATCATCCCTGTTCGCGCCGCGTCCGGACAGGCGGGGGTGCCCACACTCACGAGGTCACCTCGAGCCGGAACTGGTCGTCCTCGGTCTCCCGGCGCAGGATGACCCGCGCCGCACCGTCCCGCACGGCGACGACGGCCGGTCGCGGCAGGCGGTTGTACGAGCTGGCCATGGAGTAGCAGTAGGCGCCCGTCGCGGCCACAGCGAGCAGGTCGCCCGGCGCGAGGTCGGCGGGCAGCCAGCAGTCCCGCACCACGATGTCCCCGGACTCGCAGTGCTTGCCCACCACCCGGGAGAGCAGCGGCGTGGGGTCCACGGTGTCGACCGACGACGCCCGGGACACCAGCCTGCAGTCGTACAGCGCGTCGTAGAGGGCGGTGCGGATGTTGTCGCTCATCCCGCCGTCGACGCTCACGTACCGCCGGGACCCGACGCCGAGGGCGACCTCCTTGAGCGTGCCCACCTCGTAGAGGGTGATCCCGCCCGGCCCGGCGATGGCCCGCCCGGGCTCGACGGCGAGGTCCGGCACGTCCAGCTCGGCCGCGTGGCACTCGCGCTTGACGATCGCGCGCAGCTCCTCGGCCAGCGCCGGGATCGACAGCGGGGCCTCGTCGGGCCGGTAGGCGATGCCCACTCCCCCGCCGAGGTCGAGGGTCCGCAGGTGCTCGAGCCCACCGTCCTCGCCGTGCTCGCGGTGCAGCCGCGCCAGCAGCCGGACGACGCGGTGCGCGGCGACCTCGAAGCCCTCGGTGTCGAAGATCTGCGAGCCGATGTGGCTGTGCAGGCCGACGAGCCGCAGGTTCGGCGCCTTGAGCACCCGACGGGCCGCCTCGGCGGCCGGGCTGTCCCCGTCCCCGGCGATCGAGAACCCGAACTTCTGGTCCTCGTGCGCGGTCGCGATGAACTCGTGGGTGTGCGCCTCGACCCCGACGGTCACCCGGATCATCACGTCCTGGGTGCGGCGGAGGTCGGCCGCGACCGCGTCGAGCCGGGTGATCTCGTGGAAGGAGTCCAGGACCACGCGACCGACGCCCGCGGACACCGCCTGCTCGAGTTCGGCCACCGACTTGTTGTTGCCGTGCAAGGCGATCCGCTCGGCCGGGAACCCGGCCCGCAGGGCCACGGCGAGCTCGCCGCCGCTGCAGACGTCCAGGCTCAGTCCCTCCTCCGCCACCCACTTCGCGATCTCCACGGAGAGGAAGGCCTTCGCCGCGTAGTGCACGTGGTCTGCGCCGAAGGCGGCGGCGAACTCCGCCGCGCGGGACCGGAAGTCCTCCTCGTCCACGACGAACAGGGGCGTGCCGAACCGCTCGGCCAGCTCGGTGACCGGGACGCCGGCGACGGCGAGCACCCCCCGGTCGTCCCGGCCCGCGTTCCGGGGCCAGACGGCGGGGGCGAGGTGGTCCAGCTCGGCCGCGGACCCCGGGCGGGGGCCCGCGGTCTCGGGCGGTGCGGAGATCCCGCCGTGCAGCGGCCCGGCCGGGTGCGCCCTGGTCACATCCGCTCCGGTGCGCTCACGCCGAGGAGGCCGAGGCCGTTCTCGAACACCTGCCGGGTGGCCACGCACAGTGCCAGCCGGGCCCGGTGCAGCTCGGTGATCTCCTCGTCGCCCATCGGCAGGACGCGGCAGGAGTCGTAGAACTTGTGGTATGCGCTGGCCAGGGACTCCAGGAAGCGGGCGACCCGGTGCGGCTCGCGCAGCTCGGCCGCGGACTTCACGACGTCCGGGAACTCCCCGAGCGTGCGGATCAGGTCGCCCTCGCGCGGGTGCTCCAGCAGCCCGTACGCGGTGCCCGGCGTGAGCCCGACGTCCGCCGCGTTGCGGGCCAGGGACGCCAGCCGCGCGTGCGCGTACTGGACGTAGAACACGGGGTTGTCGTTGCTGCGCTTGACCAGCAGGTCCAGGTCGATGTCCAGGGACGAGTCGACCGACGACCGGATCAGCGAGTACCGCGCCGCGTCCACGCCGACGGCCTCGACCAGGTCGTTCATCGTGACGACGGTCCCGGCCCGCTTGCTCATCCGGACCGGCTTGCCGTCCTTCACCAGGTTGACCAGCTGCCCGATCAGCACCTCGACCACGGCCGGGTCGTCCCCGAACGCCGCGGCGGCCGCCTTGAGCCGGGCCACGTAGCCGTGGTGGTCGGCACCGAGCATGTAGATGGCCAGGTCGAAGCCGCGGGCCCGCTTGTCCCGCAGGTAGGCGAGGTCGCCCGCGATGTAGGCCGGGCGCCCGTCGGACTTGATGACGACCCGGTCCTTGTCGTCCCCGTAGTCCTTGCTGCGCAGCCACCAGGCACCGTCCGCCTCGTAGAGGGCGCCGGAGTCCTTCAGCTGCTGCACCACCGCGTCGACCGCGCCGGACTCGTGCAGCGAGTTCTCGTGGAACCAGACGTCGAAGTCCGTGCCGAAGTCGTGCAGGTCCTTCTTGATCTCGTCGAACATGAACCCGACGCCGACCCGCCGGAAGATCTCGTCCTGGTCCGGGGCGCCGAGCGCGGCGGGCTCGGCCGCCACCACCCGCGCGGCGATGTCCGCGATGTAGGCGCCGCCGTAGCCGTCCTCCGGCGCGGGCTCGCCCTTCGCCGCGGCGACCAGCGAGTTCACGAACCGGTCGATCTGCGCGCCCGCGTCGTTGAAGTAGTACTCGCGGGTGACCTTCGCGCCCCGCGCGGTGAGCACCCGGCCGAGCGCGTCCCCGACGGCGGCCCACCGGGTGCCCCCCAGGTGCAGCGGGCCGGTGGGGTTGGCGGAGACGAACTCCAGGTTCACGTTCCGGGCGGAGAGCTCGTCCCCCTGGCCGTAGGCGGCGCCCGCGGCGAGGAGCTCCCCGACGAGCGCACCCTGCGCGTCGGCGGCCAGCCGCAGGTTGAGGAAGCCGGGCCCGGCGATCTCGGCGCTCGCCACGCCGTCCGCCCTGGTCAGCTCCTCGGCCAGCCAGCCCGCGAGCTCGCGCGGGTTCACGCCCGCCTTCTTCGCGGTGCGCATCGCGACGTTCGTGGCGTAGTCGCCGTGCTCCGGGTTGCGCGGTCGCTCGACGCCGATGTCGGCGGGGAGGGCGGCGATGTCCAGCCCTCGGGCCGTCAGGACCGCCGTGGCGGTGGTCCGGACCAGGTCGGCGAGCACGTCGGGAGTCACGTTCCGAGTCTAGGAGAGCCCCTCAACCGGTTCTCAGGTGGCGCTCCTAGACTCTGCGCCCATGGCCAGCGGGAAGACCAGCAAGGCGAACCGGCGCAACTCGCGCACCTCGGTCGTCGCCCAGAAGTCCACGCCGTGGGGCCTCATCGCGGGCGTCCTCGTCGTGGTGCTGTTCGCGGGAGCGGTCTTCGGGTACGCCGTCCTGCGCGGCAACGAGAACAGCGCCGCCCAGGAGCTCCTCGCGCCGTACGTGCCGAGCGACACCAACCGCGACCCGTCGACCCAGATCCCCGGCGTGGTCACCGCGACCTACCAGGCGGGCCAGCACGTGCAGCCGAACCAGCAGGTCGCCTACACGCACTCCCCGCCCTACGGCGGCGCGCACGACGGCTACTGGGCCACCTGCGTCGGCACCGTCTACCCCGAGCCGGTCCGCCAGGAGAACCTGGTGCACTCGATGGAGCACGGCGCCGTCTGGATCGCCTACAACCCCGACCAGGTCAGCGGCGCCGCGCTGGACACCCTGCGGGCCAAGGTCGACGGGCAGCCCTACACCGCACTCTCCCCGTACCCCGGCCTGGACCAGCCCATCTCGCTGCAGTCCTGGGGCCACCAGCTCAAGCTGAGCGACGCGAACGACCCGCGCGTCGACCAGTTCATCACCGCGCTGCGCCGCAACCAGTACCAGTACCCGGAGGTCGGGGCGAGCTGCTCCGAGATCGGGCAGGGCCTGTTCTCGGCGGCGAACCCGCCGCCGTTCGCGCCCACGCCGCCCGCGTCCGCGGTGAACGGCACCACGGTCGTCGACGAGCAGGGCGGGGCGGGCACCACCCCGGCGACCGACGAGATGCCCACCTCCGGCCAGTGAGCACCGCCACCGAGTCCCCCGTGGTCGAGGAGCCGGAGGGCCGCGCCGAACCGCGGTGGGTCCGTCCGCTCGTCGTGATCGGGGCGGTC
This sequence comes from Pseudonocardia oroxyli, assembly GCF_900102195.1. Lineage (GTDB taxonomy): Bacteria > Actinomycetota > Actinomycetes > Mycobacteriales > Pseudonocardiaceae > Pseudonocardia > Pseudonocardia oroxyli. Next base: position 184,106 of record NZ_FNBE01000006.1, read on the forward strand.
CTGGCGCTGCTGCTGCTGGGCGGCGCGGGCGGGCTGCTGCTCGGCCGCGCGGGCTCGGACGCCGCGTCGGTGCCGTCGGGCACCTCGGTGGACGTCCAGTTCGCGCAGGACATGTCGGTCCACCACGAGCAGGCCGTCCAGATGGCCGCCTGGGAGCGGGACCACACCACCGACCCGGCGCTCACCCAGCTCTCCTACGACATCGAGACCACGCAGCTCCAGCAGATCGGCCGCATGCAGGGCTGGCTGGGGCTGTGGGGGCAGGCCGCGTTCCCGGTGGGGCGGCCCTACATGACGTGGATGTCGCCCGACGGCATGGCCGGGCACGGCATGGCGGGCGCCACCGGCAGCGCCCGCATGCCGGGCATGGCGTCGGACGCCGAGCTGGCCGCCCTGCGCTCCTCGACCGGCCCCGCGCTGGACGTCCTGTTCCTCCAGCTGATGCTGCGCCACCACCAGGGTGGTGTGGCGATGCTGCAGGACGCGGCCGCCCGCGCGTCCGTCCCGGAGGTCCGCAACCTGGCCGCCCAGATGCTGTCCGCGCAGCAGAGCGAGTCGGACTACATGACCTCCCTGCTGGCCCGACACGGCGCCCAGCCCCTCCCGATGAACTGATCGCGGGGTGCTGTAGGGTTTCCCTCGTCGCCGCGGGTCACCGCGGCCGGGCCGCACGGCCCCCGTAGCTCAGGGGATAGAGCACCGCCCTCCGGAGGCGGGAGCGCAGGTTCGAATCCTGCCGGGGGCACAGTCCACCCTCCGCGTCGCTCGCGGCCAGCCGGGCAGCAGACCGGGGGGATCACCCCGGGCGCTCCACCGTGATGGCGGCGGCCGGGCACTGGTTCGCCGCGTCGAGGACGGCGGCGGCGCCCTCCTCGTCGAGCGGTGCCCCGGTGGGGCGGGCCCGGACGCCGACGAACTCGAAGTGGTCCGGCGCGATCGCCAGGCACAGGCCCGCGGAGATGCAGCCCCGTGACACGTAGATCCGCCACGCGGTCGGGTCGTCCCCACTCATGCGGTGCTCCCGTGAGTCGTCAGCCGGCGGCGCTGCGCGGAGCGGGCCAGTGCACGCCCACGCTCTCCCAGCCGGCCAGCACGTCCATCTCCGGGTTCGCGAGGAGGACGTCCTTGAACGACGGGCTGCCGACGACGACGTCCTTGAACGAGCGGAGGAACTCGTCGATCTCCTTCGCCCCGCGCTCGGGGAGGCCGAACTCGGCGTAGGCGGGCGTGACGATGTCGTCGAAGAGCGCCGTCCAGTACTCCTCGGTGATGCCCATGCCGCGGTGCGACGTGGCCATGTCCGGGCCGGTGTAGGTGTGCGGGCCGCCCCAGTGGTCCCCGAGGAACTCCACGAAGCCGTTGATCTCCTCCTGCACCTCGGCCTGGGTCTTGTGGTTCCAGATGTGGCCGATGGTGGGGTTGAGCATGGCCCGCTGCACGAGGGTCTTGGCCAGGAAGGTGACGACCGGCAAGCCGCCCAGACGCTCGTAGAGCGAGCGGTCGTCGGTGGTGGTGGGTTCTGCTGCGTCAGTCATGGCGCGACCCTCCGACCCCCGCGCTCAATGCGTCAACATGACGCGACGCATTGACAAGACATGTCACGCGGCGGCAACCCCTCTCGGCGTCGATCGGTGGTCCACGGGGAGGCGTGGAGGTCGACACCAGGGCCGTCCCCGCCCGCGAACGGCTCGAGTACTGGCACGAGTGCGTGAGTGACCGCTTCGTGCCGCTCCTCGTCGCCCCGGCGAGCCACGAGGTGCAGGGGCGGATCCGGTTCCGCGAGGTCGGCGGCACCAGGGTCCGGCGCATCGCCGGCACGGAGCACACGTTCCAGCGCCGGGACGGCGACATCCGGCGGGTGGGGAGCCGCCGCGAGTCCATCGCCACGATCGGACGCCGGTGCGGACTGCCCGACCCGGCGCACTTCAGCCGGGTGTTCCGCCGCCGGTTCGGCGTCTCGCCGCGCGAGTTCAGGGACGGGTGACGCCTTCCTCGAGGCGCCGCCAGGTGTTCACCAGGCCGCAGTCCGCCGTCGACGACGGCCCGTGTGCGGATCCGCTGTCACGGCAAAGGGTGCCGGGAGCCGGGCACGGGCCCCGGGACCCGACCCCGCGAGGACCGGGCGGTCGCCGGCGAGGGCCGCGCGCAGGTCGACCGTTCACCTCGCCGACGCTCCACTGACACGGCCAGGCAGACCGCCCGACGAGTGGATTTCACTGATCGTTCACGTTCTTCGTAGAGTCCCCCAGACTAGGCCGAGTGGGGGACGAGTTGACGATCGATCATGTGACCCAACGCGTGGAGCCGGGCGTCTGGCGCGGGCTCGCCGTGTTCGTGGTCCGGGACGTGGTCGCCGCGGCGCTCGACGAGGCCGTCGCCGGCGTCGCGCGCGGCCTGGAGATCCTCGAGACGGTCGTCCTGACCCGGGCGCAGCGGTCGCGGCTCACGCCCGACGCGTACGCGCTGATCGTCGCGTGCGACGTCACCCCGCCCGAGGGGGCGACCGGCGTGCGCAGCGTGGCCCAAAGGGTCGCGGACGTCCTGGACCACACCCGCCGCAGGCTCTCCCCCGACGGCACCCCGGCCCCGCTGGTCGACGTCTCCTCCGGCCCGCGCGAGGCCCTCGCCTTCCTGGCGGCGCTCGGCGACCCCGACCTGCCGACCCGGCTGCTGCCGCGCGTGCAGGCCCTCACCGCGGCCTGCGCCGTGCCGTTCCCGCTGGTGGGCATGCTGGGTGGGGACTCGCCCGGGTTCCGGTCGCGGGTCGCGCTGGTCGACCACCCGGTGCACGGCCGCAGCGTCTGCAAGATCTTCCGCCCGGGCGCCGACGTGTCCTTCCAGCGCGAGCTGCGGGCCCGGACCGAGCTCGCGGACCTCCCCGAGGTGCCCGAGCTGCTCGAGCACGGCCCGAACTGGCTGCTCACGCCGTTCTACGCCGACAGCGGCGCCCACGTGGTCCGGCCGCTGCCGGGCGGGCTCGCGCAGCTGCACCCGCACGTCGTGCGGGACCTGGTGCGCTTCGTGCGCGACCTGCACGAACGCGGCCGCTACGTGCTGGACCTGTCCCCGCACAACCTCGTCACAGACCCGGACGCGGGCCTCAAGATCCTCGATCTCGAGTTCGTCCTCGACTACCCCGCGCCGCAGCCCGAGTGGGAGGCGTGCTGGAGTCTGCACGGGGTGCCGCAGGCGCTCCGGTCGGTGGGCGACGGCCTGCCGAACCTCGTGCTGACGAAGGGCGTGGGCAACTCCGTGTTCCATCCGGCCGTCTGTGGGCTGCGGCGCACCCAGCTGCTCGCGCCCGGTCGTCGTCGGGAGACCCCGCGACGGGTCGCGCGGCAGCTGGCCTGGTCGGCCGCGCTCGGCGTGGCGGGGCGGGTGCACCCGGCGTTCCGTCCGTGAACGACGACGCGAGCGAGGACCCGACCCGACCCCTGCCGACCGTCGCGCCCAGCCTCACCGCCCGGACCGCGCGGGGGTTCGCGTGGGTCTTCACCGGCTCGGTCGGGCAGGCGGTGCTGCAGATCGTGGCCACCGTCGTGCTGGCCCGGCTGCTCACGCCGGACGAGTTCGGGTCGGTCGCGGCGGCGCTGCTCGTCGTCGGGCTGACCCAGCTGGTCACCCAGCTCGGGGTGGCCGCGGCGCTGGTGCACCGGGCGGAGCTGACCGACGGGGACGTCGCGGCCGCGTTCTGGTTCTCCATGACCCTGTCCGTGGTGATGGCGGCCCTGCTCGCGGGCTTCGCGACGGCGCTCAACCCCCTCGTCGGGCTGCCCGCCGACTCCGACCTGATCCCGCTGCTGTCGCTGTCGCTGCTGTTCGCGGGGGCCATCGCCGTGCCCACCGGGCTGCTGCAGCGGGAGCTGCGCTTCCGACCGATGGCGACCGTCGACCTGCTCGCCGCGGGCCCGGCGCTGATCGGCGTCAGCGTGGTGTTGGCGCTCCTCGGGTTCGGCGCGGCCGCGCTCGCCTGGGCGGAGGTCGCGGCGGCGCTGGTCAAGGCGGTCGGGTACCTCGCGCTGACCCGGCCGCACGTGCGGCTGGACCGGCGCGCGTGGGATCGGCTGCGGCCCATGCTGAACTTCGGCTCCGGCTACTCGCTGACCCAGCTCGGCAACTGGTTCGCGCTCAACGCGGACAACCTCGTCGTGGCGAACGTGCTCGGCACCGCCCCGCTCGGGGTGTACACCCGGGCGTACAACCTGCTCAACGAGCCCGCGAACGTCATCGGCGGGGCCGCGGACAAGGCCCTGTTCCCGGCCATGGCCCGGGTGCGGGAGGACGGAGCGCGGCTGCGGGCCGCCTACGTCCGGACCGCCAGCCTGGTCGCCCTGGTCACCGTGCCGGCCGCCGTCCTGCTGTTCGTGCTGGCCCCCGAGGTCGTCCACGTGCTGCTCGGCACCCAGTGGGACGCGGTGGTCCTGCCCGTCCAGGTGTTCGCGCTCGTCCTGCTGCCGCGGACGTCGTACAAGATCAGCACCTCGCTGACCCGTGCGACGGGCGCGGTGTACCGGGCGGCGTGGCGGCAGTGGCTCTACGCCGCCGAGGTCGTGGCGTTCACCCTGGTCGGGGCGCACTGGTGGGGGGTGGACGGCGTCGCGGTCGGCGCGTCGGTCGCGATCGTGCTCCACTTCCTGGTCATGCTGCACTTCTCCGCGCGGGTCTCACCCGGGCTGATGGGCGCCGTGCTGGCCATGTACGTCAAGCACCTGCCCGCGCTGGTGGTCGTCGCGCTCGCCACGTGGGGCGCCGCCGCGGCCGTGCGGCCCGTGGGCTCGGACCTGCTCACCCTCGCGGTGGGCGCGCTCGCCGCCGCGATCGGCGCCGTGGCCTCCCTGGCGGTCCTGCGGAAGCGCTTCACCGCCGAGCTCGCGGTGGTGCGGACCCTGGCCCCCGCATGACGGAGGCCGACCGCCGAGAGGACCTGCTGCGCTACCTGCGCCGCGGTTGGGAGGCGCTGCTCTGGAAGCTCGACGGGCTCTCCGAGTACGACGTGCGCCGCCCCCTGACTCCGACCGGCACGAACCTGTTGGGCCTGGTCAAGCACGTGGCGCTGACGACCTCGGGCTACTTCGGCGCGGTGCTCGGCCGCCCGGACGCCGTCGAGTGGTCCGACGACGAGGTCAACGCCGACATGTGGGCCAAGCCCGGCGAGTCGCGGGAGCTGATCCTGGACGCGTACGCCAGGGCCGTCGCGGACGCCGAGGCCGCGCTGACCGAGCTCCCCCTGGACCATCCGGCGCACGTCTCCTGGTGGGCGGAGCCGGACGTGACGCTGCACCGCATCGCGGTCCACATGGCCGTGGAGCTGCACCGCCACTGTGGGCACGCGGACATCCTCCGCGAGCTGGTCGACGGCGCCGCGGGCATGGTGCCGGACGCGACCAACGTTCCCGGGGACCTCGACTGGCCCGGATACGTCGCCCACCTGCAGGCCGAGGCGGACGCCCACCGGTAGTCCTTGCCGAAACGGCAACGATCCTTGCCGACCTCGGGCGCGCGGCCGCACAGTCGCGTCATGGATTACGACGTGGTGGTGGTCGGCGGCGGGGCCGCGGGCCTCAGTGGTGCGGTGGCCCTGGCCCGGAGCCTGCGGTCGGTGCTGGTGATCGACGCGGGCGCGCCGCGCAACGCCCCGGCCGACGGCGTGCACAACTACCTGGGCCGAGAGGGCGTGGCACCCCGCGAGCTCGCCGCGATCGGCCGCGCGGAGGCGGCGGCCTACGGCGTGGAGTTCGTGGACGACCGCGTGCTCGCCGTGCACCCCGGCTTCCGGGTCGAGCTCGCGGACCGGACGGTCACCGCGCGGAGGATCCTCCTCGCCACCGGCCTGACCGACGAGCTGCCGGACGTCCCGGGCCTCGCCGCCCGCTGGGGCCGGGACGTCCTGCACTGCCCCTACTGCCACGGCTACGAGGTCCGCGGCCGGGCCGTCGGCGTGCTGTCCACCGGCAACGGGATGCACCAGGCACTGCTGTTCTCGCAGCTCAGCGCCGACGTGACGCTGTTCCTGCACACCGGCGACGAGCCGACCGCCGACGAGTGGGCGCAGCTGCGTGCGCGGGGGATCGCCGTCGTCGACGGGGAGGTCGCCGGGATCGAGGTGACCGACGACCGGCTCACGGGCGTGCGGCTGGCGTCCGGCCGGGTCGTGCCGCGGGACGCGGTGGTGGTCGCGCCGCGGGTCACGGCGACCGTCGTGCCGGGGCTCGGGCTGGAGCCCGAACCCGTGGAGATGCTGGGCCGGGTGATCGGCTCCCGGATCCCGGCGGACCCGACCGGCGCCACGGCGGTGCCGGGTGTGTTCGTCGCGGGCAATGCGACGGACGTGTCCGCCCAGGTCGTGGCGGCCGCCGCGGCGGGGATGCGGGCCGGGGTGATGATCAACGCTGCGCTCGTCACGGAGGAGACCCGCGAGGCCGTGGAGCGCGGTCGGGTGTTCTCCCCGGCGTCCGAGCGGGAGCTGTGCACGCCGCAGCACGGGGTCTAGCAGGATGGGGAGCATGGAACACGGACACGGGCACGGCCGGGCGATGACCGCGGAGGAGGTCCGGGCGATGCTCGAGCCCTCCGCCTGGGACGAGCGCTACGGCGGCGAGGAGCTCGTGTGGAGCGGGTTCCCGAACCCGCAGCTCGTGGCGCAGGTGGACGAGCTGACCCCGGGTGCCGCGCTCGACGTCGGCGCGGGCGAGGGGGCGGACGCCGTGTGGCTCGCCCGCCGCGGCTGGGCGGTCACCGCCGTCGACTTCTCCCAGATGGCGCTCAAGCGGATCGCCGAGCACGCCGCCGAGGCGGGCGTGGAGATCACGACCGAGCAGGCGGACGTCCGCACCTGGACCCCGCCCGCCGGCGTCTTCCAGCTGGTGAACTCGCAGTTCATGCACCAGCCCGCCGAGGTGTTCGCCCCGCTGGTGGCCCGCCTCGCGGACGCGGTCGCGCCGGACGGGCACCTGCTGGTCGTGGGGCACCACCCGAAGGACCTCGAGGAGCCCGAGATCGGCCGCCCGCCGGTCGGCGACATGCTGTTCACCGCCGAGGAGATCGCGGCCCAGCTCGACCCCTCGACCTGGGAGATCGTCGCGGCGGAGACCCGCCCGCGGCAGCTGATCGGCCTCGACGGCGAGCCCGTCACCGGGCACGACGCCGTCCTGCACGCCCGCCGCAGGTCCTGACCCGTTCACGGAGGGGCGAACGGCGGCCGTTCCCGTACGCCGATCGCCGAAGCCCGTTGACCGGTCTGCACTCAACCCTGCTGTCACCAGACGTAGTTGCGCCACTACCTTCTGCTGCACGCTCCCAGGAGGTGACACCAGTGGCGCTCGCGTCCATCTTGTCCGCCATGCCCGATCTGTTGCAGCGCACGCTCCAGCAGCACTCCCCCGACCCCGCGGGGTACTGCCGCGAGTGTCGCGAGGCGTCCGGAATCGCCGCGATCTGGCCCTGCGCCACCCGTGAGGTGGCGGAGGAGGCCCAGTACATCCGGCGCGGCGGCCTGCCCGGCACACTCGGCGGCCGACACCGCAACCGCGTCTGACACCCCGCGCACTCCGAGGGCCGTCCCGATGATCGGGGCGGCCCTCGGTCGTTCCTGATGGACTGAACGGAGTAGCGGCCACACCGTTCGCCGGCGCCTCTCGGACTAGGGCGTCTTGCCGCCGCACGTCCGGGCGCGACGAGCGGCCGATGCGCGGTGGCCCGCGCCACAGCCGGCCGTCCACCGTTACCGACGCCACGTCCGCTGCCGCTCGCCGCTCGGCCCGTTCCGATCGTCTCAGCAGGGGGGATCCGACGCCGTACCCCCGCGCGACAGCCCCTAACGTCGGACACGACAGGATCACGGAACGATCACGAACGACCCGTGGAGCCCCCGAAGCTCCGCTCCCCCGGGTCGGGAGTGCTCCCCGATCGGGCCGTGGTCGCAGTGGAAGAGGAAAGGTCGCAGTGGCCCGGCATCGCTCCCCACGAGGCCGCACCGCGTCCCCCCGCTCCACGGCGTCGAGCTCCCCACGACGTCGTGCTCCCCGAGCGGGGGACGCGGTCCGGTCCCTCCCCGGTCCCGTCCGTCACGGGGCCGCCGTCGCGCTCGCCGCGGGCGGCGTCGTCTCCGTCCTCGGTGCGGCCGCCCCGCTCGCGGGCCCACTGGTGTCCGGAGTGGACACCGCGGCCGCCGCGTTCGGCGTGGGCTCCGCGGCGGACACCCCGGACCGTCCCGACCAGCCCGTCACCGGCGGCGCGGTGGTCGAGGGTGTCCTCGCGGGCGTGCCCGCAGGCACCGGGGACGCGGCCGCCGCGCCCCCACCGGCCGTCTCGCTCACCCACCTGTCCGACGCCGTGCGCTCCGCGGGTGATCGCACGGTCGCCGAGCAGCAGCGCGTCGAGCAGGAGGCGCGGGCCGCCGAGGAGCGCGCGAAGGCCGCGCTCTCCGGGCAGACGCTGCGGGCGGGCTCGGGCAGCACCTCCTGCGGGCTGAACACGAGCGGCCTGGGCGCGGTGAAGTCCTGGGTCGCCGACGCGGCGGAGTTCCTCGGCTGCCGGTTCGGGCAGCCGCCGCTGCTCGGCGTCGGGAGCCGGGGCAACGCCTCGGACCACCCGGGCGGCCTCGCCCTCGACCTGATGACGACGAACCAGGTCACGGGGGACTCCATCGCCGCCTGCGCACTGCAGAACATGGACGCACTCGGCGTGACCTACGTGATCTGGGACCAGCAGATCAACACGGGCTCGGGCTGGAAGCCCATGGAGGACCGCGGCAGCCCCACGGCCAACCACGAGGACCACGTCCACATCTCGTTCCGGAGCTCGGCACCGAGCGGGACCCCGGTCACCTGCTGACCGTTCGCCGCGCGCGCCGACACGCACATCTCACGGCATGGGGAGCGTTTCGGGCGTTTCGTGACCTCTCCGCTACATTCGGTCGCGAACACACCGGTTCGGCTCCCCGTTGGACGCTCCCCGCTCCGCCCGGGCCGGCGGTTCGAGAAGGCAGGTCGTGTCGCGGCACCGCTCCGCCCCGTCCCGGGTGTGCGCCCTGCGTCGCGGGGTCACCGCCGCGGCCGTCACGGGCGGCGCGCTCGCGGTCGCGGCCCCCACCGCGGCGCTGCTGCCGGGCGCGGACGCCGCACCGCGGCAGGCCGCCGCGCAGATCGGGCTGGCCTCGTCCGACGTCGCCGAGGAGGCCCTCCCCGTCGTCGACGGGACCCGGATCGCGATGAGCGTGCTCCCCGTCCGTGCCGCGTCGTGGGAGCCCCCGGGCCTCGACGCCGCCGAGCGGCTCCGCAAGTCCGCAGCCCTGAACGACGCGGCGTGGGCGGCCGAGCAGGAGCGCCTGGCCCGCGAGGCCCGGGTGCACTGCGACGTGCCGCTCGGCGGGCTCGGCGCGGTGAAGTCGCACGTGCGGGACGCCGCCCGGTTCCTGTCGTGCCTCTACGACCAGCCGGACCTCATCGGGGTGGCGGGCCGGGCCCGCGTCTCCGACCACGCGACGGGCCTGGCGTTGGACCTCATGGTCCGCGGCGCGCAGGGCGACCGGATCGCGCAGTGCGCGCTGGCCAACCGTGCGGCGCTCGGCATCACGTACGTGATCTGGGAGCAGCGGATCAACCACGGGAGCGGCTGGACGCGCATGGAGAACCGCGGCAGCGACACCGAGAACCACGTCGACCACGTGCACATCAGCTTCGGCCGCGGCGCCTCCGGGACCCCCGACCCCGACCTCTGCACCTAGCTGCACTGTGGAGCACCGTGGAGCACTGCGGTCAGATCCCGATGCGGCCGCGGTCCTCCCGGTAGACGTTGACGACGGCCGGGCGCGGCTGGGCGGAGCCGCCGTCGGGCCAGTGCGAGCCCGGGCGGTCGGGTGAGGCGTCGTCGACGTCCCCGGGGTGCTGCACGGAGACCAGGACGAAGTCGTCCGTCACGACCGGCCCGCAGGTCTCCGCACCGATCGGCACCGACAGGAACTGGGTGGTCCGCCCCCGGGTCTCGCCGGTGAGCGAGACGCCGAACAGCCCGTCGTTCTGCTCCAGGGCCTGCGACGAGTCCGTGGAGATCCACAGGTTGCCGTGCGTGTCGAAGGCGAGGTTGTCCGGCGAGGTGATCGGGCTGACCTGGGACTTGTCGAAGCCGCCGAAGTAGGTCGACGGGTCGGCGGGATCGCCGCAGACCAGCAGGATCGACCAGGTGAAGGAGGTTCCGGTCGGGTCGTCGTCCGCCTCGACGAGCTCGATGACGTGCCCGTGCTTGTTGTCTGCGCGCGGGTTCGCCTCGTCCGGGCCCGCCTTGCCCGCCTTGCCGCGGTCGGTGTTGTTGGTCAGCGCGAGGAACACGTGCCCGTTCGCCGGGTTCGGTTCGACGTCCTCGGGCCGGTCCATCTTCGTGGCGCCCACCTTGTCGCCCGCCTCGCGGGTGAAGACGTAGACCTCCTCGGCGGTCATCCCGGGCACGAAGCTCGTGGAGCCCGCGGCGAGCTTGATCCACTCACCGGAGCCGTCGTACTCCCCGTCCTCGGCGCCGTCGCCGGTGAACCTCGCGACGTACAGCGTGCCGTCGGAGAGCAGCGACAGGTTGTGCTCGCGGGCCCGGCGGCTCTGCCCCTTCCGCATCGTCGCCGAGGAGACGAACTTGTAGACGTAGTCGAACCGCTCGTCGTCGCCCATGTACGCGACGGCATGACCCTCCTTCGACAGCCGGATCGTGGCGCCCTCGTGCTTGAAGCGCCCGAGCGCGGTGTGCTTGACCGGCCGGGAGTGCGGGTCGTGCGGGTCGACCTCGACCACCCAGCCGAAGCGGTTCGCCTCGTTCGGCTCCTGCGCCAGGTCGAACCGGCGCTCCACCGTCTCCCAGCCCCGCTCCGACGGGCCCGGCTCGAAGCCGTAGCGCGCGAGCCGCGGGTCCGCGGGCGCGTTCGCGAAGTACTGGTCGACGTTCTCCTCCCCGGACAGGAAGGTGCCCCACGGCGTGGTGCCGCCCGCGCAGTTGTTGAACGTGCCCAGCACCAGGGTGCCGGTCGGGTCCGCGGACGTCCGCAGCAGCGGCGACCCGGCGGCGGGCCCGTCGAGCAGGAACTCGGTGCTGCCGGTGATCCGCCGGTTGCGGGGGCCCTGCACGTCGACGGTCATCCGGCCCTCGCGGTCCCGGACGATCTCGACGACGGAGTGCCCGTGCGCGGCGAGCCCGATCCGCACCTGCTCCTCGGTCGGCGCCTCGGCGTCGTAGTCGCGGAACATCAGCGGCTCGATCGTGTACTCGTGGTTGGAGAACAGGACCCAGCGCCGCAGCGGCCCCTCCAGCAGGAGGATCCCGCAGAAGTCGTTGTTGTAGCCGAACTGCCGGGCCTGCGCCGCGGCCGTCTGGTGGTCGAAGTCGAACTCCGGCGCGCCCGGCAGGATCGGGTCGCCCCACCGCACCACGACGTTCTGCGCGTACCCGCCGGGCACGCGCACGGCGTCGTCGGTGTTCGGCGGGACGGTCGCGTAGTCCAGGCCGTAGGGAGCGGGAGACGGCGCCGGAGCGACCGGCGGGCCGGGCGTGGCCGCCGCGGCGAGCGCGGGCCCGCCGACGGCCACCGCGCCGCCGGCCAGCCCGAGCACGGCGCCGGCGCGCAGCACCCCGCGGCGGTCGAGCACCGCACCGAGGACCTCGCCGAAGTACGGGTTCGCCGAGCGGTTCGGTTCCCGCTTCGCGCAGGCGTCTCCGCAGCGGAAACGGCAGGTCAGGCCCTGGCGCGCGCGGTGTAGGACCGGCAGGGAGCGGGGCGGGTGGTCGCCGGTGCACGGCTGGGCCACGGTCGTCCTCCAGGTGGGGTGGATTCACCGGTTCGGGTCACGGGGACGCTAGGCAACCGCGGTGAGCACCAAGTGGACAGAACGTGAACCTCGGGATGATCGTGACGAATCCCCTATGGGGTCGCGGTGTGTGCCGGGTGCCCGTGGGTGCGGCGGGCCTGCTTCATCTCCGCCTCGAACACGTGCCTGCGGCCGCCCACCAGGTCCTCGCGCAGCGCGCGCTCGGTGTCGCGCAGGGGCCCGTAGTAGGTGTCGTCGAACTCCTCGACGACCTGGAAGCTCCAGCGCCCCTCGAGCACGTTGCGGCCCAGGATCTCCGTCTCGATCCGCTCGGCCCACTCGGGCCTGCCGTCCTTGCGCAGCAGGTCCACGACGTCGTCGAGCATGGCATCGGCACCTCCCATGAGCTGGTGGAACTCGTACAGGGCGCCGCGGGCGCGCTCGATCCGTTCGAGCATCTCGGAGAGCTTGCCGGTGGCGGCCACCGCGTCGTCGGAGACGCCGGCGGGACGGGCGTGGGCGGAGTCGAGGTCGGACATGCGGCGGACTACCCCGCACGCGCGCCGTTCAGTGTGACGGCGGTAACATCCAGGTCTTCTGCATCGATGGAGATGGAGGCGCGGATGCGAGTCGGGGTCCTGACCGGTGGCGGCGACTGCCCGGGTCTGAACGCGGTGCTGCGGGCGATCGTCCGCAAGGGGGTGCCCGCCTTCGGGCACGAGTTCGTCGGGTTCCGGGACGGGTGGCGCGGGGTCCTGGAGGCGGACGTCCGGCCGCTCGACATCCCCGACGTCCGCGGCCTGCTCCCGCGCGGTGGCACCGTCCTGGGCTCCTCCCGGACCAACCCGTTCGCGACGGACGACGGCGTGCAGCGGATCCGGCGCAGCCTCGACGACCTGCGGGTGGACGCGCTGATCGCGATCGGCGGAGAGGACACCCTCGGCGTCGCGGCCCGGCTGCACGACGAGGGGCTGCGCGTCGTCGGCGTGCCGAAGACGATCGACAACGACCTGGGCGGCACCGACTACACGTTCGGCTTCGACACCGCGGTGTCCATCGCGACCGAGGCCATCGACCGGTTGCACACCACCGCCGAGTCGCACCACCGGGTGCTGATCGTCGAGGTCATGGGCAGGCACGCGGGCTGGATCGCGCTGCACGCCGGGATGGCGGGCGGGGCGAACGCCATCCTGATCCCCGAGCAGCGGTTCTCCGTGGAGCGGGTGCTCGGATGGGTGGAGAGCCGCTTCCGGGACCGGTACGCCTCGATCATCGTGGTGTCGGAGGGCGCGATGCCCGAGGGCGGCGCCGAGGTGTTGCAGAGCGGCCGGAAGGACGCGTTCGGACACGCCCGGCTCGGCGGCGTCGGCGACTGGCTGGCGCAGCAGATCGAGTCGCGGTCGGGGCGCGAGGCCCGGACCACCGTGCTGGGCCACGTGCAGCGCGGCGGCACGCCGACGGCGCGCGACCGCTGGCTGGCCACCCGGTTCGGGCTGCACGCGATCGACGCCGTGCAGGCGGGCGAGTGGGGCACGATGACCGCCCTGCGCGGCACGGACATCGTCACGGTGCCGCTGCTGGAGGCGACCAAGGCGCTCAAGACCGTCGACCCGGCGCTCTACGCCGAGGCCGAGGTGTTCTTCGGCTAGAAACACGTCGTAGTCCGGATGTAACCGGTCGGACATCATTCACGCCGGATGGCGGCCTAGAAAGGAGCCACGCACCCGCCGAATGGAGGTCGACCGTGGAGCTGACCCGACTCGCGTGTCCCGCCGAGTGCCGGGGCGACCGTGCCCGGCGGGACCACCACGACCGCCTGCTGGCCGTCGAGACGGACCCGGACGCCGTCGTCGAGCTGTTCGAGACCGCCGTGACCTGGGCGGAGCTGGAGTATCCCGCCGAGTCGACGATCCCACCCGCGCAGTGGGTGGAGTTCGCCGAGAAGCACCGCTGGCAGGACCCCGACCGCGCGCTGCGGATCTTCCTGCTCGCCGCGGACATCGCCCGGCGCGGCGCCCGCACCCCGGTGCAGCCGCACGCCCGCGCGGTGGGTGACGGGGTCTGCCCCACCCTGGTCCCCGCCCCGCGCCACCTCCGCCTCGCCGAGTAGCGGCTCCGCCGCCCGTGCGTGGGAAGTGGTGCCAGAGCACCACTTACCACGCACGACCTCGGTGCGGGCTTGTCCGGCGGTGCTTCCTGGAGCATCCTCGACGGATCTCGGAGGTGCGATGACGGTCTGGGACACCCGCAGCCACCCCGCGCGGGAGCAGTTCGCGGTCTGGCACGAGGTGATCTGCCAGGCCTTCGTCCCGCTGCGGCCGACGCGCACGGCGGCCGAGCCGGGCTTCGCGGCCCGCGTCGAGACCCGGGCGCTCGGCGGGGTCAACCGGGCCCGGATCGAGTCCCGGCCGCAGCTCACCGACCACGGCCCGCGCGAGGTCGGCGGCTCCACCGGGGCGTACGTGTTCGTGAACCTGCAGCTCGCGGGCTCCTGCCGGGTGCGGACGGCGGCGGGGGACGCGGTCGTCGAGCCCGGCCGGTTCGTGCTGCTGGACACCACCGAGCCCTACTACCTGCGGTTCGACGAGCCGTGGCGGATGCTGTCGTTCCGGGTCCCGCACGCCCACCTCGGCGGACGGCCCGACTCCCCCGCCCTCGGCCGGGCGCTCGACGGGCGGGCGGGCACCGGGCGGGTCGTGACCGCGCTGATGGACGCGTTGTGGGGGCTGGAGGAGACCGCCCCCGCCGACCTGGAGCAGTCCTTCGCCTCGGCGGTCGGTGCCGTCCTCGGCGGTCCCGCCCCCACCGCCGCGGACCTGCGCGCGGCGGTGCTGCGGCACGTGACCGCGCACCTCGGTGACCCCGGGTTGTCGGTCGCCTCGGTCTGCAGGCGGTTCGCGGTCGCGCCGCGCACCCTGCACGCCGCCTTCGAGGGCCATCCCCTGACCTTCGCCGCCACGGTGCGGGAGCTGCGGCTGGAGCGGTGCGCGCGGGCGTTGGCCGACCCGGCCGAGCGCGGGACGGTCACCGCGATCGCCACCCGCCACGGCTACCCGGACCCGGCCGCGTTCAGCCGAGCCTTCCGCCGCCGCTACGGCGTCGCGCCCCGGGAGCTGCGCGAACGGCACAGGAACGCCGCACCCGAAGCCAAGACCGCGTCCGGCTGAACGGACGAGGCTCGGGGCAGCCCAGCGAGGAGGCCCCGTGTCCGTGTCGTTCACCCTGTCCCCGGAACAGCAGCAGCTCAAGGCGGTCGCCCGGGCGTTCGCCGAGGAGCATCTGCGCGATCTCGCCGCCGCCGTGCGCGCCGAACCGGACCCGCTGCGCCGGGCCCTGCTGGCCCGGCCGGTGATGGAGAAGGCGGTCGGGATGGGCTTCCTCAAGGGCCTGATCCCGGTGCCGTTCGGTGGCGCGGCGGGCAGCGGGGTGGACGCCGCGATCCTGATCGAGGAGTGGGCGACGCACAGCCCCGACTTCGTGATCTCGCTGGCCGGTCCGCTGATCGCGCTCGCCCCGGTCTACGAGGTGGGCACCCCGGAGCAGATCCGCCGGTTCGTCGCGCCGTTCCTGGCCGACTCCGGCGCCCCGGTCGCGGCGATGGCCTACTCCGAGCCCGGCGGCAGCGCGAACTTCGCGGCGCCCGCGCCGGCGGAGGGCACCCGCACCACCGCCGTCCCCGACGGCGACCACTGGGTGATCAACGGCGCCAAGCAGTGGGCCTCGCACCTGCCCGGCTGGGACGGCGACGGGCCGGACCTCATGACGATCGTCTGCCGCACCCCGGGCGGGGTCTCCCTGCTCGTCGCGGAGCGGGCCCAGCTCGCCGGGCACGTCGAGGTGGAGGAGTACCTCGACCTGCCGGGCCTGCGTGGCTGCCTCACCGCGCGCATCCGGCTGCGCGACGTCCGCGTGCCCCGCGCGAACCTGCTCGGCGCCGAGGGCGACGGGGCCCGGCTCACCCTGAACGCCTTCACCGGCAGTGGGGCGTCCATCGGCACCTTCGCGACGGCGGCGATGCGGCGGGCCTTCGACGTCGCCTTCCGGTTCGCCACCACCGAGCGCCGCGGCGGTGCCGAACCGATCATCGCCCACCAGGCGGTGTCGGACGTCCTCGCCGACGCGAAGGGCCGCATCGAGGCGGTCCGCCTGCTGTCCTGGCGGGCGCTCGACGCGGCGCTCTCCGGTGACCCGAACGGGCTCGAGCTGGCGTTGCACGCCAAGGTGTTCGGCTCCGAGACCGCGGTCGACGTGATCAACGACCTGGTCAAGATCGTGGGCGTGAGCGCCTACGACACCGCGTTCCCGCTGGTCGACGCCCTGCACGAGGCGCTGGCCTACCCGGTGATCGAGGGCAGCAACACCGGCGTGCGGCGCCGCCAGCTCCAGGCCCTGCTCCGCGACCCCGCCTACGACCCCCTCGCCGCCTCCGGCCTCACCTAGCCGTGCGTGGTCAGTGGTGCTCTGGCACCATTTACCACGCACGAGAGCCGGAGGCGCAGGTCAGCGGGGCAGGCCGGTGATCGGCGTGGTGCGCAGGTCCAGGACCTCGACCCGCTCCTCGCCCCGGCGCAGGGCCAGGCTCCCGCTGGGGTCCAGGGTGCCGACCACCGCCGCCGCCAGGTCGCGCTCGGCGAACGCGGCCAGGCACTCCGGTTCCCGACCCGCGGGCACGCACAGCAGGAAGCCGAAGCTCGGGAAACAGTTGAACCAGCGGACGAGCGGCACCCCCGCGGGCGCGGGCACCGCCGGCACGTCGACCGTCACCCCGAGCGCACCCGGCTCCAGCAGCATCGCCAGCGACCCCACGAGCCCGGCCATGCTGATGTCCTTGGCCGCCACCACGATCCCGGCCTCGGCCAGGGCGCCCAGCAGCCGGACGTCTCCCGCGCTGCGCCGCCCCCGCGACTCGAAGGCCGGGAAGAAGGGGAAGTCCTCGCGCATCCGCCCGTCGAGCGCCGCCGCGACGACCAGCGACTGCCCGGGGGCCGCGCGGGTGACCGACAGCGGCGCCGCCGACCGCCCGACGGCGAACGCCGAGATGGACGGCTGGCCGTCGTGCAGGGTGAAGTGCCCGCCGACGATCGGGACGTCGTAGAGCTCGGCGGCCTCCCGCATGCCGGCGAAGGCCTTGCGCGCCAGGGGTTCCGAGGCGACCACGGTGTCCACGATCCCCAGCGGGACCCCGCCCATCGCGGCCACGTCGTTGACGTTGGCGAGCACCGCGGCGAACCCGGCGCCGTGCGGGTCGGCGGCCACGAACGGCGGGAACAGGGCCTCCCCGCAGGCGATGATCCCGTCCCCGACGACCGCGCCGTCGTCTCCCGGTCCGCCCTGCCAGTCGGTGTCCCCCAACACCTCCCCGACGAGCGCGATCTCGGCCTTCGCCGCGAGCCCGGGGTTGGCGAGGCAGGCGGCGGCGATGTCGGCGAGCGACTCAGAGGTGGAGCCTGCGGAACCGGCCGTCGACTCAGCCACGCAGCACCACCCAGGTCGCGCGCACCGGGCCATCGCCCCGGTTGTGCCAGGAGTGGCCCCGGTCGGTCGGATAGTGCACGGTGTCCCCCGCCTCCACCTCGTATGTCTCCCCCGCGACCTCCACGGTCAGCGTGCCCTCGTGCACCAGCACGAGCTCCTCGCCGGGTCGCCGGGGTCGGGTGTCGCCGCTCTGCCCGCCGGGCTCGACGGTCACCTCGACCGCGGTGGCGTGCAACGCGTCCGACGCCGTCGCCCGCCCCTCGACCCGGATCCCGAGCGCCGCGGGCGCCCACTCCCCCGGCGGGGGCAACCGCTGACCGGCCTTGACCAGGACGGCGGCGGGCGGTTCGGACCCGCTGTCGTCGACGAACGCCGACACGGGCTGCCCCAGGGCGCCCGCAAGCTTGAGCAACGTCGTGATCGTGGGCACCATGTCCCCACGTTCGACCTTGTGCACGGCCGCCGCGGAGACGTCGGCGCGGGCCGCGAGCTGCTGGAGGGACAGACCCAACCGGCTGCGGGCGGCGCGCACCTTCGGCCCGATCGCGTCGACGATCGGCTCCCAGGACGGCGTGCTCACGTTGACAATCCTAGACGGCGTCCACCTATGGTGAACACCTGACGAGCAGAGGAGTGCCCCGGTGGCCGGCACGTACCGACCCTCCCGGCCGCCGTCGGTCTTCGCGCGTCGGCTCGGCCGCGCTCGCAGCGGGACCGAGGGCGTCCTGGACGAGCTGCGCGGGGTGATCCTCTCCGGCGAGGCGGCACCGGGCGTGCCGATCCCGCTCGACGAGATCGCCCAGGCCCTCGGCGTCAGCCAGATCCCGGTGCGCGAGGCCCTCAAGACGCTGATCGGCGAGGGCCTGGTCGACCACCGGCCGCGCGGCGGGTACACCGTCGCGCGGATCACGGTCGCCGAGCTGGCCGAGCTGTACGTGGTGCGGGGCACCCTCGAGCAGGCCGCCCTGGCCGCCGCGCTCCCGCTCGCCTCGGCCGCCGACCACGCCGAGGCCCGCACGGCGCACGAGGCCCTCGACGACGCGCTCGCGCGCGGGGACCTGGCCGCCTACCACCGGGCGTCGCGCCGCTTCCACCTCGCCCTCGTCGCGCCGGCCCGGATGCACCGCCTGCAGCGCATGCTCGAGTCGGCGTGGAACATCACCGAGCCCTACCGCCCCATGTCCCAGCTCTCCGACGCGGGCCGCGCGGGCCTGCACGCCGACCACGCGGCCATGCTCGCCGCCTTCGTGTCCGGAGACGCCGAGGCGCTGCTGCGCGAGGCGATCGAGCACCACGAGGACCTCCGCCGAGCCGTGGCGGCGCTGCCGTCGGACCCCGCCCTCTTCGCCGACCCCTGACCACCCCGTGAGCGGCGATAGTCGCTGGAGCGACCATCGCCGCTCACAGGTCGGTCAGGGGCAGGATCTTCACGATGCGCGCGGCGGTGCGGCCCGCGTGTCTGCCGTCCCCGGTGACCTCGGCCGGGTGGTCGCGGGGCAGGCTCGCGTGGTGGACGACGATCTCGTCGCCCTCGATCCCGATGCCCACCTCCAGGGCCGAGGCGAGCGCGGCCCGGTGGGCCGAGGTGGTCGCGTCCCCCGTCCCCGGCTCCACGGTCACCGGGACGCCCTCCTCCTCGGCCCCCGCGCAGACCTCGCGCAGCAGCGGGCCCGCGCCGCGGATCACGATCGCGGGCGGCTCTACCGACGCGACCATGCGTCCACCAGGCCGCTCGCCACGGCGTTGCGCGGCCCCTCGGTGCCGTGCACGTTCCCGATGCCGCAGACGATGCCGTGCGGGGCCAGGGCGTCGGCGATCAGCTCGGGGATCTCGAAGTCCAGCGCGGACCCGCCGAGCAGCACCACGAACTCCAGCAGCCGCAGCGACCCGCCGGGCGCGACCTGGCGCAGCGCCCGCACCGCGTTGACCGCGAACACCTTGCGCTTCGCCTCCCGGCGCACCCGCCGGACGTGGTCGACGGTGTGCCGGGTCCGGACCGGCGCGGGTCCCTCCGGCCCCATCGTGACCACCCGCGCGAACACGTGCGAGGGCAGCGGTTCGCGGAAGAACTGGACCGTGCCGTCCTCGTGCCGCACGTGGAAGAAGCTCTCCGCCTTGGCCAGCGGGTGCCGCTTGACGGCCTCGGCCTGCTCCCGGTCGTCCAGGGCCAGCTCGGAGTCGATCAGCTTGGTGACCAGCTCGCCCGCACCCGCGACGTGCACCGCCGCCGAGCCCTCGTGGGTCAGCAGCGCCGCGTCGGTGGAGCCCCCGCCCAGGTCGAGCACGGCGATCGGGACGGCGGTGCCGGGCGTGGTGAGCGCGCCGCGCACCGCCATCTCGCCCTCGACGCCGCCGATCTCGGCACGGCAGCCGAGCGCGGCCGCGACCTGGTCCGCCACGACCTGCATGCGCGAGCGGGAGGTGCGGACCATGGCGGCGAGCGCCACCGCCCGCTCCGGCGCGATCTCCCCCGCCAGCCCGCCGCGCACCTCGTGCGGGACGGTGGTGTCCACGGCGAGGACGTCCCGGATCCGGATCTCGTTCGCGGGCTGCCCCGTCACGTCCGTCATCGTGTCCCTGACCTGCGCCAACATCCCGCCGACGTGGGTGCCGGGCTCGCCGGTCGCGTCGTCGAGGGGCTGGACCCGGGACAGGACGGTCATGATCTCGTCCGCGCCGGCGTCGACGTCGACCCGCTGGGTCTTGCCCGCGCCGGTCAGGGTCAGCGTGCCGACGGGGATCCGGCGGTCGGTCACGTCCCCGCTCGGTGTCCGGACGACGACGGCGGACCGGTTGCCCGTCAACGCCCGCGCCACCGGGGAGACCTGCCGGGTCTGCTCGGGATCGAGGCCGAACACCGAGGCCAGCCCGTAGGCGTCGGACAGGGTGCGGATGGTGCGCCCGGGCGGGGCGACCTCGACGGCCGCGAGCATGCCGAGGGGCACCTTCTCCACCGCCCCGACCTCGTCGACCACGGGGATCGGCGTGGCCAGGCGGTTGCAGACGAGCACGGCGTCGTCGTGGGCGAGGACGGCCGCGACCACCTGCGCGGACGAGGAGTCGATCTCGTGCGCCACGTCGTCGAAGTCCCAGCCCGCCGGGACGACCACGATGCAGGGTCCGGACGCGGAGGCCAGCGCCTCGATCGCCACCGTGGTGCCCACCCCGGTGCCCTCGCCGCCGGGCGTCGCCGGGTTGTGGCCGATCATCGTGGACTCGGTGATGATCGTCTCGGAGATCGTCTCCATGGCCAGCCCGGAGATCACCGGGGTGGCCTCGTTGAGCAGCACCAGGTCCGGGGTGCGGCCGTCCAGCGCGCGGCGCACGGCCGCCACCGCGCCCTGGGTGTTGTCCGGGGTGCCCTTCACCCCGGTGGTGCGGGTCAGCGCGGTCCCCAGGTACTCGACCCGGCCCTCCCCCACCGAGGCCACGCAGGCCTCGGTGGTGGAGTTGCCGATGTCGACGCCGACGACCAGGGTCATGCCCGCGAGACGACCGGCTCGACCTCGACCGGCTTGCGCCCCGCCACGATGCACTCGTACTCCTTGAGGTGCAGCAACGCGGCCTTGGCCTGCCAGCGCGGCCGGGCCATCTGGTCGTTGCGGGTGGGGACCGGCGCGGGCGACTCGCCCTTGGCGTACTGGGCGGCGTTGGACCCGATGCGCCGGAACACCTCCGCGTCGAGCAGCGGGGACTGCGGGAACAGCTCCAGGTTGGACAGCCGCGGCAGGTCCCGCTGGTGGATCATCGCCGTGCCGCGGGAGAGCAGCCCGATGGAGATGCCGGAGCCGGACAGCCGCGCCCCGGTGTGCGCGACGGCCGCGAGGTCCGCGGTGTCCCACACCTTCACCATCCGCGCCGCCACCCCCTGCTCCTCGATGCCGGCCAGGATCTGCCGGACCACCTCGGCGTGCGGGACGTCCACGATCGTCTTGGAGAAGTAGTCCCCGAACGCGGGCGAGACGGCGACGACCACCTCGTCGGGCCGCGAGCCCCGTTGCGCGGGGCCGATCTCCTTCAGCGACAACGTGCGCTGGACTGCGGGCGCGGTCATCACGACACCTCCGTCTCGGGGTTCTCGGCGCTGGTGACGTGGCGCAGCTTCTTGAGCTGCTCCCACCGCTCGCCCTGGAGGCGGTACCCGGAGCCCGGGCCGCCGTAGTCGTTGGCGTCGTTGATCGCGGACCGGGGGACGAAGTCGTCGTCGAGGATGGCCGCGGTCTGCAGCAGGTCGCCGGAGACGCGCTGGCGCAGCACGGTCAGCAGGTTCTCGGCGACGTCGTGGAACCCGGTGCGCTCCAAGGCCTTCACCAGGTCGAGCCCCGTGACGCCCCGGTCCATGACCGACTGGGCGCCCTTGAGGTCCTCGAGGACGTCCCGGTCCGGGTAGTCACCGGAGCCGTGGGCGTAGACGGCGGCCTCGACCTCGGTGTCGGTGATCGCGGGCAGGTCGAGCTCGGCGAACACGGCCTGCAGCGCGCGGGCCGCCTTCTCCCGGGCCTGCAGGATCTCCGGCTCGCGGACGTGCCGGAGGCCCCCGTCGACCTGGAGGTCCCGCTGGATGGTGTTCCAGTCGTCGTAGTCCTCGACGTCGAAGTTGGAGCCCGCGAACATGTTGTCCGCGTTGGGCACCCCCGAGAAGCCGGAGCACACGAAGTCGGTGCCGGGCAGCAGCTGCGGCAGGGCCCGGCTGACCCGGCGCATCGACGAGTGCGAGAAGGACTGGTCGTTGCCCGAGGCGCACTCCAGGTCCATCCAGGAGGCGATCAGGTTCTCCGCCGCCACGGCCCGGATGCCGCCGGGCACCGCACCGGGGACGCCGATGCAGGAGATCGAGCCGTTCTGCAGACCCTGCACGCCCGCGCCGCGGGCCATCAGGATGCAGCGGATCTCCAGGTACAGCATGGAGCGGCCCTCGGCGTTGCCCATCTGCACCTCCGACCCGGTGCCCGAGGTGAACCGCATCTTGATCCCGCGCGAGGCGTACGCGCTGGCCAGGAAGGCCTTGGACCAGGGCGTGTCGTCCCCGTCGACGAACACCGACTCGGTGCCGTAGACCGAGATCGTCTCGGCGTAGGCGGTGATGCCGCGCATGCCGAGCTCGAGCTCGGTGGCCTCCTCCAGCGCGCACTGGGTGAGCACGCCGCCCCGCCCGACCTGGCCGCCGACCTGCAGCGCGATCGCGATCAGCGGCGCGTAGCGCACCACGCCGAGCGTGGTCTCCAGCTCGGCGAAGCCGCGCAGGGCGCCCTCGGCCGCGTCGGCCGCGACCTGGATCGGGTTGTCCTTCGCGCTGGTGGAGTGCGCCTGGTTGGCGGGCGTGCGGCGGGACCGCATCTTCTGCATCGCCATCATGATCTCGACGACGTTCATCAGCTTGACGACGTCGAGGATCTTCGCCGGGGTGAGCCCGCGGCCGATGCGGATGAGCTCGTCCCGCGAGGCACCCGGATCGACCAGTGCCCGCGCGATCTCCACGGACGGGATCGCGGTGACCTCCTCGGCCGTCTCCACGTCGATGGCGTGGTCGGCGATGAAGGTGTCCATGAAGTCGAAGTCCGCGCGCACGCGGCCGTCGAGCTCGACGATCCGGCCGTCCTCGACGCGGACCGACGGCGCGGGGTCGAAGTCCGACTCCATCGCGACGAGGCCCTTCTCGGGCCACTCCTCGACGAACCCGTCGAGGTTGACCGGCCGGTCCTCCAGGATCTCCGTGCGCTTCGAGCGGCGGTTCTCCGTCGTCGTCATCAGCCCTCCTCACGGGCGAGCAGGTCACGCCGCTCGTAGACCTCGGCGGCCTCGCGGACCAGCGCCCCGCACACCGTCGCGCCGTACTTGCTCTCCAGGTTGTCGGCGATCTCCAGGAGCTTCGCCTTGCTCGACGCCCGCGGGCGCAGCGCGTTGTACATGGCCAGGACCTCGGCGTCGGGCACGGCGGTCAGCTCCGCGGCCCGGCGGAAGTTCTGGGCGAGCTGGCGCCGGTGCACCGACTCGGCCAGCGTCGCCTGCAGCTGCAGCGTCTCGGGGGTGATCCGCAGGTCCTCGGCGGTGATCTCCCCGGAGACGACGGCGTCCATCGTCAGCGCGGTGATCGGCTTGCCCGTGGGGGTGCGGAGCAGGTCCTGGCGGTTGACCGAGAGCGGGTAGTCGGCCGGACCGAGGTCGGGGGCTGTACTCACGCCTGACACCTCTCGTCGTCGTCGAACGTTCGGTAGGGAGACCGTCGCAGCGTTCCCGTTGCACGACCGTTGCGCACCTGCGCAGGTACGCGAAACCCTCCAGCCCCGAACGGCCCCTGCCCGACCGGGCAGGTCACGACACTCCCAGGGCGAGCAGGCCCGCCAGCACCGCGCCGACGACCGGGCCCACGACGGGCACCCAGGAGTAGCCCCACTCGGGGCTGCCCTTGCCCTTGATCGGCAGCACCGCGTAGGCGATCCGCGGGCCCAGGTCGCGGGCCGGGTTGATCGCGTAGCCGGTCGGCCCGCCGAGCGAGCACCCGATGCCGATCACCACGAAGGCGACCGCCGCGTACCCGAGTGCGCCGTTGCCGAACTGCGGGACGCCCGAGCCGTCCGGGGCCTGCGCGGCCGGGTTGGACAGGATCCAGAACACGAGCACGAACGTCGCGACGACCTCGGTCACCACGTTCCAGGCGGAACGGGCGACGACCGGGCCGGTGCAGAAGATCCCGCGGGTGTCCCGGTTGGCCTCGGGATCGTCCTCGTAGTTCTTGTCGAAGTTCGCCTTGTACGCCAACCAACCCAGGCAGGCGCCCACGAACGCACCCACGAACTGGCCGATGAGGTAGAAGGGCACCATGCCCCACTCGGTGGCGCCCGCGACCGCGAGCCCGATGGTCACCGCCGGGTTGAGGTGCGCCCCGGAGGGCTCGGCGATGCTCGCGCCCGCGAACACCGCGAAACCCCACCCGAAGGTGATCATCAGCCATCCGCCGCCGGTGCCGAGCGTGGGTCGCAGCACCACGTTCGCCACCACCCCGCTGCCGAGCAGGATGAGCACGGCGGTGCCCAAGCCCTCGTAGAGCACGATCGATCCTGCGGTCATGCCGTTCTCCCTCGGTCCGACGACGTCGTCGGAACCGCACGATCCACAGTGCTCCCGCCCGCGGGCAAGGGTGGGCCGGGCGAGACTCACGGGAGAGTGAGGTCGGACCTGACCGAAGGCGGAGCTGCGGTCAACGGTCCCCGTCCGGTTGGGTGGAGGGACCGGCACTTCACGGCAGGAGGACCCGATGAGTGGACTGACGCTCGCCGAGGCGCAGAAGGCCCTCGCGGCAGGACTGAAGAAGGCGGAGGCGATCGGACAGCCGATGAACGTCGCCGTGGTCGACGGGGGCGGGCACCTGCTCGCCTTCGCCCGCCAGGACGGCGCGATCCGGGCGAGCATCGACATCTCGCAGCGCAAGGCCCTGACGTCGATCCTGATGGCCGCCCCGACGGGCGCCCTGACCCCGCTCGTCCAGCCCGGCGCCGAGCTGTACGGCCTGGAGCAGCTGGCGGGCGGGCTCGTCATCTTCGGCGGCGGCATCCCGATCGAGCGCGACGGCGAGATCGTCGGCGCGGTGGGGGTGAGCGCGGGCAGCGTGGAGCAGGACACCCAGGTGGCGGAGGCGGCCGTGGCGGCGGTGACCCGCAAGCCCCGCACCCGCTGAGCCGTGTGCGGCGGCCGGGGGTCGGCAGCCGCCGGAGGCGGCGGGGTGGGCGAGCGGAGTCGCCAGGGCGACCATCGCCGCTCACGGTCGGTGGAGCTCGCTGGGGAGCAGGTCGGCGGGGATGTTCTGGTAGGCCACGGGGCGGAGCCAGCGCGCCGCGGCCGCGGTGCCGACGGACGTCGTCAGCGGCGCGGTGCTCGCCGGGTACGGCCCGCCGTGCTGCTGCGCGTCGCTGACCGTGACGCCGGTGGGCCACTGGTTCCAGATCACCCGGCCGACGTGCTCGGCCAGGCGGGCCAGGATCTCCGGGGCGTCCGGGTCCGCCGGAGCCCCCTGCACGGTGCCGGTGAGCTGCCCCTCCAGCGCGTCCAGCACCTCGAGGGCCTCGGCCGGGGAGGTGTACTCCACGATCAGCGCGGCGGGTCCGAAGACCTCCAGCTCCAGCAGCGTCGGCTCGGCCAGGACCTCCGCCGCGGACGCCCGGAACAGCACCGGGCCGCCGTCCAGCTCGCCGCGCGCGACCTTGGCGGACTCGGCCAGCTCGGCCGCCGCGGACCGGTAGCCCGCCTCGATCCGGTCGTTGAGCATGGCGTGGGCGGACAGCTCCGGGACGGCGGCGAGGAAGCCGTCCGCGTCCGGCACCAGGACCACGCCGGGGTTGGTGCAGAACTGGCCCGCGCCGAGGGTCACCGAGCCGGCGAAGCCCTCCGCGATCTCCGCCGACCGCGCCGCCCAGCCCGCGGGCGTGACGACGACCGGGTTGGTGGAGCCGAGCTCGCCGTAGAAGGGGATGGGATCCGGGCGCCGCGCCGCGAGGTCGAACAGCGCCCGGCCACCGCGCGTCGAGCCGGTGAAGCCGACGGCCTTGATCCGCGGGTCCTGCACCGCGGCGGCCCCTTCGGCCTCCCCCTCGATCAGGGCGAACACGCCCTCGGGGAAGTGCGGCGCGACCAGCGCGGCGGTCCGCCGGGACAGCTCCGGGTGGCCCGGGTGGGCCTTGACGACGACCGGGCAGCCCGCGGCCAGCGCGGAGACCGTGTCGCCGCCGAACACCGAGAAGGCGAACGGGAAGTTGCTCGCCGCGAACACCAGCACCGGCCCGATCGGGACCTGGGTGCGCCGGATGTCCGGGCGCGGGCCCATGCCCCACTCCGGGTCCGCCTCGTCCACCCGCACGTCCAGCAGGACGCCCTGCTCCAGCCGCTCGGCGAACAGCCGGGCCTGGAACGTGGTGCGGGTCAGCTCACCGCTCAGCCGTCCCTCCGCCAGGTGGGTCTCGGCCATCGCGAGCGGGACGAGCTCGGCCGCGGCGGCGTCCAGCGCGTCCGCGGCGGCGCGCAGCATCGCGGCGCGCTCGGCGGGGGTGGTGCGTCCGTACGCGCGCGCGGCGGCGGCCGCGCCCGCGAGGGCCTTCTCCATGACAGTCCTTTACGTCGAGATCGCGTGTGAGTCCATGTCCGCGACCGTCCACTCCTCGACCTCGTCGAGGTGGACGGCGGCGGCCGCCTGCGCGGCCGCGACGTCGCGGACCGCCATGGCGTCCAGAATCTCCAGGTGCCGCTTCGTCGAGCCCGCGGCGCGGTGCGGGCCGGTCGCCCCCAGGATCCGCAGCCAGGCGACGAACGGCTCGACCGAGCTGCGCGCCCGGACCAGCCGCTCGTTCCCGGTGGCGGCGACGATCTCGCGGTGGATGCGGAAGTCGCTGTGGAAGAACGGCTCGAAGTCGCCCTTCTCCACCGCGGCCAGCGCCTCCACCGCCTCCGCCCGCAGGTCGGCGATCTGCGCGCCGGGCATGACCGACGCGGCGAGCCCCGTCGCCACCCACTCGATGCCCTTGCGCAGCTGACAGACCTCGCGGACGTCCGCGGTGCCCGGGCGCGCGACGAAGGTGCCGGAGCGCGGGCGGGTCTCGATCAGCTGGTCGTGCTCGAGCCGGGCCAACGCGTCCCGCACCGGGGTGCGGGACACGCCGAACTCGTCCGCGACGGCCTGGGGATCCAGCCGGGAGCCGGGCGCGAACACGCCGGTGGTGATCCGCTCGACCAGGATCGTGTAGAGCTGGTCGGCGATCGACTCGACGACGAGTGCGGTCCTAGCCACGGCGGCCCCCTGGTTCTGATACCTAGTCGATCAGGTTAGCGGCTCGCAGCGCCGTGGCGATGCGCTCCCGCTCCTCGGCCGTCGCCGGGGCGAAGGGCTTGCGGGGCAGACCGCCCTCGCGGCCCTGCAGCTGCAGGGCGGCCTTCAGCGTGGCGGGCAGGTTGGGTCCGTCGATCGCGCGCCACACGGTGAGAATGCGCTCGTGGAGCTTCAGCGCCTCCGTGTGGTCCCCGGCCTGGACCGCGTCCCACAGCTCGACCGACAGCTTCGGCGTGACGGTCGGGATCGCCGCGAGCGCACCGTGCGCGCCCATCACGAACGCCGGGTAGTGCAGGTCGTCCAGGGCGGCGAGGATGGTGAACCGGTCCCGGACCCGCAGCAGCAGGTCGGCGAGCTTGTGCGCGTCCCCACCGGACTGCTTGACGGCGATGACCTGCGGCACGACCGAGCCCATCTTCTCGATGGTGTCCACCGGCACGAGGGCCCACGGTACCACGTTGTAGAGCACGATCGGCAGGTCGGTGGCCTCGCCGACGAGCCGGTAGTGCTCGATGGTCTCGGCCTCGGACGGGGCGAAGACGTAGTGCACGGGGGTGACCTGCAGCGCGTCCACCCCGGCCTCCTTGAGCGCCAGCGAGTAGCGGATCGCCTGCGCGGTGGAGTTCTGGATGACGCCGCCGATCACCGGCACGCGGCCGCCGACCTCATCCACGACGACCTCGCAGATCGCCTTGCTCTCCTCCAGCGACAGGGTCTGGCCCTCGCCGGTGCTGCCGCAGGCGCAGATCGCGGTCACGCCCTGGTCGAGCAGGTACTTGACCTCGCCGCGGAGCAGCTCGAGATCGACCTGGTCGGCCTCGTCGAACGGGGTGACGACCGTGCTGATCATCCCGTGCAGTGCCAGGTCCTTCATCACGCCTCCTGAGGGGCTTGTCTTGCATCTAGTGTCTGATACATTAGCCGTCACACGCAGGAAACACCAGCAGGTACGAGGGAGTGCCGAATGTCTGCTCCAGAACCCGGTTCCGCCGAGAAGTCCGGCACGCCCGTCAGGCGGGTCGTCTGGGCCTCCGCGCTCGGCACGACGGTCGAGTACTACGACTTCACGCTGTACGCGACGACCGCCGCGCTCGTCTTCAACAAGGTCTTCTTCCCCGCCGAGAACGCGCTGGTGGGCACGCTCGCCGCGTTCGCGACGTTCTTCGTCGGCTATCTCGCCCGCCCACTCGGCGGCATCGTCTTCGGCCACTACGGGGACCGCCTGGGCCGCAAGACCATCCTGATCATCACGATGGTGCTGATGGGCGGCGGCACGTTCGCCGTCGGTCTGCTGCCCGGCTACGACACGATCGGCATCTGGGCGCCGATCCTGCTCGTGCTCATCCGGTTGCTGCAGGGACTCGGCATGGGCGGCGAGTACGGCGGCGGCGTCCTGATGGCGCTGGAGTACAGCCCCAAGCAGCGGCAGGGCTTCTTCACCTCGCTCGTGCACATCGGCACCCCCGCGGGCGTGCTGCTGCCGGTCGCGATCGTGACCATCCTGAACTCCGCGCTGCCCGAGGGCGCGTACGAGAGCTGGGCGTGGCGGCTGCCCTTCCTGGCCAGCATCATCCTGATCGGACTGGGCGTCTACATCCGCACGCACGTCAGCGAGAGCCCCGAGTTCGTCAAGGCCCGCGCCGAGAAGGAGGCGCACGCGCTCCCGGTGAAGGAGCTCTTCCGCACGCACAGCAACCGGGTCGTGCTGTCCATCCTCGCGAAGATCGCCGAGTCCGGGCTGTTCAACGTCTACTACGTCGTCGCGATCGCCTACGTCACCACCGAGCTGGGGCTGCCCCGGCAGCCCGTGCTGATCGCCGTGCTCATCGCCTGCGCCGTGGAATGCCTCACGCTCCCGGTGTTCGGCGCGCTGTCGGACCGGATCGGCCGCCGCAAGGTCTACATCGGCGGGGCGCTGTTCCAGGTCGTCCTCGCGGTGCCCTTCTTCCTCATGCTCTCCACCGGGAACTTCTGGCTCACCGTGCTGGGCATGACGCTGGGCCTGGCCGTCGGGCACGGTGCGATGTACGGCTCGCAGGCCGCGCTGTTCGCCAACCTGTACCCGGTCTCCGTCCGCTACACCGGCCTCTCGGTGACCCAGCAGGTCGGCGCCACCCTCGGCGGCGGACTCGCCCCGCTGGCGGGCACCGCGCTGCTCGCCGCGGGCGGTGGACACTGGACCTGGCTGGTCGTCTACGCGATCGGCATCGCCCTGATCTCGTCGGTCGCCGCATCCCGGCTGGTGTGGGGCGAGGCACGCCACACCTCGACCGACCGTTCCTTGGAGAACGCCTGATGGCACCACCCTTCCTCCCCGCCGACGGCGACCCGGTCCCGCCCGCCCTGCGCGGGTTCGCCCGGGCGCACGCGGACCTCGTCGAGCTGGTCGAGAAACCGGCCCACCTCGTCGCCAGGGACCGCGACCCGGCCCGGCGGGTGGGCCTGGTCTCCGGCGGCGGCTCCGGCCACGAGCCGCTGCACGCCGGGTTCCTGGGCCGCGGCATGCTCGACGCCGTCGCCCCCGGCAAGGTGTTCGCCTCCCCGCACAACCTGCAGGTCCTCGAGGCCTCGCGGCGCGCCGCGGGCCCCGAGGGCGTCCTCCACGTCGTCAAGAACTACACCGGCGACCGGATCAACTTCGGGATCGCGGCCGAGCGGCTGCGCCTGGAGGGCGTCGAGGTCCGCCGGGTGCTCGTCGACGACGACCTGGCCACCGAGTCGGACGAGACCGCCACCGGGCGGCGCGGGACCGGGGCCACCGTCGTCGTGGAGAAGCTGCTCGGCGGGGCCGCGGACACCGGCCTGGGGCTGGACGAGCTGGCCGCCCTGGGCGCCGAGTTCGCGGCGGCCTCGCGCAGCCTCGCCGTGGCCTCGCGGGCGCAGACCTCGCTGCACACCGGCGAGCCCTCGTTCGCGCTGGACGCGGGTGAGCTGGAGTACGGCGTGGGCATCCACGGCGAGCGCGCCCAGAAGTCGATCGACCGCCCCTCGACCGAGGCGCTGGTCTCGCGGCTGCTCGACGAGCTGGTGGCCGGGCTCCCCGCGGGCCCGTCCGAGGTGATCGCGGTGGTCAACGGGCTCGGCGGCACCACGCTGCTGGAGCTCTACGGGCTGCACGACCTGGTCCTCGACGGGCTCGCGCAGCGCGGCCTCACCGTGTCCGCGGCGCTGGTCGGCACGTTCGTCCCGGCCCTGGACATGACCGGGTTCTCGCTCACCCTGACCCGCCTGCAGCCGTCCTGGTCGGCCTACTGGACCGCCCCGGCCGTGACGCCCGCCCTGACCGTCGGAGCCCAGCCGTGAACCAGGAAGCAGTCCTGCGGACCTTCGCCCGGGCCGCCGAGGACGCCCACGCCGCGCTCACCGAGCTGGACCAGCGCTCCGGCGACGGCGACTTCGGGGACAACCTGCGCGGCGGGCTCCGGGAAGCCGTCGCCCGCTTCGACGCGGGCGGGACGAGTGCCTTCGGCGCCCTCGGCGAGGTGTTCCTCGACGAGGTCGGCGGCACCAGCGGGCCGCTGCTGGGCCTGTTGTTCACCGAGATCGCGCAGGCCCTCGACCGCGGCGGGTCCTTCGGCGACGGCGCCCGCGCGGGCCTCGCCGCGATCCAGCGGGTCGGCGAGGCGCAGGTCGGCGACCGGACCCTGGTCGACGCCCTCTCCCCCGCCGTCGACGCGTTCGCGACCGGCGGGTTCGTCGCCGCGGCGGCCGCCGCGAAGAAGGGCGCCGACCACACGGCCGAGCTGCGCGCCCGGATGGGCCGGGCCAGCTACGTCGGGGACCGGGCGAAGGGCGAGCCGGACCCCGGCGCCGTCGGGATCGCGGTGCTGTTCTGGGCCGCGGCGACGGTGGAGAGTCCGGACGCCGCCGTCGAGAAGCCCCTGTGATCACCGGATGGCGCCGGGATCCGCCGGCGCCATCCGGGAGCTCCTCGTGCGCCGCTAGACGATGCCCTGGCGGGTCGCGGTGTAGACGATCTCGGTGCGGCGGCGGACGTCGAGCTTGTCGCGGAGGTTGCGGACGTGGAACTTCACCGTCGCCTCGCTGATCACCAGCTCGGTGGCGATCTCCCGGTTCGACATCCCCGTGGCCAGGAGCTTGAGCACCTGGTTCTCGCGGTCGGTGAGCAGGGGGCCGCGCGGGTTCTGGATCGACGGCTCGCGGGGGTCTCGCAGCGCGTCCATCATCATCGTGGTGATGCGGGAGTCGAACACCGCGTCGCCGCGCAGCAGCGTGCGCACGGCGGCGACGATGTCCGCGGTGTCGGCGCCCTTGCGCAGGTAGCCGTGCACGCCGAGGCGGACGGTGCGCAGCATCGTCTCGCGGTCCCGGCAGCCGGTCAGCACGAGGATCCGGGTGCCGCGGTGGCGCTGGAGCAGCGCGCGGGCCACGTCGATCCCGGCGGAGTCGCCGCGCCCGAGGTCGACGTCCAGGAGCACGACGTCCGGGCGCAGCCGGTCCGCCGCGACCAGCGCGTCCCGCGGGGTCGCGGCCTCGCCCACGATCCGCAGGTCCGGCTCGACGGCGAACAGCTGGCGCAGGCCGAGCCGCACGATGCCCTCGGCGTCGACCACGAGGATCCGGCCCGTGCGCACGGTGGCCGTCGGGCCGTCACCGCGCAGGTGCTCGGGCGCGGCCCCGACGCCCGGGACGCGGGTGGGGCGGGTGGGGCGGGAATCGAGGATCCGGACGTCGGCGAGCTCTGCGGTCATCGGGGTGCCTCCGATCGTCGACGGGCCGTTGTCGCCGCGACGGTAAGCTGAGTCACGTTGCCCGTTCGTTGCACGCGGGGACTGCCCCCTCGGACAGGCGCAACCTCGCCTTGCCGGCGGGGCGGACGTGAGGCGATGATGAGGCGCATCAGGACGCGGGAAGTCGGGGTGCCGGTGCCAGTCGACGGGGTGGTCGAGCGCGAGCCGAGCTCCGGCCTGCCCGCGTCGATGTCCTCGTCGCTCTCCTCGTCGCTCGCCTCCTCGTTCTCGTCGTCCCAGCGGATCGACGAGCTGTTCGAGGCCGTGCTGGACGACACCGGGGACGCGACCGTCCGCAGGCTCGTCTCCGAGTCCTGGGAGCGCAGCCTCGCCGCCGCGATCGACCCGGCCACGCCGCTGCCGCCGCTGCGGTTCGACCCGGCCGAGAGCCGAGCCCGGCTCGACGCGCATCCGCTGCACAAGGTCATGCCGCTGTTGCGGGACAACCTGTTGAGCATCGCCGAGGAGGCCAAGCACGTCGTCGTCGTGACCGACGAGGAGGGCACGGTCCTGTGGCGGGACGGGGCCAGCGCCGTGCTCGGCCCCGCCGACCGGGTCGGTCTCGTCGAGGGGTCGAACTGGTCCGAGGAGGCCATCGGCACCAACGCGATGGGCACCGGGCTCGCGCTCGGGCGGCCGGTGCAGATCCACTCCACCGAGCACCTGGTCCGCGCCGTGCACGCGTGGACCTGCGTCGCCGCGCCCGTGATGGACCCCGACACCGGGCGGATCATCGGCGCCATCGACATCACCGGCCCGCGCCGCACCATCCATCCGGCGATGTTGGCGCTGGTCACGGCCACCGCGCAGCTCGCCGAGAACCAGATGCGGATGCAGCTCGCCATCGCCGACGAGCGGCTGCGTGCCCGCAACCAGGGACACCTGGCCTCGCTGCGGGGCACGCCCGGCGCGCTCGTCACCCCCACCGGCCGGATCATCGCCGGGGACCCGTTCGGCGACTGGCCGGAGCGGGTGCGGCTGGAGGCGGGCCAGGACCGCCTGCGGCTCGCGGACGGCCGGGAGATGCACGTCGAGCCGCTGGCCGAGGGCTTCCTGCTGTCGGCGACCCGCAGGCGCGCCTCGGCGTCCGCCGCGCCGGGTCACTCGCTGTCCCTGCGGTTCCTCGGGGACGGCAACCCGTCGGTCGTCCTCGACGGCGAGACGCACGCGCTCACCACCCGGCCCGCCGAGCTGCTCGCCGCCCTCGCGCTGCACCCGGAGGGCCTGACCGCCGAGCGGCTCGCCCTGCTGCTCTACGGCGACGACGGCAACCAGACCACCGTGCGCGGCGAGATCCACCGGCTGCGCCAGCTGATCGGCACCGACGTGCTGAAGACCCGCCCCTACCGGCTCGCCGCGACGGTGGACGCGGACTTCGACACCGTCCGCCGCGCGCTGCGGGAGGGGCGGATCGCGGACGCGCTGCACGCGTGCGCGGGTCCACTGCTCCCCCGCTCGGACGCCCCGGAGATCCGCGGCGCGCGAGACGAGCTCGAGGTCGGCCTGCGCCGCGCGGTCCTGGACTCCGACGACGCCGAGCTCGTCCATGCCTACGCGACCCACCGCATGGGGCGTGACGACCTGGAGGCGCACGAGCGCCTCGTCGAGACGCTGCCCGCGGGCGACCCGCGGCGGGCGATGGCCGAGTCGCGGGTGGCGCGGCTACTGGCCGAGTAGGCCGCTCGTCTCGACGACCACCTCGGGCACGAACCGGACCCGCCGGTCGGTGCCCGACCACTCGATCTGCGCCGTGCCGGACAGCTGCAGGCTGCGCCCATGGCGGAGGTCCAGGACCAGCATCGCCGCCTCCGGGTCCACCGCGAGGTTGCCCAGGCTGTTGAACAGGTTGTTGCCCGGGAGCTCCGGCCAGCCGACGACGCCGTCGTCCACCTGCACGAACCCGGCCGGGCCGCCGCGGTGCGAGGCGTCCGCGCCCCGCTCGGGGTGCACGGTGCCGAGCAGGAACGAGTCCGCCGCGCGCAGCCGCTCCGCCACCTCGGGGGTGAGCCCCTCGTGGCGGGTGACGACCGGACGGACCTCGCCGATCGCCGTCGCCTCCCGGCACGGGATGTGCTGGGGGCAGTTGCCGTAGGCCTGGTCCGCCTCGATCGTGAACCCCGCCCGGCCGACGCGGGCCAGGGTCCCGTTGACCCGCAGCCGCCGCCTGCGGGCGTAGTCGACCATGATCGAGCCCACCGGGCCGCCCTCGGTGAGCACGTGCAGCGGATCGCCCGGCAGCGGGACGGCGTGCACCTCCAGGGTGGCGCCGTACGCCCGCAGGAAGCCGGGCTCGCCGAACACCGGCGAGGTCCAGAGCCTGCCCTCGGGGTCCCGGGCGGTGATCACCGCGTGGTCCCGCTCGGCCGCGAACGCGGCCATGCCGCCGTCGAGCCGCGGGGCCCGCAGCATGCCGGCGAGCTGGTCCGCGCGGTCTGCGACCTGCGCGCGCTGTTGGACGAGCAGCTCGCCCTCGTGGAAGCCCATGCTAACCACCATAGACGCATTATGACGGTTAGTCGAGTACGGTGGTCGACGTGAGCTTCCTGTTCCGCGGCGGCGACCCGGCCCTCGACCTGGTGAACACGGTGATCGTGGAGGCCGGGGCGCCGCTCGACCTGATCCCCACCCCCGCGGACCTCGCCGCCTGGACGGCCGCGGCGGGCCTCGGATCACCCGCGGCGGTGTCGCCGGAGGTGCACGCCGCGGTGCTGGACGTGCGGAGCGCACTGAAGGAGGCCTTCGACGCCGTCCTCGCGGAGCAGCCCGTCCCGACCGACCGACTGAACGCCGTGCTCGCGGACGCCCCCGGCACCGTGCTGCGCGCCGGTCCCGACGGCCTGCAGCTCCTCCCCCGGGTGGACCTGACGGCGGATCCCGCGGCGCTGCCGTGGGTGCTGGCGGACGCGGGCGCCCGGGTGCTCACCGGTGGCGGGCTGCTGCGGCGCTGCGCCAACCACGACACCTGCGTGCTGCTGTTCCTCGACACCTCGCGCAGCCACACCCGGCGGTGGTGCAGCATGGAGGCGTGCGGCAACCGGAACAAGGTCGCCGCCCACGCGGCTAGAGCGTCCGGTAGACCTCCTGGTGCGCGGCCGCGGCGTTCGCCCAGGTGAAGGCGCTCGTCGTGGCCCGGCCCGCCGCGCGCAGGGACTCGCGCAGCGCGGGCTCGGTGATCACCCGCCGCAGCGCGCCCGCCAGCGCGGCGTCGTCGCCGACCGGCGGCAGCAGGGCGTCGACGCCGTCGGTCAGGTGCTCGCGGAACACCGCGAGGTCGCTCGCCACCACGGGCAGGCCGAGCGCCATCGCCTCGATCGGCACCAGACCGAAGCCCTCGGCGACCGACGGGTAGGCCAGCGCGTCCGCGGCGGCGTACCAGCCGGCCAGCTCGTCGTCGGTCAGGGTGCCGACCTCGTGGACCGCGACGCCGAGGTCCGCGGCCTCCTTGAGCGTCGCGTCCCGGTAGGGCGCGAAGTCCTGGAACGAGTGCCCGCCGACGACGACCAGCGCGGGCGCGAGCTCGCCGAGCCGGGCGAGCGCGCGGACGAGGTGCACGGTGCCCTTGCGCGGCTCGATCCCGCCCACGGCGAGCAGCAGGAAGCCCGGCGGGCGCGGAACCGGCGCGGGGGTGGCGAACCGGCGGAGGTCCACGCCGTTGGGCACGATCGTCGCGGCCACCCCGAAGTCGCGCGCGAGGATGTCCTGCCACATCCGGGACACCACGAGCACCCGGTCCGGTTCGGTGATCGCGCGACGCTGGCACTCCACGAGCACCGGGGTGGTGAAGTCGTCCACGTGGTGGGCGGTGCGCAGCACGGTCACGTCCGCGCCGGTCCGGGCCCGGGCCGCGGACGCGGCGCGGGCGGCGATGCAGTCCTGGGCGTGCAGGACGTCGAACCGGTCGATGTGCTCCGCCAGCGCGACGGTCAGCCGTTCGATGCCGTCCAGGGTGCGCTCGGTCAGCGTCGTCCCGTCGCGGCGGGGGCCGGGGACGAGCGTGTGCGGGAGGTCGACGTCCCGGTAGAGCCGCTCGCCGAGCGCGAACAGGTGCACGGGGTGACCGGCGCGGTGCAGCGCCTCGCCCAGACCGAGCGTGTGCACGTGGCCGCCACGGGGAGTCGTGGAGTGAGTGATCAGGGCGACCCGCTCACCCACCCCGTCGGCTCCGCCTCCTGCCACCCCCGGATCAACGATGTTGCGCACGCGTCCACCATAGTGAATTCTCTGATGGGAAACGACCGTGTCCGATAGTGGAGGAGCCCACGCATGACCGTGGTGGACGACCGGACGTCGACGCAGACCGCCGAGCTGATCATGGATCTGCAGGCGGTGGGCCTGCGGATCGAGACCGAGCTGGAGACGGGACGCAAGGGCGGGGCCGGGCCGTCGGACTCCGGGTTCCTCTGGATCGACGGCGTGCCGGTGACAGTGCCGCCGAACCCGACGTCGCCGTACGCGCTGCGCGCCGAGGACGACGGTCAGGGGGTCTACCGCGACGGGGTGAAGGTCGCCTCGGTGTCCGGCACCAAGCGGCCGCGGTTCTACGACCTCGAGACCGCGGACGGTGTGCCCTACCACAAGATCGCACTGCTGCACCTGGACTCGCTCGCCTCGACCGTGGTCCAGGCCTGCAACTACTGGGGCAACTCCGACCAGTGCGGATTCTGCGGGATCGGGCTCTCGCTCGCCGCGGGCTCGACGATCGCGAAGAAGACCCCCGAGATGCTGGCCGAGGTGGCCGTGGCCGCCCGCGACCTCGACGGCGCCGTCGACGCCACGCTGACCACCGGGTCCTCGGTCGCGCCGGACCGCGGGGCGCTGTACGTGGCGCGCTGCGGGCAGGCGGTGAAGGAGGCCGCGGGTCTGCCGGTGGAGGTGCAGTTCGAGCCGCCGCGGGACCTGGACGTGATCGACCAGGTCCACGACATGGGCGTCGACTCCGTCGGGATCCACATCGAGACGTTCGACCCGCAGGTGCTGGCGCGCGTCGCCCCGGGCAAGTTCCGCACCGGGATCGACACGTACTTCCGCGCCTGGGAGCGGGCCGTCTCGCTGTTCGGCGAGGGCCGGGTGTCGACGTACGTGATCCTCGGGATGGGCGAGGACCCCGAGCTCACCGTCGAGATGTGCCGACGCGCGGTGGACATCGGGGTGTACCCGTTCGTGGTGCCGCTGCGGCCCGTGGCGGGGTCGCTGATGGCGGACGTGCCCGCGCCGTCCCGGGAGTACACCGAGCCGATCTACCGGCGCGTGGCCGGTTTCCTCGAGGCCAAGGGGCTCGGCGCCGACACCGCGGTCGCCGGGTGCGCGCGCTGCCAGGCCTGCTCGTCGCTGAACCTGGTGCAGCAGTCCGGCGGGGCCACGCCGTGCGGGTCCGGCGGCGGCACCCCGGGCGTCTTCCAGATCGGCATGCGGAAGTGACCGCGGTCGTCCCCGAGCGGGCGACCCGGATCCGGCCCGTCGCCCCGGTGAGCGTGCTGGTGGGGGTGGACCCGGTGCTGGTCCGCCCGGCCCGCCGCCCGGACGTCCGGGCCGCGCACCACGCCATCCGCCACGCGGTGTTCGTCGAGGAGCAGGGCCTGTTCGGGGACAACGGGGGCACGGACGTCGACGCGCACGACGCCCGGGACGACGTCGTCCACGTGCTGGCGACCCACCTCGGCCGCCCCGCGGGCACGGTCCGGCTCTACCCGCTCGGCGGCGGCGAATGGATGGGCGACCGCCTGGCGGTGTTGCCGGAGTTCCGCTCCGCCGCGATCGGCGGCCCGCTGGTGCGGTTCGCGGTGGCGGCCGCGGGCGCCCACGACGGCACCCGCATGCACGCCCACGTGCAGGTGGCCAACGAGCGCTTCTTCCACCGCCTCGGCTGGAGCACCGCGGGACCGCGCGAGATCTACGTCGGCACCGAGCACGTCCCGATGACCACCGCCCTACAAACCCCGACGACAGAATGGCTGGCCGGCCCCCGCCCCGAATGCATTATGGAACCTTAATGCGCGGGTAAGCGCTTCAATTCAGCAACAAGGTTCCATAGTGCGGTGGGTTTCGGGCTGTGGATGGGCCGGGGTTCGTGTGGATGGATTCGGCCTCCCGGGCCCTTGACGGCCTGGCCTCGGGGAGGGGTGTCGCACGATGGCGGCATGAGATCCTCGTCCGTCGCCGGCATCGCCCATCTCGAACTGTTTCGCGGTTCCGAGGCCGTGACGCACGGCTACCTGAGCCGCAACGACCTCCGTAGGCCCCGGGTTCAGCGCCTGTTCCGTGACGTCTACACCTGGTCCGGCATTCCCGTCACCCACGAGCTGAGGGCCCGGGCGGCCGCGCTGGCCCTTCCAGCGGGGGCGGTGATCACGGGACGGGCGGCCGCGAGCGTGCGCGGCGCCCCGGTCGCCTGGCGAGACGATCCGGTGGACGTCGTGGCGCCGTTGACGCTCCGGATCGGTCGCCGAAGCGGTGTCCTCCTGAGACGGACCGAGCTGCGGGCGGAGGACTCTGCGCCGTGGGGTGGCGGATTGATCGCCTCGCCGCTGCGTATGGGCCTGGACCTGCTCCTCGGCCGCGCGTTGCCCGACTCGACCGCCGACCTCGACCAGGTGCTCCGATGCGGTCTCGTCGACCGTGCCGAGCTGGCCGCAGCGCTCCGCGCGCGTCACGACAACGGGATCGTGGTGGCTCGGCAGGCCGAGCAGCTGGCCACGGGCGTCGCCGACTCCGTACCGGAGTCGAAGGTGCGGGTCCATCTCGTCCTGGCAGGCCTCGACCCGGTGGCCCAGTATTGGATCGAGGTCGGAGGCGAGCGGATCGCACTCGTCGACCTCGCGTTCCCCGCGCGCAAGGTCGCGGTCGAGTACGACGGGGCGTGGCGCGACAATC
Organism: Pseudonocardia oroxyli; assembly: GCF_900102195.1. Taxonomy (GTDB): domain Bacteria; phylum Actinomycetota; class Actinomycetes; order Mycobacteriales; family Pseudonocardiaceae; genus Pseudonocardia; species Pseudonocardia oroxyli. The sequence goes on from NZ_FNBE01000006.1 coordinate 222,799, forward strand.
AGATCTGGGCGTTGAACAAGGACCGGGAACGTCTGAACCGCGTCCAGGCGGCGGGGTGGCGGGTCGTCTTCGTCACGGCGGCTCTCCTCCGCAACCCCGCCCGCATGGTCGCGGAGATCCGCGGCGCCCTCAGCACTATGGAACCTTGATGCGAAAGGAAAGCGCTTCACCGCGCATCAAGGTTCCATAGTGCTATTCGACCGTGACGGACTTCGCGAGGTTTCTGGGGCGGTCGACGTCTCTTTCCAGGGCCACTGCGGCGTGGTAGGCCAGGAGCTGCAGGGGGACGCTCATCAGGATGCTGTCCAGCTCCGGCTCGCTGCGCGGGACGACGATCGTGCGGTCGGCCAGGTCCTCGGGCAGCGCGCGGTGGGCCAGCGCGACCACCGGGCCGCGGCGGGCCCTGATCTCGGCGAGCGTCGAGGTGTTCTTGTCGAACAGGTCGTCGTCCGGCACGCAGGCCACGGTCGGCAGCTCGGGGCTGACCAGGGCCAGCGGCCCGTGCTTGAGCTCGGCGGACGCGTAGGCCTCCGCGTGCACGTAGGAGACCTCCTTGAACTTCTGCGCGCCCTCCTTCGCGACCGGCCACCCGCGCCTGCGCCCGATGAACAGCACCGAGTTGCGCCGCGCGATCTCCTGCGCGACGGCCTCGATGGTCCCGTCCCGCTTCTCCGCGTCGAGGATCTCCTCGATCTGCCCCGGGAGCGCCGCGAGACCGTCGAGGATGCGCCTGCCCTCCGTCGGGGCGAGGTCCCGCATCCGGCCCAGGTGCACCGCGAGCAGCGCGAAGGCCGCCACGGTGGAGGTGAAGGACTTGGTGGCGGCCACGGACATCTCCGCGCCCGCGTGGATGTAGATGCCGCCGTCGACGGCGCGGGCGATCGTCGAGCCCACCACGTTGACGATCCCGATCACCCGCCCGCCCTTGCGCTGCAGCTCCTGTACCGCGGCGAGGGTGTCGACGGTCTCGCCGGACTGGGACACCGCGACGTAGAGGGTGTCCGGCTCGACGACCGGGTTGCGGTAGCGGAACTCACTCGCCGACTCCGAGGTGGCCGGCATCCGGGCCAGGTCCTCGATGAGCTGGGCGCCGAGGTCACCGGCGTAGCAGGCCGAGCCGCAGCCGAGGATCTTCACCCGACGGAACTCGCGGGCCTCCCGCACGGAGAGGTTGAGCCCGCCGAGGTGGGCGGTGTTGAAGCGCTCGTCGATCCGGCCGCGCAGGGTGCGCTCGATGGACCGCGGCTGCTCGCCGATCTCCTTGATCAGGAAGTGCGCGTGGTCGCCGATCTCGGCGCCGACGACGTCCCAGTCGACCTCGGAGACCGACTTGGCGGTGGTGCGCGCGTCGAGGGTGAAGGTGCGGTAGCCGCCCGCGGTGATGGTGGCCAGCTCGCCGTCGTCGAGGTAGACGACCTGGCGGGTGTAGCCGACGAGCGCCGCGACGTCCGACGCGACGAACATCTCCCGCTCCCCCACGCCGAGCAGCACCGGGGAGCCGTTGCGGGCGACGACGATCCGGTCCGGGTTCTCCGTGTCGACGACCGCGATCCCGTAGGCCCCCACGACCTGCCGCAGCGCCTGCCGGACGGCCTGCTCGAGGTCCTCGGCGCCGCCCGCGAGCGCGGCGGCGACGAGGTGCGCGACGGTCTCGGTGTCCGTCTGCGAGGTGAACTCCACACCGTCCGCCTGCAGCTTGGCGCGCAGCTCCTCGGCGTTCTCGATGATGCCGTTGTGCACGACGGCGATCCGGCCCGCCCCGTCGACGTGCGGGTGGGCGTTCGCGACGGTGGGCTCGCCGTGGGTGGCCCACCGGGTGTGCCCGATCCCGACCGAGCCCTTGAACCGCGCGGGCAGCTCCTCCTGCAGGTCCGCGACCCGCCCGCTGACCTTGCACAGCTTCAGCCGGCCGCGGTCGATCACCGCCACGCCCGCGGAGTCGTACCCGCGGTACTCGAGCCGGTTGAGGCCCTCGATCAGGATGGGCGCCGCATCAGCGCTGCCGACATACCCCACGATGCCGCACATGGCACTCCTATCCGTAGACGAGGCGCCGGAGCTGGCGCGCGGACAGCGCGGGGGGCGCCACCCGGCGCACCGCCAGCTCGGCGCCGATCCGGTCGAAGATCCGGTCGTTGTGGAGCCCGCGCGTGCGGAGCTCGGCGTGCCGCCTCCGGACGAACGCCTCGGTGGACTCGCCGAAGTACGTGAGCACCTCGTCGACCACGCGGGCGGCCTCCCCCGGGCTGAGCGACGTGGTACCGGTCAGGTACTCGACCAGCTCGGCATGCTGCGGCACACCCCGGATCGTGCCGGATGACACGAGGAAGTCAAAATCGCTGCCCGATTCCGGGCAGGGATCAGGCGGAACGCGCCGTGGAGCCGTCCTCGACCTCCGCGTCGGCGACCGGTTCGAGCTCGCCGGCCCGCCACAGCGCGGCGTACCGCCCGTCCGCCGCGAGCAGCTCGGCGTGCGGCCCCTCCTCGACGACCCGACCCCGGTGCAACACGACGATCCGGTCCGCGGCGGCGGCCGTGGCGAGCCGGTGGGCCACCACGAACGCCGTGCGACGCGCGGTGAGCCGGTCCCCCGCGGCCAGCACGGCCGCCTCGGTGGCCGGGTCCAGCGCGGCGGTGGCCTCGTCGAAGATCAGCACGTCCGGGTCGACGAGCTCGGCGCGGGCCAGGGCGACGAGCTGGCGCTGCCCGGCCGAGAGCCCCTGCCCGCGCTCGCCGACGGGCTGGCGGAACCCGTTCGGCAGGGTCCGGACCAGCTCCAACGCGCCGACCGCACGCGCCGCCGTCTCGATCTCCGCGGGCGCGGCGGAGGGCCGCCCGTAGGCGATGTTGGCCGCGACGTCCCCGGTGAACAGGTGCGGTTCCTGGGGCACGAACCCGAGCCGGCGCCGGTAGCCCTCCAAGGGATAGTCCCGCACGTCCACCCCGTCGACCAGCAACGACCCGGAGCCCACGTCGTAGAACCGGGCGAGCAGCTTGACCAGCGTGGACTTGCCCGCCCCTGTGGCCCCGACCAGGGCGACGGTCTCCCCCGGACGCACCGACAGCGACACGTCCGCCAGAGCGGGCTCCTCCACGCCGGGGTACTGGAACGTGACCTCCCGCAGCTCGACCGCGCCGCGCAGCCGCGCCGGCGCCGGGACGGTCGGGTCCTCGCGGATCGAGCTCGGCGTGCGGAGCAGGTCCGAGATGCGCAGCAGGCCGATCCGGGCCTGCTGGTAGCCGTCGAACACCTGGGACAGCTGCTGCACGGGCGCGAAGAACAGGCCCAGGTACAGCAGGAACGCGGTCAGCACGCCGGGGGTCAGGTCGCCGCCCGCCACCCGGGCGGCCCCGACGCCGAGCACCGCGGCCTGCGCGATGTCGCTGAGGAAGGCGACGCCCGGGAAGTACGTGGCGATGTAGCCCTGCGCGCGGATGCGGGTGCGGCGGTAGGCGTCGCTGCGGGCGGTGAACGCCTCGGCGCTGCGCTCCTCGCGCACGAACGCCTGCGCCACGCGGACGCCGGTGACGTTCTCCTGCATGTCCGCGTTGACGATGCTGACCCGTTCGCGGGCCTCGGCGTAGGCCCGCGAGGACTTGCGCCGGAAGACCACGGTCGCGGCCAGCAGGACCGGCAGCACCGCGAGCGCCACCAGGGCGAGCTCGGGGTCGGTGACCAGCAGCGCCACCGCCACGCCGCCGACCGTCAGCAGGCTGACCACGGCCTGGGCGAGCCCGGTCTGCAGGAACGTCGACAGCGCGTCCACGTCCGTGGTCATCCGGGTCATGATCCGGCCGGACAGCTCGCGCTCGTAGTAGTCCAGCCCGAGCCGCTGCAGGTGCGCGTAGCTGCGGATGCGCAGCAGGTAGAGCAGGCTCTCCCCGGCGCGCGCGGTGACGATCGTCTGGAACCCGACGACCAGGGCGTCCGCCAGCACGATGCCGACCCCGGCGAGGGTCGCGATCAGCAGCACCTGCGACACCCCGGCGGTGATCCCGCCGTCCACGGCGTAGCGGGCGACGGTCGGGAACGCGAGCGTGGCCAGCGCGTCGAGCGCGACGAGGACCATGCCCAGCGCGAGGGTCCACCGGACCGGCCGCAGCAGCGTGGCCAGGCGGAACGCGGGGTCCGGCGCCACCGGGTCGACGTCCCCGAGCTGCGGGGTGTCCCGGGCGGGCCGCAGCGCGGCGACGGCCGCGAGGAGCTCCGGCGTGGCCGCGATGCCGCCGACCATCCCGCCGGCGCCCGGGCCGGTGCGGCCCGACGGCGGTCCCCCCGGCCCGCCCGCCTGGGCGGCGGCGGTGCGCAGTGCCCGATCGGACTCGACGACGGCCGCGGATGCCCCGGACTCCGCGGACTCCTGCGGCCACAGCTCGGCGGTGACCCCGTCCGCGGGCACGGCGACGGCGGGCGCCGCCGCGGGCAGCGGATCCCCCGCGGGGCCCGCGCTCGGCGGCGCGACCGGCTCGCGGGTCCCCGCCGTGGCGAGCAGCTCGCGGAACAGCGGACAGCGGCGCTGCAGCTCCGCCTCGGTCCCGACGTCCACGAGGCGGCCCCCGTCGAGCACCGCCACCCGGTCGGCGAGCGCGATGGTGGAGCGCCGGTGGGCGACGAGGATCGTGGTACGCCCCCGCACGAGCGTGTGCAGGGCCTCGTGGATCGCGGCCTCGGTGGCGGTGTCCACGGCCGAGGTCGCGTCGTCCAGGACGAGCACCCGCGGATCGGTCAGCAGGGCCCTGGCCAGGGCGATCCGCTGCCGCTGCCCGCCGGACAGGGTGAGCCCGCGCTCGCCGACCTCGGTCTCGTAGCCGGCGGGCAGGGCCTCGACGAACGACGCCACCTGAGCGGCCTCGGCGGCGGTGCGGATCTCCTCCTCGGTGGCGTCCGGCCTGCCGTAGGCGATGTTGCCCCGGATGGTGTCGGAGAACAGGAACGCCTCCTCGAACACCACCCCCAGCTCGGAGCGCAGGTCGTGCAGCCGCAGCTCCCGCACGTCCACGCCGCCGATCCGCACGGCCCCGTCCCAGGGGTCGTAGAAGCGCGGGACGAGCTGCGCCGCGGTGGACTTGCCCGAGCCCGCGGTGCCGACGATCGCCAGGGTCTCCCCGGGCTCGGCGCGCACCGACACGCCGTCGAGCACCGGGCGGCCGGGCTCGTACCCGAACCGCACCCCGTCGAGCTCCACGGCGAGCGGGCCCTCCGGCAGGGCCCGGGGCGCGGCCGGGTCCCGCACCTCCGACTCCGCGTCCACCAGGTCGTACACCCGCTCGACGCCGGCCCGCGCGAGCTGCGCGGACACCACCAGCGAGCCCACCAGGCGGGCGGGCCCCACGAGCTGGGCGACGTAGGTGGTGAACGCCAGGAACGTGCCCAGCGTGATCGACCCGGTCATCGCCATGTACCCGCCCGCGCCGATCACCGCGACCTGCCCGAGCGTGGGCAGCGCGAGCAGCACCGGGTTGAGCCGGGCGGTCATCCGCGCGGCGCGCAGGCGCTCGCCGAACAGCCGCCGCGCCAGGCCCTCCAGCGTGGCGACCTCGCGGTTCTCCTGCCCGAAGCCCTTCACCACGCGCACGCCGGTGACGGTCTCCTCGACCTGCTGCGCCACGTCCGCCGCCCGCTGCTGGGCGGACCAGGTGGCGGGGAACAGCGACCGGCGGGTGCGGCTGGTGATGTACGCCGCGAGCGGCAGCATGACCAGCGAGATCACGGTGAGCAGCGGCGAGAGCCACAGCATCGCGGCCACGGAGGCGACGACCAGCGCGATCGTGCCCGCGGTCAGCGGGACCATCGACAGCAGGGACTGCACGAGCTGCAGGTCGGTGATGGCCCGGGAGGCGACCTGGCCGGTGCGCAACGCGTCCTGGCGCCGCCCGTCGAGCCGCTGCACGGCGGTGAAGACCTGCCGCCGCAGGTCGTGCTGCACGTCCAGGGCCAGCCTGCCCGCGAGGTAGCGGCGCAGGAAGGACGCGCCGAACCGGATCACGGCGAGGCCGAGGAACGCCCCGACGATCACGGTCAGGGTGTCGGTGACGCCCGCCACCGCGTCGTCCACCGCGGCGCGGGTGAGCAGCGGACCCAGCGCGTCGAGACTGACCCCCAGCACCGAGGCGACCAACGCGCCGATCGCCACGCCCCGGTGCGTCAGACACTCGCGGGCGAGGCGGCGGATCCAGGAGCGGGTGGGGGGAGCGTCGGGCACCGACCCAACGTACGCCCGGGCACCGACGGGTTTGAGCGACCGGCCACGGCCGGGACCACCGGCTGGTTCACGATGCTGACGCTGACCACGGCCGCCGTCGGCCTGCCGCCCGCCGTGATCGCGGCCGGGATCGCCGTCGTCATCGGCATCGACCCGATCCTGGACATGATGCGCACGGCGACGAACGTCGCGGGCCAGATCACCGTCCCGGTGCTGGTCGCCGCGCAGGAGGACCTGCCGGACCGGGAGCCGCAGCAGGAGCCGACCGCCCCGGAGCCCGTCGCTAGGTGATGTCCCGCCGGTCCCCGACGACCCAGGCCAGCGCCATCCCCGCGCCCGCCCAGACCAGCAGGACGAGGAGCGCGCCCCAGCCCGGCGGCGGCCCGGAGACGCCCGCCAGGCCCTCCACCAGCGACGTGCCGAAGCGGCCGCCGAGCTCGTGGGCGGGCAGGTCGTAGAGGGCGATGTCGGTGGCGTTGCCCGGCAGGAAGGACGAGAGCCGGGCGACGGCGCCGGGGGCGCGATCGTCGTCCGCGCCGGAGCGCAGCACCAGCGCGATCAGGTTCTCGGCGACCAGCAGGTACACCAGCAGCGAGACGACGGCGCCCGCCTGGTTGGTCACCAGCGTGCCGACCGCGACGCCGAGTGCCCCCCACACGGCGCACACGGCGATCCCGAACGCGATCACCCCGAGCAGCAGTCCGACCGGGGGCAGCCGGGCCGCGCCCTGGCCGAGCAGCCCGGCGAACAGCCCGAGCACCCCCGCGAGGAGCGCGTACCCGGCCCCGACCCCCGCGGCCACCGCCGCCTTGGCCAGCAGCACGGGATGCCGCCCGCCGGTGAGGTAGGTGGTGCTGACGGTCCGGTGCCGGAACTCCGCGGTCGCCGACACCGCGCCGTACACCGCGGCGAACACACTCGTCAGGGACAGGGAGTAGGCGAGCGAGGCGAGGAGCACGCCGGGGAGCCCCTCGTCGAGGCCGCTCCCGACGGCCGCCCCGAACACCCCGCCGAAGATGTTGATCATGATGGCCAGCGCCGCCACGGGCAGCGCGAGGGTCCACCAGGACCGGACGGTCAGCGCCTTGAGCGCCTCCGAGCGCAGCACCGGCGTCATGCCACACCCCCCGTGAGCCGCAGGAACATCTGCTCCAGATCGCCCCGTTCCTCGACCAGCCCGTACAGCGCGACCCCCGCGGCCAGCGCGGTGTCCCCGACGAGCACGGCGTCGGCGGCCACGGCCAGCTCGCCGTCCGCGAGGTGGTCGATCTCCAGCACCCCGCGGGCGGCGAGCGCTTCGGCGAGGCGGGCCGGGTCGGCACACCGCACCCGGACGGCGGCGCGGCCGCGGACGCCGTCGAGCCCGCCCTGGTAGACGCAGGAGCCGCCGTCGACCACCACGAGCCGGTCGACGGTCTGGCCGATCTCGGCGAGCTGGTGGCTGGAGACGAGCACGGTCCGCCCCGAGCGCGCGAAGCCGCGCAGGAACGTCCGCAGCCAGGCGATGCCCTGGGGGTCCAGGCCGTTGCCCGGCTCGTCGAGCACCAGGATCCGCGGGTCGCCGAGCAGCGCGGTCGCCAGCGCGAGCCGCTGGTTCATGCCGAGCGAGAACCCGCCCGCGAGGCGGTCCGCGGCGTCGGCGAGCCCGACGAGCTCCAGCACCTGCGCGACCCGCTCGTCGCTCACCCCGACCGCCGCCGCGACGGCCTCCAGGTGGCGGCGCGCGGTGCGGCCCGGGTGCACGCCCTGGGCCTCGAGCACCGCGCCGACGACGCGGCCCGGCTGCGCCAGCTGCGCGTACGGGACCCCCTCGACCAGCGCCGACCCGGTGGTCGGCCGCACCAGCCCGAGGATCGCCCGCAGCGTGGTCGTCTTGCCCGAGCCGTTCGGCCCCAGGAACCCGGTGACCGCCCCGGGCTCGACGGTGAAGCTGAGCCCCCGCACGGCCGCGACCGCCCCGAAGGTCTTGCCGAGCCCGTCGACCCGGATCCGCCCGCTGCCGTCCGGCTGCACACCCACTCCCTCGTTCGCGTGCGCCCCATCGTGCCTCCCCCGCCTGCGGCGCCGGGTGCGGGGGCGTGCTCGGTTCGGCCCTTCTGTCCGGTCCGGAACCCGAATAGTGTGGTCGCGATCACCTCGACGAGGAGGCTCCGCATGACCCTGTCCCCCGAACGCCCCGTCGTCTCCGACATCCCCGGTCTGCTCGATCGCTGGGCCGCGGAGCGGCCCGAGGCCGAGGCCCTGCGGTTCGGCGAGGTGCGCCGCACCTGGGCCGAGCTCGACGAGCGGGTCCGGCGGCTCGCCGCGGCGCTGCGGGCCGAGGGGATCGGGCCGGGCGACCGGGTCGCGGTGCTGGACCTGAACCACCCGTCGTGTCTGGAGATGACGCTGGCGTGCGCGCGGATCGGGGCCGCCAACGCCATCGTCAACTTCCGGCTGGCGCCGCCGGAGATCGTCTACGTGATCAACGACGCGGGCGCGTCGCTCCTGCTCGTCGGGCCGGAGTTCGCGGCCGCGGCGGCCGCGATCGGCGACCGGATCCCGAGCGTGCGCCGCACCGTCGGGACGGACGAGTACGAGGCCTGGCTCGCCGCGCACGAGCCGGAGCCGGGCCCCGCCCAGGTGGATCCCGCGGACTGCTTCGTGCAGCTCTACACGTCCGGGACCACGGGTTTCCCGAAGGGCGTCCTGCTGACCCACCGCGCGATGCTGGCGCACTCGGACAACGTGGGGCACAGCTTCGAGGTCGACCCGACCGCCGTCGTGCAGGTGGCGATGCCGCTGTTCCACGTCGGCGGCACGTCCTACGCCCTGCTCGCGATCGCGCACGGCGCCCGGATCGTGATGCTGCGGATCCCGGACCCGGCGGCGGTCGTCGCCCAGCTGGAGCAGGAGCGGATCACGCACACGTTCCTGGTCCCGGCGCTGCTCGCGGGCGTCGCGCAGGTGCCCGGGGTGGCCGAGCGGGACCTGTCGGCGATCCGCACGCTGTCCTACGGCGCCTCGCCGATGCCGCTGCCGGTCCTGCGTGCCTGCCTGCCGCTGTTCCCGGGCCGGATGCACCAGGTCTACGGCATGACCGAGGCCTGCGGCGTGGTGTCGGCGCTCGGCCCGGCGGACCACGAGGACCCGTCGGTCGCCCACCGCCTGATCAGCGCGGGCACGCCGATCCACGGCTGCGAGATCGAGGTCCGGGACCCGGCGACCGGGGACCCGGTGCCGACCGGCGAGCCCGGCGAGATCTGGGTGCGGTCCGCGCAGCTGATGGCCGGGTACTGGACGCAGCCGGAGGCCTCGGCGGCGGCCGTCACCCCCGACGGCTGGCTGCGCTCCGGGGACGGCGGCCACCTCGACGCGGACGGCTACGTGTACGTGACCGACCGGGTCAAGGACATGATCGTCAGCGGCGGGGAGAACGTGTACCCGGCCGAGATCGAACGGGTACTGGCCGAGTACCCGGGCATCACGGACGTCGCGGTGATCGGGGTGCCGGACGAGCGGTGGGGCGAGGTGCCCCGCGCGGTCGTCGTGGCACCCGGCGGCCTCGACGAGGCGGCCGTGCTCGCCCACTGCCGCGCGCACCTGGCCGCATTCAAGTGCCCGAAGGGGATCAACGTCGTGGACGAGCTGCCGCGCAACCCGACCGGCAAGATCCTCAAGAAGGACCTCCGCGCCCCGTACTGGGCCGGCCGCGAACGCCGCACGGTCTGACCGAACGGGGCCTGTGCCTGCGCGGAACGATCTGACAGTCTCACTGTCATGAAGCTCTCGACACAGCTGCCGTACTCCGACGACCCGGTCGGCGGGGCCGAGCGGATCGTCGAGCTGGAGAAGGCGGGCCTCGACGTCGTCTGGGTCGCCGAAGCCTACAGCTACGACGCCGTCTCGGTGATGGGGTACCTCGCCGCCCGCACCGAGCGGGTCGAGATCGGCTCGGGGATCCTGCCGATCTACTCCCGCACCCCCACCCTGACGGCGATGACGGCGGCGGGGTTGGACGCCCTGACGAACGGCCGGGCCATCCTGGGCATCGGCACCTCCGGCCCGCAGGTGATCGAGGGCTTCCACGGCGTGCCGTTCGACAAGCCCGTGGCCCGCACCCGCGAGGTGATCGAGATCTGCAGGCAGGTGTGGCGGCGGGAGAAGATCGACCACCACGGGATCTACGACATCCCGCTCTCCGGCGGCACCGGGCTGGGCAAGCCGCTCAAGCTCGTCAACCACCCGAAGCGCAGCGACATCCCGATCTGGGTCGCGGCCCTCGGCGACAAGAACCTCGAGATGACCGCCGAGCTGGCCCAGGGGTGGCTGCCGCACGCCGTCGTCCCGGAGCGGATCCAGCAGGCCTTCGGCGGCCCGCTCGCGGCGGGCCTGGCCAAGCGGGACCCCGCGCTGGGGCCGCTGCAGATCGCGGGCGGCGGGTTCCTCGCCCTCGAGCCGGAGATGTTCGAGCACGCCCGCAACGCCGCCCGGTCGATGTTCGCGCTCTACGTCGGCGGCATGGGCGCGCGCGGCAAGAACTTCTACAACACCGTCATGCAGCGGCAGGGCTGGCCGGACGAGGCGAAGCTCGTGCAGGACCTCTACCTCGACGGGCGCAAGGAGGAGGCCGCCGCCGCGCTGCCCCAGGAGTTCATCGACTCCGTGACGCTGGTCGGCGAACCCGGGTTCGTGAAGGAGCGGATCGCCGCGCTGCACGAGGCGGGCGTCACGCACCTGCAGGTCACTCCGGTCACCGCGGACGCCCCGAAGGTCTTGTCGCAGGTCAAGGAGTGGCTCCCGGCGTGACCCGGGGGGTCGGTCACGGCGCGTGAGGAGCCCGTTCCACAATGGGGTGGTGCCGGATCTGCCCGTACGTACCTCGGACGAGCCGCTCGCCGCGGACGCCTACCGGTACATCGCGACGCACGCGTGGTGGATGGGGACCTTCTGGGACGACGCCGCGGACGACCCGTCGTGCTACGTCCACCTCTCCGAGCACCTGCTCCAGCAGTGGACCCCGGCGATGCAGGAGTCCGACTGGCTCCTCGACCGGGTCCTCACCGGCCGCGTGCAGTGGCTGGCGGGGTCCGGTGAGGCCGCCGTCGCCGCCGGGTTCACCCTGACCGACCACTGGCCCGTCGGCCGCTTCCGGGCGCCGTTCGGCGACTTCTACGCGGAGCTGAACGAGCTCGAGCCGCGGCGGCCCGCGGGCGGCTGGGCGAACCCGACGCCGGAGTTCGTCGCCCTGCTCCCCCGCGATCCGCGCGCCCTGCGCGCCCGGCTCGAGGAGGACTCCCCGCCCGGGCGCAGCTACAGCGGCCCCTTCCGCAGCGCCGTCGACGCGCTGCGCACGTGCATGCTGCCCGCCGACCTGCGCGGCGCGCTGTACGCGGCCCTGCTCGAGCTGCCGGACGTCACGCTCGTCGACGAGGTCAAGGACCTCGACGGCAACCTCTGCCAGGCCCTCGTGCACGACGCCGGGCCGACCCGCACCGAGCTCCTCGTCGACCCCGTCGACGGCCAGTACGCCGGGGAGCGGGACGTGCTGCGCCGGAGCTCGCCGTGCGGATTGGCGGCGGGAACCATGATCGCCGAAACGTCGGTCCGCACGTCCGTGGTCGGCTTGATCGGTTCACCGCCCGGGTTCTAGCCCGCGCAACGAAACGGACACGTGATACGCGACGAACACCGTGGGTACGCCCGATTGAAGAGGACTACCCTGGGAACCCGGTCATCGGCGATCGAGAAGCGTCAGGCGAACCAAGGCGGTTGAGAGCGAGTGTCCACAGGCAGTACGACCGGCCATACCGGCGAATTCGGGGCGAACGACTTCGGCCCGAACGAATGGCTCGTGGAGGAGATGTATCAGCGCTTCCTCGACGATCCGAAGGACGTCGACCCGGCCTGGCACGACTTCTTCGCCGACTACCGACCCGGAGGCTCGCTGTCGGGCGCCGCCCCCGCCGAGGACAGCCCGACCGCGCAGGCGGCCGCCGAGCAGGCCGATGCCGAGCAGGCCGCCGCCGCCGCGCCCGCCGAGCCCGCCGCACCCGCAGCCAAGTCGTCCACCAACGGTTCCACCCCCGCCGCCGCCGAGACTGGAAAGCAGAACGTGGCCCCCGTCAGCTCCGCCACCACGTCCGCCACCGAGACCCGCGCGAACGGGACCCGCACGCCCGCCGCCGCGCCCGCCAAGCCCGCCGCGGGCAGCACCTCGCAGGCCGCCGCGAGGCCGGCTGCGGAGAACAAGGACCAGGTCGCGCCGATCCGCGGCGCCGCGAACGCGGTCGTCAAGAACATGAACGCCTCGCTGGCCGTGCCGACGGCCACCAGCGTGCGCGCCGTGCCCGCCAAGCTGCTGGCGGACAACCGGATCGTCATCAACAACCAGCTCAAGCGCACCCGTGGCGGGAAGATCTCCTTCACGCACCTGATCGGCTACGCGGTCGTGCGGGCGCTCGCGGACTTCCCCGGGATGAACAAGTCCTTCGCGGAGACCGACGGCAAGCCCACGATCGTCACGCCCGAGCACGTCAACCTGGGCCTCGCGATCGACCTGCCCGGCAAGAACGGCCAGCGCTCGCTCGTCGTCGTGTCGATCAAGGGCTGCGAGAACATGACGTTCGCGCAGTTCTGGTCCGCCTACGAGGGCATGGTCCACAAGGCGCGCAACGGCGCGCTCACCGCCGAGGACTTCCAGGGCACCACGATCTCGCTGACCAACCCGGGCACGCTCGGCACCAACCACTCGGTGCCGCGGCTGATGCAGGGCCAGGGCGCGATCATCGGCGTCGGGGCCATGGAGTACCCGGCCGAGTTCCAGGGCGCGTCCGAGGAGCGGCTCGCCCAGATCGGCGTCAGCAAGATCATCACGCTGACCTCGACCTACGACCACCGGATCATCCAGGGCGCCGAGTCCGGGGACTTCCTGCGCCGGGTCCACCGCCTGCTGCTGGGCGACGACGGCTTCTACGACGACATCTTCACGTCGCTGCGGGTGCCGTACGAGCCGATCCGCTGGGTGCAGGACTTCCCCGAGGGCGAGGTCGACAAGACCGCGCGCGTCCTCGAGCTGATCGAGTCCTACCGGACCCGCGGCCACCTGATGGCCGACACGGACCCGCTGAACTACCGCCAGCGCCGGCACCCGGACCTGGACGTGCTCAGCCACGGGCTCACCCTGTGGGACCTCGACCGGGACTTCGCCGTCGGCGGGTTCGGCGGCGAGCACCACATGAAGCTCCGGGACGTGCTGGGCCTGCTGCGGGACTCCTACTGCCGCACCGTCGGCACCGAGTACATGCACATCGCGGACCCGGAGCAGCGCGCCTGGCTGCAGGAGCGCATCGAGGTCCCGCACCAGAAGCCGAGCGTCGTCGAGCAGAAGTACATCCTCTCGAAGCTGAACGCCGCCGAGGCGTTCGAGACCTTCCTGCAGACCAAGTACGTCGGCCAGAAGCGGTTCTCCCTCGAGGGCGGCGAGACCGTCATCCCGCTGCTCGACGCCGTGTTGGACAAGGCCGCCGAGAACGAGCTGGACGAGGTCGTCATCGGCATGCCGCACCGCGGCAGGCTGAACGTCCTGGCGAACATCGTCGGCAAGCCGATCAGCCAGATCTTCCGCGAGTTCGAGGGCAACCTCGACCCGGGCCAGGCGCACGGCTCCGGCGACGTTAAGTACCACCTGGGCGCCGAGGGCAAGTACTTCCGGATGTTCGGCGACGGCGAGACGGTCGTGTCGCTGGCGTCGAACCCGAGCCACCTCGAGGCGGTCGACCCGGTGCTCGAGGGCATCGTCCGCGCCAAGCAGGACCTCCTCGACAAGGGCGAGGGCGGGTTCACCGTCCTGCCGCTGATGATGCACGGCGACGCGGCGTTCGCGGGCCAGGGCGTCGTCGCGGAGACGCTGAACCTCGCGCTGCTGCGCGGCTACCGCACCGGCGGCACCGTGCACGTCGTCGTCAACAACCAGGTCGGCTTCACCACCGCCCCGGAGCACTCCCGCAGCTCGCAGTACTGCACGGACGTCGCGAAGATGATCGGCGCGCCGGTCTTCCACGTGAACGGGGACGACCCCGAGGCCTGCGTCTGGGTCGCCAAGCTGGCGGTCGAGTACCGCGAGCGCTGGAACAACGACGTCGTGATCGACATGATCTGCTACCGCAGGCGCGGCCACAACGAGGGGGACGACCCCTCGATGACGCAGCCCGCGATGTACGACGTGATCGACGCGAAGCGCTCGGTGCGCAAGATCTACACCGAGTCGCTGATCGGTCGGGGCGACATCACGATGGAGGAGGCCGAGCACGCGCTCAAGGACTTCTCCTCGCAGCTGGAGCACGTGTTCAACGAGGTCCGCGAGCTGGAGAAGAACCCGCCCGTCGTCTCGACCTCGGTCGAGAGCGAGCAGGTCATCCCGAAGGACCTCGACACCGCCATCCCGCTCGAGGTGGTGCACCGCATCGGGGACGCGCACGTCGACCTGCCCGAGGGCTTCACCCCGCACCAGCGGGTCAAGCCGGTGCTGGCGAAGCGCTCGACGATGTCACGCGAAGGGAATATCGACTGGGCCTTCGGCGAGCTGCTCGCCTTCGGCTCGCTGGCGATGGACGGCAAGCTCGTCCGCCTCTCCGGTCAGGACTCCCGGCGCGGCACCTTCGTGCAGCGCCACTCGGTGGTCATCGACCGCAAGACCGGCGAGGAGTACTACCCGCTGCGCCACCTGTCCGAGGACCAGGGCCGGTTCCTGCCCTACGACTCGGCGCTGTCGGAGTTCGCGGCCGTCGGCTTCGAGTACGGCTACTCGGTGGCGAACCCGGAGGCGCTGGTCCTCTGGGAGGCGCAGTTCGGCGACTTCGTCAACGGCGCCCAGTCGATCATCGACGAGTTCATCTCGTCCGGTGAGGCCAAGTGGGGCCAGATGAGCGACGTCGTGCTGCTGCTGCCGCACGGCCTCGAGGGCCAGGGCCCGGACCACAGCTCCGGTCGCATCGAGCGGTTCCTGCAGCTGTGCGCCGAGGGCTCGATGACCGTCGCGCTGCCCAGCGAGCCCGCGAACTACTTCCACCTGCTGCGCAGGCACGCGCTCGACGGGGTCCGCCGCCCGCTCGTCGTCTTCACCCCGAAGTCGATGCTGCGGAACAAGGCCGTGGTCTCGCGAGTCGAGGACTTCACCGAGGGCAGCCGGTTCCGCCCCGTGATCGACGACCCGCAGTTCCGCTCCGGCGGCGACACCGCCGGCGTCACGAAGGTCCTGCTGTGCAGCGGCAAGATCTTCTGGGAGCTGCACCAGCACCGGCAGAAGAACGAGATCACCGACACGGCCATCGTGCGCGTGGAGCAGCTCTACCCGGTGCCGGACGCGGAGCTCACCGAGATCCTCGAGCGGTACCCGAACGCGGGTGACGTCCGCTGGGTCCAGGAGGAGCCCGCGAACCAGGGCGCCTGGCCGCACATGGGTCTGGAGCTGCCGGAGAAGGTCGAGCGGCTGGCGAGCATCAAGCGGGTCTCCCGGCGCCGGATGGCGGCACCCGCGGCGGGGTCGTCGAAGGTGCACGAGGTCGAGCAGCGCGAGCTGATCGGCAAGGCCTTCAGCTAGTCGGATGTACTTCACCGACAGGGGCATCGAGGAGCTGGTCTCCCGGCGTGGGGACGAGGCGGTCAGCGTGGAGTGGCTGGCCGCCCGGCTCCGAGACTTCGTCGACGAGCACCCGCACTACGAGGACGCGGTGGAACGCCTCGCCACCTACCTGGCCCGCCAGGACGAGGACGAGTAGGCGGACGGCGCGTTCGCTCACACCTGGTGGGCGAACGCGCCGTTCGTCGGTCGGCGGGGCGGGGACTCAGCGGCGGAAGCCGAACTTGGTGCGCTGGATCAGGGCCATCAGGGCCTGGTGGGCCGCGTACATCTCCTGCTCGTACTCCGCCAGGCGCCGTGGGTCCGCGCTCGGGTCGGGGCGGGGAAAGGGGCGGACGGTCATCCACGCCTCCGACCACATGGCGTCCAGCGCGGTCTCCCAGTGCGAGCGCGCCGCGAGCTCGCTCATCGCGGCCCGCTCCCCGATCCGGCCCATGCGGTCGTCGAGCACCGCGAGCCGGTCCTCCAGCTCCGCGGCCCGCACCGCGTCCCGCCTGCGCAGCGCCTCGGCGGCGGAGGCGATCCGGGCCGTCTCCGCGCGGTAGCGCTCGGCGGGCGACTGCTCGGTCACGACATCTCCCCCGGCCCCGGCGCCGCCTCGTCCGGTCCGGGGACCAGGACCACCTCGGGCCGGGCGTGTTGGGCGCGGTCGAAGAACAGGCCGCGGCCCGCGCGGGGGCTCCACGCGACCGCCGTCATCGAGGCGAACGGGGCGAGCTCGGCGCCCTGGACGTCGAGCCCGATCCAGGCTCCGACGTCGTCCGGGCTCGCGGACAGGGTGAGCAGCTGTTTGAGCCGCATGGGCGAGCGCCACCAGCCGACGACGTGCACGCCGACCTCCGGCCCGAACCGCACGACGGTCCGCAGCGCGTCGGTGCCGCTGCGTTCGAGCAGGGGATCGGCCGCGTCCGCCCCCTGGACCAGCAGGAACACCGGGCTGCGGTCGCCGCCTGCGGCGCGGCCGCGCACCTGCTCCGCGAGGTCCTCGACGGCGGCGCGGAACCCGGTCAGGGTGACGGTGACCAGATCCGGGTCGGACGTCCCCTGCCGCACCGCGGCCGCCACCGTCTCGGTGTCCCCGACCAGCGGGGCGACGAGGAACCGGGCCCGCGGGCTGGTAAGGGCCAGCGACCGCGCCGCGGCGGCGAGCACGCGCACGGCGTCCTCACTGCTGCCCAGCACCGCGACGTTGCGCCCCGGCGCGTCCGGCAGCCGGACGCGCGCGGCGGTGCCGTCGATGTCGATCACCTGGCCGAGCACCGCCTGGACGGGATCCTCGGGCGAGACGCGGGCGACGAGCGCGGCCGCGGACGGCGAGCGCGCGCCGTCGAACAGCCGCGGCGGCTCGCCCGCATACCGCTGGTGGGCCTCCTTCTGGACCTGGTGCACCGCGGACCCGGCGCCGGCGTCCGGGATCCGGGCGATCTCGTTGGCGTGCCGGATCCCGGACTCGTGGTTGATCACCGCATGCCACTTGGGCAGCGTCAGCGCCACCTCGTTGAGCTGGGCCAGCACCCGGCGGGCCCGGGGCAGCGCGATGCGCAGCACGAACTGCTCGAAGATCGCGGGCCTGCCCCAGAAGGCCTCGATGCCGGACACGTCCTGGCTGGCGAAGACCAGGTGGATGCCCTGCGAGCGCCCGCGCCGGGCGACGTCCTCGAGCAGGTTGGTCGCCCGCTTGGCCAGCGCGTCGTTCTCGGCGAACAGGTACTGGAACTCGTCGATCACCGCGACGATCCGCGGCCACTGCCGCTCGTGGTCGGGCAGCCCGCGCAGCTCCTGGAGCTTGGTCACCTCGTTGGCCTTCGCGACCTCCGAGCGGGTGCGCATCTCGTCCGCGAGGAACTGCAGCAGCGCCAGCCCGAACTCCCGGTCGGTGTTGACGTTGATCCCGATCAGCCGCGCGTGCGGCAGCCAGGTCTGGTCCCGGCGGCCGGGCGCGAACTGCGCGAAGGAGACGCCCTCCTTGAAGTCGAGCAGGTAGAAGGCGAGCTGGTCGGGGCGGTAGCGGGCGGCGAGCGAGGCGATCATGCCCAGCAGCAGGTTGGTCTTGCCGGAGCCGCTGGGGCCGCCGATCAGCGCGTGCGGGGAGCTGTCGTCGAGCCGCAGCTCGACGACCGTGCCGTCGTTGAAGCCGATCTCGGTCTGCAGCCCGGGCGCGGAGTCGCCCTCCCCCCGTTCGGCCGGAAGCAGGTCGTCGAAGCGGCGCACCAGCGCCCGCCACCGCTCGTGCGCGCTGACGATCGTGGTGCAGGCGGCGGTGACGGCGGCCCGGTCCAGCGGCGGGTCCGGCGCCACCTCCACGGCGGGCCCGGTCATCGAGCAGCGGACGTCGGTCTCGGTCAGCCGCACGCTCTCCACGGGCGCGGCCACCGTGATCGGCAGGTCCAGCAGTACGAGCACGATCCCGCAGGCCAGGCCGCTGCGGGCGATGCGCTGCAGCTGCCGCTGCTGCTCGTCCGGCAGCGCCGAGCGGTGGCCGGCCAGCACCACGACCACCCACGGCTCGCTGCGTTGCCCCTTGGCCGCGGCATGCGCGGACACCGAGGTGTAGCCCTCGATCAGCACCTGCTGGTGCACCCGGCGGATGCGGGCCGAGAGCTCCTCAAGCAGGTCGTCGAGCCGGTTGGGGTCGTGTGCCACGAGCAGGTCGGTCCGCGAGAGCGGGTGCATCGCGGGGAACATCGAGTACTGGCTGCCGTCCCAGACGTCCACCCGCAGCACCCCCGGCCGGAAGGCGGACAGCAGCCGCATGAGCAGCCGCTCCACCAGTGCCTCGCCGTCCGCCCGGGTGTTCGGGGTGGTGTCCACGCGCAGGTGGGCCTCGTCCAGCAGCGGGACCGCGACCGGGAACTCGCCCCCGTCGTCCCCGCCGCCCTCCACCCGGCCCGCGCCGATCCGCCACAACCGGGGAAAGCCCTCGATGCCGCCCCGCGCCGGGTCGTCCCCGCGGGACTCGCCGCCGACCGGGGGCAGCGGCACGTCCCCCATCCAGCCCAGACCGGGGTCACCCGCGGCGCCGGGCGCGGCCTCGGCCAGGAGGTCCCGCAGCCGCCCGGGCCCGTCCGTGGCCCACTCCGCCAGCGCCGCGCTGCGGTCCGCCTCCGCGCGCGCGGCGACGGGGCCGAGCAGCCGGGAGCCGAACGCGGGCCCCAGACCGGGGTCCCGGGCCGCGCCGTCGACCCCTTCGCGGCGCAGCCACAGCTCGAACATCGCCACGGCCTGGCGGTGCACCGCCTCGTCCCGCAGCCCACCGGCCGCGCCGAGTACGCGCGCGGTGGCGGCGTGGAAGGCGTCGAACGCCGCGGCGACGCGCTCGCGCCGCCGCGCACCGGGCAGTCCCGCCATCTACAGCCCGGCCCCGAGGCCGCCGATCAGCTCGCCCGCCTCGTACAACGCGACCGCCACGTCGTCGACCTCCTCGCGCGCCCGGCTCAGGTGCTCGGCGGGCAGGTCGGTACCCGCCCGCGCCGTGAGCTCCTCCAGGATGCGCGCCGCCTCGCTCAATCGCTCGGCGGCGACGAGGGTGTGCGCACGGGCCTCGGCGGTGAGCCCACCGATCCCGTCCAGCGCGGCGCGCAGTTCACCGAGGGACACTACAAGCGCGCGGAGACGCCCTCGGCGGCCTCCATCGCGGCGTTCACGGCCTGCTGGACGTCCCCGATCTTGCTGGCCGCGTCGGCGAAGTAGGCGTTGGCCTGCTCCACGTCGCTCTGGCTGCTGCCCTCGGTCACCTGGGCCAGCGCGGTCTGCGCCTGCTCGATGCAGTCCTGGGCCTGTTGCAGGGCCCCCAGGCTCTCCGACGCCCGGTCGTTGGCCTGCGCGATCCCGGACCGCACTTCCTCGATGCTCGCCACGGCGGCAGTCGTCCCTCTCTGTGCAGATGATTTCGCGAGCAACGTACCGCGTGGGTGTCGTCACCGGCAGTGAAGCCCTCGTCCTGCGGGACGGACCGGACATCCTTACCGTGACCCGGGACACCCACCCCGGGAGGCCGCGGTGAGCACCGAGCAGGTCGGTACCACCGAGCAGCCGCCGCCGACCGGGGTCGGCCCGGGCGACCTCGTCGCCACGATGGTCGCCGGTGCTGTTGCTGCTCAACCCGACGCGGGTGGCGCGGGAGGGGCGCTCGGGGTGGGTCTCGAACCTGTTCCTGGGTACCGCGTCGCTGCTGTTCCTCGTCCTGCTCGTCACGGACCTGGTGAATCGCTCTCAGATCATGGTGAGCAGCATGACCGCCATCGCGGAGGCCATGACGAGGTGCGCCACGGCGGCGGCCTGCGGGGTCCGCAGGACGGCGAGCCGGGTGCCCTCGATGGCCGGGGCGTGGGCGGCGCAGCCCGCGGAGTGGACGGAGTGCGCGGGGTGGGCGGAGTGCGGCTCCTGCTCCGCCGGGCCGCCCGCGGTGGCGAGCACCGCGGTGCGCGAGCGGTGGGCCGCGGCGAAGCGGTCTCCGCAGCGCATGACGTGCCAGGCGAAGTACCCGGCCAGCCCGATCGCGACGACCGACGCCCAGGCCCCCGGGCCCGTCGCGCCGCCGTGGTGGGCGTGCCCGCCGGCACCGGACGCCTCGGTCTGCAGGCCGATCCCGAGCATGAACAGCATGGCGATGCCGCAGACGACGTGATGCCCCGCGTCGTCCGTCTCGAGGCCGGTGCGCAGCACCGAGGCCGCGAACCAGGCGGCGCTCAGCCCGAACACGGCGATCCAGGCGGCGGCGGGCAGCGGGTCACCGAGCGGCGAGAACATCGCGGCCATCCCGAACCCCATGGCGGCGTGCGAGGCCTCCCCGACCGCGGGCCGACCGTCTCGGCGGGCCGTGGCCAGCCGTACCAGGTGCAGCAGCCCGAGGCCGAGGGAGACGGCGGCGAGCAGGGCGGTGAACCAGGTCATGAACGGTCGACTCCCTCAGGCCGGACTACTGCTCGGTCGGGCCGGAGAGTAAGCAGAACGGAGCAATCGAATCCACTCCGTGGTCGGGTACCCACAGCGGGTGACAGGCGGTCCGGGGCACTTCAGTGTCCCAGCCCGACGCCCGTGGCGGAACCACCGGCAGCGGTCCGGACATTCGTCCTGGACTCCGCCGACACGAGGGGGCTGTCGGCCCTGCCTCCCAAGGGCGCGGACGCGCCACCCCGCACCCGTCGAATGACCGGACCGGTCCGACTGTGCGACAGATCACACCCGGAGCACCGCGATGATCCACTCGTCAGGAGCGGAGCGGTCGGAGATCGACCGCTCCGCTCTCGTCGGACGGATCAGTGGCGGATCAGGGCGGCGCGGCGCCGCGCGGGGCCGCTAGAGGCCCTGCTGGGTCAGCCAGTTCTTGGCGACGGTGTCCAGGTTGGGCTTGTCCGGCGCGTTCGCGGTCTTGTTGAGCTCCAGCAGCCCCTCGGTGGTGAGCTTGGCCTGCACCGCGTTCAGGATCTGCTTGACCTGGTCGGTCGCCTTCGCCGAGTTGATCAGCGGGACGACGTTCTGCGCGGCGAAGTTGTTCTGCGGGTCCTCGAGCACCACGAAGTTGTTCGCCTCGATGCTCGGGTCCGTGGTGAACAGGTCCGCGGCCTGGACCTGGCCGTCCGCCAGCGCCTTGACCGTGACCGGGCCGCCCGCGTCCAGCGCGGTGTAGCCCTTGAACTCGAGGCCGTAGGTCTCCTTGAGACCCGGGATGCCGTCCGGCCGGGTCTGGAACTCCGAGGGCCCGCCGAAGGTGACGTTCGCGGCCAGCGGCGCCAGGTCGGCGATCGACTTCAGGTTGTTCTGCTGCGCGAACGCCTGGGTGACCACCACGGCGTCCTTGTCCTCGGCCGCGGCCTTGTCCAGCACCGTCAGCGGGGCGGGGACGACGGACCGCAGCGCCGTGTAGACCGCGTCCGGCGCGGTCTCGGTGGCGTCCTTCTTGATGTACTGCAGCAGGGTGCCGGTGTACTCGGGCACCATGTCGATCGAGCCGTCGGTGAGCGCCGGGTAGTAGACCTCGCGGCTGCCGATCGGCGGCGTGACCTCGACCTGGACGCCCTTGGCCTGCAGGGCCTGCGCGTAGATCTGGGCGAGCAGCTGGCTCTCGGTGAAGTCGGCGGAGCCGATCCGGATGGTGTCGCCCGCGGCGGGCGCCTGGCTGGATCCGCCCGCGACCGGGTTGCCCCCGCCGCCGCAGGCGGTGAGGCCCAGCACCAGGGCCGCGCCTGCGGCCACGAGAGTGAGGGGTCGTCTGAGGTTCACGGCGTCGCTCCTGCCGGTTCGGGTGTCGCAGTGGTGGTGTCGGTGGAATCGGGGGACGAGTCGGGGGTGGTGATCTCCGCGGTCGGCGAGCGCCTGCCGCCGCCGCGCAGGCCGGGTGAGACGACGGCGCGCTGCACAAGCGCGAGCAGTCCCTCCACGGCGAGGGCCAGCAGGGCGACCAGGATCGCCCCGGCCGCCATCTGGGAGTAGTCGAGGGACTTGAGCCCGTCGATGAGGAAGCGGCCGAGGCCGCCGAAGCTGACGTAGGCCGCGACCGCCGCGGTGGCGATGACCTGCAGGGCCGAGGCGCGCAGCCCGCCGAGGATCAGGGGCAGCGCGTTCGGGATCTCGACCTTGAACAGGATCTGCCACTCGCGCATGCCCATCCCGCGGGCCGCGTCCACGGCGCCCTGGTCGACGTTGCGCACCCCGGAGTAGGTGCCCGCCAGCAGCGGCGGCACGGCCAGGACGGCGAGCGCGATGGTGACCGGCAGCAGGTCGATGCCCATGAGCAGCACCAGCAGCGTGAGCAGGCCGAGCTCGGGCAGCGCCCGCATCCCGTTCGCGATCCCGACGACCAGGAACCCGCCGCGGCGGGTGTGGCCGATCAGCGCGCCGAGGGGCACCGCGACGACCGCGCCCAGGGCCAGGGCCAGCACCGAGTAGAACAGGTGCTCCCCGATCCGCGCCGGGATGCCCGTGGGCCCCGACCAGTGCGCCGCATCGAAGAGGTAGGAGAACAGGAGGCTCATGCCGCCACCCGGGCCCACGGAGTGATGAAGCGGCCCGCCAAGACCAGCAGCCCGTCCACGACCAGCGCCAGGAGCACGATCAGCACGATCCCGACGATGATCTCGGTCGGGAAGTCCCGCTGGTAGCCCTCGGTGAACAGCTGCCCCAGGCCGCCGACACCGATCAGCGCGCCCACCGACACCAGGCTGATGTTCGACACCGCGGCCACCCGCAACCCGGCGATCAGCACCGGCACGGCGAGCGGCAGCTCCACGGACACGAACCGGCGCCCCGGCTTGTAACCCATGGCCGTGGCGGCCGCGACGACCAGCGCCGGGACGGCGGCGAGCGCGTCCGCCACCGACCGGACGAGCAGGGCGACGGTGTAGATCGTCAGCGCCACGACGACGTTCAGCGGGTCGAGGATCTGGGTGCCCAGGATCGCGGGCAACACGATGAACACCGCCAGCGACGGGATCGTGTAGAGCACGCTGGCCGCGGGGATGAACACGGCCCGCACGGCGCCGTTGCGGCTGGCCAGCCAGCCCAGGGGGACCGCGAGCACCAGCCCGGCGACCACCGGGATCAGCGCCAGCACGACGTGGACCTGCAAGGCCCCCCAGATCAGCGCGGTGTTGCGCGGGATCCAGTCCCAGACCATCAGCCGGTCCTGCCCCTCACGCCGCTTCGCGGGCCGCGGCGAGGGCCGCGAGCACCGCATCCGCCGAGATCGAGCCCGCGAGCCTGCCCTCGTCGTCCACCGCCACGCCCTGCCCGGACGGGGAGGACAGCGCGGCGTCCAGCGCGCTGCGCAGCGACCCGCTCGCCACGGGGTGCAGGGTGCCGCCGGGCAGCACGTCCGCCTCCGCGACCGGGCCCGCCCCGGTGACCCACCCGAGCGGCTTGTCCTCCTCGTCGACGACCAGCGTCCAGCCGCCCGTCGCGGACTCCCCCACGTGCACCGGGGTGATGGTGCCGAGCGGCACCTCGTCCGACAGGAAGCCCAGCGTGCGGTACCCGCGGTCGCGGCCGACGAAGCCGTCCACGAAGTCGTCCGCCGGGCGGGCGAGCAGCTCGGCGGGCTCGGCGTACTGCGCGAGGTGCCCGCCGGTGCGGAACACGGCGACCTTGTCCCCCAGCTTCACGGCCTCGTCGATGTCGTGGGTGACGAACACGATGGTCTTGCCCAGCTCGCCCTGCAGCCGCAGCAGCTCGTCCTGCAGGCTCTCCCGGACCACCGGGTCGACGGCGCTGAACGGCTCGTCCATGAGCAGGACGGGCGGATCCGCGGCCAGCGCGCGGGCCACCCCGACCCGCTGCTGCTGCCCGCCGGAGAGCTGCGCCGGGTAGCGGCCCGCCATCTCCGGCCCGAGCCCGACGGTCTGCATCAGCTCCTCGGCCCGCGCCCGCGCCTTCGGCTTGGACCAGCCGAGCAGCAGGGGGACGGTGGCGATGTTGTCCCGGATCGTCTTGTGCGGGAACAGCCCCGCCTGCTGGATGACGTAGCCGATGCCGCGCCGCAGGTCGGCGGGGTGGCCCGCCATGACGTCCCGCCCGTCCACCGTGATGGTGCCCTCGGTCGGCTCGATCATGCGGTTGATCATGCGCAGCGAGGTGGTCTTGCCGCAGCCCGAGGGCCCGACGAACACGGTGATCTTCCCGGACTCCACCACGAGGTCCAGCCCGTCCACCGCGACCGTGCCGTCGGCGAACCGTTTCGTGACGCTCCGGAACTCGATCACGTCGATTCCCCCGTCCACAGACGCCCGCCGTTCGGGCGCCTTGGGACCCTAACCGCACCCACCGACAAGAGCGACACGAATGGCGGACCGTGATCCCATCGGGACCGGTCGGGGCGGCGCCGCGCGGGCCCTCAGGCGCCGAGGGCCCGGGCGGGGGTGGCGAGGCGGCCGCCCGCGAGGGTGCGGCGCAGGGCGTCCGGCTCGAGGGGCCGGGCGAAGAGCCAGCCCTGGTAGGCGTCCACGCCGAGGCCGCGCAGCACGTGGAACTGCTCGGCGGTCTCCACGCCCTCGGCGACCGTCGTGCGGCCGAGTGCCCTGGCCATGTCGACGACCGCGCGGGCGACCGCGAAGTCCGCCGGGTCCGCCGCCACACCGGTCACGAAGGCCCGGTCGACCTTCACCGTCTGGGCGGGCAGCTGCTTGAGCCGGGCCAGCGAGGAGTAGCCGGTGCCGAAGTCGTCGACGGCGAACCGGACGCCCAGCCCGACCAGCTCGGCCATGGCGTCGAGCGCGGACTGCGGCAGCTCGACGAGGCTGGTCTCGACCAGCTCGAGGATCAGCCGGTTCCAGCCCAGCCCCGCCGCCTCCACGGCCGCGGTGACCTCGGCGAGGAACAGCGGGTCGCTGGGCAGCAGCCCGGCGAGGTTCACCGCGACGGCGGCCGGCGCGGGCCAGTCCGCGGCCTCCCGCACCGCGGTGCGCAGGACCCAGAGGTCGAGCTCGCGCATCATCCCGGCGCGCTCGGCGACCGGGAGGAACTCCCCCGGGCTGACCGTCCCGCGCTCGGGGTGGCGCCAGCGCACCAGGGCCTCCGCGGACAGCACGGTCCCGTCCGGACCGACGACCGGCTGGTACTCCAGCACCAGCTGGTCGTCCGCGAGGGCCGCGCGCAGCTCGGCCTCGAGCTCCAGCTGCTGGTCCGCGGCGGCCACCACCGAGGCCGTCGCGACGACGACCTCGCCGCGGCCGGTGCGCTTGGCGTGCTGCATCGCGACCTCGGCGTAGCGGAGCAGGTCCGTCTCGCCGTCGGGGAGGACGTCCGGGGTGACGACGCCGACGGACGCGGTGATCCGGACCGTCGCGCCGTGCACCGGCGCCGTCGCCCGCAGCAGGCCCGCGACCGTGTGGGCGAGTGCCTCCGGGCCGTCGGTGAGGGCGTGGTCGGCGCAGAGCACCGCGAACTGGTCGGCGGACAGCCGTGCGGCGGTGCAGGAGGCGGGCAGTCCGCGCCGCAGCCGCTCCGCGGTCTCGACCAGCAGGTCGTCCCCCGCGTCGTGGCCCAGTGAGGAGTTGACGCGGGCGAAGTCGTCCAGGTCGCCGCAGACGACCGCGACCCGGTCGTGGCCCGCGCCCGCGAGCAGGTCGGCCAGCAGCGCGACGGCGCCCGCGCGGTCGAGCAGGCCGGTGAGGTCGTCGTCGCCCATCGCGGCGGGGACCGCCGGGCGTTCCGGGCGGGTGGCCGTGACCAGCCAGAACGGATCGCCGTCGTCGGACAGCGAGGCGCTGACGCCGACCCGGCAGGTGAGGGTGGTGCCGTCGCCGCGGGCGAAGCGCACGGCGTCGAGCCGGTAGCCCTCGCCGCCCGGCGCGATCCGGCGCAGCCAGATGGGCAGCTCGGCGGCGCCGGTGTCCGGCTGGGGGGTGGCGTCGGCCGAGAGGGCCAGCGCGGTCCGCGAGCGCAGGTCCTCGAGGGGGCGGTCGAGCAGCCTGCAGAAGGTCGGGTTGGCGTCGGTCAGGCGACCGGAGGCGTCGAACAGGGCGACGCCGTCCGCGACGGTCGCCATGAGCGCCGCGAACCGCTCGGCGGCGTGGTCGGAGCGGGGTCGGACCGGCTGCTCGGGCGTGACGTCCCGGACCATGCCCGCCAGCCGCAGCGGCCGCCCGTCCGGACCGCGCTCGACGCGGGCGCGGCAGGTCAGCACGTGACCACCGGACGAATGGTCGGCTCCGCGAGCTCCGCCTCCGCCGACCCGCAGCTCCACCTGCTGCTCCTCCGGCACCTCACCGGCGCGCAGCGCGCGGCACAGCGCCGCGACCTGCTCGCCCTCGATCGGGCCGAGCGGCCCGTCCGGCCGCACGCCGAGCTCGGCGTAGAGCCGGTCCAGCGAGGGGCTGCGCCGCAGGGTCGCGGTGGCGAGGTCGTAGCCCCAGGTCCCGACGCGGGCCATCCGCTCCAGCTCGGCCGTCCAGCGTCGGTCGGGCTCGGGCTGCTCGACGAACAGCACGGCCTCGAGCCCGCCCGGCAGCGCCCAGCGGACGACCCGCACCCGGACGGTCACGCCGTCCGCGCGCCGCAGCCGGGCGTCGGCGTCCGGGCCGCTGAGGATGCGGTCGAGCGGAAGCCCGATCGGGTCCGGGCCGTGGTGGGCCGCCAGCCGCAGGAAGGCCGGGTTGACCCGCAGGATCCGGTCCCGCGCGTCGCAGACCACCGACGGCGCGGTCGGCAGCGGCACCACCTCCACGGGCGGCGGGCCGAACGCGGCGTCCCGCACGGTCGGCGGCACCCCCGGGTCGGTGATCTCGGCGGGCGGGAGGAGGTGCGGGCCGGAGTACTGCTCCGGCGGAGCGACCACCTGCACGGTGCCGGGCTCGGTGCCGGCCTCGGCGTCCCCGTCGTCCACAGGCTCGGCTTCGACCGGGAGCGGCGTCGGCCTGCGCGAGGTCGGGACGCGACCGCCCGAGGGCGCCGAGATCGCCCGCGCGATCCGGTCGGCGAAGCGGGCCTGCTCCGGCTTCGGGGCCTCAGCCCGCGAGCGGAGCCGCCCGAGCCTGCGGACCGGGTCCTCGTCGGGATCGGGCAGGCCGGGGGGTACCTGCTCGTCGACCCCCTCGTCGCGATCTCCGTAACCGCCCACCGGTGCCCCCCGTGTAAGCCCGTGCCGGCGCCGTTCTGACGCCGTCACCGACTCCAACGAGCGACTGCTCCACTCGATCCGGTCATCCGCCTCGAATGGCCGACGTCAACCCGAGTGAGGTACGTCTCCGTGATCCACTCTGCGTGATCGGCTGGGCCGACCGGCGGAAGAGCCCCTGGTGGGGCTGCTACCGCCGATCACTCCCGGTAGACCCCGCGGCCCAGGCCTGCGCGACCGCCGCCGCGACCTCGGGCGCGACGCGCGGGTCGAACGGGCTCGGCACGATCCGGTCCACCGCCAGGTCGTCCGTGGCGACGGAGAAGATCGCCTCCGCGGCGGCCAGCTTCATCGCCTCGGTGATCCGGCGCGCCCCGGCGTCGAGCGCGCCGCGGAAGACGCCGGGGAAGGCGAGGACGTTGTTGATCTGGTTCGGGAAGTCGCTGCGCCCGGTGGCCACGACCGAGGCGTACCGGCCCGCCGCGGACGGGTGGATCTCCGGGTCCGGGTTGGACAGCGCGAACACGAACGGGTCGGGCGCCATGGTGGCCAGCAGCTCCTCCGGGAGCGTGGCGCTGGACAGCCCGACGAACACGTCCGCGCCGCGCATCGCCTCGGCGATCCCGCCGGTGACCCCGCGCGGGTTGGTCTCGGCCGCGAGCGCGCCCTTCTCCCCGCCCCGGGCGGTGTCGATGACGCCCCGGGAGTCGAGGACCACGACGTCCGACGCCCCGGCCGCGAGCAGGATCCGCGCGCACGCGACCCCGGCGGCCCCCGCCCCGGAGATGACCGTCCGCAGGCCGGCGAGGTCCCGCCCGGTCGCGGCGCACGCCCCCTTCACCGCCGCGAGCAGGACGATCGCGGTGCCGTGCTGGTCGTCGTGCATGACCGGGCAGTCCAGGGCCTCGATCAGCTTGCGCTCGAGCTCGAAGCAGCGCGGCGCCGCGACGTCCTCGAGGTTGACCGCGCCGAAGCTGGGGCGCAGCCGCACCAGGGTCTCGACGATCTCGTCGACGTCCGTGGTGTCCAGGACCAGCGGGATCGAGTCCAGCTCGCCGAAGGTCTTGAACAGCGCGGACTTGCCCTCCATGACCGGCAGGCTCGCGCGCGGGCCGATGTCGCCCAGGCCCAGCACGGCGGTGCCGTCGCTGACCACCGCGACCAGCCGGTCGGTCCAGGTGTAGCGCCGGGCCAGGGCGGGATCGGCGGCGATCGCCCGGCTGACGTCCGCGACGCCGGGGGTGTAGGCGATGGCCAGGTCGCGCGCGTCCCGCAGCGGGGTGGCGAGGCCGGTGGAGAGCTTGCCGCCCTCGTGCGCGGCGAAGATCTCGTCGCGGGTGGGCAGGGTGCGCTCGGGAGAGAGGGTCACGGGAGAGCTCCGGAAGATCGGGTGCGGTGAAGAGCGCCTGCACCTCCGGGCGGGGTCTCGCCGGACGGGTGCCGGACGGCCCCTCGTCGGTTCGCCGCGGGTCGGCGACGAGACCACGAGGATGGGCTGTCGGGTACTGGGGGAGGACGGTACCTCAGAGTCGTCGTGGGCGGGGCCACATCCTGTGCGTGACGACGGCCACGACCTCCGCCGGGCCGAGCGTGCGCGAGTCGGTGGAGCCGAAGGGGTTGTCGCCCTCGACCCACCAGCCGCCGCCCTCCGGCCGCGTCGCGCGCTTGACCGACAGCTGCTGCGGACGCGCCGACCAGCGGACGAGCACGACGTCACCCGGGCGGGCGGTCCGTCCGAACCGGACCAGGACGACGTCCCCGTCGGACAGGGTGGTGGACATGGACGGGCCGCGCACGGTCACCCGCCGCCATCTCGTTGCCAGATCAATCACCCACCTCTCGCGATGCCTCCGGCCGACCCCCGAGAGTAGGGTCGGCCCTGCCAGAGAAGATCACCACCAGGGAGGACCCATGCGGCTGCCCCGCATTCTCCGCCCGCGGCTGGAGGCCACCGCGCACTGCGACCTCCCCTGCGGCGTGTACGACCCGGCCCAGGCGCGCATCGAGGCCGAGTCCGTCAAGGCCATCCAGGAGAAGTACCAGGGCAACGAGGACGTGGACTTCCGCGCCCGTGCCATCGAGATCAAGGAGCAGCGCTCCGACCTCGTGAAGCACCACCTCTGGGTGCTGTGGACCGACTACTTCAAGCCGCCGCACTTCGAGAAGTACCCGGAGCTGCACGAGCTGTTCAACAAGGCCACCAAGGCCGCGGGCGCCGCAGGCACCAAGGGCTCCAACGACCCGAAGACGGGCCAGGAGCTGCTGGACTACATCTCCCAGATCGACAAGATCTTCTGGGAGACCAAGCAGGCCGCCTGAGCCCAGGGTCTGACGAGCGGCGCCGATCGGCGGGACGCGTTCCCGCGGGTCGGCGCCGCTTCGCGTCGTCGGGGGTCCTCGGGACGATCCGGGGATCGGGGAGTGCCCCTCGTCAGCCGGCGGGCTGAGGCTTCGGGCAGGGCAGACCCCGTCCACGGATCAGCGGCAGGTAAATCTCGTCGACGATCTCCACAAGGACCTCGTCCGGCACGGCCGGGACACCACGCAGGGCGTACTCGCCGCGCAGCACCGTCATCGGCAGGGCCGCCACCCGCGGCTGCACCGCCTCCGGGGGCGCCTCGCCGCGCGCCACCGCCCGACCCAGGAGCGTGAACCAGGCGGCGCTCAGCGCGCCGCCTCCCGCCTGCTCGCGCAGCAGCTCGAGTAGGGCGGGCTCGTCCGCGGCGGCCGCCAGGAGATCACGCAGCACCGCCCCGTGGGGCGAGGACCACGTGGCGTTGGCCTGCCGCAGCAGTTCCAGGGCGTCGCCACGGAGACTGCCCGTGTCCACTGTGGGCGTCCGCGCGTCCGCCACGTACTTGTAGGCGGCGACACCGAGTGCGGCCCGCTGCGGCCAACGCCGGTAGATCGCGTTCTTGTTCGTGCCGGCGCGCCGAGCGACCTTGTCCATCGTCATGCCGGCGTACCCGGACGCACGGAGCTCCTCGGCGGCCGCACGCAGGATCGCCTCCTCCAGCTCCGCGCCTCTCCGCCGCCCCACCGTCACGGTACGGAGCGTACCTTCTCGCCTGATACGGTACGCCCAGTACCTTGAGGAGGTCGCGATGCGCGCCTGGGGCGTCACCTACGACACCGGCTTCACGAGCTGCGGGAGCACGACCCACGAACCGTTCGACCCCGACATCGTCGGCGAGGACATGCGGATCATCCGTGAGGAGCTGCGCGCGGACGCCGTGCGGATCACCGGCGGGGTCGCGGACCGGCTGGAGATCGCCGCCCGGCACGCGGCGGCCGTCGGACTGGAGGTCTGGTACTGCCCGTTCACCCACGACCTGACCACCGACGAGCTGCTGGACTTCCTCCTCGACGCCGCCGAGCGCGCCGAACGGATCCGACGGGAGGGGGCGGAGGTCCGGTTCCTCACCGGATCGGAGATCAGCATCATGACGATCGGGTTGATGCCCGGGGCGACGCTGTCCGAGCGGTCCGCCGTGCTCGCGGACCCCGCGCGCCTCCGGGAGGTCCTCCCGGAGGTGCAGCGCAGGACGAACGCCCTGCTGGCCCGGGCCCTCGACGGCGCCCGCGCGCGATTCGGCGGACCCATAGGGTACGCATCGCTCCCTCTGGAGGCGGTGGACTGGGCGCCCTTCGACTTCATCGCGACCGACGCCGGCTACCGGGACGCCACCAACGCCGCCGGCCTCCCGGCCACCCTCGCCGCGATGACCGCTCAGGGCAAGCCGTTCGCGGTCACCGAGTTCGGCTGCGCCCCCTTCACCGGGGCCGCCGACCGGGGCAGCCGTGGGGACGTCATCGGCTACGACGAGCAGAGCGGACGGGCGACGCACCTGACCGAGGCCGTCGAGCGCAACGAAGCCGAACAGGCCGGCTACCTGCTCGACCTCCTCGGGGTCTACGACGCGGGCGGGGTGGACACCGCCTTCGTGTACACCTTCGCCTGCCGGCACCTGCCGACGTCCGACGATCCCGAGCAGGACTTCGACCTGGGGAGTTTCGGGATCGTCAGGGTCCTCCCCCCGGGCCACACCGGACGCACCCACCCCGGGATGCCGTGGGAGCCGAAGGCCGCCTTCACCGCACTGGCCGAGTACGGCCGGACCCGGACCCGGCCGCAAGCCTGACGGCCGACCGGGGTTGCCCGGCTCGCCCCGCGGGTATGACTCGACCGTTCCCGGGTCCGGCAGTGCGGAGGCGTGATGAGCATCGACCGACTACTCGCCCAGTCCACCGTGAGCGACCTCGACGTCGCACGGGAGTGGTACGAGCGACTGTTCGGGTGTGCGCCCGATGCGACCCCCATGGACGGTCTCCTCGAGTGGCACCTGTCGGACACCTTCGGCGTCCAGGTCTGGGCCGAACCCGACCGCGCGGGCCGCAGCTCCATGGTGTTGGACGAGAGCGATCTCGACGCGCTCGCCGCGCGCCTCACCGCGGCCGGGATCGCCGACGCGACCCCCGAGCAGGCGACGTCGTCGCGCATCCTCCGGCTCGACGACCCCGACGGCAACCGGGTCGTCTTCACCGGCCCGTGACGGGCGGGCCGCGGGCCAGTGATCCACTCGTCGGGAGCGGTGCGGTCGGAGATCGACCGGCCCGCTCCCCTTCGGTGGATCAGGGGATGCCGGGCCGGACATTCCGGGCCGGACATGCCGGGCCGGACATTCGGGGCCGCCGCTCGCCATCCGGGAGGGGGCTTGACGGGGCGGCCCGCAGCGCGTGTGCTCGGGCCGTGATCCGGCGGCACCTCACCGAGCGCAGGCACATCGACCTGTGTCGGACCGGGGCCGCCCTCTGTCGCGGGGGCCGCTGACCCCGCCCCTTCCGCGACAGGAGACCCCCATGACCACGACCACCTCCCGAGACCTCGAGCTGCGCGCGATCGTCGACGCCACCGCCGCTGCGGTCGCCGACGCCCCCGACAAGGCCGCTGCGCTGTTCCGCGCCACCGGCGACAGCGGGGACGGCGTCCGCACCGACCTGCGCATCGGCAGGCACCAGGTCACCATCGACGAGCCGCCCGCGCTCGGCGGCCAGGACGCCGCGATCAACCCCGTCGAGTCCGCCCTGGCGGCGCTGGTGTCCTGCCAGGTCGTCACGTACCGGTTCTGGGCGGCGAAGCTCGGGATCCCGGTCGACGACGTGCACGTCGAGACCGAGGGCGACCTGGACGTCCGCGGGTTCTTCGGCCTGGACGACGCGGTGCGGCCGGGATTCGGCGAGGTGCGGCTGCTCGTGACGCTGACGGGCCCGGCCCCCGCCGAGGACTACGCGCGGCTCAAGGACGCGGTGGACGCGCACTGCCCCGTCCTGGACCTGTTCCGCAACCCGACCCCGGTGGCGTCCCGGCTGGCCTGAGCGGGGGCGGACGCTCAGCGGGGGCCGCTCGTCCAGTAGCCCTGGGCCTGCACCACCGGGACCCCGGCGAGCAGCCTGCGGATCTCCGCGATCTGCGAGGTCTCCCCCGCGACCCAGGCGTAGTCGACCGGCCACGGCCGGTCGAGGGCCGCCACCAGCGAGGCGACGTGCTCGGCTCCCGGCACCAGCACGTCCGCGGGGTCCGCGGCCGCGACCAGCACGATCGGGGCGCCGGCGACCTTCCGCACGATCGCCCGGATCGCCGGCACCGCGGCCTCGTCGCCCGCGACCAGCAGGCGGCGGGCCGCGCCGGGCGCCCACTGGACGGCGAGCGGGCCCGTCGCGGCGCGGCGGTCCGAACCGGAGATCAGCAGCTCCTCACCCGGCCGAGCCTCCAGCGCCCAGGCGCTCGCAGGCCCGGGGGCGGCGTGCACGAAGAAGTCCAGGTCCAGCTCCTCGGGCCGGGCGGCGGCGACCGTGTACGTCCGCAGCGCGGGCCGGTCGGGCAGCGCGCGCCAGCGGGCCCGCCACTCGGCGAGCGGCACGGGCTCGGGGCCGCCGAGCCCGGACGCGCCCGGGCCCGGCACCACGACCTTCACCCGTTGGTCCGCCCCCTCCGCCGCGAACCGGCGCAGCTGCGGGCCGCCGACGGTGACCCGCACGAAGCCCGGCGAGGGCCGCGTGACCGCCCGGACCGTCGTGCGGAACAGCGACCTCATCCGGCGAGCAGGCGCTCGAGGTCGTCGAGCACCGCCTGCCCGCCCCGCGGTCCGACGCCGGTGATCCAGATCGACTGGTCCACCACGTGCAGGTCCGGGAAGGCCTCGGCGCGCACCGCGGCCATCTCGGCGGGGACGGCGCTCTCGTCGCCCGCCTTCGCGGCCGTGACGACCACGAGGTCCGCCCGTGCCTGCAGCACCAGCTCCGGCGAGAGGTCGACCGAGATCGAGCCCTCCCAGTCCCGCGGCGGCGTGCGGAAACCGGCGCACTCCAGCGTGCTGCCCGCGAACGAGGCGGGCCCGTAGAGGGTCAGCTGTCCGTCGCGCGGGCGGACGAGCTGCGCCGTGCCCCCGGGGTGCGTCGCCCCGACCTCGGCGCACCGGTCGGTGTACGCGCCCAGCAGTGCCTCCGCGTCCGCCTCGCGGCCGAGGGCCCGGCCCACGAACCGGACGTTGTCCTGCCACGGATCGGCCTGGCTCGCCATGAACACGGTCGGGGCGACGGCGGCGAGCCGGTCGTAGAGCTCCGCGTGCCGCGACTCGGTGCCCAGGATCAGGTCCGGCCGCAGCGCCGCGATCTTCTCCAGGTCCGGGGTCGGCACGGTCCCGACGGTCTGGACGGCGTCGGCGTCGGGCTTCAGGTACGCGGGCACGCCCGCCGCCTCGCTGAGCACGGCCGCGCCCACCGGGACCGCGCCGAGCGCGACCGTGGTGTCGAGCTGCACCGGCTCGAGCACGACGACGCGGGCGGGTGCCGCGGGCACCTCGGTGGTGCCGTGGGCGTGGGTGACGGTGCGGGTGGCGGCAGCGGCGGGGTCCTCGGCCGGGGTGCTCGCGCACCCGGCCAGCGCGAGGCCGACCACCGCCGCGGGGAGCAGGCGACGAATCACGAAGGTGAGCCTAACCTCCGGCCCGCGCCCGCAGGTGGGCCCGCTCCCCCTGTGTGCCGAACAGCACCAGCAGCTCGACGGGCCGGGTGTCGGCCGCGCCGAACCAGTGCGGGACCCGGGTGTCGAACTCGGCGGCCTCGCCGGGCGCGAGCGTCATGTCCCGGTCGCCGAGGACGAGCCGCAGCCTGCCCTCCAGCACGTACATCCACTCGTAGCCCTCGTGGACCTTCTGGTCCGGCTCCCCGCCCGGCGGGATCACCATCTTGAACGCCTGGACGCCACCCGGCCGCCTGCTGAGCGGCACGTAGGTGCGGCCGTCCCGGTGCACGGGGGTGAAGCGGACGCGCGGGTCCCCGGTCTCGGGCGCGCCGACGAGCTCGTCGAGCGCCACCCGGTAGACGCGGGCCAGCGGCAACAGCAGCTCCAGGGTCGGCTTACGCCCACCGGACTCCAGCCGGGACAGCGTGCTCTCCGAGATGCCGGTCTCGGCGCCGACCTCGGCGAGGGTCATCCCGCGGGCCGAGCGCGCCGCCCGCAGCCGGGGGCCGACCGCGTCGAGCACGGCGTCGAGATCGCTCACGCGAGCGTCGAGATCGCTCACGCGAGGACGGGCAGCGTCACCGTGGAGGGGTGCGACGCCGAGTGCAGGACCTCGGTCCGGCAGCGGACACCGCTGGTCGCCGAGCCGAACGGCTCGCCGGTGCCCGTGTTGCGCGCGAACCGCGGGAACGCCCCGCCCGCCACCTGGACCCGGATCCGGTGTCCGGCGCGGAACCGGTAGGCGGTGGGGAACAGCTCCAGGTCGACCGCGCAGACCCCGCCCGGTCCCACCGTCACGTCCTTCGCCGGGACCGACCGCGGGTCCAGCCTGCGGATCCCGTCGACGACGTTGCGGGACACGCCCCTCTCGTCGACGTCGCAGACGCGGACGTAGACGTCCGCGTACTCGACCGAGGGCCGCACGAACAGCCGCGCGGTGACCGGGCCGACCACGTCCAGGTCGGTCTCCAGCGCGGGGCCGGTGAACAGCAGGACGTCCGGGCGGACCTCGACCGGGCCCTGGTCCGCCTGCTCGGCGGGCTTGGTGAGCAACGGGCCACCGACGGCGGGCGTCGGGTCGGCGGGGTCGTAGGTGAAGGTCGAGGACTCCGTGCCGGCCAGCGCGCCCAGGTCGAGCGGGTGGGGGGTGGCGGGCGGCGGCCACTCGTCGAACTCCAGCCACTGGTCCGCCTGCTGCAGGTGCAGCCGCACCCGGGCGCCCTCCGGGGCGGGGCCGCCGCGCAGGTGGTGGTCGAGGAACGCGACGTCCGTGCGCACGATCTCGCGCAGCTCGGCGGGCGCGCCGTGCAGCCACGGCCCGACCACGATCCGCGCGTCCACCCCGGACTCGCGCAGCGTCTGGAAGTCCTTGAGCTGGGCGTGGACGAACAGGTCCCACCACCCGGTGACCATGCTGACCGGCGGCACGTCCCGGTCCCGCTCGCCGTAGGTGGCCTCCCAGAACTCGTCGTCCGGGTCGCCGTGGCCGGTGAAGTCCCGCCAGAAGCCGACGGGCGCCCCCGCGACGTCCAGGTCCGCGGCCTGCAGCGGCATGCGGCGCAGCGCCTGCTGCACGCGCCGCGTCCGCAGCGGGTGCGGGAGCAGCGGCAGGTCGCTCTCCTGGTTCCCGATCGAGGCGGACCAGTTCAGCCCGTTGAGCAGGGTCGGCGCGCCACCCGGGTAGAAGGTGTCGGTCATCCGGGAGGCCGTGATGTGCAGCCCCATCGCCACGACGTCCGCCTGCCCGGCCACCATCCACTGGGTGTGGCCGAAGTAGCTCGCCCCCGTGGTGGCGATCCGGCCGTCGCACCAGGGCTGCTCGCGGAGCCAGTCGAGGGTCGCGAGCCCGTCCGGCCGCTCGTGCCGGAAGGGCCGGAACTGCCCGCCGGACCCGAAGCTCCCCCGGGTGGACTGCATCAGGACCTGGAAGCCCTGGCGGGCCATCGGCTGCGCCATGATCGCGCCGAAGGCCTGCCGCGAGTAGGGCAGCCGGATCAGCACCACCGGCAGCGGCCCGGTGGCCTCCGCGGGCCGGTAGAGGTCCCCGACCAGGGAGATCCCGTCCGGCATCGGGGTGCGGACCTCACGGCGGGTGAAGCGGACGCGGCCGGGCTCGAGGCCCAGGGCACGGTCGGCGAGCGCAGCGATCACCCCTCGACCGTAGCGCTGTTCGCGGCGCCCGGGCGGGATCAGTCCGTGACGAACGGGTCGTAGTGGATCTGGTCCAGCGAGGCGCCCGCGACCCGCAGCGCGCGGATCGTCGCGGTGATCATCGCGGGCGAACCGGAGACCACCACCTCGCAGTCGGCCCAGGACCCGAACCCGGTGACGACGTCCGCGAGCCTGCCGACCAGCGGCCCGGGCACCGCGGGCGGCTCCTCGACGACGGGCACCACGTCCAGCCACGGATTGCGGTAGCTGGTGCGGCGCAGGCCGTCGAGCGCGTGCAGCGAGTCCCAGTCGCGGGCCCCGTAGAACACGACCGCGCGCTCGGGGCGCCCACCGGCCCGTTCGAGCTGCTCCACCAGTGCCCGGATCGGGCTGATGCCCGTGCCGCCGCCGATCATCAGCAGCTCCCGGCCGGGGACGACGGCGCGGTCCAGCGCCCCCATCGGCGGCCCGATCCGCCAGCGGTCCCCCGGCCGGGCCGAGGCCACGATCCCGCGGCTCACGCTCCCGTAGCCGATCGCGCGGACGTGGAACTCCAGCTCACCGGACCGGTCGGGGGCGACGGCCGGGCTCAGCGCGCGCCACAGCCGCG
Organism: Pseudonocardia oroxyli; assembly: GCF_900102195.1. GTDB lineage: Bacteria > Actinomycetota > Actinomycetes > Mycobacteriales > Pseudonocardiaceae > Pseudonocardia > Pseudonocardia oroxyli. The sequence goes on from NZ_FNBE01000006.1 coordinate 259,954, forward strand.
GGTGCTGCGGGGTCTCGACGGTCACGTACTGGCCCGCCCGGTAGACGAACGGCTCGTCCGTGCGGACCCGGACGACCGCCAGGTCCCGCTCGACCCGCTCGTGCCCGACGACGGTCGCCCCCCACCAGGCCGGGCCGGGATCGCTGCGCGCGCCCGCCTGCATGCTGCCCGCGAGGAACGCGTACGTGTGGGCCCAGGCCCGGGCCACCTCGTCCGTCCACGCCGCCCCGCCGGTGTCGGCCAGCGCCACCAGCAGGGCCTGCCCGACGACCGCGTAGTGCTCGTCCCGGACGTCGAACTTGCGGTGGTCGCGGCCGAGCTGGGCGAGGAAGCCGATCAGCGTCGACGGCTCGTCCAGGTGCGTGATCACGTGCACCAGCGCCCGGCCGAACCGCGAGTGCTGCGTCTCCATCGCCAGCGGGAACAGCGACCGCAGGCCCGGCGCGTAGCCGAACAGCGTGCGGTAGAAGCGCGGGACGAAGGTCTCGGGATCGATCCCCAGCGCGGCGACGCTGCGCTGCGCGGTCTGCAGGTGGGGGGCGATCTCCTCGAGCCCCGAGGCACGCACGGCGGCGTCGTCGAGACTCATGAGCGGGAGGACCGACGGGGCGCCACGAGGCGCATCGTAGCCAGGCCCCCGACGATCGTGCGCCGAGCCCGAGCTACACGGTGCTAGACGGAGGTGGCCCGCAGCTCCGCGTTGCGCTTCTTCACCGCGAGGTCCTTGTTGACGGGGTTCTGCGCCTCGTCCGGGGCGTGACACCCCGCCTCCACGGCGATCCGGTTGATGGTGCCGAACATCCGGACCAGATGCGCGAGGCGGTGCTCGGCGGCGTCGACGGGCTGCTGCTCGCCGCGGACCAGCGCGACCGTGGTGTCCGCCCACACCGCCTCGGCGTGCATCCCGGCGGTGCGCAGCACGTCCTGCACCCGGTCGGCGAGCTCGCGCGAGGACAGGCCGATCCAGGACTCGAGGGTCCGCGCGTCGAGCGGGAAGAGCCGGTCGCGGTCGCGCAGGTAGAGCAGCTCCAGCGCGTAACCGTGGCCGTAGGCGCAGTAGAGGCAGCCGTTGTGCAGGCTCACGACCATGCCCGCCAGGTGCGTCCGCTGGCCCCCGAGGACCTGCAGGGTGACCAGGTAGCGAGGCATGTTCGCGGCGAACCACCGCAGCGCGCCCCACGGCCCCATCGCCGCGACGATGTGCGGGATCATGCGCGGCGAGAAGCCCCACATCATCCGACAGCCCGCCTGCAGGAAGGCGGTGACCGCTCGATCGAGCACGGGCCCACCTCCCTGGCGCTCACCGATGGTGATCGAATGGTACCCGGGAGTGGCGATGCCCGGCCAGGGGCCGTTCGGCTCTAGGCTCGCCCGGTGGGACGTCTCTTCCTCTTGCGCCACGGTCAGACCGAGTGGTCACAGAACGGGCGGCACACCGGCCGCACCGACATCCCGTTGACCGAGCGGGGTCGAGAGCTCGCGGCCGCGGCCGCCCCGACGCTGGCGGCGCTGCGCCCGGACGCCCCGCCCCCGGTGCGGGTGCTGAGCAGCCCGCGGCGCCGCGCCCGGGAGACCGCGGAGCTCGCGGGGCTGCGGGTGGACGCGGTCGACGAGCGCCTCCACGAGTGGGACTACGGCGACTACGAGGGCCTCACCACCCCGCAGATCCGCGAGACGGTGCCGGACTGGACGGTGTGGACGCACCCGTGTCCGCACGGCGAGGACGCCGCCGCCGTCGGCGCCCGTGCGGACGCGGTGCTCGCGGACGCCCGGCCGTGGCTCGCCGAGGGAGACGTCGTCCTCGTGGGACACGGACACTTCTCCCGGGTGCTGATCGCGCGCTGGATCGGGCTGCCCGCGACCGGCGGGGTGCACATCGCGATGGACCCGGCGGCGTGGGCGGTGCTCGGCGACGAACGCGGCGTCCCCCGCCTCGACGCGGTCAACCTGGTGGTGCCGTCGTGATCCGGGCCGAGGTGGAGCGGGCGGAACCGGCCGTCAGGAGGGTCGAGCCGTCGGACGTCCCGGCCGTCGTCGGCCTGGTGCGGGAGCTGGCCGAGTACGAGAAGGCGCTGCACGAGTGCCACCTCACCGGGGAGCAGCTGCACGCCGCGTTGTTCGGGGCCTCCCCCGCGCTGTTCGGGCACGTCGCGCTCGTCGGGGACGAGGTCGTCGGCTGCGCGCTGTGGTTCCTGAACTTCAGCACCTGGCGCGGCGTCCACGGGATCTATCTGGAGGACCTCTACGTCCGGCCCGCCCACCGCGGCTCCGGGCTCGGTCGCGCCCTGCTCGCCGCGCTGGCCCGGGAGTGCGTCGACCGGGGCTACGCGCGGCTGGAGTGGTCCGTGCTGGACTGGAACGCGCCGTCCATCGGCTTCTACCGCTCCCTCGGCGCGGTCGGCATGGACGAGTGGACGACCTTCCGCCTCACCGACGAGGCGCTGCGGTCACTCGGAGCGTGACTCCTCGTCCGCCCCGACGGCCCACCGGCGGGAGGGCTCGCTGATGAGCAGCATGAACGTGGCCACCACGAAGAACAGCCCGGCGATCCCGACCACGTAGTCGCCCGTGCGCAGCGCGTTGTAGATCATCGGGATGGTGACGAGCTGGGCCACGATGGCGGGCGTGCGCGCGCCGTGGTGGCCGCGCCAGAGGAACCAGGCCACCGCACCGAGCGCCACCGCGATGAGGAGGAAGTAGGAGGCCTCGGCCGCCCGCGTGCCGAACCCGCGCCCGGAGAAGAACAGGTACAGCACCCCGGTGACCAGGCCGATCAAGGCCTCCACGCCGACGAGGGCGGCGGCGGCGCGGACCTGGCGGGGCGGAACGGTGGTCACGACGGTCAGGTTACAGTCGCACCGTGCGCGCGCTGCTCGTCGTCAACCCCCGGGCGACGTCGACGACCCCGGCGGGACGGGACGTCCTGACCCACGCCCTCGCCAGCAGGCTGAAGCTCGACGTGCTGGAGACCCGCTACCGCGGCCACGCGGCGGAGGCCACCGCCGTGGCCTGCGCGGCGGGCATCGAGCTCATCATCACCCTCGGCGGGGACGGCACCGTGAACGAGGTCGTCAACGGCATGCTCGTGGACCGCACGGCCACCGGCCCCGGCAGGCCCGACGGCAGCGACCCCGACCGCCCCGCGCTCGCCGTCGTGCCCGGCGGGTCGGCGAACGTCTTCGCCCGCGCCCTCGGCCTGCCGCGGGACCCCGTGGAGGCCACCGGCGCCATCCTGGCGGCCCTGGAGCGGCGCAGCAGCACCCTGGTCGGGCTCGGCCGGGCGGACGACCGCTGGTTCACCTTCAACGCGGGCCTGGGGTGGGACGCGGACGTCGTCGCCGCCGTGGAGAAGCAGCGGGCGTCCGGCCGCGAGGCCAGCCCGCTGCGCTACGCGGGCACCGCGGTCGGCGAGTACCTGCGCCAGCGGCGCCACCCCGCCTCGATGACGATCGAGGTGCCCGGTGCCGCGCCGCTGGAGGACGTCCGGCTCGCCTTCGTGAGCAACACCGACCCCTGGACCTACCTCGCCGGGCGGCCGGTCCGCACCAACCCGGGGGCCACGTTCGGCACGGGGCTGGCCCTGTTCGCCCTGCGCCACCTGGGCTTCCCCACGATCTACTCGACCCTGCGCCACATCCTCGCGCCGGACGGGGACCCGCACGGGCGGAACATCGTGCGCCAGGACCGCGTTCCCTCCATCAGGATCCGTTCGGAGGAGCCGTTGGCGCTCCAGCTGGACGGTGACCACCTGGGATCACGCACGGACGTCGAGTTCCTGTCGGTGCCCGGGGCGCTACGCGTCGTGTGTTGACCGATGACGGAGAGTCGCGTCGTCGTACGAGAGACGCCCCTCGTCGCAGTCCGGCGAGCCGTCTCACTCCGATGAGTGACACGTCCAGGCCATTCACCGATGCTCGCTGACCGCCGGGCAGCAATGGGCTCGCATCCGACGGTGCCGTGATCCAAGGTAGGTCCTGCGAGATCGAGGGACGACAGCGGGGTCCCGTTGAGAGACGAGAACCCGCATGGTCCGGAGGAGTCGGGGGTAACCCCGGAGTCGCCGGGCAGGGATTCAACCGTCGCTCTTCGTCACGGTGTATCGATGCGGTGACTGAACGTGTCGGACGACGTGACGAAGTGTGGGTGAGAGTGCTCACCCGGCCGGCTCTTGTCCCTTGAAGAGCGACGACGCTCGTGAAACCATTCACAAGCGCGGAACAACCGTGTCACACAGCCGTGCGATCGGCGCGAACCCCGATCGCCAGTACGAGGAGATTCACGATCATGGATTGGCGTCACCGCGCTATCTGCCGCGACGAGGACCCCGAGCTGTTCTTCCCCGTGGGGACCTCCGGCCCGGCCCTCCTGCAGATCGCCGAGGCGAAGACCGTCTGCCGCCGCTGCCCCGTCGTCACCGAGTGCCTCGCGTGGGCCCTCGAGAGTGGCCAGGACGCGGGCGTCTGGGGCGGCATGAGTGAGGACGAGCGCCGCGCGCTCAAGCGCCGCAACGCGCGCACCCGCGCCCGCACCGCCTGAGCGGCGTCGCACGCGCAGCCGCCGAGGCGGCGCACCCGACACCGACAAGACACCAAGAAAGCGGGCCCGGTAGCCGAACGCCATCGGCACCGGGCCCGCTTCTTGTGTGTCCGCCGGATGTCACCGCACCCGACGGATCCCGTGACCTCGGACCACGGCACCGGCGCGACCTCGGCACCGGGATCCTCGGACGGTCACGTCGTTAGGCTAGCGCGCCGCCATCGGGACCGTGATAAGGGCCTCGGTTCCGCCGCCCGGACGCGGCCGGAGCGTGATCGTCGACTCCAGCTCGGTGAGCAGGGTCCGCACGATCTGCAGCCCCAGCCCCTTCGCCGTGTCGAGGTCGAAACCCTCGGGCATGCCGCGGCCGTCGTCCGCGACGACGACCTCCAGGGTCGCGGCCGTGCGGGTCGCCCGCACCACCACCTCCCCGGTCTGGCCCGGCTCGTAGGCGTGGGCCAGGGCGTTGTGCGCGAGCTCGGTCAGCACCAGCACCAGCGGGATCGCCATCGCCGAGTTCAGGGTGCCGAGCGTGCCGTCGCGGCGGACCTTCGCACGCACCTCCGCGGTGGCGCCGTCCCCGATCGCGGGCAGCACCGTGTCCACCAGCTCGTCGAGGTCGACCATCTCGGCCACCGAGTACGCCAGGGCCTCGTGGACCAGCGCGATCGAGGTGACCCGCCGGACGCTCTCCTCCAGGGCGCGGCGCGCCTCCGGGATCTCGGTGCGCCGGGCCTGCAGCCGCAGCAGCGCCGCGACCGTCTGCAGGTTGTTCTTGACCCGGTGGTGGATCTCCCGGATCGTGGCGTCCTTGCTGAGCAGGGCCTGGTCGCGGCGGCGCAGGTCGGTGATGTCGCGGACCAGCACCAGGGCGCCCGCCGCGTCGCCGCGCGGGCGCAGCGGCAGCGCCCGGACGAGCATGACCGCGCCGCGGGTGCGCACCTCCATCCGCAGCGACGTGCGGCCGTCGAGCGCGGCCTGGATGCGGGCGGCGACCTCGCTGGCGTCGAACGGGTCCCGCACGAGGTTCTTGGTCAGCGGCGCCAGCGGGATGCCGACGAGGTCGGTGTCGTGGCCCATCCGGTGGTAGGCGGACAACGCGTTCGGGCTGGCGTAGGCGACGATGCCGTGCGCGTCCAACCGGATGAGGCCGTCCCCGGCGCGCGGGCTCGTATCCGCGCCCGCCGCGGCGGAGGTCGCCGGGAAGGTGCCGTCGGCGATCATCTGGCAGAGGTCGGAGGCGCTGCCCAGGTAGGCGATCTCCAGCGGGCTCGGCACCCGCGGCATGGCGAGGTTGGTGTCGCGGGAGAGCACCGCGATCACCCGGCCGCGGTGGCGCACGGGGATGGTCTCCCGGCGGACCGGGACCTCCATGTGCCAGCGCGGCTCCTCCTCGCGGCAGATCCGCCCCTCGACGACCGCCCGCAGCAGCTGCGGGTTGTCCCGCGGGGCGACCCGCGCGGTCACCGCGTCCTCGGAGTGGGCGGTCGGCGCCGTCGTCGGACGGGCCTGGGCCACACAGAGGAACTCCTGTGGTCCGCCCGCCATCTGGTGGTCCGCGTCCCGCGGCAACGGGATCCAGAGCAGGAAGTCGGCGAACGAGGTGTCCGCCAGCAGCTGCCACTCGGCCACCACGCGCTGCAGGTGCTCGACGGCGTCCCCGGACAGGCTCGAGTGCTCGGCAAGCAGTTCGCTCAGGGTCGCCACGGCTCGATCCAACCACGTGGGACACTTGTGTCAGTTCCCACGGTAGAAGGAGGGTTGAGCATGTCGAAGCGTGCGCGCAAGCGTCGCGACCGCAAGAAGGGCGGCGCGAACCACGGCAAGCGGCCCAACACCTGAGGCCCGCTCGTGACGACGGAGGCCGGCAACCCGATCGGGATGCCGGCCTCGTGTCGTTCTAGACGGAGCGTTCGATGCGCGTGGTGCGGACCTCGACGGTCGTCCCGCCCGGCCCGGACTCGACGCTCACCTGCGCCTGCTGCAGGATCTGCTTGCGCAGCTTCGCCTTCAGCGTCTCCGGCGCGGTCTCGCCGCTGCACTTGCGCGCGAGCAGCTGCTTGAGCTTCTCGTCCAGCCCGTACTCCGCCAGGCAGGGCGAGCACTCGTCCAGGTGCTGGACCAGGACCGCGCGGCGCTCCTTGTCGCATTCGCCGTCGAGGTACAACCACACCTCGGCGAGCACCTCGGAGCAGTCGGTGTCGTGGTGCTCCCCGCAGCTCATGAGCTGGCCACCTCCTGCTCGCCCCGGATGAACCCGCGCTCGATGGCGGTGTCGGTCAGCATGTCGCGGAGCTGGCGCCGCCCACGGTGCAGGCGCGACATCACGGTCCCGATCGGCGTGCCCATGATCTCGGCGATCTCCTTGTAGGCGAACCCCTCGACGTCCGCCAGGTATACCGCCATCCGGAAGTCCTCGGGAAGCCGCTGAAGGGCTTCCTTGACGTCCGAGTCCGGGAGGTTGTCCAGCGCCTCGACCTCGGCGGACCGCAGCCCGGTGGAGCTGTGCTCCCCGGCCTGGGCGAGCTGCCAGTCGGTGATCTCGTCCGTGGGGGACTGCAGGGGCTGGCGCTGCCGCTTGCGGTAGCCGTTGATGTAGGTGTTCGTGAGGATCCGGTACAGCCAGGCCTTGAGGTTCGTGCCCTCGCGGAAGGTCCGGAAGGCCGAGTAGGCCTTCAGGTACGTCTCCTGGACCAGGTCCTCGGCGTCCGCCGGGTTGCGGGTCATCCGCAGGGCCGCGCCGTACAGCTGGTCGAGCATGGGCATGGCGTCCCGCTCGAAGCGCGCCGCGCGCTCGGCCTCGGTCTCCTCGGGAGCCCTGTCGAGGTCCTCCCCGACCGTCTCGTCCGGCACCGCGCTCCTCTCCCGAACGGCCACGGGCGTGGCCGGCGAGTCTGCGAGGGACAAGCCTACGCGTCCTCCGCCCGGCCGTCGCGGCAGCCGAAGGGGAGGCGCCTCCATCAATGCCTGAGTCACGTACGGTCACAACACGATCGGCTGGTCGGGGATTCCCGACCTTCGGGAGAGGATGACGGCGTGGCGGGGCGGGGTACACCGGCGACGGCGTTGTTGACCAGGCTGAAGGTCGACTTCACCCTCCACTCCTACGAGCACGCGAGCGGCGCGGCGTACGGCCAGGAGGCGGTCGACGCGCTCGGGCTGGCGGCGGGCCGCGTGTTCAAGACGCTCGTCGCCTCGGTGGACGGTCACCTGACCGTCGGGGTGGTCCCCGTGGACGCCACCCTCGACCTGAAGGCCCTCGCCGCCGCCGTCGGGGGGAAGAAGGCGCAGATGGCGGACGTCGCCGCAGCCGAGCGCGCCACCGGCTACGTCGCGGGCGGCATCTCCCCGCTGGGGCAGAGGAAGCGGCTGCCGATCGTGCTCGACGCCACCGCCCGCACCCACGAGACGATCTTCTGCAGCGCGGGCAGGCGCGGCCTGGAGGTGGAGCTCGCCCCGGACGACCTGGTCAGAGCCACCGACGCCCGCGTCGCCCCGATCGCCGCCCCCTGACCACCGCGGCCCCGAACATGATCGTTCCGAACGTCACGCGACCGCACCGCGGAGCACGCCCCCGTGACACCCGTCGCCTCCACTCCTGACGAGCGTCACCGGAGCGCGATCGCCACAACGCTCCTGTGACACTCGGATGGATCAGCGGCAGCGAGCGTGACACGAGCGCACCCGCCACAACACTCCCGTCACGCTCGGCGCGAGAGTCACCGGAGCGCACCTGCCACGACGCTCCTGTGACACTGGGATGGATCATCGACTGACACTGGGATGGATCATCGACGGCGAGCGTCACGGGAGCGCACTCACAGGAGCGCTCCTGTGACACTCGTCGGGGCGGGCTCAGGGCAGGTGGCGCTCGAGCCACTCCGGCAGCCGCGATTCGACGAGCGGGGGCGCCTTCCGCAGGGAGTGGTCGCCTTCCACCACCACTACCTCTCGTGTCGTGGTGCCGTCGAGCATGCCGAAGGGGTCCTTGTCGCCCTGGAAGACCAGGACCGGTGCCGTGACGGCGTCGATCTCGGCGAGGCGGTGCTTCTCCGGCTTGCCCGGGGGGTGGACCGGGAAGGCGAGGCAGACCACCCCGACCGCTCCCCCGGCCGCGGCGCAGCGGCACGCGACGCGGGCGCCGGAGCTGCGACCGCCGAAGAACAGCGGGCCCCCGAACTCGGCGCGACACGCGGAGACCACCGCCAGCCAGGCCGTGTCCAGCTGCGCCGCCGGAGCGGGGGCGCGGCGGCCCGCGACCCGGTAGGGCTGCTCGGACAGGACCACCGACACACCCACGGACAGCGCCGCCCGCGCCGCGGCGCGCAGGTCCGGCGCGTCCACGCCGCCCCCGGCGCCGTGGCCCATGATCAGCATCGCCCGCGCGTCGGGGGCGAGCCGGACGTGCACTCGCGCGGGGCCGTGCGGGGTGGCGATCTCCCGGGTCTCGGCGGGCGGCAGGTCGGGCAGCGAGCTCACGACAGCAGGTCGAGCTGGATCGGCTCCTCGACCTGGCTCGGGTCGATCTCCTCCAGCAGCTCGGGGCTGTTGTTCCGCACCGAGTTGACCTTGTCGGACACGGGCACGATCCGCAGCGTCCGCACGAGCTCGGGCGACGGCGGCGCCAGCCACCGCGCCACCTCCGCGTCCTTCCCGTCGGTGTCCGGGTCCAGCCAGGCCGCCCAGGCGTCCGGGGGCAGGACGAGCGGCATCCGGTCGTGCACCTGCGCCAGCGGCCCGACGGCCTCGGTGGTCAGCACCGTGGCCGTGACCAGGCCGTGCGGGTACTTCTCCAGCAGCTCGCCGTCCTTCGGCCTCCAGAACTCCCAGAGCCCGGCCATGGCGAGCGACCGGCCGTCCGCGTACCGGGTGAAGTAGGGCTGCTTGGACGCCTTGTGGTCCTTGGTGGCGGCGCGGCGCTGCCACTCGTACCAGCCGTCCGCCGGGAGCAGACAGCGGCGGGCGGCCAGCGCGCGCCGGAAGGCGGGCTTCTCGGCGGCGGTCTCGCTGCGCGCGTTGATCATCCGGGCGCCCGCGGACGGGTCCTTGGCCCAGGAGGGCACGAGACCCCACCTGACCAGCCGCAACGACCGCTCGGTCGTGTCCGGGTCCGGGGTGCCGTCCGCGTCTCGCGGATGCCGCTGCACGACGGCGACGACGTCCCGCGTCGGCGCGACGTTGTAGTCCGGCCCCCGCTCCTCGCCCGCCTTCTCGGTCACCGCGTCGACCGCCGTGAACTCCTCGGCCAGGTCCGTGGGTGCCTTCGTCGAGGCGTACCTCCCGCACATGGGTCCATCGTGGCACGGCGCATGCGGAATCATGGGTGCGTGCAGCCTTGGACCGCCCCCACGCCCACCGCCCCCGTCCGCGGCACGGTGTCCGTGCCCGGCTCCAAGTCCGTGACCAACCGGGCGCTGCTCCTGTCCGGCCTCGCGCACGGCCGCTCGGTGGTCCACGGCGTGCCCGCCACCCGGGACTCGGCGCTGATGTGCGGCGCGCTGCGCTCGCTCGGGCTCACGGTGCTGGTCGAGGGCGACACCGTGACGATCGACGGGGGCACGCTGCGCGGCGGCGGCACGGTGGACTGCGGCCTCGCCGGCACCGTCATGCGGTTCGTGCCGCCCGCCGCGACGCTGGCCGACGGCCCGGTGGTCTTCGACGGCGACCCGCACGCCCGCGAACGGCCCATGGCGGGGGTCCTCGACGCCCTGCGCGCCCTCGGCGCCGTGGTCGACGGCGACCGGCTCCCCTTCGTGCTGCACGGCGTGGGCGGGCTGCCCGGCGGCGACGTGACGATCGACGCGTCGGCGTCGAGCCAGTTCGTGTCCGGCCTGCTGCTCTCGGGCGCCCGCTTCGACAAGGGCCTGACCGTGCACCACGACGGCAAGCCGGTCCCGAGCCTGCCGCACATCGACATGACCGTCGCGATGCTGCGCGAGGCCGGGGTCACCGTCGCCGACCCTGAATCGAGCGGAGAGCCGAACACCTGGCGCGTCGAGCCCGGCCCGATCGCGGCCCGGACCTGGGCCGTCGAGCCCGACCTGTCCAACGCGTCGGTGTTCCTGGCCGCCGCCGCCGCGACCGGCGGCGAGGTCACGGTCACCGGGTGGCCCGCCGAGTCCACGCAGCCGGGCACCGAGATCCTCGAGGTCCTGGAGCGGATGGGCGCCGCCGTGGAGGCCCGCGCCGAGGGCATGACCGTCCGGGGCGGCGACTTGCACGGCATCGACGTCGACCTGCACGAGGCCTCCGAGCTCACCCCGACCGTCGCCGCGCTGGCCGCGTTGGCGGACTCGCCCAGCGTGATCCGCGGGGTCGCGCACATCCGCGGCCACGAGACGGACCGGCTGGCGGCCCTGCGGGCCGAGCTCAGCGCGGTCGGCGCGCAGGTCGAGGAGACCGAGGACGGGCTGCGCATCCGGCCCGGCACGCTCGCCGGGGCACCGTGGCGCGCCTACGCCGACCACCGGATGGCGACGGCGGGCGCGATCGTCGGGCTGCGGGTCCCGGGGGTGACCGTGGACGACGTCGACTGCACCGCCAAGACCATCCCGGACTTCCCGGGGCGCTGGGCAGAGCTGGTCGGTTAGGGCTGGTGTCCTGATGGCCCGCGAGTACGACGAGACCGACGTCCGGGTCCGCCCCGGCCGGGGCTCCCGCCCGCGCACCAAACGCCGCCCCGACCACGCCGACGCGGTCGAGGGCATGGTCACGGTCGTCGACCGCGGCCGGTGGACCTGCGCCCCGCACGCGGATCCCGAGGCGCCGCCGGTCACCGCGATGCGGGCGCGCGAGCTGGGCCGCACCCCGATCGTCGTCGGGGACCGGGTGGGGCTCGTCGGCGACCTCTCCGGGAAGCCGGACACGCTGGCCCGCATCGTGCGCGTCGAGGAGCGTCGGACCGTCCTGCGCCGCACCGCGGACGACACCGACCCCTTCGAGCGCCTCGTGGTGGCCAACGCCGACCAGCTCGTCATCGTCACCGCGCTGGCCGACCCGGAGCCGCGGGAGGGGTTCGTCGACCGCTGCCTGGTCGCCGCGTTCGCGGGCGGCCTGCGGCCGGTGCTGTGCCTGACCAAGTCCGACCTCGCCGACCCCGGGCCGTTCGCCGGGCGCTACGCGGAGCTGGAGTTCCCCGTCGTGGTCACCCGGCGCGGCGAGTTCCCCACCGAGCTCGCCGCCCTGCTCGACGGCCAGGTGTCCGCGCTGGTCGGGCACTCCGGCGTCGGCAAGTCCACGCTGGTCAACGCGCTCGTGCCGGACGCCGCGCAACGGACCGGGGTGGTGTCCGGGGTCGGCAAGGGCCGACACACCACCACCGCGGCGCTCGCGCTCCCGCTCGGCGGCGGCGCGGACGGGTGGGTGGTCGACACCCCCGGCGTGCGCAGCTTCGGGCTGGCCCACGTCACGCCGGACGCGGTCATCGCCGCGTTCGACGACCTCGCCCACGCCGTGGAGGACTGTCCACGCGGCTGTGGACACCTCGGGCCGCCCGCCGACCCGGAGTGCGCGCTCGACGCGCTGGTCGCCGACGGCACCCTGCAGCCCGGGCGACTCGGCGCGCTGCGCCGCGTGCTCGTCGCACTCCGCGCCGCTCCCCCGGGCACCCCGGCAGCGGAGCGCTAGCCTCGGAGCTTCCGTTTCAGGGGGGACGATGCGGGAGTTCCGGGGGAGGACACTGGTCCTGGCGGCCTGCGCATTGCTCGCCGTGCTCGCCTCCGTGATCTCCTGCGCCCGCGGCAACTCCACGGAGAGCGCGGGCTCCGGCCTCCCGAAGTACTACGCCGCCGAGGACCTGTTGACCGCGGTCACGGTGCGCCAGCGCACCGACCGCACCGCGGCCCTGCGCCTGTCCGGACACGTCGACGCCGGTGGGCCCGCCGCCGAGGTCGCGGGGGACGGGGCGCTGCGGGTGGAGCAGAGCGGGCTCGCGGCCCAGTTCACCCAGACCGTCACCACCGACGGCCAGGCGCAGAGCGCCGCGATGCTGGTGCTGCCCGGCGGCCAGGTCTACCGCCAGGACGAGGCCGGCTGGGTCCGCATCGACCAGGCCGCCTCGGGCACCCCCGAGAAGCAGTGGGCCACGGTCGCGGCCAACCTCGCCGACACCGCGGACCCCACGGCCAACCTGGCCCGCTACCGGGACGCCGCCCTGGTCGCCGACGCTGTGGACGACACCGTGGGCGGTGTGCAGGCGGTGCGGTACCTGGTGGTGATCGACCTGGTGCGGGCCGCGGAGCAGGAACCGGACCCGGCCGTGGCACAGGCCCTGCGCGGCCAGGTCGAGAGCGGCCTCACGCGGATCTCCTCCACCCTGTGGATCGACGCGGCGAACCGCCCGCTGCGCAGCGAGGCGCGGCAGAGCCTGCCCGGCATCGGCACCCTGACCCTCACCGCCGACTACCGGGACTGGGGCGCCCCGGTCACGATCACCACCCCCTAATCTGACGAGTGTGGCGGACCCACGCAGCATCGGCGGCTTCACGCTGACGCGCCTGCTCGGCGAGGGCGGGATGGGCCGGGTGTACCTGGGCCGCGGGCGGGCGGGGACCGCCGCGGTGAAGGTCGTGCGGTCCGACCTCGCGGGCGACCCCGAGTTCCGGGCCCGGTTCGGGCAGGAGATCCGGGCGGCGGCCCGGGTGCACAGTCCCTACACCGCCGCGCTGCTCGGTGCGGACGCCGAGGCCGACCCGCCCTGGATGGCCACCGAGTACGTCCCCGCGCCGTCCCTGCGCGAGGCCGTCGGGCTGCACGGACCGATGCCCGTCGAGCAGGTCCGGCTGCTCGGGATCGGGCTCGCGGAGGCGCTGAGCGCCATCCACGCCGCCGGGATCGTCCACCGCGACCTCAAGCCCGCGAACGTGCTGCTCGGGGCGGACGGGCCGAAGGTCATCGACTTCGGGATCGCCCGCGCCGCCGACGCGACGGTGCTGACCCGCACCGGCGCCGTCGTCGGGTCGCCGGGGTTCATCGCGCCCGAACAGATCACCCACGCCCGCTCCGAGCCCGCCGGGGACGTCTTCGCGCTCGGCGGCGTCCTCGCCTACGCCGCGACGGCACGGGCCCCGTTCGGGACCGGGGACGTCAACGCCCTGCTCTACCGCACCGTCCACACCGACCCCGACCTGTCCGGGATCCCCGAGCCGCTCCGGGGCCTGGTCCGGTCGTGCCTGGACCGCGATCCCGCCCGCAGGCCGGACACGGCGGCGATCCGGGCCGCGCTCGGCCCCGGCCGCCCGACGGACGGCTGGCTGCCCGCCACGTTGACGCCGTCGAGTGGCCGGGCGGTCGCGCGGGCGCCGCGGTGGCGCAGGCCGCTCGTCGCGGGCCTCGTCGCGCTGGTGGTGGCGGGGGCCGGGGCCGGCACCGCCGCGGCACTGGGTGCGTTCGGTGCGGCCCCGGCGACCCCACCGGACCCGACGCCCGTGGCGCAGCCGACCGCCGTCGCCCCGCCGACGACGGAGGACGTCCGGGTGGCGACCACGACCACCGGCTTCACCAGCCCCAGCGGCAACATCGCGTGCCTCGTCGCCCCGCAGTCGGTGCGCTGCGACATCGCCGAGTCCGCCTGGGACCCGACGACGATCCCGACCCGCCCGGCGGACTGCGAGGGCGTGTGGGGGGACGCGCTCACGGTGGCGGGCACCGACCGCCCGGACTTCGTCTGCCACGGCGACACCGTGTTCGGCACCGGCCCGGTCCTCGACTACGGCCGGTCCCTGCGCGTCGGGGACATCACGTGCACGAGCCGACAAACGGGCATCGAATGCCGGGTGGGCACGAGCGGACACGGATTCTCGATGTCCCGCACCGCCTACCGCTGGTTCTAGTGCCCCGTCCAGGAACGTTGGGGCCGGAATCGGGGGATCCAGCCACTCGTGGGCAAGGCGCCGCCCCGGTCTCGTACCGGGCGTACTCGGCCGGGGTGGCAACGCCGCCCACGGGTGGCTGGGCCGCCGAGTTCGGTCCTGAACGTTTCTGGACGGGGCACTAGGATCGGGCGCATGGCGGACGCGGAGATCCGGATCGGGACGGCGGAGCGCGAGTCCGCGTCGCAGGCGTTGAACGCCCATCTCGAGGCGGGCAGGCTCGGGGTCGAGGAGTACGCCGACCGGTCGGCGCTGGCGGCGAACGCCACCACCGCCGCCGACCTGGAAGCGCTGTTCACCGACCTCCCCGAGCCGCACCCGACGCTGCCCGGGCACGCCGTCGTGCCCCGCCCCGCTGCCGAGCCCCCGGCGCGGCGGTTCTCGGGGGCGGGCGCCCGGATCGCCGCCGCCAGCCCGATCCTCGCGCTGGTCCTGTTCTTCGTGCTGAACTCGGCGGGTGTCGGGATGGCGTGGCTGGCCTTCCTGCTGATCCCGCTCGTCGGCGCCCTGGGCTTCTCCCGGGACCGCGCCGAGGGCCGCGAGTAGCGCCTCCGGCGCTCGTGCGCGGCGAGTGGTGCCAGAGCACCACTCGCCGCGCACGAGCGCCGGAGGCGCGGTTCTCGGCTCAGTCCATGTCCGCCGGGCGGGTCGGCCAGGGCTCCAGGACGTCCGGGTAGTCCGCGCCGACCGTGTCCGGGTAGGCGGGCGGGCGCTTCTCCAGGAACGAGGTGACGCCCTCGCGGGCGTCCGCGCTGCGACCCCGGGCGTAGATCGCCGCCGAGTCGACCCGGTGCGCCGCCCACGGGGTGCTCTCCCCGAGCATCGACCACAGCATCTGCTTGGACAGCGCCACCGAGACCGCGGAGGTGTTCTCGACGATCTCCGCGGCCAGGGCGTAGGCGTGGGGCAGCAGCCGGTCCGGCGGGAGGACCTTGCTGACCAGCCGCCCGGCGAGGGCCTCCTGCGCGTCGAACACGCGGCCCGTCGCCACCCACTCCATCGCCTGCGAGATGCCGACGATCCGCGGCAGGAACCAGCTCGAGGCCGCCTCCGGCACCAGCCCGCGCCGCGCGAACACGAACCCGAACCGCGCCGTCTCCGACGCGATCCGGATGTCCATCGGCAGCGTCATGGTGGCGCCGACGCCCACGCACGGCCCGTTGATCGCCGCGATGACCGGTTTGCGGCAGGCCGCCGTGGCGAGCGAGGCGATCCCGCCGCCGTCGCGCGGGACCCCGCCGACGGTGCCGATGTCCCCGCGGTCGGCCCGGCGTGCCGGGTCGTCCGCGTCGAAGGTGGCGCCGCCGCGCCCGAGGTCAGCGCCCGCGCAGAACCCGCGGCCCCGCCCGGTGACGACGACGGCCCGCACGTCGTCGTCCGCGTCCGCCGCCCGGTAGGCCTCGACGAGCTCGCGCATCATCGTGCCGGTGAACGCGTTGAGCCGGTCCGGCCGGTCGAGGGTGATGGTGGCGACCCGGTCCGCCACCTCGTACGCGATCTCCGTGTAGGTCTGCCGGGGGACGGCAGCCGACGCCGGAGGCGGGGTGGGTGAACTCGCAGTGGTCACTTGGCCCACTCCCCCGTGAACTCGGGCCGCCGCTTGGCCATGAACGCGTCGAATGCGGCGGCGGGATCGGTGCCTCCGAAGTTGATCGTCTGGGCCCGCGACTCCCCCTCGAGCGCCTCGCGCAGGGTCTTGTCCGCGGCCTCGTTGAGCAGCACCTTCGACTGGGCCAGCGCCACCGGTGCCCCGCTGCGGAGCTTCCCGACGATCTCGTCGGTCTTGGCGTCGAGCTGGTCGTCGTCGACGACGTAGGTGATCAGGCCGATCTCCTTCGCCTCCTCGGCCCCGATGATCTCGGCCAGCAGCGCCAGCCGCTTGGCCTGCTGCAGTCCGACGATCTTGGGCAGCAGCCAGGAGCCGCCGAAGTCCAGCGAGAGGCCGCGCTGGGCGAAGATCTCGGAGAACCGGGCGGAGCGGCCCGCGACGACCAGGTCGCAGCCGATGGCGAGGTTGCAGCCCGCTCCGACCGCGACGCCGGACACCTTCGCCACCGTGGGCACGGGCAGATGGTGCAGGGCGAGCGCGATGTCGTGGAGGTAGTGCAACCGCCGCAGCGGGTGCCCCTCGCCCGTCCCTCCGGACAGGTCGGCGCCCGCACAGAAGTCCCCGCCCGCGCCGGTGAGGACGACGACCCGGATGCCCTCCTCCCGGCGGGCTCGCCGGAAGGCCGCCTCGAGCCCCTCCCAGACTGCGGCGTCCGCCGCGTTCTTGCGCTGCGGCCGGTTGATCGTGATCGTGAGGACCTCGTCGTCCAGGGTGGTGAGGACCGCGTCCCCGGTGTCCTCGCTCATACGCCGACTCCCTCGCTCGTGCCGATCCCCAGCTCGTCCGCCGGCCGCGCCCGCGCCGCCGACGGGGGGCCGAACAGCAGTTCCGTGCTCATGGCGCGCTTGTCGTACAGGTGCGCGTCGTGCTCCCAGGTGTAGCCGATGCCGCCGTGGAACTGCACACCGTCCCGGGCGGCCGCGAGGTAGGCGGGCCCGACGAAGGAGGCCACGACGCCGGCCGCCACCCCCGGCTCCGCGGGGTGCGGCGTCCGCGGCTCAGGCCGCGTACCGGACCGCGGAGACGGCCGACTCCCCGCTCGAGTACAGGTCCGCCAGCCCGTGCTTCACGGCCTGGTAGGAGCCGATCGCGCGGCCGAACTGCACGCGGATCGTCGCATACTCGGTGGTCGGCGGACTCCAGCCGGACGGCCTTCGCGCCGCTCACGGTGATCGCGGCGAGCCGGCGGGTCGGATCCAGCGTGGTGAGCACCGAGCGGGTGACCTCCGCCCCGGACACCCGGAACCAGGCGGGCCCGTCCGGCGCGGTGGCGACCACGAGGAACTCGTCCGCCGGGTCACCCGCCACGACGGGGGTCTCGCGGCCCTCCAGGCGCCAGCCGCCCGGCCCCTCGGTCGCGGTGGTCCGGCCGGGTCCCCACGGCGCCCCGGGCTCGGCGACGGCGAGCGCGGCGATCGTCTCGCCGGTCCCCATCCGGGGCAGCAGGTCCTGCTGCGCGGCCTCGTCGTCCAGGGCGAGCAGGGCGTCCGTGGCGAGCACGGCCGACCCGAGGAACGGCGTGGGCGCGAGCGCGCGGCCCAGCTCCTCGGCCACGATCGACCGTTCGACGTGCCCCGCGCCCGCGCCGCCGAGCTTCCCCGGGACGACCAACCCGGGCACGTCGAGGTCGCGACCGAGCCGGGTCCACAGGTCGCGGTCGACGCCGGTCTCGGACTCCATCGCCGCACGCACCGCGGCGGCAGGCGCGGCGATCTCGCCGACCACCTCCACCGCGAGGCGGGACAGCAGGGCTCCCGCGAGTTTGCCGACGGACCCCCGCGCGCCCGGCGCGTTCCCGGCGGCCGTCTCCTGCCGGACCCTGGCGTCGAACAGCTCGAGGACCCGCTCACGGGTGTGGAGCTCGGCGAGCCGGTCCCGGACGGCCGGGTCGGCGTCGACGCCGAGATCGCGGACCAGCGCCCGGACGGCCGCGAAGTCCAGCGGGTCGGTCTTCGCCGTGCGCCGCGAGCCGATGGTGACGCGCTCGTGGCCGAGCATCGTGACCGCGGCGTGCCACCCGGCGTCGACCTCGCCGATCACGCCGTCCGCGGGCCGGTGCACCGAGTCGGAGGTGATCTCGTTGAACGGCGACCGGCCGGACATGTCCTTGAGCGGCCGGACGGTCACCCCCGGCGCGTGCATGTCGATGATGAACATCGTGAGCCCGGAGCGCTTGGGCCGGTCGGGGTCGGTGCGGGCGAGCAGCGCTCCGTAGTCCGACCACCGCGTGCCGGTGGTCCACACCTGCTGCCCGTCCACCACCCAGCCGTCGTCGGCGGGGACGGCCCGGGTCTGCAGCGACGCGACGTCCGAGCCCGCCCCGGGTTCGGAGAACAGCCGGCACCAGATCTCCTCGCCGCGCAGCAGCGGGGGCCGGTAGCGGGTGCGCTGCTCGGTCGTCCCCAGGTCGTTCACGGTGGGCCCGCACATGCCCTGGCCGATCGTGAACGCCCCGGTGGGCAGCTCGTACTCGCTGGACTCGTCGGAGAACACCTGCTGGGACTCGGGGCCCAGCCCCTGCCCGCCCACGTCCGTGGGCCAGGTGATCCCGGCGTACCCGGCGTCGAACAGGGCGGCCTGGAAGGCCTTCGCGGCGGCCACGTCGGCCGCGGGGCCCGACGCGAGCGCATGGGCGCGCAACCAGGCACGGAGTTCCTCGCGACACGTGCTCAGGTCGGTCACGCCTCGACACCTCCCACGTCGACGCTGATCGATCAATCGTTAAGCTAACACCGTAGGAGGACGGTCAGAAGGGTGCCGGGGGCACTATCCTGCCCCGGTGAGTACCGCAGTCAGCCCCGAGGGGAACGGTCCGATCCCGCGTGGCGGGGGTCGCGAGGCGATCGCGACGGCCGCCCGGGAGGTCTTCCAGGAGCGCGGGTACCACGGCGCCTCCATCCGGGACATCGCGAAGCGCGCGGGCCTGTCGCTGTCCGCGCTCTACTACTGGCACCCCAGCAAACAGGACCTGCTGGCGGTGCTGATCGAGGACAACACCCTCGACTACTTCCGCCGGTGCGAGGAGGCGCTCGCGCGGGTCGGGGACGACCCGGCCGCGCGACTGGTCGCCCTGGTCGGAGCGACGGTGGAGTACCGGGTGGAGCGGCAGACCGAGAGCAACATCTCCAACCGGGAGTGGCGCAACCTCGAGCCCGAGCACACGACCCGGCTGCGCGAGCTGCGCGTCAAGGCCACCACGATCTGGTCGGACATCATCGACGCGGGCGTGGAGCAGGGCGTCTTCCGCTGCGAGCACCCGGTGGACGCCCGGCGCGCGGCCCAGGCGGCGTGCAACGCCATCGCGGAGTGGTACCGGCCCGGCGGCACCGTGACCACCGCCGAGCTCGTCGACCACTACAGCCGCATCGTGCTGCGGATCGTGGACCACCGCCCCGCCTGACGGCCTGTGCGTGGCAAGTGGTGCCAGAGCACCACTTGCCACGCACGAGGGCCGACGGCGTGGCACGGTCACATGGAGAAGGCCGGGTCGAGGCCCGGGTAGGGCCAGTCCGTCCGGTACAGCAGCCCGCGCCCCGACGACGTCACGTACGCCGTGTCGCCGCCGAAGCAGATGTTCGTGACGAACGGGTCCGGTTCGGCGACGGGGACCTGTCTGTCGAGCGCGCCGTCCGGCCGGATCACGCTGATCGCGCCGGTGACCAGGGTGGCGACGCAGACGTTTCCCGCGCCGTCGACCGCCAGCGAGTCCAGCAGCTGGAAGCCGCCGAAGCCGTGGAGCAGGTGCGCGCCCGCGGGCCCGCGGGGCGGTACGCCCGCCGGCCCGAGCGTGCCGGGCCCGGTCACCTCCCACTCCCACACCCGGCCGGTCTGGGTCTCGGCGACGTAGAGCCGGGAGCCGTCCGGGGACAGGCCGATCCCGTTCGGCGTCATGATCGGGTGGACGACCTCGACGATCTGCGTGCCGTCGGCGCGGGCGTAGCAGACCCGACCGACGTCCATGTCCCGCCCGCGGTTCTTGCCGAGGTCGGTGAACCAGAACCCGCCGTCGTGGTCGAAGACGATGTCGTTGGGTCCGTTCAGCCCCCGACCGTCCACCTCGGTGTAGAGGGTGGTGACGGCGCCGTCGGGCGCGACCCGCTCGATCCGGCCGCCGCTGTAGTCCGCGGGCTGCTGCCCGGGCGCGGTAATCCCGGCCCGGTCGTGCCACTCGAAGCCGCCGTTGTTGCAGACGTAGACCGCCCCGTCCGGCCCCACGGCGGCACCGTTGGGCCCGCCGCCCAGGTCGGCGACGACCTCGACCGCCCCGTCCGGCGCCACGCGCGAGAGCGTGCCGCGTTTGATCTCGACCAGGACGACCGACCCGTCCGCGCAGGCGATGGGGCCCTCGGGGAACTCGAGTCCGGAGGCCACGAGCTCCATCGCGCCTTCGTCGCCGACCATGGGTGTCTCCTCTCCGCGGAACGCCGGTTCAGCCACGCCGGGCCGCGATCTCGGGGGTCTCGGCCATCTCGGCCGTCTCGGCGACGAGCGCGCGCAGCTCCGGCTTGCGCACCTTGCCGCTGGTGGTCCGGGGCAGCTCCGGGACCACCAGCACCCGCCGCGGGATCTTGTAGCCCGCCAGCACGCCGCGGCAGAACTCGCGCACGCCCTCCTCGGTGACCGTGTGGCCCTCCCGGGCCTCGACCACCGCGACGACGAGCTGGCCCCACACCTCGTCGGGCTGCCCGACGACCGCCGCGGCCGCGACGTCCGGGTGCTGGAACAGGACCTCCTCGACCTGGTGGAACCAGCCGCCCCGCACGGCCTCGGCGGTGGCCTCGGGCCGGTTCCAGTAGCCCGCGCAGACCTGGTCGCCCCGGAGGTGGGCCATCGCCACGCCGTACCCGGCGATGTGACACAGCGGCCGGGGCATCAGCGAGACGCCGGGATCGTGGTCGTGCTCCCAGCTGATCAGCGAGTTCAGCACGGCGGCGACGACGTTGCGGTGAGTCAGCACCGCGCCCTTCGCCCGGCCCGTGGTGCCGGAGGTGTAGATCAGCCAGGCGGGCAGCGTCTCGTCGACGCGCGGCGGGTCCACGTCGTCGCCGAGCAGGTCCGCCCAGGTCAGCGCCCCGTCCGCGGGTCCGTCGAGGCAGACCAACGTCCGGATCGACGGCACGTCCGCGCTCGCCCGCCGGGCCGTCTCCAGGTACTTCCGCTCGGTGATCAGCACGGTGGGCGCGCAGTCCTCCAGGTTCAGCGCGACCTCCCGGGGGCTGAGCCGGTAGTTGAGGAACACCAGCGCCATCCCGGCCGCCGGGACGCCGTAGTAGGCCTGGACGTACTCGGCGTTGTTCTCGGTGAGGATCGCGATGCGGTCCCCGGGCTCGGCGTGGCGGGTGAGCCCGTCGGCCAGCCTGCGGACCTCGCGGTCCAGCTCCGCGTAGGTCCAGGTGCGGTCCTCGAAGACCAGGGCCGGTTCGTCCGCGCGGCGGGCGGCGGTGAAGGACAGCACGTCGCCGATGAGCATGCCATGTCGCTCCTATCCGGGGAAGGTCAGGTACTT
Organism: Pseudonocardia oroxyli; assembly: GCF_900102195.1. Taxonomy (GTDB): domain Bacteria; phylum Actinomycetota; class Actinomycetes; order Mycobacteriales; family Pseudonocardiaceae; genus Pseudonocardia; species Pseudonocardia oroxyli. Next base: position 281,474 of record NZ_FNBE01000006.1, read on the forward strand.
CGGGTTCGCGGTCCGCAGCCGGTCGGTGATGTCGGCGCGCACCGCGGCCAGCAGCGCCGGGTCCGCCCAGTCGACGAGCCCGGTGCGGATCGCCGCGGCGAGCTGGGCGGTGTCGGCGGCGCCGAACGCCGCCAGCCGCCTCGCGTGGGCCCGCTCCTGCGCGGGTCCCAGCGCGATCTCCCGGGCCACGGTGTCGACGACGTTCGCCGCCACCCGGGCGTGGAAGCCGGTGCGGCCGGGGGTCGGCAGCACCTCCTCGCGCAGGAACATCGCCACCGCGTCGAGCAGCTCCGCCGCGGTGGGGCGGCCGTGCAGATCCGAGGGCGCCGCCGGCTCGACGGTCGGGTCGCCCGCCGGGTGCCCGAGGGCGAGGAACAGGTCGTGTTCCTGTTCGCACACCCGCCGCCCGATGGCGACGAGCTCGACCGAGGGCGTCGTGCCGGAGAGGTGGAACTCGGCCATCGCCCGGCAGCCGACGGCCCAGCGCGCGGTGCCGTAGACCTGCCACCAGCGCACGGCCTCCGGGTCCGGACGGGTGCCCGCGACCTCGGCGTAGCCGTCGAGCAGATCCTCGAGCGGGCCGAAGCCGCCGACCGCGGGGGCTTCGCCGAAGCGCCAGCACTTCACGCACAGCCAGCCGAGGTCCTCGCGCGGGTCGCCGCGGTGCACGGCCTCCCAGTCGAGCACGGCCGCCAGTCCGTCCTCCGTGATGATCATGTTTCCGTTGCGGAAGTCCCCGTGCACCACGGTCTCCGGGACGTCCGCGGGCCGGTGGCGCGCCAGCCACTGCAGCGCGATCTCGACCGACGGCAGCGGCTCGCCGAGCTCGTCGTAGGTCGCGCGCAGGTGGGCCAGCGGCTCGCGCGCCTCCAGGCCCGGGACCTCCGCGGGCGGGATCCGGTGCACCCGGGCCACGGCCCGGCCCAGCTCGCCGGCCAGGCGCGGCCGGACCGCGGCGTACCGCTCGTCGCGCAGCAGCCTGCGCGCGAGGGTCTCGCCGTCGACGTGCCGGGTGATCAGGAACGGCGCCCCGAGGACGTCCGGGTCGGTGCCGTGGTCCACCAGGTGCGGTACCGGCACGCCGACCCGCTCCGCGGCCGCGATCGACCGCGCCTCGAGCGCCATGCCCGCGGGCCGGTCGGTCCCCGGCGGGTCGCGGCGCAGGATCAGCCGCTCGCCCCCCGCGGTGAACGACCAGGTCTCGCGGCTCGCGCCCCCGGTGAGCCGCACCAACCCCTCGACGTCTCGCCCGAGGCGCGCCGCGAGCCGCTTCTCCAGCTCGGCGGTCACGACCGGATCTTGTTCGGCCCCGCGAAGCCGAACAGGTAGCCCGCGACCTTGCGCATCTGGATCTCCTCGGCACCCTCGGTGATCCGGTAGCGGCGGTGGTGGCGGTAGATGTGCTCGAACGGCGTGTGGCGGGAGTAGCCGAGCCCGCCGTGGACCTGCATGGCCCGGTCCGCGGCCTCGCAGACGAAGCGGTTGGCCCGGTAGTTGCACATCGAGACCTTGTCGCTGATCTCCATGTGCGGCACCCGGTCGAGCTCCCACGCGGTCTTGCGGACCAGGCCGCGCAGCATCTCGGCCTCGGTCTGCAGCTCCACCAGCGGCCACTGGATGGCCTGGCGGGTCGCCAGCGGCGCGCCGAAGGTGATCCGCTCGCGGGCGTAGGCCACCGCGCGGTCGATGCAGAACTGGCCCGCCCCGACACCGGAGGCGGCCTGGCGGATCCGGTTCTCGTGCACGAAGGTCTGCGCCACCGCCAGGCCGAGCCCCTCCTCGCCGAACACGGCCGAGTTCGGGACCCGGACGTCGGTCAGGGTGACCTCGGCGTGGTCGGTGGGCATGTTCAGCGTCCACCAGTGGAAGTCCACCGAGAAGCCGGGGGTGTCGGTGGGGACGAAGAACGCGGTGATTCCGCGCCCGTCCCCGTCGTCCCCGCTGGTGCGGGCGAACACCACGTCGTGGGTGGCGGAGTGCATGCCGGAGTTCCAGCGCTTGGCGCCGTTGAGGATCCAGTCGTCCCCGTCGCGGACCGCGCGGGTCTCCATCCACGTGGCGTCGCTGCCGTGGTCGGGCTCGGTGAGGCCGAAGCCGATCCGGGCCCGCCCGGTCAGCATCGGCTCCATGTACTCCTCGACCTGCTCGGGGGTGGCGAACGCCAGCAGCATGTGCGCGAACGGGAAGTTCCCGACCACGCTGGACTCGTTCTGCAGGTCGTTGTGCAGCCCGAGGCCCTTGTGCGCCAGGTGCTCCCGGATCACGGCCATGTCGAGGTTGGAGCCGTCCCGCCCGCCCACCGACTTCGGCAGGGCGTAGCGCAGCCAGCCCGCGGCGTCCGCGCGGCGGCGCATCTCGCGCAGCAGCTCCTCCCATTCCCGCCGCGGGGTGCCGCCCGCCTCGAAGTCCGTGCGCGCCCACTCCCGTCTGTGGTCGAAGAACCGCTCGTTGTCGTCCTGGGCCTGCAGCGGCGCGATCTCGGCCTCGATGAACGCATCGAGATCGTCCAGCGTCTGCGTCAGCTCCACGGGAAGCGCGAAATCCACGGAATCTCCTTAACGATCGTTCAGCTAGGATGCCCCTCGACGAAGGCGCTGGGAAGGGGTCGGATGGACGAGATCCGCTACGGGGTGGACGCGGGCGTGGCCACCCTGACGATCGACCGGCCCGCCAAGAAGGGCGCGATGACCTTCGCGATGCTCGCGGAGTTCACCGCGCGCATCGCGGAGGCGGGCGCCGATCCCGCGGTCGCGGTGCTGGTCGTGACGGGGGTGCCCGGCAGCTTCTGCGCCGGCATCGACCTGGCCGACCCGGCGTCTCGGGCCCCGGACGACCGCGGGGCGGGCGGCGAGCGCGCACCAAGGAGCTCGTGCTCTCGGGGGCGGGGCGGGGGATGACCGACCAGGTCACGGCCACCCGGGCGGCCCTGGCCGAGTGCTTCGCATCAGAGGACCACGCCGAGGGGGTCGCCGCGTTTCTGGAGCGCCGTCCCGCCCGGTTCACAGGGAGGTAGGGCATGTCCGAGCAGCGGGTCACGATCGCGATCACCGACGGGGTGGCCGACGTCCGGCTCGCCCGGCCGGAGAAGCGCAACGCCCTGGACCCGGCGATGTTCGAGGGGCTGGTCCTCGCCGGGGAGCGGTTGCGGGACGAGCCGGGCGTGCGCGCGGTCGTGCTGTCCGGCGAGGGCCCCGACTTCTGCGCGGGCCTGGACTTCGGGTCCTTCCAGGCGATGCGGGACGGGCAGCGGCTCTCCGCGACCGCGGAGCTCCCCCCGACCGACGGGCCCGCCAAGGCCACCGGGCAACGCGCGGCCCACGTCTGGACCACGCTGCCGATGCCGGTGATCGCCGCCGTCACCGGCAACGCGCTGGGCGGCGGCCTGCAGATCGCGCTCGGGGCCGACATCCGGATCGTCGCGCCGGACGCGGTGCTGTCGGTCCTCGAGATCCGCTGGGGCCTGATCCCGGACATGACCGGCACCCAGGTGCTGCCCGAGCTCGTCGGCCGCGACCGGGCCAAGGAGCTGACCTTCACCGGACGCCGGGTCAGCGGCACCGAGGCCGTGCGCATCGGCCTGGCCACCCGGGTGGCGGACGCACCCCGGGAGGCGGCGCTGGAGCTGGCCCGCGAGATCGCCGCCGTCAGCCCGCACGCCGTCAGCGCCGCCAAGCGCCTGCTGGAGAGCTCCGGCCGGGTGGACGTCTCGACCCAGCTCGCGGCGGAGCAGACCGAGATCGGCGCCCTGATCGGCAGCCCGAACCAGAAGGAGGCGGTGGCCGCGGGCTTCGAGAAGCGCGCCCCCGACTTCCGCGACTGAGCATCACGGAGCCCCGGCTAGAGGTCGCCCAGGTCGACCAGGAAGGCGACCTCCTCCGGGCTGTACCAGGCCAGTTCCTGGTCCTCGGCCTCGCCCACCAGGAACTCCGCGTCCAGGTCGCCCAGGTCCGCCTTGTCCACCACGCCCGCCGCCTCGCGCACGGCGTGCTCGGCCTCCTCGCCGTCGACGTGGACGGCGGCGATCGCGGACATCGGGACCGAGCCGGTGATCCGGACGGCGCCGTCGTCCAGATCGGGGCGCAGGGTGGCCTCCATGTCCGCCGCGACCACCACCCGACGGGCGGGGATGTCCTCGCCGAGGCCCAGCTCCACCGCCAACAGCCGCAGCGACGCCCGGGCCGCCTCGCTCATCGCGGCGTACTCGAGCTCCTCGTCGTCACCGGCCACGTACGACTCCCGCAGCCGCGGGGTCAGCGCGAACGCCGTCCCGCCGATGGGGTCGAACTTCCCCGTCTTGACCAGCGTGCGCAGCATCGGCCAGGTCCCGGGGAGATAGATCCGCACCTTCGTCTCCTACCTGTTCGCCGCTCGCAGTTCGTCCAACGCCTCGTCGACCATGCCGGCCAGCACCTCGACGTCCGCCATGCCGTCCCGGTCGCCGTTGAACCCGTAGTACACCCCGCCGTCGTAGCTGGTCAGCCCGATGGCCAGGGCCTGCCCCTTCGCCAGCGGGACGACCGGGAACATCTCCAGCATGCGCGCTCCGGCCGCGAAGAGGGGGAACTGGGGGCCGGGGACGTTCGTCACCACGAGGTTGAAGATGTGGCGCGCCATGCCGCTCGCCGCCCGCGCCCCGAGCGCGTGCAGGGTGGGCGGGGCGAACCCGCCGATCCGTACGAGGGTGTCCGCGCCGACGTTGCGACCGGTCGAGGTGTGCTCCCGCATGGCGTGTGCGACGTGGTGCAGGCGGACGACCGGGCTCGGCTCGCCCACCGGCAGGTCCACGAGGAAGGACGACACCCGGTTGCCGAGGGTGCCCGCCGAGCTGGGCACGTCCGCGTCCCCGCGCACGGACATCGGGACCATCGCCCGGACCGTCGCCCCCGAGGTGACGGGCTCGCCCCGGGAGAGCAGCCAGCTGCGCAGCGCCCCGGCGACCACCGACAGCACGACGTCGTTGACCGTGCAGTCGTGCGCCGCGCGGACCGCGCGGTAGTCCTCGAGGTTCGTGCGCGCCACGGCGAAGCGCCGCTGGGTGGAGACCTCCACGTTGAGCGGGGTGCCCGGCACCGGTCGCGTCGCCGCCCACGCCATGGTGACCAGCTTGCCCGCCATCCCGGCGACCTTCGTGGCGGTCGCGACGGCGTCCCCGGTGGCGGCCCGGACGTTGTCCGCGATCTCGCCCGGCCGCGACACCGCCTCGCCGATGGCCTCGGCGACCAGCCGGACGTCCGACGGCGTGGGCCGCGGCATCCAGACCTCCTCGGCCCGCGGCTTCGCCTCCGGCGAGACGTCCAGGATGACCTGGGAGAGGTCGATCGCCGAGATCCCGTCGACCATGGCCTGGTGGGTCTTGGTGACGACGGCGACGCGCTCGTCGGCCAGGCCCTCCACCAGGTACATCTCCCACAGCGGCCGGGTGTGGTCGAGCGGGCGCGACATCAGCCGCGCGACGAGCTCGCACAGCTGGGCGTCGGTGCCCGGGCGGGGCAGCGCGGAGCGGCGGACGTGGTACGCCGTGTCGAAGTCCGTGTCGTCCACCCAGACCGGGCGGGCGAGGTTGCCGGGGACGTGCCGGACCTTCTGCCGGTAGCGCGGGACCAGCGAGATCCGCTGCTCGACGAGCCGCACCAGCCGGTCGTAGTCGAGCCCCTCGGGCCCCTTCCGGAACACCGCGACCCCGCCCACGTGCATCGGGGTGGTCGGCTGTTCGAGGTAGAGGAAGGACGCGTCCAGAGCGGAGAGCCGGGGCGGCATGGGGTGATCCTAGGCCGTGCCCTGCGGGCCCAGGGCCGCGGAGTTCGTGATCGACGTTGCTCCCGGCGAGGCGGAGGGCCGCGCCGCGGTACTGGACGTCCTGGGCCGGCCCGACAACGCGGCCGGGAGCGACTTCGGCGCGAAAGCCGTGGTCCTGGGCCCGCAGGGCGCGGCCTAGGCTGAGCAGGTGACCGTATCGCCGAAGGACGCTTTCATCACCGTGTACGGCCGCAAGCCGGTGCTCGAGGCGCTCGCCGACGAGGGCCTCGCGGTCGACAAGGTGCTGATCGCCGAGGGCAGCCGCGGGGACTCCGTGCGGGAGATCGAGCAGGCGGCCCGGCGGCGGGGCGTGGCGGTGTCGCGGGTCAGCGCGCACCGGGTCAAGGTGTTGGCGGGCAACGGGCGCCACGACCAGGGGGTGCTGGCGGACGTCGTGGCACCCCGGATGGCGCCGGTGTCGGTGTTCCTCTCCGACCTCGGCTCGCGGCGACCGGCGTCGGTCCTCGTGCTGGACCGGGTGACGAACCCGTCGAACGTCGGGATGATCCTGCGCACGGCCACCGGCGCGGGGCTCGACGGCGTGCTGCTCCCCCGCCGCGGCGTCCCCGCCATCGACCCGCTGGTGATCAAGGCCTCGGCGGGGGTCGCGTTCGCCGCGCCCGTGCTGCGCTCGGGCACGGTCGAGGAGGGCCTGGCGGCGCTGCGGGAGAGCGGGTTCGGGATCTTCGGGCTCGACGCGGGCGGGGAGTCGCTGCTCTCCGCGGCCCTGCCGCCGCGGGTCGCCCTGGTGCTCGGCAACGAGACCGACGGCCTGTCGGACGGCGTCCGCCCCCTGCTCGACGGCGTGGTCGGCATCCCCCTGTTCGGCGGCGTCGAGTCGCTGAACGTGGCCAGCGCCGCCGCGGTGGCGGCCTACGAGCTGCACCGCAGGCGCTGAGGATCCCGGGCGGGACGTCGTACCCTGGCCCGCATGGTCCAGCGTCGGTTGCCCCGCCCCAAGGAGATCCTCCCCCTGCTCCGGCCTGCTCCGTTCGTCCGGGACGCGACGGCCCGCCGTCTCGCCCGCGCCGCGTCGATCGACGATCTGCGCACCATCGCGAAGCGGCGCGCACCCCGCGCCGTCTTCGACTACACCGACGGCGCCGCGGACGGCGAGCTGTCGCTGAGCCGGGCGCGGGCCGCGTGGAACCGCGTCGAGTTCACCCCGACCGTGCTGCGGGACGTCAGCACCGTCGACCTGGGCCGCGACATGCTCGGCGCCCGCTCCGCCCTGCCGTTCGCGCTCGCGCCCACGGGTTTCACCCGCATGATGGGCACCGAGGGCGAGCCGGCGGTCGCGACCGTCGCCGCCGAGGCAGGGATCCCGTACACGCTGTCCACGATGGGGACCACCACGATCGAGGACGTCCCGTCCGCCGCACGCCGCTGGTTCCAGCTCTACCTCTGGCGGGACCGCGCGTTCGCGAAGGACCTGGTCCAACGAGCGGCCGCCGCGGGCTACGACACGATCATGCTGACCGTCGACACCCCGGTGGGCGGCAACCGCCGCCGAGACGTCCACAACGGGCTCACCATCCCGCCGGCGCTGACCCTGCGCACGTTCGTCGACGGCGCGCTGCACCCGCACTGGTGGTTCGACCTGCTCACCACCTCGCCGCTGACGTTCGCGACCCTGGAGTCCACCGAGGGCACGGTCGCCGACATGATCAACCGGGTCTTCGACCCCGCCCTGACCATGGACGACGTCGAGTGGTTGCGCGGCGCCTGGCCGGGCAAGCTGATGATCAAGGGCGTGCAGAACGTCGACGACGCGCGGCGGGTCGTGGACGCGGGCGCAGACGCCGTGCTGCTGTCCAACCACGGCGGCCGCCAGCTCGACCGCGCGCCGGTGCCGATCGAGCTCGTCGAGCCCGCGGTCGACGCGGTCGGCGACCGGGCCGAGGTCTACGTGGACACCGGGATCACCCACGGCGCGGACGTCGTGGCCGCGATCGCGCTCGGGGCGCGCGGCGCGCTCGTCGGGCGGGCCTACCTCTACGGGCTGATGGCGGGCGGCCGGGCGGGTGTCACCAAGGCGGTGGACATTCTGCGGGGCGAGATCACGCGGACGCTGCAGCTCATCGGCGTCACGGCGGTCGACGAGCTCCGCCCAGAGCACGCCCGCCTTCGCTCGATCGGGTGAGCCCCGACGTGCGCGCCGGCGCTCGGGGGTCCAGGCTGCCCGGCATGGGATTCCTGGACAAGGCAAAAGAGCTGATCGGCCAGCACGACGACAAGGTCGACCAGGGCCTCGACAAGGCCGGTGAGGCCGCGAAGAGCAAGTTCGCGGGCCACGACGAGCACATCGACAAGGCGGTCGACTTCGCACAGGAGAAGACCGGCCAGGGCAACACCACCGCGGCACCGCCGCCGGCGCCGGAGGGCGAGCAGCCGCCGCCCCCGCCGCAGTAGGAGCCCTACCAGTCGAACAGGATGCCGAGTTCACTCACCGTGGACTCGGCATCCGTGTGTCGGACGCCGACCGCGCCCGCCGCGACGGCGCCGCGGACGTTCACCGGCAGGTCGTCCACCACCACGCAGTCCCCCGGCTCCAGGCCGAGCTGCGCGGCGGCGCGGCGGAACGCCTCCGGGTCCGGCTTGCGGGCCCCGCCGCGCCCGCCGAGGACGACGGCGTCGAACTGGCCCGCCAGCTCGTCCGGGACCGCGTGGGCGTCGCTGAGCAGGGCGACGCGCAGGCCCGCCGCCCGGGCCCGGCCGGGCAGGGCGGCCATGGCGGGGCCGTCGGTCAGCACACCGCCGTAGTCCAGGATCAGCCCGCGCACCCCGGCCACGCTACCGGGCCGCGCGCACCAGCCGCTCCAGGTAACGGCGCACCGTCGGCTCGTCCCCGTCCGCCCCGGGCAGGGCCGCCCGCCACTCCCGCGCGACCGCGGCCAGGACCGCCTCCGCCGTCGCCGCGCCGCGCTCGGTCAGCCGGGGGCGGACCACGCGCCGGTCGGCCCGCTCCCGGTCCCGCACGACGAGGCCGCGGTCCTCCAGGTCGGTGAGCACCGGGGTGAGGGTGGTGGGGGTGAGCCCGACCCGGGCGGCGAGGTCGCGCTGGGTCGCGACGGGCTCGACGAGCGCCTCCAGGACGTCGAGCGCGGTCGGGGACAGGCCGTGCCGCGCGACGATGCGGGCCCGCAGCCGGGTCAGCGCGGTGCCCGCGGCGCTGACGAGCCGGTCGAGCGGTTCGGGGTCGGGTTCGGACACGGCTTCGGACACGGCTTCGGACACGGCTTCGGACACGGCTTCGGACACGGCGGGGAGCGTAAGACCGTGCGGCCCCGCACCATGTGGGAACGAAGTGTCCCGTTCGCACCCGTGAACCCGGGCGCGCCCGCAGGCTCCGACCATGACCCTCGCCGCGACCGCCGTCCCGATCACCCCGCTCGCCCCGCCCCGCTTCGCCGTGGTCTCGACCGAACCCGAGGCCGACCCGGAGAGCGACTCCGGGATCGACGCCGGGATCAACGCGCGCGCCGACCCCCTCCCGGTGGGCGCCGCGCAGCAGGCGCCGCACCTGCGCTCGCGGAACCCGTCGCCCCGGACCCGCGGCGACGCCCACCTCCCGCTGGTGCCGGGATCGGTGCGGGCCGGGGCGCGCGAGGCGGCGGCGCGGCGGCGGGCGGAGACGGTGGTCCGGATCGCCCTGGAGGTGTTCGACGGCCATCGCCCCCTCGCCCACCTCGCGCCCTACGCGAGCCCCGAGGTGCTGCGCTACGTCGCCGCCGGGGTGCCGCGCCGCGGGCACGGCCCGCCCCACGGCGTGCTCCGCTCGCTGCACTGCCGCCCCGTCGACCGGACCGGCACCGAGGTCACCGCGGTGTGCCGGTTCGGCGACCGGGCCCGCGCCCTCGCCGCCCGGCTCGACCTCACCCCGACCGGCGACTGGCGCTGCACTGCGCTCCGGGTGCTCTGAGCCCCGGCGAACGGCGCGCTCGCTCACACCTGGTGAGCGAACGCGTCGTTCGCCGGGGTGGGCTCAGTCCAGGATCGCGGTGGCCTCGAGCTCGACGAGGAGGTGCTGGACCGCTGGTCACTGGCCGTGCTGAACGAGCTGTGCGAGCGACCGACCCGCTTCAACGGGTTGCGCCGCGCGATCCCCGCCGTGTCACAGAAGTCCCTCACCGCGACCCTGCGCCGTCTCGAACGCAACGGGATCGTCGAGCGCACCGTGACCGCCACCCGCCCGGTGGCCGTCGAGTACCGGATCACCCCGCTCGGCAAGACGCTGCGGCACCCCGTGGACGTCTTGATCGCCTGGGTGGACACCACCCTGCCCGCGATCCAGGAGGCCCGAGAACGCTTCGACACGGAGACGGCGAACGGCGCGCTCGCTCACTAGTGCCCCGTCCAGGAACGTCGGGGCCGGAATCGGTGGATCCAGCCGAGTTCGGTCCTGAACGTTTCTGGACGGGGCACCAGGTGTGAGCGAACGCGCCGTTCGTCGGTACGGGTCAGCGCTGGCGGCGGGCCTGACGGCGGCGCTCGGCGCGGTTGCCGCCCTGTCCCCCGCCCTGCTGTCCTCCGCCCTGCGGGCGCTGCTGCGGGCGGCCACCACCGTTGCGGGTGGCGACCTCGCCGTCCTCGGTCGGGCCGCTGTAGCTCAGCCCCTGCGTGGGCGGGCCGGAGCGGAAGGCCGCGGGCAGCACCGAGGTGGGGGTCTCGTCCGGGCTCTGCTGCGGCACCCGCGGGATGCGACTGGTCACCGGCTCGGCCGCGGAGGACGCCGCCACCGGCGCCGCGACGGCACCGTTGGGGGCCGCGCCGTTCGGGGCGGCCCCGTTCGCGGCGGCTCCGTTCGCAGCGGGCTGCTCGGCGCCCGGCGCGGGGACCTCCTGGATCTGCACCGCGACGTTGAACAGGTGCCCGACCGTCTCCTCCTTGATGCCCTCGAGCATCGCGGTGAACATGTCGAAGCCCTCGCGCTGGTACTCGATCACCGGGTCCCGCTGGGCCATCGCCCGCAGCCCGATGCCCTCCTTGAGGTAGTCCATCTCGTAGAGGTGCTCGCGCCACTTGCGGTCGATGACCTGCATCAACACCTGCCGCTCGAGCTCGCGCATGCCGCCCTGCGGGCCGATCAGCGCGTCCATCTCGGCCTCGCGGCGGGCGTAGGCCCGCTCGGCGTCCGCGAGCAGCGCCTCGGTGATCGTCTCCTTGGAGAGATCGTCCACGTCGTCGGCGTCGACGAGGTCCTGCCACTTGATCGAGACCGGGAAGAGCTGCCCGACGGCCGTCCAGAGCTTCTCGAGGTCCCAGTCCTCGGCGTAGCCCTCGGCGGTGGCCCCGTCGACGTAGGCGGTCACCACGTCCCGCTGCATGGAGCGGATCTGGTCGGCGATGTCCTCGCCCGCCAGCACCCGCGCGCGCTCGGCGTAGATGACCTTGCGCTGCTGGTTGAGCACCTCGTCGTACTTGAGGACGTTCTTGCGGATCTCGAAGTTCTGCTGCTCGACCTGCGTCTGCGCGCTGCGGATGGCCCGGGTGACCATCTTCGCCTCAATCGGGACGTCTTCGGGCAGGTTGAACCGGTTCATGATCGACTCGACCATGGCGCCGTTGAACCGGCGCATCAGCTCGTCGCCCAGGGAGAGGTAGAAGCGGCTCTCACCCGGGTCGCCCTGACGGCCGGACCGACCGCGGAGCTGGTTGTCGATGCGGCGCGACTCGTGGCGCTCGGTGCCGAGCACGTAGAGCCCGCCCGCCTCGCGGACCTCCTCCGCCTCCGCCGCGACCTGCTTCTTCATCCGGGCCACGGCGTCGTCCCACGCGGCCTCGTAGGCCTCGCGGTGCTCGACCGGGTCGAGCCCGCGGCTGCGCAGCTCCAGGTCGGCGAGGAAGTCCGGGTTGCCGCCGAGCATGATGTCAGTACCGCGGCCCGCCATGTTGGTGGCGACCGTGACCGCGCCGACGTGGCCCGCCTGCGCGACGATCATCGACTCGCGCTCGTGCTGCTTCGCGTTCAGCACCTCGTGCGGCACCTGGCGCTGGGTCAGCAGCGTGGACAGGTACTCGGACTTCTCCACGCTCGTGGTGCCGACCAGCACGGGCTGGCCCTTGTGGTGCTTCTCGGCGATGTCGTCCGCCACCGCGTCGAACTTCGCGGCCTCGGTCTTGTAGATGAGGTCCGGCTGGTCCGCGCGGACCATCGGCCGGTTCGTCGGGATGACGACGACGTGCATGCCGTAGGTGCTGTGCAGCTCCGCCGCCTCGGTCTCGGCGGTACCGGTCATCCCGGAGAGCTTGTCGTAGAGCCGGAAGAAGTTCTGGAGGGTGATCGTGGCGAGGGTCTGGTTCTCCGCCTGGATCGTGACCTTCTCCTTGGCCTCGATCGCCTGGTGCATGCCCTCGTTGTAGCGGCGGCCGGACAGCACGCGGCCGGTGAACTCGTCCACGATCAGGACGTTGCCGTCCCGGACGATGTAGTCCTTGTCCTTGGCGAAGAGCTCCTTCGCCTTCAGCGCGTTGTTGAGGTACCCGACGAGCGGGGTGTTCGCGGCCTCGTAGAGGTTGTCGATCCCGAGCTGGTCCTCGACGAAGGACACCCCGTCCTCGGTGACGCCGACGGTGCGCTTGCGCTCGTCGACCTCGTAGTGGCGGTCCCGCTGCAGCAGCGGCGCCATCCGCGCGAACTCCTGGTACCACCGGGCGCTCTGCTCGGCCGGACCGGAGATGATCAGCGGGGTGCGCGCCTCGTCGATGAGGATCGAGTCCGCCTCGTCGACGATCGCGAAGTTGTGGCCGCGCTGCACCATGTCCGCGGAGTTCCACGCCATGTTGTCGCGCAGGTAGTCGAAGCCGAACTCGTTGTTCGTGCCGTAGGTGATGTCCGCTGCGTACTGCTCGCGCCGCACCGCCGGGGTCTGGTCGGCGAGGATCACGCCCACGCTGAGCCCGAGGAAGCGGTGGATCCGGCCCATGGTCTCGGCGTCACGCTTGGCGAGGTAGTCGTTCACCGTGACGACGTGCACGCCGTCTCCGGACAGCGCGTTGAGGTAGCTGGGCAGGGCACAGGTCAGGGTCTTGCCCTCACCGGTGCGCATCTCCGCCACGTTGCCCAGGTGCAGCGCCGCGCCACCCATCAGCTGGACGGGGAACGGCCGCTGGCCCAGCGTGCGCTTGGCCGCCTCCCGGATCGCGGCGAACGCCTCCGGGAGCAGGTCGTCGAGCGTCTCGCCCTCGGCGTAGCGCTCCTTGAACTCGTCCGTCTTCGCGCGCAGCTGCGCGTCGGTGAGCACCTCGAAGTCGGGCTCGAGCGAATCGATGTGGTCGGCGATCCGGCCCAGCCGCTTCACCAGCTTCGTCTCGCCGGCACGGAGCAGGCGGTTCAGCAAGGACGGCACTGATCGACCTCATTCACATCGCGGTCTCGGGCGGTGGCCGGCGCGCAGGGGCCCGCCGACCGGGGCGGACGCCGAGCCGCACGGTTCAGCGACTCCGGCGCACACACCGACCCATGGTAGCCACCGGCGTGTCGACCCCCGAGAGGGCAACGACCCCGGACCCGTGCAGGTTCCGGGGTCGTGCGTGCCCACCGCGATGGACGGGCGTCGGGGTGCGACGACAGGCCGCACCCCGACGCCCTTCTTCGGAGGGGGTCTCGGGGCCGGGCTATCCGCCGAGCCGGATCACGCCGTAGTCGTACCCCTTGCGCCGGTAGACGACCGACGGGGTGCCGCACTCGGCGTCCGCGAACAGGTAGAAGTCGTGTCCCACGAGCTCCATCCGGGACAGCGCCTCGTCGATGCTGATCGGCTCGGACGAGTGCTGCTTGCGCCGTACGATCCGGCCGGGCAGGTCCTCCGACGACTCCTCGAGGTGCTCGCCGTGACCACGCGGCTCGGGGATGTGGGCCTGGACGCGCTCCTCGGCCAGCTCCTGCTCGAGCACGGCGACCGCCGCGGCACCACCGCGACCGGCCATCACGCGGGTCCGCCGGTCGTTGAGCCTGCGCCGGTCGTGGGAGCGGCGGAGCCTGCTCTCGAGCTTGCTGATCGCGCAGTCCAGCGCGGCGTAGAAGTCCCCCGCGCACGCTTCGGCGCGCGCGACCTGGTTGCGGCCGCGGCCGGTGATCTCGATCCGCTGACAGCTCTTGGACTGTCTGCGGTTGGGCTCGTGGAAGAGCTCGACCTCCATACCGACGATCTTGTGGTCGTAGCGCTCGAGCCGGGCCAGCTTCTCCTCGACGTGGATCCGGAAGTGCTCCGGGACCTCCACGTTGCGGCCGGTGACGACGATCTCCACTCGACTTCCCTCGCAATCCGTGCGTACTCGGCGTCGGGGGTTCTTCGGGCGTGTCCGACGTGTCGGACGACTGGGGTGCGCACCACCCCGGGGACCCGAAGCGGATGTCCGGTGTTCCCCTCCCGTTGTGGCGTGGGTTACGTGTGCCAGGCACGGTAGTTCCAATCACGGTTCGGCGACAGTCCTGAGCGGTGAGTGACAGCGACTTGGGGGAATTCGGCGGATGACATTGCCCTGACCTGCACTAACCCGTACTTTGGAGTGGTTGGTCGGGCGGCGGACCGGCCCCCTCAGCGCTGCCCGGAGGCGGGTCGGTGGCGGCGGTCCGTCCGGCTGCTCGCATCGCACAGCACCACCGCCCCGGCGACCGGGATCCCCACCTCGGCGAGGGCCCGGGCGCACGCGCGCAGCGTGGCCCCCGTGGTCACCACGTCGTCCACCAGCACCACCGCGCCCGGCGGGTTCTCGGGCGACCGCACGTGCACCGCGCGGGCGAGGTTCGCCGCGCGGGCCGCCGCATCGAGCCCGAGGGAGTCCCGGGTGCCGCGGCGCAGCCCCAGCAGCGGCCAGGCCTCCGCGTGTCCGATCCGCGTGCAGAGCCGCCGCACGTGGTCGCCACCGCGCGCTCGCGCGGCGGCGGGCCGCGAGGGCGCGGGCACCACGACCGCCCCGGCGGGCACGAGCTCGCCGAGCACCGCGGCGAGCGGCCGCCCGAGGTCCCGCCTGCCACGCTCCTTGTAGCCGAGCAGCGCCGCCCGCAGCGGCCCGGTGTAGCGGCCCGCCGCGTAGAGCACCGGCGCCTCCGGCAGCACCACGCGGTGCGGGCCGGGCAGCGCCGCGGCACACTCGGGGCACCATCCCGGCCGAGGACCGTCCCGGGCGGGCGGAGCACCACAGCCCCCGCACGCGGCGGGGAGCAGCAGGTCGAGAAGCGCGGAGGCGGGTTCGCGGAGGGCCATGCGAGCACTCTGCCTCCGCGCCCCGACACCGCCGTCCGATCGAGCGGGGGCGAGCCCGAGTTGTCCACAGCCGAGGCCCCGACACGGGGACCTCCGACGCTTGGGACGCCCAAGCGTCAACCGCCGGCCCCGCCCCCTGACGCTCGGGACGCCCAAGCACCACTCAGCGACGCTTGGGCGTCCCAAGCGTCACCCCCGACAGCGTCACCCCCGACAGCGTCACCCCCGACAGCGTCATCCCCGACCTCAGCCGGGATAGAGCGGGATCCCGTCCGGGGCGGCGCCCAGCACCTGGCGCCAGCTGTCCAGCTCCCCGCCGTCGTAGCTCCAGATCCCGCCCTGGTCGGCCACCAGGAACGGGCGCGAGGAGGCGGCCGACACCCCGCGCAGCGGCGGGGTGAGGTTGCTGCTCGGGACCAGCTGCAGACCCAGCCCGTCCGAGGAGACCAGCGAAACCGGGCGGTCCGTCCGGGTGCTGACCACGATCAGCTGCTCGTCCGCCCGCCAGTCCACCCCGACGACCCCGCCGAGGTCGGTCGGGCGCAGCTGCCGGACGTTCCGCACCGCGACGTCCCCCTCGGGGCCCCGGACGACCGCCCCCGTGACCAGCCCGCCGCCGACGACCGCGGCCACCCGCAGCCCGTCCCGGGAGAGCCGAAGGTCGGTGAGCGGGCCCAGCCCGGTCAGGTCGGAGACGTTGACCTGGCCGGTCCGCACCGCGCCGGTCTGGTCGACGGTCACCCGCGCGACGACGTCCTCGCCGAGCACCGTCCACAGCTCGCCGCCGGTGGGCGTCCAGGTCGGCCGCGACATCCGCGCGGCGGACAGCGGGACCGCCGCCAGGAGCCCGTCGGTGGGCCCGACGAGGAGCCGCTGCCGCCCGGAGTCCCGGGCGACGACGGCGATGCGGGCGCCATCGGCGGTGGTGGCGGCCGCGGCGACGTCGAACGCGCCGTTGCCCGCCTGTCCCCCGACGACCTCGCCGGACGGGAGCCGCCGGACCCGCCCGCCGGACACCGCGAGCGCAGGCACGTCCGCGCTCGGCTGCACCGTGGCGCTGGTGCCCGCGACCGCATCGACGGTGAGGTCGGGGGTGTTCGCGATCAGCGGCGCCCCGTCGACGAGCAGCCGCACCCGCGGGATGTTGATCTCGGCGAGGGTCTGCACGAACTGCGCGGCGAGCAGCCTGCGTTGGGCCTCGTCCAGGTCGCCGACCTGCGTGAGGTCGACGACCAGGGTGCCGTCCGGAGCGTCGGTGACGTTGGTGCGCAGCCGCGCGGACGCCGGGACCGTGGACACCGCCGCGTTGCGCAGGGCGGGCGACGGCCCGGTGAGCAGCATGTCCACCGCCCGGGAGGCCAGCGCCTGCGCGGGCACGGCGGGCAGGTAGCGCAGGTCCGCGACGGTGGCCCGGCGGGCCGGGTCGACGAAGTACCCCTTCACCGTGCGGTAGTTGGAGCGGAAGTCCGACATCCGGACCAGGACGCCGCCGGGCAGCCCGTCGATCCGCCACTGGCCGTCCGCCCGGCGGACAGTCACGTCGAGCTCCACCGGCGCCTCGGCCGGCTCGAAGGCGCCGACGGAGTCGAGCGTCCCGATCCGGTCGCCGCGGATCCGCACGGTGGCGACGTCCGGGTCGGTGCTGCTGGTGGGCGGGTACACCGTGTCGAACTGCTCGGACAGCACGGTCAGGGACTCGGCGTCGTCCCAGTCCTGCGCGGCGGGTGTGGTGAGGAAGCGGCGCGCGGCCCCGTGCCGGTCCACGGTGCTGCCGGAGGCGTAGACGAACCCGCGCACCAGGTCCAGCGGGTTCGTGCCGTCGACGGGCCCCGCGGGCAGCCCCGGTGCGTCCCCGTCGGTGACCTTGCGCAGCACCTGCACCGAGGAGTCGCCGGGGACGCTGGCACACCCCGCCAGCAGGAACAGCGACAGCAGCGCCACCAGCGCGCGCCTCACCGCTCCTCCTCCGCCATCTCGGGCAGCTCGGGGATGGGCGTGCCCCACGGCGGTGTGGGCACCGACGCGGGCAGCGGGTGCCCCTCCTCCGGGTCCGCGCGCTCGGGCTGCAGCGGCAGCGGGCTGGACTCCAGCAGGTCGCCCTCCGTGCGGGGCAGGGTCAGCCGGAACGCCGACCCGCGCCCGACCTCGCCCCAGGCCTGCAGCCAGCCGCCGTGCAGCCGCGCGTCCTCCAGGCTGATCGACAACCCGAGGCCGCTGCCGCCGGAGCGCCGCGCGCGGGACTCCTCGGCCCGCCAGAACCGGTTGAACACCAGCCCCGCCTCGCCGGGCCGCAGCCCGACGCCGTGGTCGCGCACCACCACGGCGACGGCGTGGTCGTCCCCCGCCAGCGAGACGTGCACCGGCCTGCCCTCGCCGTGGTCGATGGCGTTGGCCACCAGGTTGCGCACGATCCGCTCGACGCGCCGCGAGTCGACCTCGGCGTAGACGTCTCCCGGCAGGTCGAGCACCAGCGGCGTGCCGGACTCCTCGGCGACCCCGCGCACGGCCTCGACGGCCCGCGAGACCACGTGCCGCATGTCGAGCCGTTCGGTCCCCAGCTCGGCCACGCCCGCGTCGAGCCGGGAGATCTCGAGGAGGTCCCCGAGCAGTGTCTCGAAGCGGTCCAGCTCCGTGACCAGTAGCTCCGAGCTGCGGCGCAGCGCCGGGAGCAGCTCGTCCCGCGAGGCGTAGAGGATGTCCGCCGCCATCCGGACCGTGGTCAGCGGGGTGCGCAGCTCGTGGCTGACGTCGCTGGTGAAGCGGCGTTGCAGGGCGCCGAACTCCTCCAGCTGGCGGATCTGGGTCTGGATGCTGCCGGCCATCTCGTTGTACGACTCGAACAGCCGCGCCACCTCGTCCTCGCCGTGGACGGGCATGCGCTCGTCGAGATGGCCCTCCGCGAAGCGCTCGGCCACCTCCGCCGCCTGCTTGACGGGCCGCACGACCTGCCGCGTGACCAGGCTCGCGATGCCGGCGAGGAGCAGCAACAACACCAGCCCCCCGACGATCAGGGTGCTCTGGATCAGCCCGAGGGTGCGCTGCTCGGCGTCGAGCGGGAACATCAGGTAGAGCTGCAGCTCGCGGCCCGCGGTCCGCACCGGCTGCCCGACGACGAGGGTCGGGATCCCGTCCACCGTGGCGTACTGCGTGGTCAGGGCCCCGCTGGCGACGGCCTGCGCCTGCTCGTTCGTGATCGCGTCCAGGTCGCCCGCGGAGATCTCCGGACCCGAGCCCGCACCCGTCGTCAGCGCCGCGCGGAACTCACCGGCGGTCGGCGCGCCCGCCTCGGCGCTGGACTGGTTGGTGAGCCGGTCCAGCGCGTTGTTCAGCGTGCCCTGGGCGCCCTCGCGGTCGGGGTCCACCCCGGACAGGTCCCGCTCGGAGACGACGCGGGCGGACTCGGCCTGCAGGACGGCGGCGTCGAACTTCGCCTGGATCAGCCGGTCCGCGATCTGGGTCTGCAGGACCAGGCCGAGCACGAGCACGACGGCCAGCGACAACGCGAGCGTGGACACCACGACCCGCAGCTGCAGCGACCGCCGCCAGGCCGTGAGGGCCGCGGCCTGGACCTCGGAGAAGAGCAGGGTGACCGGTGCGGCCCACCGGCGCAGCGTCTCCCTCACCTAGATCACGGGGGGCCGGCCTTGTACCCGACACCGCGGACGGTCAGCACGACCTCCGGGTGTTCGGGGTCCTTCTCGACCTTCGACCGCAGCCGCTGGACGTGCACGTTCACCAGCCGGGTGTCCGCGGCGTGCCGGTAGCCCCACACCTGCTCCAGCAGCACCTCGCGGGTGAAGACCTGGCGGGGCTTGCGCGCGAGCGCCACGAGCAGGTCGAACTCCAGCGGGGTGAGCGCGATCCGCTCGCCCTGGCGGGTGACCTGGTGGGCGGGCACGTCGATGTCCACGTCCCCGATGGTCAGCTGCTCGGCGGGCTCGGTCTCGGTGCGCCGCACCCGCGCGCGGATGCGGGCGACGAGCTCCTTGGGCTTGAAGGGCTTGACCACGTAGTCATCCGCGCCCGACTCCAGGCCCAGCACGATGTCCACGGTGTCGCTCTTCGCCGTGAGCATGACGATCGGGACGCCGGACTCCGCGCGGATGGCGCGGCAGACGTCGATCCCGTTCATCCCGGGGAGCATGAGGTCGAGCAGCACGAGGTCCGGCCGCAGGTCCCGCACGGCGGGCAGGGCGCGGGTCCCGTCCGCGACGACGGCGGTGTCGAACCCCTCGCCCCGCAAGACGATGGTCAGCATCTCGGCCAGGGCCGGGTCGTCGTCGACCACCAGAACGCGCGACTTCATGCGCGTCAGCATCCCACTGCCCCCCGACGGTCCCGCCCGCAACCCTCCGCCGGTGGTCGACGGCCCGCCCCCGTCACGCGACGCGCATCGGCTCGAACCGGGGCACTAGGGTCCCGCGCATGGGGCGGTTGGTGGTGGTCGAGGGCCTGGACGGCTCGGGGAAGGCCACCTTGACCGCGCGGCTGGTCACGGCCCTGCGCGGGGGCGGCTCGAGCGTCGCGACGACGGCGTTCCCCCGCTACGAGGCGGACGTGCACGCCGAGCTCGCGCGCGACGCCCTCTACGGCCGCCTCGGCGACCTGGCGGACTCGGTGCACGGCATGGCGGTGCTGTTCGCGCTGGACCGGCGCGAAGCCGTTGGTGGGCTGCGGGACCTGCTGAGCAGCCACGACGTCGTGCTGGTGGACCGGTACGTCGCCAGCAACGCCGCCTACAGCGCCGCGCGGCTGGCCCAGGGGGCCGACGGCGAGGTGGTCCGGTGGGTCCACGACCTGGAGGTCGCGCGCTTCGGCATCCCCGTCCCGGACCACCAGCTGCTGCTGGCCACCGACCGCGCGGTCGCGGCGGAGCGGGCGCGGCAGCGCGCCGCGGCCGACCACACCCGCGCCCGGGACGCCTACGAGGCGGACGACGACCTGCAGACCCGCACCGACGCCGTCTACCGCGAGCTGGCCGCCCAGTCCTGGCTGAGCCCGTGGACGGTCCTCGACGGCGAGATCGACCCGCACGCCCTGGCCGCCCGCCTCATCGTGTGATCACGGCAGGTCGCGCACCTGCGGCCAGGTGTGGGCGAAGCCGGGGTGCAGCTCCGGGCCGTCGGACGAGCCCAGGGTGCCCACGCGGAACCACTGGAACTCGACGCTCTCCCCGCCCCGGATCCCGACGGGCAGGGCCTCGTCGGCGCCGACCACGACGGTGGTGTAGCTCCAGCCGCCGTGGTCGTCGACGAACCGGGCGGTCTCGACGAGCGGCGCGGTGTCCAGCTCGGACTCCTCGGCCGCCTCGCGCCGGGCGGCCTCCTCGGCCGACTCGCCGAGGTGTCGCGCGCCACCGGGGATCCCCCAGGTGCCGCCGTGGTGGCTCCACAGCGCACGGTGCTGCAACAACACCAGGTCACCGGAGCGCACCAGCAGCCCGGCCGCGCCGTAGAGCCCCCAGTGCTTGTGGCCCTGTGCGCACCACTGCCACCCGTCCCCGCTCGATCCGTGGGGCAGGGGTGCGGCGCTCATCAGTCAAGCCTAACCGCTGTCGTGCGCGGCAAGTAGTGCTCCAGCACCACTTGCCGCGCACGGGCGGCGCAGCCGCTAGTAGCGGTAGTGCTCCGGCTTGAACGGGCCCTCGACGTCCACGCCGATGTACTCGGCCTGGTCCTTGCTGAGCTTGGTCAGCTCGCCACCCAGCGCCAGCACGTGGATCTTCGCGACCTTCTCGTCGAGGATCTTCGGCAGCCGGTAGACGTCGTTGTTGTACTCCTCGTGCTTGGTGAACAGCTCGATCTGCGCGATCACCTGGTTGGAGAAGCTGTTGCTCATCACGAACGAGGGGTGGCCGGTGGCGTTGCCCAGGTTCATCAGCCGGCCCTCGGACAGCACGATGATCGAGTGCCCGTCCGGGAACACCCACTCGTCCACCTGGGGCTTGATGTTCGTCCTGATGACGCCCTCGACGCGGCCCAGCCCCGCCATGTCGATCTCGTTGTCGAAGTGCCCGACGTTCCCGAGGATCGCCTGGTGCTTCATCTTCTTCATCAGGTCGACGGTGATGATGTCCTTGTTGCCCGTCGTCGTGATGACGATGTCCGCCTTCTCGATGACGTCCTCGAGCCGGGCGACCTGGTAGCCCTCGAGCAGCGCCTGCAGGGCACAGATCGGGTCCACCTCGGAGACGATGACGCGCGCGCCCTGACCGGCCAGCGCCTCGGCCGAGCCCTTGCCCACGTCGCCGTAGCCGGCGACGACCGCGACCTTGCCGCCGATGAGGACGTCCGTGCCGCGGTTGATGCCGTCGATCAGCGAGTGCCGGATGCCGTACTTGTTGTCGAACTTGCTCTTCGTCACCGAGTCGTTGACGTTGATCGCCGGGAACAGCAGCTGCCCCTGCTCGGCGAGCTGGTACAGCCGGTGCACGCCGGTGGTGGTCTCCTCGGTGACCCCCCGGATGTCCGACGCGACGGTCGTCCACTTCTGCGGGTCGGCGGCCAGCGAGCGGCGCAGGGTCTCCAGGATGATGCGGTACTCGTGGGCGACGGTGAGGTCGTCCTCGTCCACGGTGGGGACCACGCCGGCCTTCTCGAACTCGACGCCCTTGTGCACGAGCAGGGTCGCGTCCCCGCCGTCGTCGAGGATCATGTTCGGGCCGACGAGGTGGCCCTCGGCGTCCGTGAAGTGGAAGAGCTGCTCGGTGGCCCACCAGTACTCGTCGAGCGTCTCGCCCTTCCAGGCGAACACCGGCACGCCCTTGGGCGCCTCGGGGGTGCCGTGCGGGCCGACGACGATCGCGGCGGCCGCGTGGTCCTGGGTGGAGAAGATGTTGCAGGACACCCAGCGCACCTCGGCGCCCAGCGAGACCAGGGTCTCGATCAGCACCGCGGTCTGCACCGTCATGTGCAGCGAGCCCGCGACCCGGGCGCCGTGCAGCGGCTTGGCCTCGGCGTACTCGCGGCGCAGCTCCATCAGGCCCGGCATCTCGTTCTCGGCGAGCCGGATCTCCTTGCGGCCGAACTCGTGCAGGCCCAGATCGGCCACCGCGAAGTCCAGGCCGTCGATCGTCTGCAGCTTGTCGCTCATGTGTCTCCTCGCGCGTGGGGCGGGGCCCGAGGGGACGGGCCGACCTCCCTGATGGGGAGGCGCCCTTACTCGTCGTCGGCATCGGACCGAGCGTCGCGGAGGTGACCTCCGCTGCAGCGCCTCTCGGTCCGGACGGCGTCCAGCCTACCGCTACCCCAGCAGGTGGTCACGCAGGAGTGACTCAGCCGCCGCGACGCGGTCGTGCGCGGCGAGCAGGCCCGCCGGGGCGACCGCGAAGTCCGCGTCGACCAGCACGGACGCGGTGCCGAGCGCGGGGGCCAGCACCGGGTCGCCCTGCAGCGTGCCGACGAGCGCGGCCAGGCCCGCGGCGTCCCGCTGCCGGAACACCCCGCCGGACAGCACGACCAGGCCGATGTCGGTCGGGTCGAGCTCACTCGGGTCGCGCAGGTGCCGCCGCACGGCGACGACGGCGGCGAGCGCGGCCACCCGCCGGTCCTCCGCCGCGCTGCCCGCGTCCCGCGGGATGAAGCCGACCTCGCCGGCCATCCGCTTGACCGTGGCCGTGAGCAGGTCCGCCTCGACGGGGTCGACGATCTCCTCGGCCTGCGCCTCCTGCAGCACGCCCTCGGCCGCGGAGCGCATGCCCAGGTCGCCCTCGACCGTGCGCCGGGCCGTCTCCTGCGGTCGGGCCGAGTGGACGTCGGTCGTGGCGCAGCCCACGTCGACCACCAGCACCCGGGTCCCGCAGATGCGGGCGAGCTCGGCGGTGCCCGCGCGGACGGCGTCCGGCGTCATGACCCGGACCATCCGCCGGAAGCGCGGCGCGGTGCCCGACCCGCGTCCGCCGAGGACGTGGCGGGCGAAGACCTCCGCGAGCGCCGCCCGGGCGGGGCCGGGGACCAGCTCGCCCGGCGCCGGGGCCACGTTCGCACAGCTCACGACGGTGCGACCGGTCGAACGGAGCAGGGCGAGCGCGTCGTCGCGGGCCTCGACATTGCCTGCCAGGACGATCGGGTGTCGCAGCCGGGCCCGGGCGAGTGTCCCCGCGTTGTGCAGGAGGACGGCGGGGTCGTCGCCGTCCGCGCCGCCGATCAGCAGCACGGCGCCGGGTCGGCGCCCCCGCAGCACCCGCACGGCCGCGGGGTCCAGCGGCCCGGCGTGCACGTGCACGACGTGGGCTCCTGCGGAGCGGGCGACCTGGTGGCCCACCTCGGTGGCCAGCAGCGTCTCGGTCCCGACGACCGCGAGTCGCAGCCCGCCGCCCGCCGACGAGCAGGCCAGCAGGTCCGGGTCCGGGCCGGTCGCGGTGGCCGTGACCCCGCGGACGGCGGCGTCCACCCCCTCGAGCACGTCGACCGGGGTGGTGGGGTGCTCGGCGAACCCGGCCAGGGCGCCGTCGGGCTTGACGAGCACGGCCTTGGTCCACGTCGAGCCGACGTCCAGACAGACGGCACCGGAGGCGATGTCGGGGCCCGCAGCCCCGCCCGTGCCGGTCATGTCGCGGAAGCCTACCGGTCGATCACCCTGAGCAACTGGATTCCGAGCAAGCCCACGGTAATGTTCAGTGATCCACGACACGCTGATCTCATGTGCCCGGGAGCGACGATGCTCGGACTGATGCAGGACCGGCCCCTGACCCTCACCCACGTCTTCCACCGTGCGGAACAGCTGTTCAGCCACAAGCGGCTGATCACCGGCTCGGCGACGGGCGAGCGTGAGACGACCGTCGCCGACTGGGCCGTCCGCGTCCGCAGGCTCGCCACCGTGCTGGACACCCTCGGCGTCTCCGCCGACGGCCGGGTCGGCACGTTCTGCTGGAACACCGACCGGCACCTCGAGCTGTACCTGGCCGCGCCGTGCACCGGCCGGGTCCTGCACACCCTGAACATCCGGCTGTTCCCCGAGCAGCTGACCTACATCGCGAACCACGCCGAGGACGAGGTCGTCTTCGTCGACCGCTCCCTGCTGCCGCTGTTCTGGCCGCTGGTGGACCAGTGCACGACCGTCCGGGCGGTCGTCGTGATCGACGACGGCGCGGACGTCGAGATGGACGAGATCCTCGCCGACCCCCGCGTCCACGACTACGAGACCCTGCTCGCCGCCGCCGAGCCCTTCACCGGGCGTTTCTCCGTGGACGACGAGAACTCGGCCGCCGCCATGTGCTACACGTCCGGGACCACCGGAAACCCCAAGGGAGTGGTCTACAGCCACCGCTCGGCGGTGCTGCACTCCCTGATCACCCTGACCGCGGACGCGTTCGCCCTGTCGGAGCGGGACGTCGTGCTCCCCGTGGTGCCGATGTTCCACGCGAACGCCTGGGGCCTCCCCTACGGCGCCCTGCTCGCCGGGTGCGACCTGGTGTTCCCGGGCCCGAACATGACCCCCGAGGCGATCGTCGACCAGCTCGAGCGGCATCGGGTCACCGTGACCGGCGGGGTGCCCACCATCTGGATGGGCATGCGCCCGCTGCTCGCCGACCACGACCTCTCCGCCCTGCGCGCGATCATCTGCGGCGGCTCGGCCGTGCCGCGCGCGCTCTCCGAGGCCTACCGCGAGGCCATCGGCCTGCCGATGCTGCACGCCTGGGGCATGACCGAGACCTCGCCGATCGCCGCCGTGTCCACCCCGCGCTCGCACCAGGAGGGCTGGACCGAGGACGCCCGCGCCGACGCCCGCGCCCGGCAGGGCCAGCCCGCCCCCTTCGTCGAGCTCCGGATCGCGGACCCGGACACCGGCGAGGAGCAGCCGTGGGACGACCAGGCCACCGGCGAGCTGCAGGCCGCGGGTCCGTGGATCGCGAAGGAGTACTACCGCGGCGAGGGCGGCGGCACCCAGTTCACCGCCGACGGCTGGCTCAAGACCGGAGACGTCGCGGCCGTCGACCGATGGGGTTTCGTGCGGCTCGTGGACCGGACGAAGGACCTCGTGAAGTCCGGCGGCGAGTGGATCAGCTCGGTGGACCTGGAGAACGAGATCATGGCCCACCCGGCCGTCGCCGAGGCGGCGGTGATCGGCATCCCGCACGAGAAGTGGACCGAGCGGCCGCTGGCGTGCGTGGTCGTCAAGCCGGGCGAGTCGGTCACCGCGGAGGAGCTGCTGGAGTTCCTCGCACCCCGGGTGGCGAAGTGGTGGCTGCCGGACGCCGTCGAGTTCATCGACGAGGTGCCCAAGACGAGCGTGGGGAAGTTCTCGAAGAAGACGCTGCGGGAGAAGTTCCACGGGCATTCCGTGTCCTGAGCCGTTTCTGAGAGTCCATTCTCAGAAACACCGTCATAAGACTCGCGATTGCGACAGGCGGAGCAATCTCACAGGGAATTCGTAACACGTCCTCAGCGTGGCCGAAACACAGACCGAACCCGTATGCCATGGCGGCTCGGGTTTCCCTCCTCGGGCCGCCCGGGCTCCCCCACGGGTCGGACCCCGCAGGAAGGAATGCCCACGGTGAATTCCACACTCCGCCGAGGCCTGATCACGGCCGCGATCTCCGGTGGATGCGTCCTCGTCGCGAACGGCGTCGCCCAGGCCGCCGAGTCCCCGGGCGGCCCCACGACCGCCGCACCCGACCCCGGCGCGACCGCCACTCCCCCGAAGACTCAGGCCGCGCCCACCGTCTCCGGCGACCAGGTATCCGCCCTGGCGACCCCCACGCGGACGGGCACCAACCCGCTGGAACGCGGCGGACCCGGCGGCACCCGAGGCCCGGGCGGCAACCAGAGCCCCGGCGGCAGCCAGGGACCCGGCGGCAACCAAAGCCCCGGCGGCAACCAAAGCCCTGGCGGCAGTCAGGGGTCTGGCGGCAACCACGGTCCCGGGGTCGGCCAGGGCCCGGGTAGCCAGAACCCGGGTAGCCAGGGCCCCGGCGGCAACCAAGGGCCAGGCGGCAACCAAGGGCCAGGGGGCAACAGCGGCCCGGGTGGCAACAACGGCCCCGCCGGAAACAACGGACCGGGCGGCAGCCAGGGCCCGGGCGCGAACCAGGGTCCCAGGGGGAACCAGGGCCCGGGCGACCACGGTCCCGGTGGCGGTGACAGCCGACCGAACGGCCCCGGGCAGGGACCGGTTCGCGGCGACCACAGCGACCCGCGCCACAACGATCCGCGCCACAACGATCCGCGCCACAACGATCCGCGCCACAACGATCCGCGCCACAACGGCCCCCGTCACGACGGTCCGCGCCACGACGATCCGGGCCGCCCGGAGTCACACGGCCCGAACCGTGGCGGCGACCGGGACCGCCCGTGCGACGAGGACCGCACTCCGGCCCGCGGCCACCACGACCGCGACCACGGGGACCGCGGTGGGCGCGGCCCCCACCGCGACCACGACCCGCGGGGCCACCACGACGACCGCCGGGACGACCGCGACAGCCGAGGCGACCACCGTGGCGATCGGGGCGACCGCGACCACCGCGACCACCAGACCACGGGCCACGGCGGACACGACCGCGGCGGCCGCACGGAGCAGGCCGGCCACCAGCACCGCGACGACCACCGCCCGGACCGCGACCACCGAGACGGGCAGCGGGGCGAGCACGAGGGCGACCACGGGAACCACCGGGGCGACCGCGACGAACACCACCGCAGCCACGACCGCGACCATCGCGAGCACGGCCCGCGTCGCGACCACGGCGAGCAGTCGAACGCGGGCGGCCACCGCGAGCGCGACCATCGCGACAGCAACCGCGGGCCCCGCACCGACCACCGGGGCGACCACCGAGGGGACCACCGGGGCGGCGACCGCGACCACCGGGGCGGCCCCCGCGGCGTCCACGACCGCGACGACCGCGACCACGGCCCGCGTCACGACCGCCATGCCGGCCACCCCCAGGGCAACGACCACCGCGGCCCGCAGCACCACAACCCGCAGCACCACGACCCGCAGCACCACGGCGCCCACACCGCAGCCCACCACGAGCACGGGCAGCCCCACGGGCATGTCCGGCCGGCCGACCAGCGCCACCAGCACGACGACGGACGGGGCCGCCCCGGACACCATCAGGGTCAGGCCCCGCACGAGCACCGCCACGACCGGCACGGTCACCACCGGCACGGTCACCACCAGCACGGTCACCACCAGCACGGTCACCACCAGCACGGTCACCACCAGCACGGTCACCACCAGCACCGCGGCGATCACCGCCCGGACCGCGACCACCGGGACGACCGCGACCACCGCGCTCACCGTCACGACCGCGGCCCGCAGCAGGCGAGCCACCAGCACCGCCACCACGGTCACGGCCCGCAGCAGCACCACCAGCCGGGTCCGCGCATCCAGGTGACGACGATCGACATCGACCTGATCCTCGAGAACCTGCTCTCCCCGCACCGCGGAGGCCCGCGCCTCTCGGCCTGATTCCGCGCGGCGCACGCCGATTCCCCGTTCCGGGCGGTCACCCGACCGCCCGGAATGTGGCGTGCCCGAAATCGTCAGGAATCGACGAGCCGACCGTATCCGGAACGGCCACTCTGGTCGATGCCGTGCCGGACCTCGGAATAGAGATGGATCTCGTGGCCGTCCGGGTCGTGCAGCACCAGCAGCCATCCGACGGTCGCGTCGATCACCGGCGAATGCGCGACGCCGAGCGCGTCCAGGTGCACCGTCCACTCCTCGATCGCCCGCTTGTCGGCGACACCCAACAGCAGTTCCAGCCCCGGCTGGCTGTGCGCCTCGGGGGTCTCGCGCAGCGCGAGGCCACCCTCGCACCCCGGGAGGTCCCCCGCGACCCCGCGGAGGACCCCGGCGTCGTCCGGGAACTCCAGCCACGGGGCGAAGCCGAAGACCCGTCGGTAGAAGTCCACACTCCTCGACACGTCCGTCACCGGCAGCTTGACTCCGCGCAGTCGCACGAGCTCGGGCATCGGGACCCCTTTGATTGAATCACGAGTGCATCGAATGCGGGTAGAGTGCACCGCATGCCCGAGGACGTCAAGCGGCCGTACCGGTCGCCCCTGCGCGCCGAGGCCGCGCAACGCACTCGCGCGGTCATCCGCGAGGCCGCGGCGGGGCTCTTCGCCGACCGCGGGTACGTGAGCACCACGATCAAGGACATCGCGGCGGCGGCGGGGGTCGCCGTCCGGACCGTGCACGCCGCCTACCCGGGCGGGAAGGCGGAGATCTTCCACCGAGCCCTGGACGTCGCGATCGGCGGGGACGACGAGCCCGTCGCCGTGATCGACCGGCCCGAGGTGCGCGAGGCGCTGGCCGACCCGGACCGGCTGCTGGCCGACCTCGCCCGACGGGGCGCCGCACTGCACGCCCGCGCCGGGGGCCTCCTGCGAGCCTGTGCGGAGTCCGCGGGCGCGGACGGCGAGATGCGCGAGCTCGACGATCTCGGCGCCCGGATGATGGCAGGGACCATGCGCACGGTGGCCGAGTCGCTGCAGGCGCACGGCCTGCTGGCCGTCCCGGTCGAGGAGGCGGCGGACGTGCTGTTCACCCTCGGCAGCCCGGCGGTGCACGACATGCTCGTGCGCCGCCGCGGCTGGCCCACGGACCGCTACGCGGACTGGCTCGAGCGGGCTCTGCGGCTGCTGCTCACCGATACGTGTCCGGACGGCGCTCGGTGAGGTGCGAGAGCGTGCGCCGGGCCGCGCCGACGGCGGCGCCGACGTCCAGCTCCGCGGTCGCGATGCCCGCCTTCGCCCAGGTCCGGGCCAGCACCTCCCCGTCCGGCCCCACGATCTTCGCCTGCCCGAGGAAGCGCATGCGACCCATGGACCCGGTCTGGTTGGCCGACACGAGCACCACCTGGTTCTCGGCGGCTCGGGAGCGGTCGTACAGGTCGAAGAGGCGGGACTGGCGGTCGTCCGCCATCCGGGGGGCCCGGTTGGTGATGCTCGTCGGCCAGGCGGAGAGGCAGGCGATGACCTCGGCGCCGTCGAGCGCGAGGGTGCGCGCGGACTCCGGGAAGGTCTTGTCGTAGTCGACCAGCATGCCGAGCCGCCCGACGGGGGTGTCGAACGCGGCGAAGGTGTCCCCCGCCCGGTAGACCCGGTCCTCACCGA
The DNA here is from genome assembly GCF_900102195.1 of Pseudonocardia oroxyli. Taxonomy (GTDB): domain Bacteria; phylum Actinomycetota; class Actinomycetes; order Mycobacteriales; family Pseudonocardiaceae; genus Pseudonocardia; species Pseudonocardia oroxyli. Next base: position 310,536 of record NZ_FNBE01000006.1, read on the forward strand.
CGGGCTGGTGGACCTTGCGGTGCACGCCCAGCAGTCCGTCGCCGTGCACGCAGGCCGCGGTGTTGAACCGGGACCCCTCCGGCCCCGCCTCGCACAGCCCGACGCAGACGACCATGTCCCCGGCCAGCTCCGCGACCTTCCGCAGCTCGGGCCCGTCGAGGTCCAGCGCGGGGGGCAGGGCCGCCGGATCGGGGTCGGTGAAGTCCGTGAGGTAGCCGCCGAGCGCGGCGTCGGGCAGGACGAGCAGCCCGACGCCGGCCCGGCGCCCGTGCTCGATCAGCGTGGCGACCCGCGCCAGCCCGGCCTCGAGATCCCGTCCGAACGCGGCGGCCACAGCCCCCACGGTCAGCATCCCGACCACCGCGTACCTCCCCTGACCGCATTGTGGAGCCACAATGTACGTTCCGACCCCGTCAGACGGTCATCGTGGCTCCACAATGCGGGTGTCGCTCAGATCTGGTACGTGCTGTTGATGATCGCGCCCTTGCGGGCGTAGTGGATCAGCGCGTCCTGGACGTCGAGCGGGTGGGTCGGGATGACGCCCTCGATGAGGTCCTCCTCGCGGGCGCCGTGCAGCGACAGACCGAAGCGGCAGCAGTAGACCTTGCCGCCCTCCTGGATGAAGGTCTTGAGGCTGTTGTTGATGTTGTGCTCGCCGGGGAACGCGGAGTTGCCGGTGGTGGGGAACCCGCGGGTGGCCAGGGCGTTGAGCGAGCCGGGGCCGTAGAAGTAGACGGCGGACTCGAAGCCCTTCCGCAGGGCGCGGGTGGCCTGCAGGATGGCCACGAAGCTCACCGAGGACTCGTGGGCGATGCCGTGGACCAGGGTGAAGTACACCTCGCCGTTCTCGGCCTGGTAGTCCGGGAACACCTTCGTGCCGCCGTAGATCGACGAGCCCTCGGGCAGGGACGGGTGGGCGATCTCCTCGAGCGACTGCTTCTCGAGATCGGTCAGGTCTGCCAT
>NZ_FNBE01000027.1 GCF_900102195.1 Pseudonocardia oroxyli
CGCAGCTCCATCCCCATGCCGCCACCGAACTGGGTCAGCCCGTGCCAGTGCGCACGCTCGTCCAGACCCCACCCCACATGCGACATGCCGTAGCCGCGCGGGTCGTCGAACGAGCGGATGTACGAGCTGAGCAGGTCCGCGTCCAGCCCACCCCGGATGTCGCGGATAAACCCCTGCTCGATCGTCAGCTCCACCGGCGCCTGCACATAGGTGTTGAACGGCAACAACACATCCCCCGGCGCCAACACGATCCTCCCGTCCACCCCGTCGTCCGCCCCACCGGTGAACACGAACGCCGCAGGCCAGTGATCCCACCGACCCGGCTGGTCGGTGTAGCCGTACTCCGACAACGTCGGATACACCCCCAACCGGTAGGTCACATCCGTACCGTGCGGACTGGTGATCCGCATCGTCTGCGCCTTCGCCAACAACTCCGCCCCGATCTCCACCCGCTCCCGCAACTCACGAGTGGGCATCAACCGAGCCAACAACGACGCCGGCTCCACCGCGGTCAGGATCCGCGTCCCCGCCCCCTGGATCTCGAACTGCTCCGGACTGAACAACAAGAACGTGCAGTCCACCACCATGTCCACACTCTTGAGCGCCTCCACCGCGAGCCGGTTCGCCGCCAACCCCGACTCACCCACCGCCCACGCCCCGGACGCGCTCGTCGGCGCGGGCAGCCGCAGGTGGAAGCCCTGCGCCCCCAACTTCCCGATCGCCCACAGGAAGGCGTCCGCGTACTCCGCGCGCTCGTCCCCGCGGGTCAGCACGGCCACGGTCTCACCCTCGTGCACCGCCGACAGGGTCAGCTGCTGCAGGCAGATCTCGTTGAACAGGTTCTGGTCCATGGCGCTCTCTCCTCCCGAGATAGTCCGAACACTGACGATTCTTCATCCGGGAGCGTCCGTCAAGACGTCGCATGTTGCGAGCCCGTGACACTGCGGCCGCACACCGCTTCTCAGCGGGGCCACAGTTCCTCAGTGGGGCCACAGTGAGGATGCGGAGTATCGGTCCCATGCACTCGGTGATCGACCGCGGGACGGTGACCCCGCCGCCCGTCCGGATCCGCCCGGACCGGCTCGGCCGGGCCGCCCTGGTCGTCCTCGGCGTGATGACGGCGCTGTCGGTGGTGCGGGCCTTCGGCCCGCTGACCTACCCGGGGGACATCTGGCGGCAGTCGGACACCGCCTCGATCGCGCGCAACTACGCCGAGCACGGCCTGAACCTGTTCCTGCCGCAGATCAACTGGGGCGGCAGCGGGCCCGGGTACGTCGAGATGGAACTGCCGATCATGCCCTGGATCACCGGGGCGCTGTACACGGTCTTCGGCGAGCACGAGTTCCTCGGCAGGCTCGTCTCGCTGGCGTTCATGCTGCTCGCGACGTGGGCGTTCTGGGGCCTGGCGAAGCGGATCCTGCCGCCGACCGCGGCCCGCTGGGCCCTGATCGCCTGGGCGGTGTCGCCCGCCTTCCTGCGCTGGGGCACCGCGTTCATGCCCGAGGCCACGGTGCTGGCCTTCACGATGCTGGCGCTGCTGTTCTTCTGCCGCTGGCTGCAGGAGGACCGCGGCCGCTGGCTCGCCGCGACCGCCGCCGCGATCTCGCTCGCCGGCCTCGCCAAGCCGACGGCGCTGCACGTCGGCCTGGTCATGGCGCTGTGGCTCGTGTTCGCCGCGCGCGACCGGCTGCGCAGGCCGACGCTGTACCTCGCGGGCCTCGCCGCGCTCGTCGCTCCGGTGCTGTGGCTGCGGCACGCGGCGTGGATCCACGAGACCTACGGCAACACCTTCGGGGTGCTCTCGGGCGGGGACAGCAAGTTCTCGACGTGGCAGATGCTGCTCGGCCCGGACATGTACCTGGGCAACCTGCGCTCCGAGGTGCTGTTCATCTACGGGGTGTTCGGCGTGCCGCTGGCCCTGCTCGGCGTCGCCTGGCTGTGGAAGCACCGGCGCGGGGCGCTCGCGGCTCCCTTCCTGCTCGCAGGCGCGCTGGGCCTCGGCGTGTACTACCTGATGCTCGGCCGCTACAGCGGCTCCGACATGGGGATCCAGTACCACGTCTACTCGCTGCCCTACGCCGCGATCGCCGTCGGGATCGGGGTCGTCGGGGCGCGCAGGCTGCTGCCGAAGCGCCTCGGCACCCGGACGCTCGCGGCGCTCGGCGTGGTCACGGTGCTCGCGTTGAGCCTGCAGTCGCTCAACGTCTTCCGCCAGTCCCTGAACCCCGACGCCGGCGTGCTCGGCACCTGCGCCACGCAGCTGGCCGCGGTGTCGGCGCCCGAGGACCTGGTCGTCGTCGGCACGGACAGCACCACCACGATGGACGGCGTCGCGAACAACTTCCAGGAGCCGGTCGTGCTCTACCGGGCCGACCGCTACGGCTGGGTGCTCGCCGCCGACCAGTACACCGGACACGCCCTCGCCGCCGACGCCTCCCAGGGCGCGCGCTGGTTCGTCAACCCGGTCCCGTCCCAGATCGCCCCGCTCGAGCCGTGGCTGCAGGAGCACGCCACCCAGGTCAGGACCGCCGCCGCGAACGGCTGCGACATCTGGCGGCTCGACCGGTGAGCGTCACTCGACCGCGGCCATGCCCTCCGGTGAGGAGTGCGGCAGGGGAACGGGGACGCTGCGCAGGGTGACGGTGGTGCCGGCATCGTCTCGGCGGATCGAGACCCGGTCCATGCAGCCGTTCATCACGCTCATGCCGTAGCCGGTGGCGCCCTGGTCCGGCCGCCAGACGCCCTCGTCCCGCACGGTCACCACGATCTGCCTGCTCGACGGGCCCGCCACCAGCCGCCCCACGACCTCGACGTCTCCGGGGACCCCGCCCACGTAGGCGTGCTTGACGGCGTTGGTGCAGGCCTCGCTCACCGCGAGGATGGCGTCCACCCGCGCCTCCTCCGGCCAGGACAGACCCTGCAACCAGCGGTCCAGCCCGGCGCGGAAGAAGGCGAGCTGCACCGGATCCGCGCCGAACCGGATGCTGTAGTAGCCCGCGTCGTCCGCCATGCCCCTAGGTTCGTGGATTCCGACGACCTTCGCGACCGCTGGCCGGCGGGTTCCGCGGTCCGCGCCGGTCACTGCCCCGACGAGAGGAACAGATCATGAACTGGACGCTGGAGGTCGTGGTCGTCCCGGTGGCGGACATCGACCGGGCGAAGGCCTTCTACCGCGAGCAGCTGGGCTTCGCCCTGGACCACGACACCGCACCCGCGCCGGGGGTGCGGATCGTGCAGCTGACCCCGCCGGGGTCCGGGTGCTCGGTGGTGATCGGCGAGGGGGCGGTGCCGGACATGGCGCCGGGCTCACTGAAGGGCCTGCAGCTCGTGGTCAACGACATCGTGGCCGCGCACGCCGAGCTGGTGGCACGCGGCGTCCCGGTGAGCGACGTGACCTCGGTGGACGGCGACGCCGCGAAGGTCGCCGCGGGCGGGAAGGCCCTGGACAACGTCGGGTTCGTGTTCTTCGCCGACCCGGACGGCAACGAGTGGGCGGTGCAACAGATCTCGTCGCGCGCGTGACGGTCAGGCGGGGGACCGCAGGATCCGCACCCCGGTGGCGCCCAGGAAGTCCGCGACGCCGCGCGCCTCCTCGCCCACCTCGGCGCTGTCGGCCCTGGTGAAGCGGCGGAGCGGGGTGACCTCGAGCGTCAGGGACCGCACGGGCCGCACCGTCCACAGGGCCGCGACCCGGCCGTCGAGCAGGACGGCGCGGTCGCCTGCGACCGAGAGGCCCTTGTGGGCGTCGTCGACGATCCGGCTGCGGTCGTCGTAGCCCAGGATCGCGTTGTCGAAGGCGGGCAGGAAGCGCACGGGGGCCGGGGTGTCCTCGTGCGGGCGCGGCGCGTCGGGGAGGTCGAGCAGCTCGCGGCCGCGCTCGTCGGTGAACGAGACCAGCTCGGGGCGCACGGCCGCGACCGCGGCGGGCAGGCCGGCGAGCCCGGACCAGGCCCGCAGGTCCGCGGTGGACGCGGGCCCGTACGCGGCGAGGTAGCGCCGGACCATTGCCTCGCCGACCGGGTCCCCGTCCGCCGCGAGCGGGGTGGGCCGCGTGCCCAGCCAGGTCGCCATCGGCAGGGTGAGCGCGCCGCCGGTCTGCTGCCACAGTCCGCGCGGCGGGATCTGCACCATCGGGACGGCCGCGGCGACCGCCAGCTCGCCGAGCGGCCGGAACCCGGCGTCGGGCCAGCGCTCGGCGAGGACCCGCCCGATCTCCGGCATCGTGCGGGCGGCGCCGTCCGCACAGAGCTCCTCGACGGCCGCCGTGACCTCGTCCGGATCCACCCCGGCCAGCTCCGCCCGGTAGGCGCCGTAGACGCGCTGGCGCAGCAGGGCCTGATGGCGCGCACGCCAGGCCAGCGCGTCCGCCGCGGTCACGAGGTGCACCGTCCGCCGCATCAGGACGGTCCGGACCAGCTCCTTCGCCACCAGGAGCCGGTCCAGGTCGGCGGGGTCGAAGCCGCGCAGCCGCGACCACAGCCCGACGAACGGCTCCTGCGGCTCCTGCGCCTGCACTCCCCCGAGGTGCGCCACGGCTGCGGCCACCGACACGTCCGCCCGATCCAGCAGGAACTGCCGGGCGAGCGCGGCACGGTTGAGGGCGCGGACGGACAACCGGGTCATGGGCACAGCCTGGCGCGACCAGCGGACAGGTTCTGGCCGCTATGCGCACTCCGCTCCCCCGGCGGCCCGTTCGACCAGTATCTTCGCCCGCCATGAGGTCCGCGCTCTTCCTCGCGCCCTTCGACGAGCTCGCCGATCCGCACGTCGTCGTGCGGCTCGCCGCCGCGGCCGAGGAGGCGGGCTGGGACGGGGTGTTCCTCTGGGACCACGTCCGCTGGCGCGCTCCCGTGCAGGCCGTCGCCGACCCGTGGATCCTGCTGTCCGCCATGGCCTGCGCCACCGAGCGGGTGCGGCTCGGGCCCATGGTCACGCCGTTGGCGCGCCGCCGCCCGGCGAAGGTCGCCCGCGAGACGGCCACGCTGGACCGGCTCTGCGGCGGCCGGTTGACCCTCGGGGTCGGCCTCGGGGACGACGCCTTCGGCGAGGAGTGGTCCCGCTTCGGCGAGGAGACCGATCCGCGCGCCCGCGCCGGACTGCTCGACTCCGCGCTCGACGTGCTGACCGCCGCCTGGTCCGGCGAGGCCTACGGGGTGCCCTTCCTGCCCCGGCCCGTCCAGGACCCCCTGCCCGTCTGGGTCGCGGGCCTCCCCGGCAAGCGGGCCCCGCTCCGTCGCGCCGCCCGCTTCCAGGGCTTCGTCCCGGTCAACCTGCAGCACCCCGACCAGGTCGCCGAGATCGCGGCCGACCTGCGCGACCTGCGCGGCGGCGAGCTGGGGGACCTCGCGGTGGCGCTCGAGCGAGACGTCGATCCCGCGCCGTACGCCGCCGCGGGGGCCACCTGGGTGCTCACCGAGCTGGGCCCCGGCAGCTCGATCGCCGACGCCCGCGCGGTCATCCGCGGCTACCGGACCTGAGTGCGTCCGGCAGCAGATCTCAGTCCCGCAGGTCCCCGTAGGCGACCACGGACAGGAAGCGGACGGGCAGCGCCCGCAGCTCGCGCGGACCGTGCAGGCCCTCGCCGTCGAGCTGCAGCGCGTCTCCGGGCCGCAGCTCGTAGCTGCTCTCGCCGTGGCCGTAGACCATCTCGCCCTCCAGCATGTAGAGCAGCTCCGTGCCCGGATGCTGGAAGAGCGGGAACTCCTCGCTGCGCTCGGTGAGCGTGACGAGATGGGCCTCCATCCGCTTGTGCGGTCCGCGCAGCGCGCCGAGCAGGGTGTAGTCGTGGCCCACCCGGGTGCCGCGGGCGACGATGCGGGCACCGGAGCCCGCCCGGGTGTAGACGGCCTCACGGGGACCGTCGGCGTCGCGGAAGAGCGCGGTCACCGGGACGTCCAGGGTGTCGGCGAGGCGGGCGAGGGTGGTCAAACTGCAGGAGGTCTGGGCGTTCTCGATCTTGGAGAGCATCGGCTTGGAGACACCGGTGCGGGCGGCGAGGTCGGCGAGGGTGAGGCCTGCGGCCTGGCGCAGTCGGCGCACCTGGCGGGCGATCGCCTGCTCCAGGCGCCCCGCGGTCGGCGCCGGCTCGGACACCTCTCGACTGGCGGGGCCGTGGTCGGGTGTCGCGTCGCCGACGGGATGCACGCGCCCACAGTAGAGGGCCGGCTCGAGGCGACCCCCGCCGTCGTCACACCGAGGAAACAAGCGTTCACACGGACGCCGCCAGCAGGTATCCTCTGACGATATCCTGTTTCCCAATGAGACACCGGTCGTCGCTCATCCCGGTAGGAGCACAGGAATGACCCTCGACATGTCGCCCGCCACGACGGTGGAGCAGCCGGCTGCGCCCTCCTCGGACCTGAAGGCGCGCGCCCACGCGGACGGGGTCCGGTTCCTGCTGGCCATGTTCGTCGACCTGAACGGCAAGCCCTGCGCGAAGCTCGTCCCGGTCGAGGCGGCCGACGAGCTGCAGCACGAGGGCGTCGGGTTCGCGGGGTACGCGGTCGGCGCGATCGGGCAGCAGCCGTGCGACCCGGACCTCATCGCGATCCCGGACGTGGAGAGCTACACCCCGCTGCCGTGGGTGCGCGAAGGGCTGGCCCTGGTGCACTGCGACCCGCACGTCGAGGGTGTGCCGTGGCACTTCGCCCCGCGGGTCATCCTCAAGAAGGTCCTGGCCGAGGCGGCGGCGCGGGACCTGGAGCTGTTCGCCGGGGCCGAGGTCGAGTACTTCCTGGTCCACCGCGCCGCGGACGGCTCCCTGGCCCCCGCGGACGGCAAGGACACCGAGGCCCGCCCCTGTTACGACGCCCGCGGCCTGACCCGGATGTACGACCACCTGACCGGCGTCTCCACCGCGATGAACGCGCTGGGCTGGGGCAACTACGCGAACGACCACGAGGACGCGAACGGGCAGTTCGAGCAGAACTTCGCCTACGCGGACGCCCTCACCACGGCGGACCGGGTGATCACCGCCCGCTACCTGATCTCGGTGCTCGCCGAGCAGCGCGGGATGACCGCCACGTTCATGCCCAAGCCGTTCGCGGACCGGACCGGCTCCGGCATGCACCTGCACCTGTCGTTGTGGCGGGACGGCGCGGCGCAGTTCCCCGACGCGACCGACGCCCGCGGGTTCGGGCTCTCGCCCCTCGCCTACCGCTTCCTGGCCGGGATCCTCGACCACGCCCCGGGCCTGCAGGCGGTGCTGGCGCCGACGGTCAACTCCTACAAGCGCACCGGCGCCACCTCCACCCGCTCCGGCGCGACCTGGTCCCCGCGGCGGCCCACCTACGGCGGCAACGACCGCACCCACTTCGTCCGCATCCCCGACCAGCATCGCATCGAGCTGCGCGGTGGGGACGGCTCGGCCAACCCCTACCTCGCCCTGGCCGCCGTGCTCGCGGCCGGGCTGGACGGCATCGCGCGGGAGGTCGACCCGGGCGCACCGGGCGCGGACGGGGTCCGGCGCCCCGAGCTGCCGCCGACCCTGCTGCACGCCGTCGAGGCCCTGGCCGCGGACCCGGTCGTCACCGGCGGGCTCGACGCCGCGGGCCCCGGCGTCGCGGAGTACTTCGCCGCACAGAAGCGCGAGGAGTTCTTCGACTGGCACGGCAGCGTCGGGCCGTGGGAGCACGACCGCTACCTGACCGCGTTCTAGGACGAGAGGAGACGGCCCGTGTGCGGGATCGTCGGACTCCACCTGCGTGACCCGCAGCTGTACCCGCAGCTCGGCCGCCTGCTGGAGACCATGTTGTGCCAGGTCGTCGAGCGCGGGCCCGACTCGGCCGGGGTCGCCGTGTACGGCGACCGCCGCCGGGTCCCCGAGGGCCACGCGGCGGTGTCGGTGCTCAGCCGCGAGCGCGAGGCGCTGCGGGCGATCCCCGGCGCCGTGGTGACGGAGGCGGGGGACACCGTCGTCGTCGCGGCCCCGGCCGAGCCCGCCGAGCTCGTCGCCGCGGTGCGGGCGGCGGACCCGGCGGCGACGGTGATCGGTGCGGGGCACGACCTGGCCGTCTACAAGGGGATCGGCCACCCGCGGGTGCTGGCCGAGACCTACGACCTGGTGCACGCGCAGGGCTGGCAGGGGCTGGCGCACACCCGGATGGCGACGGAGTCCGCGGTCACCCCGCAGGGCTGCCACCCCTTCTCCGTCGGGCCGGACCAGTGCCTGGTGCACAACGGGTCCTTCGCCAACCACGCCACGATCCGCCGCGAGCTGGCCGCGGCCGGGCACGTGTTCGACTCGGAGAACGACTCCGAGGTCGCCGCGCGCTTCGTCGCCGACCGCCTCGCCCAGGGCGAGGACCTCGACAAGGCGCTGCGGCTGCTGTGCGAACGCTTCGACGGCTTCTACACCCTGCTCGTGACCAGCGGCGACGGGTTCGCCGTGGTCCGGGACGCCATCGCCTGCAAGCCGGCGATCATCGCCGAGACGGACGCGTACGTGGCCATGGCGAGTGAGTTCCGTGCGCTGGCCGGGCTGCCCGGCATCGCCGAAGCCCGCCTCTACGAGCCCGATCCCGAGCGCGTCTACCACTGGACCCGGGAGGGGGTCACCCCGTGAACGAGCCGGTCGTCGTCGATCTCGCCACGAGCTCGGTGCGCGCGCTGAACGCCGAGCTGCACGCACCCGGCGCCAAGTCCTACGAGGTCCGCTCCCCGCAGGGCGCGCACGCCATCGCCGCCGGGGTGGACAGCGAGATCACCGTCGACGTGCGCGGGCACGTCGGCTACTACGCCGCCGGCATGAACGACGGCGGGCGGATCACCGTGCACGGCAACGCCGGCACCGGGGTCGCGGAGAACATGATGTCCGGCACCGTGCGGGTCACCGGCGACGCCTCGCAGTCCGCGGGCGCCACCGCCCACGGCGGGCTGCTCGTGATCGAGGGCTCGGCGTCGATGCGGTGCGGCATCTCGATGAAGGGCGTGGACATCGTCGTCGGCGGGGACATCGGGCCGATGTCGGCGTTCATGGCCCAGGCGGGCAGGCTCGTCGTCTGCGGGAACGCCGGGGACGACCTCGGCGACTCGATCTACGAGGCCCGGATCTACGTCCGCGGGACGGTCGGCTCGCTCGGCGCGGACTGCGTCGAGAAGCAGATGCGGCCCGAGCACCTGACCGAGCTGCGCGACCTGCTCGCCGAGGCGGGCCTGGACCACGATCCCGCGCAGTTCCGCCGCTACGGCTCCGCCCGCCGCCTCTACCACTTCACCTCGGGGAACACGTACTGATGAGCACCGAACCCACCCACCCCGTGAGTGGCGATGGTCGCTCCAGCGACTATCGCCACTCACGGGGGCTGCGGGAGTCCGCGACCTTCGACCGCGCCACGATCGCCGGGATCCAGCGCGCCGCGGCGACCGGCGTCTACGACATCCGCGGCTGGGGCGCCAAGCGTCCGCTCCCCCACTTCGACGACCTGCTCTTCCTCGGGGCGTCGATGTCCCGGTACCCGCTCGAGGGCTACCGGGAACGCTGCGACACCGACATCGTCCTCGGGGACCGCAACGCGCGGTCCCCCCTGCACCTCGCCACCCCCGTGACCATCGCGGGCATGTCCTTCGGGGCCCTGTCCGCCCAGGCCAAGGAGGCCCTCGGCCGGGGAGCGTCAGAGGTGGGCACCTCGACCACCACCGGCGACGGCGGCATGACCCCCGAGGAGCGCGGCCAGTCCACGCACCTCGTCTACCAGTACCTGCCGAGCCGGTACGGCATGAACCCCACCGACCTGCGCAAGGCGGACGCCATCGAGATCGTGCTCGGCCAGGGCGCCAAGCCCGGCGGCGGCGGGATGCTCCTGGGCCAGAAGATCTCCGAGCGCGTCGCGGGCATGCGCACGCTGCCTGCGGGCATCGACCAGCGCTCGGCCTGCAGGCACCCGGACTGGACCGGCCCGGACGACCTCGCCATCAAGATCCTCGAGCTGCGCGAGATCACCGACTGGGAGAAGCCGGTCTACGTCAAGATCGGCGCCTCCCGCACCTACTACGACGTGAAGCTGGCGGTGGCCTCCGGCGCGGACGTCGTCGTCGTCGACGGGATGCAGGGCGGCACCGCCGCCACCCAGGACGTGTTCATCGAGCACGTCGGCATCCCCACCCTCGCCGCGATCCCCCAGGCCGTGCAGGCCCTGCAGGAGCTGGGCCTGCACCGCAGGGTCCAGCTGATCGTCTCCGGCGGGATCCGCACCGGCGCGGACGTCGCCAAGGCCATGGCCCTGGGCGCCGACGCCGTCGCGATCGGCACCGCCGCCCTGATCGCCCTGGGCGACAACGACCCCCGGTACGCCGAGGAGTACCGGGAGCTCGGCTCCGACGCCGGGTTCTACGACGACTTCCAGGACGGCCGCGACCCCGCGGGCATCACCACCCAGGATCCCGAGCTGGCCGCGCGGCTCGACCCGGTCGAGGGCGGCAGGCGGCTCGCGAACTACCTGCGGGTGCTCACCCTGGAGGCCCAGACCATCGCCCGTGCCTGCGGCAAGGCGCACCTGCAGCACCTCGAGCCCGAGGACCTCGTCGCCCTGACCATCGAGGCCGCCGCGATGGCCCGGGTCCCGCTCGCCGGCACCTCCTGGATCCCCGGTGCCTGAGGTCGTCGTCGTCGGCGGCGGCCTCGAGGGCTGCGCCACCGCCTGGGCGCTGACCCGGCGCGGGATCACCGACGTCGTGATCGTGGAGCGGCACACCGTCGGCTCCGGCGGGACCGGCAAGTCCTCCGGCATCGTGCGCTGCCACTACGGGGTCTCCTCGCTCGCCGCGATGGCCACCCAGGCCCTGGAGTTCTTCGAGGCCCACGCCACCGAGGTCGGGTTCCGGCAGACCGGCTACGTCGTGGGCGTCGGGCCCGAGAACGTGGCCGCCCTGCACGCCTCGATGGCCGACCAGCGCGCCGTCGGGGTCCGCACCGAGGACCTCTCCGCCGACGAGGTGCGCACGCTCTGGCCCGTCGCCGACCTGGCGCCCTTCGGCGCCTTCGCCTGGGAGGACCGCGGCGGCTACGGCGACGCCTACCGGACCGCCCAGTTCTTCGCGGGCGTCGCCCGCAGGGCCGGGGCGACCCTGCGTCAGGGTGCGACGGTCGCGGAGATCCTCGTCGAGCGCGGCCGGGCCGCGGGCGTGCGGCTGACCGACGGCACGGAGATCGGCGCGGACGCCGTCGTCGTCGCCGCCGGGCCGTGGTCGGTGCCCCTGCTCGCCGCACAGGGCGTCGACCTGCCGATCACCGTGCACCGCGAGCAGATCGTACTGATCGACCCCGGCCTGGATCTCGGCCCCGTGCCGGTGTTCTCCGATCTCGTGTCGCTGCAGTACGTGCGCCCGGAGACCGGCGGGGAGATCCTCTTCGGCAACTCCGACCTCGCCGAGCTCGAGGTCGCCGACCCCGACCACTACTCCGACCAGGCCACCGAGGCGTTCCTCGAGCTGACCGTCGAGAAGGTGGGCACCCGGTTCCCCGGTCTGCAGAACGCGTCCATCGCGTCCTCCTACGCCGGCTGCTACGACGTGACCCCGGACTTCAACCCGGCCGTCTCCGCGACCGGCGTCGACGGTCTCATCGTCGCCGCCGGGTTCTCCGGTCACGGGTTCAAGATCTCCCCCTCGGTCGGCCGGCTCGTCGCCGACCTGGTGATCGAGGGCAGCAGCAGCCACCCCGACATCCCGGAGTCCGACTTCCGCCTCTCCCGCTTCGCCGAGGGCGCCCTGCTCCGCAGCCCCCACCCCTACGTCGGCGCGGGCGAGATGCGCTGACCCGTCAGCCCCGCCGGTCGAGGATCCGCCCCAGCAGGGCGGCGAGTCGGTTCTTCTCGGCGGCCGACAGCCCCGCCGTCAGCGGATCGACCGACGAGGTCACCTCGGCGTGCAGGGCCGTGGCCAGCCGCATCCCCTCCGCGGTGAGCGCGACCCGCACCGAGCGTCCGTCCTCCTTGCTCGCCGAGCGACGGACGAGGCCGGCGCGCGCCGCGCGGTCGACGAGCCCGCTCACCGACGAGCGGTCGAGACCGAGGTGCTCGGCGAGGTCGGCCATCCGGGGCTCGCGGTCGCGCAGGATCGCGAGCAGCCGGAGCTGGGTCAGCGACAGGTCGTGCGCGGACGCGATCTTGCTGAGCATCGCCGTCATGGTGAACGACACCTGCACGAGCCCGTCGAGCAGCTCGGTCTCCCCGTCCACGCCGCCATCCTAGACATAGTTGGGATCACCACCTAATCTGATGGGGAATACCAACTAGTTTCCGGGAGCCGACATGAAGGCAGCACTGGTCACCGACTTCACCCGCCCACCCCGCTACGCCGAGGTCCCCGCGCCGACGGGGCCCGGAGTCGCAGTCACCGTCCTGGCTGCGGGCCTGCACCCGCGGGTGCGCTCGCAGGCCGCGGGCACCCACTACGCCGACCGCGGCGAGCTGCCGCTCGTCCCGGGCCTCGACGGGGTGGGGCGAGACGGCGAGGGCGTGCTGCGCTACTTCGTCCTGCCGGACACGCCGCAGGGGTCGATGGCCGAGTCCACGATGATCGACCCGCGGCGGAGCGTCGCGCTCCCGGACGACGCAGACGTCGCGGCGCTGGCCGCGGGGATGAACCCGGCGATGTCGTCCTGGTTGGCGCTGCGCAGGCGCATCCGGCTCGAGCCCGGCGCCTCGGTGCTGGTCCTGGGTGCCGCCGGCAGCGCGGGACGACTCGCGGTGCAGGTGGCGCGGCTCCTCGGCGCAGGCCGCGTGACGGGCGCCGCCCGTCGACCCGAGCGTCTCGCGGACCTGCGGCTCGACGCCGTGGTCGACCTCGCCGCCGCGGACGGCTCCGCCTGGGCCGAGGCGGGGGACGTCGACGTCGTGCTGGACTACGTCTGGGGTGCGCCTGCGAGTCGGGCGATGGTCGGCCTGGTCACCGCGCGCAGCGACCGGGGGCGCCCGCTGGACTGGGTGCAGATCGGCTCCGTCGCCGGTGCGTCGGCGGAGGTGCCGTCGGCGGCGTTGCGGGCGTCCGGCCTGCGGATCGTCGGCAGCGGCCAGGGCTCCGTCCCCACCGCGGACATCGTCGAGGAGCTGCCGGCGATCGCGGCCGCCCTCAGCGCGGGAGACCTGCAGGTGGACGCCGACCCGCGCCCGCTCAGCGAGATCGAGCGGGTGTGGACCGAGCCCGCCGACCGGCGGATCGTCCTCACCCCGTAGCCGAGGTCTCCCGGCCACAGCGTCGCCTCAGGGTCGCCTCAGTGGCCCTTCGACCGGCCCGCGACGGCCGGGACGACCGTCGCCTGGATGACCCACCGGGCGAACCGGGCGTCCATGCTCGTGCGCTCCCGCACCGCGTTGACCACGCGGTCGCGCGCCCGGCCCGGCTCGGACCAGGCGGTGTCGAAGTCCAGCTCGATCCCGGCCTCCCCCGGGCACATCCGGGCCCCGGCGACCCGCAGGGGCCCGCCCACATCGAGATCAAGCTGCCCGCCGACGGCGACCCCGGGCTGATCGAGCTCGGCGCCCGGCTGCCCGGGGCCGGCATCCCGTCCCAGTGGGAACGACACAGCGCCCTGCGGCCCTACGCCGACACCCTCGCCGTCCATCTCGGCGAACCCCCGAGCACCCTCGAGCCGGGTTTCGACGCCCGGCTCGGAATGTGCTTCATCCGCCACGACGGCCCCGCCGGGATCCTCCACGCCGTCCACGGCCTGGACGCCGTGCGGACCTGGACGGGCGTCGAGGGTGTCACCGCGACGCCGCCGGGCGGCCCCGTCGGGACCACCACGGCCCTGGGCGCCGAGATCGCCAAGGTCCGGCTCGCCGCACCCGACGACACCCGGCTCGCCGCGCTGATCGCCCGTGTGCGCGCCGCAGTGCACGTGGAGGTGGTGGAGCGGGAGGCCAGTGCGGCGTGAGGAGGGTCAGACCGGGGCGATGGACAGGCTCGTGACGAGCTCGCCGTCGGTCGCGAAGTCGAACGCGAACGTCAGCGGACCACCCGGGAAGTCCCCGTCGCCGGAGGCCACCATCCGGTCGCCGCCGAACGAGATCGGGGTGATCACGATGCGGGGGTCGATCAGGTGGCTCTGGATCCAGCCGCGGATGGCGGCGGGGGTGCCGTGGGTCGCGCCGTCGTCCGCGACGGTCGCCCCGGGGGCGAACACGGCGAGCAGGGCCTCCGCGTCGTGCGTGTTCGTGGCCGCGACGAAGGTCTGCACGGCCGCGGGCAGGTCGATCGACGGCAGGTCCGCGCTGCGCGAGAGCTCCTCGTTCCGGCGGAGCTCCGCGAGGGCGTTCTCGTGCACGGCGATCGCGACCTCGTACCCGGAGTCGCCCAGGACGATCCGGTGCGGCGGAACGGGCGCGTTCATCGCGCTCAGCACGGCCTGCACACCGCGCACGGGATCGCCCGCCTGCTTGCCGTCCTGCTCCACGAACGCCGCCTTGACCCCCTCGATCAGCGGCACGTAGGCGTCGACGGTCTCGTCGACGGGCTCGCTCTCGAAGCTCGCGTAGGCCTTGGTGCGGAACGCTCCGGGCTCCACGACGAGCACCCGCACCCCGAACGGGGCGACCTCCTCGCGCAGGGTCTCCGACAGGCCTTCGAGGGCGAACTTCGCCGCCGAGTAGTAGCCGAACCCCGCCGCGCCCGCGAAGCCCGCCACCGACGACATGTTCACGATCCAGCCGTCCCCGCGCGCCCGCATGCCCGGCAACACGGCGCGGACGACCTCGACCACCGCGAACAGGTTCAGCGCGAAGGTGCGGCGGACCAGCTCGTCCCGAGCGCCCTCGACGGAGCCGAACCATCCGCGGCCCGCGTTGTTGACGAGCACGTCGATCCCGCCGAACCGCTCCTCCGCCGCCGCGACCGCCGCGCGCACCTGGTCCGCGTCGGTCACGTCGACCTCGAGGACCAGCACCCGGTCGCCGTACCGCTCGGCCCAGTCCCGCAGTTCGGAGGGACGACGCGCGGTCACCGCCACGCGGTCGCCCTCCCGCAGCGCGGCCTCGGCGTAGGTCAGCCCGAATCCGCCGGGCGTGCCACCCGTGATGAACCAGGTCCTCATGATCTCTCCGATCGCTATAGAATCTTGTGTAGCGCTACATGGTCTACCATAGCGGCATGCCGAACGCACGCGACCGTCTCCTGCTCGCCGCAGCAGAACTGCTGGAGAGCGGGGGCACGGTGTCCACGAGGGCCGTGTGCGAGCGCGCGGGCGTCCAGGCCCCGACGCTGTACCACCACTTCGGCAGCAAGCAGGGCCTGATCGACGCCGTGGCGAACCACGGTTTCACCCAGTACACGGCCATGGAGAGCTCGGGTGACCCGCTCGACGACCTGCGCGAGGGCTGGGACCGGCACGTGCGGTTCGGGCTGGAGCACCCGGCGTTCTACGCCCTGCTCTACGGCCGCGCCGAGCCGGGACGGCCCTGTGCGGTCACCGCGCCCGCCCACGCCGCACTGCGCGAGAGGTTCAGCGAGGCGGCCGTGAAGGGCCTGCTCAAGGTCCCCGCGGAGGACGCCGCCGAGCAGGTCCTCGCCGCGAACGTGGGCGTGACACTCACGTTGATCACCCAGCCCGAGCCCGACCTCGCCCTGTCCGACCGCGTCCGCGAGGCCGCGCTGGCGGGAACGCTGGACCTGACGGCGGCCGAGGCCCCCACGACCCGCGCCAGTGCCGCGCTCCGGTTGCGCGCCATGCTCGACGACGACGCGGGCGACCTCACCCGGGGCGAGCACGCCCTGCTGACCGAGCTGCTCGATCGGCTCGCTCGGTAGGGGCGTGGTGTCACGTCCTCCGGTGACACCACGCCACCACCCGGCGTGGTACTTCACCATCCGCGCACACCCCGCGGTCGAGGTCGTCGTCGACGAGGTCGCCCACCACTTCACCGCGCGGGAGCTCTCCGGCGCGGAGCGGGACCGCGAGTTCGGCCGGGCCGTCGCGATGAACCCGGGCCGGCGCCGCTTCCGCGACCGCGCGGGCACCCGCGAGATCCCGGTCCTCCGGCTGCTCCCGACACCGTGACGGACCGCGGGCAGCTCGACGAGACGAGGCCCCCACCGCACCGACGGGGGCGTGGCTCTCCGGTGTCCGACCACCCCGTTCCCCGTGACCACACCCTCGGCGAGAGACTGGGGGCCAGTGCCCGCCCCTCTCGACCTGGAGCCTTCGATGCCGCAGGGAACCGTCCGTTGGTTCGACGCCGAACGGGGATTCGGCTTCCTCGCACCCGAGGACGGCTCGCCGGACGTGTTCGTGCACGCCTCCGAGATCGTCGGGGGCGGCGGCGCCACGCTGCTCCGCGAGGGTCAGGCCGTCGAGTTCGAGGTCGGCGAGAACGACCGCGGGCCCCAGGCGCTGCGCGTCCGCGTCACCGCCGAGGCCGCCACCGGCAGCGCCGTGGGCCTGCTCGGCACCGTCACCTGGTACGAGCCGGCGAAGGGCTACGGCTTCGCCTCCCCGGACGGCGGCGGCGCCGACGTCTTCGTGCACAGCTCCGCCATCGTGACCGGCGGTGTGGTCACCGAGGGCCAGCGGGTGGCCTTCCTGATCGTCGAAGGCGAGCGCGGCCCGCAGGCCGGGCACGTGATCCCCCTGGGCGCGGAGGCAGGCGCCCCCGCCGCGGCCGGCACCGCGGACGGTGCCGACGGCACGGTGGCCTGGTACGACGAGGACAAGGGCTTCGGCTTCATCACCCCCGACTCCGGCGACGGGGACGTCTTCGTCCACGCCCGGGCCCTGGCCGAGGGGCTGACGTGGCTCGCGGAGGGCGACCGCGTCGCCTACGAGGTGACCAGTGGGGACAAGGGCCCGCAGGCCCGCGACGTGCACCTGGTCCGGGACCCCGAGCCCCCCACGGCGCCGCGGCGGTCGGCACCTGCCCCGGCGGCGCGGAACGCGCCCGTGCGCGGCGGTGAGGGCGTCGTCGCGCGCTACGACGGCGACCGCGGCTTCGGCTTCATCACCCCGGACGCAGGTGGGGACGACCTCTTCGCCCACGTGTCCGTGGTGCTGGGGTCGGAGCCGCTGCAGAAGGGTGACCGGGTCCGGTACGCGGTGCGCCAGAGCGACCGGGGCCCGCAGGCCGACCGCGTCGAACGCCTCTGAAAGGCGGCCCCACCGCTCGCTGATCGACCTCGAGAGGCAGGGCTGAGCTGCGGCACGCGCGCTCGCCTCGCTCCCACCTGACCGGTGCGTGCGACCGGCGGGCGACCCGGCACCGCCTTAGGCTCACGGCCATGGACGTCGCGGAGCCGCCCGTCGTGTCCGCATCCGCACCCTCGGCCCGCCCCTGAACCGTCGGCCCGATCGTCACGGGTCGATCACACCTGCCGGCGTCGTCGGAGCTGGGTCTCGTCGAGATCGAGGTCCTGGCTGAGCGCGATCACGGTGCGGCGGGAGATCTCGCCACGCTCGTGGAGCTCTCGCAGGGCGGCCCGCTCGACCTCGACGAGCCGCAGCCGCAGGTCCGCGACGTCCGTGCGGCTCTCCCCCGCGGAGTCGGCCCGGCCGTGGAGGTCGTCGCGGCGCAGCTGCAGGACCTGCCGCAGCTCGTCGACCCCGGCGGTCGGCTCCTCCCCCTGCTCGATGCCGTCGAGCTCGCGCAGCGCAGCCTCGACCGCCATCCGCCGTGCCCGCGTGGCCTCGGTGCGCTCGGTGGGGCTCGGGCCCAGCCGAAGGCGCCGGACCAGCCATGGCAGCGGCACGGTCTGACCGACCAGGGTCGCGAGCACCACCACGACGGTCAGGAACTGCAGCAGGTCCCGGTGGGGGAACTCCAGGCCGTCCGCACCGACCGCGGGCAGGGACAGGATCACCGCCAGCGACACGGCACCACGCGGGCCGCACCAGCCCACGAGCAGCCGTTCACGCCATGGCATGTCCGCCGCGGGATCGCGGCCGCCCGTGACGAGCCCGCTCAGCGGCGTCGCGCCCATCACCCACCCCAGCCGCACCACCACGGCGACCAGGACGACCGCCACGGCCGCCGCCACCAGCTGCCACACGGAGTAGTCACCGACCGCACGGACCAGCTCTGGCACCTGCACCCCGAGCAGCACGAACAGCACGGCCACCAGAAGCGTGTTCAGCACCCGCCAGAACGTCTCGGAGTGCAGCCGCACCGTCGGCTCCGCCAGCCCGCGCCCGCGCACGCCGAGCCACACCGCCGCCGTCACCGTGGCCAGCACACCCGAGGCGTGCACCTCCTGCGCGGGCACGAACGCCAGGTACGGGGTGAGCAGCGACAGCAGGACGTGGCTCGCGGTGTCCCGCACCCGCCGCCGCAACAGACCGGCGAGCACGCCCACCACCAACCCGAACCCGATCCCGCCGCCGACCTCCAGCAGCAGCGTCAGCCCGATCTCCCCCGCGGAGGTGCTCGCCCCGACCGCGGCCACGGCCACCGCGAACAGGGTCAACGCGACGCCGTCGTTGACCAGCCCCTCGGACTCCAACACCGTGACCAGCCGACGTGGCGCCCCGACCCGCTCCAGCACCGCACCGGCCGCGACCGGGTCCGGCGGGGCCACCGCCGCCCCGAAGGCGATCGCGGCCGCCCACCCGAGGTCCGGCACCACCCACAGCAACGCCGCCGCCACACAGACCGCGGTCGCCACCACCAGACCGACCGACTGCCCCACGATCGGCACCAGGTGCCGCAGCCCCTCCCGGGGATCGGTGAAGAAGCCCGCGAAGTAGATCAGCGGCGGGAGGAACAACAGCAGCACCAGGTCCGGGGACAACCGCACCTGGTCCACGCCCGGGACGAACGCCGCAGCGACCCCCAGCAGGACGTACACCGCGGCGTCAGGCAGCCCTGTGCTCGCGCTCACGAGTCTGCCCACCACGACACCCGCGGCAAGCACGACGACGATCAACAGGACCTGGGTCGGCACACCTCCCCGCTACCCGTTCACGCCCGATCGACGCCCGAGCCAGGTCTGGCGGCAGCCGCCGCCCGGACCCCGCTGCGGCGTGCCGCCAGGGTCTCCGCGACCCGTGTCACCTGTCAGGACGGCTCGTCGTGCAGGCGGCGCCGGCCGTCCCTCTCGCCCGCCGCGATCGGTTCCTCCTCGTCCACCCAGGTGAACCAGCCGCCTGCAGCAGACCCGAGATCCGCGTTCAGCTCGTCGACCCCGACCCCGGTCAGCGCCGTGATCCAGCCGCCCTGGTCGTTCCACGTCCGCGCCAGCCGGGTGCCGGTCGCCCGGCGGCGCAGCAGCCGGGCCACGATCACGACGACCGCGCAGAGCGCCTCGACCGTCGCGACGAGATGGTCGGACGTCCACCCGCGGGGGCTCACGGCCCGAGCCTACGAGGGCCTCACCGGACCCCTCCCGGCGCGCGACCTCCCCGTCCGGCCTGCCTGTGGCCAGGAGCCGATGATCGGGAGCAACGACCGGTCGGGCACGGTGGCGGACGATCATCGCCTGTCACCACCGCGCCGCCGAACGGGGAGCACGGAGATCGAGATACGAGTCAGGCCCTGACCATACTTGCTGGTCAGGGCCTGATTCTGTGCTGTGCGCCCGAAGGGATTCGAACCCCTAACCTTCTGATCCGTAGTCAGATGCTCTATCCGTTGAGCTACGGGCGCGTGCTCTTCAGTTATATCAACTGGCCCGATCGACCCGGGAGTCGACCTGACCGGTGCGGAGGCTCCGGGATTTGAACCCGGGATGGGGGGTTACCCCAAACCGCATTAGCAGTGCGGCGCCATAGACCAGACTAGGCGAAGCCTCCCGGGGCCTCTCGGCCTCAGCACGGACAAGAGTACACACGGCCGCGGGGCCGGATCACCCGACCCCCGCCATCGCGAGGAAGGGGGTGAGGGCGTCCGGGTTGGCCAGGGCATCGCGCGACACCGCCTTCTCCGGGTCCACCCCCGCGAGGATCTTCTTGACCGGCACCTCGCACTTCTTGCCGTTCAACGTCCGCGGGATCGCCTCGACCAGCACGAACCGGTCCGGGACGTGCCGCGGGGACAGCTCCGAGCGCAGGGCCTTGCGCAGCACCGGTTCGACCGCCTCCAGCGACGCCCCCGGCGCCAGGACGAGGAAACACAGCAGCGCACCCTCCTCCTTCGCCCCCAGCGCCGTGGTGTCGATCACCAGGGAGTCGGCGACCTCGTCGAAGCCCTCGACCACGGCGTAGAAGTCCGCGGTGCCCATGCGGACCCCACCGCGGTTGAGCGTCGAGTCCGACCGGCCGTAGACGACGTACGACCCGCGCGGGGTGGCCCGCACCCAGTCGCCGTGGCGCCACAGCCCCGGGTAGTCCTCGAAGTAGGCCTCGCGCAGCCGCGCGCCGTCCGGGTCGTTCCAGAACATCACCGGCATCGACGGCATCGGCTGGGTGATCACGAGCTCGCCGACCTCGTCGTGCAGGTCGGCGCCCTGCTCGTCGAACGAGTGGACGTCCGCACCGAGGGCCGCGGCCGACAGCTCCCCGAGCCAGACGGGCACGGTGGGGGCCGACCCGAGGAACGCCGCGCAGACGTCCGTGCCGCCCGAGGTCGAGCAGATCTGGATGTGCTCGCCCACGGCGTCGGCGACCCAGCGGAAGCCCTCCGGGGACAGCGGCGAGCCGGTGGAGCCGAGCGCCCGCACGGACGACAGGTCGTGGGAGTCCCGCGGGCGCAGGCCCGCCTTGAGGCAGGACTGGAGGTAGGGCGCCGAGACGCCGAACACGGTGATGCCGTGCCGCTCCGCCATGGCCCACAGCGCGCCGAGGTCGGGGAAGCCCGGGTTGCCGTCGTAGAGCACGATCTCGCTGCCCACCAGCAGGCCGCCGATGATCAGGTTCCACATCATCCAGCCGGTGGTGGTGAACCAGAAGAACCGCTCGCCCGGGCCCAGGTCGTTGTGCAGCCGCAGCGCCTTCATGTGCTCGACGACGATGCCGCCGTGGCCGTGCACGATGCCCTTCGGCAGCCCGGTGGTCCCGGAGGAGTACAGGATCCACAGCGGGTGGTCGAACGGGACCGGCTCGAACTCCAGCGGGCCCGTGGCCGCGGTGAACTCGGCCCACGGCGTGGTGTCGGCGAGCGTCGCCGCCGGGTCCAGGTAGGACACGAGGACGGTCTGGCGCAGTGTGGGCAGCTGCTGCTGCAACGCCGCCACCGTGGGCCGGACGTCGTAGCCCTTGCCGCCATAGCGGTACCCGTCGACGGCGAGCAGCACCGACGGTTCGGTCTGGGCGAAGCGGTCGTGCACCGCGCGCGCCCCGAAGTCCGGCGAACAGCTGGACCAGACGGCGCCGAGCGAGGCGGCGGCGAGGAACATCACCAGCGTCTCGAGGCAGTTCGGCGCCAGGGCCACCACCCGGTCACCGATCCCGACGCCCGCCGCGACCAGCCCCGCGCGCGCCCGCGCCACCAGGTCCCGCAGCTCGGCGTGGGTGACGATGCGCTCGAGCCCGTCCTCCCGCACGGTCCGCACGGCGACGTCCGCGTCCGCCCGCCCGGGGCCGGGGGTGAGCGCGTGCTCGGCGTAGTTCAGGGTGCCGCCGGGGAACCAGTGCGCTCCCGGCATCTCCCGCGAGCCGAGCACGGCGGTCGGCTCGGTCCGCCAGATCACCCCGCAGAACTCGGCGACCGCGGCCCAGAAACCCGGCAGGTCCGCCACCGACCAGGCGTGCAGGGCCGCGTAGTCGCTCGGGTCGATCCCGTTGCGCCGGGCGAACTCCGCGATCGCGGTGTCCCGCCCCGCCGGAGGGGTCCAGAGCACCTCGGGGTCGGTGGCGTCGAGCGTCATGGGGTCATCGTGTCGGAGGACACCCCCGCCGGGAAGTGATCCCGAGCACCCGTCAGCGCAGGTGCGAGTCGAACCAGTTGAGCATCCGCTGCCAGGCGTCCTCGGCGGTGGCCGGGTCGTCGTCGAAGCGGTGGCCGCGCCCGGGATAGGTGACCAGGTCGGTGGCGACCTCGGACTCGCGGGCGGCGGCCAGCAGCCCGTCGAGCTCCTCGACGTCGTCCCGGTCGCCGTAGATGCCCAGCCAGGGGCAGGTCAGTCCCGGGGCCGCCGAGATCAGCGCGGGGAGCGGACCCAGCGGCTCGGAGATCCCGCCGCCCGCGACGGTGACGGCGGCACCGAGGGTCCGCCGCGCCGCCACCAGCAGCGCCACGCTCCCGCCGAGGTCGAACCCGATCACACCCATCCGGTCGGCCTCGATGTCGTGCTCGGCCAACCAGCCGAACGCGGTGTCGGTGTCCGCCATGACCTGGTCACCCTCGAGCCGCGCCACGTGCTCGGCGGTGTCGAGGTCCTCGGTGCCGTCCCGGTGGTAGAGGTGCGGGGCGACGACGAGCCAGCCGTCCCCGGCGATCCCCTCCACCAGGCGCTGCACCATGTCGGTCAGCCCGCGGGCCTCGTGCAGCACGACGATCCCGCCCCGGGCGGGTCCGTCCGGTTCCGCCACCGTGAGCCGCAGATCACTGCCGTCGACCAGGGGGACCGCCTCGGTGCGGATCTCGCTCATGACCATGAGCCTTCCATGTGTGGGGCGCCGATGTGGTCCGGGTTACCGTGACGCCCATGACCCTCATCCGCCCCGACCTCGACTCCCTGCCGGCGTACGTGCCCGGGCGCGCCCTCCCCGGCGCGCTCAAGCTGGCCAGCAACGAGGTCGCGCTGGCGCCGCCGGCATCGGTGCTGGCGGCGATCGCGGAGGCCGCGGCCGGGGGCAACCGGTACCCGGATCTGGGCGCCGTGGCGCTGACGGAGCGGCTCGCGACCGAGCTGCACGTGGCGCCCGAGAACATCGCCGTCGGGTGCGGGTCGGTGAGTCTGTGCCAGCAGCTCGTGCAGATCAGCTGCCGCGAGACCACCGACGAGGTCGTGTACGCCTGGCGTTCCTTCGAGGCCTACCCCATCGTCACGCAGATCGGGAACGCCCGGTCGGTCACCGTGCCGCTCGACGGGGACTTCCGCCACGACCTCGACGCGATGGCCGCGGCCGTCACGCCGCACACGCGGCTGGTCTTCGTCTGCAGCCCGAACAACCCGACCGGCACGGTGGTGCACCGCGCGGAGTTCGAGCGGTTCCTGGACGCGGTGGGGCCGGACGTCCTGGTGGTGCTCGACGAGGCCTACCACGAGTACGTCACCGACCCGGAGGCCGTGGACGGCCTCCCGCTGCTGCGGCGCCACCCGAACCTGGTGGTGCTGCGGACCTTCTCGAAGGCCTATCGGCTGGCGGGCCTGCGCGTCGGGTACGCGATCACCGCGCCCGAGATCGCGACGGCGCTGCGCAAGGTGTGCGCGCCGTTCAGCGTCAGCTCGGTGGCCCAGGCCGCCGCGATGGCGGCGCTCGACGCGGCCGGGGAGCTGCTGGCGGCCTGCAAGGAGGCCGTCGCGGAGCGGGTCCGCGTGCGCGAGGCGCTGCTCGAGGCCGGGTACACCGTGCCGCAGACGCAGGCGAACTTCGTCTGGGTGGCCCTCGGCGAGCGGACCGCGGACTTCGCGGCGCACTGCCTCGCCGACCGGAACGTGATCGTGCGGCCCTTCCACCCGGACGGCGTGCGGGTCACGGTCACCACGGCGGAGGAGGACGACCGGTTCCTCGCGGCCGCTCGCAGTTTCTCGGGGTGAACCCTGAGGCGGCGGGCCGCGGGATCGGGATACTGGACGTATGAGCTACGAGCCTTTCCCCACCGGTCAGGCCCCGCTCGTTCCGCGCGACGACGAGCGCAACTGGGCCATGGCCTCCCATGTCCTCAGCTTCGTGTCCGCGTGGTTCGCGCTGGGCCTGTTCGCGCCGCTGATCGTCATGCTGGTCAAGGGCGGCAGCTCGCCGTTCGTGCGCAGGCACGCGGTCGAGTCGCTGAACTTCCAGATCAACGCGCTGGTCTACACCGTCGTCTTCGGGCTGCTGATCTTCCTGGGGATCGGGCTGGTCCTGCTGCCGCTCTACGGCGTCTTCTACGTGGTCTGCGTGATCACGGGGACCGTGCGGGCGTCGCAGGGGGTGGACTACCGCTACCCCCTGACCCTGCGCCTGATCAGCTGACCCGCTCACCGGCCCTGACACACGACTGCCCCGGACCTGCGTGGTCCGGGGCAGTCGGCGTTGTCTTGCTCAGGTCCGGGAGCGGTTCGGGTAGAACCGGGCCACCAGCCACACCAGGATGGCCGCGACGACGATCTGGAAGATCGTCTCCCAGAAGTTCCACCCGCCCGTCGGACGTCCGAAGGCCTGCGCGATGAACGTGCCGATGAAGGCACCGACGATGCCGATGATGATCGTCAGCCAGATCGGGATGCTCTGCTTGCCCGGCACGATCAGGCGGGCGACGGCGCCGATGATCAGACCGAACACGATGGCCGTGATGATGCCCGTGACTGTCATGTACTCCCCCGAGGTTGCAGGGCGCTCACATGCGGGCGCCCGTGGGGCATCTGCCTAGCAGACATCGGCCGCCTCCGCGGCGTCCGCCGCCGAAGTGTTATCAGGGGTTCCCCTGCAGGTCAGCGGGTGCACCCGTCCGAGCGAACCGGACACGGCCACATGATCGACGCGGTTGGGCCGTCAGATCGCAGTTCGGTCACGGACAGTTTGGCCGGGGCGTCGACCGGGGATTCCTCGGCGGAAGCGAAAACGGCCTGCCCGGACAACCCGGTGCGACCACGTAGGAGGCAGCAATGGGTGTCATCGGATGGATCGTCGTCGGCCTGATCGTCGGCGCGCTGGCGAAGCTGATCATGCCGGGTAAGGACCCGGGCGGCATCATCGTGACCTGCATCATCGGTGTGGTCGGCGGCCTGCTCGGCGGGTGGCTCAGCTCGATGATCTTCGGCGTGAGCACGGGCGGGTTCTTCGACCTGCGCACGTGGCTGATCGCCCTGGTCGGCGCGCTGATCCTGCTCGGCATCTACCGCCTGATCGTCGGCCGGCGCTCGCGTTCGCACGCGTAGTCACCGACACCGCACGAGGGCCGCTCCCGACGGGGGCGGCCCTCGTCGTGTCTATCCCTCCAGCACGTAGCCCGCGCCGCGGACGGTGCGGATGCGCTCTGCACCGATCTTGCGGCGCAGGTAGGAGATGTAGACCTGGACCAGGTTCGCCGAGGCGGGCTCGGACCAGACCTGGGTGGCCAGCTCCTCGTGCGACACGGTCGCACCCGGCTCGGCGAGCAGCGCCGTGAGCAGCGCGAACTCGGTCGGGGACAGCGAGACCGGCACGCCGTCCACGCTCACCTCGCCGAGCTCGGTGTCCACCACCAGCTCGCCGCGGCGGATCAGCGCGTGCCCGACGGACCCGGTGAGCCGCAGCCGCAGCCGGATCCGGGCGCTCAGCTCGTCGACGGCGAACGGCCGGACCACGTAGTCGTCCCGGTCGCTGCGCAGCTGGGCGAGCACGGCGTTGCGGCGCTCTCGGGGGGTGAGCACCACGACGGGGACACTGGGCGCCTCGGCGTGCACCGCGGCCAGGACGGCGGCGTGCTCGGGACCGGGGAGATCGACGTCGAGCACCAGGAGGGCGGGCGGCGCGGCACGGATCGCGTCGAGGACGGCGATCCCGTCGCCCGCGGGGTCGGCCCGCATGCCTTCGGCACGCAGGGAGCGCACGACGGACGCCGAGGCGGCCGTCGGTGGCAGCGCCACGAGGACAGGGGCGTAGGGGGGCACGGACGATCGGGCCGTCGCCTGAGACGGCACGAACACGGTGACCCCCGGGGGAGCGGCGGGGAGCATCTCCGACAGCGTGGCCCGAAACCCCCACGATCACAATCTGCCAACGGTTCGAGCGGCACCAACGGAGACGACGAACGGCGTTGCCTGAGAGCCCTGGTAGCCCGAATGGAGTAGCCTGCGCTCGTGAAGCGAGGACGTCGGGCCGCTCGGGCGCCGTTCGACGACCTGTCGGCGCGCTGGCGCAACCCGACCTCTCAGGTTCGGCCGTGACCACACCCGCGACTACTTAGGGTTCACCATCATGCGACGGAAACCCTCCGCTGCGGAGGATCGGCTCGACCCCCGAGAGCTGGTCGAACGCTACACCGCAGAGCACAGCCTCCCCACTGTGCGGACGGGCCGTCGTCGTCGTGCCGAAGATCGTGCGGAATCGACGTCGACACTCCCCTCCTCACTCGCCACCCTGCAGCCGGACCACGACTCCCCACGTGAGCCCGCGCTGCTGACCCACTCCACCCTGCTGTCGGACCCCGATCCGCTGGCGGAGTTCGGCAGTGACACCAGCCCGCACGGGCTGCCCGAGCTGGACCCCGACGGCGACGGCCCGCCCCCGCTGAGCCCCATGACCGGCATGCCGGTCATCGCGGTCGCGGACCTGGTGGCCGGCCACTCGGCCGCCGCTGAGGCCCCGGACGCACCCGACACGGACACACCCGACACGGTGATCGAGCGGGAGGCCCCCGAGCCCCCGCGGCGCGGTCGCCGCCGGGCCCCGCGGTCGACGCTGCGGCGGCTCGCGCCGCTGACCGTCGGTGCCGCGGCCGTGCTGGTCGCGACCATGGTCGTCGTGCTGTTGCAGCCGGTGTCCGAGGACGGCCCGGACCTCTCCGCGTCGCTGGTGTCCTCGGACCTCGCGCAGGGCGCGCCGGAGACGTCGTCGACCGGGGTCGCTCCGATCCCCGCACCCGGCGGGCTCGCCGCGGTCGTCGGCACGGCCAAGGACCGGGCGACGACGACCACGAACCCTCCCGTCGCCCCCGTCGTGGCACCCCAGCCGGGGCGCAACGCCGGGCGCGCCGCGGTCGCCGTACCGGCGGGCGACGGCAGCACCGCCGCCGGCCGGATGGGCTGGCGCCAGGTCGGCGGCGACGAGTTCGACGGCGGCCTGGGCAAGTGGGGCGTCTACGACGGAGCGGGCCACGGCGGCAACGGCCGCCGCACCCCGGACGCGGTGTCGGTCAACGGTGGTGTGCTCACCATCCGCGGCGACGCGAACGGCAACTCCGGCGGCATGATGTACAACGACTCGCAGCGCTTCGGCCGCTACGAGATGCGCGCCAAGTTCCCGAAGGGCACCTCGGCCTACCACCCGGTGCTGATCCTGTGGCCGACGGACGTCGACTGGCCGCGAGGCGGTGAGGTCGACTTCGCGGAGACCAACAGCGCCGCGGACGACGTGTCGTTCTTCCTGCACTACGGCGCCGCGAACAACCAGGTGTCCCAGACCCGCAACCTCGACATCACGCAGTGGCACAACTACGCGGTGGAGTGGACGAACAACGGGATCGTCGGCTACATCGACGGCGTGGAGTGGTTCCGCAGCACCGACGGCAACACCCTGCCGCCGGGCAAGATGGCCCCGACCATCCAGCTGGACTACTTCCCCGGCGACGGCCCCGCGGGCAACGCCGAGATGCAGGTCGACTGGATGCGCATCTACGGGACCTGAGCACCCCGTGAGTGGCGATGGTCGCTCTGGCGACCATCGCCACTCACGACCGGATCAGCCTGCGGAGCGACTCGATCGCGGGCCCGACCTGGTCGCGGGCCTCGCGGAGCAGGACCAGCGGGGTGCCGTCCGCGAGCTGCCAGATCACGGCCGCGGCGGCGAGGGTGGCGAGCAGCACCAGGACCGTCAGCCACCGGCTCAGCCGCGCGCGGCGGTGCCTGGTCCGCGTGCGGGCGGCCGACTCCGCCCAGGTGGTGGGGCCGGACGGCCAGGTGCGGCGGGGCGCGTTGGTGAGGGCCCGCCGCTCACGGACACGGGCGAACGGGTCCGTCTCGGCGTCGAAAGTCCAGCTCTGTTGAAGTGTCATCGGCGGTCCGATCGGCGGGGTGCGCTGTCACCCGGACTGTCGATCACTTGACCTGCGGCGTTAGCAATCTGCTACGCCGAACGGCCCACTTTCACCGCAGGGTGATCGATCCGTGGCCCAACGCGTCGACACGGTCACCGCGGGTATCGGATGAGCAACGACGCGTGCACGTCCTGCTCCCCGACCGCCGCGTACCCGTGGGGAGCGTCCGCCGCCCACTCCAGATACCCGCCCGGGCCCGCCGACGCGGGATCGTGGAGCGGGCCGGCCCGGAGCTCCCCCGCGAACACCGTCGCGTGCTCGGTGACGCCGGGATGGTGCGGCGGCGAGGTCTGCGCCGTGCCCGCCGGGATCCGCATGCGGTAGAGCTCGTAGGTGGCGGCCCCCTCCTCGAACACCCGGAGCAGGTCCATCCGCACGGCCGCGCCGTGGATCCGCGGGCCCTCGACCAGCGCGGTCAGCGCCACACCGAGGGCGGCCGCGACCGAGTGCAGGGTGTCCAGCGTGGGGTTGCGGGTGCCGGCCTCGAGCCCGGAGAGCGTGGCCTTGCCGACGCCCGCGCGCCGCGCCAGCTCCGAGAGCGACAGGCCCCGCTCGGTGCGCAGCGCCCGCACCCGCGGGCCGACGTGCGCCGCACCGTCCGGAAGGGCCTCCACGTGGGCTATCCTGCCATCGTTCCGTAAACGGAACGATGGCCGGTGGGTGCGGGAGGACGTGTGCGCGGGATCGCTCGGCCGGTGCTGGCGGGGGTCGTCACGGCGATCGTCGGGTTCGGCGGGTCGTTCACGGTGGTGCTGACGGGGCTGCGCGCCGCGGGGGCGGACGAGGGCCAGGCGGCGTCCGGCCTGCTGGCGGTGGCCGTGGGCTCCGGGATCGTCGCCGTGGTGCTCGGCCTGCGGACCCGGATGCCGATCAGCATCGCCTGGTCCACGCCCGGCGCGGCCCTGCTGATCTCCTCCGGCGTGCCCGACGGCGGGTTCGCCGCCGCGGAGGGGGCGTTCCTGCTCTGCGGGGCGCTGATCGTGATCGCGGGGCTCGTGCGGCCGCTCGGGCGGCTGATCGCGGCCATCCCCGGGCCCATCGCGGGCGCCATGCTCGCCGGGGTGCTGCTGCAGCTGTGCCTGGCACCGGTCCAGGCGCTGCACGAGGTCCCGCTGCTGGCCGCGCCGGTGATCGTCGTCTGGGCGGTGACGGCACGGTTCGCGCGACCGTGGGCGGTGCCCGCGGCCCTGGTGGTGGCGATCGTCGCCATCGCGGTGACCGGGCCCGGGCTGGGCGGGGTCGACCTGGCACCCGCCTTCGTCTGGACCACGCCGACCTTCGAGCCCGCCGCGCTGATCGGGATCGGCCTCCCGTTGTTCCTGGTCACGATGGCCTCGCAGAACGTCCCGGGCATGGCCGTGATGGCGCAGTACGGGTTCCGGCCGAGGCTGCGCGGCATCCTGGTCGCCACCGGTGCGGCCACGCTCGCCGTCGCCCCGTTCGGCGGGCACGCGGTGAACCTCGCCGCCATCAGCGCCGCCCTCGCCGCGGGTCCCGACGCCGACCCGGACCCCGACCGCCGGTGGATCGCCTCGGTCACCGCCGGGGTCGGCCTCGCGGTGCTGGGCCTCGGCGCAGGCCTCGCGACGGCGCTGTTGCTGCTCTCCCCGCCGATCCTCGTCGAGGCGGTGGCCGGGCTCGCGCTGCTCGGCGCGCTGGCGGGCGCGGTCACCTCGGCGGTCGCCGAGCCCGAGGGCCGGGAGGCGGCGATCGTGACGTTCGTGGTCACCGCGGCGGGCGTGTCGTTCCTGGGGATCGGCTCGGCCTTCTGGGGCCTCCTCGCGGGCGGCGCGATGCTCCTCCTGCACCGCCGACGCACACGCACCCCCTGAGCCGTCCCCCACTTCACACACGCGAGTCGCCCGTTCGCGACGGCCTCAGCGCAGGAGCGTGGACAGGGCGGCGTCGGAGCGGGCCAGGGCCGCGCGGTCCCAGGTCGACGAGGTCAGGAGGAGCTCGTCGGCGCCGGTCCGGGCGACCAGGTCGGCCAGCTGCGCCCGCACCGAGTCGGCCTCGCCCACGATGGTCCTGGCCAGCGCGTTCTCGACGGTCGTGCGTTGCCGGTCGGTCAGCGGGCGGTCCGGGTCCGGGGGTTCGAGCGGCGGGAACTCGCCGGTGGTGCGGGCGGCGGCCAGCGCCCAGGCCTCGGGGAGCGCCAGGACGGGATCGCCGACCAGCACGTCCACCGAGACGATCACCGACGGTCCGCCGCGGGCGCGGTAGTCGGCCAGGGCGCCGGCGTCGTCGAGCACCGGACCGCCCACCACGACCGGCAGCCCGAGATCACCGGCGATCGCGAGCCCCTTGCCGGTGGCCAGCACGAACAGGGGGACGGGCTCGTCCAGCCGGGGGCGGGCGGTGATCGGCGCGGTGCCGTCGAGGTAGGCGCGCAGCTCCTCGAGGTCCTCGGGGAAGGAGTCCCGGGCCTGCAGGGCACGCCGCACGGGCGGGGTGAACCCCAGCGACCGCCCGACGCCGAGGTCGATCCGCCCGGGATGCAGCGCCGCGAGCACGCCCACCTGCTCCGCCACCACGAGCGGTCGATGGTTCGGCAGCATCACGCCGCCGGCGCCGACGCGGATGCGACTCGTCGCGGCGGCCACCGCGGCCATCAGGACCGTCGGCGCGCCCGACCCGATCCCCGGCACGGCGTGGTGCTCGGCGACCCAGAAGCGGTGGAAGCCCAGCTCCTCGGCGCGTCGGGCCCGTTCGACGGTGCCGCGCACCGCCGCCGAGTCGGGCTCGCCGACCCGGGTCCGCGTCCGATCCAGCAGCGACACCCGCACGTCGGGGTTCAACCGGTGGGACCGGCCGCGGGATTCCGGCTCACGTCAGGTGTGTGCGCAGCCAGTCGACCGCGAGCGCGTCCACCTGCGCGGCGTGGGGCACGGGGACGAGCTGCGCGTCCGCGAGCGCGTGTCCCATCCCCTCGACGATCACCAGGTCGGAGCCGGGCAGCGCCGCGTGCAGAGCCTCGGCCGGCCGCCGGAACCCCTCGGCGTCGTCCTGGTCGCCGACGATGAGCCGCAGCGGCGCGGTGATCTCCGCGGCCCGCGCCACGAAGTCCAGCTCGGCGGCCATCGCGAGGGTCTCCGCGTCCCACGGGTACTCGACGCCGAACACCCGCCCGGTCGCGTCCGTGGCCGCCTTGAGCTGCACGACCGGGCTGATCGCGACCGCGGCCGCGACGTCCGCGCCGCCGACCAGCGCCGACAACATCGCAGCCGCTCCCGCGGACCCTCCGACCAGCCCGACCGGGACGTCCCCGAAGCCCAGCCGCTCGCGCAGCTCGTCGAGCATCGCCGGGAACGCGAGCGCCGCGGCGTGCGGGATGGGGTACTGGAGGTTCCGCACCGCGTCCGCGTAACCCAGCTGCCTCACGTCGCCCTCCGGCAGCGGCAGCGCGGGATAGATCCGCCAGGCGTCGAGCCCCGCGAGCGGGACGGCGTCGGCGAAGGACCGCGGCGTGGACGGTGGGCTGAGCAGGTGCCACGCGATCACGACCGGCGCGGTGGCCGGGTCCCCAGCGGGTGGGACGGCGAGGTACTCGATGCCGGCGGCGGTGTGCATGGTGAACCTCCGAGAGCTGAACTGTACAGCGTACAATATAACTGGACAGTGTACAGTTCGACAAGTGCGAGGACCAGGGGAACGGGCCGGGCTCACCCGCGAGGCAGTGCTGGGCGCGGCGCGCGAGCTGCTCGCGGAAGCGGGGCTGCGGGGCCTGACGATGCGCGCGCTGGCCCGCAGCCTCGACGTCGCCCCCAACGCCCTCTACAGCCACGTCCCCGGCAAGGACGAGCTGGTCGACGCCCTCCTCGACGAGCATCTCGGCGCGGTCGAGAACCCGCCGGTCGACGCCGCGGACCCGCTCGCCGCCGTCGCGCGGATGATGACGTCGACCTACGACGTGCTGCTGGCCGCGCCCGACCTCGTGCCCCTCTACCTGGCCCGACGCGGTGCGCGCGGGCCGAACGCCCAGGCGCTCGGCGCGCACATGGACGCCCTGCTGGCGCGGGCGGGGGTCGATCCGGCCGCGATCCCCGGCGCGCGGATCACGCTGATCGTCCACGCCATCGGGTTCGCGTCCTTCGACGAGCCCCGCGCCGTGTTCGCGACGAGCCTCGGGTGGCTCCTCACCGGAATAGCCCGCGGCGAGGAGTCGCTGACCTGACCATGACGGACGTTTGGCTCGGACAGCCCGCGGTCACCCCCGAGCTCGCGGAGGAGATCGAGAAACTCGGGTACGAAGCGGTCTGGCTCGGCGGGTCACCCGCCGCCGAGCTCGCCGTGGACCCGCTGCTGGCCGCCACGGAGCGGCTGACGGTCGGCACCAGCATCGTCAACATCTGGACGGCCGACCCGAAGCAGACCGCGGAGTCGTTCCACCGCCTGGAGAGCGCGTTCCCGGGGCGGTTCATCCTGGGTATCGGGGCGGGCCACAAGGAGGCCACGGCGGACTACCGCAAGCCCTACCAGGCCCTCGTCGACTACCTCGACGCGCTGGACGAGGCCGGGGTGCCGAAGGAGCGCCGCGCGCTCGCCGCGCTCGGACCCCGCGTGCTGGAGCTCGCCCGCGACCGCTCCGCGGGCGCACTGCCCTACCTGACCACCCCCGAACACACCCGGACCGCCCGGGAGATCCTCGGCCCGGACGCGCTGCTGGTGGCCGAGCACAAGGTCGCCAACTCCGCGGAGTCCGCGCGGACGATGGTCCAGCGGTACCTGCGGCTGTCGAACTACGTCGCCAACCTGCGTCGACTCGGCTTCACCGACGAGGAGCTCGCGCTGCCCGGCAGCGACCGGGTCGTCGACGCCCTCGTGCTGCGCGGGGACGTCGACACGGTCGCCGCCCAGCTGCGCGAGCACCTCGCGGCCGGGGCGAACCGGGTCGCGATCCAGCCGCTCGACGACGTCGTGGAGACCCTGCGCGCCTTCGCAGGCCGGATCTGAGGTGCGCCCGGCGGCCTGATCCGGTGAGGTGGGTCCCGTGACGAGGACCGGTGTGGTGTTCCGCCCGCAGTCGCCGATCGGGCGGCTGCGGGCGGTGGCGGAGGCCGCGGACCAGGCGGGGATCGACGAGCTGTGGCTGTGGGAGGACTGCTTCCTCGACAGCGCGGTCCCGGCCGCCACCGCCGCCCTGGCCTGGACCGACCGGCTGACCGTCGGGGTGGGGCTGCTGCCCGTGCCGCTGCGCAACGCCGCGGCCGCGACCATGGAGATCGCCACGCTCGCCCGCCTGTTCCCCGGCCGCGTCGTGCCCGCTCTGGGGCACGGCGTGCTGGAGTGGATGGGGCAGGTCGGGGCGCGGGTCGAGTCGCCGATGACGCTGCTGCGCGAGTACACCGACGCCGTCCGCGGCCTCCTCGACGGCGAGCGCCTGACCGTCGAGGGCCGGTACGTGCGGCTCACCGACGTCGCGCTCGACGACCCGGTCCCCGAGGTCCCCCCGCTGCTGATCGGCGCCCGCGGCCCCCGGACGGTCGCGCTCGCGGGCGAGGTCGCGGACGGCGTGCTGCTCGACGCCGTCGCCACCCCGGACGCCGTGCGCGCCGCCCGGAACACGGCGGACGCGGCCCGTGCGGCGGCGGGTCTGGAAGGCGCGACCCGGGTGGTCGTGTTCGTGGAGACCACCCCGGCCGACGCCCGCGCGGCCGTCGAGCGGTACGCCGAGGCGGGCGCCGACACGGTCGTCCTGCAGGCCCCGGAGCACACCCCCGACCCGGAACCCCTCCTCGACGCCCTGCGCCTGCGGCGCTCGTGAGTGGTAAGTGGTGCTCTGGCACCACTTACCACTCACGGGCGCCGGAGGCGCGGATCAGGTGAGGTTGCGGCGTTCGAGGAGGTTGCGGATCTGCGGGTCGCGGCCGCGGAAGGCGCGGTAGGCGTCCATGGCGTCGACCGCACCGCCGCGGGAGAGCAGGGTGCGGCGGAAGTGGTCGCCGTTCTCGCGGCGCAGGCCGCCGTTCTCGGCGAACCAGGCCACGGTGTCGGCGTCCAGCACCTCGGACCAGACGTAGGAGTAGTAGCCCGCCGAGTAGCCGCCCGCGAAGACGTGGTTGAAGTAGGTGCTGCGGTAGCGCGGCGGGATCAGCGGGTGGGCGATCCCGGCCTTGCGCAGGGCCTCGGCCTCGAAGGTCTCGACGTCCGTCACCGTGTCGTCGACCGTGATCGTGTGCCACGCCTGGTCCAGCAGCGCCGCGGCCAGGTACTCGGTCGTCCGGTAGCCCTCACCGAACGTGCGGCTGGCCAGCAGCTTCTCCAGCAGCTCGGCCGGGAGGGGCTCCCCGGTGAGATGGTGGCGCGCGTACCGGGCCAGGATCTCCGGGCTCGCCAGCCACATCTCGTTGACCTGCGACGGGAACTCGACGAAGTCCCGCGGCACGGACGTGCCCGAGAACGTCGGGTAGCGGACGGCGGAGAACAGCCCGTGCAGCGCGTGCCCGAACTCGTGGAACAGGGTGCGGACCTCGTCGATCGTGAGCAGCGTGGGCTCGCCCTCGGCGGGCTTGGTGATGTTGAGCGTGTTC
Organism: Pseudonocardia oroxyli; assembly: GCF_900102195.1. Taxonomy (GTDB): domain Bacteria; phylum Actinomycetota; class Actinomycetes; order Mycobacteriales; family Pseudonocardiaceae; genus Pseudonocardia; species Pseudonocardia oroxyli. The sequence continues at coordinate 34,271 of NZ_FNBE01000027.1, forward strand.
ATCACGACGGGCTTCTCGTCGAGCAGGAACGACTGCCCCACCAGCGCGTTCATCCACGCCCCGCCGCGCTTGGACTCGCGCGCGTAGTAGTCGCCGCCGAACAGGCCCAGCGGCGTGCCGTCGACGTCGAACACCTCCCAGAAGCGGACGTCCGGGTGGTAGCCGACGAGATCGTGGCGCGGGTGCAGCTGGATGCCGTAGAGCTGCTCGGCCGCGTGGAACACCCCGTGCTGCAGCACCGACTCCAGCTCCAGGTAGGGCCGCAGCAGGGCGGCGTCGACCTCGAAGCGCTCGCGGCGGACCTGCTCCGCGGCGAACGTCCAGTCCCACGGCTCGAGCGCGCCGATCTCGTTCGCCTCGGAGTCGGCGTTGCGCATCGCGGGCGGGGCGAGATCGGCCAGCATCGAGGCGACGGCGCCCACCGTGCCCGCCGTCGCGTCCTCGATGACGTAGTCGGCGTGGGTCGGGTAGCCGAGCAGCCGGGCCCGCTCGGCGCGCAGGGCGGTGATCTCGAGGACGACGTCTCGCGTGTCGTGCTCCCCACCCAGGCCGCGGTGGATCGAGGCCTCGAACACCTGTCGTCGCAGCTCGCGGTCGGTGAGCGACTCCAGGACGGGCTGCCCGGTCGGGAGCACCAGGGTCAGCAGGAACCCGCCCTCGTGCCCGCGGGAGGTCGCCGCGGCCGCCGCGGCGGAGATCGCGCCGGGCGACATCCCGTCGAGCTTCGCCACGTCGTGGACGTGCACCGCCGCCGCGTTCGCGCCCGCGAGCAGCCGGGCCGAGAACGTGGTCGAGAGGCGGGACAGCTGGGCGTTCAGCGCCTTGAGCCGCTCCTTCTCCGCGTCGCCGAGCTCGGCGCCCGCCCGGACGGCGTCGGTGAGGTAGCGCTGCGCCAGCCGCGCCGACTCGGGGTCGAGCGCCTCGTCCTGCACCGCACGGATCCGCGCGAACAGCCGCGGGTCCAGCGAGATGTCGTCCGCGTGCGCGGCCAGCAACGGCGCGACGACCGACCGCACCTCCTCGATCCGCGGCGTGGTGTCCGCGCCCGCGCGGGTGAAGAAGACCCGCGACACCCGGTCGAGGATCCGCCCGGAGCGCTCGAGCGCCTCGATCGTGTTCGCGAAGGTGTGCTCACCCGCCGCGACGATCGCCTCGATCTCGGCCCGCTGCTCGGCCATCCCCGCCTCGAACGCCGGCAGGTAGTGCTCGTCGCGGATCGCGGCGAAGTCGGGGAGGCCGTACGGGAGCACGCTCGGCACGAGGAACGGGTTCGTCACGGCTTCACCGTAGCTCTACCGATCCCGGGTCCGCCGTGATCCGCTAGCGTCGCCGAACGGCACGAAAGGGACATCGGGTGACGGAGGACTTCGGGCCGTACCGGCTGGACGAGCTGGTCGGACGCGGCGGCATGGGCGAGGTCTGGCGCGCCTACGACACCCGCCGCAAGCGCGTCGTCGCGCTGAAGCGGCTCGGCCCCGAGCAGTCCGGCAACGCCGAGTTCGAGGCCCGCTTCCGCCGCGAGTGCGAGCTCGCCGCGCGGCTCCACGCCCCCACCGTGATCCCCATCCACGACTACGGCGAGATCGACGGCCGGCTGTTCCTGGACATGCGGTTCGTGCAGGGCGAGGACCTCGCGGCCCGGCTGCGCCACGGCCCCCTGGCGCCCGCGGCCGCCGTCCGGGTCGTGGAACAGCTCGCCGCCGCCCTCGACGCGGCGCACGCCGCCGGGCTCGTGCACCGGGACGTCAAGCCCTCGAACGCGCTGCTCACCGAGGGCGACTTCGTGTACCTCGTGGACTTCGGCATCGTCCGGTCACTGGCCTCGGACACCGTCTTGACCACGGCGAACGGCGTGGTGGGCACGGCGGGGTACCTCGCCCCGGAACGCATCCTGGGCGCCGGTGAGGATCACCGCTCGGACGTCTACTCCCTCGCCTGTGTCCTGCACGAGTGCCTCACCGGCGAGCGGCCCTACACCGCCACCACGGCGGCGGCGGTCCTCGCCGCCCACGTCCACGCCCCCGTCCCGCGGCCGAGCGCGGCGGACCCGCGGCTGCGCCCGTTCGACGCCGTGGTCGCAGCCGGGATGGCGAAGGACCCGGCGGACCGCCCGCCGTCGGCCGGGGCGTTCGCCCGGCTCGCGGCGCAGGCGCTGCGGGGGCACGTCCCGCACACCGAGGTGGGGCTGCGGCGACCGGACCGGACTCTCCGCGGCGGACCGGACACGGTCGTCCCGCTCGCCGGAGTGCGCCCGCCGGGACCGCCGTGGGGCGGCGGGTCGGGGCCCCCGGGCTTCCCCGGCGTCTTCCCCGACGGCGGCTCGAACCCGCCGGTCGCCACCCGGCCCCGCCGCTCCCGACTCCCCTGGTTCGCCGGACTCGCCCTGCTCCTGGTCGCGGGCCTGGTCACGACCCTGCTCGTGGCCCGGCCCTGGGGCTCGACAGGCGGTGCGGAGCCGATCGCCGTCCCCACGATCGGGCCTCCCACCGCCGCCCCGGAGCCGACCCTGCCGCGGCTGCTGTCGCGCGTGGCGCTCGGCGGCGACCCGCGCTCGCTCGTCGTCGACGGCACCGAGGCGTACGTGGTCACCGTGCCGCAGCGCTACACCGACCAGCTCGTGATCGTCGACCTGCCCAGCGGGACGGCGAGCCCGCCGTACACGGTCTCCGAAGCGGGCGGGGGCGTCGGTGTGGACGACCTCGGGCAGATGTGGGTGCCCCGCTGCGCCCCCGGCGGCGGCGTCTGCGGCCTGGACCTCATCGAACGCGAGGGCAAGGTGATCGCGGGCGCCCCGATCGACCGCGTGCCCACGAACATGGTCCTCGAACGGCGGACCGGCCTCGCCCACGTCGTCCAGCTGGGGCCGGGCGGCCTGAGCTCGGTCGTCACCGTGGACACCACCAGGGACGCGGTGATCGGCGGCCCGTACCCGCTCGGTCAGGGCAACGCCACCCTGTCGCTGTCCCCGGGCGGGGACACCCTCGCCTTCGCCGACGGCGCCTCCGTGGTCTCGCTGCTGGACACCCGCTCCGGCCGGGCCACCGGCGCGATCACCGCGGGCGAGGGCTCGACCCACACCGCCTTCTCCCCCGACGGGAGCCGTCTCTACGTCAGTTCCGGCCTCTCCGGCTCGGTCACGGCGGTGGACCTGGACGCGGCGACGACCGGGGCCCGGCCGACGGCCCTGCAGACCGGACTGGCCGGCCTCGCGGTCTCCCCCGACGGCACCCGCCTCTACGTCGCCGACACCGACCACGGCGTCGTGCACGTCCTGGACGCGGTGTCGATGCAGGTCATCGGCGCGGTGAACGTCGGCGGCGCCCCCACCGAGATCGCCGCCACAGGTGACCGGATCCACGTCCTCGACACCGCCGGGGACGCACTTCTGACCCTCGGCTGACTCGTGAGCGGCACTAGGGCTTGTCCTGTAGGTCGGCACGCAGCCACAACATGATGGCGGCGATGGTGATCTCCGAGCGGTAGTAGGCCACCCGCTTCGCGTAGCGGGTGGCCAGCGCCCGGAACTGCTTGAGCCGGTTGAAACAGCGCTCGACCACGTTGCGGTCGGCGTAGAGCTCGGGGTCGAACCCTGGTGGGCGCCCACCGCGGGAGCCTTTGCGCAGACGATGGTTGATCTGATCGACCCGTTCCGGGCTGGTGAAAGCGATCCTGCGCTGCCGCAGCGCCGCCCGGGTCGAGGGGTGGGAGTAGGCCTTGTCCGCCAACACCCGGTCGGGGCGTCGGCGGGGCCGCCCGGGCC
>NZ_FNBE01000025.1 GCF_900102195.1 Pseudonocardia oroxyli
TGCACTCCGACCGCGCAGCCAGTTCCGATCGCATGCCTACCAGAGCGTTCTCCGCGAGGCGCAGCTACGCGGGTCGATGGGACGGGTCGGAACGTGCGCAGACAGACAACGCCGCCATGGAGTCCTTCCTCAGCCTGCTGCAGAAGAACGTGCTCAATCGGCGCCGCTGGTCGACCAGGGCCGAGCTCCGGCTCACGATGATGACCTGGATCGAGCGCACCCACCACCGCCGAAGACGCCAGGACAGCCTCGGCAGGCTCACCCCAGTCGAGTCCGAGATACTCACCTCGGCCGCCCACGCGGCCTGAACACCCACCCGACACGGCTCAACCAGACCCTGGGCAGACCCCTATCTGCCAAGACGACGGTAGCGGTGCAGGCGGCTGCGGACGCGCTCGCGATCCTCCCGGCCAAGCAGGCCAGCCAACTCCTCACCGAGTACGCGTCCCAGCCTTAGGCAGAACTCCGCGGGTTCGTCGGCGGCGTCGGGATACTCGGGTACCACGCGGTCGACGATTCCGGCCCGCCAGAGGTCCGTCGCCCTGACTCCTTGCTGCTCGGCCAGCTCCCCGGCGCGGTCGACGGTGCGGTGCACGATTGCGGACGCTCCCTCGGGCGGCAGGGGGCCGAGCCATCCGTTGGCGGCGGCCAGCACACGGTCCCCGGGCACCAGCGCCAGCGCCCCACCACCGGTGCCTTGCCCGAGCAGCACCGCCAGGGTCGGCGCCTCCAACATCACCATGTCTTGGAGGCAGCGGGCGATCTCCGCGGCCAGCCCACCCTCCTCGGCCTCCCGTGACAGCGCCGCGCCAGGCGTATCGATGAGTGTCACGAGAGGCAGCCGCAGCTCCTGAGCGAGACGCATCCCTCGGCGGGCCTCTCTCAGCGCACCGGGGCCCAGCGGGGCAAAGAGGGACTGACCTCGTCGGTCCTGGCCGAGCACGACGCACGGGGCGCCGCCGAAGCGAGCCAGCGCCAACAGCAGCCCGGGATCGCGCTCGCCTGCACCGGTCCCCGACAGCCCGACCACATCCGTGGCCGCGGTGCGCAGCAGCTGCCGGACCCCGGGCCGATCGGATCGTCTCGATGCGACCACTATCTCCCAGGCCGTGCGACCGTCCTCGGGATCGTCGTCGGCGGTACCGTCCTCGATCGCCGGTCGTGATGCGTCCGCCACGTCGAGGTGCCATGTCTGCCGTGCGGCCAGTACCCGCAGGGCCCGGTCGGCGACCTCGGCGATGTCCTCGTGCTTGACAACGGCGTCGATCAGACCGTACTCGGCCAAATGCTCAGCGGTCTGCACTCCCTCGGGGAAGGGCTCCCCGTACAGCGTCTGGTAGACACGTGGCCCCAGGAAGCCGATCGACGCGCCCGGCTCGGCAATGGTCACATGGCCCGTCGACCCCCATGAGGCCAACACTCCGCCGAACGTCGGGTCGCGTAGGTAGACCAGGTAGGGGAGGCCGGCCTGCTTGTGCCGGGCGATCGCTGCGGTTATCCCGATCATCTGCAGGAACGCCACTGTTCCCTCCTGCATCCTTGTGCCACCGGAGACCGGGGCGGCAAGCAGCGGAAGGCCCTCCTCCGTCGCTCGCTCGACCGCGGCGATCAGCCTCTCCGCCGCGGCGACACCGATCGACCCGGCAAGGAAGCCGAACTGCCCAGCTACGACGGCAACTCGTCGCCCTCGCAGTCGACCCTCGCCCGTGATGATCGCCTCGTCCTGGCCAGAGTGCTCGGCTGCGGCGATCAACTCTCGCGCGTAGAGGTCGTTCTGTTCCGGCCGAGCGATGGGCACGTCCCACGACGTCCATGAGTCGGTGTCCAGCACCAGGTCGCGGAGCAAGCGGACGTCACCGCTGCGGGTACGCTCAGACCTCGCTCCGTGGACCGTCGTCTCAGCCATCTTCGCCTGTTCCTCGTCTGCCATAAGGGTGTTCGTTCAATCGAAGCCGAAGCGACATCGCGTCGCCGGGCCGCCCGAGCCTGGGCGGTCTCTTATCGAGGATCTTACGGTATGGATTGCCGACGGGTGCTAGATTCACGGCATGCTGGGTGCCGCGGGCGCGCTCACAGGGTGACGGTCATCCGCATGGCATCGGCGCGGCTACTGGAACCACGTGCTGGGCCGAACGGTCCGCCCGACCACCGTGCCCCTCTCCCGACGCAGGCCGCCCTTCTACCGGTTCCGTCGCTGCTGGATGGGTCGCATCATGCTTATGATGGCCCTCGTTCTGGGAAAGATTGGTGGTGCGACGTGCGCACCGGGTCGACTGCACCGAGCAATGAGGTGGGAAATGCCCCTGCATACTCATGACATTGTCGCCGTTCAACAGATTGCTGCACGATACAATCATGCGCTCGATGCGGGGGACGGCGATGCTTTCGCCGCGCTCTTCCTGTCGGACGGCGAACTCGACACCGGGGACATCATCATTAAGGGGAGGGCCAGATTGGCAGAATTCGCTCGATCTGTCGGCGAGCGACCCGATCACATCCGTCATGTATTGACCGACGTCCTGGTCGACGGTGACGAAAAGACGGCTTACCTGCGAGCGTATTTGCGGGTGACGGTCCGATCTGACTCCTCCGGCCCTCGGACCGAGGTGAGTTCCGGCTCATATCATTGTCGCCTTGAGAAGGTCGACGGTGAGTGGCGGTTCGCCAAGCGAACATATGCGGCTGACTAAGCGCTCAGTCACGAGGCGGGCCCGAACCTGGTCACGGTTCGGTGATAATATGTCGGTTCCGAACGAACGGGTTGGATCTGTTGGAGCTCATTGGTGAGCCGGCGACGGAGGACTCCATGAGCCGGCCGAGCAGGCGGCCGACCAGCTTATGGCCCATCGCGGCCCAGTGAACCTTTGCCAACCTGCTGGACGGGCAGGTCAGCGCGTATGCGGCTTGGCGTAGCCGCGAATTGGTGAAGCTCCTGGTAGACGAGCGGTTGCTGAGACCAGACCGTCCAACCAGGAGCTTGAAGGTGCTGTCCTACCCGTCCGAGATGACCATGTCCAGCCGCGGGCTCAACCTGCTCGCCGACCCTAGTGTCCTGAGTCGTTAAATCGTTGTCGGTTGTCAGGCTGCGGTATGGCGACGCGAGGCCCGAAGCCGGCACTGATTGAGCTGTCTGACGACGAGCGCGCCCGGTTGGAGTCGTGGGCTCGTCGTCGGACCAGCGCTGCTGGGCTGGCGATTCGGAGCAAGATCGTGCTCGCCGCCGCTGAGGGGTGGATCGAACACCGAGATCGCGGCCCGGCTCGGGGTGTCTCGGCCGACGGTGACGACGTGGCGGTCGCGGTTCGCGGCCCGCCGGCTCGACGGGCTGGTCGACGATCCCCGCCCGGGCCGGCCTCGCACCGTGACCGACGAGCAGGTCGCGCGCCTGGTCACCGACACCCTCGAGAGCACCCCGACGGACGCGACGCACTGGTCGACCCGGTCAATGGCCGCCCGCCAGGGCATGTCGCAGACCACGGTGTCGCGGGTGTGGCGGGCGTTCGGGCTGGCCCCACACAAGTCCGACACCTGGAAACTGCCCAAGGACCCGCTGTTCGTGGACAAGGTCCGCGACGTCGTCGGGCTCTACCTCGACCCGCCGGAGAAGGCGCTGGTGCTGTGCGTGGACGAGAAGACCCAGATCCAAGCGCTCGACCGCACCCAGCCGGTGTTCCCGATGATGCCCGGAAGCCCGCAGCGGGCCAGTCACGACTACGTCCGCAACGGCACCTCCAGCCTCTACGCCGCCCTCGACATCACCACCGGCAAGGTCATCGGCTCCCAGCACTCCCGCCACCGCGCGATCGAGTTCGGGAAGTTCCTGCGCACCCTCGACCGCGAGGTCCCCGCCGAGCTCGACGTGCACGTGGTGCTGGACAACGCCTCCACCCACAGGACCCCGGCGATCCGCACCTGGCTGGCCGCGCACCCGCGCTTCGTCCTGCACTCCACCCTGACCAGCAGCTCCTGGCTCAACCTCGTCGAGCGCTGGTTCGCCGAGCTGACCACCAAGAAGCTGCAGCGCTCCACGCACCGCTCGGTCCGAGCCCTCAACGCCGATGTCAAGGCCTGGATCAAGACCTGGATCAAGCCTGGAACGACGATCCCAAGCCCTACGTCTGGACCAAGACCGCCGACGAGATCCTCGACAGCGTCGCCCACTACTGCAAATGAATCACTGACTCAGGACACTAGCGCGGCCGCCGTACGGGCGCGGGACCCGGTGGCGCAATCTCCCCGCAGGCCGCCAAGCCCTGCTCGTGGTCGCGCACCTGCGCAAGAACGACACCTACGCCGAGCTGGCCTGCGGGTTCAGGGTCGGCACCTCCACGGTGTACCGCTACATCCGCGAAGGTCTCGACCTGCTCGCAGCGAAGGCGCCCACGCTGGAGCAGGCGATCGAGGTCGCGAAACGGAAGGCGTTCGTGATCCTCGACGGCACCCTGCTGCGCATCGACCGGGTCGGTATGGCGTCCGGGTACGACCGCGCGTTCTACTCGGGCAAGCACAGGGCCCACGGGCTGAACGCGCAGGTCATCGCCGACCCGGTCGGCGGGCTGGTGTGGATCTCTCCACCGCTTCCCGGAGCGCGGCACGACATGGGTGCCGCCCGCGACCATGCAATCATCGACGCGCTGACCGAGCACGACATCGCTGCTGCGGCCGACACCGCCTACGAAGGCGAAGGCCCGACCGTGGCGGTCCCGCAGCGGCGTCGGCGCAAGGACCCCGAGACCGGGAAGTTCAAGAAGCTCTCGCGCAACCAGCGAGAGGCCAACACCGCACACGCGCGCCGCCGCGGTCCGGGCGAGCGGGCCATTGCCGAACTCAAGAACCGGCGGGTCCTGCGGAAGATCCGGTCCAGCTCGAACACCGCGGACAAGCTCATCGCCGCAGATCAAACCCTCATGATCGCCGGTGCATGATCAGGTTGGCAAAGGCTCATTGCTTCACAGCAGGGCGATGGGGTTCACCGGGGAACCTGTTCCCCCTGGCACCACCAGCGGAGCGACAAGCAGCATGAAGTCGTGGGCTCGACGAGCGGCACACGCCTCGGCGAGCGGCTCGAGCACCATGTTGTCGACGAGCGCCAATCCGTAAGCCCAGATGCTCCCATGGACGGTAAAGGCCACGTCGTAGGCCCATGGTTTGGCGTCTAGCATGTCCCAACCGAGAACGCTGACGTCGTTATCGCGGAGAAACGGCAGGCAAGAGGCATGCATCCCAGGTCTCTCGCCGGCGGCGTGATCTCCATACAAAGTGTCCGGATTGTCTGCCTGCCACTTCTCGCGTCCCATGTATACGCAGACGGCGTCGCCGGGGGTCAGAGCGACGCCTTGCTGTCTTGCCGCGCCTTCGAGTTCCCACCCGTGGACCGGGGAGTCCACAGATACATAATCGACGCCACGGTAGCGGGGAATGTCCAGCAGAACGGCACGGGTCACAATATCTGAGGACCAGTGCTGGACGCCGCCGAAGGTCACGCCGTCCGAGGTGATGTGATCGGCGGGATCCCGGTTGTTGTACAGCCCTTGTTCATCCCAGACGTGGGAAAGCGCGTCGAGATGGGTCGTGCTGCAACCGTGATAGAACACCCCGTAAAAATCGGCTGCAAATCCGCCCGACTCTGCCGTGGCTGATCGCGGGGAGACTTCATCGCCGCTGCCATGCCAGGTCTTCACGTAGTGCAAAGCAGGCTGCGGATTGTTGCCCGAGGCTCGTGTAGATATAGGTCGACTCAAGCTCAAGGTCTCGCCTGTGCGCACTGACGCCAAGGCCGAGAGCCGTTTCTCTGGTGTGATGAGGTTGATCGCCCCCCGTTCGTCGTGCTCACCCCATCGTCCCCAGTTGTTGCGCTCGAACAGGTAGGATCTGACGTCATCACTGGACGGGCTGCTGGACATGGTCAACCTTTCGTCGGTGTGGAGGTGACGCGGTCGTCTGGGGTCCCCGGCAGGTCGTCTGCGACCCACATGAGGTGTCCTCGCCGAGCTGGACCGCCGTTGCCGATCCGGCCGTCGGCTGCCCGGCCGGAGTCAGGTGACTGGGCAACGTTCGAGGTCGTGGTCACCGCCGGTCGCCGGCTGTGCTCCCCGGTAGACCCGGTGATCACGGAAGCTTGACGATCCAGAGCGTCTTACCAATCATCACCCGGTGGAGGCAAGTTGGCCATACCGCGAGCAGGTGTGCGGCCACCTCGCCTCGAGCCCGAGAGCGGCGTGAGTCCTGAAGCCTCATCTGGTGGCACACGCGATACGGTTTCGCCGACCGAAGCAAGGAGGTCATTCCAGTCGCGCTCTTGATGTGGTGATGGTTGAGGCAGGCGAGTCCTCGCGAGCGTCTGCTTTCGATCCAGGCCGCACACTCACGCGTCTTCGTAGTCTTCTGTGAAATAGAGCGTCGCACCGCTCGACTTCATTTTCGCCGGATCGAAGCCGGCACGAGCAGGGAGGTTCAACCAAGTGATGTCTGCTGGGCAGCATGATGGAGCGGTGGCTCATAATCTTAGATCGGGCGTTTTTGTTGACGGTCCATTCATCGGTCTTCGTTATTCAACGGGCTCCGGAAGTGGTGTTATCGGCGTCGACGGGGTATTTACCTTCACGGTAGGCGAGACTGTCACGTTCTCGCTGGGCGGGGTCATCATCGGTGAAACCATCGGTGCGGCAGCGATCAGTACTGTCGACCTTGTGCCTACCGATGCGAAGGACCCACTGTCGTCGCACGGAGTGACCAATCGCGCACGCTTTCTGCAAAGCTTCGGAGACGATTCGGACCTCCGCGATGGAGTGACGATCACTGATTCGCAGGTGGAAGAAGTATCGCGCCGAGCGGAAGGGGTCGACTTCGATTCAGACCGATTCGATACCAGCCAGGCTGTCCATGATCTCTTTGGGCAACTGGGCCTTCGGCTTCGAAGTGTTGCGGAAGCGCGCAACCATCTCCGTCGGGCGTTGCGCGGGATAAGACTGCTCCGCGACGTCGAGATTCCTACCCGTGACGGCAGCTTTCTGTCGGCAGATGTCTTTCTGCCGGCCGGTCCGGGTCGTGTACCCGCAATCTTGCGCCTCGGCCTGTACGGGAAAGCATTCGGGTCCGGATCCGCTATCGAGGCGTCGGCGGTGCAGGCTAGCGAGACGCGAGAGGACACCTTCTTTCAGATGAAGGTCGGTGACCAGCGGGCTACCAGTCCATTCGAGAATACCGCTTCCGCCAATGCCCACGATTGGGTGCCGCGCGGTTACGCGATTGTGCGCATCGATGGACGAGGAATTGGCAAGACGCCTGGGGTTGTCTCTCCCCTCTCACGCCAAGAGGCCGAGGACTACTACGATGCGATTCAGTGGGTCGCGGGGCAGTCGTGGTGCGACGGTCAGGTCGGCCTCGTAGGTGCGTCTTACCAGGCGACCAATCAGTGGGCCGTGGCCGCGATGCACCCGCCTGCCCTCGTCGCGATGATTCCGTTTGCGGGAGATCAAGACGGATATCGAGAGCTGGCTTATCCAGGCGGGATCTACAACGAACACTATCGTGAATGGTGGTTCAACGAAAGAGTGCTGCCTGCTCGCCCGAGCGCTGATGGCCCCTACGTGGATTTCCTGAAGACCTTGAAGGAGCATCCTTTTGACGGTGAATTCTACACGAACGACATCGATGCGCCATTGGGTGTGCGCTGTGACAAGATCGACGTCCCCGTCATGACGGCAATCAGTCAGACCATGATGCTCCATGGTCGCGGCGGCATCGAAGCATTCAATGCGCTCAGAGGGCCCAAGCACCTACTCATCGTGGATGCGGCCTACCAGTCGTATATGACACATGACACGCTGAAGGACCAGATCGCGTTCATGGACAAATATGCAAAAGCCAAGGAGGTGAGCCTGCCAGCTGTTCGGATGATCGTCCGAAAGGGTGCGAACGAGATCGAGTGGCGTAGCGCGGACGCGTGGCCTCCGGCAGGCACGGCCTATCAAGAACTCTTTTTGGACGGGTCCGACGGGTCGGCTGGATGGGGGGCGCCGCAGGTTGATGCTCTCATCCAATATTCCGCAGAAGTGAACGGTGCGGAGCCTCGTCCGGGCGCGTACTTCTATACTGAACCGCTGGATGAGGACCTGGATCTCATCGGTCATTTCACCGCTAACCTGTTCGTGTCCTCGTCGACCTCGGATGCCGACGTGTATGTCGCCCTCCGAGTTTTCGACGGTGAAGAGGAAGTGCATTACGGCACACGGGAGGAGAGTCCGAGGGCGCCCCTCACCTGGGGCTTCTTAAAGGCATCACATCGGAAGACCGACCCGTCAAGGTCGACCGCCGAGCGCCCATGGCACACGCATACCGAGGAGGACTATCTGCCGTTAGTGTCGGCAGAAATCGTGGAGCTAGCCGTCGAACTGCTCCCGGCGACTGCACGAGTAAGGGCAGGCTGGCGATTCCGAATCGAAATCACGGCGAGCGAAGGACCGGGCGTATTTCAAGATATCGCTCGGGTCTACGATCCTGAATATCATGCAGGAGCTGTGAACGCGGTTCACACCGGCCCCGCAACGCCGAGTCGTCTGGTTGTTCCCAGAATAGAGAGGGAGTAGGGTCAACTTCGCCGGCGTGGGTGTGACAGCGACCGCGTGATCTCTTGGTTCGGTGCCAGGCAACGTTGGGTCGCGGCTTCTTGAGTGGTGTGGGAGTGGTAGTCGCTGTCGTCGAGGGTGAAGTAGCGCAGCGCGGTGAACTCCGGCTTCGGTCCAGTTGAGCCAGGATGCGTTGGTCGGGGCGACTCGCCCTGGGTCTGATGGAGGCCCGGCTTTTCGGATTTGGACCGTCTTGCGGTCGTCCCGTTTGGCAGCGTGGAACGGCCTTCTGGTGTTCGGCTGGTGGCCGGTCGTGGAGGTAGCCGTGCAGACGGGTGGTGTTGTGCCAGTGCACCCAGCCCAGCGTGGCGAACTCGACATCCTCGACGGTCCTCCAGGGCCCGTCCCTGGCGGGCCCACGGATCAGTCGGCCTTGTAGTAGCCGTTCACGGTCTCGGCCAAGGCGTTGTCGAACGAGTCCCCGACCGAGCCGATCGAGGGGACCGCGCCGATCTCGGCGAGCCTCTCGCCGTATCGCACCGACATGAACGGAGACCCGGCATCGGAGTGACACCGCAGCCCGTCCAGGCGGGTACCGCGTGACCAGCGGGCCTTGTCGATGGCGTCGAGCACCCTGCTGGTGCGCACCCGAGTTTGATCAGCGATCCGGGTTCGGCGTGGGCGCGGGGCTGTGACCTGCGGTGATGGTTGGGTTTGGTGCGGGATTCACGCACTGATCGGCGGGTAGGCTCACCGGTTGTGGCGTTCATCAGGCGGGTCCGGACGGGCTCGGGCGCGAGAGCGGTGCAGATCGCGGAGTGTGTGTCCGGGCGCCGTCAGCGGATTGTCGTGCGCCTGGGCTGCGCGCATACTGAGGTCGAGTTCGGGGTGTTGATGGCGCGGGCGCAGGGGATGCTCGACGAGGCCGCGCAGGGCGAACTGGACCTGGGTCTGGCCAAGGTCACCTGTAGGGCTCGGTTGGTCCCTCTGTCTGCGGATCCGGTCGTGTTCGTACCTGCGGGAGACACGGCTGGTAGCTACTCGGGCGACGGTGGACGCGGTTGCTGCGGGAAGTGTGGTGGCGACTGTGTCGGCGCTGCTGTTGGACCTGCTCGGTGGTGTCTAGGTCGGCCTCGGGTTCGACGAGGTCGGCGATGAGGTGTTCGCTGGTTCTCGCCGGCGTCGTCGGGCCGACCTCGCTGCTGGATGTGGGTCGGGTGTTGGCCGAGGTGGGCTGGTAGCCGGCGTCCTGTCCGACGTTGTGGTGGACCCTGCGCCGCGCCGCCCGGATCGACGATGCCGAGGATCGCATTGAGTGCGGGGTGGACGAAGTGGCGCCTGCTGGCGAGGGTGGTGCTGTCGGGGTCGGTTTCTACCGGGACTGGATCGCCGATCTGTGCTTCGCGTATGCTTTGAGCTGCGGTGATGTCAGTCTGGTGGTCTACGATGTGATCACTTTCTACTTCGAGGTCGAGGAGGAAGGCGGGCTGCGCAAGGTCGGGTTCTCCACAGAGCGCCGGGTCGACCCGCAGGTCGTGGTCGGGCTGCTGGTCGACCGTCAGGGGTTCAAGTTCATCGTCGGCTCCCGGCAGTCCAAGGCGCCGATGGACCTGGAGTCGCACTTCCACTGGCACGGCGACGCCTTCGACGACGGCCAGTACGTCGACACGATCACCCCCAAGCGCGGGGCGGACATCGCGAACGACACCGCGCTACGCGCCGAGCCGGTCTGGGACCGCAAGCTCATCCGGGTTCATGGCGAGCGGTCTGGTCCTACTCGGCCAAGCGGTTCGCCCGGGACAACCGCACCCTCAACGCCCAGGAAACGCGAGCCCGCGAGGTCGTCAACGGCGACAAGACCGCCCGCACCCCGCAGTTCGTCAAGAATGCCGGTGACGGGCAGGTCCTCGACGAGAAGGCGCTGGCCCGAGCGCGGCGGCCGGCCGGGCTCAAGGGCTACGTCACCAAACCTGCCCGCCCAGGTCATGGATGCGGCCGAGGTCATCGGCGCCTATCACGACCTCTGGCGAGTCGAGGCGTCGTTCCGGATGAGCAAGACCGACCTCGCCGCCCGCCCGATGTTCCATCGCACCCGAGACAGCATCGAAGCCCACCTGACCATCGTTTTCGCAGCCCTTGCCGTCGCACGCACCGCGCAAGCCCGCACCGGGCTGTCCATCCGCCGAATCGTCCGCAACATGCGGTCGCTGCGCTCGGCGACCATCGCGGTCAACGGCACCGAGCACACCTTCCCGCCGCAGATCCCGGCCGACCTCAAGCCGGTCGTCACGGCGCTGCGCGGCTGACCCGCGTGACGCACTTAAGGCGTTTGATCAAACTCGGGTCGGAGTAGCGACGCGTTGTCGGCTTGCCCGGCGACTGATCTCTCGGCGTGGCTCCATCCTCGTCTCCAAGGTCAAGAGCCTCCACCGAACCCAGGGCGAGTCAGCGCTGCAGACAGGACTCGGAGATCTCGAAACTGCGAGCCACCGCGGCGGCGGACCGGTCGCCCTCGCGGGCGACGGCGATCACGTCGCGGCGGAACTCCTTCGGGAACGGCTTGGGCACGATGACGGTCCTTCCAGTGAGGAGCACATCCTCACAGGACTGAAGTCAACCGAACTCTGGGCAGTCCCCATTGGCTCGAAGCGACGAGCAGACGGGTGGCCTAATGGAGCGTCTTGCCTGCGTCAACGGTAACGTTGGACCCGGCCATGAAGCTCGTCTCGGGCGACGCCAAGAGACGGATGACTCGCGCGATGTCCTCAGGTTCACCCGTCCGAGGCAACGTACCGGGCAGGATGGGAAGTTTGTCGAGTCCTCGTTTGCGCAGGGCGGTCCGCGCCATCTCGGTGTCGACACCCCCAGGGCTGACGCTGAAGCAGCGCACGTTGTCGGGCGCGAGTTGGTAGCTCATCGCTCGGATGAGGGAGACGATCCCTCCCTTGCTCGCGGCGTACGCCGGCCCCGCTGGCGCCGAGAAAGCCGCGATGGACGCCACCGCGATGAACGTGCCCGCTCCTGAGCTCCTGAGTGGTTCCGCGGTATGGCGCGCCAAGTTGAAGGTGCCACCCAGATTCACCTCGATGATCCGCTCGTAGGTGCCGCGCGACAGCACACCGATGTCGGCATCGTCGACGCTGTTGATGCCATGGGAGCCGATGACGATGTCGAGCCTGGACCGACGCTCCACGAGGGACCTTGTGCAGGCCGCAACAGCCGATTCGTCGGAGACGTCCACGGCCTCGGCGCTGACGTCGAGGCCGTCCTCGCGGAGGCGAGCGGTCTCGGCTGTGAGGCGCTCCTCGTTGATGTCCGTGCAATGGACGTGTGCGCCCACCTCGGCGAGCAAGCGAGCAGTCGCTGCTCCGACTCCGGAGCTCGCTCCGGTGATGAGAGCGACCTTACCCTTCAAATCGATCATCATCCGAGTGTCTCCGTCCAGGGGCAACTTCGATGGATAGCCCGCCCGGACCTGCGACCGAGGCCGACCGGAGCGAGCAGCGGGTGCCGATCGTCTGAGACCGCCAGTCCCCGTTACACCACGGAAGACAGGGACCGTTCTCGTGACGTGACGCAGGCTGCGCGACTGCTGACCACGGCCTCGAGCTGGTTCGCCCACCCAGGCCCATTACAGGGCGACGACAACATCCCGTCAAGCCGTACGCGGCCCGTCCTGGCGGTCTCCGTCTGGCGTCGAGGCGAGTCGTGGCCGCGAGTGTCGGATCGACGAAACTCTTCCCGTAAGGCATCCGGTGGCGGCAGAGTTAGACTGCAACCTCCTGGCGTACTGAGCGAGAAGGCGAGCGGCGAAGTCGGGCGAGCTGCCAGGTCCTGCGTGCCCGTCGTGCGACCTGATTTGCCTGGTCAACTACCTGGCTGCAAGGGGGGCGAGTTCTGTGAACCATCCTCGGGTCTGCTTCCGTCGGCAGCGCACCGGTCATGGCGGTGCCGTGGATGCATCTCGGCAGGTCGCATCGTGGCGAGACAGAGAAGTCGAACCGCCGAGGGCCATGGCGCAGCCGCACCGTGCTAGTTTCGAGTTGACACATCCAGTTTCACGCTGGCAGGATCCGAATCTGGACCCGGGTTCCGCTTGCTGTCGGGCTGCCCAGGGCGGTGGTGCAGAGTGTTGGGGAGTTCCGAGGACCCTCGCGCGGTGCCGCACCACTTCGGCTGGCAAGCATGACTCCTGGTACACGCCGCTGGATACGCCTGGTAGCGGAACCGTTCTGTCGCGGATACCCAGCGCGGACGCAACCACGACGTCGGCCTCGGACGCGGAGAGGTCGGCGTGCCCTGTTGTGTAAGGAACGAGATGCCCGGCTGCTACTCGTGAACCGGCTTGGTCAACATGAGGCAAAGCGGCCGTGTGGCGTTGTCCGTGTCGTCGATCCGGCAGTGGCCCGGCCAGACTGTCCGTCGCGGCGGCCTCAGCCTGGCGGCTCTGCCGCTGTTCTCGCAGGTGACCGGAACGTCGGCATGCGCGGACGACCGTGTTGGGATGGCGGGAGACGTGCTGACGGTCATTGCGCGCCGCCTGCCGAGGAGACAAGCCAGAGTGCCAACAGGAGTGGAGGCGTGTGGTTAGGTGAGTGACGACATCAATACCCCGGAACTCGCGGCGGAGCTCGAGGCGAAGTATCGCGCTGAACGCGAGAAGCGCCTGACCGCGGATAGAGGCAGCTATCTGGCGATGACCGGCGCGCTGCAGCGCTATGCCGACGACCCTTACACGAAGCCGACGGAACGCACCCACCGGAAGGAGTCGAAGACCGTCGTCATTATCGGCACCGGTTTTGGTGGGCTGCTCATGGCTCAACGGCTCCGGGCGCAGGGTATCGAGGACTTCCTGATGCTCGATGAGGCGGGCGATGTCGGGGGGGTGTGGTACTGGAACCGCTACCCAGGCGCCTCGTGCGACATCGATTCCTATACCTATCTTCCTCTGCTGGAGGAGATGGGCTATATGCCCACAGAACGGTACGCCCGACAGAGCGAGATCTATGCGTACGCTCAGCAGATCGCGCGCCGTTACGGTGTCTATGAGCGTGCGCTCTTTCACACGTCGGTCACCGATATGCGGTGGGACGACGAGGGCCATGCCTGGCAGATCGAGACGGATCGTGGCGACGAGATTCGGGCGTCTTTCGTCGTCTCTGCCGTCGGGGGTGCGCTCAGTCGGCCGAAGCTTCCGGCGATCCAGGGAATCGAAGAATTCAACGGGGCTTCATTCCACACCAGCCGGTGGGACTACCGGTACACCGGTGGAGGACCAGACCTCGAGCTGGATGGATTGGCCGACAGGTCCGTCGCCATCATTGGGACCGGGGCGACCGCGCTGCAGGCCGTCCCCTGGCTGGGGCGTGCAGCACAGAAGCTCTATGTGGTGCAGCGGACGCCCAGCACGGTAGCACCGCGAAACAATGAGGCCACCGACGTCTCGTGGTTCAAAGGCCTTGAGCCTGGTTGGCAGCGGGAGCGCCTACGTAATCATGCGGCCGTCACCGTCGGGGAGGACTTCGAGGAGGACCTCATCCGCGATGGGTGGAGCGACATCTATTGGGACTTGATCGAACCTCTGCGTCAGGCGGGTGTCCCGAAGGACGAGGCGAAGCAGGTCGCGAAGATGGCCGACCTCGCCAAGATGGAGCGGCTACGGGCAAGGGTCGACGACGTGGTCAGAGACCCCGCTGTAGCTGCCAAATTAAAGCCCTACTATCAGTATCTCTGCAAGCGCCCCGGTTTCCATGACGCCTACCTCGACACATTCAACCGAGCGAACGTCGAGTTGGTCGACACCAATGGTCGAGGGGTCGATCGCATCACCTCGGATGGCCTCGTTGTAGACGGTACATTGTACAAGGTTGACTGCATCATCTACTCAACCGGATTCTTGGCAGCAGATGATGTGTACACGGAGCGGCTCGGGGCGGATATCACCGGGACCGGTGGGGTTCGACTGTCACAGAAGTGGGCGGAAGGCCCTGCGACCTTGCACGGGATCTTCACGAGTGGGTTCCCCAATCTGGTGTTGTTCCCCGACACTCGGCAGCAGGTGACGCAGTCGTTCAACTTTATGCGCACTCTGGTCGAGTCGTCCCTCCATGCGGCCTACGTGATCGCAGAGACATGCCGACGGGGGGCGCGCTACTTCGATGTCGACGAGAATGCCGAGCATGAATGGGTCGGCACGGTGATGCAGCATGCGCACGACGAGGATGAGTTCCTCGCTTCCTGTACGCCGGGCCGCGGCAACGGCGAAGGCGCTCTGCAAAACCGATTCCCGCGAGCGTCGTCGTATCCATTGCGGACGAATGCCTTCTTCGATCTGTGGGATGACTGGCGACAGCAGGGCGGTCTGGCGGGCCTGCGCCTGGAAGGCGCTCGCTGAAGGTGGGTGTGAGGAGCGGCCACGAGCTTACGAGATCGTTGACACGGAGCCAGATTTGAAATACAGTTTCAGATGGGTGCCATCGATGCTGCGCGGCACGCAATGCAGAAGTGTCCGACTCTCGATGGGTACGTGGCCATCGACGGGCCGACTCTCTGTGGACGATGGCCGATCCGCTGCTCGTGTCGATGCCCTCAGCGGTGTCGCGTCATCCGTGGAGACCGGAGGTTGAACATCGTGGCCATGGAACTGAGCCAGGGGTTGCCAGAGGTGACTGCACATGTCGCTGCGGCTCGACGTCAGTCGATCGATGAACTCCTCCGCCGTTCTGCGCGGAAGTTTGCCGACAAGCAGGCATTGATACAGGGCCAGACGACATATACCTATGGCGAATTGGATCTTGCGGTAAGCCGGGTGGCGGCTTCGTTGCGTGAGCGTGGCGTCATGCCGAACGAACGAGTTGCGCTATACAGTAGAAACTCTATCGACTACGCGGTGTCAGTCTTCGCGATCGCGCGGGCCGGTGCCGTTTCCGTCCCACTCAACTTCAATCTCGGCCCGGATGAGGTCGCCTACATCCTCGAGCATGCCGAGTGCTCGGCCATACTCGCCGAAGAGCAGTTGGTGCCGGTGGCGATAGAGGCGATGAAGCGAGCAGATCTTGTCGATGACATCACACTGACGGTGGCATTCGGCGACGTCCCGCCTCGTGTCGACGGGACATGGGTCTCGTTTCGAGATCTTGCAGACTCAGCGGCAGCGGGTCTCGACGACGCTGTGACGTCCGATGTGGCGTTCTTGATGTACACGAGTGGAACCGAGTCCCGGCCGAAAGGCGCGGTGATGACTACCGGGGCCCTGCTTGCTCAGTACGTAAGCATGGTCGTCTACGGCGAGATGAGCAGCAATGACCGGGAACTCCACGTCATGCCGCTCTATCATGCCGGACAGCTGCACTGTTTCCTTCTGCCCGACGTCTACCTGGGAGCGACGAACGTCCTCATGGACGGCACTGCGCCCGCGGACATCATGCAGTGCGTGCAGGAGCATCGAATCACGAAGCTGTGGTTGCCGCCAACTGTGTGGATCTCGATGCTCCGGCACCCGGACTTCCTCCGCTATGACCTGAGTTCGATCGAGCTGGCTTACTACGGCGCGTCGGCGATGCCCGTTCAGGTCCTTCGTGAGCTTCTCGAGGTGCTACCGAACGCAAGGTTCTTCAACTGCTACGGGCAGACCGAACTCGGCGGTGTCACCACAATGCTCGGACCCGACGATCAGTTCCGTAAGTCCGGGTCCTGCGGTCTTCCCACCCTTCATGAGGAGACGGGGATTGTTGATGCCGACGGGCGGCATCTGGGCGTGGGCGAGGTTGGCGAGATCGTACATCGCAATCCCCAGGCGACGCTCGGCTACTGGCGGGATCCGGAGCGGACGGAGGCTGTCTTCAGGGGAGGATGGTTCCACAGTGGAGATCTCGGCTACCTCGACTCCGAGGGCTATCTCTATCTTGTTGACCGAGTCAAAGACATGATCAAGACGGGGGGCGAGAACGTCGCCAGTCGGGAGGTCGAGGAGGTGATCTTCGCGCACCCGGCGGTAGCGGAAGCGGCAGTGGTCGGTGTTGCGGACCCACGTTGGATCGAGTCCGTGACGGCAGTAGTCGTGACGCGGCCAGGATTCCATCTCGAGGCGGCCGAGTTGATTGACTTCTGCCGGTCCAGACTTGCAGGATTCAAGACTCCGAAGGCCGTCTATTTCGTCGGTGAGCTTCCAAAGAATGCCAGCGGAAAAATCCTCAAGCGTGAACTTCGTGACCGTTACTCGGGGGCACCCCAATGACCCCACCTCAGGGCGGGACCGGTGACGGCAGCCCGTCGGCAGCGCGTGGCGTCGACGCCGACGGGCGGGACTCTCCCGGATTGGAGGCGCGCGCGGCCGGCGAGTCGAGCCAGGTCGCGATCGTGGTCACCGAAAACGCCGTGACCGTGTCATTCAACAATCCAGCGCGGCGCAACGTATTCACACCGGAGGTCGCGCTTTCGGTCGTCGACGCGCTTGAGGTTGCTGCGTCACAGCGACTTCCACTGGTCTTGCGGAGCGCGGCTCCGGGCATGTTCGTGGCCGGCGCGGATCTCGTCTCAGTCCGCGCCCGCACCACGAACGATTCCTTGGACAGGTCCACCGGTAAAGTCTTCGACCAGCTTTACGACCACCCGTATCCAACGGTGGCCGTGGTAGATGGATTTGCCCTGGGCGGTGGTTGCGAGCTTGCGCTCGCCTGTGATTTCCGCATCTCGACTCCCGACGCCCGATGGGGACTTCCCGAGGTGACTCTCGGGTTGATTCCGAGCGCGGGTGGTCTCAGCAGACTTCGTAGCCTGGTCGGCGAATCCATTGCTGTTGACCTGACACTGACTGGGCGTCGGATATCCGGCGCTGAGGCGGCCCGGATCGGGCTCGTACAGCGACTGGCGAGCGCGGAAAACCTCGACGAACAGCTGGCCGCACTGCTACACGAGCTGTCGCAGGCCGATCCGATGGCGCTCCGTTTGGCGAAAGGCGCCATGCGGGTGGTGGGCGATCAGAACCGACTCGTCGATGCGGCGGCGCAGGCGCTGTGCATCGCGAACCCGGACGCTCAGGCACGCATCGAGGCGCTCCTAGGCAAGTGACGTCACCTTTCCCTCATGAGCAAGGAAGACAAGAGTGCTTGAGACTTATCCGATCGATCACGTGGCCGTCGTCGGCGGCGGAATCATGGGTCGTGGAATCGCACACGTGCTCGCCGTCAGGGGCGTCGGGGTCACCGTGGTGGAACCCGACGGGGCAGCCATCGACCGCGCACGGGGGGCTCTGCACACCGAACTCGACACTTTGCTGCGGCGCTCCCGCCTGACGGACTCGGAGGCCACGGAGATAACTTCTCGCATCGAGTGGACCAGCTCTCTGGAAGCTGCTGCCGACGGGAAGGCTGTGCTCATCGAAGCGGCGCCCGAGGTACTCGAGCTGAAATGCGACATCGTCTCGCGCGCTTCGAAGCTGCTGAGCAGTGACGGGTTCGTCGCCACGAACACTTCGGCCTTAAGCATCACACGAATTGCCGCCGCAGCCATACATCCCGATCGTGTGATCGGGATGCACTTTTTCAACCCGGTTCCTCGAATGGCTCTGGTCGAGGTTGTGCGCGCGACCCAGACATCCAGCGCTACGGTCAAGAAGTCCGAGATTCTGGGCCAGCTCATGGGCAAGACGGTCGTCCATGTTAAGGACAGCGCTGGCTTCGTGACGAGCCGGGTGAATGCACTGATCGGTAACGAGGCCTTTCGCATGCTGAGCGAGGGCGTCGCATCGGCAGCGGACATCGACGAGGCGCTTCGGCTCGGCCTCAACCACCCGATGGGGCCGTTCGAACTGGTGGACCTCGTTGGTCTCGACACGCGGCTCAGTGTGCTCAATCGACTACGTGACAGCCTGGGAGACCGTTTCCTGCCTTCACCTCTCCTCGTCAATCTCGTCGAAGCAGGAAGGCTAGGGCGTAAGGTCGGCCACGGCGTCTTCGACTACGACTTCGACGGCAAGCGCATCACGGACGAGGCGGGTGAGATCCGGTGAGTCAGCAGTTTACGACGTCGCTGAGTGGGCGCCGGTACCTTGTGACCGCCGCTGCAGGCGGAATCGGTTCCGCACTCGTGGACGTCTTGGCCGGTGCAGGTGCGCGGATCATGGCGGTGGACATCAGTGCTCGACGCCTCGACGGCCTTGCCGAGACGTGGGCCGCAAAGTGGGGGGGGCATGTCGTCACGCGGCGGGCGGACCTCGGGGTGGAGTCCGAGGTTGAGGGCGCTGTGGACGCCGCTGCCGAGCTCTTCGGCGGTCTCGACGGGCTCGCCAACGTGGCGGGGGGTATTCCCGGCTTCAGTGCGGAGAGCTTCGACCTCGCGATCGGCGCATTTGATCTCGTCACGTGGCGGAAATACTTCACCTTGAATGTCGAGACCGCATTCGTCGCGATCAGGAGGGCCGTCCCGGTCTTTGAGCGCGTAGCGTACGGAAAGGTGGTCAATGTGGCATCGATGGCCGCCTATGGGAACCACGATCAGATGGGGAACACGGCGTACGATACGGCGAAATCAGCTGTGCTCGGGATGACCACGTCCTTAGCTCGGACGCTCGGTCCGCTGGGTGTTCGGGTGAACGCGGTCTCCCCGGGCACGACGTTGAGTCCGATGATGCGAGAGAGCTTCGATCACCGGCAGCTCATGGAATACGAGATGCGCGCGCCCCTCCGGGCCGTCGGCAAACCGTCCGATGTTGCGGGGGCGATGGCATATCTGCTCGCCCCGGAGAGCGACCATGTCACCGGCGAGACTATTCGAGTTTCCGGAGGGTTACGATGACGCCGAATTCAGAAGAGAGGTTCGATGGCGGGAGTGCGCCCGTCACAGTCCTGAGCGATGACCTTCTTGCCGAGCACGTCGTCGAGGATCCGCACAGCTATTTCTCTCATCTGCGAGAGACTAGCCCTGTGCATTGGAATAAAGCATTTCGTGCTTGGGTGGTCACCAGGCACGCTGACTGTCTTGCGGTGCTCAAGAGTCCAAACTTCGCGGCGGATACCGTAAGTCCCTACTTCGAGAACCGGCTCAGTGAGCGGGAGCAGACCAAGTGGCGTCCGCTGTTCGATGTGCTCAGGACGTGGATCGTATTCAAGGACCCGCCAGACCACGCACGGCTCCGAGGTCTGATGCGAGGCGCCTTCACACCGCGAGTGGTCGAGGCGATCCGGCCGGCTGTCCAACGGATGGCCTCGACTCTGCTGCCGGCCGGTGAGGGCAGGCACGAGGTCAATCTGATCGAGGAGTTCGCCTTTCCCCTTCCGGCGTGGGTGATCTCGTCGATGGTTGGTGTCCACCAGGAAGACCTGTGGTTGGTCTCCGAGTGGTCGAAGGACATCGTCGAGGTCGCGCAGGGCAGCCTTGGATCGGGTGACCGGCGGCAGCGCGCTCAGACCGCGATGCTCGAGTTCCGCGAGTACCTGAGGCCGATCGTCGAAGATCGTAGACGAAATCCGCGGGATAACGACCTGCTGACGGAATTGATCACAGCCGAGACCGAGTCGCACCAGCTGACCGTCGATGAGTTGCTCGGCGGTGCGATCCTCCTCCTCGTCGCAGGTCACGAGACGACTCAGAATCTCCTCGCCAACTGTGTGATCGCGCTCGCTCGCAACCCTGAGCAGTACCGGAGGCTGAAAGAGGACAGAAGCCTCGTGCGCGGGACGGTTGAGGAGACTCTGCGCTTTGACGGGCCCGTCAAGAGCCTCCTGCGAGTGGCGGTTGATGAGGTCCAGATTGGCGCGGTCACTGTCGCGAAGGGTGACCGTGTGCTGATCTCGGTTGCTGGCGCCAACCGAGACCCGCGCAAGTTTAATGATCCGGATTTCTTTGATGTGGGCCGCGATGCTTCGGCGCAGCTTACGTTCGGTCAGGGCATCCATTATTGTCTGGGAGCGCCACTCGCGCGCCTCGAGACGCAGGAAGCGCTCAATTTGATCCTCGATCGGTACCGCAGCGTGCGGCTGCTCACTGACCGAATCGAGTACGATCCAAAGGTTATCGCGAGAACTCCGCTCAGCGTGCCCGTGGAGTTCACGTCATGAGTCGAGACAGGCCGAACGTCGTGCTCGATCGAGCGACATGTATCGGCTCGCAGACGTGCGTGCTGGTCGCTCCGCGCATCTTCACCACGGGCGACGAGGGACTGGGAAGGGTCAAGGACGACCACGACGGGGCCTGGGAAGACTACGAGAATGCTGCAGCCAACTGTCCGGTATCAGCAATCTCCGTGGCTCGGGCGGCGGCCGATGATGATGAATAGGGAAGCGCGATGAGTCGAGCGATCCTCAGCAAGTACGAGGACATCCGGTATGAGCAGGATGGCGCCTTGGCCATCATTACTATCGACCGTGAGTCTCGGGGTAACTCGTTCCGCAGGCAAACACTTGACGAGATGTATGACGCAATAACCAACGTCGGCGCACAGCGCGGTGTGAAGGCCCTTGTCGTGACGGGCGCGGGGCGTCGATTCTTCTCTGCCGGCGGCGACGTTGTCGAGTACGCGGGCAGCAACTACGACACCAACATGAATGAGTTCCGAAACTATCAGCGGACCATCGAGCGCGTCGCCCTTGAGCTGATCCATTGTCCAGTCCCGGTTATTGCGCGCGTCAACGGATTCGTCGCCGGTGGGTCGAACGTATTCCATCTGGCGGCGGATATATCGGTTGCCTCACGTGACTGTTTTATCCAGCAGGTCGGCACCAGGGTGGGCAGCGTTTCTGGGCTCGGACCCAATCAATGGTGGCCGTTGACGATTGGGGACAAGCGGGCCCGAGAGCTCATGGTGGCGGGACGACGAGTCGACGCGGCTACGGCGTATCAGTGGGGTGCCTTCAACGCCGTGGTCGACTACGCCGACCTGGACGATGAGGTCCTGCGCTGGGCCGAGATGATTACCCAAGGATTCCCTGATGCTGTTCGCTACACCCGGGTCTCGCTAAATGCAGCAAAGGAGCGCGGCATCAGAGAGATGACTCAGAATCGTGAATGGCTCCAATTGCACTTTCCCTCGATCGAGTCGTCTGAGGGTTTTCGTTCGTTCGCCGCCGGCCGTCCCGCCGACACGGGCCCGTCCTATCGCGGTGTCGACACCGGTCGGGTCAGCACGGCGCCGCACGGGGCCCTCGCCAAGAAATGCCAGAGTTGCGGGGCCGCCGGCCTCGCAGTGGAGCATTCCTTCTGCGGACTGTGTGGTGAGTCCATCGCTGACCCGGACGCGGCGGGACCCACCGGGTGATACTCGGACTCGAACCTGAGCTGAGCGCTGCGGTGGAGCAGATCGCCGGACGCCGTCAGTGGGTGGTTGAGGCGCCGACAGTATCTCGTCGACTGTTCGAGCTCTCGGCAGGCGATCGGCGTTGCTACCTGAAAGTGTATTCCGACGCCGACGCGATGGCGGCCGAAGGAGAAGGGTTGCGGCTGGCGAGGGCCGCTGGGCTCCTGGTTCCCGATGTCCTCGGACAGGCGACAACCGGACCTCGCTCGGTACTGGTCCTCTCAGCGCTGCTCGGGCCGTCCCTGGAAGAGTTCCTACTGGTGGAATCCCGTGCGGCCGTCGATGCTGTGGTGGTAGAGCTAGGAGCCCAACTGCGCCTCCTCCACGCCTCGACGAAGTCCGGATGGGGGCCACTTCGCCCGAACGCTGCCCAAGGCACTCCAACCTGGTCCGACTTCTTGAGACCGCCTCGCGAGGTCCTTGAGGACTTGGAGCTGAGCGTCCCGGCCGGCTTGCTCGCTCGGGCACTGGAGGCTGTCGACGACGCAGACACGACGACGCATGAGTCGGCTCTGGTGCACGGAGACTTTCGCCCTGCGAACGTCGTCGTGCTGCCGTCCGGTTCGGTAGGCCTTGTCGATTTCGAACACGCGATGATCGGCGATCCGCTCTGGGACCTCGCGTGGTGGCAGTCCTGCGAGCCGGGCGCCTCACTGGCGAGCCTTCTCAAGGGGTACGGACCGATGTCCTCGGTAGGCTCGTCGCCCGCGCGTCGCTTCCGCATCAATCGGATAGCCTGTGAGCTGTCGTTGCTCTCCGGCATCGAAAGGGACGATCCACGCTCGGCCGATCGTCTCGAGTTCCTCGTTTCCGAACTGTCAGACGACGTGGCGGGGTGGAGGGCATGCGCCGACAAGGACTATTCGAACGACGTCACTGCGAGTGTATCGCAGTCTGGTCGAGAGGACCAACGGTGAGCAACCTTTCTGAACCACGGGGCGCGTCGCGGGGGAGACGTCAAGGCTCCACCGAAAACGGCGATGTCGATGCGACTCAGTTCAGCGTCACCGTGGCCAAAGCTCTGTCTATTCTCGAGGCATTCTCTCCTGGCGGCCGGCCGCTCGGCAACGCGGAGCTCGTGGAGCGGACCGGTCTGCCGAAGCCAACTGTATCGCGTCTGACATACACACTGACGCGTTGTGGCTATCTTGTTTTTGATCTACGCCACCGGAACTATGAGCTCGGTCCCCGCTCTCTTCAGCTCGGAGCGATCGCCACTTCACGCATCTCCGTTCCCAGGATCGCGCGCCCGAAAATGGAGGAGCTCGGAGAACTGGGCTTCAATGTCGGACTCGGTCTTTGTGACGGTAATCAGATGTTGTACCTTGACGCGGTTGAAGGGAAAGCGCTCGTCGGTCTTCGCCTTTACGCGGGTTCACGTATGCCGGTACTGACAACAGCGATGGGGCGCGCATACCTCTGTGCGCTGCCCGAGCAGGCGCGTCGGGGTATGATCGCATCGTTGAAGGAAAGCGTCGATCCTGCTCGTTGGGATTTGGTTGAGCGAAAACTCGTTGAGAGCTTTGTGCAGTTCGACGAGCTGGGCTATTGTGCGAGCATGGGTGAGTGGCACTCTGATATCAATGGTGTCGCGGCTCCGATCCGCGGTCGTGAGACGTTCGTTCTGAACATCGGTGGCCCGGCATACAAGATGCAGGCGGAGGACATCATCGGGTCGCTGGGCCCCGCCGTCGCACGGGCCGCCCAGGAGATCGCCGCGCATGTGGACGTCGCCTCTGACAGCCCCAGCCGTGCACTTCTCCGAAACGCACGTGGCGAGGGTCAGGAGACCGCATGAGCGACGTCTGCATCGTCGGCGTCGGGATGACACCGTTCCGGAAGCATCCGACTGAGACTGTCAAGTCGTTGACGGCGGCCGCGGTGTCCGGCGCGCTCGACGACGCCGGGTTGTCGATGAGCCAGGTTCAGGCCGCCTGGTTCAGCAACACCCGGCAGGGAGTGTTCGAAGGTCAACACGGCATCCGTGGTCAGGTCGCCCTCCGCGCCTGTGGCTTCGAGTCCATACCGATCTTCAACACGGACAGCGCCTGTGCGAGCTCGAGCAGCGCGCTGTACCAGGCCTTCACGGCGGTGAAGGCAGGCCTCCACGACATCGTCCTGGTGGTCGGCGCCGAGAAGATGGTCTTTCCGGAGCGGCGTGCGGAGATGTTCGCAGCTTTCCAGGGCAGTTGGGACGTCGAGCTGGCGGACTCGCACATGGCTGCACTCCTTGCCCTCGGTGACAAGATCCCCGCCCCGGACGGTGAGGAGGTCGGGGAGAGGTCTGTGTTCATGGACATCTACGCCGCCATGGCGCGCTTCCACATGGCCACCTTCGGCACCACTCAGCGTGAGATCGCGGCCGTCGCTGCGAAGAACCATTCGCACTCCCGGTTCAATCCGAATGCGCAGTACCAGGTGCCTTACAGCATCGAGGAGGTCCTCGGCGACAAGTCGATCGCGTGGCCCCTGACGCGGTCGATGTGCGCCCCCATGAGCGACGGCGCGGCTGCTGCAGTCCTCGTCTCGAGCCGCGTCATGGAATCACTCGCTCTGTCCCGTCGCGCCGTTCACGTCCGAGGCATCGGTGCGAGCACCGGCAGCCCTCGGCAGCCAGAGGATGTCGAAGCACACCTCACCAGACGTGCCGCCGACCGCGCTTACGAGATGGCAGGAGCCGGACCAGAGGACATCGACGTCGCCGAGCTCCACGATGCGACTGCGTTCGCCGAGATCCTCCAGAGCGAGAACTGCGGCTTCGCTGCCTATGGTGAGGGCGGGCGGCTCGCAGTCACCGGACAGACCGCCCTTGGCGGGCGTCTACCGGTCAATGTGTCGGGCGGACTGCTGTCGAAGGGCCATCCGGTGGCGGCGACGGGTCTCGGTCAGATTCACGAGCTCGTCACCCAGCTCAGGGGCGAGGCGGGCAACCGGCAGGTAGACCACGCTCGAATGGCCCTTGCCGAGAACGGGGGAGGCTTCCACGGGATCGAGGAGGCCGCATGTGTGGTGACGGTCCTGGAAGCGGTGTCACCGCGGCGCCCCCCGGTGCTGCCGTCGAGCGCGGGTGAGGTGGTCAGCACGTGACGACTGATAGCAGCTGTCGGGTTGAGGTCGACGGCCGGATCGCACATCTCGTACTGGATCGCCCGCCGGTAAATGCGTTGAACGTTGCATTTTACGAGGAACTCATCGAGAGCTTGGGCGACCTTTCTCGCAGAGCCGACATATGTGTAGTTCTGCTGAGATCGGGTCACGACGGAATCTTCTCCGCGGGAGCGGACATCAAGGAGCTGCGCACTGTGGTCGACGCGGGTGACCGTGACGCCGACGAGCGGCGACAGCATTTTGCGCGTTCCGCGTATGACACTCTGATGAACCTGAACAAGCCGACGATCGCTGTGGTGAACGGTCCCGCTATCGGGGGAGGGGCCGTGTTGGCGGCGTGCTGCGATCTCCGCATCGGATCAGCGCGGACCACATTCCATCTCCCAGAAGTCAATATTGTTCGCTGCGGGGGGGCCCGCCACTATATGCGGCTCCTGCCGCAGGGAGTTCTTCGCCAGATGTACTTCACCGGCAGGCCGCTGACGGCCCATGACTCTCATCGCTTCGGCCTCCTCAACGACGTCGTGGAGCAGGGCGAGGAACTTCATCGCGCGCTCGAGCTGGCCGAGGAGATCGCGACGAAGAGTCCCCTCGCGCTCCGGACGGCGAAGGAGGCCTTGAACGCGATCGAGGAGCTGTCGGTCCTTGACGGCTACGCGCTCGAACAGTCCTACTCCGTTGCGTTGGGACGTAGCGCTGACGCCAAGGAGGCAGCGGCTGCCTTCCTCGAGAAGCGCCCCCCTGCATGGACCGGAGTGTGAGATGGACTTTCGACTCGACGAGCTGGACACGGATGTGGCACGGGCTGCCCGCGCCGCGTTCTCTGGCCGCCTCAGCCCGGAGCGTTGGACGCGTCCGGAGACGGGGGACGCAGGGTGGACGCTGCTCGGTGAGGACGGATGGCTCGACGCTGGGCTCGCGGACTCGGACATCGACGCTCCGGCTGGCCTGTCGGCGCTGACGATCATCGGGCGGGAGGCTGGGCGGAGCCTCGCGGGTGACGGCTTTGTCAACAATGCTGTCCTCCTGTCGCTCCTCCTGGACTCGGCATCGGACAAGCGCGGATCGGCCGAGCTTGTCGGGCGGCCTGGATTCTTGGTGGCCGACGCGCGCACCGAGGACATCACCGGCAGCTCGGCCGGGGCGACGTCCGTCTGTATGGGTGTCGAGCCCGGGATGTCCGCCTACCTCGTCACCCGGAGTGGCGAGATCCAACGCTGGCCCGCTCACGCCTGGACGTTCGAGCCGTTCGGATCCCTCGCGCTCGGCGCCGGAGCGGTGCGGCTGGCGGCCGACGTCGAGCCGGACTTCGTCGCGGAGATCGGTGGACCCGACCGTGAGGCTCTGCTGCTGATGGCGCGGACGGTGCATGCAGCAAGCCTCGTCGGGCTCGGGGAACATGCGTTGGCGGAGACGGTGGCGCACGTGCTCCGTCGTGATCAGTTCGGTGGACCGATCGGCCGCTTCCAGGCGATCAAGCACGGCCTCGCGGATGTCGCAGTCGCGCTCGAGGTCGCGTGGAACGCCGTCATGTACGCAGCGATGGACACCGATCAGGCATCGGTGTCCATCGCGCAGATCGAAGCCAGATCTGCTTCGGAGGCGGCGGCGAGGAGCATGACTCAGTACTTCGGGGGAATCGCCATCACCTGGGAGCATCCGGCCCATCTGTACTTGAAGACGGCTCTGGTCAGTGGGGCGAGGTTCCTGTCCGGCGAGATTGCGAACAACCGGGTCCTGGCCGCGTTGACGGAGGGAAGCCACTGACATGGACATGATCGAGAGTTCGGCCGAGGTCGATTTCCGGAAGGGGCTCCGCAAGTTCCTGTCCGAAGAGTTGCCGCAGGATCTACGGCACGCAAGCACGTTTGCGGGCCGCCTGGAGGCGGACCGGGTTCTGTCCCGAGGCGGCTACCTGGGTTACACGTGGCCGGAGCAGTTCGGCGGCCAAGGCGGATCGCCGGCGATCAGCGCGATCCTCGACGAGGAGCGGGCACTCGCGGGTATTCCTTCGGCCAAGTCTCCGTCGAGGTTCGGCGTCAACCTGCTCGGACCGACGCTGATGACCCACGGGACCCCTGAGCAGCTCGACGAGTTCCTCCCTCCGATTCCCCGTGCTGAGACGATCTGGTGTCAGGGCTTCTCCGAGCCGGACTCCGGATCGGATCTGGCCAGCGTGCGCGCGAGCCTCAGCGACCGCGGCGACCATTATGTCGTCAACGGGAACAAGACGTGGACCACGCTCGCCAATCATGCCGATTGGTGTTACGCCCTGGTTCGCAGCCAGCCTGATGCCCCCCGGCACAGGAACCTCGCCTTCGTGCTGTTCGACATGCGGCAGCCCGGCGTGGACGTTCGGCCGATGGTGCAGACGACCGGGGCATCAGAGTTCAACGAGATGTTCCTGACCGACGTCCGAGTGGAGAAACGACATGTCGTCGGAGCTGTGGATGAGGGATGGCGTGTCGCGCTCACCGTTCTGAACACTGAACGCTCTTACGGTCAGTTGAGCCGGTTCCGCCAGTACGAGGCGGAGCTGCGTCGGCTGTCCGCTCTGATCGCGCGCTCTGATCCGGCCAAGCCCGAGTGGCGCGCCCGTCTTGTCTCTCTCTCCGCCCATATCACAGGAATCCGCAACATCTCCTACAAGATCACCTCGACTGCCGAGGCCGGCGAGGACCTCGGAGCTCTCGCTTCGGTCGCGAAGCTGCTGTGGAGCACTACCCACCAGAGTCTCGCCGACCTGGGATACGAAGTCGCGATGGAGACCGGCGAGGATGCAGAATACTGGTTGAACCTGGAACTGGAGACCCGCGCGGAGTCGATCTACGCCGGTACGTCTGAGATTCAGCGAAACATCGTTGCCGAGCGACTCCTGGGCCTGCCTCGCTGAGTGCTCGCTCCGCGGGGTCCCGGCGCGGTCCGCCGGACGAGTGGCGTGAGGTGTGTTCCGCGGCCGGGTAGATGAGGCGACGGCCCCACGCATTTCCGACTCGCCAGGGACGTTGCACACCGCCAGTCGCTTCGGACGAAAGATGACTGATGGAAATCGTCTGCTCCCGTGGTGACGACCGCAACTGTGACAGCAGGCCGTGTTGGAGGCAGCGTTGAATGACATGCTGGCCGTCGAGAGCGTGAAGTGCAGGATTGTGAAAAGAAGGGCTCCCCTCGCCGCCCTGGCCTCTGAGGGGACGCTGCCGCTCCAGGCCGCGCTCCACCTCCTCGGGGGGATCGGATGAGCGAGGCCACCCTGCCTCCCTTCGACGAGCACGGCCTCGTCCGCTGGGCGCCGAAGGCGCCAACCGGGGGGCCAGGGACGGTCGCTGACGTACTCGATCCCGTACTGGCCTCCGCGCCGGACAGGCTCGCCCTGGTGGACGATGCAGGGGCGATGAGCTATGCCGAGCTCGACCGGCAGGTCAACCGGGTTGCGCGGGTTCTTCGTGCGAAGGGACTCCGGAGTGGCGACCGGATCGCGATGAGCCTGCCGAACTCTGCCGACGTCGTCGTCGGGTTCCTGGCTGCAATGCGGTTGGGCCTGGTCTGGGTCGGGATCAACGCCAGCCTCAGGCCGCCAGAGGTCGAGGCGATCCTGGAGGACAGCGACCCGACGATAGTGATCACCGAACCCGGTCGGCCGATTACTGCAGGCTGGCGCACGGTGCCTCTCGACGAGCGCTGGCGGGCACAGGTAGCAGCTGCGCCGGATACGCGCCCGGAAGGCATGATCGACCCGTACGCGCCCGCGGCGATTGCCTACACGAGCGGCACGACTGGCACACCGAAAGGCGCGGTGCACAGCCAGCACAACATTCTGCTGCCCGGCTTGATTCTCCTGCTCGATGACACGATCCCGGCCGAATCGAGGCAAGGCGTCGCCCTGCCACTGACGATTCTCAACCTGCAGATCCTGGGGCCGGTCGCGTCGTTCCTCGCCGGCGCGACATGCGTGGTGTTGAGCCGGATCGATGTCCTGGGTCTGGCTGAAGGCGTCCGCAGGCACGGTGTGGACCGGGTATCCGTTCCTCCCACCTCGGCGTACGATCTCTTGACTCGGCCGGACGTCATGGCTGAGGACCTCGCCTCCCTCGCCGAACTCAGGGTCGGCGGGGCAGCAGCACCGCCCGGTCTGAACGAGCGTTACCGTGCCCGTTTCGGACACTCATTCAGCACCAGCTACGGGCTGACCGAGGTGCCGACGTCGGTGACGATGGAGACTCGAGAACACCGGCCCGACGGCAGCGCGGGCCACGCACTCCGACACGTTCTGCTGAGGATCACCGATCCGGACGGGGTCGAGTTGCCCAGCGGGATGGAGGGGGAGATCCGGGTCGGACCTCGTCGTGAAGGGCCATTCGCTGACGTCTTCCGGCCGATGCTCGGTTACTGGAACCGGCCGGACGCAACCAGGCAGGTCCTCACCGGTGACGGCGAGCTGCGTACCGGGGATCAGGGCCGGATCGAGGCTGACGGATCGCTCGTGGTCGTGGGGAGGCGCAACGATCTGATCGTGCGTGGTGGGGCCAACGTGTATCCGGCGGAGGTCGAGCAGACGCTCTGCCGCCACCCTGATGTGGCCGAGGCCGCCGTGCTCGGACGTGCCGATGAGCGGCTGGGGGAGATCGTCGTGGCAGTGGTGCGACCACATGCCGGTGTGGCGCTGACGGAGGACGTACTACGAGCGTTCTGCGGGGAGCGGCTGGCTCGCTACAAGGTGCCGGCCGAGGTTCGGTTGGTCTCCGAGCTGCCGCGCAATGCGATGGGCAAGGTGGTCAAGAAGGAGCTGCGTGCGTGGCTCGAAGAACTGGCGTGACGCTGTTCGTCGAGACGGCGGTGGGGTTTCATCGGCCGGCCGCGTTGCTCGCGAGTCGATTCCTGTGGGGTTGGCGGCCGCGCTGTACCTCGTGCCGATGCGCTCGGGCGATGTGAAGCGGCCATACTGTACCACTTATCGTATCCGGTTCTACTCTCATCGAGAGCTACCCTCGTAGATCTTCCGTATCGGTGCCATCGGAGTAGTCTGCTCCTGAATCCACAGGCGCGGGCGGTCAACAGACGTCATTGCCGCGCCGAGACGGAGGTTGGCCCTCGTGGCGGGAGAGACAGAGCCGGTTGATCTTACCGGGGCACCGTACGTGCATGGGCCGGCCGAGGCGACTCCCCTCCGCCGACCCGATTCGGTGCGTCGTACTTTGTCGGTCGACAGCACATGGCCGGACGGGCGGGGCGGGCCCACTGTCGTGGTTGCCCGGGCGCGCGACCTGCACACCCGCCGGGACGGCCGCGGTGAGGTGCTTGCCGACGACACGCTGAGGGCGAGTCTCGCGCCGGACCGCACGATCGAGAAGATCGCGACAGATGCCGAGCGTCCTGGCGTCGCCCGGATCGGTGATCTGGTGGGCGCCCGTGGGGGCGGGAGGCTGCGGGACGCGCTCGCCACCGCAATGCCTGCCGAGGTTGCGGCCGGTACCCCGCTGCACCTCCTCGTCGACGACCTTGCGGGCGCGAGCCTCGTCGCCGGCTTCGCGTTCTCCGAGTGGACGGAGGACTGGATGCGCCCTCCGGGTGACAATGAGCGGACGGCTCGTCGCATGGAGGGGATCTGTACGGGTTTCCAGCCCGGTTCGCGTGCCCTGAACGCGGACGGCACGGGGCGTGCTGCCCATCGAATGCGTGCGGTCGCTCCTCTGCCCCGGCCCGACGATCCGTCCGGTTGGCATGAGCTCCCTGCTGATCGTCCCGTGGTGTCCGCACGACGCGCGCGAAGGATGGATCTGTGGCTGGCGGGCGAGGACGTCCTAGTGGACGCCTTCTTCCAGGACAGCGCTATCCGTCCTCAGGGTGGGCGAATCGCGGTCCACGAGTATCGCGTCGAGGCGCGTATCGAGCGGGCGACCGGGAACATCGCCGCCGTCGTTGCCGACCCTCGTGTGCTGCCCTATCTGGAATGCCCGTTGGCGGTGCTGACCGTCGACCGGATCGTCGGTACTCCGGCGACAGCACTGCGGCAGACCGTGCTCGACCGTCTTCGCGGTACCGCGGGCTGTACCCACCTGAACGACGTCCTGCGGGCGCTCGCTGAGGTGCCGCTCCTCGCTCGGGCCCTCAGTAGCTCGGGGAGTGGGTGATGCACCTGAGCGAGATCGCTGCCCGTCAGCCTGCCAAGCCGGCTGTCGTGATGCCCGACGGTCGCACTCTCAGCTATGGCGACCTGGACAGGGGAAGCCGCGCGGTCGCCCAGCTCCTCCGCGCCCACGACATCGGCCCACGTGAGCACGTCGCCGTGCTCACCGGCAACGTCCCGGAGTTCTTTACCATCGCGTTCGGCGCGCAGCGGGCTGGCGTGTACTGGACCCCGGTCAACTGGCATCTGACTCCTGGCGAAGCTGGGTACGTCGTGCGCGACTGCGGCGCCCGCGCCCTCTTCGCCTCGCCGCAGGTGGCCGCCTTGGCCGAACAAATAGCTGATGAGTCACCTGCGATCGAGGTTGCCTTCGTTACCGGCCCCGCCGGAATAGGTAGGTTTCTGGCGCTCGATCGCCTGCTCGAGACCGCGGTGTGTGAAGAACGGGTCGACGAGGTGGAAGGCACCTACTTCTTCTACTCGTCCGGGACTACCGGACTCCCCAAGGGAATCCTGCCGGACCATGATTTCCCTCCGTTCGGATCCGGTCTGCGAATTGATCACGCGATGGCGTCTGAATTTGGTTTCGACGCGGATTCGATCTATCTTTGTCCTGCCCCGCTCCACCACGCGGCGCCTGCAGGTTGGTCACTTGGTGTGATCCGGAACGGCGGAACAGTGGTGCTGCTCGAGCGATTTGAGCCGATGGCGTGCATTCGAGCAATAGAGCGATTTCGGGTCACCCACGCACAGTTTGTGCCCACCCATTTCGTGCGAATGCTGAAACTGCCCGAGGACGTGCGCAGTGAGGCGGGCATCACCAGCCTTCGGGTCGTCGTGCATGCAGCCGCGCCTTGTCCGGCAGACGTGAAGCGGGCGATGATCGAGTGGTTCGGGCCGAAGCTGTGGGAGTACTATTCGGGCAGTGAAGGTGCCGGAATGACCGCGATCTCCTCGCAGGACTGGCTCGACCATCCTGGCTCTGTCGGGCGGGCGGTGATGGGTCAAGTCCACATCGTCGACGAGGACGGCAACGTGTTGCCGCGAGGCGAGGTCGGCAGTGTCTACTTCTCCGGAGGGCGTCGCTTCGCCTATTTCAATGACCCCGACAAGACTGAGCGAGCATATGATCACCGTGGTTGGTCCACACTCGGCGACATGGGAAGACTCGACGAACAGGGCTACCTCTATCTGGCGGACAGACGGACCGATCTGATCATCTCTGGCGGGGTCAATATCTACCCTGCCGAGATTGAGGACGCGTTGGTGATGCATCCGGCCGTCGCGGATGTCGCGGTCATAGGAGTACCCGATCCCGAGATGGGCCAGTCGGTGCGAGCCGTCGTTCAGTTGATTCCAGAAATGAAGGCGGGGTCGGAGCTCATCGACGAGCTGACGGCCCACTGCCGTGGGCGCCTTGCGGGATTCAAGTGTCCGCGGTCGTTCGTATTCACCACCGAGCTGCCTCGTCTCCCCAACGGGAAGCTGCTGCGCCGACGAGTGCGCGAGAAGTACTTGGGTTGAGATCCTCATGGCGACGGTAGGTGACCCCCGAAAGAAGAAGTGCCTCGTGACCAGGTAGGACAGGGCTTGCTGAGGGCTCTGTTCACCGCGGTCGAGGAGGCACTTTCCGAGTGCAGGCCACAACCATCAGCCCGAAGATCATCGTGACCGCCGACGGGGCTGGGGTCGTGTCGCACGCCGGGTCCCGACTGCCGACGTCGCGGACCGCACCACCCTGACCGGCGGGTCGTCGCAGGTCCTGGGCGCGATGCGGCCGGGAGCTCGACATGATCCAGGCCGGATCCTGGTGGACCTGGCCGACGGCGACGGCGACGGCGACGGCGACGGCGACGGCGACGGCGACGATATCCGAGATCGATGTGCTGCGCGACCAGGGCGAGTTGTTCGGGGCGGTGGCGTCGGAGTCGACGTGCTGGCGGCTACTCGACCGCCTCGACGACACCGCACTCGCCCGGTGGCGGCGGCGCGGGCGAGGCCTCGCGAGGTGGTCTGGGACCAGCACGCCGAACGCCACGGCCGCCCGTTCCCGCCCGCGCGCGTGGCCGGCCAGGACCTGGACGTGCTGGTCCTCGACCTGGACGCCTCGATCGTGATCTGCCACTCGGAGAAGGAGCAGGCGGCGCCGACGTTCAAGCGGACCTTCGGCTACCACCCGCTGATGGCGTTCTGCGACAACACCTCCGAGTTCCTCGCCGGGATGCTGCGCCGCGGCAACGCCGGCGCGAACACCGCCGCGGACCACATCACGGTGCTCGACCAGGCGCTGGCTCAGATCCCCGACCAGCACCGCCACGGACGCAAGGTCTTGGTCCGAGCCGACACCGCCGGCTACACGAAAGCGATCCTGACCCACGTCCGCGACCAACGCGACAGGGCGGTGAGATGCGAGTTCTCCGTCGGATGGGCCATCACCGAGCGCGAACGCGCCGCCATCGCCGCAGTCCCGCGCAAGGTCTGGGCCGATGCGGCCGACGCCGACGGCGGCCACCGCGACGGCGCCGGACTGGCCGAGCTCACCGGGCTGCTGCCCACCGCCTCGCTCGACGGCCACCCGGCCGGAACCCGGGTGATCGCCCGCCGCGAACGCCCACACCCGGGCGTGCAGCTCGACCTGATGGTGACCCGCGACGGCTGGCGCCACACCTGCTTCGCCACCGACACCGCAGCCCGGCAGCTCGCGTTCCTCGATGCCCGACACCGCGCCCACGCCCGCGTCGAGGACCGCATCCGCACCGCCAAGGACACCGGGCTCAACCACCTCCCGTCCCGGACTTTCGCGATCAACAAGGCGTGGCTGTCATGCTCGCGGTCGACCTGCTTTCCTGGACTCTCAACACCTCGTCCTCGACGGGCTTCTCGCCAAGGCCGAACCAAAGACGCTGCGCTACCGGCTACTGTACGTCGCCGCCCGGATCACCCGAGGCGGACGCCGCACCTGCGATCCCGCAGGCCCGACCTGGAAACTCGAGACGATCATGGAAGCCAGATCAACTACCGATCCCCATGAATTGCCAGGGCCAGCACGCACGCATGCCGGAGCGCGCGGCGCTGTGCGGCTCCCGCCGATCCTGCTGGTCGTCTGCACAACGGCTGTGCGGGTTGGCGTGCGCCGACAACCGCGACATCTGCGTCGCGGCCTGCAACGCGTCGTTGCGGTGAGTACATGACTGCTCCGGGCCGGTCAACAGCCTGTGCTGTGCGCCCCACCGTCGATGAGACGGGTGGGCCGTTGTCGGGCCACCGCAGGTTCGACGCCGGACCGGTGGGCGACCTCTGTCCTCCTGGGCGAGGTGTCACCAGCACCGAGCTCATTTGTCGATACCGTTCCGGTAAGGCAATCGAAATGGCAGGATGTGTGTATGGATGGCACCGAGCCAGGGGGGCATGGCCTCGCGGCGTCGATGCTGCAGCAAGGTCCTGACGGACGAGGACGCGGCGGTCAGGACCCGAACCCGACGACGAGGTCGTCGTCGAGCAATGGCGGGAGAGTCGAGTGAAGCCTGCTCCGTTCGCCTACGAGGCGCCCACCACTGTGTCGGAAGCGGTGGACTGCCTCGCCTCGCACGGCGAGGAGGCGAAGGTCCTCGCTGGTGGTCAGAGCCTGGTACCGGTGCTCGCCCTGCGGCTGGCCCGGTACGAGGCCCTGGTCGATCTCAACCGGGTCGGAGAGCTGGACTATGTCCGTAGGGAGGGCTCGACGATGGTCATCGGGGCCATGACCCGGCAGGCCACCATCGAGCGCGACCCGACGCTGCGCGCCGCCATCCCTGTCCTCCGGGAGGCGACGCGCCTGATCGGGCACCCACAGATTCGGAACCGCGGAACACTCGGCGGTTCGGTCGCCCACGGCGACCCTGCTGCGGAGTACCCGGCCGTGGCCTTGGCGACGGATGCCACGATCACCGTGATCGGCCCAGCCGGACCACGCATCATTGAGGCGGCAGACCTGTACGACGGCCCGATGAGCACCACACTCGCTGAGGACGAGATCCTCACCGCGGTCGCCTTCCCCGTGTGGTGTCCCGGCAGCGGTTTCGCTGTCCGGGAGATGGCCCGCCGCGAGGGCGACTTCGCCACCGTTGGGGTCATTGCGGGGGTGACCTTGGCCGACGACCGGATCTCCCGCGCGGCTCTGGCGCTCTTCGGTGTCGGCGCCACCCCGATGCGCTTCCGACAGTTGGAGGGTGAGCTGCTAGGCGCCGACTTCCTGGCGGTCGACCCGACCGATTTCGGTGAGACCCTCGCGCAACGGCTCGATCCGCCGAACGATGTCCATGCCTCAACGGCCTATCGGACGCGCGTCGCCGCCCGGCTCGTGGCCGAGGCGCTCGACGCAGCCCTGGACACGGCCCGTCAGGAGACAACCTCATGAATGAGCACCGGATCGAGATCGTTGTCAACGGTCGCAAGCGCACCGCGTCGGTGGAACCCAGGAAGGTGCTGGCAGACGTCCTTCGGGAGGACTGCGAGCTGACCGGTACCCACCTCGGGTGCGAGCACGGTGTGTGTGGGGCCTGCACCGTTCTGGTGGACGGCGACGCGGTCCGGTCCTGCCTGATGTTCGGGGTGCAGGCGGACGGTGCCGAGGTCACCACGATCGAGGGGGTCGCCCCCGGCGGAGGGGAGCTGTCCGACGTCCAGGCCGCCTTTCGTGACTGCCATGGCCTCCAGTGTGGCTTCTGCACACCGGGGTTCGTGATCACGGTCCGGGCCTTTCTCGCAGAGAACCCCAGACCGACCGACGCAGAGATCAGGTCCGCGCTGAGCGGAAACCTGTGCCGCTGCACCGGCTACCAGGGGATTATCGCCGCGGTGCGTCAGGTGGTTCGCCAGCGGACGGGGCTGCCGCCGGGCGCGGAGCCACCTGCGTCGGACATTCGGCCGCCGTCGGTTCCGGTCGCGCCGTGAGCACCATCGGTGCGGAAGCGGCCCACGGTGTCGCAGGGCGTTTCGTAGGTCGGCCGCTCACCCGACGGGAGGACAGCCGGCTGGTGACCGGGCACGGCCGATTCGTCGAGGATGTGGTCTGGCCGGACACCTGGCACGTCGCGTTCCTGCGGAGCCCGGTCGCCCGCGGCCGGATCGTAGGCCTCGATGTGGAGGCGGCCCGCGCCCTCGACGGCGTGCGCGTGGTCCTGACCGCCGCCGAGCTCAATCCCCTGGTGCGGTCCTGGTGGCAGACAGCGGTGGGACCGGACGCACCCCAGCCTCCACGGCGCCTTCTGGCCGCCGAGGACGTCCGGTGGGTGGGCGAACCGATCGCGATGGTCCTCGCGACGTCGCGGTACGTCGCCGAGGACGCCCTCGAGCTCATCGAGCTGGATGTCGAGGAGCAGCCACCGGTGATCGCCGACCACCTGGATCGCTGGAAGGTCGAGGGTGAGGTCGGGCTCGTCCATCCGGAGCTGGGCACCAACGTGGCGGCCCAGGTCCCCTCGCCTGACCGCGGAATGCCGATGGGCAACGCGGCGCTGGACGATGTGCTCGGCACCGCGCCGCACGTCTTCGACGAGACCTTCCATCAGCATCGCTACCTCTGCGTGCCGATGGAGGCCCGCGGCATCCTCGCTCGCTGGGATCCCTACCGTGGCCGCATGGAAATCGTTGCTGCCACGCAGGGCGCGCACGAGGTGCGCGCCTCGACAGCCCGCCTGTTGGGTATCGACGAGACCCAGGTGCACGCGTCGGCCGAGGATGTCGGTGGTGGTTTCGGGCAGAAGATGTATATGTCCACCGAGGACCACTGTGTCGTCGCCGCAGCCTACCGGGAGGAGTGCGCCGTCCGCTGGATCGAGGACCGGAACGAGAACCTGGTGGCGGGAGGTCACGCCCGAACCGAGGACATGCGGTTGCAGGTCGCCACTGACGAGACCGGCCGAATCCTCGGGATAAAGGCGCACCACGTCGAAGACGTGGGCGCTTTCCCGACGCCCGGAGTGGGCTCCAACGCGAAGCTGGCTGCGGCCTACCTGCCCGGTCCGTACGACATCGGCCAGTACTTCTTCAGCGGCGTGGCGACGTACTCGAACACGAACGGGAAGTGTGCGTACCGCGGGCCCTGGATGATGGAGACGGTGGCGCGCGAGCAGATGATGGACATCGTGGCGGTCGAGCTGGGTATCGACCCGCTCGAGTTCCGGAGACACAACATGATCACTTCGGATCGGTTGCCCTTCACCACGAGCTCCGGCATGGTCTACGAGACCGTCACCCCGCGCGAGACGCTCGACCAGGTCGCCGAGCTGATCGACTACGAGGGGTTCCGGGCCGAGCAGGCGGCGGCTCGGGCCGACGGACGGCTCCTGGGGATCGGACTGGCCGCCTACATCGAGGGATCGCCGGGTTTCGGCGTCCTCGGCGCGGAGCAGGTCTCGCTCCGGATCGACTACGACGGCAAGGTCCTCGCCTCGACGGGGAGCGGCAGTCACGGCCAGAGCGTGGAGACGACCGTCGCGCAGGTGGTCGCCGACTCGCTGGGAGTGGACTACGAGGACGTCCGGGTCGTCCAGAACGACACCGCGGCCTCCCCCTTCGGATCGGGAACCGGCGGCAGCCGCACCGCAGCGGTGTTCGGGGGCGCGGCTCGTCTGGCGGGGGAGAAGCTGCGGCGCAAGGTGCTGCGGGTGGCCGCTGTCGCGCTCGAGGCGGATCCAGAGGATCTCGAGCTCGACCTGGGTGTTGTCAGGGTGAAGGGCGCCCCAGCGGTGGCGCTGCCGATGGCGCAGGTCGCGGCGATGGCCTACGCCGGACACGCGGCGTTCCCCCCGGACCTCGAACCCGGTCTCGAGGCCGCGCACCGCATCAAGGCCCCGACGTTCATGTTCTCGAACGCCGCGCACGCTGCCGTGGTCGAGGTGGATCCGGGAACAGGACAGGTCCGCGTGCTCCGCTACGCGGTGAGCGAGGACTGCGGGAACATGATCAACCCCATGGTCGTCGAGGGCCAGATCGCGGGTGGGGTCGTGCAGGGCATCGGTGGCGTCTTCTACGAGCACTTCGTCTACGACTCCACGGGTAACCCACTGACTACCACGTTCATGGACTACTTGCTCCCGACTGCGGCCGACGTACCGGAGATTGTGTACGGGCACGTCGTCACGCCGTCCACCACACCCGGCGGGTTCAAGCCTGTTGGTGAGGGCGGCGCCATCGTGTCGCCGCCGGCGCTGATCAACGCCGTGCGCGACGCATTGCGCCCGTTCGGAGCCAGACTGACCGCGCAACCGCTGACCCCTGCCGTGCTGCTCGACATCATCGAGGGGAATACCCGCTGAAGTGGGCGGGCATCACGAAAGGACATTTACCTTGGGTTCGCTCGACGGCCGAGTTGCCTTCATCACCGGAGTGGCGCGCGGGCAGGGCAGAGCCCACGCGGTCCGGCTGGCACGCGAGGGCGCTGACATCATCGGTGTCGACGTCTGTAGGGACTACCCGCACATGAACTACCCCAACGCCAGCACCGCGGACCTGGAGGAGACCGTCCGGCTCGTCGAGGCGTTGGACCGGCGAATCGTCGCCAGACAGGCGGACGTGCGGGACTACACCGAGCTGAAGGCGGCCTTCGACGAAGGGTTCGTCCAGTTCGGCAGGGTCGACATCATCATCGCCAACGCAGGCATCATCCGGCTGGGCGACGAGCAGGACTTCCTTGCAGAGTGGAAGGAAGTCATCGACACCAACCTGACCGGCGTCTACCACACCGTGCGGGCGGCGCTCGACGCACTGACACAGGGAGGACGCGGCGGCTCGATTGTGATCACCAGCTCCACCGCCGGTCTCAAAGGGACCGGTTCCCCTTTCGCCAGCAACCAAGCCTATGCCGCCGCCAAGCGCGGACTGGTCGGCTACATGCAGTGCCTTGCGAACGACCTCGCTCCCAAGATGATCAGGGTCAACACCATTCACCCGACTGGGGTGGTGTCCGGCATGACGATGAACGAACCCATGCAGAGGCTGACGACCGAAGCCGCCTCCGGGAGTAGGAACGCCATCTCGGCCATGAAGAACGCGCTGCCCATCGAGATTCTGCAGGCCGAGGACATCGCGAATGCCGTCGCATGGCTGGTCTCGGACGAGGCGGCATTCATCACCGGAGTGCAACTGCCGCTCGACGCCGGATTCTCGGTTCGCTGACGGGCGCGGCTCGACCGCACCCGGACCTCGCCACCGACCGACCTGTCGAGGATCGACGCCCACGGCGGATCAATCAGCTCCGCTCCCGGACCGAGGGCAGCTTGTGAGCGGTTCGGCCGGCACCCGGTTGTGGCCGAACCGGGTCCTCGGCCAGGAATAGTCCCGGACGAACCGGGAGGGAATGACCCGGTGACCACCAGGGCCCAGGACCGAGTGCGGTTCGTCCTCTTCGATCGCCCAGATCCGCAACCCGTTCGACGGGCAACGTCCCCGCTGATCGTGTGCACGATCTCTACGGCCGCCTCGGCGACACGCCGTCCGGCTGGCGAAGCCGCCTGAGATGGGCTGTCGTGGAAGTTGGCCTCGAGCAGAACGGGGGCCCGATGCGCCGACGACTGGATGCACGAGGCCGGCTTGGCTGAGGCGTTCCAGTCGATGGCAGCGGCCGTGTCGGACGTATCAGAACCGAGAGAATAACCGGAAGGTTTGCAGTATACTATGTCAGATGCTGCCAGGTCCTGTGTCACGTTCGGTCGACGCCCTCGGGCCACTGGCCCAGGTAGCTCATAGGAGTCGTCGACGTGGCGGCTCTGCTGGTAGGAGAAGGGGCCCCGCGGCCAGTGGATGCTGTCGCGACGCGCGAGTCGCATATCCGCTTCTCGGTCGGCCTGGTGCGCAGATCCCGGCACGGTGTGCCCACGCAGTACTCGCCCTGACCGATCCGCTGGTCGCCGGAATGGCGACCGACCGCCGAAACCTGGGTTGCGCTGCAACAGCGGGAGACCGGGGTGCGGTCCGACCCCGACACCGATGGAGGAGACACAGATGGCGGAACTTGAGGTGGAACGCCGCGGCTCGGTGCAGATCCTGCGCATCAACCGGCCAGAGGCGCGAAACGCGTTGAATACCGATGTTGTTGTTGGTCTCGGTACGGAGATCGAGAAGGCGGACGACGATCGCGAAATTCGGTCGATCGTGCTGACCGCTACGGGTGACAGGGCCTTCTGCGCGGGAATGGACCTGCGTGGCTTCGCCGAAGGACGAAACGGCGCACGCTCGCCGGAGGATGAGCGGGGTCTGGCCGCCTACCAGCGTTTCGTGCGCAAGGGGGTGGGTACGCCAGTGATCGGTGCGGCCAATGCGACCGCCGTGGCGGGTGGCTTCGAGCTCCTCTTGGCCTGCGACATGGTGGTCGCCTCGTCTACAGCTCGGTTCGGTCTCCCCGAGGTCAAGCGGTCATTGTTCGCGGCGGGTGGGGGTGTCTTTCTCGGTGGTCGTATTCCCTTGGCGATCGCTCTCGAGCTTACGCTCACCGGTGACTACGTCGAGGCCGAGCGCGCCTACCAGCTCGGACTTATCAATCGTGTGGTCGGACCTGAGCGGGTACTGGAGGAGGCGATCTTGCTGGCCGAGGTCGTTGCGGCGAACGGCCCACTCGGCGTTCGGGCGACCAAGCAGTTGGTGAGGGCTGCCGCGGGGGCGCCGGCTGATGACGTGTGGCGGATGCAGGATGCTATTCAGCCGTCCGTCTTCGCCAGCGTCGATGCCAAGGAGGGTGCGTCTGCTTTCGTCGAGAAGCGCGCTCCCGTCTGGCAGGGTCGCTGAGCGTTCTGGTGTGGCCTTCCCCGTTGGGCGGACTCCGACCTCGAGTCGGTTCTAGCCGGCTGGGAAGGATGCCGTTGTGCCTGCTTCTCATCCGCCGGAATTCCGGCAGCGCGCGGCCGAGCACGCCCGTGTCGGCGAGCGGCCGGTGCCCGGGGTCGCCTGGAGTCTCGGGATCAGCAAGTCGTGCCTGCGCAACTGGATGCGGCAAGACGAGAT
Source organism: Pseudonocardia oroxyli (assembly GCF_900102195.1). Taxonomy (GTDB): domain Bacteria; phylum Actinomycetota; class Actinomycetes; order Mycobacteriales; family Pseudonocardiaceae; genus Pseudonocardia; species Pseudonocardia oroxyli. Next base: position 41,069 of record NZ_FNBE01000025.1, read on the forward strand.
CGACACCGGAGAACGGCTCCGCCTGAGCTTGGGCCAACCCCGCTGAGCTGACCGAGCTGCGCCGGGAGAAGAGTCGTCTGGAGCTGGAGAACGAGCTCCTCAAACGCGCCGCGGCGGATTCAACTGGTCGTCGCAAGACTCGATTAGGAGGTGTGGGGTGGGGCGTCAGCCAGGGTGGATGGTCTCGCAGGCGGGGCGTTCGGCGATGTGGTCTCCGGGCACCGCCGATCCGCCGGGGTCTGGAGCGGGTGCTCTGGCACAGGGTCGCGGTTGGGATGATCAGTGAGGACGCCGCTGTCGGCGTGTCGGGCGCTGTCGGGTCGAGGTGATTCCACGCCCGTGGCGGCATAGCGAAGTTCCTGATCACTCCGGTCACCGGCAGCACCCTCTCGTTCGACGAACGTGAGATCGCAGCGCTGCTCACGGCCCGGGGCGCCGGGGTGCGGGAGACCGCCCGGCAGCTGGGCCGTCACCCCTCGACGGTGTCACGCGAGCTGCACCGCGGCCCGCTGCGTGAAGTTGGGGTATCGGGCCTCGGTCGCGCAGCGTAAGGCCGAGCTGATGGCGCGCCCCCGAAGGCGGCCAAGCCCGGGCGGACATTCTCAGTAGGCGAGCACAGTGCGACGCGACCTCAGCCACCTCCGACCCGCCCGGGCACGCACAGTCTTCGGATGGCGCCCTAATCGTCGAGGTGAATCTAAGCCCTCCCTGAGCGACTACGGTGCTGAGGCCATGTGCGATGCTCTCGCCATTCAGGCCACCGGATTGCCCGAACAGCTGCGGCGGTCACTGACGTGGGACCACGGCAAGGAGTTCACCCCGCCCGCCCGGTTCACCATCAGCACCGGCGTCGCGGTCTCTTTCGCAGACCGGCACCAGCCCTGGCAGCGCGGCACGAACGAGAACCCCAACGGCCTGCGGCGCCTGCACTTCCCCGGAGGCACCTACTTTCACCGAACTTGCTTCAGCTTGTCGTTCCCGCGACCCTCTTGCGCGGGGCGCGTCCTGCCCTGCGGGCCGTTGAGCCGCTGTGGTCAAGCCGGTGCTTGCGCGCGGTCACCTCTGCACAAACGTTGTGGTGGTGGGCGACGATATCGAACTCCTCGGTTCCGAGCACATCATGGCCGGCGACCCCATATGAGACGTAGCCTGGTGGCACCATGTCGAGGATCCTCCAGTTGCCCGGCACCTGGTGGATCACCACCTAGCACCTCCTGGGGGCCGACCGAAGTCCAGCGCATCTATGCACACATCTCGTTCCTACTGAGCGGGTCCCGGGGATTGATGCGGCCAATCCACTCACGGTCGGCTCCCGACCCGATGTCCTGTAGGAAGTAGAGCACGAAATGAACGCTGACACCAAGAGAAGTGGGTGTCGTACAGGCCAGGTACCGCTACTGCGTGGCACCGTTCCCGGTAAAGGAAGATCCCAGTGACAGAGATGACGACCGACGAGCGGCCGTCCGCGAAAGGCCGCCGACGGAGTGCCGTCAGCGGCAGAGACGTGGACGACACGCAGTTCAGCGTCACCGTGGCCAAGGCGTTCTTGATCCTGGAGGCATTTTCGGCAGGCGGGCGTTCACTCGGGAACGCGGAATTACTTGAACGCACCGGTCTGCCGAAGCCGACCATTTCACGCCTAACGTACACCCTGATGCGTTGCGGATATTTGGTCTTCGATCAGCGCCATCGGGTTTACGAGCTCGGTCCGCGATCCCTGCAGTTGGGTGCGGTCGCCACGTCCCGGATGTCGATCCCCAAGATTGCGCGGCCGAAGATGGAAGAACTCGGGGAGTTGGGGTTCAACGTCGGACTCGGATTGTGCGACGGAGACCACATGCTGTACATAGACGCGGTCGAGGCCAAGTCGCTGATCGGACTCCGCCTGTACGCGGGTTCACGCATGCCTGTCGCAACGACAGCGATGGGCCTCGCCTATCTAGCCAGCTTGTCGCCGGGGGAGAGAGCCGAAAAGATCGCGTTCCTGAAGGAGTCATCCGATCCGGAGGTGTGGACTCAAACGGCGCGCGGAATTGAGCGGGCACTTGCCGAGTACGCCGACAGGGGATATTGCTCCAGTCTCGGCGAGTGGCGCCGAGACATCCACGGTGTCGCGGCAGCGATTCGTGGACGAGAGACCTTTGTCATCAACATCGGTGGGCCAGCTTACCAAATGCCGGAGGATTTGGTGCATGAATCGTTGGGCCCGGCGGTCGCGTCAGTTGCACAACAGATCACAGGATACCTGGAGGACGCGTCAGACGCGATGGGCGGACCGGCGATCTGACACGTTCAATGAATTGATGGATGAAATTGTGCGCGGGCCAGCATTGCCGGGTTGCATTCGCATCCAGGATCCCGACGAGATGACGACTACCACCGCACTTCTTTCGGCACTCGGCTGCCGGGATTGTCAGCACGACCGTGACCAGCTAATCGACAGTACAGAAATCAGCTGGGAAACACCCCTTCTCTCTCCCTATCGGTACGGCACTGGCCAAGCGGAAATTCGAGGGTCGTTTGGCATCAGACAGATTCTTGCCGCACGTCGGCTTCCTTGGCCTGAAGTGCCAGACACCGACAACGCGGGGTCAGTGAGCCCTTTCCATACATCACCGAGGCCGTCGAGTTGCTCGCTGCGCTCGCCCGACCCTGGCCAAGACGGTGGCCGTGATCACCGCGAAGGCCTTCGTGATCCTCGACGGGACGCCGCTGCGGATCGACCGGGTCGGGATGGGCTCGAGACGAGACCGCCCCTACTACTCAGGGAGACACAAGGCCCACGGGAAAACCGTGCAGGTCATCGCGGACCGGCCGGCAGGTTGGTGTGGGCTTCACCCGCACTTCCGGGCGCTCGGCACGACATGGGCGCCGCGCGCGACCACGGCATCCTCGACGCCCTGACCTACGCTCGCGTGAAGGTGATCGCGGACAACGGCTACCGCGGGTCCGGGTTCGAGGTCCCGCAGCGCCGGCGACCGAAGGACCCCGAGACCGGCAAGCGCCGCAAGCTCTCCCGTGACCAGCGCGACGTGAACACCGCGCACGCCCGTCAACGCGGCCCCGGCGAGCGCGCGAACGCCCAGCTCAAGACCTGGCGAGTGCTCCGCAAGATCCGCTGCTGCCCACGCCGGGTCACCGACTTGGTCAAGGCAGTCCTGGGCCTCATCCACGTCAGCTGACGCCAAGTGGAAAGGCCTCACT
>NZ_FNBE01000003.1 GCF_900102195.1 Pseudonocardia oroxyli
GCACGCCGCCTTCCACCGCAGATCGAACGTGAGTGCCTCGACCGCCTCACGGTCCGAAAGACCGTGCAGGGTCTGCAACACCAGCACCGAGGCCACCACCTCGACCGGCACCGACGGCCGACCCCGACCCGCGGCGAACAGGTCGGCGAACAACTCGTCCGCAAACAACTCCCGGCGGTGCGCGGCCAGGAACGCGAACATCCCACCCGAAGGGAGCAGATGCCCAGCCACGGACTCGACATCGAGCAACTCACGCTGCGGATCAGACCGTCCCTGCACCCCGACAGCCTCCCAGCCGGGCGAGATCAACACCCGATCCCACGCCAGCGGATTTTCAGCAATCTCCTAGCAGGCGCCCCCGACGATTCCGCCGCCCCGGTCTCGTTCATCCCCAGGTCGGCTCCACACGGTGGCAGTCAGTAGGCCGTCCGGCGCAGCGCAAGCGCCTCCGTCTCGGTGAGCAGGCCGCTCTGTCCCCAGCCTGCGATTCCGCGGCTGTCGACCGCGGGTCCGCCTGCCTAACGTCCGCCGCGTGACCCCCTCGCTCCCCCGCCTCGTGCGGATCCCGCTCCTGTTCGTCGGCGCCGCCGCGCTCACCGTCGTCGCGGTCGGTGTGGTGCTCGCCGCCCCACCCCTCACGGGGCGCGCGCAGGCCGCCGTACCACCGGACGATCCACGACCACCCGTCGTGGTCGCCCTCGGCGACAGCGCCGCGTCCGGCGAGGGCGCCGGTGACTACGAACCCGGGACCCGCGGCGAGGGCGGCAACCACTGTCATCGCTCCCCCGCCGCCTACGTGCACCGGACCACGCTGGCCGGCCGCGGGGTGAACCTCGCCTGCTCCGGTGCGGACACCGCGCAGGTGGGAACCGGTGGCGGCGTCCGGTACACGGAACGCTCGCAGACCGCCCGATTGACCGACGTCGCCCGGCGGGACCGGGTGGTGGCGGTGACGGTCCAGGTCGGGGCGAACGACGAACCGGACCTGTCCGGCACCGCGGTCGCCTGCATCCGGGCGTTCCTGCACCCGCTCGAGCCGGGGTGCCGCACCTCGGTGGGGCCCACGTGGGCGGCGCGGCTGGCGGCGGTGGGCCCGCGGATCGAGGGGGTGGTGCGAGACGTCCGGGCGGCGATGGCGGCGGCCGGCTACGTGGACACGGACTACGCGCTCGTGCTGCTCTCCTACGCCGCACCGGGCAGCGAGGCGATGCCCGCCTGGCACGGCGTGCAGGGCTGCCCCTACTCGCGCCCGGATGCGCGGTGGGCGCGCACCGAGGCCTTCCCGGCGCTCGCCGCCGCGATCGGCACCGCGGCCGCGCACACCGGAGCCCGCTTCCTCGACCTCACCCGGGTCGCCGAGGGCCGCGAGGCGTGCACCGGCGCGGTGCGGGACGAGTGGCAGCGCAGGCTGTCCGTCGACCCGGCGGCACTGGTCGCGGGCACGCTCGGTGCGGCGGGCATGCGGCTGTTCCAGGAGTCCTTCCACCCGACCGCGGCGGCCCACACCGCCATCGCGGGTTGCCTGTCGGAGTTCGTGCCGGCGGGCGGGTCCCGGGCGGCCTGCGTGCCCGCCCGGGACGGTCGGGTCCACCCGGAGGTGGAGGCGTGAGCCGGTTACAGCACCACGAGATCGCGGGGCCCGTTGTTCAGGCGGTCCACCCCGGACTCGGTCACCACGACGATGTCCTCGATCCGGGCACCCCAGGCGCCGTCGGTGTAGATGCCCGGCTCCACCGAGAACGCCATCCCCGGCTCGAGGGTGAGCGCGTTGCCGCCGACGATGTAGGGCTCCTCGTGCACGTCCAGGCCGATGCCGTGCCCGGTGCGGTGCACGAAGCGCGACCCGTGGCCCGCCTCGGTGATCGGCTCGCGCGCCGCGTCGTCGACGCTCTGCGCCGACACACCCGGGCGCACCGACTGCACCGAGCGCTCCTGCGCCTCCTGCAGCACCGCGTAGGTCGCGGCGATCTCCGCGCTCGGCTCACCGCCGACCGCGTAGGTCCGCGTGCAGTCGGAGTGATAGCCGCTGGGCAGCGGCCCACCGATGTCGATGACCACGATGTCCCCGGGCTCGATCACCCGGTCGGACACGTCGTGGTGCGGGCTGGCGCCGTTCGGCCCCGAGCCCACGATCACGAACGCGGCCTCGGTGTGGCCCTCGGCCACGATCGCGGCCGCGATGTCCGCCCCGACCTGCGCCTCGGTGCGCCCCGGCTTGAGCAGCTCGGCCATCCGGGCGTGCACCCGGTCGATGGCCGCGCCCGCCGCGCGCAGCTCGGCGATCTCGGCCGCGTCCTTGCGCATGCGCAGCTCCCGGACCACCGGCCCGGCGAGGGACTGCGGCACGTCCGGGAACGCGTCCCGCAGGCCGAACACGTGGTGGGCGGGCATGCCGTCCGCCACGGCCATCCGGGTCGGGCCGCCCGCGAGGTCGCTGACCAGCAGGTAGGGGTCCTCGCCGTCGGTCCAGGTGAGGATCTCGATCCCCAGCGCCTCCAGCGTGGCGGTGTCGAAGCCGGGCGCCTCCAGGCGCGGGACCACGAGCGCCGGCGGGGCGCGATGCCCCGCCGCCGGCAGGACGAGGCAGGTCAGCCGCTCGTGGGACTCCCCGGAGTGGTCGACCAGGTAGCGCAGGTCGGTGCCCGGTGTGATCAGCAGGACGTCCTGGCCCTGCTCGGCGGCCACCTCACCGGCCCGGCGCAGCCGGTCGGCGAGCAGCTCGGTGGGGACGGCGTGGCTCATGCGTGCAGCCTAGTGCGGTGGCCACGAGCGATCACCGGTCCTCGCGGGCCCGGGCGACCCCTCGCGGCGTCACCCCCGCACCCCGCTACAGGCGGCGCGGGGGCGTCCTGCGAGGAACCAGCCGGATCCCGCGATCACCCGGCGAACGTTCGTGGTCGCCGGACGCCAGGCCGTGGCCGCACACCCTCCCGGCCGGCCGGGCCTGGCATGCTCATCCCCCGTGACGGCTCCCGAGACGGCCCAGTCCCCGAAAGCGCTGCCCGGATCGCTCATGCTGCTCGACGCGGCCAGCATGTACTTCCGCGCCTACTACGGGGTGCCGGAGTCGATCACCGCGCCGGACGGGACACCGGTCAACGCGGTGCGCGGGTTCACCGACATGATCTCGCGGCTCGTCGCCGAGCACCGCCCCGCGCGGCTCGTGGCCTGCCTGGACCTCGACTGGCGGCCGGCGTTCCGGGTGGAGGCGCTGCCCTCCTACAAGGCACACCGCATCGAGGGCGCGAGCGGAGCGGGTCCCGCGACGGCCCCGGCCGGCGTTCCGGAGGAGGTGCCGGACACCCTGGCCCCGCAGGTCCCGATCATCCTCGAGGTGCTCGCGGCGGCGGGCATCGCGACCGGCGGCGCCGAGGGCTGCGAGGCGGACGACGTGATCGGCACGCTCGCCCACCGGGAGGGCACGGACCCGGTGCTCGGGGTGTCCGGGGACCGGGACCTCATGCAGATCGTGCGCGAGGAACCCGTCCCGGTGCGGCTGCTGTACGTGGGCCGCGGCCTGGCGAAGGCCGAGCTGCTCGGGCCCGCGGAGGTCGCCGAGAAGTACGGCGTCCCCCGCGACCGCGCGGGCGAGGCGTACGCGGAGATGGCCATGCTGCGCGGGGACCCCTCGGACGGTCTGCCGGGCGTGCCCGGGGTCGGCGCCAAGACGGCGGCGACCCTGGTGGGCCGGTTCGGGTCGTGGGCCGAGCTGCTCGCGGCTGTCCAGGACCCCTCGGACACCCGGATGGTCGCCTCGGCGCGCCAGAAACTGGCCAAGGCGTCGGACTACCTGTCCGTGGTGGAGCCGGTCGTCCGCGTGCGCCAGGACGCGACCGTGGACCTCTCGCGGCCCGACATCCTGCCGTCTGCACCCGCCGACCCGGGGGCACTGGACGCGCTCGCCGAGCGCTGGGGGTTGGGCGGGTCGGTGGAGCGGCTCGTCAAGGCGCTGGCGGGGTAGGCCCCGGGGGGCTCAGAAGAACGTGCCGCACCACGGGACGGTCGAGGCGGCGAACAACGCGTCGGCCCGGGCCACGGCAGTGGGGTCGTGCGCGGTCCACCAGCCCGCGGCCGCGAGCTCGGACGGGGTCCGGTCGCCGAGGTAGGCCATGGCGAGCCCCGCGACGTCGCATTCCAGCTCCGCGGAGCCGTCCGGGTCCACCACCCCCTTCTCCCCCACGACGTGGACCGTGTCGTTGGCGGACAGCAGGCGGTCGTGGACGCGGATGCGCACCGGTTCGGCGTCGCCCCAGGAGCGGGCCGTCAGGGCGGCCGCCACGTCGACCAGGCGCAGCCAGGTCTCGTCGCCGACGCCGGTCACCGCACACGAACGGGGGTCCTCGAGCAGCAGCTCGACCGACTCGGTGAGCGGCCGCAGGTGCGCGGCGACGCTCTCGGCGAGATCGACCCCGAGCAGGAAGCGCCAGAGCCCGGTGAGTGCGGCCGGGTTCGCGGCCTGCAGGTCTCCGACGCGGAGCACGTTCGCCCCGAACGCGTCCCCCTTGTTCTCGACGCTCCACACGACGTGGCCGTCGTCGCCGTCGGGGCCACGGTGGACGGCGTACCCGCTCGCCGTGGTCGTCGATGCGGAGCGGTGGAGCATCAGCTCCCACCAGCCTGCGGCGCGCGTCATCGCGCCCGGTCCGGCGGAGGCGGCGTGGATGCGTTCGTACAGGGCGGGCAGATCGGCCCGCGCCTCCTCGGCGGTGATCATCCGGACGGCACCGGACCGGGGCGCCCCCGCACGGAGCGGGGCGTGCGACCGCACCTCCACGTCGCGTCCCCGGGTGGCCACGCCGTAACCGAAACGCCCGTAGATCCGGGCCTCGCTGGCGCGCAGGGACGCGACGACCTCTCCGCGGCGGGCGACGTCCTCGAGCTGCGCGCGCATCAGGGCGCTGAGGATCCCGCGGCGGGTGTGGTCGGCGCGCACGCCGACCCGGGTCACCGCCGCCATCGGTACCGACGCGCCGCCGGGCACCGTCAGCCGGGTCGGGAAGCTCATCGCGGTCCCGGCGAGGACGGGCGTCCCGTCTGCGGCCGCGTCGCCGTCCACGCCGAGGGTGCGGCCGTCGACGTACAGGGCGGACGAGCGCGCCCAGCGTTCGTCGTCGGCGGGCGCCGCGTGCAGGGCCTGCCCGAAGAGGGTGTGGGCGGTGCGGTACTCGTCGGGCCGGAGGATGCGGACGTGCGGGCTCACGGAGCGATCCTCGCCCGGCGACCGCACCCTGTCATCCCGATTCCGTCCTGCCCGCCGTGCCTGCCCGCCGTGGCCGGCCGTCGTGCCCGGCCGTCCGTGTCAGTCGCCGTGCCCGGCCGTCAGACCCGGCCGACCTGGTAGGTGCCCTGGTCGTCGAGCACGGTGACGGGCACGGTCACGTTCTCGCCGTCGACGGTCGCGGCACAGGTGAAGCTCGACCCGGCGGTGACCCGCTGGCCCTCGGGGCAGGTCAGCGCGGTGACCTCGAGGCCGTAGTCCTGGGTGAGGACCTGCGTGACCCCGGTCTGGAGGGCCTCCCGGTCGAACTCCTCGGTCACGAAGAAGCCGGGCCGCCAGAACCCGAGGACGAGGACCGCCGCCACGACCAGCACCCCGACGATCGCGCCGAGGAGCAGCGGGAGCCTGCGCCCGGCGCGCCGACCGCCGTCCTCCGAGGAGCGGCTGCGACCGCGCGGAGCGGCCGCGCTCAGCGCCGCGGTGGCTGCGGCGGCGGACTCGGGTGAACCGTCACGCGGGTCCCCACCGCCCGGCCGCTGCGGGTCCCACCCGCCGGCCGGGCTCGCACCCCCCGGCTGCCCCGGCTGCCCCGGCTGCTGCGCCCGGCCGTCGGGCACAGCGCCCTGCGACCCGGTCTGCGGGTCCCAGCCGCCAGGTCCGGCATTCTGACCGCCGCCCTGGCCGGTCTCCGGGCTCCAGCCGCCGGGTGCAGCACCGTGTCCGCCGCCCCGGCCGGTCTCCGGGCTCCAGCCGCCGGGTGCAGCGCCTCGCCCGCCGCCCTGCCCGGTCTCCTGGCTCCAGCCGGCAGGGGTGGCCCCGGCGCGGCCCGTCTCGGGGTTCCAGCCGACCTGGCCGCCCGCGCCGTTCCCGCCGGCGTCGCCGGTCCACGCGCTCGGGGCGATCTCCTGGTCCCACCCGCTCGCGGAGCCCCGCCGGTCCCAGTCCGACGCCCCGCCCGCGGCCCAGCCGGCGGCGCCGTCGTCCGCCCACGCGGGGGCGGACGCACCGGTCCCGCCGGCACCCGGGGCCGAGCCCGAGGGCGGGGTGTCCCAGCCGTACCGGGACGACTCCGCGCCTGCCGGGTCCGCCTGCGGCTCCACCGCCGGGGTGCCGAAGGCGGGCGTCGGCGGGTCCGCGGTGGGATCGGAGGGGCCCACGGCCCCCCAGCCGCCCGCGGGCGGGCGGCCCCAGTCCCTGTCGCCGCCGTGCGGGTCCTGTGGGGTGCTCATCGGAGCCTTCCTGTCGCGTGCGGAGCCGGCGCCGCCTGCGGCGGCATCGGCCGTCGATCCAAGCACACCACCGCCCGCCGCGGGGGCCGGTCGTCCGCGAGCGAGCCCCGGCTCACGTCGCCGTGGACCCGCCGCACCCGTCCGCTCACCCTCGGTCACCGAGCCCGCTGCGGGCGCCGACTCGGGGCACCGCCGCCCGACAGACGGAAGACTCCCGCGCAGCGCCGCCGGACAGATCGCACAACCCCGCACCGCCACCACCGGACAGACCGCAGCCTCGGGCACCGCCACAGAGACAGACCGCCCGGCCACGCACTGCCGCCGACCGCCCGACCGACCGCCGCGGACCGCCACCCGACAGACCGAAGACTCCCGCGCAGCGCCGCCGGACAGACCGCACAGCCGCGCACCCGCCGCCAGCCCGGGCGCAGGCGCCGACCGGGCCGGCGGACACTCGGGCAGCCCTCCGACCGCGAGAGCGCCCGCTCAGCCCACCCCCGCCGCCACGACCCCGCGGCGGACCGCGCCGGCGGCCTGGGCCGCGGTGCGGCCGACCGGGGTGCCCCGGCCCACGGAGGCGATCTGTTCGAGCAGGTCGAGGACCATGCGGGCCCAGCGGACGAAGTCGCCCGCGGAGAGCTCCTGACCGTTGCGGTCCGCGGCCTCGAGCACCTGCGCGAGGCTCTCCCCGCGCGCCCAGCGGTGGATCGGCCAGGCGAACCCGAGGTCGGGCTCGCGGGTCCGGTCGATCTTGTGCCGGCGCTCGTCCTCGGCGAGGCCGGACCAGAGCCGGACGGTCTCGCCGAGCACCTCGGTCACCGCGCCCGCCGGGACCCGCGGCACCGGCGCGTTGTCGCGGCGCGACTCGTAGACCAGTGCGGAGGCCACGGCGGCAAGCTCCTCGGGGGTCAGCGCGTCCCAGAGACCGTGGCGCAGGCATTCCGCGGCCAACAGGTCCGACTCGCCCCACAGCCGCGACAGGCGCTTGCCGTGCTCGGTGACCTCCGCGCCGTCCGACCCCGCCAGGTACCCGCGTTCGCCGAGCAGCGCCCGGATCCGGTCGAAGCCGCGGGCCAGCGAGTGCGTGGTCGCCCGCACCTTCTCGCGGAGCTGGGCGGTGTCGCGCTCGAGCCGCGCGTACCGCTCGCCCCAGCGGGCGTGGGCCTCGCGGTCGTCGCAGCCGTGGCAGGGGTGGTTGCGCAGGGCGCGGCGCAGGGCGAGGAGCTCGGCGTCGTCCCCCGCTCCCCCGCGGTCCCGCTTGCGGGGCGGCGCCGGCGCGACGATCCCGGTGTTCCGCAGCGACGAGGCGAGATCGCGCCGCACCCGCGGCGTGCGGTGGTCGACCCGCTTCGGCAGGCGCATGCGGCCCAGCACCTTCACCGCGGCCGGGAAGTCCGCCGCGGACAGCCGACCCGCCCACCGCTCCTCGGTGAGGACCAGGGGCCGCGGGTCGTCCGCGTGCCCCGGGGGCTCCAGGACGACGGCGAGCCCCGCACGCTTGCCCCCGGGCACGGCGATCACGTCCCCGGGCCGCAGCTCCAGCAGCGACTCCGTGACCTCCTGCCGCCGCTCCGCCGAGCCCAGCCTGCGCAGCGACCGCTCCCGGTCCGAGACCTGCCGGCGCAGCCGGGCGTACTCGGAGAAGTCCCCGAGGTGGCACTGCATCGCCTCGGCGTACCCGGCCAGCGCCTCGGTGTTCTTCTCGATCCGCCGGGCCAGCCCGACGACCGACCGGTCCGCCTGGAACTGCCCGAAGGACTGTTCGAGCAGCTCTCGGCCCCGCTCGATGCCGAGCCGCTCGACCAGGTTGATCGTCATGTTGTAGTCGGCGCGGAAGGAGCTGCGCAGCGGGTACGTCCGGGTCGACGCCAGCCCGGCGACGTGCTCGGGGTCCACCCCGGGCGCCCAGACGACGACGGCGTGCCCCTCGACGTCGATCCCCCGCCGCCCGGCGCGCCCGGTCAGCTGCGTGTACTCGCCCGGGGTGAGGTCGACGTGCGCCTCGCCGTTGTACTTGACCAGCTTCTCCAGCACGACCGTGCGGGCGGGCATGTTGATCCCGAGCGCGAGCGTCTCGGTCGCGAAGACGCACCGGACCAGCCCGCGGACGAACAGCTCCTCGACGGTCTCCTTGAACGCGGGGAGCATGCCGGCGTGGTGCGCCGCGATCCCGCGCTCCAGGGCCTCGCGCCACTCCCAGTACCGCAGCACGCCCAGGTCGGCCTGGGGCAGGTCGCCGGTGTGCTTCTCGACGATCCGGCGGATCTCGCCGACGTCCGCCTCGCTGGTCAGCCGCAGGCCCGCCCGCACGCACTGCCCGACGGCGGCGTCGCACCCCGCGCGGGAGAAGACGAAGGTGATCGCGGGCAGCAGCCCGGCCCGGTCCAGCCGGTCGATCACGGTGACCCGGGACGGCGGGCGCATGCCGCCCCGCCCGCGCGGGGCGCCGCGACCGCGGCCGCGCCCCGAGGTCCACGACGCCATCTGGTCCTGCCGGGACAGCTCCCGCGTCTGGCGCAGCAGCTCGGGATCGACCTTCAGCTCACCGGCCTTCTCGGCGAACAGGTCGAACAACCGGGTGCCGACGAACATGTGCTGCCACAGCGGCACCGGGCGCACCTCGTCCACCACGACCGAGGTGTCCCCGCGGACCGCGACGAGCCAGTCGCCGAACTCCTCGGCGTTCGACACCGTGGCCGACAGGCTGACCAGGGAGACGTGCTCGGGGAGCTGGAGGATGACCTCCTCCCACACCGCGCCGCGGAAGCGGTCCGCGAGGTAGTGGACCTCGTCCATCACCACGTAGCCGAGGTGTTCGAGGGCGCTGGACCCCGCGTAGATCATGTTGCGGAGCACCTCGGTGGTCATCACGACCACCTGCGCGTCTCCGTTCACCGACGAGTCCCCGGTGAGCAGCCCGACCGCGGACGCCCCGTACCGCTCGACGAGATCGGCGTACTTCTGGTTCGACAGCGCCTTGATGGGCGTGGTGTAGAAGCACTTCAGGCCCTGGGCGAGCGCGAGGTGCACGGCGAACTCGCCGACCACCGTCTTGCCCGCCCCGGTGGGGGCGCAGACGAGCACGCCGTGCCCGTCCTCCAAGGCCTCGCAGGCCTCGCGCTGGAATCCGTCGAGCCCGAACGGGAGCGCGCCCGCGAAGTCCGCGAGCTGCGGGCGGACGGCTCGGGCCCGGGCCGCCGCGTAGGCGTCGGCCGGGGCCTGTGTGCTGCGGAGACGGAGCTCGCGGAGTCGACCGTCGGTACTGGCCACCGACCCAGGCTGTCACACCACCCCGACACTTCGCCGGGAGTGGCTACGTGACGTCGTCCATGTCGCGGGTGGTGACGGGCGCAGGCGGCGGGAGGGGGCTCGGTGCGTCGTCGATCCTGCTCGGCGTGGTGTCGATGGGGCTCGGGGCGTCCGGGTCCCAGTCGTCCCAGCCCTCGGCGGCGCGCTTCTTCGCCGCCCGCCCGTCGTGCACCCGGGCGATCTGGATGGCCAGCTCGAACAGCAGCGTCAACGCCCCGGCCAGCGCCGTCATCGAGATCGGGTCCTGGCCGGGGGTGGCCACGGCGGCGAACACGAACAGCCCGAAGATGATCCCGCGCCGCGACTTGCGCAGCCGCTCGTAGGACAGGATGCCGACCTGGTTGAGCATCACGACCAGTAGCGGGATCTCGAAGCTCACCCCGAAGATCAGCAGCAGCGCGATGACGAAGCTGAAGTAGCTCTCGCCGGTCAGCGCCGTGGTCTGGACCTCGGAGCCGATGGTGAGCAGGAACCCGAGGCCCTCGGCCACCACGAAGTAGGCCAGCACCGCGCCCGCGACGAACAGGATCGCCGCGGTGGCCACGAAGATCCGCGCGAACTTGCGCTCCTTCGCGTACAGCCCGGGCACGATGAACGCCCACAGCTGGTAGAACCAGATCGGGCAGGCCAGGATCACGCCCGCCACCGCGCCGACCTTGAGCCGCAGCATGAACTGGTCGAAGGGCCCGGTGCCGAGCAGCGTGCAGGAGCCGTCCGCGGTGAACACCGCCCGCGAGGACGCGGGCAGCGAGCAGTACGGCTCCTTGAGCAGCCCGCCGAGGCTGGGTCCGCCGAAGAAGCCGACCTCGAACCAGATGTAGCCGATGATCGTGGTGAGGGCGATCGCGATCAGCGAGACGCCCAGGCGGTTGCGCAGCTCGTAGAGGTGCTCGACGAGCGTCATCGTGCCGTCGGGGTTCTTCTTCCGACGACCGGGGAGCTTCACCACGACCCGAGGCTACTGACGCGGCTCGGGCTGCTCGACCTTCGCGGTCGGCGTCTCCTGGGCCTGGACGGGCGGCAGCGGCGCGGGCGGGGCCTGCGCGGCGGGCTTCTCCTCCTCGCCGTCCTTCTTCATGCCCTTCATCTCGCCCTTGAAGATCCGGGCGGACTGGCCGACGGAGCGGGCCATGTCGGGCAGCTTCTTGGCACCGAACAGCAGGAGCACCACGACCACGAGGATCACGATCTCCCACCCACCGAGACTCGGCATGGGGGGTCCTTCCGTCGAGAGCGATTCGCCGCCGATACTACGCGGCCCGACGGCGCGCCTTCAGCGCCGTCGCCTGCTGTGACAACGGCCGCAGGGCCGCGGAGGTGCGGGTGCGTCCCCGTTCGAGGGTGTGGGTCAGCCGCCGGACGTGGGAGAAGACGACGACGGCCAGGCCGAGCAGCAGCACGACCGCCAGCGCGGCCAGCAGGATCGGCACCCAGTAGAAACCCATCAGTCCTCCATCTTTAACGCCAGCGCCGCCCGCGCCCGCTCCGCCACGGCCGCCGCGAGCTCGGGCGGCTCGACCACCCGCGCCGCCCCGCCGAGCCCCAGCACGAGGCGGACCAGCCACGCCGGGTCGGCGTAGCGGAGCAGGACCCGCGCCCCGCCGGAGTCGTCCGGGTGCTCGACGACCTCGTCCACCGGGTAGTACTCCGCGATCCACCGCGCCTCGCGGGTGACCTCCAGGACCGCCGAGCGGTGCTCCTCGCTCGGCGCGAACAGCCCGGCCGAGACGTCGGTGGGCTCGGCGTCCGACGGCGGCACCGACGGCTCGTCGAGCTCGGTGACCTCCTCGACGCGGTCCAACCGGAACAGCCGCACGCCCTCCCGCTCGCGACACCAGGCCTCGAGGTAGCCGTGCCCCTCGACGAGCAGCAGCCGCATCGGGTCGACGGTGCGCCGGGACACCGCGTCCCGCCCCGCGGTGTAGTACAGGATCTGCAGCGCCCGGCCGTGGTCGAGCGCGCCGCGCACCGCCTTGGCGGTGGCCTCCTCCTCGCGGCTGAGGTCGACCGCCACGGTCGCGACGCCGGCGTCCCCCACCGCCTGCTCGATCTTGGCGGTGGCCCGCTGCACCGCCGCGGTGTCGACGACGCCCGGCTGTTCCCCCAGCGTGCGCAGGGCCACGAGCAGGGCGGTCGCCTCCGCGGTGGTCAGCCGCAGCGGGCGGCGCATCCCCGCGTCCTCGGTGACGGTCACGGTGTCCCCGGAGAAGGACAGGTCGACCAGGTCGCCGGGGCCGTAGCCGGGCAGGCCGCACATCCAGAGCAGCTCGAGGTCGCGGCGCAGCTGCCGCGGGGTGATCCCGAAGTCCGCCGCCGCCTCCTCGACGAGCACGCCGGGTCGGGCCAGCAGGTACGGGACCAGCGACAGCAGCCGCGGCAGCCGGTCGGTCACCGCGCTCACGAGTGCGCCGCCAGCGCGCCCGCCCACAGCCCGCGCACGTGCTCGACCAGCGACGGGGGCGAGAGCACCACGACGTCCGGCCCCGCCCCGGCCAGCCACCGCGCGACGGTGCGCTCGCTGCGCAGCTCGATCTCCAGCACGTCTCCGCCGGCGCGGGACTCGACGACCGTGCCCAGCCTGCGCAGCCCGTGGGCCTGCCCCGCGGGCACCCAGGCCCGGGCGGTGCCGGTGACCGGGCCGTAGTCGAAGTTCCGCCGGACCGACGCCATCAGGTCCGTGCCCGGCGGGACGGTGACCCCGCCGGGGCGGCCCACCGTGGCGATCGGCTCGAGGATGCGGGAGAGCCGGAAGGAGCGGACGTCCGCGCGGTCGCGGTCGTGGCCCACGAGGTACCAGCGGCCGCGCCAGGACACCACACCCCACGGCTCGACGGTGCGGCGGACGACCTCGCCGGTCGGGCCGCCGCGCCGATGGTCGAACGAGACGGCCTGCCCGGCCTGCACCGCGGCCAGCAGCGGCCCGAACACCGGCTCGGTGGCGCGGACCCGCGGCTGCACCGACCCCCGGGTCTCGTCCACCTCCACGCCGGCGGCCCGGAGCTTGCGCAGCGCGCCGTGGGCGGCACCGGAGAGCTCCGGGGAGTCCCACAGCGAGCCCGCGAGGGCGACGGCGGCGGCCTCCTCGGTGTCCAGGTCGATCTCGCCGAGCTCGTAGTCGCCGCGCGCGATCCGGTAGCCCTCCACGGTGTCGAAGGCCGACTGCCTGCCGGTCTCCAGCGGCACGCCCAGCTCGCGCAGCTCGGTCTTGTCCCGCTCGAACATCCGGAAGAAGGCCTCGTCCGACGGCGCGTCCGCATAGCCGGGCACGATCCCGCGGATCCGTTCGGCGGGCAGGTACTGGCGCGTCGACAGCAGGCACAGCACCAGGTTGACCAGGCGCTCGGCGCGGGCGGCGGACACGGGGGCAGCATACGACCAACCGTTCGAATCCCGCGGGCGCCCCGCGGAACGCGTGTCTCAGGCTGCGACACCCCGCGGCCTTGACCCGAGATCACCACGGGCGGAGCCTTGCCCTGTGACCGGGAGCACAGAGACTTACAACCCGTGGACCGTCGTCAACCTGGTGTTCCATCATCTCGCCGACGAGGGCCTGCACCCGGTGCTCGGCGAGACGGGTGATCCCAAACAGGCCGCCGCCGCGCTGCTCCAGGCCCTGGGCATCGCCCCGGCCGCGGACTACGCGGGCCCGGCGGACGACGGCGTCCAGCAGACCCTCGCCGACCTGCGCCGGAAGATGATGCCCGGCATCGAGTAGCGCCCGCCCCCCTCGAAGCCCGCCCCCCGACGGCGAACGGCGCGTTCGCTCACCAGACGTGAGCGAACGCGCCGTTCGCCGGAACCACGGGACCGAGGCCCTCAGAGGGACTGGATCAGCCGGTCCACCCGCTCGTCGACGCTGCGGAACGGGTCCTTGCACAGCACGGTGCGCTGGGCCTGGTCGTTCAGCTTCAGGTGCACCCAGTCGACGGTGAAGTCCCGGCCCGCGGCCTGGGCGGCGGCGATGAAGTCGCCGCGCAGCTTGGCCCGGGTGGTCTGCGGCGGGGTGTCCTTGGCCACCTCGATCTCGCCGTCGTCCGTGACGCGCTCGACGAGCCCCTTGCGCTGCAGCATGTCGAACAGGCCGCGGCCGCGGCGGATGTCGTGGTAGGCCAGGTCGAGCTGCGCGACGCGGGCGCTGGAGAGGTCCAGGTCGTTGCGGGCGCGGTAGCGCTCGACGAGCCGGTGCTTGATCGCCCAGTCCACCTCGCGGTCGATCAGCGAGAGGTTCTGGGACTCGACCGCGTCGAGCGTGCGGCCCCACAGCTCGACCACGCGCTCGAGGGACTTGTCCGCGCTCCCCCGCGCCTGCAGGTGCTCGACGGCGCGGGCGTGGTACTCGCGCTGGATGTCCAGGGCGCTGGCCTCGCGGCCCCCGGCGAGCCGCACGGTGCGGCGGCCGGTGAGGTCGTGGCTGATCTCGCGGATGGCCCGGATCGGGTTGTCCAGGGTGAAGTCCCGGAACTGGACGCCCGCCTCGATCATCTCCAGCACCAGGTGGGTGGCGCCGACCTTGAGCAGGGTCGTGGTCTCGGACATGTTCGAGTCGCCGACGATGACGTGCAGGCGGCGGTAGCGCTCCGCGTCCGCGTGCGGCTCGTCCCGGGTGTTGATGATGGGCCGGGAGCGGGTGGTCGCCGACGAGACGCCCTCCCAGATGTGCTCGGCACGCTGGGACAGGCAGTACACGGCGCCGCGCGGGGTCTGCAGCACCTTCCCCGCGCCGCAGATCAGCTGGCGGGTGACCAGGAACGGCAGCAGGACGTCCGCGATCCGGGCGAACTCGCCCTGGCGCGCGACCAGGTAGTTCTCGTGGCAGCCGTAGGAGTTGCCCGCCGAGTCGGTGTTGTTCTTGAACAGGTAGATGTCCCCGCCGATGCCCTCGTCGACGAGCCTGCGCTCGGCGTCGACCAGCAGGTCCTCGAGGATGCGTTCCCCGGCCTTGTCGTGGGCGACCAGGCCCGCGAGGGTGTCGCACTCCGCGGTGGCGTACTCGGGGTGCGAGCCCACGTCGAGGTAGAGGCGCGCGCCGTTGCGGAGGAAGACGTTCGACGAACGACCCCACGACACGACCCGGCGGAACAGGTAGCGGGCGACCTCGTCCGGCGAGAGCCGACGCTGGCCGTGGAAGGTGCACGTGACCCCGAACTCGGTCTCGACCCCGAAGATCCGACGCTGCATGTCCCCCAGCGTAAGCGCAGGAGGCCCCATAAGGTCCCCCCTGTGACCGACTGGTTCCGGCGCGTCGCCGGGAAATCCCCCTGGAGACGACTCGGCGTGGACCGTGGCCTCACCGCCGTGTCCGCGACCGACGAGGCGATCACCGGCTGGATCGCCGCGCAGCCGCGCAACCGGCTCGACGCGGCGATCTGCAGGCTGACCCGGGCCGCGGACCACTCCGCGCTGTGGGTGGTGGTCGCCGGGATCCTCGCGGTGCGGCGGGGGGCCGGGCGCAAGGCGGCGGCGCGCGGGCTGCTCGCGATCGCGCTGTCCAGCGCCACGGCCAACGGGATGCTCAAGCCGCTGCTGCCCCGCAGGCGTCCGGCCGCGGCGGAGCTGCCCGCGTACCGGACCATCACCGACCCGCCGACGTCGTCGTCGTTCCCGAGCGGGCACGCGGCCTCCGCGGCGGCGTTCGCGACCGCCGTGGCGCTGGAGAACCCGCGGGTGGCGCCCGCGGTCGTGCCGCTGGCCGCGGCCGTCGCCTACTCGCGGGTGCACGTGGGAGTCCACTGGGCCTCGGACGTGCTGGCCGGCGCGGCCATCGGGTCCGGGGTCGCGCTCGCCACGCAGCGTTGGTGGCCGGTCCGGACCAGCGACGAGGCCCGGGCCCGCCCGGTCGACACCGTCCCGGAGCTGCCGCAGGGCGACGGTCTGGTGATCATCGCCAACCCGTTCTCGGGCCCGCCGGACTACGACGTGTCCGACGAGATCGCCGAGGCGCTGCCCGCCGCGCGGCTGCTGCGGGTCACCGCGGACTCCCGGGTGGACGACCAGCTCCGGGAGACGATCGCCGAGCTGGGCGGCTGGGTGAAGGCCGTGGGCGTCGCGGGCGGGGACGGCACCGTCGCCGGTGCGGCGAGCGTGGCCGACGAGCTGCACCTGCCGCTGGTCGTGGTCCCGGCGGGGACGCTGAACCACTTCGCCCGGGACGTCGGCGTCTACGACCTGCAGGAGGCCGTCGACGCCTCACAGGCGGGCGAGGCGGTCGCGGTGGACCTCGGCCTCGTCGAGGCGCACCCCGGCTCCGGCGACGACCCCGAGAACCCGGAGGTCATCCGCACCCGGTACTTCCTCAACACCGCGAGCGTCGGCTCCTACCCGGAGCTGGTCCGGCTGCGCGAGAAGTGGCAGCCGCGGTGGGGCAAGTGGCCCGCCTTCGCCGCCGCGCTGGTCACCGTGCTGCGGCGCTCCGAGCGGGTGCGGGTCCGGTTCCACGACGAGTGGAAGGACGTCTGGTTCATCTTCGTCGGCAACGGGCCCTACCACCCGCGCGGCATGGTCCCCGCCTGGCGCCCGACCCTGGACTCCGGGCTGCTCGACGTCCGGTGGCTGCGCGCCGACGTGCGGTTCTCCCGGCTCCGGGTGGTCGCCGCCCTGATCCTGGGCGCGCTCGGACACAGCCGCGTGTACCACCAGGCCGAGGTCACCGAGCTCGACGTGGAGCTGGCCGTGCCGAGCATGCTGGCGACCGACGGCGAGGTGGTCGAGGAGGCGGGCCGCTACACCTTCCGTGTCGCGAAGGACCCGGTCCCGGTCTACCGCCGAGACGAGGAGCGCTGGACGGGCCGAGACCGCCCGTTCCAGGGCTGACCCTCGGAACGACGGTTGTGGCTCCATGATGCGGGTCAGGCGGCCTGCTCCTCGGCGAGGATCGTGCGGACGCGCGGGGCGACCTCGCTGCCGTAGAGCTCGATGGTCTTCATCAGGTCGCGGTGCGGCAGGGTGCCGACGGCGTACTTGAGGTCGAAGCGGTCCAGCTCCAGCGTCGAGACCGTGCGCGCGATCTTGCGGGCCACCGTCTCCGGCGAGCCGAGGTGCCAGGCCCCGCCGCGGACGTCCGCCACGAACCGGTCCTTGGTCAGCGGCGGCCAGCCGCGCTCCCGCCCGATCCGGTCCATCATGACCCGGGCGTGCGGCCACACGGTCTCGATCGCCTCGTCGTCGGTCTCGGCGACGAAGCCGGGCGCGTGCACGGCGATCGGCAGCTGCTCGCGGCCGAGCTCGGTGAGCGCGCGGCGGTACAGGTCGGCGTACGGCGCGAAGCGGGCCGGGTCGCCGCCGATCACGGCGAGCACCAGCGGCAGGCCGTAGTTCGCCGCGCGGACCACGGACTGCGGGCTCCCGCCCACGCCCACCCACGTCTGGATGCGCCCGGACTCGGTCTTCGGGTAGACCTGCTGGTCCTTCAGGGCCGCGCGCAGGGTGCCCTCCCAGGTGACCGGGCCCTCCTCGAGCAGGTGGGTCATCAGGTCGAGCTTCTCGCTGAACAGCGTCTCGTAGTCGCCGAGGTCGTAGCCGAAGAGCGGGAAGGACTCGGTGAAGGAGCCGCGGCCCAGCGTGATCTCCGCCCGGCCGTTCGAGATCGCGTCCAGGGTCGCGAAGCGCTCGAACACGCGCACCGGGTCGTCCGAGCTCAGCACCGTGACCGCGGTGCCGAGCGTGATCCGCGACGTCCGGGCCGCGATCGCCGCGAGCACGACGTCCGGCGCGGAGACCGCGTAGTCGTCCCGGTGGTGCTCGCCGATGCCGAACGCGTCGATCCCCAGCGAGTCGGCGAGCACGCCCTGTTCCACCACGTCCCGGATGACCTGGGCGTACGGCGTCCGCCCGCCCTCGCCGTCCCCCGTCACGTCACCGAAGGTGTCCAACCCCAGCTGCACCATGTCGCTCATGCTACCGCCAACGATTGAGCACTCAACATTATGCCCTGAAGTCTAGAGCCCGGCGTCGGCGAGTCCCTTCTCGTAGAGCGCGCGGACCTCCTCGTCGTCCCGACCCTCGGCCAGCGCCCGCTGGTAGAGCGCGGCGGTGTCGAGG
The DNA here is from genome assembly GCF_900102195.1 of Pseudonocardia oroxyli. Lineage (GTDB taxonomy): Bacteria > Actinomycetota > Actinomycetes > Mycobacteriales > Pseudonocardiaceae > Pseudonocardia > Pseudonocardia oroxyli. Next base: position 17,794 of record NZ_FNBE01000003.1, read on the forward strand.
CCGGACCGCTCGAGGCGCGCGTTCCACTCCTCGATCTCGGCGCGCCAGTACCCGACGACGCCGTAGCCGCCGCGCGGCAGACCGAGCGAGCGCAGGTGGGTGCGGGCGGCGCGGGTCGCGGCGGCCTCACCCGCCACGTACACGTACCCGGCGCCCTCCGGCAGCGTGATCCCCTCGACGATCTCGCCCAGCCTGCTGCCGTGCGCGAGGTCCGGCGTGTGGTGCCAGACGACCTCGGCGCCCGGCAGGTCCTGCGCGTCCGCGGGGTCCGGGACCTCGACGTGCACCACGGTGCGCAGCCCCGGGCTCTCCTCGACGATCCGCCCGATCGCGGGCAACGCGGTGACGTCGCCCGCCAGCACCTGCCACGCGACCCCCTCCGGCCTGCGGAACCAGCTGTTGCCGTGGGTGCGGCGCAACCGGTCCCCCACCCGGGCGACGGCCGCCCACTCCCCACCCGTGCCGCCGGGGTGCAGGACGATGTCGACGGTCAGGCCCGCCGCGTCGATCCGGCGGACCGTGTACCAGCGCCCGCTGCCCTCGACCGGCTCGTTCGTCGCGGGATCCGGGAACTCCAGCACGCAGGCCTCGTCCGGGACTCCCGCGGAGGGCACGGCACCCCGCAGGTCCACGCGGACCAGGCTCGGCGAGAGCCGCCGGACGGCGACGACCTCGAGGTCGACGTTCTCGGTCTGCACCGGCACGACAGTCTCCTTGGCTATGAGGGCAGGCTTACCATACTGGGTGGACGGCCTAGGATTCACGCGTGATCCGACCCACGGTGGTGGACGTCGCACGCCGGGCCGGGGTGGGCCGCTCCACCGTGTCGAACGTCCTGCGCGGCACCGGCCGGGTGTCCGAGGCGACCCGCGCGCGGGTGCTCGCCGCGGCGCACGAGCTGGAGTACGTGCCGAACGCCGCGGCGCGCAGGCTGCGGGGCGCGGCGACCGGCACGATCGGGGTGCACCTGCCGGAGAACCCGTCGGTGTCCGCGTACTACATGGAGTTCCTGTTCGGGGTGCTCGACCACGCGGTCCGCCACGACCGTGACGTCACCGTCCTCACCGGGACCCGACGGCCGCGCGTCGACGGTCTGATCCTCAGCGACGCCCACCCCGCCGACCCGCTGCTCGACCCCCGGATCAACGGCGACATCCCCGTCGTGACCTGCGAGGACGTGGCCGGGCACCGCCCCGACGGCGTGGTCTGGGCCGACCACGGCGCCGCGCTCACGACCCTGCTCGACGAGCTCGGCGCCGCCCGCCCCGCCCTGCTCGTCCCGGCCGAGACGACCGACTGGGCGGCCCGCCTCGGCTCGGCGTACCGCGCGTGGTGTGCCGCGCACGGCGCACCCGAGCTCCTCGCCCGCATCGACTGGATCCCCACCGTGCCCGGACTGGAGGCGGCCGTGCGCTCCCTCGACGGGTTCGACGCCCTGGTCTGCGGCCCGGTCGACAGCGCGGCCATGCTGCTGCCCGCCCTGCGGCCCCGCCTCGCCGAGGGTCTGCTGCTGGCGTGCGCCACCGACTCCACGGCCTGCACACTGACCGACCCGCCGATCACCGCGATCGACCAGAACCCGCGGCTGGCCGGCCGGCGCTGTGCCGAGCTGCTCGACGGCCTGCTGGCGGGCACCGCCGAGCCGGGCACGCGGGTGGAGGTCCCCCTGCGCCTCGTGCACCGGGCCTCCACCGCGCGGCGGTAGCGACTCGTGCGGCGCACGGCGGCTCACGCCGCGGTGGCCGGGTCGCCGTCGACCGCCCTCGACAGCCGCGGCACGATCTCGTCGAGCACCATCGGGATGCTCAGCACCGAGGCGAACATGAGGGCGCCGTTCTCGCGGTCCAGCCCGAGGAACACGTCCCGGCCCTCCGCGTGGACCGGCAGGCGGGTGTAGAGCGGATCGGCGAGCAGCGCCGCCGGCCCCTCGTCGGTGGCGGCCTCCGACCAGACCGCGAGGTCGACGTCGAGCAGGTCGAAGCGCTCCGGGCTCAGGATGTAGTAGGCGTCGGCGTTGTCGGCGAGCCGGGCGACCTCGTCCGGCACGGTCAGGCCGAGCTGCCCGAGCAGCTGCGCGCCCGTGGCGCCGGGCCCGAACAGGTAGTGCTGCCCGCCGGTGGCCGAGGCGAGGACCATCGAGGCGCCCGCGAACTCGGGGTGCGCGGTCCGGGTCTGCACGATCCGTGCCTCCAGGTCGGCGACGAGGCGTTCGGCCTCGGCGTCCTTGCCCAGGATGCGACCCGCGGTGCGGGTGATCTCCTGCCAGGTGATCGTGTAGTCGCCCGCCTCGGTCGGCTGGGCGACGGTGGGCGCGATGCCGGAGAGCCGGTCGTACTGCTCCCGGGTCAGGCCCGCGGTCAGTCCCACGATGACGTCCGGTCGCAGGGCCGCGACCTGCTCGTACGCGATGTCCGCGCGCGGCAGCACGGTCGGCTGCGCCCCGTTCAGGTACGACGTGGCCCACGGCCACACCGCGTTCGGCTTGCCGCCGAACCACTCCCGGATCCCGACGGGTGCCGTCCCGAGCGCGAGGAAGGCGTCCTGTTCCTTGAACCCGACCAGCACGACCCGGGCGGGCGGGGCGGGCAGCGTCGTGACGCCGAACGCGTGGGGCACGGAGATCGGGGACGCGGCCGGCGACGGCGCCGAAGCCGGAGTGGGCGCGGCGCAGCCGGCCGCGACGAGGGTCAGACCGGCCGCGAGGAACGCACGCCTGCCGAAGGGGGAGATCGCCACCAGGGAGCCTCTCGTGAATAAGGGAAGCCTCACCATAGTGGTGGAACGTTCCAGCAGGAAGGGGCGCGTAGGGTCGGCGGCATGGGAAGGCTCACCGCCCGACGCCCGGTGCTGCGCATCGGGGCCGACGGCACGACCCGCCGCAGGCCCGACTCCCTCGCCGTCGAGGAGCCCCTCGAGCTGCGGGTCGACGGGCGCGCGCTGTCGGTGACGATGCGCACCCCCGGACACGACGTCGAGCTCGCCCACGGCTTCCTGCTCACCGAGGGGGTGATCGGGAGCGCCGCCGACCTCGCGACCGCCCGCTACTGCGACTCGGTGGACGCGGACGGCCGCAACACCTACAACGTGCTCGACGTCGCCCTCGCCCCGGGCGTCGAGCCGCCGGACACCTCGGTGGAGCGGAACTTCTACACGACCTCGTCCTGCGGGGTGTGCGGCAAGGCCTCACTCGACGCGGTGCGACTCAAGACCCGCTTCACCCCCACCGGGGGTCCGGTCGCCTGGTCGGTGCTGGCCACCCTCCCGGATCGGCTGCGCGAGGCGCAGAAGGTCTTCGCCTCGACCGGGGGTCTCCACGCCGCCGGGCTCTTCGCCCCCGACGGCACCCCGGTGGTCGTCCGGGAGGACGTCGGCAGGCACAACGCGGTCGACAAGGTCCTGGGCCACGCGCTGCTGGCGGGCGGGGTGCCTGCGGCGGACACGGTGCTGCAGGTGTCCGGGCGGGCGTCGTTCGAGCTGGTGCAGAAGGCGGCCATGGCCGGGGTGCCGGTGCTGGCCGCCGTCTCGGCGCCCAGCTCGCTCGCCGTGGAGCTCGCCGACGAGGTGGGGATCACGCTCGTCGGCTTCCTGCGAGACGGCGCGGGGAACGTCTACTCGCACCCCGAGCGGATCGCCGTCTGAGCCAGCTCGACCAGCTGCGCGCGTTCGGCGAGGAACAGGTGGTCGGCCGTCGGGAGCTCGACGACGCTCGTCGCGGTCCAGTCCGCGGTCGCGGCGCGGATGTGGTCGGGCGGGGCGACCGGGTCCCGGCCGCCCGCAACCAGCAGCGCCGGCCGCGGATCCGCGGACCGCGGGGACACCGCGAACCGCAGGGGCGGTGCCACGGCGAACCACCCGGCGATCCGCGCCGGCCCCGTCGAGAGCGCCACGTCCGCCCCGAACGACCAGCCGGCCAGCACGATCGGCCCGTCGACCTCCGTCGCCAGCCGGGAGACGGCGGTCGCGGCGTCGAGCCGTTCGGCGTCCCCGCCGTCGTGGGTCCCGCCGGAGGCGCCCACGCCGCGGAAGTCGAAGCGCAGCACCGCGACGCCGTGCGCGGGCAGGCCCTCGAACAGCGCCTCGACGACCGGGGTGTGCATCGAGCCGCCGTAGTGCGGGTGGGGGTGGCAGACGACCATCCCGGCCCGCGCCCCCGCGGGGACGGCGAGCTCCCCGTCGAGCACGGTCCCGTCCGTCGCGGTGAAGCGCATCGGGTGACACTAGAGGAATGCGTGTCCTGGGACTCGATCACATCGTGCTGGTCAGCGCCGATCCCGAGCGGCTGATCACCTGGTACCGGGAGGTGCTCGGCCTCGAACCGCTGCGCCTGGAGGAGTGGCGGCGCAGCGAGGTCCCGTTCGCGTCACTGCGGGTCTCGGCGGACACGATCATCGACGTGCAGCGGGGCGAGCGGTCCGGCGTGAACGTCGACCACGTCGCGCTGGTGGTCGACACGGACCTGGACGCGCTCGCGGCCGAGCACGGCGTCCCGGGCCCGCGGGACCTCTTCGGCGCCCGCGGCATCGGACGCGGCATCGTGCTGCGCGATCCCGACGGCACCGGCGTCGAGCTCCGCACCTACGGCGCCCGTGCGCGGTAAGTGGTGCCAGAGCACCACTTACCACGCACGACCTACACGCCCACCTCGATCGGCAGCCTGCCCGCCGCGACCGCCTTGCCGACGGCGTCGAAGTCCTGCTCGGCCACGTCCGCGTACGCCGCCGCCCACCTCGCGGTCGCCACGGAGAACCGCTCCGACGCCCCGAGGTATGCCGCCACCTCGGCCGCCCGGTGGGACTGGCCGTGGGCCCGGGCGAGCAGGGCCGCGCACAGCGCCCCGTACGCGGAGAACCCGGACGGGCTCAGGGAGGCCGGGTCGATCGAGCCCTTCATGTCGCGGAACTGGCGCCAGTAGTAGTCGACCCGGGGTCGGCCCGGCGTGTCGCCCGCCCAGCCGGTGATCCACCCGAGGAACGGGTCCGACGTGGCCTGCAGGATCCGCTGCGCCGCGACCACCCGGTGGCCCTCGGTGTGCGCCCGCTCGCCCTCGTACCCGGGCACGACGCACGCCTGCCCGCCGTGGCTGGTGAGCACCGACGGCGGCGCCTCCTTGGCCTGCAGGAACAGCACCTCGCCCGTCGGTCCCTCGAACGCGATCAGGTAGCACCGGGTGCCGACGCTGCCCACCCCGACCACCCGCAGCGCGAAGTCCACGGGCCGGAACTGCGCGAGCAGGTGCGCGGTGTCCTCGCGCAGGGTGCTGCGGTACTGGTCGAACAGCCCGGCGAGGGACCGCAGGTCCGCGTGGTCGACGTGGCGCAGCACCGGCGGCTGGTCGACGATCCGCAGGCCACCCTCGCCGACCCGGCAGGCCAGCTTGCGCAGCACCTGCTCCGACGTCCGGGTGCGGGCCTTCTCGGTGACCTTGCGCAGCGTCCGCCGCCCCACCTCGCCGAACCGCTCGGCCACCGTGGAGGTGTCCACCCGGAAGAAGTACCGCTCCACCGCCGAGAGCTGCACGAACTCCCGCAGCGTGGTGCGGTACGACTCGACCGCCGCCACGACGGCCTCCGTGCAGCGCTCCTCGGACAGCCCCAGGTCCCGGCCGCCGACGTGCACGCTCGCCGCCAGCCTGCGGACGTCCCACTCCCACGGGCCGATCCCGGCCTCGTCGAAGTCGTTGAGGTCGAAGACCAGCTCGCGTTCGGGAGAGGCGTAGAACCCGAAGTTCGAGATGTGCGCGTCCCCGCAGAGCACCACGTCGACACCGGTCGAGGGCGCGGCCCGCAGGTCCGCCGCCATCACGGCGGCCGAACCCCGGTAGAAGGCGAACGGCGACTGCAGCATCCGGCCGATCCGCACCGGCACGAGATCGGCGAGCCGCCTGCTGTGCTGGCTCTCCAGCACGGCCAGCGGGTCCCGGTCGGCGGGGAGGTGCAGGTCCGCCTGCCGCCGCCGCGGCAGGCGGGCCCGCGCCTCGCTCACGCGTGCGTCACTCAGCGGGGACCCCGCCCGCCGGGGCGTCGTCCCCGCCGCGGACGTCGAGGTCCTCGGACTGCTCGCCGCGGTTCGCGGCGGGCAGCAGGCCCCGCAGGACCGCGCCCTGGATGCGCCGGAACGAGCGCCCCGGGCGGCCGCGGTCCAGCACCGCCACCTCCAGCGCGCTCTCCCCCAGCACCCGGGCCTCGCCGCTGTTCCCGTTCCCGGGGGCGGCGCCGGGGACCTGCAGGCCCTCCAGCGCGGCGGCCAGCGCGCCGTTCAGGTCCAGCCCGGGGTCGTAGGTGTCCTTGAGCTTGGTGGAGATCGGCTCGGTCTGCCCGCCCATCACCACGTAGTGCGGCTCGTCGAGGATCGAGCCGTCGTAGGTGATCCGGTAGAGCTGGTCGTGCTCCTGGGTGGCGCCCACCTCGGCCACACAGATCTCGACCTCGTAGGGCTTCTGCTGCTCGATGAACGCCGCGCCGATGAACTGGGCGTAGGTGTTCGCGAGCCACCGCCCGGTCACGTCCCGGCGGTCGTAGGAGAAGCCGCGGGAGTCCGCGAGCCGGATGCCCGCGGTGCGCAGGCCCTCCAGCTCGTTGTACCGGCCGACGGCGGCGAACCCGATCCGGTCGTAGATCTCCGAGACCTTGTTCAGGGCGCTGGAGTGGTTCTCCGCGACGAACAGCACGCCGCCGGAGAACGACGAGATGACCACGCTGCGGCCGCGGGAGATGCCCTTGCGGGCGATCTCCGAGCGGTCCCGCAGCAGCTGGTCGACGGAGGAGTAGAACGGCATCGTCATGACAAGTGCTCCTTACGAGTGACTCAGCCGCCCGGGTTCTCGGCCCGGTCCGTGATGATCTGCTGCACGACGCCCGCGATCTCCTCCTCCGAGCGGCGCACCGCGCCCTCGGCACCGGTGATCGACACGACCACCGGCCAGATCTTGCGCACGACGTCCGGCCCGCCGGTCGCCGTGTCGTCGTCCGCCGCGTCGTAGAGCGCCTCGACGGCGGTGCGCACGGTGGTGGCGAGGTCCGCCGAGGTCTTGTGCAGCTTCTTCAGCGACGACTTGGCGAACACCGAGCCGGAGCCGACGGCGTGGTAGCCGAGCCACTCGTCGTACCGACCGCCCGTGGGGTCGTAGGTGACGATGCGGCCGGCCTTGGCCGGGTCCGGCTCGTCGGTGTCGTAGCCGGCGAACAGCGGCACCACGACGAAGCCCTGCATGGCCGCGCCCAGGTTGTTCCGCACGAAGCCGGCGAGGCGGTTGGCCTTGCCGTCGAGGGACATCTGGACGCCCTCGATCTTCTCGTAGTGCTCCAGCTCGACGGTGTAGAGCCGGACCATCTCGATCGCGATGCCCGCGGAGCCCGCGATACCCACCGCGGAGTGCGAGTCGGTGATGAAGATCTTCTCGATGTCCCGCTGCGCGATGACGTTCCCGCTGGTCGCGCGGCGGTCACCGGCGATCACGACGCCGTCGGCGAACTGCAGCGCGACGATCGTGGTCCCGTGCGGCACGCCCAGCGCCTCGGGGCTCGCGCCGCCGGAGACCCGGGGTGCGTCGAACTGGGGCGGGGTGGGGAGCAGGTCCGGCCGGGACGCGGCCAGGTAGTTGCGGAACGACGTCTCGCCGAGCGCGGCGAAAGCGGCGTGGTGCCCCAGCTCGGGGGTCGTACGACCGACCGCGGGCCCGGGGATGCCCTCGCGGAACTCCATGGTGAAGTGCGTGCCTCTCCTCATCGGTGCAGCTGGGTGGATAGGGGAACGGGCCGGTCCCGCAGGACCGGCCCGCCGCGGGACGGCTACTCGCCGCCCTTCTGCACGTAGGCGCGGACGAAGTCCTCCGCGTTCTCCTCGAGCACGTCGTCGATCTCGTCGAGGATCGTGTCCACGTCCTCGCCGAGCTTCTCGCGGCGCTCCTGGCCCGCCGCGGACGCGTCCGCGCCCTCGTCGTCGTCTCCGCCGCCGCCGCCCTGGCGCTTGGTCTGCTCCTGGGACATGACCCTCCCTCGTCACCGAGTCCGCGACGCCCCCGGGCACCGTCGTGCCAGGTGGACGCCGTGGTCCGATGGATTCAGCCTACTTGGCGGGGGGCTCCCCCGCCCATGGTTCGCCGGTTGCGAACAGATGACTCGCCCGGCTAGCCCTTCGTGAGGGCGGTGACCAGCTCCTCCGCGGTGGTGCTGCGGTCGATGAGCTCCCCGACGTGGCGGCGCGTGCCCCGCAGGGGCTCCAGCGTGGGGATCCGGACGAGCGACTCGCGGCCCAGGTCGAAGATGACCGAGTCCCAGCTCGCCGCGGCCACCGCGGCCGGGTACCGCTCCAGGCACCGGCCGCGGAAGTAGGCGCGGGTGTCCTCCGGCGGGTTCTGGATGGCGTTCTCGATCTCGTCCTCGGTGACCAGCCGCTTCATCGACCCGCGGGTGACGAGCCGGTTGTACAGGCCCTTCGCCATCCGCACGTCGGTGTACTGCAGGTCGACCAGGTGCAGCCGCCCGGCGCCCCACTCCAGGTCGTCCCGGCGGCGGTAGCCCTCCAGCAGCTGGAGCTTGGCCGTCCAGTCCAGCCGGTCCGCCGTCTTCATCGGGTCGTCGCCCAGGTCCTCCAGGACCTCGCCCCACAGCTGCAGGATCTCCGCGGTGTCCGCGTCGACGTCCGCACCCTGGGTGTTCTCGACGTGCTTGGCGGCCTTCTCGTGGTAGAGCCACTGCAGCTCGACGCCGGTCAGCTTGCGGCCGTCGGTCAGCTCGACCTTCTGCCGCAGCGACGGGTCGTGGCTGATCTGGTGCACCGCGCGGACGGGCTCGGCGAGGCGCAGCTCGTCGAACCGCACGCCGTTCTCGATCATGTCGAGGACCAGGGCGGTGGTGCCGACCTTGAGCAGCGTGGAGTACTCGCTCATGTTCGCGTCGCCGATGATGACGTGCAGCCGGCGATACTTGTCCGCGTCCGCGTGCGGCTCGTCCCGGGTGTTGATGATCCCGCGCTTGAGGGTGGTCTCCAGGCCGACCTCGACCTCGATGTAGTCGGCGCGCTGGGAGAGCTGGTAGCCGTCCCCGTCGCCCTGGGCGCCGATGCCGACCCGCCCCGCCCCCGTCACGACCTGGCGGGAGGTGAAGAACGGGGTGAGGCCGCCGACGATCGCCGGGAATGTGGTCTGGCGGGCCATCAGGTAGTTCTCGTGCGACCCGTAGCTCGCGCCCTTGCCGTCGACGTTGTTCTTGTAGAGCTGGATGCGCGGGGCGCCGGGGACGGTGGCGGCGCGCTCGGCGGCCTCCTCCATCACCCGCTCCCCCGCCTTGTCCCACGCGACGACGGCGCGCGGCGTGAGCACCTCGGGCGTGGAGAACTCGGGGTGGGCGTGGTCGACGTAGAGCCGGGCACCGTTGGTGAGGATGACGTTGGCCGCGCCGAGGTCGTCCAGCTCCGACTCGTTCCCGTGGCTCGACACCGACGGCGCGGACAGGTCGAAACCGCGCGCGTCCCGCAGTGGGGACTCCACCTCGTAGTCCCAGCGCGCCCGCCTGCTGCGCGGGATGTCCTGCGCGGCGGCGTAGGCGAGCACGATCTGGGTGGAGGTGATGACCGGGTTGGCGGTCGGGTCGCCCGGCACGGAGATGCCGTACTCGACCTCGGTGCCCATGATGCGGCGTGCGGTCACGCGGTTCCCCCTGTGCAGTGCGGCATCCGCCGAGCCTAACCCGCCCGCGGGCTTCCCGGGCGGGTCACCACGTCCTCGCCGTCACGAGGCGGGGGCGCTAGGCGGCGGGGACCATGCCGTGCGGGTCGAGGACGTACTTCCGTGCCGCGCCCCGGTCGAACTCCTGGTAGCCGCGCGGGGCGTCCTCCAGGCCGATCACCGTGGCGTTCACGGCGTCCGCGATGTGCGCCTTGTCGTGCAGGATCGACATCATCAGGCCGCGGTTGTACTTGAGCACCGGGCACTGTCCCGTGGTGAGGCTGTGGCTCTTCGCCCAGCCCAGACCCAGCCGGACCTTGAGCGTGCCCTCCTTGGCGTCCGGGTCCGACGCGCCGGGGTCGCCCGTGACGTAGAGGCCCGGGATGCCGAGCCGACCGGCGGCCCGGGTGATCGTCATGATGTCGTTGAGCACCTGGGCGGGTCGCTCCTCGGCGCCGCCGTGGCCGCTCGCCTCGAACCCCACGGCGTCGACCGCGCAGTCGACCTCGTTGGTGTCCAGGATCTGCGCGACCTGGTCCTCGAGCGTGGCGTCCTGCCCGACGTCCACGGTCTCGCAGCCGAACGAGCGCGCCTGCGCGAGCCGCTCCGCGTTCAGGTCCCCGACGATCACGACCGCAGCCCCGAGCAGCTGCGCGGAGTAGGCGGCGGCGAGCCCGACGGGTCCGGCGCCGGCCACGTACACCGTGGACCCGGTCGTCACGCCCGCGGTGTAGGCGCCGTGGTAGCCCGTCGGGAAGATGTCCGACAGCATCGTGAGATCGCGGATCTTGGCCAGCGCCGCGTCCCGGTCCGGGAACCTCAGCAGGTTGAAGTCGGCGAAGGGCACCATCACGAAGTCCGCCTGGCCGCCCTCCCAGCCGCCCATGTCGACGTAGCCGTAGGCCGATCCCGCGCGGCCCGGGTTCACGTTCAGGCAGACCCCCGTGTCACCGGCGCGGCAGTTCCGACAGCGCCCGCACGCGATGTTGAACGGGACCGTCACGATGTCGCCGATCTGGAGGAACTGCACGTCGGACCCCTTCTCGACCACCTCGCCGGTGATCTCGTGCCCGAGGGTCTGCCCGGGCGGGGCGGTGGTGCGGCCGCGGACCATGTGCTGGTCGGAGCCGCAGATGTTCGTCGAGACGCACTTGAGGATCACGGCGTGGGGCGCCTCGCGGCTCATCCCCATCGCCGACGCCACGTCGGCGGGTACCTCCAGCTTCGGCATGTCGTGGTCCTCGACCGCGACGACCCCTGGCTCCTTGTAGACGACGATCCTGTTTCCACCCATGCCTCCATCCCTACGCGCTCGTGGCGGGGGACACATCGGCAGGATGACCGGATGGACGAGATCATCGCGGTCTACTCCCCTTTCGGGGAGGTGGTCGGCTCCGCCACTCGGACGGAGGTGTACGCCCGTTCGCTGTGGCACGGCTCCGCCGGAGTGATCCTCTGCGACGGCGACCTCGTCTACGCGCACCGGCGTGCGGACACCAAGCAGGTCATGCCCGGGCTGTGGGACTGCGTCGCGGGCGGGGTGGTCGACGCGGGCGAGGACCCCTACGACACCGCCGTCCGCGAGCTCGGCGAGGAGCTGGGCGTGCACGGGGTCGCCCTGGAGTTCCTGCACTCCGCGGCGTGGGAGTCCGGCCCGGGCCCGGGCCTGGGTGGACCCGAGGGCCTGCGCTGTCACCTGTTCGCCTGGACCGCTCAGTGGCACGGTCCGGTCGTCCACCAGTCGTCGGAGGTGGCGGAGGGCCGGTGGGTGTCCCGCGCGGAGCTGCGGACGCTGCTCGCCGGACCGTTCGCCCCGGACAGCCGCCTGCTCGCCGAGGCCCTGCCCACCCCCCGTGAGCGGTGATCGTCGCTCTGGCGACGATCACCGCTCACGAGGTCTGAGCTGCGGAGAGACTCAGAAGTTGATCATGTGGCCGCCGAGGCCGTGGAAGCACTCCTGCAGGGCCTCCGACAGCGTCGGGTGGGCGTGGACGTTGCGCCCCAGCTCGGCGGCGGTGAGGTCCCACTTCTGCGCGAGGGTGAGCTCGGGCAGCAGCTCGGTCACCTCCGGGCCGATCAGGTGCCCGCCCAGCAGCTCGCCGTAGGTCTCGTCCGCGATCAGCTTCACGAACCCGTAGGGCTCGGCCAGGCCGTGGGCCTTGCCGTTCGCGGTGAACGGGAAGGAGACGGTCTTGACCTTCCAGCCCTTCTCCGCCGCGAGCTCCTGGGCCTGCGCCTCGGTGTAGCCGAAGCTGGCGACCTGCGGCTGGCAGAAGGTGGCGCGCGGCATCATCGCGTACTCCTGCGCACCGAAGCCCATCGTCTCCGCGCCCGCGATGGTCTCGGCCGCGACGACGCCCTGGGCCTCGCCGACGTGGGCCAGCATCAGCTTCGCGGTGACGTCCCCGATCGCGAAGATGTGCGGCACCGACGTGCGCATGGTCTCGTCGATCTTGATGGCCTTGCGCTCGGTCAGCTCGACGCCGGTCTTCTCCAGGCCGTAGCCCTCGACCCGCGGCACGAAGCCGATCGCCTGCACCACCTTGTCCGCGTGCAGGTCCCGGGTGCCCTTGGCGTCGGACACGGTGACGGTGACCTGGTCGCCGGAGTCGTCGATCTTCTCGACCCTGGTCTTGGTGAGGACCTCGACACCCAGCTTCTTGTACTGCTTGGCCAGCTCCTTGGACACGTCCGCGTCCTCGAGCGGCAGCAGCCGGTCCAGGAACTCGACGATCGTGACCTTCACGCCGTAGTTGCTGAGCACGTAGGCGAACTCGACCCCGATCGCGCCCGCACCCGCGATGATCACGCTGCCGGGCAGCTCACGCGTGGTGATCTGCTCCTCGTAGGTGACGACGCGCTCGGAGAGGCTCGTGCCGGGGAGCAGCCGGGTGGTGGCGCCGGTGGCGATGATGGCGTTCTCGAACTCGATCGTCTCGGTGCCGCCCTTCGACAGCTCCACCTCGATGGTGTGCGGGTCGGTGAACGTGCCCTTGCCGTCGAACTCGGTGATCTTGTTCTTCTTCATCAGGAAGTGGACGCCCTTGACCCGGCCGTCCGCGACGGACCGGCTGCGGTCGAACGCCACCCCGTAGTCGAAGGAGACCTCCCCGGTGATGCCGAAGGTCTTCTGCTCCTTCTGGACGATGTGCGCGATCTCCGCGTTGCGCAGCAGCGCCTTCGACGGGATGCAGCCGACGTTCAGGCAGACCCCGCCCCAGTACTTCTGCTCGATGATCGCCACGCTCTTGCCGAGCTGTGCAGCGCGGATCGCTGCCACGTAACCACCGGGACCGGCACCGAGTACGACGACGTCGAAACGAGACATGCCACCAGCCTAGGACTGTGTTCCGCTGCACGTCGGGGCCGGTGGCCCGAGGCACACTCTCAGCCCGCCTCCGGGCAGTCGCGGTCGTTCTCCGCAGGCCAGACCGGCGCGTCGACGAGGTGGTCGACGAGCGCCACCGAGATCTCGTTCAGCGCCGTGACCTGCGCCGGGGTCAGCGCGTCGAACAGGACGGACCGGACGGTCTCGACATGTCCGGGCGCGGCCGCCTCCAGGGCCGCCTGGCCCGCGTCGGTCAGCCGGGCCCAGGCGCCGCGCCGGTCGGTCTCGCACGCCGTGCGCTCGACCCACCCCGCCTGCTCCAGCCGGGCCACCGCGTGGCTCAGCCTGCTGCGGCTCGACAGCGACGTGTCGGCCAGCCGGCTCATCCGGAGCGTACGATCGGGCGCCTCCGAGAGTCGGACCAGGATCTCGTAGTACGCGTGCGGCATCCGCGCTTCGTTCTGCAGCTGCCGCTCGACCCGCTCGAACAGCAACCGGTTCGCCGTCAGGAAGGCGCGCCACGTCTCCTGCTCGTGATCGTCCAGCCACCGTGTGTGGTCCACATCACCCTCACTATAGTTGAGCACTCAAGATCAGAGGTCTAGGGTCACTTTCAACAGCTGAGAGTTCAAGTACTACAGGAGTCAGCATGACCGCCGCCACCCAGATCCCCGGATACGTCGTCGGCACGTGGGACATCGACCCGGTCCACTCGGACGTCTCCTTCTCCGTGCGCCACATGATGGTCAGCAAGGTCAAGGGTCGCATTTCGCAGTTCAGCGGCACCATCGTGACCGGTGAGACCTTCGAGTCCTCCACCGTCACCGCGGCACTGGACGCCACCTCCATCGACACCAACAACGAGCAGCGGGACGGGCACATCAAGTCCGCGGACTTCTTCGAGACCGAGAAGTACCCGGAGTGGACGTTCGTCTCGACCGCCATCACCACCGACGGCTCGGACTACAAGCTCGACGGTGACCTGACGATCAAGGGCGTCACCAAGCCCGTCTCCCTCTACCTGGAGATCGGCGGCTTCGGCCCGGACGCCTACGGCGGCACCCGCGCCGGCTTCACCGCCACCACCACCATCAACCGCAACGACTTCGGCGTCGACATCTCGATGCCGATGGACGGCGGCGGCGTGGTCGTGGGCGAGAAGGTGCAGCTCACCCTCGAGATCGAGGCCGTGCTCCGCACCGCCTGATCCGCACACCTCCGGGGCCCGTCCACCACACGGTGGGCGGGCCCTCGTGGTTCCGCGAGTCCCCCACCCCAGCCCCGCGAGTCCCCCACTCCGAACACGCGAGTCCCCCGGACCGGCCACGCGAGTTCTCCGCGTCCCGCCCTCGGACGGACCCCGCTACGGTGGGGACCGATGGACGGTCGGTACCGGGAGGTCGCGCCGCCCGCCGCGCTGCGCGGGCTGATCGAGTGCGCGTGGCTCTCGACCGGCGGGCCGGGCGCGCGCGTGCTGCCGGACGGCTGCATGGACCTGCTGTGGTCCGCCGGAACGCTGTCGGTGGCGGGCCCGGACACGACCGCGTTCCTGACGACCGGTGCGCCGGAGTGGACCGCGGGCGTCCGCTTCCGGCCCGGCGTCCTCCCCCGGCTGCTCGGCGTACCCGCGTCCGCGCTCCGCGACCGCCGCGAGCCGCTCGACGCGGTGGCGCCCGCCGTCGCGACCCACCTCGGTGCCGCACTCGACACCGCGCCCGACACCGCACCCGGTACCGGCGGCTCCGCACCCGACGCCCTGCTCGGCGCCGTCCTCCGACTGGACCGGCCCCACCGCGCCTCCCGCGACACCACCCCGTGGGCACTGCCCGCGCTTGCGCACGTCACGGCCCGCCTGGCCGCGGGCGCCCGCGTCGACACCCTCGCCGACGAGCTCGGGTGGTCGGCGCGGTCCCTGACCCGCCAGTGCACGGCGGTCTACGGGTACGGCCCGGCGATGCTGCGCCGCGTCCTGCGCTTCCGCGCCGCGAGCAGCCTGGTGCACGCGGGTGTCGCCCCGGCGGAGGTCGCGGCACGAACCGGGTATGCGGACCAACCGCACCTCACCCGCGAGTTCCGCGCCCTCGCCGGCGTCACCCCCGCCGCGCTCCACACCTGACCAGCGCGCCCTCAGCCCCTGGTGACCATGCCGCACGGTGATCACCAGGGGCTGAGGGCTGCCTCAGGCTCCCCACTCGACCCTCACCCTCTGTTGATCACCGTGCGGCTTGATCACCAGGCACTGAGGGTCGGCCGTCGTGATCACGGCTGCGGCAGGGCCGCGAACAGGTCGACGTGGGTGCCGTCGGGGTCCGTGACGGTGGCGTAGCGCTGGCCCCAGAAGGCGTCGAAGGGGTCGTGGACGCTCGGGGCACCCGCTCCGACCAGCGCGGCGTGCGCGTCGTCCACCTCGGTCGGGGTGTCGAAGCCGAAGGCGAGGGCGACCCGGCCCGCACCGGCGGGCGGGGTGTAGCCCTCGGTGAAGCTCGCGATCGTGGACTCCGTGTCGAACGCCAGCCGGTTGCCGCCGGGCAGCGGGACCTCGACGTGGGGGGCGTCGTCGGAGTCGGGGGGCACGTCGAGCCCCAGCGCCCGGTAGAAGGCCAGCGCCGCACCCAGGTCGGCGGTCACGATCTCGATCACGGTGGCGGTGCTGCGGAAACCCATGGCGGGGACGCTAGCGCCGGCGCCGGGGGCCGGGCTTGAACGGATCGGCCGGCCCCGACGTCGTGCGCGGCGATGGTCGCTCCAGCGACCATCGCCGCGCACGACTGCGGAGGGGACCCCGGACACACCGCAGCCCCGCCCGGAAACCGGAGCGGGGCTGAGGTGAGCGGAGACCTACAGGTACTGACCGGTGTTCGACGCGGTGTCGATCGCACGGCCGGTGGCGTCGTTCTTGCCGGTGACGAGCGTGCGGATGTAGACGATCCGCTCGCCCTTCTTGCCGGAGATCCGCGCCCAGTCGTCCGGGTTGGTGGTGTTGGGCAGGTCCTCGTTCTCGGCGAACTCGTCCACGATCGCGTCGAGCAGGTGCTGGACCCGCAGGCCCTTCTGCCCCGTCTCGAGCACGGACTTGATCGCGGACTTCTTCCCGCGGTCGACGATGTTCTGGATCATCGCGCCGGAGTTGAAGTCCTTGAAGTACAGGGTCTCCTTGTCACCGTTGGCGTAGGTGACCTCGAGGAACCTGTTCTCCTCCGTCTCGTCGTACATCCGCTCGACGATCCGCTGGATGAGCGCGTCCACGCACGCCTTGCGGTTGCCGCCGAACTCGGCGAGGTCGTCCTCGCTGATGGGCAGCGTGTCGGTGATGTACTTCGAGAAGATGTCCTGCGCCGCCTCGGCGTCCGGACGCTCGATCTTGATCTTCACGTCGAGCCGGCCGGGCCGCAGGATGGCCGGGTCGATCATGTCCTCGCGGTTCGAGGCGCCGATGACGATGACGTTCTCCAGGCCCTCGACGCCGTCGATCTCGGCGAGGAGCTGGGGCACGATCGTCGTCTCGACGTCCGAGGACACACCCGAGCCACGGGTGCGGAAGATCGAGTCCATCTCGTCGAAGAACACGATCACCGGCGTACCGGCGCTCGCCTTCTCCCGAGCCCGCTGGAAGATCAGGCGGATGTGCCGCTCGGTCTCCCCGACGAACTTGTTGAGCAACTCCGGGCCCTTGATGTTGAGGAAGAACGCCCGACCCTCGTTGGGGTCGTCCCCGCGCTGGGCCGCGATCTTCTTGGCCAGCGAGTTGGCGACCGCCTTCGCGATCAGGGTCTTGCCGCAGCCGGGCGGGCCGTAGAGCAGCACGCCCTTGGGCGGACGCAGCTCGTACTCGGTGAACAGCTCGGCGTGCAGGAACGGGAGCTCCACGGCGTCCCGGATCTGCTCGATCTGCCGGAACAGACCGCCGATGTCCTCGTAGCCGACGTCCGGGACCTCCTCCAGCACGAGGTCCTCGACCTCGGCCTTCGGGACCCGCTCGTAGGCGTAGCCCGCCTTGGTGTCCACGAGCAGCGAGTCACCCGGCTTGAGCGCCACGAAGTCCGGCTGGGTGTCGTCCACCAGCGGGGCCGCGAGCCAGACGACCCGCTCCTCGTCGGCGTTGCCGACCACGAGCGCGCGCCCGGCCGTGGTCTCGGTCGGCTCGGAGAGGACCTCGCGCAGCCCGCAGACCTCGCCGATCTTCTCCCAGTCACCCGCCTCGACGACGGTGAGCGCCTCGTTCAGCCGCACGGACTGTCCGCTGCGCAGGGTGTCGATCTCCACCGCCGGGGAGACCGCCACACGCATCCGGCGGCCGGAGGTGAACACGTCGACCGTGCTGTCCTCGAATGCGGTGAGGAACACGCCGTAGCCGCTGGGCGGCTGGGCGAGGCGGTCGACCTCCTCGCGGAGCGCGACGAGCTGGGAGCGCGCTTCCTTGAGGGTCTCGGTGAGCTTCTCGTTGCGCGCACTGAGCTGGGACAGCCGGCTGGCGGACTCGGCCAGCCGCTGCTCGAGCAGACGCGCGTGTCGGGGGGACTCGGTCAGCTTGCGCCGCAGCATCGCGACTTCTTCTTCGAGGTAGCGGATCTGTGCCGCCGCCTCCGCCGGGGACAGGGCCCCGCCTTCGCCTGGCTGGTGCATGCCGGGACCGTCGTCGTAGGGGTTCACGGCATCCTCCCTCCGTGTTCCGTTTCCATACGGTACCCGTAAGCGTGGCCCACGTCGGTGAGGCGATTCGGTGATCCGTCACTCACGCGGACGGCACCTTGACGCCATCGCGTTGTCTGGTTCCCGTAATCGGAGGGTTCCACCCTCTCGGCCGAACGCTCTCAGCGACTGGTCGGTCTGCGCTGCGGCCGCGGGGGGACGACGCCGTCGGCCAGTCGGCGGGCCGTCACCAGGAACGCTGTGTGACCGATCATGCGGTGCTCCGGCCGCACCGCCAGCCCGACGACGTGCCACGGCCTGACCAGCGACTCCCAGGCCTGCGGCTCGGTCCAGCACTGCATCTCGCGCAGCTTCTCGACGACCGTCGACAGCTGGGTGGTGGTGGCCACGTACGCGACGAGCACGCCGCCCGGGATCAGCGTGTCCCGCACCGTCTCCAGGCACTCCCAGGGCGCCAACATGTCCAGGATGACGCGGTCGAAGGGCTCGGCCTGAGAATCGTGAGTATTAAGGTCGCCGACCCGCAAGCTCCAGTTGGGTGGCGCGTCGCCGAAGAACCGTCGCACGTTGCGATCGGCGTGCTCGGCGTGGTCCTCCCGGATCTCGTACGAGACGACCGTCCCGGCGGGGCCCACGGCCTGGACCAGCGAACAGGTCAGGGCGCCGGAGCCCGCGCCTGCCTCCAGCACGCGGGCGCCGGGGAAGATGTCTCCCCACACGAGGATCTGGGCCGCGTCCTTGGGGTAGATCACGGCGGCACCGCGCGGCATCGACAGCACGTAGTCGGCCAGCAGCGGCCGCAGCGCCAGGTAGGGGGTGTTGGCGGCCGAGTGGACGACCGAGCCCTCCGGCTTGCCGATGAGGTCGTCGTGGGCGAGGGCGCCCCGGTGGGTGTGGTAGCTGGCGCCCGCCTCGAGCACGACGGTGTACTTGCGGCCCTTGGGGTCGGTCAGCTGGACGCGGTCGCCCTCCCGGAAGGGCCCGCCGCGGGCCCGGCCACCGCTCGGCGCATCGTCGGACCCCGCGATCGTCTCGGGCGTGTCGAGGTCGGGGTCGGCGGTCTGCAGGTCGGAGTCGGGCACGGGGCGCAACGCTACCCACCGGGACTGTCGGTGTTCTCACCTAGGGTTCGAGCCGTGAACGAGGACGAGCGCAGGCGCCCCGCACTGTCGCCGTCCCGGGCCGCGGACTTCAAGCAGTGCCCGCTGCTCTACCGCTTCCGTGCCGTCGACCGGCTGCCCGAGGCGCCGAGCCCGGCGGCGCTGCGCGGCACGGTGGTCCACGCCGTGCTGGAGCGGCTGTTCGACCTGCCCGCCGCGGAGCGGGTCCCCGCGGCGGCGCGGTCGCTGCTCCCGCGGGTGTGGGCGGAGCTGCTCACCGAGGCGCCCGAGCTGGCCGCGGTGATCCCGGAACCGCAGGAGGACGGCACCGACCGCATCGGCGCCTGGCTCACGAGTGCCGAGGAGCTGCTGGAGACCTACTTCGTTCTGGAGGACCCTCGCGCGGTCGAGCCGGGCGAGCGGGAGCTGCTGGTGGAGACGGTGCTGCCGTCCGGCGTCCCGTTGCGGGGCTACCTCGACCGGCTGGACGTCGACGGGGACGGCGGGCTGCGCATCGTCGACTACAAGTCCGGGGCGGCGCCGCGGGAGTCCGGGGAGTCCCGCGCCCTGTTCCAGATGAAGTTCTACGCGCTGGCGTTGCTGCGGCTGCGCGGGCGGGTGCCCACCCAGCTGCGGCTGGTCTACCTGGGCCGCGGCGGCGAGCAGCTCAGCTACCGGCCGGACGCCGAGGAGCTGCAGCGCTACGGCCGGATCCTGGAGGCGATCTGGGCGGCCATCGTCGAGGCGGACCGCACGGGCGAGTTCCGGCCGAGCCGCGGCGCCGCATGCGAGTGGTGCGCGCACAAGGCCCTCTGCCCCGCCTGGGAGGGCACTCCCCCGCCGTACCCCGGGTGGCCCGAGCTGCGCGGCGAGGCGCCCACCGCCCCGTTCGGCACTCCCGGCGGCATGATGGGGTCGTGAGCGAGGAGCCCTTCTACCGTCTGCTCGAGCAGTCCCCCGACGATCCCGCCGCGGCGCGCTTCCACGCGACCGCCTCGACCGCGGGCCCGTGGTTCGCCGACGCCCAGCACCTCGGGCCGCCGAGCGCGCTGCTCGTGCGGGCCTTCGAACGCGTGCCCGCGGCGCACCCGCTGCAGCTGTCCCGCTACACCGTCGAGATCCTCGGCGTGGTGCCGACGGGCGAGGTCGAGGTGCGGGCCCGGGTGGAGCGGCCGGGGCGCACGATCGAGCTGCTGGCCGCCGAGATGACGGCGGGCGGGCGGGCCGTGCTGCGGGCCCGGGCGTGGCGGCTCGCCGTCACCGACACCGAGGCGGCCGCGGCGGGCGAGGCGGACCCGCTCCCCGACCGGGAGACCGCCGCGCCCCAGGTCGGGCGGCCGGACGGCTGGCTGCCCGGCTACCTCGACGCCGTCGAGTGGCGCTGGGTCGGCGGCCGTTGGGACGAGCTGGGCCCCGGCGCGGCGTGGGGTCGGCTGCGCGTGCCGGTGGTCGAGGGTGAGGAGCCGACGCCGCTGCAGCGCCTCGCCGCCGTCGCCGACTCGGCGAACGGTGTGGCGGCGACCCTGCCGATGAGCGGCTGGATCTTCGTGAACACCGAGCTCAGCGTGCACGTGCACCGCCCGCCCACCGGCGAGTGGATCGGCATCGACGCCCACACCGTGATCGGCCCCACGGGCACCGGAACCGTCACGGCCCGCCTGTTCGACGAGGTCGGCCACGCAGGCCACATCGCCCAGGAGCTCACGGTCCGCCGCCGCTGAGCCGGCGAACGCCGCGCTCGCTCACACCTGGTGAGCGACCGCGCCGTTCACCGGAGCCCCGTTCAGTGCATGCCGCCGTCGACGGCGCGGCAGCTGCGGATCTCCGAGGTCAGGATCGCCCGGGCGCCGACGGCGGCGAGCTTGTCCATCACGTTGTTCGACTCCGCCTTGCGCACCATGGAGCGGACCGCGACCCAGTCCGGGTCCGACAGCGGCGCGATGGTGGGCGACTGCAGGCCGGGGGTGATCTCCTTGGCCGCCTCGAGCTTCACCTTCGGGCAGTCGTAGTCCAGCATCAGGTACTGGCGGGCGTAGACGACGCCCCGGATGCGCTCCGAGAAGATCTTCTTGAACTCGACGATCTCCTGCGGCTCGATCCGGTCGTTCCGCGGCTCGCGCTCGATGAGCATGGCCTCGGACTCGGCGATCGGGTCGCCGATGACCTTCAGCCCGTGCTGGCGCAGCGTGCGGCCGGACGACACGACGTCCGCGATCGCGTCCGCCAGGCCCAGCTGCACGGAGATCTCGACGGCGCCGTCCAGCTTGATGATCGTGGCGCCGATCCGCTTGCCGGACAGGTGCGAGCGCACCAGCCGCGGGTAGGACGTCGCGATCGTCTTGCCGTCGAGGTCCTCGAGCTTCCAGTCCCGGCCCTCGGGCGCGGCGAACCGGAACTTGGAGGCGCCGAAGCCGAGCTTGAGCACCTTCTGCACCTGGCTGCCGGACTCCTCCATGAGGTCGTGCCCGGTGACGCCCAGGTGCAGGTCGCCGGAGCCGACGTAGGTGGCGATGTCCTTGGGCCGCAGGTAGAAGAACTCGATGCCGTTCTCCTCGTCGACCATCGAGAGGTCACGGGAGTCCGACCGCTGCCGGTAGCCCGCCTCCTTCATCATCGTGGCGGCGGGCTCGGCCAGGGTCCCCTTGTTCGGGAGGGCGACGCGAAGCATGGGGCGGATCCGTTTCTAGAGGTACTTGTAGACGTCGGCGAGGGTCAGCCCGCGGCCGAGCATGATCACCTGGGTGCGGTAGAGCAACTGCGAGATCTCCTCGGCGAGCGCGGCGTCCGACTCGTGCTCGGCCGCGATCCAGACCTCGCCCGCCTCCTCGAGGAGCTTCTTGCCCTGCGCATGGACTCCGGCCTCGAGCGCGGCGACGGTGCCGGAGCCGGCGGGCCGGGTGGCCGCCTTCTCGCTGAGCTCGTCGAACAGTGCGTCGAATGTCTTCACGGGTCCGGTTCTTCCTCTCGCAACGAAGCGCCTGCACATCCAGTGTCGGATGTGTGCCCCGCGGTCACCGCCCGAAATCGGGCAGGAGAGATCGCCGGGGGAAAAGCTGCGCCGGGCGGCCCGCCCGACCGGGTGGTTCACCCGGTCGGACGCTCCGTCCGGCGCAAGCAAGTCGCGCCCGACGGTACCTCCCCTGAGGAGGACGGTCAGCGGCCCCTCCGGACCGCGGCGAGCACGTCGGCCAGGTCCTCGACACGCAGGCCGACCAGGGACTCCCGCACCACCCGTCCGGGCGCGTCGGGGATCGGCACCTCGCACGGCACGGCGAGGACGGCGGCGCCCGCGGTCTCGGCGGCCCGGATTCCGGTCGGCGAGTCCTCCACCGCGACGCAGTCCGCCACCGGCACGCCGAGCAGCGCGGCGGCCCGCAGGTACGGGTCGGGGGCGGGCTTGCCGTGCGGCACCTCGTCGCCGCACACCGTGACGTCGAAGTGCGCGCGGCCTATCCCGTCGAGCGCCTTGTCGGTGAGGTAGCGGCCGGTGTTGGTGACCAGCGCGACCGGGATGCCCGCGGCGCGGACCGTGTGCAGCGCCTCGGGTGCCCCCGGCCGCCACGGCAGACCGTCGGCGAAGAACTCCGCCGTCTTCTCGACGAGCATCCGGGCCGCCTTGTCGAACGGCTCCGGCTCCGGCTCGACCCCCGCCTCGCGGAACACGATCCGCAGAGAGCTCTGCAGGTTGCCGCCGAGGGTCTCCCGGCGGGCCGCGGCGGACAGGTCGGTCCCGCCGAGCCATCGGAGCACCTCGACGAGGGAGCGGTCCCACACCTTCTCGGAGTCGATCAGCGTGCCGTCCATGTCGAACAGCACCGCCGCGGGGGGACGAACGGCGCGTTCAGCCGGCATTGAAGTACTTCGCCTCCGGGTGGTGGGCGACCAGCGCGTCCGTGGACTGCTCCGGGTGCAGCTGCAGCTCCTCGGACAGCGACACCCCGATCCGGCCCGGCTCCAGCAGCTCCACGATCTTGCTGCGGTCCTCGAGGTTCGGGCAGGCGCCGTAGCCCAGCGAGTACCGGGCGCCGCGGTAGCCGAGCTTGAAGAAGTCCTCGACGTCCGCCGGGTCCTCCTCGGCCAGCGTGCGCCCCGAGGACCAGGTCAGCTCCTCCCGGATCCGCTTGTGCCAGTACTCGGCGAGGGCCTCGGTGAGCTGCACCGACAGCCCGTGGACCTCCAGGTAGTCCCGGTAGGCGTCCTTGGCGAACAGCTCGTTGGCGTAGTCCGCGATCGGCTGGCCCATCGTCACCAGGTGCAGCGGCAGGACGTCGACCTCGCCGGAACCGCGCGGGCGCCAGAAGTCCGCCAGGCACAGGTGCCGGTCCCGGCGCTGGCGCGGGAACTCGAAGCGGTACCGCTCCGGGGCGTCCGCCCGGGGCTCGGTCAGCACCAGCAGCGAGTCCTTCTCCGACACCGCCGGGAAGTACCCGTAGACCAGGGAGGCGTGCGCCAGCACGCCCTCCGCGGTCAGCCGCTCCAGCCAGTACCGCAGCCGCGGCCTGCCCTCGGTCTCCACGAGCTCCTCGTAGGAGGGGCCGTCGCCGCCCTTGGTGCCGCGCAGGCCCCACTGGCCCAGGAACAGCGCGCGCTCGTCCACCATCCCGCTGTACTCGGCCAGCGCGACGCCCTTGACCACCCGGGTGCCCCAGAACGGCGGGGTGGGGACGGGGTTGTCCACCGCGACGTCCGAGCGCTCGGGCAGCGGGCCCGCCGCCTCGACCTCGGCGGCCTTGCGCTTCGCGGCGATGCGCTTGGAGCGCTCGTGGCGCTCCTTGCGCTCGGCCGCCCTGCGCTCCTCCTCCGGGTCCACCTCGGGCAGCGCGCCGCGCAGCCGGGCCATCGTGGCGTCCATCAGCCGCAGGCCCTCGAACGCGTCCCGGGCGTAGGAGACCCGGCCCTCGTAGACCTCGGTGAGGTCGTTCTCGACGTAGGAGCGGGTCAGGGCGGCCCCGCCCAGCAGCACCGGGAGCTTCTTCCCGCGGGAGTTCATCTCCTGCAGGTTCTCCTTCATGATCACCGTGGACTTGACCAGCAGCCCCGACATCCCGACGGCGTGTGCCCGGTGCTCGTCCGCGGCCTGCAGGATGGTGGCGATCGGCTGCTTGATCCCCAGGTTCACGACCGTGTAGCCATTGTTGGACAGGATGATGTCCACGAGGTTCTTGCCGATGTCGTGGACGTCCCCCTTGACGGTGGCCAGCACGATCGTGCCCTTGCCGTCGTCGTCCGTCTTCTCCATGTGCGGCTCGAGGTACGCCACGGCGGTCTTCATGACCTCCGCCGAGGCGAGCACGAACGGCAGCTGCATCTGCCCGGAGCCGAACAGCTCGCCGACGGTCTTCATGCCGGACAGCAGCGTGTCGTTGACGATCTCCAGGGGCGGCCGGGTCTGCATGGCCTCGTCGAGGTCGGCCTCCAGGCCGTTGCGCTCGCCGTCGACGATCCGGCGCTCCAGGCGCTCGAACAGCGGCAGCGCGGCCAGCTCCTCGGCCCTACCCGCGCGCGCCGACGACGCCGTGACCCCCTCGAACAGCTCCATGAACCGGTTGAGCGGGTCGTAGGGCGGGTGGGCATCGGGTCTGCGGCGGTCGTAGACCAGGTCGAGCGCGACGGCCCGCTGCTCGTCCGGGATCTTCGCCATCGGCAGGATCTTCGCCGCGGACACGATCGCGGTGTCCAGCCCCGCCTCGACGCACTCGTGCAGGAACACCGAGTTCAGCACCTGGCGGGCGGCCGCGTTGAGGCCGAAGGAGATGTTGGAGATGCCCAGGGTGGTCTGGACGTCCGGGTAGCGCCGCTTGAGCTCGCGGATCGCCTCGATGGTCTCCAGGCCGTCCCGGCGCACCTCCTCCTGCCCGGTGGTGATCGGGAAGGTCAGGGTGTCGACGACGATGTCCCCGACCCGCATGCCGTGGTGCGTGGTCAGGTCCTCGATGAGCCGGGCGGCGACACGGACCTTCCAGCCCCGGTCGCGGGCCTGGCCCTCCTCGTCGATGCACAGCGCGACGACCGCGCAGCCGTGCGCGCGGACCAGCTCCATCGTGCGCTGGTACCGGGACCCGGGCCCGTCGCCGTCCTCGAAGTTCACGGAGTTGACGATCGAGCGGCCGCCGAGCAGCTCCAGACCGGCCTTGAGGACCTCCGGCTCGGTGGAGTCCAGCATGACGGGCAGGGTCGACGCCGTGGCGAGGCGCCCGGCCAGCTCCTGCATGTCCGCGACCCCGTCGCGCCCGACGTAGTCGATGCAGAGGTCGATCAGGTGGGCGCCCTCGCGGGTCTGCTCGCGGGCGATCGCGACGCAGTCCTCCCAGCGCTCCTCCAGCATGGCCTCGCGGAACTTCTTGGAGCCGTTGGCGTTCGTGCGCTCCCCCACCATCAGGACCGAGGTGTCCTGCCGGAACGGGACGGGCGCGTACAGCGACGACACCCCCGGCTCCGGACGCGGCCTGCGGACCGCGGGGGTCACGGACGGCAGCGCGTCGGCGACGGCCCGGACGTGGGCGGGCGTGGTGCCGCAGCAGCCGCCGACCAGCCGCAGCCCGTAGTCCCGCACGAAGACGCTCAGCGCCTCGGCGAGCTCCTCGGCGGTCAGCGGGTACTCGGCGCCGTTCTTGCCCAGGACCGGCAGGCCCGCGTTCGGCATGACCGACAGCGGGATGCGGGCCTGCTTCGACAGCGTGCGCAGGTGCTCGCTCATCTCGGCGGGGCCGGTGGCGCAGTTCAGCCCGATGACGTCGATGCCCAGGGGCTCCAGCGCGGTCAGCGCGGCGCCGATCTCCGAGCCCAGCAGCATGGTGCCGGTGGTCTCGACGGTGACGCTGGTGATGATCGGGATGCGGCGGCCCTCGAGGCGCATGGCCTCCTGCACGCCGAGCACCGCCGACTTCACCTGCAGCAGGTCCTGGCAGGTCTCGATGAGGAACGCGTCCGCCCCGCCCGCGAGCAGGCCGCGGCCGGTCTCGGTGTAGGCGTCCCGCAGGGTGGCGAAGGTCTCGTGGCCGAGCGTCGGCAGCTTGGTGCCGGGGCCGATCGAGCCGAGGACGTAGCGCTGCCCGCCCACCTCGTCCGCGGCCTCGCGGGCCAGCCGGGCCCCCCGCTCGGACAGCTCGCGGATGCGGTCCGCGATGTCGTAGTCGGCGAGGTTGGGCAGGTTGGCGCCGAAGGTGTTGGTCTCGACGGCGTCCGCACCCGCCTCGAAGTACGCGCGGTGGATGCCCCGCACGACGTCCGGCCGGGTGGCGTTGAGGATCTCGTTGCACCCCTCCAACCCGGCGAAGTCGTCGAGCGTGAGGTCGTGGCTCTGGAGCATGGTGCCCATCGCACCGTCGGCGATCACCACGCGCTCGGACAGCGTGTCCAGCAGCGTGGTGTCGAAGCTGTGATCTGACGCGGCTGCGTTCACGGCTGACACTCCACAAGAGTACGGGTCCCACTCGTGTTATCCGCGCGCGCCGTAGGGTGGACGGATGACCGAGCGCGAGCAGGGGGCGGGGGTGCCCGCGGAGCTGCCGGACCTCGTCGATCCGGTGATGATCACGGCTTTCGAGGGCTGGAACGACGCGGGCGAGGCCGCCAGCTCCGCACTGGAACACCTCGAGCTGAGCTGGGACGCCGAGCCCCTGGGCTCCATCGATCCCGAGGACTACTACGACTTCCAGGTCACGCGCCCGCTCGTCCGGATGGCCCAGGGCGTCACCCGGCGCATCGAGTGGCAGACCACCCGGCTGTCCGTGGCGAAGCTGCCGGGCAGCGAGCGGCACGTCGTGCTCGTCAACGGCATCGAGCCGAACCTGCGGTGGCGCTCCTTCTGCGGCGAGATCATCGAGTACGTCGAGAAGCTGGGCGTGACGAAGGTCATCAACCTCGGCGCGATGCTCACCGACGTGCCGCACACCCGGCCGACGCCGGTGCGCGGCAGCGGGTACGACACCGAGTCGGCGAAGAAGCTCGGCGTCGAGCCGTCGACCTACCAAGGCCCGACCGGGATCGTCGGGGTGCTGCAGTCGCAGCTGATCGAAAACGGCGTCCCGTCGGTCTCGTACTGGGCCGAGGTGCCGCACTACGTGTCGCAGGCGCGGGTGCCCAAGGCGGCGATCGCGCTGCTCATGCGCATCGAGGAGGCGCTGGACGTCGAGGTCCCCCTCGGCGGGCTGCCCGACCAGGCCGAGGAGTGGGAGCGCACGGTCAACGAGATGGCCGAGGCGGATGACGAGGTGCGCGAGTACGTCCGCCAGCTCGAGCAGCAGGCCGAGGACGAGGAGGAGGAGAAGCCCGTCGACCTCGCCGAGACCAGCGGTGACGAGATCGCGGCGGACTTCGAGCGCTACCTCCGCCGCCGCGGCGGGTCCAGCTGAGGCTCCGCCGGGCCGGGCTCTACCTGGGTGGTTTCCTGGGCCCGTTCGGCGGGGGCATCACCACGGCGATGCTGCCGGAGCTGGGCGGCTCGTTCGGGATCTCGCCCGCGGCCGCGTCGTCGTCGTTGACGGCCTTCCTGCTCCCCTTCGCCGCGGCGATGCTGCTCTCCGGGACGCTCGGCGAGCGATGGGGGCGGGTCCGGACGGTCCGCACCGCCTACGTCGGCTACGCGCTGTCCTGCGTGGTGGCGGTGGTGGCCACGAGCTGGGGGGTGTTCCTCGGCGCGCGGGCGCTGCAGGGCCTGGCCAACGCGTTCACCACACCGCTGGTCATGGCGGCCCTGGCCGCCTCCGTCACGCCGGAGGCGCTGGGTCGTGCGCTGGGCTGGTACGGCTCGTTGCAGGCCGCCGGGCAGACGTCCGCGCCGCTGGTGGGCGGGCTCGCCGCCGAGGTGGACTGGCACCTGGCGTTCGTCGGCGTGGCGGCGGTGGCGCTCGGGCTGGCCGTGGTCGGGCTCCCGAACGACGACGGTGCCGCGAGCCGGAGCGCGGCCACGCTGCGCAGCGCGCTGCGACCCGAGGTGCTGCGCCTGGGCCTGGTCGCGGGGCTGGGCTGGGGCTGCCTGGGCGGCGCGGGGTTCCTCGTCGCCCTGCGCCTCGCGGACGTCTTCGACCTCGATGCCGGGCCGCGCGGCCTGGTCCTGACCGGCCTGGGCGTCGCCGGGATCCTGACGGCCCGGGTCGCCGGGGCCGCCGTCGGCCGGTTCGGCGGGCGCCGCTGCGTGATCGCGGGCGCCGCGCTCGGCGGCGCGCTGCTGGCGGGCGTGGGCCTGGTGCCGCTGGTCGGGCTGGTCGCCGTCCTGTGGGCGCTGGCGGGGTTCCCGAGCCAGCTGCTGGTGGTCGGCGTCAACTCCCTGGTGCTGGGCGGCGCGGGCACCCGCGGCGGCGGCCCGATCTCGGTGGTGCAGTCGCTGCGCTTCTTCGGCGCGGCGGCGAGCCCGATCGCCCTGCCCCCGGTCTACCACGCGGACCCGGCCGCGGCCTTCCTCGCACCCGCGGCGCTGCTGGTCGCGGCGGTCCCGGCCCTGGTCCCGAGAAAGCCGTGAGTGGGGATGGTCGCTAGGGCGACCATCCCCACTCACGGGTCAGAGGGTGATGCCGAGGAGTGCGTCGATGGCGGCGCGGGCCGTGGCCGGGGCCTCGCGGTCCGTACCGCGGCGCTCCACCGCCTCCGCGGCCCACGCGTCGACCGCGGCGAGGGCGCGGGGGGTGTCGAGGTCGTCGGCGAGGTGCTGCCGCAGGGACGCGATCATGTCGTCCGCGGACGGCGCGGCCTCCAGTGCCAGGGCCGCACGCCACCGCGCCAGGCGCTCCTGCGCCTCGGCCAGCAGCGAGTCGGTCCACGGCCGGTCCTGCCGGTAGTGCCCGGAGATGAGCGCGGCGCGGATGGCGTTCGGGTCGACGCCCGCGTTGCGCAGCTTGGAGACGAACACCAGGTTGCCGCGGGACTTGGACATCTTCTCGCCGTCGAGCCCGATCATCCCGGTGTGCGTGTAGTGCCGGGCGAAGGGATGGTCGCCGGTCAGCGCCTCGGCGTGGGCCGCGCCGCACTCGTGGTGCGGGAAGATCAGGTCGGAGCCGCCGCCGTTGAGGTCGATCTGGGTGCCGAGCCGGTTCAGCGCGATGGCCGCGCACTCCACGTGCCACCCCGGGCGCCCCCGCCCGAGGTCGGAGTCCCACGCGGGCTCCCCCGGGCGCTCCATGCGCCAGAGCAGCGCGTCCACCGGGTTGCGCTTGCCGGGCCGGTCGGGGTCGCCGCCGCGCTCCCGGGAGAGCCGGAGCATGGTCTCCTCGTCGTAGCGCGACTCGTAGCCGAAGTGGCCGGTGGCGGCCGAGTCGAAGTAGACGTCCGGGTACTCGGGGTCGTCGATGCGGTAGGCCGCGCCGTCGACCAGCAGCTTCGCCACCAGCTCCGCGATCTCCGGGATCGCCTCCACCGCGCCGATGTAGTCCCGCGGCGGCACGACCCGCAGGGCCGCCATGTCCTCGCGGAACAGCGCGGTCTCGCGCATGCCCAGGACCACCCAGTCGTCCTGGTCCCGGTCCGCCCGCTCGAGCAGGGGCTCGTCGATGTCGGTGACGTTCTGGACGTAGTGCACGTCGTGCCCGAGATCGCGCCAGTACCGGTTGACCAGGTCGAACGCCAGGTAGGTGGCGGCGTGGCCGAGGTGTGTCGCGTCGTACGGGGTGATCCCGCAGACGTACATGGTCGCGACGTCGCCGGGGGCCGTGGGCCGCACCCGCGCGGTCGAGGTGTCGTACAGGCGAAGCGGCGGGCCGCTCCCCTCGAGAGCGGGGAGCGCGACGGGGGCCCAGGTCTGCATGCGTCCACAGTAATCGCCCGCCCGGGGTGCCCAGGGTCACGTACGCCGGGCGGCGGCCACGAAGGTGAACCGGTCCCCCCGGTAGACCGAGTGCGTCCACTCCACCGGCCGCCCGTCCGCGGTGTGGCTGTGTCTGCGCACCACCAGCAGCGGGTGCCCCGTCTCGACGGCGAGCAGCTCCGCCTCGCGCGGGTCCGCCAGCCTGCTCTGCACGGCGTCTCGCACCTCGTCGACGCCGCGGCCGTAGACCTCGCGCAGCGTCTCGTACATCGACCCGCGGGCGGCGAGCTGCTCGGCGAGCCCCGGCAGCTCACCGGCCAGCTGCGCGGTCTCGACGGCCAGCGGCACCCCGTCCACCAGCCGGACCCGCTCGACCCACCACACCTCGTCCTGGCCGAGATCATGGTCGTGGCGAACGCGCTGCTCATCGCGGTGTTCGCGACCGGCGGCGGCACGCTGTTCGGGTTCATCGGGCTGGTGCTGTTCACCGTCGGGTTCACGTTCGGCTTCGGCTCGCTGGTGTGGGTCTACGCCGGTGAGGCCTTCCCGGCGCGGCTGCGCTCGCTCGGCGCGTCGGCGATGCTCACCGCGGACCTGGTGGCCAACGCCGTCGTCGCCGCCGTGTTCCTGACCCTGCTCAACGGGGTCGGCGGCGTCGGCACGTTCGTGGTGTTCGGGGTGCTCGCCCTGCTCGCGATGGTCTTCGTGCACCGCTTCGCCCCCGAGACGAAGGGGCGCGAGCTGGAGGACATCCGCCGGTACTGGGAGAACGACGGCCGCTGGCCCGCCCCCTCGTCGCGGGAGTCGGTGTGAGCGACCTGCTCGGCCTCGACATCGGCGGCTCCACGACGCGGGCCCTGCGCTGCACCGACGGCGTGCGCCGCGAGACCCGGACCGGCTCCGCCAACCTCGCCTCGGTCGGCGACGCGCGCGCGGGCGCGGCCCTGGACGCGGCCCTGGCGGGCCTCGGCGACCTGTCCGGCGTCCAGGCGGTGTGCGCGGGGGCCGCGGGCGCGGACTCGCCCGCCACCGTCGCCCGGCTGACGGCGATGCTGGCGGCCCGGGTGCCGCGCGCGCGGGTCGCGGTCGTGCACGACACGGAGCTGATGCTGGCCGGGCTCGCGGAGGGTGTCGCCCTGATCTCCGGGACCGGTTCGGTGGCCTGGGGCCGGCGCGCGGACGGCACACAGGTCCGCGCGGGCGGCTGGGGCTACCTCCTCGGCGACGAGGGCAGCGGGTGGTGGGTGGCCCGCGAGGCCGTCCGGCACGCGCTGGGCCGCCACGACCGCGACCTCCCGCCCGACGCCGTCACCGCGGCGCTGCTGCAGGACTGCGGCCTCCCCCACTGCGACGCACTCCTCGACCACGTCTACGGCCGCCCGGAGCGGCAGTACTGGGCGGCCCGCGCCGACGCGGTCGCCCGGCTCGCCGACACCGGAGCGGATGTCGGAGCGGATGTCGGAGCGGGTCCCGGAGCCGCTCCCGGACCCGACCCGGTGGCGGCCGACCTCCTCGGCCGCGCCGCCGACGCCCTCGCCGGGCTGGCGCGCTGCGTCCTCGACCGGCTCGAGATCCCCGGGCCCGTGGTGCTCGGCGGCGGGTTCGCCGTCCACCGACCCGTCCTGCAGGACCTGCTGCGCGCGCGGCTGCCCGGGGTGCCGCTGACGGTCCTGCGCACCGATCCCGTCCTCGGCGCGCTGCGGCTCGCCCAGGACCTCGCCCACGACCCCGCCCACGACCTCGCCCACGACCTCGCCCACGACCCCGCCCACGACCCCGCCCCCGCCCCGACCGACTCGGAGGACCACCCGTGACCCGCACGCTCTCCCCCGGCGCCCTGATGGCCGCCGAGACCGCCGAGCAGCCCGCCGTGTGGCGGCGTCAGCTCGCGGAGGCCGGGCCCGGCGGGGCGTCGGGCCTCGCGGAGGCCGCCGAGCTGGTCCGACGCCGGGCACCCCGGTTCGTCCTGCTCGTCGCCCGGGGCACCAGCGACCACGCCGCCCTGTACGCGAAGTACCTGGTCGAGATCACGCTCGGGCTGCCCGTCGGGCTGGTGTCGCCCTCGACCTACACCGCCTACGGCCGCAGGCCCGACCTCCGGGACGTCCTGATGGTCGCGGTCAGCCAGTCCGGCGGATCCCCCGACCTGCTGCGCACCCTCGAGGTGGCGAAGGCGGGCGGGGCGCTGACGGTCTCGGTGACCAACAACGCGGCGTCCGCGCTGGCCACGACGGCGGACGCGCACGTCGACGTCCTGGCGGGCCCGGAACGCGCGGTGGCCGCGACCAAGTCCTACACCGCGCAGCTGCTCGCCCTGAACCTGCTGTTCGGCGGCGCCGGGGCGGACGCGCTGCCGGACCTCGGCGACGCGATCCTGGCCCGGGACGCCGAGCTCGCCGCCCTGGCGGTCCGCTACCGGTTCGCCGAACGAATGATCACCACCGGCCGCGGCTACTCCTACCCGACGGCCCGGGAGGCGGCGTTGAAGCTGATGGAGACCGCGTACGTGTCCGCGCAGGCCTTCTCCGGGGCGGACCTGCTGCACGGACCGCTCGCGCTCGTCGAGCCGCGGGTGCCGGTGCTCGCCGTGACCTCCGCGGGCGCGGGCGGGCAGGCCTTCGCGCCGGTGCTCGACGCGCTGGCCGAACGGCGGGCGGACGTGGTCACCGTGGGCAGCGCGGCGCGGGACGTGGTGCTGCCCGAGACCGCCGAGCCGCTCGCCCCGCTGCTGGAGATCCTGCCGTTCCAGTTGCTCGCCCGGCACGTCGCCGTCGACCGGGGCGGCGACCCGGACGCCCCGCGGGGCCTGCGGAAGGTCACGGAGACGCTGTGAACGGCCTGCACGACCCGGGGCACGGAGAACGCCGACGCACCGCCCCCGGCGAGCGGGCGATCGTGCTGGCCGCGGAGACCGTCGTCCTCCCCGGCCACTGCGGCCCCGGGTGGGTGGGCGTCGAGGGCGGACGGATCGTCGCCACCGGGATCGGCCGCCCCCCGAGGCCCGCGGAGCACGAGCTGGGGGTCGCGGTCGTCGTGCCCGGGTTCGTGGACCTGCACGTGCACGGCGGGGGCGGCGCCGCCTACACCACCGGCGATCCCGCGGAGGCCCGCCGCGCGCTGCGGTTCCACCGGGCACACGGCACTACGACGACCCTGGCCTCGTTGGTCACCGCCGGTCCCGCGGAGCTCCGCCGGGCCGTCGACGCCCTCACCGAGCTGGTCGCGGACGGCGAGCTCGCGGGCGTCCACCTGGAGGGCCCCTGGCTCGCCGAGGCGCGCTGCGGCGCCCACGATCCCGCGCTGCTGCGGGACCCCGACCCGGCCGAGCTGGACGCCCTGCTCGCCACCGGCGTGGTGCGGATGGTGACCCTCGCCCCGGAACGTCGGGGCGCCCTCGACGCGATCCGGCGGGTCGCCGGCGCGGGCGCGCTCGCCGCCGTCGGGCACACGGACGCGGGGTACGAGCTGGTCGGGTCCGCGATCGAGGCGGGCGTCCGGGTCGGCACCCACCTGTTCAACGCGATGGCCCCGCTGCACCACCGCGAGCCCGGCCCGGCCGCGGCGCTGCTCGGGGACCCGCGGGTGACCGTCGAGCTCGTCACCGACGGGCTGCACGTCCACCCCGCGCTGTGGGACCTCGTCCTCGCGAGCGCGGGCCCCACCCGGGTCGCCGCGGTCACCGACGCGATGGTCGCCGCGGGCATGCCGGACGGCCGCTACCGGCTCGGCGGGCTGGACGTGCGGGTCCGCGAGGGCGTCGCCCGGCTGGAGCGGCGCGGGTCCATCGCGGGCAGCACCGCCACCGGAGACGCCCTGCTCCGGGCCATCGTCGCCGCCGCGCCGGACCGCAGGTCGGGGCTGGTCCGGGCGGTCGCGATGACCGCCGGGACCCCCGCCGCGACACTCGGGCTCGACGTCGGCGTCCTCGAACCCGGCCGCCGCGCCGATCTCGTGGTGCTCTCGCCGGAGCTGACGGTGCGCGAGGTCTGGCGCGGCGGCGCACCCGTGTGAGGCCCGGTCAGGCCGGGACGGCCACCGGCTCCTCGGCCTGCCGAGCCAGGCGCCCGGCGATGACCGCGCACGCCATGAGCTGGATCTGGTGGAACAGCATCAGGGGCAGCACCAGCAGGCCGACCTGCCCGGCCGAGAACAGCACCCCGGCCATCGGCAGGCCGCTGGCCAGGCTCTTCTTCGACCCGCAGAACAGGATCGTGATCCGGTCCGCGCGGGTGAAGCGGCGCGGCACGAACCAGGTGATCGCCAGGACCACCGCCAGCAACACCACGCACGTGCCGACGAGCGCGGCGAGGGCGCCGAGCGAGAGCCTGCCCCAGATGCCCTGCGTCATGCCCTCGCTGAACGCGACGTACACCACCAGCAGGATGGAGCCGCGGTCCACGATCTTGAGCCAGTTCCTGTTGCGCGCCACCCAGTCGCCGATCCAGCGCCGCAGCAGCTGCCCGAGCACGAAGGGGGCGAGGAGCTGCAGCGCGACGTCCAGCAGCGCGCGGGCCGAGAACCCGCCCTGCGCGGACAGCAGCAGCCCGGTCAGCAGCGGCGTGAGCACGATGCCCAGCAGGTTCGACAGGGAGGCCGCGCAGATCGCCGCGGGCACGTTGCCGCGGGCCACCGAGGTGAACGCGATGGACGACTGCACCGTCGACGGCAGGCAGCAGAGGAAGAGCAGCCCGAGCTTGAGCTCGGTGGGCAGGATCGCCGCGGGGATCAGCTGGATCAGCAGGCCGAGCAGCGGGAACAGGACGAACGTCGCCGCCACGACCGTGCCGTGCAGCCGCCAGTGCTTGAGCCCCTCGACCGCCTCGCGGGTGGAGAGCCGGGCGCCGTAGAGGAAGAAGAGCAGGGCGATCGCGACACTCGTGGCGTAGGAGAACCCGGTGGCGACCGACCCGCTCGCGGGCAGCAGGGCCGCGACCCCCACGGTCGCGAGGATCATCAGCAGGAACGGGTCGACGCGCTTCACCCGGACATCGTCGCCGCCGTCCGGTCATTCGGAAACACGCACACCGCTCTGTCTGTCATCATGGTTCGCGATGGATCCGGTCCTGCTCCGCTCGTTCGTCGCCGTCGCGCGCACGCTGTCGTTCACCCGGGCCGCCGCCGGGTTGGACCTGCGGCAGTCGACGGTCAGCCAGCACGTCCGGCGACTGGAGGAGGCGGTCGGGCGCACGCTGCTGCTGCGGGACACCCACAGCGTCACCCTCACCCCGGACGGCGAGACGATGGTCGAGTACGCCGTCGCGATCCTCGACACCGCCGACCGCGCGCTGGCCCACTTCCGCGGCGTGCAGGTGCGCGGGCGGCTGCGGTTCGGGGTCTCGGAGGACCTCGTGCTCACCCGGGTGCCGACGATCCTGGCCGACTTCCGACGCCGGCACCCCGGCGTGGACGTCGAGCTGACCGTGGGGCTGAGCGAGACCCTGGAGGCCGCGCTCGACCGCGGCGAGCTGGACCTGCTCTTCGCCAAGCGCTCACCCGGCCGGACGGGCGGAACCCCGGTCTGGCCGGACCGCTTCGTGTGGGTCGCGGCCCCCGGGTTCCGGCTCGCCGAGGGGCCCGTCCCGCTCGTGACCTATCCCCCGCCCGCACTGTCGCGGGCCGCCGCGATCACCGCCCTGGAGGCGGTGGGCCGCCCCTGGCGGCTCGCCTGCACCAGCGGCTCGCTGTCCGGCCTGCGGGCCGCGGCGCTGGCGGGACTCGGGGTGGTCGCGCACGCCGAGACCCTGGTGCCGCCGGGGCTGGTCCCGGTGGCCGGGCTCCCGTCGCTCGGCGGCTTCGAGTTCACCCTGCAGACCGGCCGCCGCACCCTCTCGACCCCCGCCGAAGCCCTGGCGACGGCGATCACCACGGCCTTCGGCTAGCGGCCGTCCTGGAGCCGAGAACGGGCATTGTGGCTCCATAATGGCTGTTCTGAGGCCTGAAAACGGGCACTGTGGAGCCACACTGCGCCGGGCCGAGGGTGACCGAATGGTCAGCCTGCGGGAACGCGGCCCGGCGCCCGGCGCACCACCGCGATCGCCCTCGCGAGCTCCGTGTCCCGCTCCTCGCCCAGCAGGTCCCGCACGAACACCCCCGCGATGTGCTCGACGGACTCGGGCCCGTCCGGCCGGTACCACGTCCACGCGTAGTTGCACATGCCGAACACGTGCAGCGCCGTCATCCGCGGGTCCGCGGTGTGCAGCTCCCCCGCCGCCGCGCCCGCCCGGACGATGTCCACCACGAGGTCGGTGTACCGCGTGCGCTGGCCGCGGATGTGCTCGGCCAGGGTCCCACCGAGTTCGTCGCCGGAGTATCGGACCAGCTCACGCAGGCAGGTGAGGCTCGCGGCCCGGTCGTCCCGGTGGGCGGCGAGCAGGGCGTAGATCATCGCGACCAGGCGCTCGACGGGGCTCTCGAGGTGCGCCCGCACGTAGTCCGCCTCGGCCAGGCGCCGCCCGAAGTAGGCGACGTGCACCTCCCCGAGCAGCGCCTCCTTGCTCCCGAAGTGGTGCAGGATCGTGCCCTTCGACAGCCCCAGCGCCACCGCGACGTCCGCGAGCGCGGTCTCCGCGTACCCGCGCTCCGCGACGTGCTCGGCGAACACGCGCAGGATCGCGTCCCGCGAACTGGGCCTGACCATCGGCACACCCTAGCCCATTGCTGACTGAACGGGCGGTCAGTTACCGTGGCTCCATGACCACGACGCTGCGGTCCACCGCCGATCCCGGCTCGGACGCGTTCGCCCGCAACGCGGAGTCCCACCGGAACCTGGTCGCGGACTTGGCCGCCCAGCTGGCCACGGCCCGGCTCGGCGGCCCCGAGAGGTCGCGGGCCCGCCACGTCGAGCGCGGGAAGCTGCTGCCCCGTGACCGGGTGGACTCCCTCGTCGACCCGGGCTCGCCGTTCCTGGAGCTGTCCCCGCTCGCCGCGCACGGCCTCTACGACGGGGACGCCCCCGGCGCGGGCATGATCACCGGCGTCGGGCGGGTGTCGGGGCGGCAGTGCGTGATCGTCGCCAACGACGCGACGGTCAAGGGCGGCACCTACTACCCGATGACGGTCAAGAAGCACCTGCGCGCGCAGGAGGTGGCCCTGCACAACCGGCTGCCGTGCGTCTACCTGGTCGACTCCGGCGGCGCCTTCCTCCCCCGCCAGGACGAGGTCTTCCCCGACCGCGAGCACTTCGGCCGGATCTTCTACAACCAGGCCACCATGTCCGGGCTCGGGATCCCGCAGATCGCGGCGGTCCTGGGCTCCTGCACCGCGGGCGGCGCCTACGTCCCGGCGATGTCCGACGAGGCCGTCATCGTCCGCAACCAGGGGACGATCTTCCTCGGTGGCCCGCCGCTGGTGAAGGCCGCGACCGGCGAGGTCGTCACCGCCGAGGAGCTCGGCGGCGGCGACCTGCACGCCAAGGTCTCCGGCGTCACCGACCACCTCGCGAACGACGACGCGGACGCCCTGCGGAAGGTGCGCTCGATCGTCGCCACCCTCGGGCCGCGGGTCGCACCGCCCTGGGAGCGCCGCCCGACCGTCGCGCCCGTCGTCGACCCGGCCGAGCTCTACGGCGTCGTCCCCACCGACTCGCGCACCCCCTACGACGTGCGCGAGGTGATCTCCCGCATCGTCGACGGCTCGGAGTTCGGCGAGTTCAAGTCCGAGTACGGCACCACCCTGGTCACCGGGTTCGCGCACATCCACGGCCACCCCGTCGGCATCCTGGCCAACAACGGGATCCTGTTCTCCGAGTCCGCGCTCAAGGGCGCCCACTTCATCGAGCTGTGCGACCAGCGCGGCATCCCGCTGGTG
This sequence comes from Pseudonocardia oroxyli, assembly GCF_900102195.1. GTDB lineage: Bacteria > Actinomycetota > Actinomycetes > Mycobacteriales > Pseudonocardiaceae > Pseudonocardia > Pseudonocardia oroxyli. The sequence goes on from NZ_FNBE01000003.1 coordinate 55,080, forward strand.
TTCCTGCAGAACATCTCCGGGTTCATGGTCGGCCGCGAGTACGAGGCGGGCGGCATCGCGAAGAACGGGGCCAAGCTCGTCACCGCCGTCGCCTCCACCCGGGTCCCCAAGCTGACCGTCGTCATCGGCGGGTCGTTCGGCGCCGGGAACTACGCCATGTGCGGGCGCGCCTACTCCCCCCGCTTCCTGTTCATGTGGCCCAACGCCCGCATCTCGGTCATGGGCGGCGAGCAGGCCGCGACCGTGCTCGGGACCGTCGGGAACGCGGACCCGGAGGCGATCCGGGCCCAGTACGAGTCGCAGGGCCACCCCTACTACTCCACCGCCCGGCTGTGGGACGACGGCGTGATCGACCCCGCCGACACCCGCACCGTCCTCGGGCTGTCCCTGTCCGTCGCCGCCAACGCGCCCCTCGGGGATCCCGCGTTCGGCGTCTTCCGGATGTGAGCCCCGTGCGTCCCGTGAGCTCTGGAGGTCCGCTGATGTTCTCGACCGTCCTCGTGGCCAATCGCGGCGAGATCGCGGTGCGGGTGATCCGCACGCTGCGCGCGCTCGGGATCCGCTCCGTCGCCGTGCACACCGATCCCGACGCCGCCGCCCCGCACGTCACCGCCGCGGACACCGCCGTGCGGATCGGCAGCTACCTCGACATCGACGCCGTGCTCGACGCCGCGCGCGCCACCGGCGCCGAGGCGATCCACCCCGGCTACGGGTTCCTGTCGGAGAACACGGCGTTCGCCGCGGCGTGCGCCGAGGCCGGGCTGGTCTTCGTGGGTCCGCCCGCGGCGGCGATCGACGCGATGGGCGACAAGATCCGGGCCAAGCAGACGGTCGCGAAGGCCGGGGTGCCGGTGGTGCCCGGGTCGGAGGGCGTCGAGGACGTCGAGGTGGCCGTCGCCCGGATCGGGTACCCGGTCCTGCTCAAGCCCTCCGCGGGCGGCGGCGGCAAGGGGATGCGGGAGGTGTACGCGGCCGAGGAGCTGTCCGGGGCGATCGCGTCGGCACAGCGGGAGGCCCGCGGCTCGTTCGGGGACGACACCCTGCTCGTCGAGCGGCTGATCACCGCGCCCCGCCACATCGAGATCCAGGTCCTCGCGGACGCCCACGGCGGCGTCGTCCACCTCGGCGAACGCGAGTGCTCGCTGCAGCGGCGCCACCAGAAGATCGTCGAGGAGGCGCCGTCGCCGCTGCTCACCCCCGCGCAGCGGGCGGCCATGGGGGCCGCGGCCTGCGACGCGGCCCGGGCCTGCGGGTACGTCGGCGCGGGCACGGTCGAGTTCATCGTCGACGGGAAGAACCCGGACGACTGGTTCTTCATGGAGATGAACACCCGCCTGCAGGTGGAGCACCCGGTGACCGAGGAGGTCTACGGCGTCGACCTGGTGGCGCTGCAGCTGCAGGTCGCCGCCGGCGCGGCCGCGCCCTGGCCGGAGGTCCTGGAGCCGCGCGGCCACGCCGTCGAGGTGCGGGTCTACGCCGAGGACCCGGCGAACGGGTTCCTCCCCACCGGCGGCCGGATCCTCGCCCTGCGCGAGCCGACGACGGTGCGCGTCGACTCCGGCGTCGTCGAGGGCGGCACCGTCGGGTCGGACTACGACCCCATGCTGTCCAAGGTGATCGCCTGGGGCGCCGACCGGGCCGAGGCGCTGCGCCGGCTCGACGCCGCGCTCGCCGACACCGTCCTGCTGGGCCTCGGCACGAACGTCGGCTTCCTCCGGGCCCTGCTCGCGGACCCGGACGTCCGCGCAGGCGACCTGGACACGGGCCTGGTCGGTCGCAGGCTCGAGTCGCTGACCCGGACCGAGCTGCCCGTGGACGTCCTGGGCGCCGCCGCGGGGATCGGGCTGCTCGAGCTGGAGCCCCACGGCGCGGTCGTCGACCCGTTCGACCTCCCCGGCGGCTGGCGGCTCGGCGAGCACGCCTGGACCGCCGGGCGGTTCGAGATCGACGGCCACGAACCCGTCGAGGTCCGCACGCGAGGCCGCGCCGAAGCCGCGGAGCTGGTGCTCGACGGCGAGGACCCCGTCCCCACGTCCACCGTCGGGATCCCCGGCGGCTACCGGCACACCCAGGCCGGTGTCACCCGCACCTGGACCGCGGCGCGGGATGCGGCGGGCACGCTGTGGCTGGCGGGCGATGGACAGACCTGGGCGGTCCGCGAGCACACCGCGCTGGACCCCGCCGCCGAGGGCGCCGCGGGCAGCGGCGGCCCCGTCCTCTCCCCCATGCCGGGCACGGTCACCGTGGTCGAGGTCGGCGAGGGGCAGGAGGTCACCGCGGGCCAGACCCTCGTGGTGGTCGAGGCCATGAAGATGGAGCACGTCCTGACGGCCCCGGTGGACGGCACCGTCCGCGAGCTGCGGGCCCGGGTCGGCGGCACCGTGGCGAAGGACGCCCAGCTGCTCGTGGTCGAACCGTCGGCATGAGCACCAGGCTCGCACCTGGCCTGGCGGGTGATCAGGTTGCCCGTCCGGAGCGCGGTCAGGGGCCGGCGCGCTCCACGTCCCGGCGCAAGGTCTGATCGGGGCTCGGGGATCGGCACGCCCCGGGCCCGCCGCCAGGTCGTGACCTCGCGATCGGGCGAGGTCGGAGCGTGGTGAACACTGGTGCCCGCCCAGCGCGTGCTCAGGAGCCAGCGCGCTCCAGGTCCCGGCGCAGGCTCATGATCTCGTGATCGGCCGCGCCGAGCTGTCGGTGCAGGTCGGCGACCAGCCGGGAGTGCTCCTCGCGCACCGCGGAGTGCTCGCCGCGGAGTCGGTCCAGCGCGGCCTCCCGACGCTCGGCGGCCTCGGCGCGCTCCCGGGCGAGGCTCTGCTCGGTGGCTGCGGCGTGCTCGGCGCGCAGCCGCTCGACGAGACTCGCGTGCTCGGCGCGCAGCCGCTCGACGTCGGTCGCGTGGAGCCGCCGATCCTCGTCGAGCTCGGCGCGGAGGTGGGCGACGGCGCTCTCGTGGTCGGCACGCAGCCGGGCGAGGTCGGTGTGGTGATCCTCCCGCAGCCGGGCGACGGCGTCGTCGTGCTCGGCGCGTAGACCGGCCGCGGCCTCGTCACGGGCGGCGAGCTCGGCACGGTGGGCGTCGGCGTCCCGCGCGGCGCGGGACCGCTCCTCGGCGAGGGTGGCGTCGGTGGCGCGCGCCGTGGCCTGCAGCGTGCTCAGTTGGGTACGCAGCTCCGCGACCTGCGCGGCCGCCACTTCGGCCAACTCCTCGGCGCGCCGGAGGCGGTCGGTCAGCGCGTCGACCCTGCCCTCGGCGCGCAGCTGTTCCCGCAGCGCGGCCGCGGCGGCCTGCTCGGCCTTCACCCGCGCCCGGTCCGCCGCCGACGCCAGCTCCACCGCCTCCGCCGCCCGTGCCCCCGCGGCGTCGGCCTCCGCCCGCTGCCGGGCGGCGTCCGCCTCGGCCCGCTCGCGGGCCCCGCGGTCCTCGGCCGCGGCCTCCCGCGCCCGGTCCCGCTCGGCGAGCGCGCCCGCGGCCTCCTCCGCGACCTGCCGCCCGACGACGTCGACCGCCGCCAGCAGGTCGGCCAGCGGCGCACGGGCCACGGCCAGCCTGTCCCCGAGCGCGTCGAGCGCAGCAGAGGTGAGCGCCGAGTCCGCCTCCGTCAGCGACTCGACCGCGACGAACGCGGCCTCGGCCGACTTGCAGCTGAGCCCGTTCGGCCCCCAGGTCCTGCCGTCCTGGCAGTAGCGCGGGCGGTTGCCCCGCCCGCTGAGCTGCGGCAACGCCGCGCGGCACTGCCGGAACGCACACAACCGGGGCTCTTCTTCCACACTTACAGACTTCCACATCGAATTGAGTTGCTGTAATTCAGCTGGTGCGCACATGCTCAGCTCGGGAGAAACCCTCTTCTCCCGGGTCAGAAGCCGGATCGAGCCGCGCGAGCGCCGCCGAAGACGGGTGATCCACGCTTCGGGCGCGGGACGGTCGCTGAGCGACCTCCACCCGCCCCAGCCGTGGATCACGGCCGCGGCTGGATCCACTCGAACCGTTGATCCACACCCGAGGAGCGCAGGGGTCGCTCAGCGACCCCCACCCGGCCCACCCATGGATCACGGCCGCGGCCGTGATCCACTCGAACCGTTGATCCACACCCGAGGAGCGCAGGGGTCGCTCAGCGACCCCCACCCGCCCCACGTATGGATCATGGTTCTCCCGCGGCTCGGACCGGTCCTGATCCACACTCGGGAAGCAGAACAGTCGCTGAGCGACCTCCACCCGCCCCAGCCGTGGATCACGGCCGCGGCGAGGCGCCTGGGCGATGATCCACGGCCCGGGAGCAGGACGGTCGCTCCGCGACCGCCGCTCGCCCGACGTGTGGATCACGAGGGCCAGCGCCCCACCGCGCGCCTCCACCCGCCGCACCGTCACGCGCCCGATACTCACCCCGTGAGCGACGATCACGCGCACCTCGCGCTCCGCTCAACGCCCGACCCGACCGCCCCCGCCGACCCGACTCACACGACCGACCTCGTCACCGGCCACGACGACCTGCGCGCACGCCTGCAGGCGCTCGACGCGGCGGCCGACCGCTACCTCGAGGACGGACGGGTCGCGGGGACCCGGGAGGCGTACGCCCAGGACTGGGCGGCCTGGACCGACTACACCCGATGGGCCGCGATCCCGCTTTTGTCGGCCGGGCGGGGTGCGCTCGTCGGGTTCGTGCTCTGGTTGGAGAACGGCGCGCCGCGGCTCGACCGTCCCGCGGGCACACCGGCGGCCCCGGCGACCATCCGCAGGCGGATCGCCGGGGCGCTGCACGGCCTGCGCCGGTTCGGCGCGGACCTCGATCCCCGCGGGCCGGAGGCCGCCCGCGAGGCTCTGGCGGTGTATCGGCGGCGGCTCGCCGAGGACGGGATCCGGCGCGGGCGGGGCCAGGCCGTGGCCGTCGACCTGGCCGCGGTGCTCGCCATGTCGAAGGCCTGCCCGGACACGAACGCGGGTCGGCGCGACCGCGCCATGCTGACCATCGGCTTCTACGGCGCCACCCGGGCGAGCGACCAGGCCCACCTGCGCGCCGGGGACGTGACGGTCGAGCAGAACGGCCTGGTCCTCGACGTCCGGGTCGGGAAGACGACCGGGCGCAGCGCGCTCCCCCGCCGTCGGCACCCGCTGTTGTGCCCGCGCACCGCGTGGCTCGCCTGGCGGCGGGTCTGCGCCGGGTCGGGTCCCGCGTTCCGGCGGGTCGACCGCCACGACGTGGTCGGCGACCGGCCGTTGTCCCCCGACGCCGTCACCGCGGTGATCAGCCGCGCCGGGGAGCGGGCCGGGCTGAGCCACCCGGTCACCTGCCACTCGCTGCGGGCGGGGTTCGCCACCGAGTCCTACCGGGCGGGCGCCGCCCTGCTGGACATCGCGCGGCAGGGCCGCTGGGCCCCCGGCAGCCAGGAGCTCTTCCGCTACATCAGGACCGTCGACCAGTGGCGCACGAACGCGGCAGACCCGCTCGACCTCCCGCCGTGAGCGGCATATGGAGCCATCCCGCCCCCAGACGACCGTGATGGCTCCATAATGCCTGCTAGCTGCGGCGTTTCAGATAGTCCTCCACGACCTCGGCGCCCAGGCCGTCGACGGTGGGATTGACCACCCGGCCGCCGACCCGCTTCGCGAGGCCGTCCATGAACACCGCCAGCCGCGGGTCGTCGCCCAGGACGAAGAAGGTGAACTTCGCCCGCAGACCGGAGAGCTTGTCGAGCTCGCCGATGGTGGCCCGCAGCGTGTACGGGCTGGGCGGGTAGTCGAAGTACGCCTCGCCGTCCGGCTCCAGGTGGGCGGTGGGCTCGCCGTCGGTCACGACGAGGACCACCGGGGTGGCGTCCGAGTTCTTCCGCAGGTGCTGCCCGGCCAGCAGCAACGCGTGGTGCAGGTTGGTGCCCTGCGCGTACGCGCCTTCCAGACCCACCAGCTCCCCCAGCTCGACGGACTGGGCGTGCCGCCCGAACGTCACGAGCTGGAGCGCGTCCCCGCGGAACCGGGTGGAGATCAGCTGGTGCAGGGCCAGTGCGGTGCGCTTCATCGGCACCCACCGCCCCTCCGCCACCATCGACCACGACGTGTCGACGAGCAGGGCGACCGCGGCACGGGTGCGCTGCTCGGTCTCGACGATCTCCACGTCCGTCACGTCGAGGTCCCGGGTGTCCCCGGACGCCTTGCGCAGCTGGGCGTTGAGCAGCGTCCGCGGCACCGACCAGCTCTCGGTGTCGCCGAAGGCCCACGGCCGGGTCGCCCCGGTCGCGTCCCCGGCCGCACCGGCCCGACGGGTGTCCCGTTGGCCGTTGCGGCCGGACAGCTGCTCGGCGACGTCCCGCAGGATCGACTGCCCCAACCTGCGCAACGCCTTGGGCGACAACGACAACGTGCCGTCCGCCGCCCGCTCGAACAGACCCTGGCGCTGCAGCTCGCGCTCGAGCTGGGCCAGCGTGCGCGCGTCGACGCCCGCCTGCTCGCCGAGCATCTCGGTGAGCGCGTCCAGGTCGATGTCGTCGAGTCGCGCGCCCGGGTAGCTCTGCGCGAGCTGTTCGGCCAGCGCGTCGAGCTGCCCCAGCTCCTCCAGCGCCCGGGTCGCCTCGCCCATCCCCATCGGGTTGTCGCCGCGGAAGCGCCCCGAGCCGTCCCAGTCCTCGCCCGGCCGCAGCCCCTGCAGCATCGAGTCCAGCCGGGACATCTGCTGCGCGAGGCGGGGGTCGCCGAAGGCCTGCTGCGAGAGCTCCATCAGCTCGGCCCGCTGCTCGGCGGACATCGAGTTGAGCATCCGCTGGGCGGCGGCGGACCGCTGCGCCAGGGTGTCGATCAGCTCGTCGGTGTTCTGCGGGTTCTCGGGGAAGAAGTCCCCGTGCTCCCGCATGAACTCCTGGAACTGCTCGGTGGTGTCCTGCCCGTTCGCGTGGTTCTCCAGCAGGGAGTTGAGGTCCTCCAACATCGAGTTGATCCGCTCGACGTCCTCCGGGGTCGCCCCCTCGAGCGCCTGCTTCATGCCCTCGAACCGCTGGTCCATCAGCTCGCGGCCGAGCAGGTCCCGGATGTCCTCGTACGCCTGGCGGGCCTCCGAGGACCTCCAGTCGTAGGACCCCAGCTCCCGGACCGCGCCGCCCGTGTCGGACGGCAGCGCGTCGAGCTGCATCTCCCGGAAGCGGGCGTCGTCGGAGTCCTCGTTCCCCAACGCCTCCCGCTCGGCGTCCATGGCGCGCTGCAGCAGCTCGCGGACCTCCTGCAGCGTGCCGTCGATCCGGTTGTCCCGCTGCAGGTTCCGGCGCCGCTCCCAGACCTGCCGGGACAGCTCGTCCAGCCCGCGGTCGCCGTCGAGTCCCCGGCGCAGGAGCTCCTGCAGCGCCTGGCGGGGCGAGGACCCCTCCATGACGTCCCGGCCGATCTGGTCCATCGCCGACCGGATGTCGAACGGCGGGGCCAGCGGGTCCGGTCCGCCCGCGTAGGGCCCGTAGGCGTACCGACGTCTGCGCCTGCGCGGATCAGCCATATTCCACCGTGTCGCCGTCGTCGGTCTCGTCCTTCGCCAGCTTGCGGGTGAGGAAGAGGTACTCCAGGGCCAGCTCGGCGGCCGACGCCATCGGGCCCGGGTCCTCGGTCCCCTCGGCCCCGAGCCGGGTCGCGACCTCGGTCAGCACCGGAACCGTCGGCAGCTTGGCGACGACCTCGGCGGCGGGCACCCGCTCGCCGGTGCGGACCGGGTGGGTCGCCACCGCGTCGGCGAGCCCGCCCAGGTCGACCCCGCGCAGCGCGAACCGCGCGGTGTCGGCGACGGCGCGGCGCAGCAGGTGCTCGAGGATCTCCTCCTCGCGCCCCTCCTCGCCGGACTCGAACTCGATCTTGCCGCGCAGCACGGCGGGCACGGCCTCCAGGTCGACGGGCCGGGCGTAGGCCCGCGTCTCGCCGACGAGCGCGGCGCGGCGCAGGGCCGCCGCCGCCACCGTCTCCGCGGCGGCGACCGCGAACCGGGCGGACACACCGGACGCCTGGTCCACGGCGCTCGACTCGCGCAGGTGCCGGGTGAACCGGGCGACGACCTCGATCAGGTGCCGCGGGACCTCCGCGGCCAGGTCCGCCTCCTGGACGACCATGGCGACCTCGTCGGCCACCTCCAGGGGGTAGTGCGTGCGCACCTCGGCGCCGAAGCGGTCCTTCAGCGGGGTGATGATCCGGCCGCGGTTGGTGTAGTCCTCGGGGTTCGCGGAGGCGACCAGCAGGATGTCCAGGGGCAGCCGCAGCGTGTAGCCGCGGACCTGGATGTCCCGCTCCTCCATCACGTTGAGCAGCGCGACCTGGATCCGTTCGGCCAGGTCGGGTAGCTCGTTGATCGCGACGACGCCGCGGTGCGCGCGCGGGACGAGCCCGAAGTGGATGGTCTCGGGGTCACCGAGGGAACGGCCCTCGGCGACCTTGACGGGGTCGACGTCACCGATCAGGTCGGCGACGGCGGTGTCCGGGGTGGCGAGCTTCTCGGTGTAGCGCTCCGAGCGGTGCACCCAGGTCACCGGCAGGTCGTCGCCCAGCTCGGCGGCCCGCGCGATCGACAGCGGGGCGATCGGGTCGTAGGGGTGCTCGCCCAGCTCGGAGCCCTCGATGACGGGGGTCCACTCGTCGAGCAGTCCGACCAGGGAGCGCAGCAGCCGGGTCTTGCCCTGACCGCGTTCGCCCAGCAGGACGACGTCGTGCCCCGCGATCAGGGCCCGTTCCAGCTGGGGGAGCACGGTGTTCTCGAAGCCGACGATGCCGGACCACGGGTCGGTCCCCGTGCGCAGGGCGGTCAGCAGGTTGTCACGGATCTCGGTCTTGACGCCCTTGAGCTCGTGTCCCGAGCTGCGGAGCGCGCCGAGGGTGCGGGGGAGATCGGAAGGTGCGGTAAGCGGCACCCGATCCACGCTACGCCCGCGAGGTGATTACCGCGCAACACTTCTGCGGCGCCTCCGGCGCTCGTGCGTGGTAAGTGGTGCTCTGGCACCACTTACCACGCACGGGCGCCGGAGGCGCGGGTCACAGGAGCAACAGGACCGTCGGGACCGCGACCAGCGCGACCGCGACGAGCCGGACGCCGGCGCGAGCCACGAGCGGCAGGGGCGAGGGGTGCGCGGAGATCCGCTCGATCCGGGCTTCGAGGGCGTCGGTGAAGGACGACAGCGCCGCGGCGGGGGCGCTGCCCCCGACGGTCTTCAGGGCGCCGACGAGCTCGTGCGGCTCGGACTTGCAGGCCGCGACGTCGTCCGCCCGCATCTCGATCAGCTCCGCCACGGCGACCTGCGCGCACTCCATGCCGCGCACGAACGGCGCCGTGGCGCCCCACGCGACGAAGGGCAGGACCACCAGATCGTGCCGTTCCCGCAGGTGAGAGCGCTCGTGCGCAAGCACGGCCCACACCTCCTCGGGCTCCAGCGCCTCCAGCACACCCGCCGAGACGACCAGCCGCGAGCTGCGCCCCGGTAGGCAGTACGCGACCGGCTGGGGATGGTCGAGCACGCGGGTGCCGGGCGAGTCCGGCCAGGGGGTGGCCAACACGTCGAGCAGGTCGCGGTGCCTGCGCCGGGCCCGCACAGTGCGCCAGTACATGGTGCTGAGCACCCAGAGCAGCCGGCCGCCCACCACCACGGAGGCGGCGAAGGCGATCACGTGCAGCGCGTCGAACCGGTCCGGCCACCGGCCGTCGTTCCACTCCCGCACCAGCGTGCCGACGGCGTCGGGGAGGGACGAACCGAGGGGCGAGAGGCCGTAGACGATGCCGCAGCCGACGAGCGAGAGCCCGCCCGCGAGGCCGATGGCCTGCCAGACGAGGAGCGCGCCGACCGGGTCCCGACGGGTCCAGCGGGCCCGCGCGAACGCACGGCTGACCGGCTCGGCGAGCACGACGCCGAGCACCAGGAGACCGAGCGCAGCGAGCGCCATCGCTCCATCATCCCGGACCGGGGCCGTGCTCAGTCCAGCAGGTCCCGCAGCTTGCGACGCTCCTCGCGCGGGATCGAGCCGAGGAAGCGCGCGAGGGCGGCGCCGCGGTCGGGGGCGCCGTCGAGCGCGTCGTTCATCAGCTCGGCCACGTGGTCCTCCCGCGAGGCGGTGGGACGGTAGTGGTGGGCCCGGCCGTCCCGCGTGCGGACGACCAACTGCTTGCGCTCGAGCCTGCCGAGCACGGTGAGCACGGTCGTCGTGGCCAGCTCGCGGTCGGCCAGTGCCTCCTGGACCTCGCGCGCGGTCAGCTCACCCGCCCCGGCCCACAGGACCTCCATGACGGCGCGTTCCAACTCACCCAAGCTCGGCACGCCTGCGATTCTACTACCGGTAGAACCCCTACGACGGACGAACTGAGGGTGACCTCAGGTGACCTGTACCTCGTCGCCGACCTGGAGGTAGGCGAACCAGGCCTTCGCGTCCGCCTCGTCGAGCTTCACACAGCCCGCCGACGGCGTGTCCTGGCGGCCCTCGTGGAAGGCGACGCCGCCGTCGGCGAAGAAGACCGAGTACGGCATCTGGGTCAGGTACTCGCGGCTGGTGTACTGCTCGGCCTTCCACTGCACGTGGAAGGTGCCGCGGGGGGTGGGGTCCTCGTCGTCTCCGGTCTGCACGGAGACCGGTCCGCGGACGATCGCGCCGTGGCCGTCCATCAGCCAGGCGGTCCGGCCGTCGACGTCCACGCAGGCCTTGGCCGTCGCGGTGCAGGGGGTGGCACCGGTCGGGTACGTGCGGGGTGCAGAGGTGGGCGCCGCATCGGCGACGCCGATCCCGAGCGAGGCGACCAGGGCCACCGCAGCACCCGTCACCGCACCGACCGTCCATCCGCGCGCCCTGCGCATCTCCACCGCCTCTCACCCCCGTGCTTCACGGGGCAACGACCGGTAGACGCGCGGGATGCCGGGAGGTGGCCTCGTTCGGTCACCGTGGGTGCAGGTCGAGACCTTCGAGTGAGGTACGGACCACAGGGCGGCGACGGACCGTCACCGCCGCCCTCCGAACGGCCTAGCGCCCTACCGGCCTTCGAAGGCGGGCGCCCGCTTCTCGGCCCGGGCCGCCCGGCCCTCGGCCAGGTCCGCGCTGGACCAGCACGCCGCGAACGCCCCGGTCAGGACGGGGTCGGACGCGGGCAGGTCGACCCGGTCCAGCACCTGCTTGTTGTAGGCCAGGGTGAGCGGGGCGAGGCCGGCGAGCTCCGCGGCCCAGGCGTGGGCGTCCGCCGGGCTGCCGAGGCGGTCGACCAGACCGCGGGCGTGCGCGAGCTCGGGCCCGACGGTCTCGCAGCCGATCAGGACCGACCGGGCCAACGCTCCTCCGGCGAGCTGCTCCAGCCGCCGGATCGTCCACGGGTCCACGGCCACGCCGAGCCGGGCCGTCGGCACCGCGAAGCGGGCTCCCTCCGCGGCGACGCGCAGGTCGCAGGCGATCGCGAGCTGGGTGCCGCCGCCGATGGCGGGCCCGTTCACGGCCGCGACGACCGGCACCGGGAGCGTGAACACGGCCTGCAGGGCGGCGTAGAGCGCCGTGGTGAAGTGCTCGCCGTAGACCTCGCCGAAGTCCGCGCCGGAGCAGAAGCTCGTGCCGCTGCCGGTGACGACGACCGCGCGCGCCCGCTCGGCCCGCACCTGCTCGACGGCCGCGACGATGCCCTCGCAGGTCTCGACGTTCAGCGCGTTGCGCCGCTCGGGGCGGTCCAGCTCGATCGTCCCGACCCGGTCGTCCCCGACCCGCACGTGCACGGCCACGGCCACTCCTCGCCCTCTGTTCGCCCGTCCCGGCCTGCCGCCACCGCGCCCACGGGCGCGACGGTGCCACTGCGGGCCTCACCGATGATCGACGGCCGAGCGTACTGTGCGCGACATGGCCGACACCGGGCTCCGCCTCGGCACACCCGCGGGGCGCTGGGTGGTGTTCGGCACCGTGCTGGGCTCCAGCCTCGCGATGCTCGACGGCACCGTCGTCAACGTGGCGCTCGCGCACATCGGCGAGGAGCTGGACGCCGGGTTCTCCGGGCTGCAGTGGACGGTGAACGCGTACACGCTGGGGCTCGCCGCGCTGATCCTGCTCGGCGGGTCGCTCGGCGACCGGTTCGGGCGCAGGCGGGTGTTCGTGATCGGCGTCGTCTGGTTCGCCGTCGCCTCGGCGCTCTGCGCGTTCGCCCCGACGATCGAGACGCTGGTGGCGGCGCGGGCGCTGCAGGGGGTGGGCGGGGCGCTGCTCGCCCCGGGCAGCCTGGCGATCATCTCCGCGTCCTTCCACGGCACGGACCGCGCCGCGGCGGTCGGGGCCTGGTCGGGGCTCGGCGGCATCGCCGGTGCGGTGGGCCCGTTCCTCGGCGGCTGGCTCGTCGAGTGGACGTGGCGGGCGGTGTTCCTGATCAACCTGCCGCTGGCGGTGCTGGTGGTGTGGGTGGCGCTGCGGCACGTCCCCGAGTCCCGGGACCCGGCCGCCGCGCCGGGCCTCGATCTCACCGGGACCGTGGCGGCGGTCGTCGGCCTCGGCGGGCTCACGTGGGGGCTCACCGAGGGGCGATGGCCCGTCACCCTGGTCGGGGTGCTCGCCCTGGTGGTGTTCGTGCTGGTGGAGCGGCGGTCGCGGCACCCCCTGGTGCCCCCGACGCTGTTCGCGAGCCGGGTGTTCACCGCCGCCAACGTCGTCACGCTGCTGCTCTACGCCGCCCTCGGCACCCTGTTCCTGCTGCTGGTGCTGCAGCTGCAGGTGGTGGCGGGGTTCCCGCCGGTGCTCGCCGGTGCCGCGCTGCTGCCGGTCACGGTGTTGATGCTGCTGTTCTCGGCCCGGTCCGGGGCGCTGGCGCAGCGGATCGGGCCGCGCCTGCCCATGACCGTCGGGCCGCTGGTCGCGGCGGTCGGGGTGCTGTTGCTGCTGCGGATCGGGCCGGGCGCGTCCTGGCTGCTCGACGTGCTGCCGGGGGTGCTGGTCTTCGCCGTCGGGCTCACGCTCACCGTCGCGCCGCTGACCGCCACGGTCCTCGACGCCGCACCCGACCGGTACGCGGGCGCGGCGTCCGGGGTCAACAACGCGGTCGCCCGGTCGGCCGGGCTGCTCGCCGTCGCGGTGATCCCGGGGCTGGCGGGGATCGCCGGAGCCGACTACACCGATCCGGCGGCCTTCGCCGCCGGTTTCCGCACGGCGCTGCTGATCACCGCCGGGCTGCTGGCCGCCGCGGGCGTGCTCGCCGCCCTGACCGTGCGCACCGCCGTCGGCGACCCCGACCGCATCCCGCTGGAGACCTGCGCCCACTGCGGCGTCTCGTCACCCCAGAGCTATCCCCGCTGAGCCATCCCCGCCGAGTTATCCCCACTGAGCTATCCCCGCTGACCGCTCGTCCCCGCGGGGACGCCCGCGAGGTCGTCGACGAGGCGCACGACGACCTGGTCGATGCGCCGGACCAGCCGGGCGGCGGCCAGCATCTCGGTCCGCCGCGCGGCATCCTCGGTGGTCGCGGCGGCGGCCTCGGCCTCGTCGACCAGCTGCTCGGCGGAGCGGACCTCGGGGGCCTGCTCGGCGAGCACCTCGCCGAGTGCCGCGAGGTTCGCCCGGACCGCCGCGACGGCCGGGTCGAGCGCCGTCCACTCCGGCGCGACGAGCCCGTCGGACAGCCGCGCGAACGACCGCGCGTAGTGGTCCACGGCCGTCAGCACCCGCAGCGCCCGCTGGTAGCTGCCCCGTCCGCGGCGCCGCGGCAGCGGGCTGTCCAGCGGTCTCGCCCGCTCGCGCAGCACCTTGAGCTTCTCGTCGGCGACCCGGGCCAGCTCGACCGGGACACCGGCGGCGGGCCGGCCGAGGAGGCGGTCGGTCGTCGCGGCCAGGGTGTCGTCCAGGGCGTCGACGGTCTCGTCGAGCGCCTCGCGGAAGGCCTCCCGCGTGTGCTTGGGCAGCACGAGGAAGCCGGCGAGTGCGCCCAGGGCCCCGCCGACGGCCGTCTCGACCACCCGCAGGACCAGCGTCTCGACGGAGAACTGGCCGATCACGCCGTAGAGCAGCGCGAGGACGGCGGTGATCCAGAAGGCCAGCAGGCCCGTGGAGATCCGGACCAGGTACAGCGCCAGGAACACACAACAGGCCAGCAGCACCAGCGAGACGACCACGTGCCCGCCGACCAGCAGCGCCAGGCCCATCCCCGCGACCACGCCGCCGACCGTGCCGACCAGCCGCTGCCACCCCCGGGTCAGGACGTCGCCGCGGCTCGCGGTCCCGGCGAACACGACGAACGCCGCGATGACCGCCCAGTACCACCGGGCGGGCGAGACCAGCTCCCCCGCGACGATCGCCAGGCTCGTCGCGACCCCGACCTGCACCGCCTGCCGGGTGGAGAGGGCGAGCCCCTTCGGCTCCTCGGTGGTCTCCTCCTCCGGCTCGGCGTCCGGGTCCACCTCGACCGGGGCGGGCGGCGGATGGTCGCCGCCGCCCTCCAGGGCGTCGGCGAGGCGGACGACCGCGAACGCGAGCCGCTGCTCGCGGGGCCGGGCGCCGCCGTGCTCGGCGGCGAGCGGGTCGACGCTGCGCCGGGCACCCGCCAGCGCGATGGCGCGGCTGTCGTCCGGGATCCCGGTCGCGGTCCCCGCCGCGATCCCGCGCGCCCCGGCGATCAGCGCCCGCCGCACCTCCGGTTCCAGGGCGCCCGGACGGGCCGGATCGTCGGCGAGCCTGCGGGTGGACACGGCGAGACGCTCGGCCGCCAGCTCGAGATCGGCGAGCTGCAGCTCGCGGGACTCGTCCTCGGGCCGGTCGAGCCGGTCGAACTGGTCGGCGACCTGCAGCATCGTGTCGTTGAGCCGGGTGCGGCGGCGGGCGACGTCCCGCAACGCGTCGTCGATCTTCGCGCGGTCCTGCGCGGGGGCCTCCAGGACGTCGACGACCGCGAGGGCGAGCGCGTGCACGTGCGCCCGCAGCGCGACCGTGAGGCGGTCGAGGATCTTCTCCGGGTCGTCGGCGAACACGAAGCCGCGCAGCAGGAGCGTCGACCCGATCCCGACACCCACCGCCGCCAGCAACCACGGCAGCTGCTCCGGGCGGGCCTGCAGGAACTGGGTGAAGAAGTAGGGCATGAACAGCGCCATGCCGAGCGCGGTGCCGCGCGCCCCGAACCGGCGGACGACCACCGCGACCATCATGACCAGCACGAACACCACGTCGGACACCGTGCGGTACTCCACGAGCAGCGTCCCGACGATCGTCGAGGCGGCCGCGGGCAGCACCATCAGCGCCGTCGTGACGCGGCGGCGCCCCAGCCCCGGCTCGGTGACCGACAGGTTGCTGACCATCGCCAGCACGGCGGCGAACAGCACCACCGTGATCGGCTGGCCGGACAGCGCCCGCACCCCGGACATCAGCAGGACGGCGAGCGCCATCGCCGCCGTCCCGACCCCGGCGAACCGCAGCCGCCCCCACCCGGGGTCCACGCCCGTCGCCCAGGTCCGCAGCTCCCCGACCCACGCCCGCCCCCGCACGGCGGGAGTATCGCAGCAGGCGGGTGCGCGGAGGTTCTGTCGGTGGGGCTTCCTAGGGTGGACCCGTGCCCCGCACCCTCCCCTGGCGCCGCGCGCCGCTCGTCCTGGTCCCCGGTCGGCCGCACCTGCCGCGGCGGGTGCCGGAGGGGACCCGTGCGGTGGTCGTCGGCGGCGGGATCGCGGGGATCTCGGCCGCGGTGGTGCTCGCCGAGCGCGGCGTGCGGGTCACCGTGCTGGAGGCGGCCGAGTTCCTGGGCGGGCGGCTCGGGGCCTGGTCGCACACGCTGCCGGACGGGTCGGCGCAGGTCGTCGAGCACGGGTTCCACGCCTTCTTCCGCCACTACGACACCTGGCGGGCGATCCTGGCCCGGGTCGGCACGCCGTTGCGCCCGGTGGTGGGCTACCCGGTGATCTCGCGCCGCTGGCCCGCGGAGGATCTCGGGTCGCTCCCGGCGGCCCCGCCGCTGAACCTGCTGGCGCTGTTCGCCCGCTCACCCAGCCTGCGGCTGCGCGAGATCGCAGGGGCGGACGCGGGCCTCGGCCTGGCCCTGCTCGCCCACTCCCCCGCGGACACCGCCGCCCGGTTCGACGACCTGTCCGCCGCGGAGTTCCTCCGCGGGCTCGGGGTGTCCGAGCGGGCCCGGGAGATGCTGTTCGAGGCGTTCGCCCGGTCCTTCTTCTGCGACCAGTCCGGGCTGTCCGCCGCGGAGCTCGTCGCGATGTTCCACTACTACTTCCTGGGCAACCCCGCGGGCATCGGCTTCGACGCGCCCGCCGAGGACCACCGCACCGCGATCTGGGACCCGCTGGCGGGCTACCTGCGCGAACGGGGTGCGGACCTGCGGCTCGGGGTGCGGGTGGACGGGCTCGACCGCGTCGGCTCGGGCTGGCGGGTGCGGTCGGGGTCGGCGCCCGAGGAGCAGCACGAGGCGGAGCACGTGGTGTTCGCGCTCGATCCCGGGGGTCTGCGCACCCTGCTGGCCCGGTCGCCGGTCGCCCCGGACCTGGCCCGGCGGGCGGCGGCGCTGCAGCTCGCGCCCCCCTTCGCCGTGACCCGGCTGTGGCTGGACCGCCCGGTCCGGCCGGACCGGGCGGTGTTCAGCGCGGTCTCCGGCGAGCCCACGCTGGACTCGGTGACCGTCTACTCCCGGCTGGAGGGCGAGTCCGCACGCTGGGCCGCCCGCACCGGCGGGGAGATCCTCGAGCTGCACTCCTACGCCTGCACCGCGCCCACGGCGGGCGAGGCGACCCGCCGGATGCGCGCCGAGCTCGCCGCGATCTGGCCGGAGACGGCGCAGGCGCAGGTCGTCGACCTGGTCGAGCGCTCCGAGGCGACGGCGCCCGCCTTCCCGCCGGGCAGTGCGGGCGCCCGCCCCGGCGTGCGCACCGACGCCCCCGGCATCCGGGTGGCCGGGGACTACGTGGAGTGCCCGCACCCGTCCGGCCTGATGGAGCGGGCCGCGATGACCGGGGTGCTCGCGGCGAACGACGTCCTCGGCGCGGTGGGCGCCGCACCCGAGGAGATCCGGGGCATCGCCGAGCGCGGACTCCTCGCAGGTCTCCCGGTCCACCGCCTGCAGCGCAGGCGCTGAGGGTCGCATGACCCGCGCGGCGGTGGAGGCGACCGAGGGCGGGGCGCTGGTGCAGGAGCTCGGGCCCGGCGGGGAGCCCGCGGGCCCGCCGCGCCATCTCCCGTTCGCGCAGCTCGCACAGCTGCGGGTGGACCGATGGGTGTGGCGGCACCACCGCACCTACCGCACGCTGCTCGCGCACGGGGTGCGGATCGGGCGGGCCCACGACGTCGAGCTGGTGGAGGGCCTGCTCGTGGGTGCGGACGGGCGGTTCGGCGCGCCGCACGGGCTCGCCGCGGCGGTGGCCCGGCTGCGCGGCGAACCCGTCACCGCCGATCCGGAGCCCGCGGAGGCCGACGAGCGACCCGCCCTGTTCGGCCGCGAGGAGCCCGACCCGTTCGCCACGCTCCGGGAGGTCGTCGAGGTGCACGCCGCCCAGCAGGCCCGGCTCACCGACCCGCGGTTCCGGATGCTCGC
The DNA here is from genome assembly GCF_900102195.1 of Pseudonocardia oroxyli. GTDB lineage: Bacteria > Actinomycetota > Actinomycetes > Mycobacteriales > Pseudonocardiaceae > Pseudonocardia > Pseudonocardia oroxyli. The sequence goes on from NZ_FNBE01000003.1 coordinate 72,545, forward strand.
CGCGGCCGAGTCGGCGGGCGGGATCGTCGCCGAGGAGATGCGCGCCGCGGGCCTGCCGTGGCGCCGCGACGTGCACGACGCCTTGCTCACCGAGGCACTCGGCCCCCGCCCCTTCGGCTGGGCGCGGCCGCCGCGGCTCGCGGCGCTCGCCGCGGAGGTCGACGCCGCGTTCGGCCGCCCGGTCAATCCCGACTCCCCCGCCGAGGTGCTCGCCGCGTTCGCGCGCGTCGGGTTCGAGCTGCCCAACACCCGTTCCTGGGTGATCAAGAAGGTCGACCATCCCGCCGTCGCCCCGTTGCTGGCCTACAAGGACCTGGCGCGCCTGCACGCCGCCCACGGCTGGGCCTGGCTCGACACCTGGGTGAAGGACGGGCGGTTCCGGCCCGAGTACGTCGTGGGCGGGGTCGTGTCCGGGCGCTGGGCCTCCCGGGGCGGCGGGGCGCTGCAGATCCCCAAGACCGTCCGGGCGGCCGTGCGGGCGGACCCCGGGCACGTGCTGATCGCGGCGGACGCGGCCCAGCTGGAACCGCGGATCCTCGCCGCGATGGCGGGCGACCGGGCGCTCGCGCAGACCGCCGCGGCGACCGACCTCTACACCGGCCTGGCCACCGAGCTGTTCGGTGCGGAGACCGCCCGGGGGAGGGTCAAGCTCGCCGTGCTGGGTGTCATCTACGGCCAGACCTCGGGGGACGCCGCCACCCACCTCGCCCTGCTGCGCCGCCGGTTCCCCGCCGCGATCGCCGTGGTCGAGGACGCCGCCCGGGCGGGCGAGGAGGGCAGGCTCGTGCGGTCCTGGCTGGGCCGCACCTGCCCCGCCGCCCGGCCCGGCGACGAGGAGCCCGCCCGGGCCCGGGCCCGCGGCCGGTTCACCCGCAACTTCGTCGTGCAGGGCACGGCCGCGGAGTGGGCGCTGATCCTGCTGGCCGAGCTGCGCAACGCCCTGCACCGCGCGGGCAACCCCACGCAGCTGGTGTTCTTCCAGCACGACGAGGTGCTGCTGCACGCCCCGGCGGAGGCGGCCGAGGAGGCCGCCGGGCTGATCCAGCAGGCGTCGGACACCGCGACCCGCACGCTGTTCGGTGCGACGGAGGTCCGGGTCCCGCTGGAGGCGAACCTGGTGGACTCCTACGCCGACAAGTGAGCGCGCGTGAGGGTGTCGAGGACCGCGGTGCCCATCGCCCGCATGCCCTGGGCGTTGGGGTGGGCCGGGGCCGCGGGGGCGGTCGGGAGCAGGCCCTCGATCCACTTCACGCCCGGGACCTGGCACATGTCGTGGCCGATCGTCGGGGTGTAGGTGTCCACGAACGTCACGCCCGCGGCCTCGGCCTGCGCCTCGAGGGTCGCGTTCAGGGACTTCTCGACCCCGCGCAGCCAGGCGACGTCGCCGGGGCTGAACGGGACGACCGGGAAGCAGCCGGGGCCCTCGTCCGGCAGCAGGGCGGGGTAGCCGACCAGCGCGACCGTCGCGTGCGGTGCGCGCGCGACGATCGCCGCGAGCGCGGTCCCGACCTTCTCCCCCGCGACGGCGATGCGCTCGTCGAGGGTGGTGCCGTAGGAGTCCTTACAGCCGGCGCCCAGCGGGTTCAGCGGCGAGGTCAGGGCGCAGCGCGCGATGATGTCCGCGAACCCGATGTCGTTGCCGCCGATGGTCAGGGTGACCAGGTCCTCGTCGCCGGTGAGGGCGTCGAACTGGGGCGGGGCCTGGCCCAGCACCACGTTCTGGGGTGCGGTGAAGTCGTCCGTGGTGGCGCCGCTGCAGGAGACGTCGACGAACTCCGCCGCGCCGATCCCGGCCGCGACCACGGAGGGGAAGTTCTGCCCCGACCGCAGGCAGCCCGGCGGGAGGCCGCCCTGCGGCGGGATGAGCGGCCCGGCGCTGTAGGAGTCCCCCAGTGCCACGTAGCGGCCCGGCGTGTCCGCCTGTGCGACGCCCGCGACCAGCGCGGATCCGGTGAGCAGCACGGCGAGGACCAGGGCGACACGACGCATGCGGGGCCTTTCGACTTCGGGGAGCAGTCGGAGGCTAACGACGCCCGATCACCCTGGGTTGCACTTCCACCCCAACGGGTCCACCGGCCTAGGGTGGGGATCATGACGACCCAGCGCCGGGGCCGCGCCATCGCCATGTCCGACGACGAGCGGGACGCCTTCCTCGCGTCCGAACGCACCGTCCGGGTGGCGACCAACGGCACGCACGGCCCGCACGCGACCCCGCTGTGGTTCCACTGGGACGGCGCGGCGATGTGGCTGACCTCGCTCACCCGCGCGCAGCGCTGGAAGGACCTGGAGGCGGACCCGCGGATCGGCGCGGTCGTCGACGCGGGCGAGGCCTACACCGAGCTGCGTGGCGTCGAGATCCGCGGACGGGTGGAGCCGGTGGGCGAGATCCCGCGGATCGGCGAGCCGAACCCCGAGCTGGAGGCCGTCGAGCAGGCGTTCGCGGACAAGTACTCGGGCGGCCAGGTCGTCCGCGACGGCAAGCACGCGTGGCTGCGCCTGGTCCCCGAGAAGATCACCAGCTGGGACTTCCGCAAGATCCCCGCCTCCTGACCGAGGCGGGGATCCGCTCGGCTACGGGGTACCGGTGAGCAGGGCCCAGAGCCCGCCGGGGCCCGCCTCGACGGCCCGCGCCCCGACGAGCCGGTTCCACCGGGACTCGCTGCCGTCCTCGTCCCGCCACGCCCACAGCCGCGTGGTGGCCAGGCGGAGGGAGTGCTCGCGGGTGAAACCGATCGCGCCGTGCACCTGGTGGGAGATCCGCGCGACCTCGCCCGCCGCCTCGCCGCAGCGTGCCTTGGCCGCGGCGACCGCGAGCGCGGCCTCGGGGAAACCGACCCGCTGCGCCTCCCCCGCCGCGGCGGCGGACGCGGCCTCGGCCGCCGCCACCTCGGCGCCCGCGAGCGCGAGGCTCTGCTGGATGGCCTGCAGCTTCGCGATGGGGCGGCCGAACTGCACGCGCTCGGTCGCGTAGCGGACCGACATCGCGAGCGCCGCGCGGGCCGCCCCCGCGAGCAGCAGCGACCGGCCCAGCGCCGCCCGCAGCGGGAACTCCACCGCCACCGTCGACGGCGCGGTGCCCTCCGCGACCACCCGCGCACCGACGAGGGTGTCCCGGGGCTCCTCGGCGACGTTCGTCCCCTCGGTGACCTGCGCGGATGCGGGGTCGACCAGCGAGACGCGATCCCCTGCCGGCACGACCACCCCGCCGACCGCCCGACCCCACGGGACGCGGTGCAGCGTGTCGGAGCCCTCATCCACCGCGACGGACAGCGGCCCGGTCGGCACCTCCAGACCGGCGGCGTGCAGCAGCCACGCGGCGAGCTCGGTCTCGACGAGCGGCACCCGCGCGGCGTACTGCCCCGCCGCGGTGGCGACCGCGACCCAGTCGGCGAACGTGCCGCCGGATCCCCCCGCCTCCTCGGGCAGGGTCAACCGGGCGAGCCCGGTCTGCTCCAGGGTCTTCCAGAGGTCTGCGTCGAGCCCGGTGGCCTCGACGTCCCACGCGTCGGCGAAGACCTGCTCCGCCATCTCCCGGACCTCACTCATCGCACACCCTCGCTTGCACTCATCGCAGCCCCAACCCTCGTGCCGTGATCCCCCGCAGGACCTCGTTGGTCCCGCCCCGCAGCGTGAAGCCGGGCGCGTGCAGCACCGCCTCGGCCAGCAGCCGGGCGTAGCCCGTGCCGCCGGGATCGGGTGCCGTCGGCAGCAGGGTCCGGGCGGCGTCGATCACCTCGTTCTCGAAGCGGGTGCCGAGGTCCTTCACGACCGCGGCCGCCAGCTCGGGCGCCTGCCCCGCCTCCAGCGCACCCGCGATCGCGAGCGACATGCGCCGCAGCGTCCAGTACCGCGACACGAGCCCGCCCAGCCGCTCCTCGTCGACCTGGTGCGCCTCCCGCAGCAGGGCCGTGAGCAGGGGAAACGTCGAGAGGTACCGCTCCGGGCCGGACCGCTCGAACGCCAGCTCGGAGGTGACCTGGTGCCAGCCCTGCCCGATCTCCCCCAGCACCCGGCTCTCGGGGATGAAGACCTTGTCGAACACGACCTCGTTGAAGTGGTGGGCGCCCGTCAGCAGCGGGATCGGCCGGATGGTGACACCCGGCGAGTCCAGCTCCACGATCAGCTGAGACAGCCCGGCGTGCCGGTTCGTCTCGTCCTTCGGCGACGTCCTGACCAGGGCGAAGAAGGCGTGCGCGCGGTGCGCACCGGACGTCCAGACCTTCGTGCCGGTCAGCTCCCAGCCGCCGTCGACCGGCTCGGCCCGGGACCGCACGGACGCGAGGTCCGAACCCGAGTCCGGTTCCGACATGCCGATGCCGAAGTACACCTCGCCGCGCGCGATGCCCGGCAGGAACGCCTGCCGCTGCTCCTCGGTGCCGAACCGCAGCAGCGAGGGCCCGATCTGCCGGTCCGCGATCCAGTGCGCCGCCACCGGCGCGCCCGCGGCCAGCAGCTCCTCGGTCACCACGTACCGCTCCAGCGCGCCGCGGCCGTGCCCGCCGTACTCCGGGGGGATCGTCATCCCGAGCCAGCCGCGCGCGGCCAGCTCCTTGCTGAACCGCTCGTCCCACCCGGACAGCCAGGTGTCCGCCCGGGGGCGCCATCGGTCCGCCGCCAGCTCCTCGGCCAGGAACGCCCGCACCTCGGCGCGCAGCGCCGCGACCCGCTCCGGCAGCTCCACGGGGGGTGGGACGAGCGGGGGGACCTTCGCCATCGTGTCCGTCACCCCCTCTTCCTAGACGAACGATCGGTGCCGCGCAGCACCGTGTTCCCTGCAGCACCGTTCCTGCGGCTCCGGGTGTCGGATGGCAGCATCGGCGTCATGGGTAATGCCGATCTGGAACGCAAGGTGCTCGACTCCGTCCCCACCGGCCTGCTCATCGGGGGGCGGTGGCGACCGTCGTCGTCCGGGGCCACCGTGAAGGTGGAGGACCCGTCGACCGGTGCGGTCCTGGCCGAGGTCGCGGACGCCTCCCCCGAGGACGGGCTGGCCGCGCTCGCCGCCGCGCACGAGGCGCAGGCCGACTTCGCCGCGCTGGCCCCGCGGGAGCGCAGCGACATCCTGCGCCGCGCCTTCGAGGCGATGCTGGCCCGGCAGGAGGAGCTGGCCCTGCTGATGACCCTGGAGATGGGCAAGCCGCTGGCCGAGGCGCGCGGCGAGGTCGCCTACGCCGCCGAGTTCTTCCGCTGGTTCGCCGAGGAGGCCGTGCGGATCGACGGCGGGTTCGCCACCGCCCCCGCGGGCGGCAGCCGGTTCCTCGTGATGAAGCAGCCCGTCGGGCCCTGCGTGTTCATCACGCCGTGGAACTTCCCGCTGGCCATGGGCACCCGCAAGATCGGTCCCGCGCTCGCCGCGGGCTGCACCGTGGTGATCAAGCCCGCCCCGCAGACCCCGCTGTCCATGCTCGCGCTCGGCCAGATCCTGCTCGATGCGGGACTCCCGGCGGGCGTGCTCAACATCGTCACCGCCACCGACGCGGGCGGGGTGATGGAGCCGGTCATCCGGGACGGCCGGGCCCGCAAGCTCTCCTTCACCGGCTCGACGGGCGTCGGGAAGATCCTCCTCGAACAGTGCGCCGACAAGGTGCTGCGGACGTCGATGGAGCTGGGCGGCAACGCCTCGTTCCTCGTGTTCGAGGACGCGGACCTGGACAAGGCCGTCGAGGGCGCGATGCTCGCGAAGATGCGCAACATGGGCGAGGCCTGCACCGCGGCCAACCGCCTCTACGTGCAGCGCTCCGTGGCGGAGGAGTTCGCCGCGAAGCTCGGCGAGCGGATGGGTGCGCTCAAGGTCGGGCGCGGCACCGAGGACGGCGTGCAGGTCGGGCCGCTGATCGACCGGAAGGGCCTGGACAAGGTGGTCGACCTCGTCGGGGACGCCGTCGCGCACGGGGCGCGGATCACCGTCGGCGGCGAGCGGGTCGACGGGCCGGGCTACTTCTACCCGCCCACGGTGATCACCGACGTGCCGCAGAGCTCGCGGCTCAACCACGAGGAGATCTTCGGCCCGGTCGCGCCCATCTCGGTGTTCGACACCGAGGAGGAGGCGCTCGCCGCCGCCAACGCCACCGAGTTCGGGCTGGTCAACTACGTGTTCACCGAGAACCTGAACCGCGCGCTGCGGGTGGCGGAGAAGCTCGAGTGCGGGATGGTCGGGCTGAACACCGGCCTGGTGTCCAACCCCGCGGCCCCGTTCGGCGGGACCAAGGAGTCCGGCCTGGGCCGGGAGGGCGGCACCGTCGGCATCGACGAGTTCCTGGAGCTCAAGTACGTGGCGATCGGCGGCCTGCAGTAGCCGCATCGTGGAGCCACACCTGTCGTGTCGGGCGGCTGATTCGACAGTTGTGGCTCCACACGGCGAGCCGGGGCCTGGGGGTCAGGCCTCTTCGATCTTGATGACGCGGGGTTTCGGGCCGCCCGGGCGGATGCGCGGCCAGACCAGCACCGCGATCGCGCAGAGGGCCTGGCTCACCGCATAGCCGATGGCGACGGGGAGCAGCTGGTCCACCGGGTGGCTGCCGTCGGGGTTCGCCGGTCCGATGGGGGTGAACAGCGCGACGGCGATCACGAACGCCGTGCTGATCAGCTGCAGCCGGGCGAAGCCGAACCCGTCGTGCAGCGCCTGCCGGACGCCCAGCTCGTGGCTGATGATCAGGCGGGCCACCATGCCGACCAGCAGCACCCGCAGCACGTCGGCGGCCTCGGCGTAGCCCGGACCGAACAGGGACAGGCCCAGGCTCGCCCCGGCGATCCCGATCACGATCATCGGCAGGAAGATCACGTACAGCCTGCGCCGGGACGCGCGGATGTGGTCCTTCGCGTTCTCCGGGTCGCGGGCCAGCTGCGCCGAGAGCGACTGCATGAACCGCTGGCAGGCGATGTCGATGACCATGACGGCCTGCCAGGCGATGAAGAACGCGGCGCCCGTGGCCCCGCCGAACCGCTGCGTGACGATGACCGTGACCTGGTTGAACAGCAGCACGGTGCCCCAGTGGGCCAGCGTGGTGGGTCCGAGGAACCGCGCCGCCTCCCGGCGGGTCGGCAGCCACTCCTGGTCGGACATCCGGGCGAACTTGCGGGTGTAGACGCCGCCCACGACGGCACTGCCCACCGTCCACAGCGCGATCGGGACCACCCAGGACACCACGACCCCGAACGGACCGAGCGAGGCGCCGAGCGCGACGAGCAGCCCGATCCGCGCCACCGCGAACGCGATGTTGCGCCAGGAGGCCCACCACGTCTTGCCGACGGCGATGAGGCTGAAGTCGTGCACGCCCCACAGGCCCCAGCCGATCGCCGCGGCCAGGAACATCAGCCCGCCCGCCCACGTCGGCAGGTACTCGCCCGCACCGGTCTGCGCCATCAGCGGCTCGAGCAGGACGTAGATCAACCCGACCAGCGCGCAGGACGGGATGATGACGAGGTGGCTGCGCCAGAACAGCGTCGACGCCTTCTTGCCCGAGCGGGGCATCCACAGCATCATCGCCGAGTCGAGGTTCAGCTGCGCCACACCGGCGACCAGCAGGAACGCCGAGACGAACGCCGACGCGTAGCCGACCGCCTCCTGCGGCATGATCCGCGCCGCGATCAGCCAGCTGATCAGCCCGGCGACCGAGCCGACCGCTCCGGAGATGGTGAGGGACAGGCCGTCGTTCAGCGCCCGGCGACCCGAGCCGCCCGACGACGAGCCCAGGTCCTTGCCCATCTCGGCGGGCGGCACGACGTCGTCCCCGGCGGCGGCGCCCGGACGGTCCGCGCGGCGTCCACCGTCGTCGTCGCGCAGCGGGGCGGGGTTGGTCGGGAGCTGGATCGGGCCGGTCGGGGGGTCGTCGGACTGGGCCCCGTTGCGGGTCGCGAACCAGCCGGAGAATGCGGAGCCCGTCTCGGCGTCCTGTCGTCTCACTGCGGCCCGCGGCGGGGGGCGTACCTGGCCGATGTCATGGCGCCGCAGTCTAACGAGGCGTCCTGAACGCCCGCTGAGCGCCCGCGGGGACCGGCCCGAGTGATCATCCGGCTCTTTTGTAGGGTCGCTTCGTTGCGCCACGTCAACGGATCCGAGGGGGGCCACCACGGTGGAGTCAGTGAGTCCGATCGGGATCGCGGTCGTCGGCGGCGGCTACTGGGGGCCGAACCTGGTCCGCAACGCCCAGCAGACGCCGGGTCTGCGTCTGGAGTACCTGTGCGACCTGGACGCCGACCGGGCCCGCGCCGTGCTGGGCGACTACTCCACGGTGCGGATCTCCACGTCGCTGGACGACGTGCTGGCCGACCCCGCCGTGCAGGCCGTGGCGATCGCCACCCCCGCCGCCACCCACTTCTCGGTGGGCATGCAGGCGCTCGAGGCGGGCAAGCACGTCCTGATCGAGAAGCCCCTCGCGCCCTCCTACGACCAGGGCAGGCAGCTCGTCGAGGCCGCCGAGCGGCTCGGCCGGGTGCTGATGGTCGACCACACGTTCTGCTACACCTCCGAGGTCCGCCACATCCGCGAGACCGTGCGCAGCGGGCGTCTCGGGGACCTGCAGTACCTCGACTCGGTGCGGATCAACCTGGGCATCGTGCAGCCGGACGTCGACGTCCTCTGGGACCTCGCCCCCCACGACCTCTCGATCTTCGACGCGATCCTCCCGGACGACGTGGCCCCGGTCTCGGTCGCCGCGCACGGCTCCGACCCGGTGGGGGCCGGGCACGCCTGCGTCGCGCACCTCACCCTGCGGCTGTCCAACGGCGGCCTCGCACACGTGCACGTGAACTGGCTGTCACCCACCAAGATCCGGACGTTCGTGGTCGGCGGGTCCAAGCGCACGATCATCTGGGACGACCTCAACCCCACCCAGCGGCTGTCGGAGCACGACCGCGGCGTGGAGCGCAATGACGAGCTCGCGGACCTGGACGCCGACGTCCGCGGCCGCAGGCTCGTGTCCTACCGCACCGGGGACACCGTCGCCCCCGCGCTGGCCAACCTGGAGGCCCTGCGGTCGGTCATGGTCGAGTTCGCCGCGGCCATCGCGGAGAACCGGCGCCCGCTCACCGACGGTTTCGCGGGCCTGCGGGTCCTCGCGATCCTCGAGGCGGCCTCCGAGAGCCTGGCGAAGGACGGCCAGTCCGTCCCGATCCGGGCAGTCCAGCAGACCCCGCGCGAGACCGCCGGGGTCATCGAGAACGTGGCGACCACGATGGCCCAGCGCGGCCGTGGAGAGGTGACGGTGTGACCGCCAGCGAGAAGGCAGCCCAGCCGGTTTCCGGCCAGAAGATCCTGGTCACGGGCGGTGCGGGCACCATCGGCTCGACGCTGGTGGACCAGCTCGTCGATGCCGGGGCCGCCGAGGTCGTGGTCCTGGACAACCTGGTGCGCGGGCGTCGCGAGAACATCGCCGCCGCGCAGGAGCGGGCCGGGGACCGGCTCACCCTGGTCGAGGGCGACATCAACGACCTCGGCGTCGTGCGGGAGCTGACGGCCGGCAAGGACCTGGTGTTCCACCTCGCCGCGCTGCGCATCACCCAGTGCGCCGAGCAGCCGCGGACCGCGCTCGAGTCCCTGGTGGACGGCACCTTCTCGGTCATCGAGCAGGCCGCCGAGGCGGGCGTCAAGAAGGTGGTGGCGAGCTCGTCGGCGTCGGTCTACGGGCTCGCGGAGGAGTTCCCGACCACCGAGCGCCACCACCCGTACAACAACGACACCTTCTACGGCGCCGCGAAGGCGTTCAACGAGGGCATGCTGCGCAGCTTCCACGCCATGAAGGGCCTGGACTACGTCGCGCTGCGCTACTTCAACGTGTACGGCCCGCGGATGGACGCCTACGGCGTGTACACCGAGGTGCTGATCCGCTGGATGGAGCGCATCCAGCGCGGCGAGCGTCCGCTGATCTTCGGCGACGGGCTGCAGACCATGGACTTCGTGCACGTCCACGACATCGCCCGGGCGAACGTGCTCGCCGCGCAGGCCCCGGTCACCGACGACGTCTACAACATCGCCACCGCCCAGGAGATCTCCCTCGCGGGCCTGGCCGACGCGCTGCTGAAGGCCATGGACTCCGACCTCACCCCCGAGTTCGGCCCGGCGCGCCAGGTCAACGGCGTCACGCGGCGCCTCGCGGACATCTCCGCCGCCGCCCGCGACCTCGGCTGGAAGCCCACCATCGGCATGGACGAGGGCCTGCGCGGACTCGTCGCCTGGTGGAAGCAGGAGACGGGGGTGACCGCCTGATGATCCCGGTCATGAAGCCGCTCCTCGGCGAGGAGGAGGCCCGGGCCGTCGCGGCCGCCGTCACGTCGGGCTGGGTCGCCCAGGGGCCGCGGGTCGCGGAGTTCGAGAAGGCGTTCGCCGCCCACGTGGGCGCGGCGCACGCGATCGCGACCTCGAACTGCACCACGGCGCTGCACCTGTCCCTGTACGTGCTGGGCGTCGGCCCCGGCGACGAGGTGGTCTGCCCGTCGTTCTCGTTCATCGCCACGGCGAACGCGATCCGCTACTGCGGCGCGACGCCGGTCTTCGCGGACGTCTCGCCGGAGACCGGCAACCTGACGCCCGCGTCGGTCGCCGCGGTGCTCACCGACCGCACCAGGGCCGTCCTCGTCGTGCACCAGGGCGGCCAGCCCGCGGACGTCCCCGCGCTGCGCGAGGTGTGCGGCGACATCCCGCTCGTCGAGGACGCCGCCTGCGCCGCGGGCGCGACCCTCCACGGGGCACCCGTCGGCACCGGCGCCCTGCTCGCCGCGTGGTCCTTCCACCCGCGCAAGCTGCTCACCACGGGCGAGGGCGGCATGGTGACCACGGACGACGCCGAGTGGGCCGCCCGGATCCGTCGGCTGCGCGAGCACGGGATGACCGTGTCCGCCGCGGACCGGCACGCAGCCGGGTCGAAGGTGGTCCTGGAGGGGTACGCCGAGACGGCGTTCAACTACCGGATGACGGACATGCAGGCCGCCATGGGACTCGTCCAGCTCGGCAGGCTGCCGGGGATCGTGGCGCAGCGCCGCGCAATCGCCGCGCGCTACCGCGAGCTGCTCGAGCCGCTGGGGCTGCGCGCGGTCACCGATCCGGCGTTCGGCACGGGCAACTACCAGTCGTTCTGGGTCGAGCTGCCCGCGGGCGCCGACCAGCTCGCCGTCCTGGAGTCGCTCGCCGGGGCGGGGGTGTCCGCGCGGCGCGGGATCATGGCCGCGCACCTGGAGCCCGCGTACGCGGGGCACCCGCACGGGCCGCTGCCCGTCACCGAGCACCTGACCCGGAACACGATCATCCTGCCGGTGCACCACGAGGTCGGCGAGGCCGAGCAGAAGCTCGTCGTCGACGCGCTCGCCTCGGCGCTGAACCTGCAGGGAGCGGCATGAACGCCGGACCCGTGCCCCTGGTCGACCTGGCGGCCCAGCACGCCGAGGTGGCCGCCGAGGTCGCCGAGGGCTGGGAGCAGGTCCTGGCCCGCACCGCGTTCGTCGGCGGTCCGGCGGTCGCGGCGTTCGAGGCCGAGTACGCCGCGTACTCGGGCGTCGAGCACGTCGTCGGGGTCGCGAACGGCACCGACGCGCTCGAGCTCGCCCTGCGCGCGCTCGGCATCGGCCCCGGCGACGAGTGCATCGTGCCCGCCAACACCTTCATCGCGACGGCCGAGGCGGTGGCGCGCGCCGGTGCGGAGATCGTCCTCGTCGACTGCGAGCCCGGCACCGCCCTGATCGACGTCGACGCCGCCCTCGCCGCGGTGACCGAGCGGACCCGCGCGGTCCTGCCGGTGCACCTGTACGGCCAGGTCGCGGACGTGGCCAGGCTGCGCGCCGAGCTCCCGGCCGAGGTCCGGATCGTCGAGGACGCCGCCCAGTCGCAGGGTGCCCGCCGCGACGGTCGGCGCGCGGGCGCGATCGGCGACATCGCGGGGACCAGCTTCTACCCGGGCAAGAACCTCGGCGCCTACGGGGACGCGGGCGCGGTGCTGACGAGCTCGGCCGAGCTCGCCGACCGGGTCCGGCTGATCGGGGCGCACGGCTCCCCGCGCAAGTACGAGCACACCGTCGTCGGGGTGAACAGCCGCCTGGACACCCTCCAGGCCGTGGTGCTCAGCGCGAAGCTCAGGCGCCTCGACGCGTGGAACGCGCTGCGCCGCGAGGCCGCCGCCCGCTACGACGCCCTGCTCGCCGACCTGCCCGTGGTGACCCCGACGGTCACCCCCGGCAACGAGCCCGTCTGGCACCTCTACGTGATCGAGGTCGACCGCCGCGCCGAGGTCCTGGCCCACCTGAACGCGAACGGCGTGGGCGCGGGCATCCACTACCCCACCCCGGTCCACCTCACCGAGGCGTTCGCGACCCTGGGCAAGGCGGGCGACTTCCCGGTCGCCGAGGCCATGGCCGACCGCATCCTCAGCCTCCCGCTCTACCCGCAGATCACCGCGGAGCAGCAGGCGTGGGTCATCGAGGTCCTCCGCTCCGCCCTGTCCGCCGGCTGAGGGCGGACCGCGGGCGCGGGACGGCGGGACGGCGGCGCGCTCAGGTTCCTGATCGTCCGGCGCCCGGCCCATCCGCCGCGCCTCGGACCCGACACGGGCTCCGCCACGCGACACTCCGGTCCCTGACGGTCCGGCATCCCGACCATCCGGCCCACCTCCGACCCGACGGGGGCACCGCCACGCGAAGCCCAGGTTCCTGATGGTCGGGCACCCCGCCCATCCGGCGCACCCCGGATCCGACGGGGGATGCGCCACGCGAAGCCCAGGTTCCTGACGGTCCGGCGCCGTGGCCATCCAGCACACCCCGGATCCGACCGGGGCTCCCCCTCACGAAGCCCTGGCTCCGGACCATCCAGCACCCCGACAATCCGGCCCGCCTCAGAGCCGACGCGGGCACCGGCACACGAAGCCCACGTTCCTGATGTTGAAGCCCAGGTTCCTGATGTTCCAGAACGGGGGCCGTCCGGTGCCCGATTCAGCAGGTTCCTGGACCACGCCAGGAAGCAGCGTGGCCCAGGAACCTGATGGCCCGGTGGTCGGATGGTCCGACCTGGAACGACAGGGATTCGGAATCATCCGGGACCTGAGCAGCGCGCCGCAACGCCCTTGACCGGTCCTGCGCCGCCTGGACGGTCATCGTGTCGGACCATCAGAAACCTGAACAGCGCGCCGCAACACCCCTGCCCCGTCCTGCGCCGCCCGGAAGGCCGCGATGCCGGACCATCAGAAACCTGAGCAACGCGCCGCACCACGCCTGACCGGTCCAGCGCCGCCCGGAAAGCCACGGCGCCGGACCATCCGGAACCTGAGCAGAGTGCCGTCCGCCCTGCTCAGGGTCCTGTGCCGCGAGAACGAGTGGAGGCGGACGGTTTCGCACCGGAATCTGCGAAAACCGCTCGCGGACCGGTGCGGCCGGTCAGACTCCGGATCGGCGCAGCGGAACCGACAGGAGCAGACCATGCGGTACGACCACATCACCTTCAGCCACTGGCTCGCGATGGCGGCCGGGGCCTCGGACCGGGCCTTGGACCGGCGGCTCGTGCGGCACGGGTCCACGCGCACCACGTGGCGGATCCTGTCGCACCTCGCGGTGCGCAAGCAGGAGACCCAGGCGGATCTCGGGCGGCTGCTCGGCATCACGGCGCAGACCGCGTCCGACCACGTCCGTCGGCTCGAGATCGCCGAGACCATCCAGAAGTATCCGGATCCGTACGACCGGCGCAGCCACATCATCGAGATCACCGAGCACGGCCGGCGGGTCGCGGCCGAACTGCAGGCGGTGAGCGACGAGCACGCAGGTCCTCAGGATCAGCACGAGGCTCGCGCGGCTCGTCGAACGTCTGGACGCGGAGGAGACCACCTACCGCGCCGAGCGTCGCGAGGCCCTGGACAACCGGCGCCTCGACGAGCTCCTCGCCCGCCGCCGCGCCGCGGACCCGGATCTCGACGACGAGCGCGCAGGCTGAGCGCCGCCCGAGGGTGGCCGAGAAGCCGCGGCCACTCGTCCTCGGCGCGAGCCGAGCGACCGCGAGTCCCTCAGCGCGGGCCGAGGAACCACTCCTCCCAGTCGTCGAACGCGCCGTTCAGGGCGGCGCGGAAGACGAGGGGGCGGTCGATCCGGGTGATGAACGTGCGCGGGACGGTGTGGGCGGGTCGGGTGTCGACGGCCTGGGCGTACACGGTGCGGTAGACGCGGGCGGCGATCTCCCCGGCCGCGGGGGTCCAGTTGGCGGACTGGCCGAACGGGATGGCGAACTCGTCGATCTCGTGGCCGAGCATCTTCTCCAGCCGCTCGCGCGACTCGACCAGCTCGCGCTCCGCGGCGGCCGGGTCGAGGCGGCCGAAGTCCGGGTGCGACGCCGAGTGGCTGGCCAGCGTGACCCCCGCCTGTTCGAGCCGGGCCAGGCCGTCCCAGTCCAGGACGTGCTCGTATCCCGCGGAGTGACCGCCGTCCGCCCACCCGCTGACGACGAACATCGTGGAGGGGACGCCGTGGTGCCGCAGGACCGGGACGGCGTGGTCCAGCACGCTGGTGGCGCCGTCGTCGAAGGTGATCGCGAGCTGTCGGCGCGCCGGGTCGGCGAGGACCTCGGCGGGTGTGGCGAAGGTCCAGCCGTCGTCGATCGCCAGCTGCAGGTGCTTCTCGAAGTCCGCGGGGCGGACGTCGTTCACGCCCCAGGAGTCCGTGCCGATGGAGTGGTAGGCCAGGATCCGGCCGACTCCCGCGGAACGCGGCTTCTCCGTGCGGGTGCGGGTGCGGACCGACTCGTCGAGGGCGAGGCCCCAGCGTTCGGCCCGCATCCGACCGGCGACCGCGCAGCGGTACGCGAGCTGCGCCGCGGGGAGCTCGCCGACCTTGCTGCGCAGCGACTGGATGTCCACCCGAGCAACCCTAACGAGTGCCGCCGGTACCCTGGACCCGCCCCACCGACACGCGGGCGGGTGAGCCGAGAGGACACGATGGCCGAGCAGATCCCCCACGGCACCCGCCTGCACCGTCTCGTCGAGCACCTGCGCCACGGCGAGGGTCTCGGGCTCGCGACCGGCGCGGCGCGGCAGGCCGCGCGGGGTGTCCGGTCCGTGGTCCGGGTGGGAGACGCGGCGGGCCGGGCGCGGATGGTGCGCCTGCTCGCCGAGTCCGCCCTCGGGCGCGAGGAGGACCAGCGGCCCGCCTCGTCCGCCCGGCCGTTCCGGGTGCCGGAGCTCGGCGACCGCATCGTCTGGCTGCGCCCGCGCTCGCGCGACCTGCGCGCCTTCCAGTTCCTCGCCGAGGGCCACCACATGCCGCCCGCGGACATGCCGGGCCCGGTCCGCCACATCGCGGTGTTCGGCGCCAACATCGGGCTGCTGCTCGCCGATCTGGCCGACGAGTACCCGGAGGCCCGCGTCCTGGGCGTCGAGCCGGACACGGACAACGCGGTGCTCGCCCGCCGCAACCTCGAACACCTCGGCGGGCGCGGGCGGATCGTCGAGACCGCGGTCTGGCACCGGGACGCCACGCTGCAGGTCGGCTGGGACCGGGACGCCTGGGGCGTGAACATCACCGACACCGCCCCCGAGCAGCCCCCGGCGGCGAGCGACGACAGCCTGCAGCCGCGGATCGAGGCGGCGGACGCGGGCCGGATCCTCGCGGACTGGACCGGCGGCGCGCCCGTCGACTACCTGCTGGTCAGCGTGGAGAGCGCGTGGCAGGAGCTGCTCGCCCACGGCGACTGGGCGCGAGACGTCCGCTGCATCAAGGTCGAGATCTCCGACGCCCGCACCGTCGCGGTCGCCGACGAGGCCGTCCCGATGCTCGAGAAGCTCGGCTTCCGGGCCCGCCTGCAGACCCTGCCGTGGGGCGCCTTCGCGATCGGCCTGCGTTAGCGCTTGGCCCCGGCCAGAATGACGCCGGCCAGCAGCGCCGGGATCGTCCACTCGACGGCGTGGATCGTGGTCTCCGGCACCTCCTTGGACCCCATGACGGCGGTGCCCGCGGTGAGCCCGGCGGCGGCGGTCGTCAGGCCCACGCCGACGACGTTCGCGGTGCTCCGGCGGGTGGCCAGCTGCGCCACGCCGCCCAGGAACGTGGCGGCCAGGGCGGCGCGCGAGATCGGGGTCCACTTCGCCCAGCCCGCGCTGACCACGCGCTCGCGGTCGGCGGGGGTGCCCGCGGCGTCCGCGGCGGCGTTGAGTCCGGAGGCGCCCATCAGGGAGCCGCCGAACCAGGCCGCCGCCCCGACGTCACGCAGGGCCCTGGTCGCGGCGCCGAAGGCGGTGGTCCGGTCGGATGCGGTGCGGGCCATGTCTCTCCTCGGGGAGCGGGGAACGGTGCGGACGTACCGTAGCGACGGGCGCTCAGCGGACCCGGAGGCCCTCACCCGACCGCTCGTGCGCGGTGCCGCAGTCCGCGCACACCAGCGAGTCCCCGAGCCGCTCCCCGCACACGCACACCCAGCCCTTCACCCGCGCCGGGTTGCCCGCCACGAACGCGTGCGCGGGCACCGAGCGGGTCACGACGGAACCGGCGGCGGCGAAGGCGTGCTCCCCGATCTCCGTCCCGCAGACGACGACGGTGCCCGCGCCGAGCGTGGCGCCGCGGCGGACCGTGGTCGGCAGGAGGGCGTCCCCGCCGCGCTTGATCGCCGCCCGTGGCCGGAGGTCGTTGGTGAACAGGACGTTCGGGCCGAGGAACACATCGTCCTCACAAGTCACCCGTTCGAACACGAGCGTGCCGTTCTTCACGGTGACGTTGTCACCGAGCACGGCGCCGCCCTCGACGAACGCGCCGTCGCAGATGTTGCAGTCCCGCCCGACGCGCGCACCCGGCAGGACGTGCGCGAACGCCCAGACCCGGGTCCCGGCACCGACGTCGTCGCTCTCGCACAGACCCTGCGGATGCACCCGCACCTGCTCGCTCATGGCGGGGACACTAGGTAACCCGGTCGGTGCACCCGGCAGAGGCCCCCGAGGGGGTGCCCACTACGCTCGTCAGGCCACGGTGGAGGCACCAGCACAGGCACGATCACATCGGGTGGGTAGCGCGGTAGTGGACTCCGACAACGAGCGGACGCAGAAGCTCCGGCGTACCGCCGTCTCGTGGGTGACCGGCCGTAACACCGCCCACCGCGACACGGGTCCCGGCGCCGACCCGTACGCGGACCCGGCGACCGAGCGGTTCGCCGCCGTCGTCCCGGCGCCGGGCGCGGCCGCGGCGACCGCGCCGGTGCCGATCGTCGAGCCGGCGCCGGCGGCCGGGTCGGAGCAGCCGAAGCGGAAGGGCCTGCTGCCCAGCCTGGAGCTGAACGCCTTCTCGCTGATGGCGGCGACCGGCATCACGGCCGTGGTCGGGCTCGGTTTCTGGGCGATCGCGGCCCGCCTGCCCGCCGCGGAGGTCGGCCGGTCCTCGGCCATCCTCTCCACGGCCACGATGTTCTCGCAGATCGCGGCCTCGAACGTCGGGCTGCTGTTCGGCCGCGTGCTCGCCTCGGCCCACGGGCGCGGCCGGCGGCTGGTGCTCGCGGGCTACGGCATCGCGACCGTGATCGCGCTGCTGCTCGGCTTCGGGTTCCTGCTGTTCTTCCCGCACCCCGAGCTGTTCCCGACGACCTGGGACCGGCTCGGGTTCCCGCTGCTCGTCGTGCTGCTGGCGCTGTCCACGCTGCAGGACTGGGTGCTCACCGGCCTGCGCAGGTCCACCTGGATCCCGCTGGAACAGCTGCTGTTCGCGCTCGGGAAGATGGGGCTGCTCATCCTGTTCGCCTCGCTGGCGTTCGAGAAGGGCATCCTGGTCGCCTGGGCGATCCCGATCATCGTGTTGCAGCTGGTGATCGCGCCCATCCTGTTCCTGCGGCTGCTGCCGCGCATCCCGCCGCCCGGCCCGGGCACTCCCCCCATGCCCGACCGCCGCGGGCTGCTGACGATCTTCCTCGCGGAGTACGCGACCGGCGCCGTCACCGTGGTGATCCCCCTGGTGCTGCCGCTGCTGGTCGTGGCCCGGCTCGGGACCGAGGCGAACGCCTACTACGCGCTCCCCTGGCTCGTCGCCGAGTCGTTCAGCCTGCTGATCTGGAACATCAGCTCGTCCTACGTCGTCGAGGCCAGCCACGACCGGCGCCAGCAGTGGGCCCTGATGCGGCGGACGTTCCGGCTGAGCTACGCGATCGGCGTCCTCGGCGTGCCCGCGCTGTTCTTCCTGGCGCCGTGGCTGCTGTCGATCCTGGGAGACGCGTACTCCGACGAGGGCACCTGGGTGCTGCGCTACGCGGTGCTCGCGATCCCCTTCACCATCGTCAACATGAACTTCATCAACACCTCCCGGCTGCGCAACCAGATGGGGCGCGTGGTCGTCCTGGAGGTGTTCACCGCGGCGCTCGTCATCGGGCTCGCGATCGTGCTGATGGACCGCATGGGGGTCGGGGGCGCCGGGCTGGCGTTCCTGCTCGCCCAGGCGCTCACCGCGGCCGTCGTCGCGGTGCCGCTGCTGCGGTACATCGCCACCCTGCGCCGCCAGGCGCGCGCCGAGGAGGAGGCCGCCCCCGACGGGGCGGAGGCCGACCTCGACGAACCGGGCGCCGAGCGTTCCGACCGACAGCCGGTCGAGCGCTGAGAGCCGGCGCTGAGAGACAGACGGGAGACCACGACGTGACCTGGCCGAACGGTGCGCTCCGGCTTCCGACCGGAGAGCGGCGCCTGCGCCTGCTCGTCGTGCTGCACAACCTCGGCATCGGCGGCAGCCAACGCAACTCCGTCGACCTCGCCGCGGGCGCCCGCGACCTCGGCCACGAGGTCCACATGGCCGGCCCGCCCGGCGTGCTCGAGGACGTCATCGCCGAGCAGGGCCTGCCCTTCGAGGCCATCGAGGAGCTGAGCCCGGACAACATCGCACCCACCGCGCGCAGCGCCTACCGCCGCATGCGGGACGTGGTGCGCCGGGTGCAGCCCGACCTCGTGCACACCTACGAGCTCACCCCGTCGATCCTGATGTTCCTCGGCCCGCACCGCTCCGACGACGTGCCGATGACCATGACGATCAACAGCATGTCGGTGCCGGACTTCATGCCCGGCTCGATCCCGCTGCAGGTCTGCGGCCCGCTCATCGCCATGGAGACCCGCGAGCGCAGCGGCTCGATCGGGATCCTGGAGATCCCCACGGACGTCGTCGGGCAGTACCCGGGCTACCCCGGCGGAGACGACTTCCGCGCCGAGATGGGCGTGAAGCCGGACGAGATCATGGTCGTCGCGGTCAGCCGGTTCGCCCGCGCCCTCAAGCAGGAGGGCCTGGAGACGGCGATCCGCGCGGCCGGGCGCCTCGCCGCGCGCTACCCGGTCCGGCTCGTGCTGGTCGGCGACGGTCCCGCGATGCCCGAGCTGCAGGCCCTGGCCGCGGCCGTGAACGCCCGCGCGGGCCGCGAGGTCGTCACGCTGCCCGGGCTGCGGGTGGACCCGCGCCCGGCCTACGAGTCGGCGGACATCGCGCTCGGCATGGGCGGCTCCGTGCTGCGGGCCATGGCCTTCGGCAAGCCGTGCATCGTGCAGGGCGAGCACGGGTTCTTCAAGGTCCTGGACCGCCGCTCGGCGCGCGAGTTCCGGTGGCACGGGTTCTACGGCATCGGGGACGGCGGCACCGGCGAGGACGTCCTCGTCCGCGAGTTCGAGTCGCTGCTGGCGGACCCGGTGCGGCGGCGGACGAACGCCGCCTTCGCCCTGGAGCTGGTCCGGCGGCACTACAGCCTGCAGCACGCCCTCGACGTCCAGCTGGCCTGGTACCGCAAGGCCCTCGCCGAGCACGTGAAGCCCTCCCGCGCCGAGATCGCGCGCACGATCGCGGGGGTCGGCAGCTACTTCGCGGGCCGGGCGGCCGGGCGGATCCGCCCGGACACGTTCAACAGCTCCGAGCGCATCGGCCCGGGCATCGCGGCACCCGTCCCGGCCTGGTTCGACCCGGACCTGGACACCGACACGGGCAGCATCGACATCGCCAACGCCAGAACCCTGAAGATGCCCGCGGCCCGCCGCCCGCAGTGACCCCGCAGTGGGGCGGATCAGCGGAGCGGGTACTCCTTGATCCAGTCCACCTGCATCTCGGACTCCCGCACGTTGTCGGGGTCGCCGTTCTCCGGGAACCAGTCCAGCTGGATCGTCAGGTGCATCGGCCGCGGCGGGAGGTGGCTCTTGTCCTCGTTGCGGTACCACTCCTGGCCGTCGAGGTAGGCCACGATGTGGTCGGGGGTCCACTCGACGGCCCAGTTGTGCCACTGGGTGGCGTCGACGGCGACCTCGCCGTGGTCCTGGTTGTTGTTGCGCCCGTAGTGCAGGAAGAACTCGACGCTCTGCCGCGACGAGTCGGTGGCCTCCATGAAGTCCACCTCGCCGCCGCGCGGCCAGTCCTCCGCGTCCGGCCACAGCAGGAGCAACGCGTGGTAGGTCGGGTCGCTCTCCGGCAGCCGGACCCGACCCTCCCAGCGCCCGTACATCTGGCCCGGGTACAGCGCCATGCCGCCGGTGTTGCCGTCGGAGTCGCCCGTGATGGTCAGGATGCCGTCCCGCACGCTGATCGCGTCCGGGGTGCGGCGGCCGTTGCCGTCGTGGCCCTGGCCGTTGTACAGGTTCCAGCCCTGCGGGCGCGGGCCGTCGAACTCGTCGACCCGGCTCGGCTCACCCCAGCCCAGCAGCGTCGCCGCGCTGGTCTCGGTGCCCGCGCTCGGGGTCTCAGTGGTCGACGTCGGGCCCGGCGGCTCGGCGGGCTGCGGCCGCGCCTGCTCCGACCCCGGCCGGGAGAGCAGCACCGCGATCAGCGCCACGATCGCGACCAGGGCGACGCCGCTGACGACGTAGAGCGTCCTGCGGGACACCGTTCGCGGCGGCGCCTCGTCGACGACCGGCTGCGGCGTGGTGCCGGGGCCGGTCCAGTCCGTCGAGGACGGCTGGGGGGCCGGCTCGGCGGGCGGCACCGGCGTGGTGCGCTCCCCCGGGTCGGACGTCTGCGGGTCGGGCTTCTGGTGCTCGAGGGGCCCGGTCGGCTGCTCCGGCGGCTCGGGCGGGGTCGTCACTGGTTCTCAGTCCCCATCGGAGAGAGTCGGGGGATCCGCCCGCCGGACCGGCGGGCGGCGCGCCTGCCGCGGACGTAGGCGGTGCCACCGTCCGCGATCCAGGTGATGCGCTCGCGCAGGCTGCCCGCCGCCATGCCGTCTCCGGCGGTGGCCTCGCGGTCGCCGATCTGGCGGAACTGCGCGACGGCGGCCGGGAGCCGCTTCGCCGCCATCAGGCCCGCCTTCGGGTCCAGCGCGATCTTGGTGAGGAACCCGCCCAGGCCCATCGAGTAGCCCCGCAGCTGGCTGCGCAGCTCCTCGGGCGAGGAGCGGTGGTGGTGCCACACGTAGGCGCCCGGGTCGTAGCCGACCTGGTGGCCCGCGAGCACCAGCCGGACCATGAACTCGCAGTCCTCGCCGCCGCGGGTCGGGGCGCCCGCGCCGAGGGCCTCGTCGAACCCGCCGACCGCCCGCGCGATGTCCGCCCGGACGGCGAAGTTCGCGCCGATGCCGAACAGGCCCGGCGAGAACGGGAAGATCGCGGAGTCCTCGGGCGGATCCGCCAGCGAGTAGCGGCGCGACTCGAACCCGCGGTTCCAGACGAGCGCCCGCTCCGCCGCGAGCTCCTCCTCGGTCTCCAGCCGCGCCCCGACGACCGGGCCGCTCACGCAGGCCAGCCCGGGCTCGGCCGCGAACACCGCGGCGATCCGCGAGGCCCAGCGGCCGTCCACCTCGGTGTCGTCGTCGGTGAAGGCGACGAGCGCGGTGGCCGCCTCGCGCAGGCCCCGGTTGCGCCCCACGGACAGGCCCCGGCGCGCCTCGCGGACGTACACCACGCCGCGCTCCGCGAACTCCTCGGCGACGCGCTGCGTGGCGTCGTCGACGGGGTCGTTGTCCACGACGACCACCGTGACGGCCGGGTGGTCCCCGGCGACGACCGCGGCGAGGCTCTTCCGGAGGCTCTCCGCCCGCCCCCGGGTCGCGATCACGACGGTCAGCGGCTCGGCGGAGTCCGGCAGCGCCGTCTCCTCCCCCGAGTCCTCGCCGATCTGGGCGTCGATCGCCGCCCGCACCGTCGACGTCGTCGCGCGGCCGCCGACGAGCCCGACGGTGATCAGCCCGACGGGCACGTCCCCGGCGGTCACGAGCAGCCGGGCGGCCGAGTAGCGCGGGTCGACCGCGAGGTCGAGCGCGTCCGGGCCCAGGGCCCGTCGGTCCACCCGGCCCACCCAGGCCGGTGCCCGCTGGGGCAGTTCCATCGAGCAGTCCTCCGAGGTGGGGGTGGGTGTTGTCAGGCCGAGCCGACCGGGCTGACGACCGCGTCCGGGGCCGCGGACGGCCGCGCCTGCGACACGACCTCGGGCCGGGCGAGCCGCACCGCCTCGAGCGGGGTGTTGCCGAGGATCATGTCGGAGGCCTTCTCGGCCACCATCAGCGTCGGCGCGTAGGTCTGGGTGTTGGTGACGGTCGGGAAGACCGACGCGTCGACGACCCGCAGACCCTCCAGCCCGTGCACCCGCATCGACGAGGGGTCGACGACGTCGTCCGCCGTGGTCCCCATCCGCACGCTGCCGGTGGGGTGCAGACCCGTCTGCGCCGCCTCCGCGACCCAGGCGATCAGCTCCTCGTCCGTCTGCACCGCCGGGCCGGGGACGACCTCCCCGCCGTCGACGCCCGCGAACGCAGGCTGCGACATGATGTCCCGCGCGATCCGGATCGCCTTGACCCAGTCGTCCCGGTCCCGCTGGTTGTCCAGGTAGTTGAACACGATCCGCGGGTGCTGGGTGGGGTCGGCGGACTTCAGCGTGACGCTGCCGCGCGAGCGCGCCGCCATGGTGCCCACGTGCACCTGGTACCCGTGCCCGTCCACGATGCGCTTCTCGTCGAACTTCATCGCCATGGCGGCGAAGCCGATGATCACGTCCGGGAAGGCCATGTCGTCGTTGCTGCGGATGAACCCGGCGGCCTCGAACATGTTGCTGGTGGCGGGCCCGCGGCCGGCGAGCCACTGCAGGCCCATCTTCGGCCAGTTCTTCTTGTCCTTCATGTGCACCATCGAGATGGGCTGGGTGCACGAGTGCTGGACCTGGACCGCGAGGTGGTCCTCGAGGTTGTAGCCGACGCCGCGCAGCTCGTGCAGCGGCGCGACACCGACGGCGGCCAGCTCGTCCGGCCTGCCGACGCCGGAGAGCTGCAGCAGCTGCGGGGTGTTGAAGGCCCCACCGGACAGGACGATCTCCTTCGCCCGGACGATCCGCTCGCCGTCCGAGGTCCGGTAGGTCACGCCGACGGCGCGGTTCCCGGAGAAGATCACCTGGGTGGCCAGCGCGTGGGTCCGCACCTCGAGGTTGGGGCGGCCCATCACCGGGTGCAGGTAGGCCTGCGACGACGACTGGCGGCGGCCGCGGCGGATGTTGCGGTCGAACGCCGCGAACCCCTCCTGCACCGCGCCGTTGAGGTCGGCGGTGAGGTTGTAGCCGGCCTGCTGGGCGGCCTCGAAGAACAGCGAGAACAGCGGGTGGTCCGCGGGGGCCTTCTCGACGGTCTGCAGCCCGCCGCGGCCGCGGTACTCGTTCCCGCCGAAGGTCAGCGAGTCCTCGATGCGCTTGAAGTACGGGAGGACGTGCTCGTAGTCCCACGCCTCGTCGCCGGTGACCCGGCCCCACTCGTCGAAGTTGGCCGGGTGGCCGCGCACGAACGTCATGGCGTTGATGGAGCCGGAGCCGCCGAGCAGCTTGCCGCGGGGCTGGTCCATGCGCCGGTTGTTCATGAACGGCTCGGGCTCGGACTGGAAGTGCCAGTTGTGCGACTCGCTCGCGATGGCGAGGCCCATCGCGGCGGGCATGTGGGTGAAGACGTCCCAGAAGGGATCCGACTTGCCCGCCTCCAGGAGGAGTACCCGGTTCGCCGGGTCGGCGCTGAGACGGTTCGCCAGGACGCACCCGGCGGCCCCGCCACCGACGACGACGAAGTCGTAGACCTGATCCGACATGGGGTTGGAAGCCCTCCCTGGACAAGAACTGCAGCTGCTGCGATCGATGCCCCCCGCGGTTCGGCGGTTGCGGTTCACCCGAACCGCCGAATCGGCAGCGGCGTCACGATATCGCGCGGCGATCGACGTCCCGCGGCGGGACGTGCCACTGCTGACCGACGTCGTCGTCGAGAGCCTTGTTACCGCCCCGGGTGGGGCGTCGGTGCTGGTGGGCGCCGGTTTCCCGGCGTTCGTCAAGGGCCCGCGGCCGTGCCCGCGGGCGGGACCGCGGGGGCCTGGGCGGGGTTGCCGTGCTCGTCGACGGGTGCGTTCGGGTCGGCCGGAGGCGCGTTCGGGGCGACGACCGGTCGCGGCTGGTCCAGCGGTAGGCCCGTGACGGGGTCCGTCCGGTGCACCACGGCGTCGAACACCTGCTGGCCGCCCTGGATCCAGAGCATCCCGGCCACCAGGCAGACCATGACGACCGAGGCGCCGGTGAGCGCGCGGATCCGGCCCGGGGTGCGGGTCAGCCTCCCGCGGCTGCTCTCCACCACCCAGGCCCGGACGCCGAGCACGACCAGCAGGCCGAAGAACGACAGCCACACCCAGCGGTCGAAGGAGGGGTCCAGGGTCATCCCGGCCTCCCCTGCGTGGTCGCGTCGATCACCGGTGCGCCCGTCTTGCGGAGCACGAAGTCGTACGGGTCGTCCGGGTGCTGGAACCACATGTAGTACTGGCCGCTCGCGGTCAGCGCGTTCGCCAGGTCCAGCGACCAGCCGGGCTTGTTGAGGAACAGGTGCACGCCCTGGGCCTCGATGTCCCGGAAGTTCACGATCACGTCGGGGTTGATCTGGGCGATGCAGGACAGCATCTGCTCCTGGGTGCCCGCCGCCGCGATCCGGCCGCAGCCCTCGATGCCGCCGCCGCGGCCGAAGCTGGTGAGCCCCTCGATGGCGAACGGCCCGGGGTCCGACAGCGGCATGACGTTCTGCCCGGGCGGCGTGGTGGCCACGACCTGCCGGTACATCTCCGCGTCTCGCGGGTAGACGACCTGGTAGGAGTCGTTGCCGCCGCGGAGGAAGATCAGGATCGCGAACAGCGCGACCATGCCCACCGCGAGCACCGGGCGCATCCAGCCCCGCCACCGCACCAGGAAGCGCAGCAGGTCCGCGCCCAGGATGGTGAGGATCGGCAGGCCGAACAGCAGGATCCGGAGGAAGCCCTCGCCGCCGTAGCCCTGCGCGGCGAAGCCCATCGGGACGACCGCGAGGCCGATCGGCACCAGGTCCCGCCTGCGGCGCCAGTAGATGATCGCGCCGAGGAAGCCCAGGCCGTAGGACAGCGCGGCGATGAGGAACCGGCCGTACTTGACCACCTGCTGCCCGAAGTCGCCGGTCAGCCGGTCGCCCACGCCGGACTCCAGCGCGGCGCCGGTGTTGCCGTCGCCGATGAACAGGGTGATCTGGTTCATCCAGATGTCCCGCGCGGCGATCAGGATGAACAGGACGACGCCGATGATCCCGATCAGCACCAGACCGCGGCCCCGGTAGCGGCCGACGATCGCGAGCAGGGCCAGCTGGCCCAGGATCGCGAACGGCGTGAGCTGGTGGGCCGGGATGACCGCGAGGATGCACAGCGCGGCGCAGAAGTAGACCAGCAGCAGCTGGCGCGGCGGCAGCGTCGGCCGGTTCGGCGGGGTCCCCGCCGACACCAGCCACCGGTGCCACAGCGGCAGCCGTTTCGCGCCCAGGTGGGGCGCGGGCCAGCCCGGGGCGCCGCTGGGGTCCGTCCGGCGGGTGGCCAGCGGGCCGAGCGCGAAGGTCAGCACGGTGAGCAGCAGGCATATGCCCGTGGCCTGCGGCGAGAAGTAGTCCTGCTCGATCCAGTTCAGGCCGACGAACAGCCAGGCCGCGGCCCACGGGGCGCGGGTGCCCCCGAGCATCGAGCGGGCCAGCGCGTAGATCCCGATCGCCCACACCGTGACGACGGCGGGCGGGAACCAGCGCAGCACCACGTCCAGCTGGTCGGCGCCCGCGGCCTCGCGGAACCACGCCCACTGGGCGAAGAACGCGGGCCAGGAGAACCGGGCGTCGAGACCCTGGGGCGGCACACCGTTGGCGACCGCGACCGCGTCGACGAAGCCCGTGATGGTCCAGGCGGTACCGAAGCGCGCGGCGGGCTGGATCACCGACGGCAGACCCGTCGAGCACAGGATCAGCACGCCGGTGGCCGCGCCGAGCATCGGGATGCGCGGCCTGCGGGCGTAGAGCTCGGAGAGGCAGGCGCCGATGGCGAACAGCAGTGCCGCCCAGGCCACCGGGCCGAGGACCTTGGCCAGGCCCCAGCCGTCCAGCGCGTCGAGGTCGGTGGTCGCGGTGGCCAGCGGCAGCATGGCGAGCGCGAGCACGGCGAGGACCGGCGAGAGCCAGCGGTCCAGCAGCGGCCGGTTCCGCTCGACCCAGGTGGGGGTCGGCGGGTCCTCGGCGGGCGGCGCCGGGATGACCGGCAGTGCGGTCGTCGGCGGGTCCGCCACGTCCCGCGGCGGCCGGAGCGGGCCGAGGATCTGGGTCTCCTCCGCGCTCGGGGAGCCGTTCCCGGCGCCCTTGCGGGTGTCCTGTGTCGTCACTGGGCGACCACCGCGTGGCGCAGCAGGAAGGGCACGCTGAGTCCGGTCACGATGTAGAGCATCAGGTCGGGGTGCCACCAGGTCGCGCTGACCATGATCTGGGCGGCGAGCAGGGTGGTGGCGATGCCGACGCCGAGCGTCAGCAGCCACATGTGGGCCGCCGGGGCGCGGCGCAGGAAGCCCGCCGCCGCCCAGCCCGGGCCCAGCAGCAGGAACCCGATCGTCACGGCCAGCCGGAGACCGGAGCCGCCTGCCACGTCGAACAGGGCCAGCAGGCAGGCCGTGACGCCCGCGAGGACGAGCATGACCGCGACGCCGCGCCGCGCCGTGCGGGCGCGTGTCAGCTCCGCAGCGGTTGGCATGCTCACCGCGTGACTCCGTTCCTGGCCGGCCCGAGCCGGTCGTTCCAGTGTTCTCCGCCCCGGCGGTAGGGCGCGGACCCCGGCGTCCCCGCCGGGGTCCACGATCGCTCGACCGCCCGCCACGAGTATGACGGGCGGCCCGCCGCCGCCGGAGGGGAGGCCCCCGTCAGGAGGCCTCCTCCTCGAGGGCGTAACGCGCGTCGACGGCCTCGCGCTGCGCCGCCGCGCGGTCGGGCGCGGGGCGGTCGGATCCGACGGCCGGGCGGTTGACCGGGCGCGGCGAGGGGCGCTGCGCCGGACGCGGCCCGGCGACCGGGGTGACGTCCTCGGTGGGGCTGACCGCGGTGAAGTGCGCGGTCACCGGCTCGGTGGTGGGCGGGACGGGCAGCGTGTCCCGCTCCGGCCGGTGGTGCGGGCGCGGCGCACCCAGCCCGTCCTGGGGCGCGAAGCCGTTCTGCGGGGCGAAGCCGTTCTGCGGGGCGAAGCCGTTCTGCGGGGCGAAGCCGTTCTGCGGGGCGAAACCGTTCGCCACGGCGTGCCCGTTCGACACGGCGTGCCCGTTCGACACGGCGTGCCCGTTCGGGGCGGCGTGGCCGTTCTGGACCGCGTGCCCGTTGCGGGCGGGCTGTCCGTCACGGACCGGGGGCTGCGTGGGGCGCTGGGCCGGAGCGATCCGGGCGGCGGGCTGCGCACCCTTCAGCGCATCCTTCTGCTCGGTCTTCTTCGAGGCCCGGCGACGCTCGGCGGCCAGGGTGCGAAGCACCCGGGTGCCGTCGGCGAAGGTCCGCAGGTTGGTGTCGCCGAACATCCGCTCGCGCTCGTAGGACGGCACCTCGGTCACCCGCAGGTCCGCGGCCGCGACGCGGCAGGCGAGCACGGTCTCGATCTCGAAGCCGTCCCCCCACAGCATCGACCCGTCCCCCGGTGCTGGAGCGTCCACCGCCGGCAGCTCCAGGAGCGGCAACAGGTCCGCCCAGAAGGCGTTGTACCCGTAGCAGAGGTCCGAGTGGCGCGTGCCGAACAGCATGTTGGCCACGCCGTTGAGCCCGGCGTTCCCGCTGCGCCGCAGCAGGGTGATGTCGTCGCTCCCGCCGCCGCGAGCGAAGCGCGTGCCCTTCGCGAAGTCCGCGCCGTCGACCAGCGCCTGGACGAACGCCGGGATCTCCGCCGGGTCGGCCGAGCCGTCGGCGTCGAACATCACGATGATGTCCCCCGTGGCGGCCGCGAAGCCGCACGCCATCGCGTTGCCCTTGCCCTTGCGGGTCTGCTCGACGATCCGCACCCACGGGAGCACCCGCCGGGCGGTCTCGATCGTGCCGTCCACGGAGTTGCCGTCGACCACGATGATCTCGTGGACCGCGGGTCGCACGGCCGCGATCGCCGGCAGCACCACCTGGAGGTTGCGCGCCTCGTTCCGCGTCGGCACCACCACGGACACCGTCGGTTGCTGACTGCGCTGCATCGCAGTTGTCCCCCTCATCGCACGTCGGGTGCGTCTGTACTGACGTCTTGGCGTCCGACTACTGCAGGTCGTGCTGTCACCCGTTTCCTCGTCATCGAACGGGTTATCTGACGACCACCGGAAAGCGTTACGTGACCTGTGCTGTGCGACACGTCCGCGCTGTCACCCGATCGGACTGACGCCGGCCACCCGACCGTGACTCCCCGATGGTGGGCCTGGTCCGGATGCACGACCCGAACCTTACGGACAGTGCGCCCGTCACACCGACCCGGGGGCCCGCCGGGACCGCTCGGTAGAGTGTCGGACCATGCGATCGCAGCGCCCGTGCCCCCGCCCCGACCTGCGCACACGGTGAGCCCGCAGTGACGGCGGGCGGACCGGTCGGGCCGGTTCCGGGCCTGGCCCCCGCGGTGTCGGTGGTCGCGGCCATCACGGACGGCGACGAGCACCTCGGCGAGACCATCGGTTCCGTGCTCGACCAGACCGAGCGGGACTTCGAGCTGGTGCTGTTCGACAACGCCAGCCGGGACCGCACGTTCGAGGTCATGCGCAGCTTCTCCGACCCCCGCATCCGGATCACCCGCAGCGGGGAGCGCCTGCCGCGCAGCGAGGCCCGCAACCGGGCGCTGCGGTTCAGCTCCGGGGCGCTGGTCAAGACGGTCGTCGACGGTGACCTGCTGCACCCCCGCTGCCTGGAGCTGCAGAGCCAACCGCTGCTCGACGACCCGGGCCTCGCGCTCGTCGCGGCGCGCAGGCACGTCGTCGACGACCGCAGCCGGGTGCTGGTCCCCCGGCGCGGGCTCAACGGGCTGATCGGCACCCGCAGCGGGGACGAGGTGGCCCGCAAGATCGTGCGGGGCCGGGCGAACCTCATCGGGGACGCGTGCAACGTGCTGTTCCGCCGGGAGAGCATCGACGCGGCGGGCGGCTGGCGCGGCCGCCGGGACGAGCTGCTCGACCTGGACTGCTGGTTGCGCCTGCTCCACCACGGGGACTTCCTCGGCAGGCCGGAGCCGCTCGCGGCCGTCCGGATGAACGGCGTGCCCGGCCAGCCCGGCTACGCCGACCGGGTCGCGGGCGAGCACCACGCGATCGTCGCCGAGCTGTCGGGGTCCTCGGCCTACCAGGTCCGCGTCGCGGACCGCGCGATCGGCGCGGTCACCGCCCCGCTCGGCGCGCTGCGCCGCGCCGGGCTGGGGATCGTCGCGGGCCGGTCGGCCAAGCGGGCGGAGAAGGAACGGGAGCGCGAGCTCGCGGACGCCTGATCGGTGCACGGGGCGAGCGGACACCCGGCCGCGGCGGCACACTCCACCCGTTCGTGACCGGCGTCACCGCCCCCTCCGACCGGACGGTTGCCAGGCCTGGGTTCTCGCCAGAGCTTTGCATCAGCGAACAGAAGGTGGTGAGCTGGACCGCGGCGCCGGCCCCGGCGCCGCGACCTCGGCTCACCCGGGAGGCCCCGCGTGGTCAGCGCGATGCACATGAGCGACGGGCTCGTGAACGCCCCGACGTCCCTCCTGTTCGGCGCGATCGCGATCGTCGGAATGGCACTGTGCCTCTGGCGGGCGCGCACCGACCTCGACGACCGCACGGCCCCGATGGCGGGCCTGGTCACGGCGTTCGTGTTCGCCGTCCAGATGATCAACTTCCCGATCCTGCCCGGGGCGAGCGGCCACCTGCTCGGCGGCGCCCTGGTCGCGATCCTGGTCGGCCCGTACGTGGGGGCGGTCTGCATCGGGATCGTGCTGCTGGTGCAGGCACTGCTCTTCGCCGACGGCGGGCTGACCGCGCTCGGCATGAACGTCACGAACATGGCGCTGATCGGCACGTTCGTCGGGTACGGGGTGGCCGTGCTGCTCCGCGGCCTCGCCCGGCGCGGCCGGGGCGGGCTGCTCGTGGTCGCCTTCACGGCGGCGTTCGCCAACACCGTGGTCGCCTCGCTCGGGTTCGTGCTCGAGTACGCGATCGGCGGGGCGGGCGGCGCCTCGCTCGGCACGGTGTTCACGCTGATGGTGGGCCTGCACGCGCTGATCGGCATCGGTGAGGGCGTGATCACCGCCGCGACGGTGGGGGCCGTGGCGGCCGTGCGACCGGACCTGGTGCACCTGCTGCGCGGCACGGGTCCGACGCTCGTCCGCAAGGAGGCCACGGCGTGAGGCGGTTCTGGATCGGCTTCGCCCTGGTCGCCCTGCTCGTCGCGGGCGGACTGTCCTACTTCGCCAGCCCGGACCCGGACGGTCTGGACACGGTCGCGTTGAACGGCTGCACCGAGACCGACGCCGGCCTGCAGGGGACCTGCATCGCCCAGCACGCCACCGAGCACCACACGTCGGCCTCTCCCCTGGCGGACTACTCGGTGTTCGGCGGGCACGGCACCGTCGGGCCGGCCGGGATCATCGGCGTCCTGGTGGTGCTCGTCCTCGCGGGCGGGCTGTTCCGGCTGCTGCGCAGGCGCGCACCCCGCGGATGAGCGCCGGCCACGCGCACCCGCTCCACCTGCCGCGGGACTCGGTGGTCCACCGGCTCCCGCCACAGGTCAAGATCGTCGCCGCGTTCCTCGGCGTCGTCTGCGTGGTGGCGACGCCCCGGGAGGCCTTCGCCGTCTTCGCCGGGTTCGCCGTGCTGCTCGTCGCGGTGTGGGTGGCGGCCCGGATCCCGGTCGTCTGGATCCTCCGCCGCTCCGTCATCGAGCTGCCGTTCGTGGTGCTCGCGGTCCTGCTGCCGTTCACCGGCCCCGACCCGCGGATCGACCTGCTCGGGCTGTCGCTGTCCGAGCCGGGCCTGCTCGGCGCCTGGAACATCCTGGTCAAGGGCACCCTCGGCGTCCTGATCTCGCTGACCCTCGCCGCGACGACGCCGATGCGGGACCTGCTCGTCGGCCTGCAGCGGCTGCATGCCCCGGCCCTGGTGACCACCATCGCGACCCTGATGCTGCGCTACCTCGACGTCATCGCGGGCGAGGCGCGGCGGATGCACCTCGCCCGGGTCTCCCGCGGCCACGACCCGCGCTTCCTGTGGCAGGCCGGTGCGACGGCGCGGGGCGTCGGCGCGTTGTTCCTGCGGTCCTACGAGCGCGGCGAGCGCGTGCACCTGGCCATGCTGTCCCGGGGCTGGACGGGTGCCATGCCGGTGCTCGTCGAGGACCGGACCACGCGCGCGGACTGGGCCCGCGGCCTCGCCCCGGTGGGCGTCGCGGCCGCGCTGGCGGTGACCGGATGGGTGATCCTGTGACCGTGCACCCGTCCCTGCTGGTCAAGGACCTGCTCTTCGCCTACCCCGACGGCCACCAGGCGCTGCACGGCGTGGACCTGCGGATCGAGCCGGGCGAGCGGGTCGCCCTGCTCGGCCCCAACGGCGCCGGCAAGACCACGCTCGTCCTGCACCTCAACGGCATCCTGGCGCCCGGCGCCGGGACCGTCGAGGTCGCCGGGATGGCGGTGCGCAAGGACACCGCGCAGGAGATCCGCCGCCGGGTCGGGATCGTCTTCCAGGATCCCGACGACCAGCTGTTCATGCCGACCGTCCGCGAGGACGTGGCGTTCGGGCCCGCGAACTTCGGGGTCCCGGACGTCCCGGCGCGGGTCGCCGAGGCCCTCGCGGCGGTGGGGATGGCGGAGCACGCGGACCGCTCGCCGCTGCACCTGTCGGGCGGGCAGCGGCGCCGCGTCGCCCTGGCCACGGTCCTGGCCTGCGACCCCGAGATCCTGGTGCTGGACGAGCCGTCGTCGAACCTCGACCCGGTGGCCCGCCGCGAGCTCGCCGAGGTCCTGCTCGGCCTGGGTCGGACCATGCTGATGGTCACCCACGACCTGCCCTACGCCCTGCAGCTCTGCCCGCGCAGCGTGATCCTCGACGACGGCGTGGTCGTGGCGGACGGCCCGACCCGCGAGCTGCTGAGCGACACGGCCCTCCTGGCGAGACACCGCCTCGAACTCCCCTACGGCTTCGCCCTGTGAGTGGTCAGTGGTGCTGCAGCACCACTGACCACTCACGAGCGCCGGAGGCGCTGGTCAGCGGGGTGGGGCCTCCTCGGACCAGTCGCCGGTCGGGAGGCCGTTGGGCGGGGTGAGGTCGTTCGCGCCGAGCTCCGGACGCGGGGCCTGCCGGGCGATCGCGGGCGCGCCCGGCTCCTCCACCGGGTGGTTCGCCTGCGCCGTGGCGGCCGCGACCTGGCGGGCGATCTCCGGGTCGCCGGAGGTGTCGAACCAGCTCGCGACCGAGTCCTCGTCCTCCTCGGGGGCGCTGCGCACGCCGTCGTCCGGAGTGGGGGTGTACTTGAACACCCCGTCCTCCCCCGGCGCGCCCAGCATCTTCGTGAAGCCCTCCAGGGCCTTCCCGAAGTCCGAGGGCACCAGCCAGACCTTGTTCGCCTCGCCCTTCGCCATCTCCGGCAGGGTCTGGAGGTACTGGTAGGCGAGGAGCTCGGGCGTCGGGCGGCCCGCCTTGATCGCGGCGAAGGTCTTCTCGATCGCCTTCGCCTCACCCTGCGCCTTCAGGTACGACGCCGCCCGCTCACCCTGCGCCCGCAGGATCCGGGACTGCCGCTCGGCCTCGGCGCCCAAGATCGCCGCCTGCTTCGCGCCCTCCGCGGTGAGGATCTGGGCCTGCTTCTGCCCCTCCGCGCTGCGGATCGCCGACTCCCGCTGCCCCTCGGCCGTCAGGATGGTGGCCCGCTTCTCGCGGTCCGCCTTCATCTGCCGCTCCATGGACTCCTGGATCGACGGCGGCGGGTCGATGGCCTTGATCTCCACCCGCTCGACGCGGATGCCCCAGCGGCCGGTGGCGTCGTCGAGCTCGCCGCGCAGCTTGGTGTTGATCTGGTCCCGGGAGGTCAGCGTCTCCTCCAGGGTCATGCCGCCCACGACGTTGCGCAGCGTCGTCGTGGTGATCTGCTCCACGCCCGTGATGTAGTTGGAGATCTCGTACACCGCGGACTTCGGGTCGGTGACCCGGAAGTAGACGACGGTGTCGATGTTCACCGTCAGGTTGTCCTGCGTGATGACCGGCTGCGGCGGGAAGGACACGACCTGCTCGCGCAGGTCGATCCGCTCCCGGATCCGGTCCACGAACGGCACCAGGAACGCGAGCCCCGGGTCCGCCGTGTTCTTGTACTTCCCGAGCCGTTCGATCACCGCGGACGTGGCCTGCGGGATGATCTGCACGGACTTGACCACCGTGATGATCGCGAACAGCACGATCAGCACGACGACGACGAGTACCGCGACGTCCACCTGAGCCTCCCTCTACTCCGCCATGACGAGCGCGGTGGCGCCCTCGATGCGCACCACCGTCACCCGCTCGTCCGGCTCCATGACCTCTCCGTCGACGAACGCCCGCGCGGACCACTCGTCGGGCCCGATCCGGACCCGCCCGCCGTGGCCGTCGACGCGCTGGGAGACCACCGCCGATCTCCCCGCCATCCGTTCCGAGTGCTGCCGGTAGCCCTCGATCGACTGCTGTGTCCTGCGCTTCAGCGCCGGGCGCGCCGTCAACAGCAGCACGACCGACGCGAGCGCGAACACCAGCGCGCTGCCGACCCAGCCGAGCCCCAGGGCGGCGCTCCCGCCCGCGGCCAGCGCCGCGACGCCGAGCATCGCGAGCACGAACTCCCCCGCGAGGACCTCACCGACGAGCAGCAGGATTCCCGCGATCACCCAGATCAGCGGCACCATGGCGCCCAGTCTGTCAGAGTTCAGCGGTCCGGGTCCGCGATGATCATTTCGGGTCGGTCTCGTTCCGTTGCGCCGTCGATCAGTGCTCGACGGTCACGAAGTCGATCAGCTGCTCGACCGCGCCGATCAGGCTCGAGTCCAGGTCCCGGAAGGACTTCACCGCGCCCATCACCCGACGCGCGCCGTCCGCGGGCTCGCCCCAGCGCAGCGCCTCGCACACGCCGGTCTTCCAGTCGGTGCCCCGCGGGATCGTCGGCCAGGCCCGGATGCCGACGGCGGCGGGCTTGACCGCCTCCCAGACGTCGACGAACGGGTGCCCGGTGACCAGGACGTGCGGCCCGGCGACCGACGCGGCCTGCCGGGTCTCCATGGTGCCCGAGACGAGGTGGTCGACGAGGATGCCGAGCTTGCGGTGCGGCGCGGGCCCGAACTCGCGGACCGCGGCGGCGAGGTCGTGCACGCCGTGCAGCGGCTCGACGACGATCCCCTCGACCCGCAGGTCGTGGCCCCAGACCGTCTCCAGCAGGGCGGCGTCGTGGATGCCCTCGACCCAGATCCGGGACGCGCGGGCGGTGCGCGCCTTGACGTTCGCGACCCTCGTGGAGCCCGACGCCGACCGCCTCGGCTGAGCCTGCACCGCGGGCTTGACGAGCGTGGCCGGCTTCCCCTCGTACAGGAAGGCCGCCGGGCGCAGCGGGAACACCCGACGCCTGCCGGCGCGGTCCTCCAGCGTGACCTCGCGGATGTCGACCGCCACCACCGCGCCGCAGAAGCCGCTCGCCGGGTCCTCGACGACCAGGCCCCGCTCGGCAGGCACCTCGGGGATCGCCTTCCGTTGCTGCACACGGGTCCCGTCCGTGCCGAACAGACCGCGGTAGTCGTGGGTGCGAGGCATGCGTCGGTTGTACCCGGCCGGCCACGCCCGATCCCCGCCGACACGCGCGAGTCCCCCGCTCCGACCCCGCGAGTCCCCCGCTCCGGGCACCCCGGGCCGTCGTCGGCGCGCCGCCCGACCGCTCACCGACCGTCACGCGCTGTCACCCGCACGGCAGGGGCCGGACCGGCCCGCGCGGTGGTTAGCCTGATTCGGTGCCCCGCTCCTCCGCCACCTTCGCGGTCTGGTCCTCGGCCTGGTTGGCCGGGTCCGCCGCCCCGGACGACGTGCTGGACGCCCTCGCCCCCTGGGCGGACGCCCACGACGTCCTCGCCGCCGACGACGCCACCGCCGCCGCCACGGGCCTCCCCGCCCCCGGCGCGCCCGTCACGTCGTTGACCTTCCTGCTCGCCGCCCTGCGCCGCGCCCCCCGCGGGCCCGCGCGCCTGGTCCTGACGGCCCCCGGGGACGTCCGCGGGCTCCCGGGTCCCGGCCCCTTCGCCTCGACCGTGATCGCAGCCGAGGAGGGCGTCCTGTTCGGCGAGGCCGGGCTCGGCGTGGTGCCGTCCGCCGCGGCCGACGGGGTCGTCCGCTGGACCGTGTACGCCGTGCCGACGCCGGTCGCGCCCGCCGAGTACGTCCCGCTCGCCGAGGCGGAGAACGAGCTGCGGCGCCAGGTCCGCGAGTCGACCTCCCTGCTCACCGAGCTCGGGGTCGCACGGCACCGGCCCGGTGTCCGGGAGGAGATCGCGGCCGCGCTGCGTGCCCGGCCCGCCACCCACTGGCCCGCCGGGATGCCCCCGCGCGCCCTGCGCGTCCTGCAGCAGGCGGACGAGGTCGAGGCGATCCTGGCCGCCGCCCTGGTCGACGAGCCCGGCGGCGCGGTGACGGCGAGCGCGGCCACCGCCCGGCGGGAGGCGTTGCGCCCGTTGGAGACCGCGGTCCGGGTCGCTCGTCGGGCCGCGGTCGCCGAGGCCGTGCGGACCTACGCGCCCGCCTGACCACGCCGCGGTTCCGGGTGTCGTGCACGGTCTCCGGTCCCGTGCGCTCGGTGCAGTGCCGACCGCAGTGCGCGCACGGCACCGGCGATCAGGAACGCGCGGCGCGGGCGATCAGCGCACGTGCCGCCGGGCCGTTCGGGCCCGCCCCGCGCCAGGCCAGCAGGATCCGGCTGCGCATCTCCGGCACGATCGGCGCGGGCTCGAGCTCCAGCCCCGCCGCGCGGACCGCACCGGCGGGCAGCACCGCGACACCCAGCCCGCGGGCGGCCAGCCGCGCCAGCAGCAACGGGTCACCCGCCTCGAACGCGACCGTCGGGCGGAGCCCGGCGCGCGCACAGGCCAGGTCGAACGCCGCGCGCGGGCCGCTGCCCGCGGCCATGCACATCACGGGCCGTCGGACGAGGTCGGCGAGCTCGACCGGGCCCGCGCTGCCGACGGCGACGAGCACCTGGTCGGTGACCGCGCGGCTCTCGATCCCCGCGGGCAGCTCCTCGGCCACCCCGACCCAGGCGAGGTCCACCGTGCCGCCGACCAGCCCGGACAGCAGCTCCGCGGACGTCCCCTCGCGCAGCACCACCTCGACGTGCGGGTGCGCCGCCCGGAACTCGGCGAGCAGCTCGGGCAGGTCGGTCGCGGCGAGCGAGGGCGCCATCCCGACCACCACCCGCCCGCGCACGAGGCCCTTCAGCTCGTCGACCGCCAGCCGCGCCCCCTCGACCGCAGCCAATGCGGCGTGCGCGAAGGGGAGCACCGCCGCGCCGGCCTCGGTCAGCGCCACCCCCTGCGCCGACCGGACCAGCAGCGGCTCCCCCAGCTCCCGCTCCAGCTGCCGCAGCTGCGCGCTCACCCCGGGCTGCGCGACGTGCAGCCGCGCGGCCGCCGCCGTCACCGTCCCCTCCTCCGCGACGGCCACGAGATAGCGCAGATGACGCAGCTCCATAACCGATGATGCTAGCTGCTAGTCGGACCATCTCTTGGACTTCTGGCCGGCAGACCCCCACGGTGGACCCATGGACACCTACGGACCCGACACCGCCGAGTACGCCACCCTGACCACCGGCTACCAGACGAACCGGCCGCACCGACCGGACGTCGTCGCCGTCCCGCGGACCGTCGACGAGGTGCGCGAGGCGCTCGCCCTCGACGGGCCGCACGCCGTCCAGTCCTCCGGTCACGGGCGGGTCGCCGCGCTCGACGGCGGCGTGCTCCTCTCCACGACCCGGCTCACCGGCGTGACCGTCGACCCGCGGGCGCGCACCGCGCGGATCGCGGCGGGCTCCACCTGGGGCGACGTCGTCGCCGCGACCACCCCGCACAGCCTCGCGCCGGTCAACGGCAGCTCGCCGGGCGTCGGCGTGGTCGGCTACCTGCGCGGCGGCGGGTTCGGCATCCTGAGCCGCGCGTTCGGCACGGGCGCGGACCACCTGCGCGCCGTCGAGGGCGTGACGCCGGACGGCCGGGCGGTGCGGACCGACCGGATGCCGACGGACGCCACCGTGGTCACCGCCGTCGAGATCGGCCTGGTGGAGCTGCCGCAGGTCTGGGGTGGTGCCCTGACCGTCCCCGTCACCGACGACCTGCCCGCGCGGTTCGCCGAGGCGACCGCCGGGCTCCCGCCGGAGGTCACGGCGTCCCTCACGCTCGTCCCGTTCCCGGACTCGCCCGACCTGCCGCCGCACCTGCGCGGCACGCACCTCGGGCAGGTCCGGGTCGTCGGAACGCGGGAGATCACGCTGCCCGACCTCGGCGGCGAGGGCACGCTCCGGTGGCTGCCCTACGCCGAGGCGCACACCATCCACGCCGATCCGCCGACCCCGCACGCCTACGCCGGTGAGGCCCGCCTGCTGCGGACCACCGCCCCGGCGCTCGACGGCGTGGTGGCGGCCACCAGCCCCACGGCGGAGGTCCCGAGCGTGATCGAGCTGCGTCCGCTCGGCGGGACGCTCGCGGACGGCTGGATCCTCCGCGCGG
Source organism: Pseudonocardia oroxyli (assembly GCF_900102195.1). Classification (GTDB taxonomy): domain Bacteria; phylum Actinomycetota; class Actinomycetes; order Mycobacteriales; family Pseudonocardiaceae; genus Pseudonocardia; species Pseudonocardia oroxyli. The sequence continues at coordinate 110,431 of NZ_FNBE01000003.1, forward strand.
TCACCGCCCTGGACCCCGTCACCGAGCCCCGGGCCCGCGCCGCGCACGAGACGCTCTTCGCCCCCTTCGCCGACGTCGACGAGGGCCCGGTCCGCACCTTCTGCTACGGCCGCCCCACCCCGTGAGCGGCGATGGTCGCTCTGGCGACCATCGCCGCTCACGGGTCAGCGGGCGGGGCGCTTCGCGGGCAGGCAGCAGTCGACCGCGCAGGGGGCCCCGTCCACGGTGCAGCCCGCGCTCGGCACCTCGCCCAGCGCCCGGGGCGGGACCTCGGCGAGGTGTTCGGCCATCAGCTCCACCACCATGTCGGCGAAGCGCGGGTCCGGACCCGCCGTGGCGGCGCGGGCGAAGCCCATGCCGAGCTCGGCCGCCTTCTCCGCGGCCTCGTTGTCCAGGTCCCACACGACCTCGACGTGGTCGGAGACGAAGCCGATCGGCGAGACCACCACCGCCTCGACGCCCTTCTCGTGCAGCGCCTCGATGTGGTCCACGACGTCCGGCTCGAGCCACGGGACCTGCGGCGGCCCGGACCGCGACTGCCACACGACGTCGTACTCCGCCAGGCCGAGCTCCCCCGCCACGAGCCGAGCGGCCTCCGCGACCTGCCGGGAGTAGCGGTGCCCGCCCTCCGCAGGCACCCCCGCGGCCGCGTCCGCCGCCGTCGGCACGGAGTGGGCGGTGAACACCACCCGCGCGCCGTCGATCATGACGGCGCGGATCGCGTCGGCGTTGGCCTGCACGAACAGCGGGTGGTCGAAGAAGTGGCGCAGCTTCGTGAGGGTCGGCGCGCCCGCCACCGCGGCGCGCGCCCTCGCGATGTCGTCGTCGTACTGGCGGCAGGCCGAGTACCCGCCGTACGCGCTGGTGGCGAAGACCAGCGCGTTCCGGATCCCGTCCCGGGTCATCTCCGCGACGGTGTCCTCGACCAGGGGGTGCCAGTTGCGGTTGCCGAAGTAGACCGGCAGGTCCGTCCGCTCCCGCAGCGCCGCGATCAGCTCCCGGTTGCGGGCGTTGATCGGCGAGACGCCGTCGAAGTGCTTGTAGTGCTCTTCGACGGCGTCCAGACGCTCCGGGGGGACCCCGCGACCGCGCACCACGTTCTCGAGGAACGGACGCACCTCGTCGAGGCCCTCGGGCCCACCGAAGGAGAGGAAGAGCAGGGCGTCATACACGCCCCTTATTAGACCCCCACGGCGTGGAAGCCGCCGTCCGCCATCACCATCGAGCCGGTGGTGGTGGGTAGCCAGTCCGACAGCACCGCGCACACGGTCTTGGCGACGGGCACCGGGTCGGTGACGTCCCAGCCCAGCGGCGCGCGTCCGTCCCAGTTGTCCTCGAACGCCGAGAACCCCGGGATGGACTTGGCGGCCATGGTCTTCACCGGGCCCGCGGCCACCAGGTTCACCCGGATCCCCTTCGGCCCCAGGTCTCGCGCGAGGTAGCGGGTGACGGACTCCAGCGTGGACTTCGCGACGCCCATCCAGTCGTAGGCGGGCCACGCCTGCCGGTTGTCGAAGTCCATCCCGACGATCGAGGCGCCCTCGCCCAGCAGCGGCAGCAGCGCCACCGAGAGCGACTTGAACGAGTAGGCGCTCACCTGGATGGTCGTGGCCACGTCCTCCCACGGCGCGTTCAGGAACGCGCCCTCCCCGAGGCAGGAGGCGGGGGCGAAGCCGATGGAGTGCAGCACCCCGTCCAGCCGCGGGGAGTCCCCGAGGTGCGGCGACACCCGCTCGACCAGGGAGTCCAACTGCTCCTGGTCGGACACGTCCAGCTCGACGACCGGCGCGGGCTTGGGCAGCCGCTGCGCGATCCGCTCCACCAGCCGCATCCGGCCGAACCCGGTGAGCACGACCTCCGCGCCCTGCTCCTGCGCGATCTTCGCGGCGTGAAACGCCAGCGACGCATCGGTGATCACACCCGTGACCAGCAGCTTCTTGCCTTCCAGCAGTCCCATCAGGACCCTTTCTTCTCGCCGGGGAGCAGGTCTAGTGGCCCATCGAGGCGCCGCCGTCGACCGTGAGGACGGACCCGGTCACGTAGGCGGCGACGTCGGAGGCGAGGTAGGTCACGGCGCCCGCGATCTCGGCGGCGTGGCCGTAGCGACCGAGCGGGATCAGGCCCTCGATCTCCTTCTGCCTGGCCTCGGGCAGCTTGGCCGTCATCTCCGTCTCGACGAACCCGGGCAGGACGAGGTTCGCCGTCACCCCGCGGGGGGCGAACTCGCGGGCCAGCGACCGGGACAGCCCGATGAGGCCGGACTTCGACGCGGCGTAGTTCACCTGGCCGGGCAGCCCGGTGTAGGCGGTGATGGAGGCGATGAAGATCATCCGACCGGACCGGGCCTTGAGCATGTTCCGCGAGGCGCGTCGGGCGACCCGGAACGCCGCGGTGAGGTTCGCGTCGAGCACCGAGGACCACGCGTCGTCGCTCATCCGCATGATGAGCCCGTCCTCGGTGATGCCCGCGTTGGACACGAGCACCTCGACCGGGCCGTGCTTCTCCTCGACGGTGGTGAAGAGCGCGTCGACGTCCTCGGTGCTGGTGACGTCGCACTGGATCGGCAGGATGCCGTCCGGGACGAGATCGGCGTCTCGACGGTAGGTCACCGCCACCTGATCCCCGAGGGCCGCGAACGCCTCGGCGATCGCCAACCCGATACCTCTGTTGCCTCCGGTGACCAGCACACTTCGTCCCACACCGGAGAACCTAGTACACCCGCCCCGCCCCGGACGCCCTCCCGCGACCGGCACCACGTCGGCCGCGGGAGGGGCGGTGGATCAGACCGCGGCGCGCTCCTCGACCCGCACCGTCGCGACGACGGCGCGGGCGAGCCGGGCGTGCCCGGCGACGTCCGGGTGGGCGAGATCGGCCTGCTGCTCGGTGCGGGGCACCAGGTCGCGCACCGAGACGTGCCGCACGCGGCTGCGCGGCGCGACCACCAGGCGCTGGGCCCGCTCGAACCGGGCGAGGTTGCGATCCGAGTACGGGAAGTAGTACTCGCTCACCTTCGACGGCCCCAGCACGACGACGGCGGCACCGGTCTTCTCCAGCTCGTCGAGCAGGGCGGTGAACTCGGTGATGTACTGCGGCAGGGACATCCGCGTGTAACCGCCGAACGGCCGGACCAGCGCGTTCTTCACGGCCACCTTGAGCCGCGACTCGCGCAGCTGCGCCCGGGCCTTCTCCGGGTCGGTGGAGAAGTAGGGTCGCGGGTCCATCCCGACGTCGCCGTGCCACGTGTCGGGGCCGAACCGCGCGACCGCCTTCTCCACGACGCGGTGCGGGTGTACGAACGCCTCGACGTTGCCGCTGCTGAGGATGACCAGGTCGGGCTTGAAGTCCACGACCTTCGACAGGCCCTCGCGGACCTCGCTGACCAACAGCCGGGCCTTCGCCTTGGCCATGGTCTTCTCGGCCTCGAGCATCTTGGCCGCGACCCGGCCCACCGAGTGCTCCCGCACCCCGAGACCGGAGTTGATGCTGCACCCGAGGATGGCGACCCGGGGGTGCGCCGGAATGACCAGCTGACGTGCGGCAGGTACGGAGTACTCCACTGCGGAACCGGACCGATCTCCCCGACAGAGATGAACCTGGACGACCGTTGGTCGATCATGTGGTCGCCCGCGTTAGGCCCGAGTGGCGGAGTTCATCGTCTCGTTACAGGAAGGTCGTCAGGGCAGCCGGCGGCCCAGCACCAGCCCCACGCCCAGCCCGACGACCAGCAGCAGCGCCCCGCCCACGAGCCAGGGGCGGCTGGCGTCCACGCGGCGGATCTCGTAGCCGATCTGTTCGGAGAGGTCCGCGTAGACGCGCCGGAGCTCGTCCTCGCTGGCCGCGGTGAAGAACTGTCCGCCGGAGAGCTCGGCGATGGTCTGCATGGACGCGTCGTCCACGGCGACGCGGGTGCGGCCGCCCTCGATGTCGATGGTCCCGTACTCGGTGCCGAAGGAGATGGTGGACACCGGGATCCGGGACTCGGCCGCCTGTCGGGCCGCGGTGAACGCACCGCGCGGCTCGTTCTCGCCGTCGGGGCCGGGGACGGTCTGCTTGCCGTCGGACATCAGCACGATCCGGGCGGGCGGCGGGCCGTCGTCGCCGCTCCCGGCCGCCGCGACGGACTGGGAGAACGACTCGATCGACTGCAGGGAGGCGAAGATCGCCTCACCCGTCGCCGTCGACTCGGAGAGCTTCAGCCCGTCGACGGCCCGTTTCACCGACGTCCGGTCGGTGGTCGGCGACACGAGCACCGCCGCGGTCCCGGCGAAGGCCACCAGGCCGAGGTTGACCCCCGGCGTGAGCTGGTCGGCGAACGACTTCGCCGCGGCCTGGGCGGCCGCCAGCCGGGTCGGCTCGACGTCCGTGGCCTGCATCGACAGCGACACGTCGATCACCAGCACGACCGTCGCCCGGTTGCGCGGCACCCGCGCCTCGGCCTCGGGCCCGGCCAGCGCGACCGTCAGCACGGCGAGCGCGGTCAGCAGCGCCGCGGCGGGCACGTGCCGGTACCAGCCGGGCCGCTCCGGCGCGACCTTCTCCAGCAGCTCCAGGTTGGTGAACCGCACGACGTCCCGGCGGCGGCGGCGCAGCAGCACGAGGTAGCCCACGACGAGCGCCGCGACGACCAGCAGCCCGAGCAACCACCACGGCGAGGCGAAGCTCATCGCACCCTCCCCGGGCTCATCGCGCACCCCCCGGCGAACGGCGCACCCGCGCGGCGCTCATCGCGATCCCACCCGTTTGCGGGCGAGGGCGAAGCGCACGATGTCCGCCACCCAGTCCGAGTCCGTGCTCAGCCGCAGGTGCCCGGCCCCGCAGCGGCGCAACGCCTCCGCCACCCGGTCCCGGTGCTCCGCGGCCGCCGCGGCGAACTCCCGGCGCAGCAGGGGCGTGGTCTCGACCTCGCGCTGCCGGCCGGTCTCGGGGTCGGCCAGCACGACCGTCCCGACGTCCGGCAGGTCCAGCTCGCGCGGGTCCACCACCTCGACGGCCAGCAGCTCGTGCCGGGCGGACAGGGCGCGCAGCGACCGTTCCCAGACGGGCTCGCCGAGGAAGTCCGAGATCACCACGGCCAGCCCGCGCCGCCGCGGCGGGCGACGGAGCTGGTCGAGTGCGGCCGTCAGGTCCCCGCGGGTGCCCTCCGCCGCGGACGGGATCGACGCCACCCGGCGCATCAGGGTGCGGACGTGCCCCACTCCCCCGCGCGCCGGGATGCGGACCGTCTCCGCGCCCGTCGAGACGATCGCCCCGATCCGGTTCCCGCCCCCGCGGGTCAGGTGCGCGACCGCTGCCAGTGCGGCGATCGCCAGGTCCCGCTTCTCGCAGTCGGCCGTGCCGAAGTCCAGGCTCGGCGACAGGTCGAGCACGACCCAGGTCTCCAGCTCGCGGTCCGCGACGGTCTCGCGGACGTGCGGCTCGGTCGTCCGGGCGGTGACGGCCCAGTCCATGCGCCGGACGTCGTCGCCCGCGCGGTACGGCCGCGCCTCGGCGGGCTCGGACCCGGGCCCGGGCAGCAGGCCGATGTGGTTGCCCTGCAACAGCCCGTCGAGCCGACGGCGGACGGTCAGCTCGAGCGTCCGCAGCCCGGCCTCCAGGCGCCCCTCCCCCAGCGACGGCGGGTGCGTTCCCGAGGACGCGGATCCGCCGGCCGGCACCGTCATGCGGGCGGCGCCTGCGGGACGGACGCGGCGGTGGGCGGGACCGGGCCGGGTGCTGCGGCCTGCGGACGCGCTGTGACCTGCGGCAACGGCACGGTGGCGAGCACCCGCTGCAGGATGTGGTCCACGGGGACCTGGTCGGCGATCGCGTCGTAGGACAGGACGAGGCGGTGGCGCAGGACGTCCGGCGCGACGTCGAGGACGTCCTGGGGCAGCACGTAGTCCCGGCCGCGGACCAGCGCGAGCGCCCGGGCGCCCGCGACGATGCCGAGCGTGGCGCGCGGCGACGCGCCGTAGGACACCCAGCCCGCGATGTCCCCCAGGCCGTGCTCGGCGGGCGTCCGCGTGGCGACCACGAGCCGCACCACGTAGTCGACGAGCGCGTGGTGCACGAATACCTCGGCGGCCGTGTTCTGCAGCCGGACGAGCTCGGCGGGGCTCATCACCTGCTCGGCCACGGGCGGCGTGGCGCCCATCCGGTAGACGATCTCCCGCTCCTCCTCGATCCCCGGGTACTCCACGACGATCTTGAACAGGAAGCGGTCCCGCTGCGCCTCGGGCAGCGGGTAGACGCCCTCGTTCTCGATGGGGTTCTGGGTGGCGAGCACCAGGAACGGGTCGGGCATCGGGAAGGTGCGGCCGCCGATGGACAGGTGCCGCTCGGCCATCACCTCGAGCATCGCCGACTGGACCTTCGCCGGGGCGCGGTTGATCTCGTCCGCCAGGACGAAGTTCGCGACGACCGGGCCCAGCTCGACGTCGAACTCCTCCCGGCCCTGCCGGTAGATCCGGGTGCCCAGGATGTCCGCCGGGACGAGGTCGGGGGTGAACTGCAGGCGCGCGAACGAGCCGCCGACGACCTTCGCGACCGTCTCCACGGCCAGGGTCTTCGCGACGCCGGGGACGCCCTCGAGCAGCAGGTGTCCCTTGGCGAGCAGCCCGACGAGCATCCGCTCGACGAGCACGTCCTGCCCGACGATGACCCGCTTGATCTCGAAGACCGCCCGCTCCAGGAGCTCGGCGTCGGACTTGGGCGTCGGCTCGGGCGAGGAAGACGGCTGCACGCCGCTCATGAGACACCACCGGACGTGAAATGCGCCTACGGCGCTCGTGCGCGGTAAGTGGTGCCAGAGCACCACTTACCGCGCACGAGCGGCGAAGCCGCAGGACCTAAAGGACGCGGGAGACCGTCGGGGCGAGGCCGCCGGTGTAGCGGACCGGGGAGATCTTGACCGACGCCCCGGAGTACGGCGCCTCGATCATCCGGCCGTTCCCGATGTACAGCGCGATGTGGTAGGTCCGCCCGTTGCGCGCCCAGGACAGCATGTCGCCGGGCTGCATCTGCGACCGCGGGACCTGCAGCCCGAAGGTGGCCTGGTTGCCGCTCCAGCGCGGCAGGTTCACCCCGGCGCCCGCGAAGGCGTAGAGCATCAGCCCGGAGCAGTCGAACCCGACCTTGCGGTAGTCGCCGAAGGAGTCCGCGACGCCGCCGTCGCGCACGCCGACCGTCGGGCCGCGGGAGTTGCCGCCGCCCCACGAGTACCGCACGCCGAGCTGGGCCATGGCGCGGTCGATCACGGTCTGCACGGCGGCCGAACCGGTCTGCCGGGACGTCGCCGGGGGTGCGGCGGCCGCACGGCCCGCGGCCTCCTCCTGGGCGCGGCGCTGCTCGGCGAGCTCGGCCGCACGCTGGGCCGACTGCCAGTCGAGGAACCGCTGGCGTTGGGCGCGCAGGCCGGCGTCGGCGTTCTCGGCGGCGTCGAGCTGGGCCTGGACCTGCTGCTGCTCGGTCGCGACGGCCGAGAGCCGCTGCGCCTGCGCGGCCGCGTTGGCCTGCGCGCCCGCCAGGGCCTGGTCGGCGGCGGTCTTCGCGTCCGCGGCGGCCTGCCGCTCGCGCTCGGCCTCCTCCTGCGCCGCGCGGGCGGCGGAGTCGGCGTTGGCCTTCTGGACGCGGGCGCGCTGCAGCCCGTCGAGCGCGGCGGCCTGCTGCTGGGCCAGGGCGTCGGTGAGCTGCGCGCGGTCGACGAGGTCGTCCGGGCCGCTCGCGGTGGTGAGCAGGCCGATCGGCCCGAGGTCGAGCCCCTGGGAGTAGGTGCCCGCCACGAAGTCGTCGAGCCGGGTGCGGGCGGCGTCGATGGCCTTGCCTGCCGCCTCCGTCTGCGCGCGGGCGGACTCGGCCCGCGCCGTCGCCGCGTCGGCCGCGGCCTCGGCGCCGGTCAGGACGTCGAGCGCCTGGTTCGCCGACTCGTGCTCGACGGCGACCTGGATCTGCAGGTCGTCCGCCTCCGCCTGCAGGTCGGCCAGCCGCTGGGTGAGCTGGGCGACCGAGGAGGCCCGCTGGTCGACCTGGTCGCGGCTGCGCTGCAGGTCGTCGTTGGTGGGGTTCGGCGGCGGGGACGGCTGGGCGACCGCCACACCCGTCGTCGAGAGCGCCGCGGCCAGCACGACCACCAGGACGCCACGCAGGACCCGCACGCTTCCCCTCCAAGATCAGACGCGGGGAACCTTGACATCGCGCGGGCGCCCGGCCCCGGCGCCACGCCGACACGACCGCGGGCGTTCCTCCGGTCGAAGGACCCGTTGCTCCACTCGGACCATTCGGATCACGGTGCTGACACCACCCGATCTCAGTACTTCCACCCTGTTTCAGACCGAAGATCATCCGCGATAGTGCTTCCGAGCGAGACACCAGCGTTCCCAGCCCGGGGCGCATGACGAGGGGACGCAGGCCGTGACCGGACCGCAGCAGGGGGGATGGCCGCCACCGAACGGCCCCCAGCCCGGAGAGCAGCAGTGGGCGCAGGGCCCGGGCGCCGGCGCGCCCCCCGCGCCCGGGTGGGGCCAGACCGCCCCCCATCCCCAGCAGCCCCAGTACCCCCAGCAATACCCGCCGCAGCAGTACCCGACCCAGCAGTACCCGCCGCAGCAGTACCCGCCCCAGCAGGGCTACGGCGGCCCGCCCCCGAACTTCGGGCCCCCTCCCGGCTACGGCGGCGAGGGCGGCGGCGAGCCCCCGCGCAAGAAGAAGCGGTGGCCGCTGATCGCGGCGATCATCGCGATCGTGGCGGTGCTCGGCGGCGGCGGCTACACCGCGTACGCCCTGCTCGGGAACTCCGGCGGTGCGAGCTCCCCGACCGAGGTCGTCACGGCGCTGGCCGGGGACCTCGAGGGCAAGGACTACCTGCGGGCCGCGAGCCGCATCGCCCCCAACGAGACCGCGCTGCTCACCGACCTGGGCGACGTGCTCACCCGCGAGCTGGTGCGGCTGGAGATCCTCAAGCCGGACGCCGCGGCGAACCAGAGCCTCGACACGGTCACGTTCACCGGCCTGCGGTTCGACGAGGCGGCCGCGGAGTCGGTGCGCCCCAACGTGACGATCACCAAGCTGGTCGCGGGCACCATCACCACCAACCCGCAGGCGGGCGACCTGCCGTTCACGGACTCCTTCAAGCAGAAGCTGTTCCCGAACGGCGAGCCCCCCGCGGGCACGCCCGAGACGATCGACATCGCGCAGGTCGTGCAGCAGGAGGGCGAGCCCATCCGGATCGCCACCGTCCAGGTCGACGGCAGCTGGTACGTCAGCGGCCTCTACACCGCCGCGGACTACGCGCTGAAGTCGGAGAACGAGCCCTGGCCGACGACGTCGGTGCCCGCCGCGGGCGCCCCCACCGCGCAGGACGCGCTGAAGGACGTGATCACCGCGGCGCTGGACTCGGACGTCCAGCGGGTGATCGCGCTGACCGACCCCGAGGAGATGGGCGCCCTGCACGACGCGGGCCCCGCGCTCGTCGCGGCCGCCGCCGGGTCGCAGCCGTCCGGGGCGAAGCTGCTCGACCTGCAGACGACCGAGACGGACGTCCGCGGCCACACCGGTCTCTCGCTCGCGAGCGTCAGCATCCAGACGCCCGACGGCGTCCGGCTCGACGTCAAGCGGGACGGCGACTGCCTCCTGATGTCGTCCCCCCAGGGCGGCGGCCAGCAGCGGCTCTGCACGGCCGACCTCGCCGCCGCGGGCCTGTCGGAGGTCGGGAACTCCCCCGCCCTGAACGACCTGGCCCCGCGTCTGGTCACCGCCCTGCTCAACGTCAAGGTGCTGACCACCGAGGTCGACGGCCAGTGGTACGTCTCCCCCGGCCAGACCGTCGTGCAGCTCTACGCCGACGTCCTGGGCGCCCTGCAGCCCGGTGACATCGACGCGCTCATCGCCGCAGGGAACTGACGAGGGACGGAACGGCCGGTCGCACCCCGCGACCGGCCGTTCCGCTGTGTCGGGGGTCGCCTGGACCCCGAAATAGGACAGGCGTACTGTTTGAGTCAGGACGGGGGTCACGATGCCGCGACCGACTCGATGCGCGAGACTCCCGCACGACGCGCCCACCACTTGAGCGATCGCAGAGGAGAGCCGGAAGTGGCCAGTACCGACAGCTTCGGAGCCAAGGGAAACCTCGAGGTCGGTGACAACTCGTACGAGATCTTCCGACTGTCCGCCGTCGAGGGCGCCGAGAAGCTCCCGTACAGCCTCAAGGTCCTGCTCGAGAACCTGCTGCGCACGGAGGACGGCGCCAACGTCACGGCCGACCACGTCCGCGCCCTGGCGAACTGGGACCCCGCCGCCGAGCCGGACACCGAGATCCAGTTCACCCCCGCCCGGGTGATCATGCAGGACTTCACCGGCGTCCCGTGCGTCGTCGACCTGGCGACCATGCGCGAGGCCGTGACCGAGATGGGCGGCGACCCCGCGAAGGTCAACCCGCTCGCCCCCGCCGAGCTGGTCATCGACCACTCGGTGATGATCGACTTCTTCGGCACGAGCGACGCGTTCGAGAAGAACATCGAGTTCGAGTACGGCCGCAACAAGGAGCGCTACCAGTTCCTGCGCTGGGGCCAGGGCGCGTTCGACGAGTTCAAGGTCGTCCCGCCGGGCACCGGCATCGTGCACCAGGTCAACATCGAGCACCTGGCCCGCACGGTCATGGCCCGCAACGGCCAGGCCTACCCCGACACCCTCGTCGGCACGGACTCGCACACCACGATGGTCAACGGCCTGGGCGTGCTGGGCTGGGGCGTCGGCGGCATCGAGGCCGAGGCGGCCATGCTCGGCCAGCCCGTGTCGATGCTCATCCCGAAGGTCCTGGGCTTCAAGCTCAGCGGCGAGATCCCCGCGGGCGTCACCGCCACCGACGTGGTGCTCACGATCACCGAGATGCTGCGCAAGCAGGGCGTCGTCGGCAAGTTCGTCGAGTTCTACGGCGCGGGCGTGTCCGCGGTCCCGCTGGCCAACCGCGCCACCATCGGCAACATGAGCCCCGAGTTCGGCTCCACCGCCGCGATCTTCCCGATCGACGACGAGACCGTCCGCTACCTCAAGCTCACCGGCCGCTCCGCCGAACAGATCGCGCTCGTCGAGGCGTACGCCAAGGAGCAGGGGCTGTGGCTGGACCCCGACGCCGAGCCGACCTTCTCCGAGACGCTGGAGCTGGACCTGTCGACGGTCGTCCCGTCGATCTCCGGCCCGAAGCGCCCGCAGGACCGCATCGAGCTGGCGTCGGCCAAGGCCGCGTTCCGCACCGCGGTGCAGAACTACACGACGGACGCGGTCGCCGAGGAGCTCAGCGGCGTCGACGAGTCCTCGGACGAGTCCTTCCCCGCCAGCGACGCCCCCGCCACCTCGACCGACGGCCACGAGGCCGCCCCGGTCGTGTTCTCGGCCGCCGAGGGCTGCGCGGGCCGCCCGTCGAAGCCCACCACGGTCAAGGGCGAGCGCGGCGAGTTCGTGCTGGACCACGGCGCCGTGGTGATCGCCTCGATCACCTCCTGCACCAACACGTCGAACCCGTCGGTCATGCTGGGTGCGGCCCTGCTGGCCAAGAACGCCGTCGAGAAGGGCCTCACGGTCAAGCCGTGGGTCAAGACGTCGATGGCGCCGGGCTCGCAGGTCGTCACCGACTACTACGAGAAGGCCGGGCTCTGGCCCTACCTCGACAAGCTGGGCTACAACCTCGTCGGCTACGGCTGCACCACCTGCATCGGCAACTCGGGCCCGCTGCCCGAGGAGATCTCCACCGCCGTGAACGAGGCCGACCTCTCGGTCGTCTCGGTGCTGTCCGGGAACCGGAACTTCGAGGGCCGGATCAACCCGGACGTCAAGATGAACTACCTGGCGTCCCCGCCCCTGGTGGTCGCCTACGCGCTGGCCGGGACCATGGACTTCGACTTCGAGTCGCAGCCGCTCGGCAAGGACACCGACGGGAACGACGTGTTCCTGCGCGACATCTGGCCCTCCACCGAGGACATCAACACCGTCATGGACGGTGCGATCGACGAGGACATGTTCGCCAAGTCCTACTCGGACGTCTTCCGCGGCGACGAGCGCTGGCGCGCGCTGCCCACCCCGGAGGGCAAGACCTTCGAGTGGGACCCCCAGTCCACCTACGTGCGCAAGCCCCCGTACTTCGAGGGCATGGCGTCGGAGCCCGCGCCGGTCACCGACATCTCCGGCGCACGCGTGATGGCGCTGCTGGGCGACTCGGTCACCACCGACCACATCTCCCCCGCCGGTGCGATCAAGCCGGGCACCCCGGCCGCGGTCTACCTGGACTCGCACGGGGTGGACAAGAAGGACTACAACTCCTTCGGCTCGCGCCGCGGCAACCACGAGGTCATGATCCGCGGCACGTTCGCCAACATCCGGCTGCGCAACCAGCTGCTGGACGACGTGTCCGGCGGCTACACCCGTGACTTCACCGTCGAGGGCGGCCCGCAGGCGTTCATCTACGACGCCGCGCAGAACTACGCGGCCGCGGGCATCCCGCTGGTCGTGCTGGGCGGCAAGGAGTACGGCTCCGGGTCGTCGCGCGACTGGGCGGCCAAGGGCACGGCGCTGCTGGGCGTCAAGGCCGTGATCGTCGAGTCCTTCGAGCGCATCCACCGCTCCAACCTGATCGGCATGGGCGTCATCCCGCTGCAGTTCCCGCAGGGTGAGTCGGCCGCCTCGCTCGGCCTCGACGGCACCGAGACCTTCGACATCGTGGGGATCACCGAGCTCAACTCGGGCACGACCCCTCGCACGGTGCACGTGACGGCGACCAAGGAGTCCGGCGAGAAGGTGGAGTTCGACGCGGTCGTCCGCATCGACACCCCCGGCGAGGCGGACTACTACCGCAACGGCGGCATCCTCCAGTACGTGCTCCGGGGCATGCTCGCGAGCTGACCCGCACACCGCTCGGCCGGGCCCCGCACCTCGACGAGGTGCGGGGCCCGACCCGTCCCGCGGGTCCCGTCACCGCAGCCGCTACGCTGACCCCGCGCCCCCATGGGCCTATCGGGAAGGAGCGGCTGTACCGGCCGGCACCGACGTGACGTCGGGCCGAGCACCCCGAACAGGCCCGGGCGCGCCCACCGGTTCGACGTGCTCACCGGTCTGCGCGGGCGCCCTCCCGGTACGACCGAGAGGACACCTCATGCCCGTCACGTTCAACCACACGATCGTCGCTGCGCGCGACCGCACGGAGTCCGCCCGCTTCTTCCAGGAGATCTTCGAAGCCGCGAGCGCCCCCTCCTGGGGCCCGTTCACCAACGTCCTGCTCGACGGCGGCATGGTGATCCAGTTCGCCGACCTCCCGGTCGAGGCCTTTCCCGAGATCCAGGACCAGCACTACGCCTTCCTGGTCGACGACGCCCTCTTCGACCGCGCCCACCGGCGACTGCGCGACACGGGAGTCGAGCACTGGGCGGACCCGCAGAGGCGACGTCCGGGCGAGACCAACACCGAACACGGCGGCCGCGGCGTCTACTTCCGCGACCCGGCGGGCCATTTCCTCGAGATGATCACCACGCCGTACCTCTGAGCCTCCTCGATCCACGAACGGGGAGCGGGGCGGTCGGTTCCCGACCGCTCCGCTCCTCAGATGTGGATCACCCTCCCCCGGACCCGGCTCGGACCACCCGTCAGGTGATCCATGTCTCGGGAGCGCGGCGGTCGGGAGACGACCGCCCCGCCCCTCAGATGTGGATCATGCCCATGCCCATGCTCATGCCCGACGTCCCGCCGGCCAGGTGATCCGCAGCTCGGGCGCCAGGCGGTCGACTCCCGACCACCCCGCTCCTCAGACGTGGATCACCGTCCGCGAACCTGGAACCGACCCGCCCGCCCCATGATCCGCTCTTCGGGAGCGGGACGGTCGACTTCCGGCCACTCCGCTCCCCAGACGTGGATCACCGTCCGCGGACCCGGCACGGACCCGCCCGTCAGGTGATCCATGTCTCGGGAGCGGAGTGGCCGGAAGACGACCACCCCGCTCCTCAGACGTGGATCATGCTGTGCGGACCTGACCCGGACCCGCCCGTCACATGATCCATAGCCCGGGAGCGCGGCGGTCGACTCCCGACCGTCCCACTCCTGAGCAGTGGATCACACTCGCTGGGCGAGCCGCGGACCGCTCGGCACGTGATCCGTCGCTCGGGAGCGGGACGGTCGGCATCCGGCCGCTCCACTCCTCAGATGTGGATCACGCCCTGCGCCACGTCCCGCCGACCCGCCCGCCACGTGATCCGCCGTTCGGGAGCCGAAGGGTCGCAGGTCGACCTGGACGCTCCCGAACCGTGGATCACGGAGCGGGGCGGAGAAGGCTCGTGCCGATGATCCACTCTCCGGGAGGGGTGCGGTCGGGATGCGACCGTCGTGCTTCCTCCTCGCGGATCTCGTGAGTTCGCGATCGCGAACGGGATCCGCGGAATCGACACGAGGGTGAGGTGGGGCGGCGAGGCTGCCCCTCATGGCCTCCACCCCACTCGCCCGTCTCCTCACCCGTCAGGACGGACTGATCACCCTCGCGCAGGCAGCCGAGCTCGGGCTCTCACGCCGGTCCGTCGGACGGCGCGTCGAGGCGGGCGTGTGGACCCGGGTCGCGCCGCGCGTCCATCTCGTGCACGGCGACCGCTCGGCTCCCGCGGTCCGTGTCCGGACCGCCTCGCTCTGGAGCGACGGCGTGGTGTCCGGCATGGCGGCGGCGTGGGTTCACGATCTCGCCGACCGCCCCGGCCCACTCGTCGACGTGACCGTGCCCCGACGGCGTCGCCCCGGCCGCGTCGAGGGTGTGCGGGTGCGGCGTCGGGACCTCGATCCACTCGACGTCACGCGGCGCCGGGGTATGGCCGTACTCGCCGTCCCGCTCGCGGTGCTGGAGGTCGCGACCGCCCTCCCGGACGGCGACACGTTGCTGGACAGCGCGCTGCGGCGTCGGGTCCGCTTCGACGACCTGCTCTCCGCGTACCGACGCGCGATGGGGTCGACCGGGTCGGCCCGGATGCGCGAGCTCGTGGTCGCCGCGGCCGACCGCGCGGACTCGCGGCTGGAGCGCATGCTGTTCCAGCTGATGCGTGCGGCGGGCATCGGCGGGTGGACCCGTAACGTCCCCTTCCGCGGCTGGTTCCTCGACATCGCGTTCCTCGAGGCGCGGCTCGTGATCGAGACCGACGGCTGGGCATGGCACGTCGAGCCCGATCGCTTCCAGGAGGACCGCCGCAAGCAGAACGCCCTGGTCGACGCGGGCTGGCGGATCCTGCGCTTCACCTGGAAGGACGTCACCACCGAGCCCGGCGCGGTCGTCGCTCGGATCCGCCGTGCCCTCGCCACACCCCCCACGCAGGCCGCTGGATGATCCACCGTCCGGGCGCAACGCGGTCGTGGTTGGACCGCGCTCCTCCCGAAGAGTGGATCACCTAACCCCGGCCGAGCGAACCCGCTCGTTGATCCGAGATCGGGGAGCAGGTCGGTCGCTCAGCGACCGCTCTGCTCCCCACGGGTGGATCATCGCGGCACCTGGGCACCCGGAGCCGAACCGGGGCATGATCCGCAATCCCGGAGCACAGCGGTCGCCACACGACCGCACCACTCCTCGCAGGTGGATCATGCAATGCGGCCGTGCAGGGCAGCCCGCGCGATCAGTGACGGGGCGCAGCGGGCCTGTAGGCGACCACCCCTCACGAGTGGATCATCACAGGCTGCCAACCCCACCGGCCGCGACCAGCGGATGATCCATTATCGGGGAGCCGAGCGGCCTGTCAGCGACCCGGCCACTCCAGACGAGTGGATCACTAAACCCGGCTGTGCGGGCCTGCGCGCTGATCAACGTCTGGGGAGCAGGGAGGTCGATCGGCGACCGCCCCACTCCCCACGAGTGGATCATCACAGGCTACTGGCCGCACGGCCGCGACCAGTGCAGATCCACCATCGGGGAGCGGAGCAGTCTGTCAGCGACCGCCTCACTCCCCACAAGTGGATCACCACGAGCTCGCTGCCACCGGACGCACATGATCCACGAACGAGGAGCGGAGCGGTCGAGAGCCGACCGCCTCGCTCCCCGCCCGCGGATCATCGCCGGGCGGACCGTCCCCGGACAAGCCGTCACCGAGCAGACCGTCACCGAGCAGACCGTCACCGAGCAGACCGTCACCAGGCAGACCGCTACCCGGCGAACCGCCGCCCGGGCCGACCGTTGCTAGGAGGCCAGCCAGTCGAGGGCTACGGCGGCGGTCCAGGACTGCATCGCCGAACCGAGGGCTTCGCCGGTCACGGGGTGGAAGTACTCCGCGAAGCCGACGTGCCGCAGCGAGTCCAGGCTCGCCTCACGCAGGGCGTCCGCGCGGACGAGGTCGCCGCCGTCTCGCAGGCCGCGCCAGTAGAGCCAGTTGACGATCGGCCAGACCGGGCCGCGCCAGTAGTTGCGCGGGTCGAAGCACTCCTCCAGCGGGCTGGTGCTCGGGACCATGGCCCAGCGCAGGTCCGGGTGGCCGGCGAAGGCCTCGGAGTCGAGGTTCTTCAGGGCCCGGTCGCGGTCGCCGCTCTCGGCGTCGAGCAGCGGGCAGAGGCCCGCGAAGGTGCGGATCTCGACCGGGGTGCCGGTGCCCAGGTCCAGGTCGTAGGCCAGGCCGGTCTCGGTGTCCACGGTGGACGCGATGCCGGATCGCCCGCGGGCGATCCAGGACTCGATCTCGGCGCGGGCCGAGGAGGTGGCACCCACCGCGTCCGCCAGCCCGAGCAGCGCCTGGTTGGCCATGACGAGCACGGACGTCAGGAACACGTCCTTGACCAGGAAGGGGTAGGAGCGGTGGATCGCGGCGTCGTCGTAGCGGTGGCGCTTGAGCAGCTCGAGCAGCCAGAGGAAGCGGTCGTACGCGTCGTTCGACGGGCGCTGGCCCGCGTCCGCCACGTGGGACAGGTCCCGGCGGACGTAGGCGGGCACGTCCCCGACCTCGAGCCGCTCCAGCACCGCGTCCCATCGCGGGGAGTTGTCGATGCCCTCCCACGGGTGGTACGTCGTGACGAGCCCGGAGCCGGAGGGGTCGCGGTGCTCGGCCAGGTAGCGGTGCCAGGCCATCAGCTTCGGGAACAGGGTGCGGATCTCCGCGCGGACGTCCGCCTCGGCCTCGGTCCCGGCGGCGACCTCCCAGATCCGCGCCACGGCGATCGCGTGCACGGGCGGCTGGCAGATCCCGCTGGTCTCGGCGACGCCGACCGGCGCGTCCGGGGACACCTCGACCGCCCACCGGGCGGGGTCCGGGAAGTACGAGTCCGGGCCCGCGAGCGGGTTGAACACGATCTGCGGGACCATGCCGTTCGCCCACTGGGCCTCGAACAGCCGCTGCTGCTCGGTCATCGCCCGGCGCACGTCGACCTGCGCCCACCCGATCGCGACGAAGGCGCTGTCCCAGCTCCACTGGTGCGGGTACAGCAGCGGGGCGGCCTTGGTCCAGCCGCCCATGTCGTTGGCGCGCAACACGTCCGCGGCGAGGTCGCCGAGGGCGGTGTCCGTGAGGGTGGTTCCGTGCGACGTGGGGTGGCCGGTCTCCGTACTCACGGGATGCGCTTCCTTCCGACGTTTGGCAACGCCCTATCGGTTCACGAGGTACTTAACTCCACAGTAACAACGAGTGAGTTCGATCTCAACCACCCGCTGCGAGCTTCATCGGGATCGACGAAGGCCCGTTACGCCGGACAGCCGAGTCACCGGACGGACCGGGACCGACCGGACCGGGGTCGGCACGGCGGGATGGACCCGCCGCCCGGCCGACCGCGCTCCACAGCAGACAGAGCGATCACGCAGATCAGCCCGCGAGTGCACGCTCCGTGTCGGCGTCGAACCAGCGGATCCGCTCGGGCGCGACGGACAGCCACACGTCCGCCCCGTCGCCCGCCGGGAAGTCCGTGGGCGTGAGGATCTTCACGTCCTGCTCCCCCGCCGCCACGGTGACCAGCAGCTGCGACCCCAGCGGCTCGACGAGCCGGACCCGGCCGGCCAGCGCCCCCGCCCGCTCCGTCGTGGAGGCCTCGATGTTCTCGGCCCGGATCCCGGCCACGCCGCGGCCGCCGAAGACCTCACCGGGCAGCATGTTCATCGGCGGCGTGCCGAGGAAGCCGCCGACGAAGCGGTCGACCGGGCGGTCGTAGACCTCCATGGGCGTGCCGCACTGCACGATCTCCCCAGCCCGCATGACGGCGACGCGGTCCCCCAGCGACAGCGCCTCCACCTGGTCGTGGGTCACGTAGACGATGGTGGTGTGCAGCTCCTTGGCCAACGCCTTGAGCTCGGACCGGAAGGACAGCCGCAGCAGGGCGTCCAGGTTGGACAGCGGCTCGTCCATGAGCAGGACCGACGGCCGGACGGCGACCGCCCTGGCCACCGCGACGCGTTGGCGCTGCCCCCCGGACAGGGCGCTCGGGTAGCGGTCGAGGTAGTCGCCGAGCTGGACGAGCCCGGCGGCGTAGCGCACCGCCGCGTCGACGTCGGCGCGGGGCTCCTTGCGCATCCGCAGCCCGAACCCGATGTTCTCGGCCACCGTGAGGTGCGGGAACACGGCGTAGCCCTGGAAGACCATGGCGAGGTCGCGGCGGCGCGGCGGCAGCGCCGTGACGTCCCGGTCCCCGAGGTGGACGGTGCCCGTATCCGGGGTCTCCAGGCCCGCGATCGCGCGGAGCAGGGTCGTCTTCCCGCAGCCGGACGGTCCGAGCAGGACGAAGAACTCGCCGTCCTCGACGGTGACGCTCACGTCCTTCACCGCCGGTGCGGCGCCGCGCGCATAGCGCTTGGTCAGCCCGGAGATCCTGATGTCCGACAACGGGTTCCCCTTACCGCAAGGTGGGTCCGCCGACGCCGACGAGGCGCCTGCGGATCAGCAGGATGAACAGGAAGGCGGGCGCCAGCAGGAACAGCGCGCCCGCGTAGCGGAACGGCAGCGGCGCCTGGGTGAGTCCGGTGAGGACGAACACCGGCAGCGTCGGCTCCTGGAGGGTGAGGATCGAGGCGGCGAACACCTCGTTGTAGGACAGCAGCACCGCGAACGTGCCCGCCGCGGCCAGGCCGGGGGCGGCGTTGGGGACCACCGCCCGGCGGAACGCGCCGAACCGGGAGCAGCCGAAGATCTGCGCGGCCTCCTCGATGTCCACGGGGACACCCGCGAACACCCCCGCCACCATCAGCACCACGAACGGCAGCGCCAGCGCGGTGTGCATGAACGCGACGCCCCACACCGAGTCGTAGATCCCCCACTGCAGGAAGAACACGGCGAGCGGGATCGACAGCACGACGACGGGGAACGCGCGGGTGGCCAGGACGGTCAGGCGGTAGGCCGAGGCGCCCGGGAACACGAAGCGCGCCAAGGCGTATCCGGCGGGGGCGGCGAGCAGGAGCGTGAGCACCCCCGTGATCAGTGCGACGACCACACTGGACAGCAGTGCCTGCGGCACCCCGGCGGACGTCACGAAGAACCGCATCGACTCCAGCGACCAGTCCGGCCAGGGCGCGAGCGGATACGTGTAGACCGAGTCCGCCGTGGAGAACGCGCCGACGACCACGAACCAGATCGGCACCAGGATCCACCCGGCGAGCAGGGCGGCGCCGCCGTACCCGAGCACCCGCCTCATTCGCCGCGCTCCCTGCGCGCGGGGAGGGCGGCGAGGACCAGCCCCACCGCCACCAGCGAGACGACGAGGATGACGAGCCCGTAGGCGGAGGCCAGATGGGCGTCCTGGAACTCGGTGTAGGCGCGGTTGGCCTGGGTGGCGAGCGTGTCGGTCGCGGTGCCGCCCAACGCGATCACGGTCGCGAACACCTCGAACGCCAGCACCACGCGCACGATCATCGCCGTGCGGATCGTCGGGCGCAGCAGCGGGAGGACGACGTGGCGCATCCGCTGCCAGGGCCCGGCGTGGAAGACGTCCGCGGCCTCCAGGTAGTCCTTCGGGATCTGCCGGAGCCCGCCGACGAGGATGATCACCAGCAACGACGTCGACCGCCAGGCCTCCGCGACCACGATCGTGCCGATCACCCGCCACGGCTCCCGGTAGTCCAGCCAGATCACCGGCCGGTCGATCAGCCCGACGCCCTGCAGGACGGTGTTCAGCCAGCCCTGCTCCACGAAGATCGAGTACCACAGGATGCCCGCGCCGAGCTCGGAGACGCCCAGCGGCAGCAGGAAGACGTAGAGCCAGAAGCCCCGGCCGCGCAGCCGCCCCGTGATGATCATCGACATCGCCAGGGCCAGCGCGAGCTGGATCGGGAGCAGGACCACGAGCAGGATCAGGGTCGTCCAGACGGCGGGCCAGAACCGGTCGTCGGAGACCATGGCGGACAGCGACGTGAGGCCCCACTCCCCCGTCGTGCTGGTGAAGGCCAGCCCGAACGCCTGCACCATCGGGGAGGCGAAGAAGATCACCAGGTACGCGACGCTCGGCAGGAGCAGCAGATAGGGCAGGGCCGCCGACGGCCGCGGCGAGCTAACCGACACGGCAGACCCCCTGGCCGAGCGGGTCGGGTGCCCAGCACGCGGCGCCCGCGGTGTCCAGCACACCCTGCAGCGCCACCGCCTGGTTCGCCAGCGTGTCGCGGATGTCGGCGCCGTCGAGCGCGATCGCGCGGAAGGTGTCGGTGAAGACCTTGTCGTAGGCGCCGCTCTGCCCGCCCAGGCCGACGGCCAGCGACGACGCCAGCGCCCCGGGCGTCTCGACCATGCGCTGCAGCGTCTGCGCCTCCTGCCCGACGCCCGGGGGCAGGCCGCCGGGGATGGAGTCCAGGCTCTGCGGCGGGAACCAGGCGACGGTCCGCACCGTCGTCGAGACGCGGGCCGGGTCGGTCAGGTGCCGGATGAGGTCGATCGACGGCTGCGGGTCGGGGACGCTCGCGGGGATCGCCAGCCCGCCGAGCACGGGGAGGTAGCCGAGGCCGCGCGGGCCGGTGGGCGCGGGGAACGAGACGATGTCGTCCGGCCGGGTCTGCAGCGCGTCGACCAGCCGGACGGCGTGGTCCCAGGCGATCCAGACCTCGCCGGTGAGCAGCGGTTCCTGCATGAAGCCGTAGGTCACCGACTGCGGGTTGGTCGTCGCCCAGATCTCGCGCAGCCACTCCCACATCGGGACGGCGTCCGGGCCGGCGAACGTGGTGTTCACCCCGCCGGTGAAGCTCGGGTAGGCGTACCCCTGCAGGAACCGCTTGAGCAGGCCGCTCTCGCCCGCGGGCAGCCCGAACCGCGGCGAGCCGGTG
The DNA here is from genome assembly GCF_900102195.1 of Pseudonocardia oroxyli. GTDB lineage: Bacteria > Actinomycetota > Actinomycetes > Mycobacteriales > Pseudonocardiaceae > Pseudonocardia > Pseudonocardia oroxyli. The sequence goes on from NZ_FNBE01000003.1 coordinate 131,624, forward strand.
GCCCGCTGCACCGCACGCGACCACTCCAGGACCTGGTCGTAGGTGAGGTTCTGGAGGTCGGCGCCCGGCGGCAGGAACGGCAGCGCCTCGCGGCGGGCGGCCATGATGTAGCTCGCGGAGATCCACGGGACGAAGGCGTAGCGGCCGTCGACGCGGGCGAGGTCGAGGTACCGGGCGGTGAACCCGCGGTCGTCGAGGGACTCCACGACGTCCGTCATGTCGCGGAGCAGCCCCTCCGCGTGCAGGGTCGCGAGCTCGCCCTGCAGCGCGCCGACCAGTCCGAGGTTCGACGTCCCGGCCTGCGCCTCGGCCCGCACCCGGTCCAGCAGCTTCGTGACCGACGAGTCGGCGACGAACTGCACCTCCCGGTCGAACCCCGTGAGGATCTGACGGCGGACGGACTCGGCCTCCGCGGTCGTCGAGAGCTGGGTCGAGTAGAAGACGAGCGCGCCGGACCCGGTCCCGCCCGGCGCCCCGCTGGTGTCGAGGGCGCACCCGGAGAGCAGACCGAGGGCCGCCGTGCCGATCCCGAGCCGGAGCGCATCCCGCCGCGAGACCCCCATGCGCGAACGCTATCCGGAGTGGATGGATCACGCAGAGCGAGAGTCGGCGGGGCGGGTCAGGCGGCGGGTCAGACAGCGGTGGCGAGGCTCAGGGCGAAGCGGCGGTCCTCGTCCGCCCACCAGCGGACCAGGTCGAACCCCGCGTCCGTGAGCATCGCGCGGACGGTCTCGGGCTCGAACTTCGCCGAGATCTCCGTGCGCAGCTCCTCGCCCTCCGCGAAGTCCACCTCCAGGTCCAGCTCCGCGACGCGCACCCGCATGGCGCGCTCAGCCCGCAATCGCATCTCGATCCAGGAGTTCTCGGCGTCCCACAGCGCGACGTGGGCGAACGCGTCCGGGTCGAAGTCCGCACCCAGCGCGCGGTTGAGCACGTGCAGCACGTTCCGGTTGAACTCGGCGGTGACCCCCTCGGCGTCGTCGTAGGCGGCGACGAGGGTGGGCTCGTCGATCACCAGGCCGGTGCCCAGCAACAGCTGCTCGCCCGGCCGGAGGACCGACCGGACGTGCGCGAGGAACGCCGCGCGCTCGGCGGGGCGCAGGTTGCCGATGGTCCCGCCGAGGAAGGCGATCAGCCGCGTACCGCGTTCGGGCAGGAACCCGAGGTCCTTCGTGAAGTCGCCGACCACGCCGTGCAGCTCGAGGTCCGGGTACTCGGCGGCGAGCGCGTCCAGGGCGCCGCGCAGCGCCGCCTCGGACACGTCCTGCGGGACGTAGCGGCGCAGGGTCGGGCGGAACGCGTCGAGCAGCAGCCGCGTCTTGGCCGACGACCCCGACCCGAGCTCGACGATGGTGTCCGCGCCGGACGCCTCGGCGATGGCGGCGACGGACTCCTCGAGCAGGGCCCGCTCCGTGCGGGTCGGGTAGTACTCCGGCAGCGCGGTGATCCGCTCGAAGAGCTCGCTGCCGCGCGCGTCGTAGAAGTACTTGGGCGGCAGCTCCTTCGGACTGGCCGTGAGCCCGGCACGGGCGTCCTCCCGCAGCGCGCGTTCGGCGTGGTCGGGGGTCAGGTGGACGTCGAGGACGGGCGACTGCGCGGACAGGCGGTTCATCACGTGCTCCTTGCGTAGACCCACCGGCGCGAACGGCACCGGTGGTGGCGAACACCGCGGCGGACGACTCGGGCGGTGCGGTGCGGTCAGCGGATGCGGGTGAGGTGGTGGGTGCCGGGGCCTGCGGTGACCAGGTGGCCCTCCGGCACCGGGCGCCAGCGCTCGTCGGAGGTGACGGGCTCGCTGGCGACCTCCGCCTCCTCGTCGGTGACGCGCACCGACAGGGCGTGGTCCCAGGCCGTGCCCCAGACCGTCTCCCCGTCGATGAGCAGCAGGTTCAGCCGCGAGCCCGGGGCGGCGGCCGCGACCGCCGCCACCGTGTCCGCGAGCGCCGCGCCGGGCTCCTCCCCCGCCCGGAGCCGATCCCGGACGAGCGCCCAGAGCAGGGCCGCGTCCGTCGGGGCGTCGAGGGTGAGCAGGTCGACGACCGGGAGCCGCTCGGCGAGCTTCGCCACCGCGTCCGGCCACCCGCGGACGACGCCGTTGTGGCTGAACAGCCAGCGGTCCGCCGCGAACGGCGCCGCCGCCGTGTCGGTCACCGGCATGCCGGTCGTGGCCGACCGGACCGCGCCGAGCATCGCCCGGCAGGACGCCGCCGCGACCGAGGCGAACGCCGTGTCCGACCAGATCGGCCGGGCCGAGCGGTAGCGCACCGGAGGACCGGCCTCGGCGTACCAGCCGACCCCGAACCCGTCCGCGTTCACGGTGCCGCCCCCGCGCATGTCCGCGGGCGCGTACGACTGGCGCAGCAGCCCGTGCGGCGGGTCCAGGACCAGCGCGGACACCGGGCGCGGCGGACCGATCCACGCGTGGTGCCTACACACCGGACGCGTCCCGCGCGCAGCGGAAGCCCGAGAAGATCTGCCTGCGGATCGGGTGGTCCCAGTTCCGGAAGGTGCCGCGGACGGCTGCGGCGTCCGTGCCGAACGAGCCCCCGCGCAGCACCTTGTAGTCGCCGCCGAAGAACACCTCGCTGTACTCGCGGTACGGGAAGGCCTCGAACCCCGGGTAGGGCTCCCACCCCGACGAGCACCACTCCCAGACGTCTCCGATCAGCTGTTCCACCCCGAGCGGCGACGCCCCGGCCGGGTAGGCGCCGACCGGGGCCGGCTGCAGGTGCCGCTGCCCCAGGTTGGCGTGCTCGGGGGTGGGGTCGCCGTCTCCCCACGGGAACCGGCGGGACCGGCCCGCCTCCGGGTCCCAGCGGGCCGCCTTCTCCCACTCCGCCTCGGTGGGCAGGCGCTTGCCGACCCAGCGGGCGTACGCCTCGGCCTCGTGGAAGCTCACGTGCATCACCGGCTCGTCCCCCGGCACGGGCTCGACCACGCCGAACCGCCGCCGGAACCACGTGCCGCCCGAGTCCCGCGACCAGAACCGCGGCGCCACCAGGCCCTCGTCCAGGACGTGCTGGAAACCGACGACGCTCCACCAGCGCGGGTCCCGGTACCCGCCCGCCTCGACGAACGCGGTGAACTCGGCGTTCGTCACCGGGTGGGTGTCGATCCAGTACGCGGGCAGGCTGACGGTGTGGGCGGGGCGTTCGTTGTCCAGCGCCCACGGCTCGGTGGACGTGCCCTGCACCGACTCCCCCGCCGGGACGTACACCTCGCGCGCCGGCAGCGCCCGGCCCGGGGGCGGCGGCGGGGCGGACAGCAGCGGGCCGCCAACGCGCAGCTGGTGGGTGGCGAGCATCGTCTCGTCGTGCTGCTGCTCGTGCTGCACGATCATGCCGAAGGCGAAGCCCGCCTCCTCCAGCCTGCGCCCGGTCAGCGGGTGCCGCTCCAGCACGTCCAGCGACTTCTCCCGCACCTCCGCGACGTAGGCGCGCGCCTCCTCCGGGGTGAGCAGCGGCAGCGCGACGCGGCTGGCCCGCGAGTGCTGGAACGCGTCGTACAGCCCGTCGATCTCGGGGCGCAGCGCCTCACGGCCCCCGACGTCTCGCACCAGCCAGAGCTCCTCCTGGCTCCCGATGTGGGCCAGGTCCCAGACCAGCGGGGACATCAGCGGCGAGTGCTGCGCGACCAGCTCGGTGTCGTCGATCGCGGTCAGGACGCTGCTGCGGTGGCGGGCGGTCTCCAGCTGCGCCACGAGACGGTCACGCAGGTTCACGACGGGCTCCCTCGGTCCGGGACGGGATGATCTCGACCAGTTCGGGCACGGTGGGTTCACCGGGCAGCGGCTCGTCCGCCGGGGACCGGCCCGCGGCGATCCGCCCCTCGGTGACCGCGGCGAGCCGGGCGGCCAGCGCGGGCGGCGGGTCGAGCGCGGGCAGGGCGGCCCGCGCCAGCGCGAACACCTCGCGTGCCGCGGCGGCGAGCGCGGGGTCCTCGAGCCCGACGCGGCACGCCTGCACCCACCGGTCCCGGACGGGCTCGCAGAGCTCCCGCACCCGGTCGACCGTGGCGGGCCGCGCGGTCAGCGCCGCGAGCACCGCCACGGGCAGCGCCCAGTCCGCGCCCTGCTGTCCGTCGACGTAGCGGACCTCGAGGAACCCGCGCGGGCGGACCGGCGGGAAGAGGGTGGAGACGTGGTACTCCAGGTCCGCGGTGGTCGGGGTGCCCGGCAGCGCCCCCGCGATCCAGTCCGCGAACGTGACCCCCACGGGTGTGATCCACTCGCCCTCCCCGCGCACGCACAGCAGCGGGGTCGCGACCACGCGCTCCGCCCAGGCCTGCGCCGGGTCCGGCCGGTCCAGGTCGGTGGGCGGGGCCGTGCGCGCCGGGTCCGAGGCCAGCCACGCCGCGAACCGGCTCGACTTCCACCCGGTGCGCCTGCCGTGCAGGACCGGCGAGTTGGCGAACGCGGCGAGCAGCACCGGCCCGAGCTCGTGGACCGCGGCCCACCGGGCCGCGATGTGGGCGCGTTCCCCCGCGTCCAGCGCGACCTGCACCGCGGACGTCGAGCACATGCCGGAGCGGCCGTAGGGGCCCTGCCGGTCGAACACGCGCTCCATGGCCGCGTAGCGGGGCAGGTCGAGCAGGCGCCGGGCGGGACGGTCGGGATCCGCGGCCCGGGGCTCAGGGGTCAACCCGTACGCGGCGAGGCCTGCGTGCAGGGACCGGGTGTCCTCCTCGACCGCGGCGGTCAACGCGCGGAGCGAGGCGAGCGGCGGGCTGGCCAGCTCGACCTGGCCGCCCGGCTCGACCGTGACGAGCGAGCCGTGGGGCAGCGGCGCGGCGGGCGAGCCCGGGGCGAGGGAGGCGGGGGCATGGGGACCGAGACCGGCGAGGATCGCGGTCAGATCGGGTGGGTCTGCGGCGCGCAGCAGCCATTCGAGCTCGACGCCGACGAGCCGCGGGGGCCCGTGCTTGAAGCAGACGGACGCCACGAACGCCTCGGCCTCCGCGCGGGTGCGGAGCGAGAGATCCGCCTCTCCCGGCTCGGTGCCCTGGGCGGACAGTGCGGCGTCGAGCGCCTGACCCGGTTCCGGTGCCACGCCCGAGAACGCTACCCGCGGGGTCCGACAATTTCTCGTCGCCGGGAGCCCCCGAAGGCGCGCGAACCGCGCATAACGGGTGTCCGTCCGAGCGCGACGCACCCCACGTCGGCATGTCGTGCGCCACAAGACGTACGTACGGGATACTGGACCCGTGCCCCGCGTGAGTACCGACCAGCTCGCCGCCCGGCGCCAGCACATCCTCGACGGTGCGCGGCGCTGCTTCGCGGCCTACGGCTACGAGGGGGCGACGGTGCGCAGGCTCGAGCAGAGCACCGGGCTGTCCCGCGGCGCGATCTTCCACTACTTCCGCGACAAGGACGCGCTGTTCCTCGCCCTCGCCGAACAGGACGCGGCCCGGATGGCGGACGTCGTCGCCGAGCAGGGCCTGGTCCAGGTCATGCGCGACCTGCTCGCCACCGCCCGCAAGCCCGACCCGGGCGACGAGTCCAGCTGGCTGGGCACCCGGCTCGAGGTCTCGCGGCGGCTGCGCACCGACCCGGACTTCCGCAAGCGCTGGCAGGCGCACTCGGCGGAGCTGACCGCCGCCACCCGTGACCGCCTGGAACGCCAGGCCGCCAACGGCACGCTGCGGGACGACGTGCCGGTCGCCGTCGTCGCCCAGTACCTCGAGCTGGTCCTCGAAGGCCTGGTCAGCCACCTGGCGATGGGGCTGCCCGCGGACGCGCTCGACGGGGTGCTGGACGTGGTGGAGCAGTCGGTCAGGCGCTGATCAGCTCGGCCGAGCGGCGCGCGGTACCGCGCGCCCACTCCCCCGTCGTCAGGACGCCGAGGACGACCACGGCCACGCCGCAGCCGATGACCACGCCCCACCCCGCGTGGCTCGCCGCGGCGAGACCCGGCCCCAGCGGGCCCACCACGGACGAGGTGACCAGCGATCCGATCACCGCCACGCCGAGCGCGGCCCCGACCTGGCGGCTCGTCGACGCGACCGCCGAGGCCACCCCGGCCTGCGCGGCGGGCATGCCGGACACGGCCGTCGTGGTGATGGGCGGGTTGATCATCCCGAACCCGACGCCGAACACCACGTACGCGGTGATCGGCAGCCAGAGCGGGGAGTCCGTGCGCAGGAACAGCAGCACCGCCCCGGACAGCGCCAGCGCGGCCCCGCCCACGACCAGCGGGATCCGGGTCCCGCGGCTGCCGACCAGCCGCCCGGACACGCTCGGCAGCACGGCCATCATCGCCGCCATCGGGAGCGTGAGCAGCCCGGCGTGCAGTGGCGAGTACCCGCGGGCGACCTGCAGGTACAGCGCGTTGACGAACAGGAACCCCGACAGGCAGACGAACGCGCAGACGGCCACGACGGTCGCGCCCGCGAACGGGACGCTGCGGAAGAAGCGCGGGTCGATCAGCGGCTCGGCACGCCGCAGCTCCCACGGCACCAGGGCGCCGAGCGCCGCCGCCGCGAGCACCGCCGCGCCGAGCACCCACGGCGAGGCCCAGCCCCGCGCGGGCCCCTCGATGATCGCGAAGACGGCGCCCCCGAGCAGCACCGTGACCAGCAGCTGACCGACCGGGTCCAGCCTGCGCGGGTGCGCGGCCCGGGACTCGGGCACCCACCGGGTCGCGGCCGCGGTGGCCACCAGCACGACCGGGACGTTCAGCCAGAAGATCGAGCGCCAGCCGACCGTGTCCACCAGCGCCCCGCCGACGAGGGGGCCGAGCGCCATGCTGAGCCCGATCACGCTCGCCCACGCCCCGATCGCCCGCGCCCGCTCCCGGGGGTCGGTGAACACGGTGACGATGATCGACATCGCGACCGGGTTGAGCATGGCCCCACCCAGCGCCTGGACCACCCGGAAGGCGACGAGCGCCCCCGCGGTGGGCGCGATGCTGCAGAGCAGCGAGCCCACGCCGAAGAGCAGCAGCCCGATCCGGAAGACCCGCCGCCGCCCCACGCGGTCCGCCGTCGAGCCCGCGAGCAGCAGCAGCGAGGCCAACGTGAGGGTGTAGGCGTCCACGGTCCACTGCAGCGCGGTCACCGACGCGTCGAGGTCGGTCTGGATGCTGGGCAGCGCCAGGTTGACGATCGTGGCGTCCATGCTGACCACGAACAGGCTCGAGCAGCAGATCACCAGGACGACGAGGCGGTGCCGACGGTCGAGTTCGGGCACGCTCCCAACGTAGGCCGACCGGGTCAGGGCGACCCCGTCCCGACCGTGTGAGCGTGGTCGCAGCCCGGGAGGCCGCAGGAGGCGTCGGTGACCGGGGCGGCGAACTGGGTCCGGTACAGGGCGGCGTAGCGGCCGCCCGCGGCCAGGAGCTGCTCGTGGGTCCCCTGCTCCACGATCCGGCCCGCCTCGACGACCGCGATCCGGTCGGCCGCCCGGATCGTCGAGAGCCGGTGGGCGATGACGATGGCGGTGCGACCGGCGAGGGCCTCCGCCAAGGCCTCCTGGACGGCGACCTCGGACTCCGAGTCCAGGTGGGCGGTGGCCTCGTCCAGCACGACGACGGGCGGCCTGGCCAGCAGCAACCGGGCGATCGTCAGCCGCTGGCGCTCCCCGCCGGAGAGCCGGTAGCCCCGTTCGCCGACCACCGTGTCGAGCCCGTCCGGCAGCTGGGCCAGCACCTCCCCGAGCCGCGCCCGCTCGACGGCCTCCCGCAGCTCGGCGTCCGTGGCCTCCGGCGCGGCGTAGCGCAGGTTGGCGGCGATGGTGTCGTGGAAGAGGTGACCGTCCTGGGTGACGACGCCGACCGTGCGGCGCAGCGACGCGAACGTCAGCTCCCGCACGTCCGTCCCGGCCAGCTCGACCGCGCCGGAGTCGACGTCGTAGAGCCGCGGGAGCAGCGCGGCGATCGTCGACTTCCCGGCCCCGGACGGCCCGACGAGCGCGACGAGTGACCCGGCGGGCGCCTCCAGGGAGATCCCGTGCAGCACCTCGCCGGGCGCCCGGCGGTCGAGGACGGCGACGTCCTCCAGCGAGGCCAGCGACACCTGCTCCGCCGTGGGGTAGGAGAAGTGCACGTCCCGCAGCCGTACGGACACCGGGCCCGGCGGCAGCTCCCGGGTGCCCTCGGTGATCATCGGCGGGAGGTCGAGGACCTCGAAGACCCGCTCGAACGCCACCAGCGCGGACATCACGTCCACGCGGGCGTTGGCGAGTGCGGTCATCGGCGTGTAGAGCCGGGTCAACAGCAGCGCCAGAGTGACGACGGTGCCGGGCTCGATCCGCCCCGTCACCGCCAGCCAGCCGCCCAGGCCGTAGACCAGCGCCTGCGCCAGGGCGGAGACCAGCGACAACGATGTGACGAAGACCCGGGACACCATCGCCGTCCGGACCCCGATGTCCCGCACATGCTCGGCCCGCGCGGTGAACTCCGCCGCCTCCTCGCGCGGGCGGCCGAACAGCTTGACCAGCGTGGCGCCCGCCGCCGAGAACCGCTCGGTCATCTGGGTGCTCATGCCGGCGTTGAGGTCGACCGCCTCGCGGCGCAGGTCCGCGATCCGCCTGCCCATCCGGCGGGCGGGCAGCACGAAGATCGGCAGCAGCACCAGCGCGAGCACGGTGACCTGCCAGGCGAGCCCGATCATCACGGCGAGCGCGAGGGTCAGCTGGATGACGTTCGACAGGACGCTCGCCAGCGTCGTCGTGATCGCCGACTGGGCCCCGATGACGTCGCTGTTGAGCCTGCTGACCAGCGCACCGGTGCGGGTGCGGGTGAAGAAGGCGACCGGCATCCGCTGCACGTGCCCGAACACGGCGGTGCGCAGGTCCACGATGAGACCCTCGCCGATCCGGGAGGAGAACCAGCGCGCGGCGAGCCCGATGAGCGCCTCGCACACGGCCAGGGCGGCGATGGTCAGCGCGAGGACGACGACCTGGCGGGCGGCCCCGTCCGCCCGGCCGACGATGGTGTCGACGACCCGGCCGGCGAGCAGCGGGGTGACCACCCCGATGACCGCGGTCCCGGTCGTGAGCAGCAGGAACGCCAGCAGCCGACCGCGGTAGGGATGGGCGAACCCCCAGATGCGCCGCACGGTCCCGGGGGCCACGGACCGCGGGGTGTCCGCCGCGCGCATCGTCGCGCGCATGATGGTGAAGGGCCGATCCATTCGACCATGGTGCGCCGTCCCGCTCGCCGCGGCGCGACAGGCACCGGGAATCCGTGGCGGACGGACGGGTAGCGCGGCCCGCCGCCGTACGCTGCTGACGCCGGCGGGCGCACCTCGGCGGAGGGCTACTTCTTCTTGGTGCGGGTGGCGCCGCCGCGACCGCGCAGCGTCACCCCGGTCTCGCTCAGCACGCGGTGCACGAATCCGTACGACCGGCCCGTCTGCTCGGCCAGTGCGCGGATGCTCGCCCCCTTCTCGTACTTCTTCTTCAGGTCGGTGGCGAGTTTGTCACGCTGGGTCCCCGTGATCCGGGCGCCCTTCTTCAGGTCGGCCACGACTCTTGACCTCCTCGGCCCCACCGGAGCCGCCCATCGGCTCGTCGGTGCAGGTCATGATGATCCAACCGCCGGGATGTGGCCAGCGCAACATCACGCATGATCGGTGAGCGGTTCCCCCGAACGGATCACGCGTACGGGTGATCCACGTGAACTGGACCACAGCACGAGGCGTGCGAATCGTGACGATTCAGGCCAATTGGACGAGCTCGAGATACTCGGCGGACCAGTGGTCCTCGGTCCCGTCCGGCAACACGATGACCTTGTCCGGCTCCAGGGCCTCGACGGCGCCGGGGTCGTGGGTGACGAGCACGACGGCGCCCTCGAAGCGGCGCAGCGCGTCCAGCACCTGCTCGCGGCTGGCCGGGTCGAGGTTGTTCGTCGGCTCGTCGAGCAGCAGCACGTTGGCGGCACTGGAGACCAGACCCGCCATGGCGAGCCGCGTGCGCTCGCCGCCGGACAGCGTGCCCGCGGGCTGTTCCAGCTGCTCCCCGGAGAACATGAACGTGCCGAGCACGGTGCGCAGCTGCTGCTCCGGCGAGTCCGGCGAGGCGTGCCGGATGTTCTCCCAGACGCTGGCGCTCATGTCGAGCGTGTCGTGCTCCTGGGCGAAGTAGCCGGTGCGCAGCCCGTGCCCGGCCACGACCTCGCCCGAGTCCGACGTCTCGGTGCCGGCGAGCATGCGCAGCAGCGTGGTCTTGCCCGCGCCGTTGAGGCCCAGCACCACGACCTTCGTGCCGCGGTCGATCGCCAGGTCGACGCCGGTGAACACCTCCAGGGACCCGTAGGCCTTGGACAGGTTCTCCGCCGTGAGCGGGGTGCGGCCGCACGGGGCGGGCGTGGGGAAGCGGATCTTCGCGACGCGGTCCGCCTGCCGCTCGGGCTCCAGCCCGGCCAGCAGCTCGTCCGCGCGGCGGGCCATGTTCTTGGCCGCGACCGCCTTGGTGGCCTTGGCGCCCATCTTGGCCGCCTGGGCGTGCAGGGCCGAGGCCTTCTTCTCCGCGTTGGCCCGCTCGCGGCGGCGGCGCTTCTCGTCCGTGGCGCGCGCCTCGAGGTAGCGCTTCCAGTCCATGTTGTACTGGTCGACCTCGCCGCGGGTGGCGTCGAGGAACCAGACCTTGTTCACCACGTCCGCCAGCAGGTCGGTGTCGTGGCTGATGACCACGAGCCCGCCCTCGTGGGACTTGAGGAAACCGCGCAGCCACGTGATCGAGTCGGCGTCGAGGTGGTTGGTGGGCTCGTCGATCAGCAGCGTGGTGGCGGACTGGGACCCGCCGTCGCTGGCCGCGAACAGGATCCGGGCGAGCTCCACGCGGCGCCGCTGACCACCCGACAGGGTCCGCATCTGCTGGTGCAGCACCCGCTCGGGCAGGCCGAGGTTCGTGCAGATCCGCGCGGCCTCGGACTCCGCGGCGTACCCGCCGAGGGAGGAGAACCGCTCCTCCAGGCGCCCGTACTCGCGGACGGCCTTGTCGTTCTCCGGCCCGTCGAGGACCTCGGCCATCCGCAGCTGCACCTTCTCCAGCTTGCGGAGCAGCTCGTCCAGCCCGCGGGCGGAGAGCACCCGGTCCTTCGCGGTGACGGACAGGTCGCCCTCGCGCGGGTCCTGCGGGAGGTAGCCGATCGGCGCGTTGCTGGTGACGCGGCCGCCGTAGGGCTCGCCCTCGCCCGCCAGCACGCGCATCGAGGTGGTCTTGCCCGCGCCGTTGCGCCCGACGAGACCGATCCGGTCGCCGGGCTGCACGCGCAGGTTCGCGCCGGCCAGCAGGATGCGGGAACCGGCACGCAGCTCCAGGTCGGAGGCGGTGATCACAGCAGTACTCCAAGGAGGGTGGGCACACGAGCAGGGACGCACGACGGGGCGCGTCTGACCTACTCGATCTGGATCACGCCCCCAGGCTACCGGGCCGGGGCGACCGGATTGCGCCGTAGGGTGCCGGTCATGACCGATGTCACCGGAGCAGGCGCCGAGCTGGCCGGCCGGGCCGCCCTCGTCACCGGCGGGAGCCGCGGGATCGGCTACGCGATCGCCGAGGAGCTGCTGCGGCGCGGCGCCGCCGTCACGATCACCGGGCGCAAGGAGCCCGAGCTCGCCGCGGCCGCGGCCGCGCTCGGCGGCCGGGTGCTGACCGTCGCCGGCAACGCGGGTGACCCGGACTCCCGCGCCGAGGCCGTCGAGCGGACGGTGGCCGAGTTCGGCGACCTGTCGATCCTGGTCAACAACGCGGGGATCAACCCCCAGTTCGGGTCGCTGATCGACGCCGACCTGGCCGCCGTGACCAGGACGTTCGACGTCAACGTGGTCGCCGCGCTCGGGTTCGCGCAGCTCGCGTACCGGGCGGGGATGGCCGAGTCCGGCGGCGCGATCGTCAACGTCGCGTCCATGGCCGGGCTGCGCGCCACGGGCGCGATCGGCGCGTACGCCGCGTCGAAGGCGGCGCTGATCATGCTGACCCAGGAGCTGGCCGGGCAGCTGGCGCCCGCGATCCGGGTGAACGCGGTGGCCCCGGCCGTGGTCAGGACGCGGTTCGCCGAGGCCCTCTACGCCCACGACGAGGAGGGCGTGGCGAAGCGCTACCCGATGCAGCGCCTCGGCAGGCCCGAGGGCGTGGCGCGGGCGGTCGGTTTCCTGGTCTCCGACGCGGAGTCCGGCTGGATCACCGGCGAGACCATCCGGCTCGACGGCGGAGCACTGGCGTCGGGGCGCTGAGGCACCCGATGCTCGACGTGCTCGTGGCGGGCGGGGGACCCGCGGGCCGGGCGCTGGCGGGGGCGTGCGCGAAGGTCGGGCTGCGGACCGCACTGGCCGATCCCGCGCCGGAGCGCCCCTGGCGGTCCACGTTCGCGGCCTGGTCCGGCGAGCTCCCCCCGCTCCCCGACTCCGCGATCGCCTCCCGCTCCCGCGGCCGGGCGGTCGCCGGGCGCGAGCACGCGCTCGGGTGGGACTACACGGTCCTGGACACGGCGGGGCTGCGGGCCGCGCTCGACGAGGGCCTCGCGGGCGTCGCGCTGCACCGGGCCCGGCTCGGCGAGGTGGAGGCCCGCCTCGGCGCCCGGATCGTCATCGACGCGACCGGCCACCGGCCCACCACGCGCCGCGTCGCCGCGGAGCAGACGGCCTACGGCGTCGTGGTGGACGAGGACCTCGCCGCACCGTTCGTCGCCCGCGGCGAGGCGCTGTTCATGGACTGGCGCCCCGACCACGGCCGCCCGGGATGGCCGACGTTCCTCTACGCCGTCCCGCTCGGCGGCGGCGCCGTGCTGCTGGAGGAGACGTCCCTGGCCCGGCGGCCGGGGCTCCCCCTGCCCGAGCTGCGGGAGCGGCTGCACGCGCGGCTCGCCCACCACGGGATCGCGGCGCCCGCGGACGCCCGCACGGAACGCGTCCGCTTCCCGGTCGACGGCCCGCTCAGCCCGTCCCCCCGCCGTCTCGTCGGCCCGGCCCGGCCCTCCGAGCCGGCCTTCGGCGCCGCGACCCCCCTCGTCCACCCGGCCACCGGGTTCTCCGTGGCCACCGCGCTCACCCTCGCCCCCCGGCTGGCCGAGGCGCTGACCCGCCCCGACGCCGTCGCGGCCGCCCGGCGGGTGCTCTGGCCCGCCCCGGCGCTCGCCGTCCACGCCCTGCGGCGCCGCGGACTGGAGTCCCTGCTGCGGATGCCGCCCGCCCAGGTCCCGGCCTTCTTCGACGTCTTCTTCGGGCTCCCCGAAAGGCACCGCTGGGCCTACCTCACCGCGCGTGCCGACCTGCCCGGCACGCTCGCCGCGATGGGAGCGCTCTACCGGCACGCGAGCTGGCCGCTGCGGGCCCGGCTCGTCGGCCCCGCGCTGGGGGTCGCCGCCCACCCCACCGGGTGAACCCCACGCAGGTCACGGCCGGTCCGGACGCTGCTCGACGCCTACCCCCGGGTAACCTGCCGACACACCCGATCCCCGGAGGGCAGATGTCCGCCTACACCACCGTCGTCGTCGGCACCGACGGATCGTCCACCTCGTACGTCGCCGTCGAGCGCGCCGCCGCGGTCGCCCGGGACGCGGAGGCCCAGCTCGTGATCGTCTCGGCCTACACCCCCGCCTCCCGGGAGGACACCGCGGACGCCGAGGACGTGCTCGGCGACGAGGCCTACCAGGTCCGCGGCTGGACCCCCGCCGAGGAGGTGCTCCGCACCGCGGAGGACAGGGCGGCCGCGGTCGGCGCGCGGAAGATCACCAAGGTCGCCGAGGACGGGGCCCCGGCCGACGTGCTGCGCAAGGCCGTCGAGAACCACCGGGCGGACCTCCTCGTCGTCGGCAACAAGGGCCTGAACACGCTCAGCGGCCGCATCCTCGGGTCGGTGCCGTCGGACGTGGCCCGCCGCTCCGGGGTCGACGTGCTGATCGTGCACACCACCTGACCGAGCACTCATGACCTGGGAGCAGGACTTCGGGGAGTTCCTCGAGGCCGCGGCCCGCGGCGAGCGGCGGCGCCTCGACGAGTCGTCCGCGCTGGTCACCGCTCTGGAGGAGCGGGTGCTGGACGGGCCGCGCCGCTACACCCGCGGCGAGGTGGTGGCGCGCGCGGGGGTCACCGAGGACGAGGCCCTGCGGCTGTGGCGGTCCCTCGGCTTCCCGGACGTGCCGGACGATCTCGTGTACTTCACCGACCGGGACGTCGAGGCCGCGAGCCTGCTCGCGACCGACCCGGCCGCCCGGGCGCTGCCCACCGACGTCCGCGAGACCGTGATCCGGGCGATCGCCCAGTCCATGTCCCGGCTCGCGGACTGGCAGGTCGGCATGCTGGCGCGGATGGTGGCGGACCGGGCCGAGGGCGCCGAGCCCGAGAACGCGCTCGCGGCCGCCCGCGACCTGCTCCCGCTGCTCGAACGGGCCCAGACCTACATCTGGCGCCGCCACGTCGCCGCGGCGGTGTCCCGGTTCGTCGTCGGCCCGCTCGACGACGAGAACGACACGCGCGAGCTGACCGTCGGGTTCGCCGACATGGTCGGCTTCACCCGGACCACCCGGCGCCGCTCCCCCGCCGAGCTGGCCGAGATGATCGCCCAGTTCGAGGCCGTGACCACCGACGTCATCGGTGGGGGCGGCGGGCGGATCGTCAAGACCGTCGGCGACGAGGTGCTGTTCGTGACCGACACGGTGGCGGCGGCCGCCGAGATCGCGGTCGCCCTGCACGAGCGGGTGCGCGCCGAGCCGGTGCTGCCCCCGCTGCGGATCGGGCTCGCCGCGGGCGAGGTGCTCACCCGCTTCGGAGACGTCTACGGCGAGACCGTCAACATCGCCGCCCGGCTCACCACCCACGCCCGGCCGGACACCATCCTGGTCGACCGCGAGGTGCGCGAGGCACTGCGCGCGGACGACCGCTACCGCACCCAGCGCCTACGCCCGCTGCAGGTCAAGGGTTACCGCCACCTCCAGCCCTACACCCTCCGCACTATGGAACCTTAACGCGGTTTTCGGGGCCCGAAACCGGCATTATGGCTCCATAGTGCTGGAATTGGGCGCGGGTTTCGACGTTATGGATCCATAATGCGCCTAGACGCGGAACCCCAAGGCGCGCAGCTGCTCGCGGCCGTCCTCGGTGATCTTCTCCGGGCCCCACGGCGGCATCCAGACCCAGTTGATCGCGATGTCCTCGACCAGGCTGCCGTTGCTCGGGCCGGTGAGGGCGCTGCGGGCCTGCTCCTCGATGACGTCCGTCAGCGGGCAGGCCGCGGACGTGAGCGTCATGTCGATGATCGCCTTCTTGTCCTCGACCTTCAGGCCGTAGACCAGACCCAGGTCGACGACGTTGATCCCCAGCTCGGGGTCCACGACGTCCCGCATGGCCTCTTCGATGTCGTCGATCGAGGGACCCTCGCTCGACGCAGCGGGCTCCGGCATGCCGGCGGCACCCCGCACCACCTCTTCGGTCATGACGTCTCCTCCTCCTTCACCCGCACCACGGCGTCCTTGAACGCCATCCAGCCCAGCAGAGCACACTTGACCCGCGCCGGGTACTTGGAGACGCCCGCGAAGGCGATCCCGTCTCCGATGACGTCCTCGTCCCCGGGCACCTTGCCGCGGCTCTGCGCCATCTCCTGGAAGGACTCCAGGATCCGGAACGCCTCCTCGACGCTCTTGCCGACGACCAGGTCGGTCAGCACCGACGTGGACGCCTGGCTGATCGAGCAGCCGAGCGACTCGTACGACACGTCCTGCACGGAGTCCCCGTCCAGCTTGACGCGCAGCGTCACCTCGTCCCCGCAGGTGGGGTTGATGTGATGGGTCTCCGCGTCGTACGGGTCCCGCAGACCGGCGCCGTGCGGCTGCCGGTAGTGGTCCAGGATGATCTCCTGGTACATCTGTTCGAGCTGCATGTCAGACCCCGAAGAACTTCTGGGCGGCCCGGACGCCGTCGGCGAGCTGGGCCACCTCCTCCACCGTGGTGTACACGTGGAAGGACGCTCGGACGGTCGCGGCGATTCCGAACCGCCGGTGCAGCGGCCACGCGCAGTGGTGACCCACCCGCACGGCGACGCCCCGGTCGTCCAGCACCTGCCCGACGTCGTGGGCGTGCACCCCGTCCACCACGAACGCCACGGCGCCGCCGCGGTCGGTCAGGTCGGACGGCCCGACGATCCGCACGCCCTCGACCTGCCCCAGCGTGTCCAGGGCCACGCGGGCGAGCTCCTGCTCGTGCGCGAAGACCCGGTCCATGCCGATCGCCGACAGGTAGTCCACGGCCGCGCCCAGGCCCACCGCCTGGGAGGTCATCGGCACGCCTGCCTCGAACCTCTGCGGCGGCGGCGCGTAGGTCGAGCCCTCCATCCGCACCATCTCGATCATCGAGCCGCCCGTGATGAACGGGGGCATCGCGTCGAGCAGCTCGGTGCGCCCGTAGAGCACCCCGACCCCGGACGGGCCGAGCATCTTGTGCCCGGAGAACGCCGCGAAGTCCACACCCAGCTCGGTGAGGTTCACCGGCATGTGCGGCACGGACTGGCAGGCGTCCAGCACGACGAGCGCACCGACCTCGCGGGCCCGGCGGACCAGCTCGGCCACCGGCGCGATCGCGGCGGTGACGTTCGACTGGTGCGCGAACGCCACGACCCGTGTGCGCTCGGAGAGCTCCAGCGAGTCGAGGTCGATCCGGCCGTCGTCCGTGATCCCGTACCAGCGCAGGGTCGCCTCCGTGCGCCGGCACAGCTCCTGCCACGGCACCAGGTTGGCGTGGTGCTCCAGCTCGGTGACGACGATCTCGTCCCCCGGGCCCAGCGCGAACCGCTCCGAGTCCGCCGACAGGCCGGTCCGGATGGAGGCGTTGGAGAACGCGTACGCGACCAGGTTGATGCCCTCGGTGGCGTTCTTGGTGAACACCAGCTCCTCGGGCTCGGCCCCCACGAGCAGCGCGATCTTCGCCCGCGCCGCCTCGTAGTCGTCCGTGGCCTCCTCGGCGAGCTGGTGGGCGCCGCGGTGGACGGCGGCGTTGTGCGTCTCGAGGAACGTGCGCTCGGCGTCGAGCACCTGCCGGGGCCGCTGGGAGGTGGCCCCGGAGTCCAGGTAGACGAGCGGACGACCCTCGCGGACGGTGCGCGACAGGATCGGGAAGTCGCCGCGGATGGCGGCGAGGTCCAGACCCGAGGGGGCCTGGACCGCGGTCATGCCGGCGCCTTCACGAAGCGCTCGTAGCCGTGCTTCTCGAGGTCGTTCGCCAGCTCCGGACCGCCGGACTCGACGACCCGGCCACCGGCGAAGACGTGCACGAAGTCCGGGGTGATGTGCTGCAGGATCCGCGTGTAGTGCGTGATCAGCAGGACGCCGTTGGACTCGTTGCGGAACCGGTTCACGCCCTCGGAGACGACGCGCAGGGCGTCGACGTCCAGGCCGGAGTCGGTCTCGTCCAGGATCGCGATCTTCGGGTTCAGCAGGGCGAGCTGCAGCACCTCGTGGCGCTTCTTCTCCCCGCCGGAGAAGCCCTCGTTCACGGAGCGGTCCGCGAACTCGTCCGAGATGTCCAGGTCGGACATCGCGGACTTGACCTCCTTGACCCAGGTGCGCAGCTTCGGCGCCTCGCCGCGGACGGCGGTGGCCGCCGAGCGCAGGAAGTTCGCCATCGACACGCCGGGCACCTCGACCGGGTACTGCATGGCGAGGAACAGGCCCGCCCGGGCCCGCTCGTCGACGGTCATGTCCAGCACGGACTCGCCGTCGAGCAGCACCTCGCCGGAGGTGATCTCGTACTTGGGGTGGCCCGCGATCGCGTAGGCCAGGGTGGACTTGCCGGAGCCGTTCGGCCCCATGATCGCGTGGGTCTCCCCCGCCTTCACGGTGAGGTCGACGCCCTTGAGGATGGGCTTGGGACCCTCGTCGGTGGTCACCGACGCGTGCAGGTCCTTGATCTCCAGGGTGGACACTTCGTACTCCAGTGGTGGGTCGACTAGACGCCGGTCGCGGCGAGCTCGGCCTCGATGGCCTGCTCCAACCGCGCCCGCAGCTCGGGGAGGGTGGTGGTCGGGATGCGCAGCAGGATCTCGCCGAAGAACGCCCGCACGACGAGCCTGCGGGCCGACTCCAGGTCGATGCCGCGGCTCTGCAGGTAGAACAGCTGCTCGTCGTCGAAGCGGCCGGTGGCCGAGGCGTGCCCGGCCGAGATGATCTCGCCGGTCTCGATCTCGAGGTTCGGCACCGAGTCCGCCCGCGCGCCCTCGGTGAGGACCAGGTTGCGGTTGAACTCGTAGGTCTCGGTGTTCTCCGCCGCGGCCTGGATCAGCACGTCCCCGATCCAGACGGTGTGCGCGCCCTCGCCCTGCAGCGCGTTCTTGTAGAGCACGTTGCTGCGGCACTGCGGCACCGCGTGGTCCACGAGGAGCCGCTGCTCCAGGTGCTGTCCCGCGTCCGCGTAGCCCAGGCCTACCAGGTCCACGTCCCCGCCGGGGCCGCGGTAGGTGACCGTCGGGCTGACCCGGACGAGGTCGCCGCCCAGCGCGACCGAGACGACCTTGAGCACGGCGTCCCGCCCGATCGACAGGTGCTGCGCCGAGACGTGCACCGCGTCGTCCGCCCACTCCTCGGTGACGACCACCGTGAGGCGCGACGCATCGGCCAGGACGATCTCCAGGTTGTCCGCCAGCACGCCGGACCCGCGGTGCTCGAGCACGACCGTGGCCTCGGCGTGGGTGGTGGTGCGCAGCTGCAGGTGCGCGGCCGCCGTCGAACCCGCGCCGGGGCCCTCGACCGTGACCGTGACCGGGTCGGGGGTGCCGTCGAGGGTGACGATCGTGGCCTCGGCGAACGCGGACCAGGCCTGCGCGGCCACCCGGTCGGCCGGGGTGCCCGCCTCGCCGATCCGCGGGTCGTCCCGACCCACGGTCTCGGCCGACGCGCCCGTGACGGTGACCGTGGCGCGCCCGTCGAGCGCGGCGGTGCCGTCGTGCAGGCCCTTGAGGCGCTTGAGCGGGGTGAACCGCCAGTTCTCCTCGCGACCGCTCGGGACCTCGAAGGCCTCGACGTCGTAGGAGGTGAAACGCTCGCCCGCCGACAGGACGGGGGTCTCGCCCTGGCCCTTCTTGGCGCCCTTGAGCTCGGGCGCCAGACCGGCGACTTCCTGCGAGGTCATCCGACCGAACCCTCCATCTGCAGCTCGATCAGGCGGTTCAGCTCGAGGGCGTACTCCATGGGGAGCTCGCGCGCGATGGGCTCGACGAACCCGCGCACGACCATCGCCATGGCCTCGTCCTCGGTGAGCCCGCGGCTCATCAGGTAGAAGAGCTGGTCGTCCGACACCTTGGAGACGGTGGCCTCGTGGCCCATCTGCACGTCGTCCGTGCGGATGTCGACGTACGGGTAGGTGTCCGAGCGGCTGATCGTGTCGACCAGCAGCGCGTCGCACTTCACCGTGCTCTTCGAGTTCTTGGCCCGGGGGTTGACCCGGATCAGGCCGCGGTAGGAGGTCCGCCCGCCGCCGCGCGCCACCGACTTCGAGATGATCGTCGACGACGTGTTCGGCGCCAGGTGCGTCATCTTCGCGCCGGCGTCCTGGTGCTGCCCCTCGCCCGCGAACGCGATGGACAGGACCTCGCCCTTGGCGTGCTCGCCCATCAGCATCACGGCCGGGTACTTCATGGTCACCTTGGAGCCGAGGTTGCCGTCGACCCACTCCATGGTCGCGCCCTCCTCGGCCTTGGCGCGCTTGGTGACCAGGTTGTAGACGTTGTTCGACCAGTTCTGGATGGTCGTGTACCGCACCCGGGCGTTCTTCTTCACGACGATCTCGACGACGGCCGAGTGCAGCGAGTCCGACTTGTAGATCGGCGCGGTGCAGCCCTCGACGTAGTGCACGTACGAGCCCTCGTCCGCGATGATCAGCGTGCGCTCGAACTGGCCCATGTTCTCCGTGTTGATCCGGAAGTAGGCCTGCAGCGGGATCTCCACGTGCACGCCCTTCGGCACGTAGATGAACGAGCCGCCCGACCACACGGCCGAGTTGAGCGCGGAGAACTTGTTGTCCCCGGACGGGATGACCGAGCCGAAGTACTCCTGGAACAGCTCCGGGTGCTCGCGCAGCCCCGAGTCGGTGTCCAGGAAGATCACGCCCTGCTCCTCCAGGTCCTCGCGGATCTGGTGGTAGACGACCTCGGACTCGTACTGCGCGGCGACACCGGCGACCAGGCGGGCCTTCTCGGCCTCCGGGATGCCCAGCTTGTCGTAGGTGTTCTTGATGTCCTCGGGCAGGTCCTCCCAGCTGGAGGCCTGCTTCTCCGTGGACCGCACGAAGTACTTGATGTTGTCGAAGTCGATGCCCGACAGGTCCGAACCCCAGCGCGGCATGGGCTTGCGCTCGAAGAGGTCCAGGGCCTTGAGCCGGAAGTCCAGCATCCACTGGGGCTCGTTCTTCAGGCGGGAGATGTCCGCCACCACGTCCGCGGAGAGTCCGCGGCGCGCGGTGGACCCGGCGACGTCCGAGTCGGCCCAACCGAAGTCGTACCGGCCGAGCGTCGCGAGCGTCTCCTCCTGTGTCAGCGCCTGCTGAGCCTCAGGAGTGGTCGTCATGCTGCCTCCCTCTCGGGGACGTGGTGGTCACTTGCCGCCCCTGGCCGCGTTCGGGTGCGATCAGGGGTACGTGGGTGGTGCACGCGGTGTCGCCGCGTGCGATCGTCGCCAGCCGCTGCACGTGCGTGCCCAGGACCTCGGCGAACGCCTCGGTCTCCGCCTCGCAGAGCTCGGGGAACTCGGCGGCCACGTGGGCCACCGGGCAGTGGTGCTGGCACAGCTGCACACCGGCGCCCGCCTCGCGGGCGGCGGCGGCGTAGCCGCGGGAGCTGAGGACCCGGGCGAGGGCCTCGGCCCGCTCCCCCGGTCCGCCCGCGGCGTGGATCTCCTCGACGGCCCCGCCGAGCAGGTCCCGCACCCGGGTGCGGGCGAACTCGCCCACCGCCTGCTCCCCCGCGTGCTGGGCGAGGAAGCGCAGCGCCGAGGTGGCCAGATCGTCGTAGCCGTGGCCGAACCGGACCCGGCCGGCGTCCGTCAGCAGGAAGTGCTTGGCCGGACGGCCGCGGGTGCGGCGGCCGCGGCGCGGGGCCTCCCGGACCTCGGCCTCGCCGTCCGCCAGCAACGCGTCGAGGTGCCTGCGCACCGCGGGGGCGGACAGGTGCAGCTCGGCGGCGACCTCGGCCGCGGTGATCGGGCCCTGCTCCATGAGCAGGCGCGCGACCGCGCGCCGGGTTCCTCCGGACAGGTCGAGCCCGGGCACCTGCGGCGCCCCGGTCTCGGTCGGTCCGGCTGTTTTCACAACACCAGTGTTGCTTATATCCGCGCGGACGGCAAAGGCACCCCCGCCATGGGGTGAGCGGGCTCACTGGACCCGGGCTCCGTACGCTCACGGCATGGCCTCGCCCGTCCTGCAGGATCCTGCCGTGGCGGCGCGGCGCGATCCCGCCCGGCTCGCCCGCAGGCTGGGGCTGACCGGGGCGCTGCTCATGGCCGTCGGGTCGTTGGGGGCGGGCGCGCTCCCGGTCCCGAACCCGCTCAACGGGCTGCGCCTGATCGGCCTGCCCGCGCGGAACGCCACCCTCGCCATCGCGCTGACCTACGCGGGCATGGGCATGCTGGTGCTGGCGTGGCTCTGGATCGGGCGGATGCTCTCC
Source organism: Pseudonocardia oroxyli (assembly GCF_900102195.1). Lineage (GTDB taxonomy): Bacteria > Actinomycetota > Actinomycetes > Mycobacteriales > Pseudonocardiaceae > Pseudonocardia > Pseudonocardia oroxyli. Next base: position 153,204 of record NZ_FNBE01000003.1, read on the forward strand.
GCGCGCGGCGCGATCCCGCCCGCGCCGGACCGGGTGTCGCTGGGGCGCACCGGGATCCTGTGGGCGATCCCGCTGGCGATGGCGCCGCCGATGTTCTCCAAGGACGTCTACAGCTACCTCGCGCAGTCCGCGATCATGGCTCGCGGCCTGGACCCGTACGTCCTCGGCCCGGCCCAGGCCCTCGGCGTCGACGATCCGCTGACCCGCACCATCCCCACGATCTGGCGGGACACCCCGGCGCCGTACGGGCCGTTGTTCATCGCGGTGGGGCGCGGCATCACCGCGCTGACCGGCAACGACGTCGTGTTCGGTGTGCTGGCCCACCGGGCCCTCGCGCTCGTCGGCGTCGGCCTGATCGTGTGGGCGCTGCCCAAGCTCGCCCGCCGCTGCGGGATGGAGCCCGGGCTGGCGCTCTGGCTGGGCGCGGCGAACCCGCTCGTGCTGTTCCACCTGGTCAGCGGCATCCACAACGAGGCGCTGATGATCGGCCTGCTGCTGGCCGGGCTGCATCTGGCGCTCGGAGACGGAGCTCGCGGAGTCGACCCTCGTCCCAGCGGCGGAGCTCGCGGAGTCGACCGTCGTTCCAGCGGCGGAGCTCGCGGAGTCGACCCTCGTCCCAGCGACGGAGCTCGCAGAGTCGACCGTCGGAGCGGTCCGGGGGATGCGCCGGTGCCGTGGGCGCGGTGGGTCGCGGGGGCGGCGCTGATCACGCTGGGCGGGTCGGTGAAGCTGCCCGCGCTGCTGGCGCTCGGGTTCGTCGGGATGGACCTGGCCCGGCAGTGGGGTGGCCGGTTCCGGGACGTCGCGCGCGCCGCGGGGCTGCTCGGCGCCGTCGCCGTCGGCGTGTACCTGGTCATCGGGTTCGGCACGGGGCTGGGCTTCGGCTGGATCCACACCCAGGGCACGGCCAACGAGATCCGCAGCTGGATGTCGCTGTCCACCGACCTCGGGCAGCTGTCGGGGCAGGTCGGGATCCTGGCGGGCCTCGGCGACCACACCGACACCACGCTGGCGATCACGCGCGGGATCGGCGGGATCGCGATCGCCGCCGTCGTCGCGTGGCTGCTGTGGCTGTGCCTGAAGGGCCGCGTGGAGCCGGTCACGGGCGTCGGGGTGGGGCTGGGCGCCGTCGTCCTGCTCGGGCCCGTGGTGCACCCGTGGTACCTGCTGTGGGCGGCGATCCCGCTGGCCGCCACCCGCGGGATGCCGCGCTACCGCCGGTTCGCCCTCGCGGCGTCCGCCGTGATCGCGCTGATGGTCCCGCCGACCGGCGCGGACTTCAACTTCCGCGCCTACCAGCTGCCCTTCGCCATCCTGGCCGGCGCGGTGATGTTGCTGGTGGCGCTCGTGGTCCTGCGCGAGCTCGTCCGCCGGGAGTCGGGTGCTGAGTCGGGCCCCGACGCGGAGATCCGCGCGCCTTCGTAGACTCACCCGTTGTGCATGCGTTGTCGGTGCGAGGCCTGGTGAAGCGGTTCGGCGCCACCACCGCCGTGGCAGGCCTCGACCTGACCCTGGACCGGGGTGCCGTGCTCGCCCTGCTCGGGCCCAACGGCGCGGGCAAGACCACCACCGTCGAGATCTGCACCGGCTTCCAGGACGCGGACGCGGGCGAGGTCCGGGTGCTGGGCGAGGACCCGTCCGGCGGGCCGGACGGCCTGCGCGCCCGCATCGGCGTGATGCCCCAGGGCGGCGGGGCCTACCCCGGGGTGAAGGCGGGCGAGATGCTGCGGCTGGTCGCGGCCTGCGCGGCGCATCCGCTGGACCCGGACTGGCTGATCGGCGTGCTCGGCCTCGACTCCGCCGCGCGCACCCCCTACAAGCGGCTCTCCGGCGGCCAGCAGCAGCGGCTCGCGCTCGCCTGCGCGCTGGTCGGCCGTCCCGAGCTGGTGTTCCTCGACGAGCCGACCGCGGGCATGGACCCCCAGGCCCGGCGGCTGGTGTGGGACCTCGTCGCCGCGCTGCGCCGGGACGGGGTGGCGGTGCTGCTCACCACGCACCTGATGGAGGAGGCGGAAGCGCTCGCCGACCAGGTCGTGATCGTCGACCACGGCGCGGTCGTCGCCGCGGGCACGCCCGCCGAGCTCACCACCTCCACCGGCGACGAGCAGGAGCTCCGGTTCCGGGCCCGCACCGGGATGGACGTCACGGCCCTGGCCGCGGCGCTCCCGCCGGGCTACCGGGCGGCGGAGACCGTCGCGGGCCGCTACGTCGTCCGCGGTCGGATCGACCCCCAGGTGCTCTCCGCGATCACCGGCTGGTGCGCGGGCCAGGGCGCCCTGGCCGACGACGTCCAGGTCGCCCGGCGCAGCCTCGAGGACGTCTTCCTCGATCTCACCGGGCGGGAGCTGCGCTCATGACCCCGTTCCCCGCGGGCACGTTCACCCCGGCCCCCGGCCGCGGCTCCCTCGGCCGGATGCTCCGTGTCCAGGCGGGCACCGAGACCCGGATGGCGCTGCGGCACGGCGAACACGTGCTGCTCACCCTGCTGATCCCGATCGTGCTGCTCGTCGGCCTGTCGGTGCTGCGGGTGTTCCCGCTGCCGGAGCCGCGGGTGAACTCCGTGGTCCCGTCGATCCTGGCGCTCGCCGTGATGTCCACGGCGTTCACCAGCCAGGCCATCGCGCTCGGGTTCGACCGCCGCTACGGCGTGATCCGCAGGCTCGCGGCCACCGCCCTGCCCCGCTGGCTGCTGGTCGCCGGGCGGCTCGCGGCGATGCTGGCCGTGGTCGCGGTGCAGCTGGTCGTCCTCGGCGTGATCGCGGCGCTGCTGGGCTGGACGCCGACGTTCGGCGGGGTGCTGTGGGCGCTGGTCACGGTGCTGCTCGGCTGTGCGGCGTTCGGGGCGCTGGGGATCCTGCTGGGCGGCACCCTGCGCGCGGACATCGTGCTGGCGGTGGCCAACCTCGTCTGGTTCGTGCTGCTGCTCGGCGGCGGGATCGTGATCCCCCTGGCCCAGCTGCCCGCGGGCCTCGCCGCGGTCGCCGCCCTGCTGCCGTCCGGGGCGTTGGCCGAGGGGCTGCGGGGCTCGCTGGTCGACGGCACCGGCCCCGGGGCGGGCCCCGTGCTGGTGCTGCTCGCCTGGGCCGTCGTGGCCGGTGGGGTGGCGGTCCGCGCGGTGAAGCTCCGGTAGGAACCCGGCGGTGTCGCCGGTGGGCTCCTGCTTCTACGATGCGTAGTATGACGCGAATCCCCGCCACCTCGCCGCTGTGGATGCGGCGGCTCGCGATCCTGTCGCTGATCGGCCAGGCGGGGATCATGGTGACCGGGGCGGTCGTGCGGGTCACGGGCTCCGGGCTCGGCTGCCCGACCTGGCCGAACTGCTTCCCCGGCTCGCTCGTCCCGGAGCCGCACCCCGAGATCGCCCCGCTCGTGCAGTGGATCGAGTTCGGCAACCGGCTGCTGTCGATCTTCCTGGTGATCGTCGCGGGGATCACCTTCCTGGCCGCGCTGAACACCCGGCCCCGCCGGACGCGGTTGACCCTCCTCGCCCTGGCCATGCCGCTGGGCGTGGTCGCCCAGGCCGTGATCGGCGGGTTCACCGTGCTCGCCGGGCTGGCCTGGTGGAGCGTCATGCCGCACTTCCTGGCCTCGACGGTGCTGGTGTGGCTGGCCGTCGAGCTGGTCGACGAGGCGCGTGCGGGCGGGGCCGTGACCCGCGTCGTGCCCCGGCCGGTGCGGACCCTGGGCGCCGTCTCCACCGTCGTGCTCGGGGGTCTGCTCGTGGCGGGGACGCTGGTCACCGCGGCGGGCCCGCACGCGGGGGACGCGAACACCCCCCGGCTGGACGTCCCGGTCACCCTGCTCGCCCAGCTGCACGCGGACCTGCTGTTCGCCTACCTCGGGCTGGTCGTCGGGCTGGGCTTCGCGCTGTGGGCGGTGCACGCCCCCGCGCGGCTCAAGCGCCGGTTCGCGCTGCTGGTCGCGATCGTGCTGGCCCAGGGCGCGCTCGGGGGGATCCAGTACGCCCTGGGCGTCCCGGAGCTGCTGGTGGCCCTCCACGTCCTCGGCGCGGCCCTGACCACCGCGGCCGCCGCGGGTGTCTGGGCGGCCACCAGCGAGCGCGCCCCGGCCCCGCAGACCACCCCCGTCGAACCCCGCACCCCCGCCCACGCCTGAGCCGCGGCCCCGCGAGTCCCGGGATCGGGGTCAGTCGTGGACGGCGCGGCGGGTCAGGACGGCCGCCACCGCGGCCAGCAGCGCGACGACGACGCTGAAGACGAGCGTCGTCGGGACCAGGCCGACGATCTGGGTGGCGGCGCCGACCGCGATCACCGGCACCGAGATCGCGATGTAGAGCACGAGGAAGAACGTGGCCACCACGGCCCCGCGCACCTCCTGCGGCGCCGCCTCCCCGACCGCGGCGAGGCCCGCGCGGAAGCTCATCCCCTGCCCCAGGCCCGCCACGACGGCGCCCACGCAGAACACGACGAGCGACGCCACCGCCACACCCGTGCCGATCAGCAGCACCCCGACGGCCAACCCCACGCAGCCGACCGGCAGCGCCACCCGCGGCGGGACCCGCGCGGAGGAGACCTGGCCGAGCGCCGACGCGCCGAGCATCCCGAACACCGTCGCGCCGACGGCGAGGTGCCCGGACACCCCCATCACCTGCGCCAACACCGCGGGCGAGACCGCCGTGAAGAGACCGAGGACCGCGAAGCCCGCGAACCCGCCGACCGCGGCGGACCCGAACACGCCGCGCACCTCGGGCGGGATCCCGCCGACGCGCAGGGGCTCGATCCGGAGGCCCCGCGGCCGCACGGTCTCCGGCACCACGGCCAGCGCGGCCGCCGCGAGGACGACGAGCACGGCGTGCACGACGTAGGTCAGCACCAGCGGCAGCGGCGCGACCTGGGCCAACAGCCCGGCGAGCACCGGGCCCAACCCGAGCCCGAGCATGTTGACCACCGCGGCGACGAGGCCGGCGCGGCGCTTCCCCGTGGGCGGGGCGAGGTCGATGATCGTCGCGGTGGCGGTCCCGGTGAAGATCCCCGCGGACAGCCCGGAGAGCAGCCGCCCGACGAACAGCGCGGGCTCGACCGGGATCAGGAACACCAGCGAGCTGAGCAGCGCGAAGACCAGGCCTAGCAGCAGCACGGGTCGACGCCCGATGCGGTCGGACAGCCCGCCCAGCACCACCAGCGCGGTCCCGACGCCCACCGCGTACGTCGCGAACACCACCGTGACCACGAGACTGCCGAACCCGAACCGCTGCTCGTAGAGCGGGTAGAGGGGTGTCGGCATCGTGGTGCCGATCATCGTGACGAGGAAGGCGGCGGCGACGGCGGCGGTCGCCACCCACGACACCCGTCCCCCGGTCTCCTGCTCGGTACGCACGACGCCCATGGTCTCCCGGAACCCGGTTGCGCGGCGAATCCGTCCCCTCCGGACGGAGGGTGTAGGCATGGTCACGTGCCCGACTTCACCGATCTCCAGTCCTACGTCGAGCTCCCCCGCGTCGCAGGCCTCGCCCTGTCCCCGGACGGTCACCGGCTCGTCACCACCGCGGCCGCCCTGACGGCCGACCGCACCGCCTGGCGGCCCGCGCTGTGGGAGGTCGACCCCGCCGGTCGCGAGCCCGCCCGGCGGCTCACGCGCGGCGAGAAGGGCGAGTCGCAGCCGGTCTTCACCCCCGACGGTGACCTGCTGTTCGTGTCCGGCAGACAGGACCCGGACACGAAGGACGCGCCCGAGTCGTCCTCCCTGTGGGCGCTCCCCCCGCGCGGCGAGGCCCGCAGCGTGGCCACCCGGGCGGGTGGGGTGTCGGCCGTCGCGGTGGCCCGGGACGCGGGGACGGTGCTGGTCACGAGCCCGACGCTGCCCGCCGCGGTGACCGACGCGGACGACGCCGCGCGCCGCAAGGCCCGCAAGGACGGCGCGGTCACGGCGATCCTGCACGAGGGCTACCCGATCCGGTACTGGGACCACGACCTCGGCCCGGACGAGCCCCGCCTGCTGATCCACACCGACGACGGCTGGCGGGACCTCACGCCCGCGCCCGGCCGGGCCCTCGACGAGGCCGCCGCCACGCTCAGCCCGGACGGCCGCACCGTGCTCACCACGTGGAGCGTGGCATTGCCGCGCGGTGACCGGCGGACCGTCGTCGAGGCGATCGACACCGCGACCGGGGACCGCCGCACGCTGCTCGGGGACCCCGACCACGACTACGGGCCGGCGTGGGTCAGCCCGGACGGGGTCGCCGTCGTCGTGCTGCGGACCCGGCGGACCACCCCCGAGCTGGCCCCGCGGACCGATCTGGTGCTGCTGCCCCTGACCGGCGGGGAGGCACGCCCGGTGGCGCCGGAGTGGGACCGCCGGCCCGCGGACGTCGCGTGGACGCCGGACTCCCGCGCCCTGGTCGTGGCCGCCGACGACCGGGGCCGGGCCCCGTTGTTCCGCATCGACCTCGAGTCCGACCGGGTGACCCGGCTGACCGGGGACCACGGGGCCTACTCGAACGCCGTCGTCTCGCCGGACGGGGGCACGGTCTACGCGCTGCGCAACGCCGTGGACTGCCCGCCCACCCCCGTCCGGCTCGACGCCCAGGCCCCCGACCAGCAGCCGACCCTGCTGCCCGGGCCGGTCGAGCCGCCCGTGCTCCCCGGCACGCTCACCGAGGTCACCGCGACCGCGGTGGACGGCGCCCCACTGCGGGCGTGGCTCGTCCTCCCCGACCGGCAGGGCCCCGTGCCGCTCCTGCTGTGGGTGCACGGCGGTCCGCTGGGCAGCTGGAACACCTGGCAGTGGCGCTGGAACCCGTGGCTGATGGCCGCCCGCGGGTACGCGGTCCTGCTCCCCGACCCGGCGCTGTCCACGGGTTACGGACAGGACTTCGTGCAGCGCGGCTGGGGCGCGTGGGGCGAGGCGCCCTACACCGACCTGATGGCGCTGCAGGACGCGGCGGAGGCCCTCCCCGAGATCGACGCCACCCGCACGGCCGCGATGGGCGGCTCCTTCGGCGGCTACATGGCCAACTGGATCGCGGGCCACACGGACCGCTTCCGGGCGATCGTCACGCACGCGAGCCTGTGGTCGCTCGACCAGTTCGGCCCGACGACGGACCTCTCCTACTACTGGCGCGTGGAGATGAGCCCGGAGCGGGCCCTGGCCAACAGCCCCGACCGGCACGCCGACGCCATCCGGACGCCGATGCTGGTCGTCCACGGGGACAAGGACTACCGGGTCCCGATCGGCGAGGCGCTGCGGCTGTGGTGGGACCTGCAGTCACGGGTCGCCGACCCCGAGGCGAACCCGCACCGCTTCCTGTACTTCCCCAGCGAGAACCACTGGATCCTGACGCCGCAGCACGCGGCGCTCTGGTACGAGACCGTCCACGCCTTCCTCGCGACCCACGTCCTGGGCGAGGAGTGGCAGGTCCCGGACCTGCTGAGATGACCCTCGTGCGCGGCGATCGTCGCTGGAGCGACCATCGCCGCGCACGGTCAGAGGACGGTGGGCAGGCCGATGGCCGCGTCGACCGCGATGGCCAGGAAGAGGCCGCAGAGGTAGATGTTCGACAGGTGGAACAGCCTCATCGGGGAGACGTTCTCGCCCGCCTTCACCCCGGCGTGCAGGCGGTGCGCCATGACGACGAAGTAGAGGCCGCCCGCCAGCGCGAACCCGACGTAGATCCAGGACGTGACCGGGGCCAGCAGCAGCGTCCAGGCGACCATCACCCAGGCGTAGGCCACGATCCGCACCGACACCTGCCGCGGGGTGGCGACGACCGGCAGCATCGGGACCTCGGCGGCCGCGTAGTCGTCCTTGTACTTCATGGCCAGCGCCCAGAAGTGCGGCGGCGTCCAGAAGAAGATCACGCCGAACATGACGAGCGCTGGCCACTCGACCGTGCCGGTGACCGCCGACCAGCCGATGACGACCGGCATGCAGCCCGCGGCGCCGCCCCAGACGATGTTCTGCGAGGTCCGCCGCTTGAGCAGCAGCGTGTAGACCAGCACGTAGAAGGCGATCGCGGCGACCGACAGGATCGCCGAGAGCAGGTTGGTGGTCAGCCACAGCCAGGCCGCGGACAACGCGCCGAGGGCCAGGCCGAAGACCAGCGCGTTCCGCGGCGGCACCTCGCCCCTGGCCGTAGGCCTGCGCGCGGTGCGCTTCATCTTCGCGTCGATGTCCGCGTCCACCACGCAGTTCAGCGCGTGCGCCGACGCCGCGGCCATGGTGCCGCCGACCAGGGTGGCCAGGATGAGCCAGACGGACGGGATGGCGCGCTCGGCGAGGATCATCGCCGGCACCGTCACGACCAGCAGCTGCTCGATGATGCGGGCCTTGGTGAGCGCGGCGTACGCCCGAACCGTGTCCACGACGCCGCGTTTCGCCGGAGCGGTCGACGCCGCCCCCCGGTGTGACACGGGTGTGCTCACCAGCTGCTACCTCGCTCGACCGTAAGTGGTGGGACTGCGGAAGCGTACTTCTACAGCGCGTCGATGCTAGCTCGTGGAGTGGCGGAGGGGGTCGCGGGGTAGCCGGTTCGTGAGGACTACGTGTCCGAACTCCCCGAACCGGGCGTCGGGCGTCCGCTTCGGACTAGAGTCCGGGGTCGAGTCGGACGGGCCCCCGCGGTCCTCCCTGAACCGTCACACCCCCATCGATGCAGACAGGAGCTCCGCACCGTGTCTTCTACCGAGCCCGACTTCGCCGCCCTCACCCGGGCCGAGGTGCCGCCGGACTGGACCGAGCTGGACAAGCGGGCCGTCGACACCGTCCGGGTCCTGGCTGCGGACGCGGTGCAGCACTGCGGCAGCGGCCACCCGGGCACCGCGATGAGCCTGGCGCCGCTGGCCTACACGCTGTTCCAGCGCGTCATGCGGCACGACCCGGCGAACCCGGACTGGCCGGGCCGCGACCGGTTCGTCCTCTCGGCGGGCCACTCCAGCCTCACCCTCTACATCCAGCTGTTCCTGGCGGGCTACGGCCTGGAGATCGAGGACCTCAAGCAGCTGCGGAGGTGGGGCTCGAAGACCCCGGGGCACCCGGAGTGGCGCCACACCGACGGTGTGGAGATCACCACCGGCCCGCTGGGCCAGGGCCTCGCCTCCGCGGTCGGCATGGCGATGGCGGCCCGCCGCGAGCGCGGCCTGTTCGACCCGGACGCCCCCGAGGGTTCCTCGCCCTTCGACCACCAGATCTACGTCATCGCCTCGGACGGCGACATCGAGGAGGGGGTGACCAGCGAGGCGTCGTCGCTCGCGGGCCGCCAGGAGCTCGGCAACCTCACGGTGATCTACGACGACAACAAGATCTCCATCGAGGACGACACCGCGATCGCGCTGTCCGAGGACACCGCGAAGCGCTACGAGGCCTACGGCTGGCACGTCCAGGTCGTCGAGGGCGGGGAGAACGTCACCGGCATCCTCGCCGCGCTCGAGGCGGCGCGGGACGAGAAGGACCGGCCGTCCTTCATCCTGCTCCGCACCATCATCGGCTTCCCGGCGCCGACCAAGATGAACACCGGCAAGGCGCACGGCGCGGCGCTGGGCGCCGAGGAGGTCGCCGAGACCAAGAAGGTCCTCGGGTTCGACCCGGACAAGGACTTCGTGGTCGAGGACGAGGTGCTGGCCCACACCCGGGACGTCGGCGAGCGGCTGGGCGGGAAGAAGGACGCCTGGCAGAAGTCGTTCGACGACTGGGTGATGCGGGAGCCCGAGCGCAAGCAGCTCTGGGACCGCCTGCTGGCCAACGCCCTGCCCGAGGGCTGGACCGACGCGCTGCCGCAGTGGCCCGTCGACCCGAAGGGCCTCGCCACCCGCAAGGCCTCCGGCGAGGTGCTCAAGGCCCTCGCGCCGGTGCTGCCGGAGCTGTGGGGCGGCTCGGCCGACCTGGCCGAGAGCAACAACACCACGATGGAGGGCGCGGACAGCTTCGGCCCGAAGTCCGCGGCCACGAAGATGTGGAACGCGAACCCGTACGGCCGCACGCTGCACTTCGGCGTCCGCGAGCACGCGATGGGCGCGATCCTCAACGGCATCTCGCTGCACGGCCCGACCCGCCCCTACGGCGGCACGTTCCTGCAGTTCGCGGACTACATGCGCGGGGCCGTGCGGCTCGGCGCGCTGATGAAGTCCGCGGCGGTCTTCGTCTGGACGCACGACTCCATCGGCCTCGGCGAGGACGGACCCACGCACCAGCCGATCGAGCACCTCGCGGCGCTGCGGGCCATCCCGAACCTGTCGATGCTGCGCCCGGCGGACGCGAACGAGACCGCCCACGCCTGGCGCGCGACGCTGGAGTGGCAGGAGGGCCCGGTCGGCCTCGCGCTGACCCGGCAGAACGTCCCGACCCTGGAGGGCACCTCCTACGAGGGCGTGCAGAAGGGCGGCTACGTCCTGGCGGACGCCACGGACGGCGAGCCGCAGGTCGTGATCATCGCCACCGGGTCGGAGGTCCAGCTCGCCGTCGAGGCGCGGAAGACCCTCGAGGCGGACGGCGTTCCCACCCGCGTGGTGTCCATGCCGTGCGTCGAGTGGTTCGACCAGCAGGACGCCGCGTACCGGGACTCCGTCCTGCCGCCGTCGGTCAAGGCGCGGGTCTCGGTCGAGGCCGGGATCGCGATGCCCTGGTACCGCTTCATCGGAGACGCGGGCGTGCCCGTGTCCATCGAGCACTACGGCGCCTCCGCGGACGCCGCCACCCTGTTCCGCGAGTTCGGGTTCACGCCGGAGGCCGTCGTCGACGCCGCCCGCGCGAGCCTCGGCAAGCTCTGAGAGGAGTGCACATGAGCAGCAACGGCAAGTCGGCCGCCCTGGCCCAGCTGTCGGAGGCGGGCGTCTCGATCTGGCTCGACGACCTCTCCCGCGAGCGGATCACCTCCGGGAACCTCACGAAGCTGATCGACGAGTGGAGCGTCGTCGGGGTCACCACGAACCCCACGATCTTCGCCTCCGCCCTGTCGGACGGCGCGGCGTACGACGCGCAGGTCCGGGAGCTGGCGGCCCGCGGCGCGGACGTCGCGGCCACCATCCGCGAGGTCACCGTCGCGGACGTGCAGCAGGCGTGTGACGTCTTCTCCGGCGTCTGGGAGAAGACCGGCGGCGTCGACGGCCGGGTCTCCCTGGAGGTCGACCCGACCCTGGCCCGGGACACCGAGGCCACCGTCGCGCAGGCGCTGGACCTGTGGAAGGCCGTCGCCCGGCCGAACCTGCTGGTGAAGATCCCGGCCACCGAGGCGGGCCTGCCCGCGATCACCCGGGCGCTCGCCGAGGGCGTGTCGGTGAACGTCACGCTGATCTTCTCCGTCGAGCGCTACGAGGCCGTCATGGCCGCGTACCTCGACGGCGTCGAGCAGGCCGCGGCGAACGGCGTCGCGGTCTCCTCGCTCACCTCGGTCGCGTCGTTCTTCGTGTCCCGCGTGGACTCCGAGATCGACGGGCGGCTGGACGCCATCGGCACCGACGAGGCGAAGGCGCTCAAGGGCAAGGCGGGCGTCGCGAACTCCCGGCTGGCCTACGACGCGTTCCAGAAGGTCTTCTCCTCCGACCGCTGGAAGGCCCTCGAGGCGCAGGGCGCCAAGCCGCAGCGGCCGCTGTGGGCCTCGACCGGGGTCAAGAACCCGGACTACCCGGACACCCTCTACGTCACCGAGCTGGTCGTCGCGGACACCGTGAACACCATGCCGGAGAAGACCATGGCCGCGTTCGCGGACCACGGCGTCGTCGAGGGCGACAAGGTCACCGGCACCGGGCCCGCCGCGCAGGAGGTGTTCGACTCGCTGGAGCGGGTAGGCATCGACCTGACCGACGTGTTCCTGGTGCTGGAGAACGAGGGCGTCGAGAAGTTCGAGAAGTCCTGGTCGGAGCTGCAGGAGTCCGTCCAGGGGCAGCTCGACGCCGCAGGCAAGTGACAGCCGACTAGTCGGAGGCGACCCGCACGTGACGTCTCGACCCGCCGTCGGGCTCCCGGTCGTGGAGCTCGGCGGCGGTCTCCCGTCCACCCCGTCGAGCTCCGGGACGGGGGTCGCCGCCGAGGGGCGGCGGGTGGCGGCCCAGCTGGCCGCCGACACCGTCGCGTCCCGGATCACGGACGCCGACCCGTCGTTCCTGCGACCCGAGCAGGGCCGGGTGGCCGCCGACGCGCTCGGCTGGGCCGCCCTCCCGTGGGCCTCCCGGCCGTTGATCGGGCAGATCGACGCGCTGCGCGAGGCCTTCCGGGTGGACGGCGCCGCCCGGGTGCTGCTCGTCGGCGACAGCCGGTGGACGCTCGGCGCCGAGGTCCTCGCCCGCGCCGGCGTCCGTACCGACGCCCGGTCGATGGTCGACTCCGCAAGCTCCGTCTCCGTGGATCTCCTCACGGTCCTGGACTCCCCCGATCCGGGCGTGGTCTCGCACGCCCTGGCCGGGGACCTGACGGGCACGGTGGTGGTGATCACCGACCCGGAGGGCGGGACGGCGTGGATCGCCGCCGTCCAGGAGCTGCTCACGGACGCGATCGCCGACGAGGTCGGCCCGCGCGCCGCCGCCGAACGGACCGTGGTGCTGACCGAGGCCGGGTCCCCGCTCGACGAGCGCGCCCGGGCCGCGGGCTCGGTCGTGATCACCACCGAGCGGGACGTGCCGGCCGTCTTCTCCGTGCTCGGGGCGCCGGGACTGGTGCCCGCGGGGCTCGCGGGCGCACCGGTCGGCGGGATCCTCGACGACGCCCGCGCCGCCGTGGAGCTGCTGACCGGTGACGACCCGGCGAACCCCGCCCTGCTGCTCGCGGGCGTGTTGGTGGCGTCCGCGAACGACGCGGTCCGGCTGGACGGGCGGCTCGCACCGCCCGCGCTGACCGAGTGGGTGGCGATGCTCGTCGCGGCGGCGGGGGCGATGCCCGTGCTGCTCGACGGCGAGGGCGGGGACGCGGGCGAGGACGGTGTCCCATCCGGGCCGACCCTCGCCCCGGCGACCGCCAAGGACCCCACGGCCGCCCCGGACGACCTGTCCGAGCTGCTGGGCCCCGCACCGCGCCGGATGCCGGACGATCCCGCCACCCTCGAGCCCGAGCCGGACGAGCCCGGGTCCGGCGGCTCGGACGAGGTGATCTCCACCGGCGGGCCGCTCGGCGCCGAGCTGCTGCTCTGGCAGTACGCGGCCGCGGCCGCCGCCCGGCTGCTCGGCGGCGACCCGTTCGCCGAGGTCGCCGGGTCCGCCGGGATCCCCGAGGCCCTGCCCGAACGCGCGTCGGACGGCGTGGTGACGGTCCACGCAGGCCCGTGGCTGACCGGTGCCCCGTCCACCGGGGACGCGCTGCAGGCGCTCGTCGACGCCGTGCCGGAGGGTGGGCACCTCGCCCTGTCCGTGTGGCTGGACCCGGCGGACGACGCGTCGATGGCCGTGCTCCGCGGTGAGCTGGCCCGCCGCACCGGCGTGCCCGTGACGTTCGGGTGGGGGCCGCGCCACCGCGGCGTGCTCGCCCCGTTCGCGCGCGCCGATCCCCGACCGGGTGCCGTCTGCGTGGTGACGGGCGAGCCCCCGGATGATCTCGTCCCCGACCCGGGGCCCGAGAGCTCTAGGCTGGCGTTGACCGAGGCGAGCGGCGCCGCTGCCGCGGTCGCCGCGCGGGATGTGCCCGTGCTGCGACTGCACCTCGCCGACCGGGTCGCCGGGCTCGTCCTGCTCGCTCGCGCGGTCCAGGACCTGCGGAGACCGTGACAACAGTGGAAGGCTTGCTGCCATGACCAGCGGTACGAAGGGAATCCCGGCCCATACGGCGGCCTGGGTGAACCCGCTGCGTGACCCCCGGGACAAGCGGCTGCCGCGGATCGCGGGCCCGTGCGGTCTGGTGATCTTCGGTGTGACCGGGGACCTGTCGCGCAAGAAGCTGATGCCCGCCATCTACGACCTCGCCAACCGCGGGCTGCTCCCCCCGGGCTTCGCGCTGACCGGCTTCGCCCGCCGGGACTGGTCGAACGACGACTTCGGGCAGATCGTCCTCGACGCGGTGAAGGCGCACTCGCGCACGCCGTTCCGGCAGGAGGTCTGGGACCGGCTGGCCGAGGGCTTCCGGTTCGTCGAGGGCACCTTCGACGACGACGACGCGTTCGACCGGCTCGAGCAGACCGTCCACGACCTCGACCGGGTCCGCGGCACGAACGGCAACCACGCGTTCTACCTGTCGATCCCGCCGTCGGCCTTCCCGGTGGTGTGCAAGCAGCTCGCCCGCTCCGGGCTGTCCGCGCAGAACGCGGACCAGTGGCGCCGGGTGGTGATCGAGAAGCCCTTCGGGCACGACCTCGCGTCGGCGCGGGAGCTCAACGCGATCGTCAACGACGTCTTCCCCGAGGACTCGGTCTTCCGGATCGACCACTACCTCGGCAAGGAGACGGTGCAGAACGTCCTCGCGCTGCGCTTCGCCAACCAGCTCTACGAGCCCATCTGGAACAGCAACTACGTCGACCACGTGCAGATCACCATGGCCGAGGACATCGGCCTCGGCGGGCGCGCGGGGTACTACGACGGCATCGGCGCGGCCCGGGACGTCATCCAGAACCACCTGCTGCAGCTGCTCGCCTTCACGGCGATGGAGGAGCCGACGTCCTTCTCCTCCGACGAGCTGCGCACCGAGAAGATCAAGGTCCTGAACGCGACCAAGCTCGTCGGCCCGCTGGACGCGACCACCGCGCGCGGGCAGTACACCGGCGGCTGGCAGGGCGGCGAGCTGGTCCGCGGCCTCAAGGAGGAGGAGGGCTACGACCCGAACTCCACCACCGAGACGTACGCGGCGATCACCCTCGAGGTCGAGAACCGCCGGTGGGCCGGGGTGCCCTTCTACCTGCGCACGGGCAAGCGGCTGGGGCGGCGGGTCACCGAGATCGCAGTGATCTTCAAGCGGGCGCCGCACCTGCCCTTCGACTCCACGATGACCGAGGAGCTGGGGCAGAACGCGCTGGTCATCCGGGTGCAGCCGGACGAGGGCATCACCATGCGCTTCGGGTCCAAGGTGCCGGGCAGCCAGATGGAGGTCCGGGACGTCACGATGGACTTCGGCTACGGCACGGCGTTCACCGAGGCCTCGCCCGAGGCGTACGAGCGGCTGATCCTCGACGTGCTGCTCGGCGAGCCGTCGCTGTTCCCGGTGAACGAGGAGGTCGAGCGGTCCTGGGAGATCCTCGACCCGGTGATCGAGCACTGGCACTCGCTCCCGGAGGGCCCGCCCGGGTACCCCGCGGGATCGTGGGGGCCCGAACAGGCCAACGAGATGCTGGCCCGGACCGGACGCACGTGGCGTCGGCCGTGAGCGCGAGCAGGAGCAGAGGATGATCGTCGACCTCCCGTCGAGCAACACCTCGGCGGTCAACAAGAAGCTCGTCGAGCTGCGCGAGTCCGGTGGTGTGCAGGCGCAGGGCCGGGTGCTCACGCTGGTGATCGTCACCGACGACGGTGCGGGCATCGAGAGCGCGATCGAGGCGGCCAACACCGCGAGCCACGAGCACCCCTGCCGGGTGATCGTGCTGGCCCGCGGGGCGCGCCGGGCGGCAGCGCGGCTGGACGCCCAGATCCGCGTGGGGGGTGACGCGGGCGCGAGCGAGGTGATCGTGCTGCGCGGCTACGGCCCCCTCGCGGGCGGCGAGGCGGGTGCGGGCATGGTCATGCCGCTCCTGCTGCCGGACGCCCCGGTCGTCGCCTGGTGGCCCGCCGAGGCGCCCGCGGTGCCCGCCGAGGACCCGATCGGCGTGCTGGCCCAGCGCCGCATCACCGACGCGCTGTCGGCGAAGGACCCGATCAAGGCCTTCGAGCAGCGCCGCGCCACCCACGTGGCGGGCGACACCGACCTCACCTGGACGCGGCTGACCCAGTGGCGGGCCCTGCTCGCCGCGGCGCTCGACTTCCCGCCCCACGAGGAGGTCACGTCCGCGCTCGTCGTCGGGGAGAAGGTGTCCCCCTCGACCGACCTGCTGGCGGGCTGGCTGGCCACCCGGCTCGGGGTCAAGGTCAAGCGCTCCCCCGCCGCCGGCGGCCAGGGCATGACGCTCGTGCAGCTCACCCGCGCCTCGGGCAAGGTCGAGCTGTCGCGTCCGGACGGGAAGACGGCCACGCTGTCGCAGCCCGGCCAGCCGGACCGGATGATCGCCCTCGCGCGCCGCGGCGTGCCGGACTGCATCGCCGAGGAGCTGCGCAGGCTGGACCCGGACGAGACGTACGGCGAGGCGCTCGCGGGCGTCGAGGCCGTGTCCCGCGGCCGGTCGGCGGTCAAGGTCTGATGGCCGAGATCGTCATCCACTCCGACTCGGACGTCCTGGCCGCGGCGTGCGCGGCCCGGCTCGTCACGAAGCTGGTCGACCTGCAGGCGGGGGGTGGGATCCCGCGGGTCGTGCTGACCGGCGGCGGCGTCGGCATCGCGATGCTGGAGCAGATCCGCGACTCCCCCGCCCGCGCGGCGGTGGACTGGTCGCGGATCGAGTTCTACTGGGGGGACGAGCGTTTCCTCCCCGCCGGGCACCCGGAGCGCAACGAGACCCAGGCCCGCGAGGCGCTGCTCGACCACGTCGACGTCGACCCGTCGCTGGTGTTCCCGATGGGCGCGGACGTGGGCCACGGGCCGTCGGGGGCCGACGAGGCCGCCGCGGAGTACGCGGACCTGTTGGCGCGCAAGGCCCGCCCGGAGGACCACGGCGAGGTCCCCGCGTTCGACGTGCTGATGCTCGGCATGGGCGGGGAGGGGCACTGCGCCTCGATCTTCCCCGAGTCCCCGGCCGTCTACGAGACCGAGCGGACGGTCGTGCCGGTCTACAACTGCCCCAAACCGCCGCCCACCCGCGTCTCGCTGACGCTGCCCGCGATCCGCACGGCCCAGGAGGTCTGGATCATCACGGGCGGGTCGGCGAAGGCCGCGGCCGTCTCGCTCGCGCTGGGCGGCGCGGGTGAGGTCGCGATCCCGGTGGCCGGGGCGCGGGGGCGGCTGCACACGCGGTGGCTGCTGGACCGGGAGGCGGCGTCGAAACTGCCGTCCGACCTGCACCGGGGCTGATGCTGCTCGTCGTGGACGGGGCCAACGTCGTCGGCTCCCGTCCGGACGGGTGGTGGCGGGACCGCGCGGGCGCGGCGGAACGCCTCGCCACACAGCTCGCCGCGGCCCGGCGGTCGGGCGCGCTCGCGGCCCTGGGCGACCGGGTGGTCCTGGTGCTGGAGGGCGAGGCCCGCGGCGCGGCCGTGCCCGAGGACCTGGAGGTCCTGCTCGCCCCGCGGGACGGGGACTCGACGATGGTGGAGCTGGTGCACGAGTCCCCCGACGAGGTCACGGTGGTGACCGCGGACCGCGAGCTCATCCGCCTGGTGACCGCCCTCGGCGCCCGCACCGTCTCCCCCCGCACCCTCCTCCGCATTATGGAACCATAACGGGCTTTTCGAGGCCGGATTAGCGCATTGTGGAACCATAATGGGCTTTTCGGGGCCGGGAACGCGCGTTATGGCTCCACAGTGCGGTCAGCGGCGACGGCTCGCGGCGGCCGCGGCGGCGCTGGCCCGCACCGCGCTCGACACCACCGACCGCCTCGGGAGCGGGCTGGAGTACACGACGCTCGTCGTGACCCCGCCCAGCCCCGCGATCCGGCCCGTCACCTCCTCGAGGTGGCGCATCGACCGCGCCCGCACCGTGATCACGAAGCAGTCCTCGCCCGTGACGTGGTGGGCCTCGACGATCTCCGGTGTGGTGCCGAGGAGGTCCCGGAACGGCAGATGGTTGCCGCTCGGGTAGCGCAGCCGGACGAGCGCCATGATCGGGAGCCCGAGCTTCTCGGCGTCGACCTCGCAGCCGTACCCGGTGATCACGCCCGAGTCCTCCAGCCTGCGCACCCGCTCGGTGACCGCACTCGGCGAGAGCCCGACCAGCCTGCCGAGATCGGCGTAGCTGGCGCGACCGTCGCGCTGCAGGGCTTCCAGCAGGCGCCAGTCCGTATCGTCCAGGGATTCCGTGGGCACAGCGGGAGAATAGCCGTGGATTCCACCGCCACCGATGAGTACCCGGCGCGCGGCCGGTCCTCCCCGCATGAAGAGCATCCAGAACTGCCTCTGGTTCGACGGACAGGCCCGGGAGGCCGCCGAGTTCTACTGCTCGGTGTTCCCGAACTCGCGGATCACCCGCGTCCAGTACTACCCCGAGGGCGCGCCGGGCCCGACGGGCGAGGTCATGTACGTGGAGTTCACCCTCGACGGGCGGGAGTTCGCCGGGCTCAACGGCGGTCCGCAGTTCCCGCACAGCGAGGCGGTCTCCTTCGTGGTCCCGGTCGAGTCGGACGAGGAGAACGACCACTACTACGCCGCGCTCGTGGCGGGCGGGTCCGAGCAGCCCTGCGGCTGGCTCAAGGACCGGTTCGGCGTGTCGTGGCAGGTCGTGCCCGTGGAGGCCGACGAGTGGATGCGCGACCCCGATCCCGAGAAGGCGAACCGCGTCTTCGCCGCGATGCTCCAGATGCACGGCAAGCTGGACATCGAGACGCTCCGGAAGGCTTATCTAGGCTGAGCCCATGAACTCCGGCCCCGTGCGCATCGGCACTCCGCTCAGTCCCTCCGCCACTCGCGTCATGCTGCTCGGGGCGGGTGAGCTGGGCAAGGAGGTCGTGATCGCCTTCCAACGGCTCGGTGTCGAGGTCGTCGCCGTCGACCGCTACCCGGACGCCCCCGGCCACCAGGTCGCGCACCGCGCCCACGCCATCGACATGACGGACCCGGTGGCGCTGCGGGCGGTCATCGAGCAGGAGCAGCCGCAGTACGTCATCCCGGAGATCGAGGCCATCGCGACCGCCGCCCTCCTGCAGGTCGAGCAGGAGGGCCTCGCGACGGTCATCCCGACCGCCCGGGCCACCCGGCTGACCATGGACCGCGAGGGCATCCGCCGGCTCGCCGCCGAGGAGCTCGGCCTGCCCACCTCGCCGTACGAGTTCGCCGACACGCTCGACGAGGTCCGCGCGGCCGTCGACCGCCTCGGTCTGCCGTGCGTGCTCAAGCCCGTCATGTCGTCGTCCGGCAAGGGGCAGTCGACGATCCGGACCCCCGAGGACGTCGAGGCGGCCTGGGACTACGCGAGGGCAGGCGGCCGGGTGACGGGCACCCGGGTGATCGTCGAGGGGTTCGTGGACTTCGACTACGAGATCACCCAGCTGACGGTGCGGGCCGCCGATCTGGACGGCACGGTGGGAACGTTCTTCTGCGCACCCGTCGGCCACATCCAGCAGGCGGGCGACTACGTCGAGTCCTGGCAGCCCCAGCCGATGTCCGACGCGGCCGCCGCGGCCGCGCGGGACGTCGCGGGTCGGATCACCGAGGCCCTCGGCGGCCGCGGCATCTTCGGCGTGGAGCTGTTCGTCCGCGGCGACGAGGTGCTGTTCTCCGAGGTCAGCCCGCGCCCGCACGACACCGGCCTGGTCACCCTCGCCACCCAGCGGCTCTCGGAGTTCGAGCTGCACGCCCGCGCGATCCTCGGCCTCCCGGTGGACGTCTCGCTCCGCTCCCCCGGCGCCTCCGCCGTGATCTACGGCGGGGTGGACGCCAAGGCGGTCGCGTTCGAGGGCGTCGCGGAGGCCCTGTCCGTGCCGGGCACGGACATCCGGCTGTTCGGCAAGCCGGAGAGCTTCACCACGCGCCGGATGGGTGTGGTCGTGGCCGCCGCCGAGGACACCGACACCGCGCGGGCGAACGCGAAGGCCGCCGCGGCGAAGGTCCGCGTGATCAGCGAGTAGCCGTGGAATCCACGGCGCATCTCGGGTGCCACCGTGGAATCCGTCTGTTCCTCGCGATTCGGTGTTCGTAACGTGCGGCACATGACGACGACCGCACCCCTCGCCGTGCCGCCCGCACCCCCCGCCGAGGCGGCGGCCTACTTCGCCGCCCGCCTCGCCTTCCACACGGACGTGGCGGACGTGCACGCGGCCCTCGCGACCGGCGCCCCCGGCTTCGTCCTGGTGGACACCCGCAGCCGGGCGGCGTGGGACCAGGGCCACGTGCCGGGCGCGGTGCACCTGCCGACGGCGGAGCTCCCGGGCGGGCTGGACCCGTCGGTTCCCGTGGTCGTCCACTGCTGGGGCCCGGGCTGCGACGGCGCCACCCGCGCCGCCCTGGCCCTGGCCCGCGCAGGCGTCCGGGTCAAGGAGATGCTCGGCGGATTCGAGTACTGGGCCCGCGAGGGCCTGCCCGTCGAGAGCGCGGCGGGCCTCCGCCTGCCGGACCCCGACCCCCTCACGGTCCCCTGCGGCTGCTGATCACCCTGCTCGTCGGGGATCGAGGCCCAGACGGGCGCCGGCGCAGCGGACGCCGACGCCTGGCTGGCGGGCCTGCGCGCGCAGAACCGCTTCCTGGAGGACATCCGGGGCGGCTGACCCACCCCGGCCCGGGTCAGAGCTCGCGGTTCGCGCGGAGCCGGGCCAGCGCCTCGTCGAGGATCGCGGCGCCGTCCTCGTCGCTGCGGCGCTCCTTCACGTAGGCGAGGTGCGTCTTGTAGGGCTCGGTGCGCGGCGCGGCGGGCGGGGCCTGCTGCTCGCGGCCCGCCGGGAGCCCGCAGCGCGGGCAGTCCCAGAACTCGGGGATCTCGGCCTCGGCCGCGAAGGACGGACGGGTCTCGTGGCCGTTCGCGCACCAGTACGGGATGCGTTCGCGCGGCGCGGTCTCGCCCCGCTCCGACTCGCCCATCGGGCCCGCCCCGACCCGGGTTCCGCGGATCGCGTTGCCGCCGGACATCGCCATGGTGTCTCCTCGTTCGAGATCCGTGAGGGGTGCAGTCGCGCCGACTGCTAGGCCCCGACCTTCACCAGCAGGCCGGTTCCGATGATCGACACGACCCAGATCGCCGCGGTGAACAGCGTGAGCCGGTCCAGGTTCTTCTCCGCGACCGACGAACCGGAGAGGCTGGACTGCACGCCACCGCCGAACAGGCTCGACAGGCCGCCGCCGCGACCGCGGTGCAGCAGGATCAGCAGCACCAGCAGCACGCTGGAGACGATCAGCACGATCTGAAGTGCGAGGACCATTCCACCCTCTCAAACCCACGGACGGTAGGAACGTCAAGCCTACCCGCGCCCGCGGCCGTCGTATCCGGAGGGTCGAATCCGCAGCACGCCCCGTTACCCGTCCGGTCGACGGTCGAGCCCGCCTCCCGGTTCCGAGACGGCGAACGGCGCGTTCGCTCACCAGGTGTGAGCCAACGCGCCGTTCGCCGACACGAGCGCCGGAGCCCGAGGACTACGGCAGCGGGCCGCCCGCCGCGATCGCGCTGAGCTGCGCGAACTCGTCCCCGTCGAGGCTCGCCCCGCCGACCAGTGCGCCGTCGACGTCCGCCTCGGCGACGATCTCGCCGACGTTCTTCGCCTTGACCGAGCCGCCGTAGAGGATCCGGATGCCGTCCGCCGTGGCGGAGCCGTACAGCTCGCGCACCTGCTCGCGCAGGGCGTGGCAGACCTCCTGGGCGTCCGCCGGGGAGGCGACCTTCCCTGTGCCGATCGCCCAGATCGGCTCGTAGGCCACGACGACCTCGGCGATCTGCTCGGGCGTGACCTTCTCCAACGCCGCCACCAGCTGCGCGGTGGTGTGGCTGACCTGGGCGCCGGACTCCCGGACGTCCAGGCCCTCGCCGACGCACAGGATGGGCTTGAGCCCGTGCCGGAGCGCGGCGTGCACCTTGCTGTTGACGACCTGGTCGTCCTCGCCGTGGATCTCCCGACGCTCCGAGTGCCCGACCACCACGTAGGTGCAGCCGAGCTTCGCCAGCATGGCGCCGGAGATGTCCCCGGTGTAGGCGCCGGAGTCGTACGGCGACAGGTCCTGCGCGCCGTGGACGAGCTTGAGCTTGTCCCCGTCGATCAGGGTCTGCACGCTGCGGATGTCCGTGAAGGGCGGGATCACCGCGACGTCCACGTGGTCGTAGTACTTCAGCGGCAACGCGAAGGCGATCTTCTGCACCAGCCCGATGGCCTCGAGGTGGTTCAGGTTCATCTTCCAGTTGCCCGCGATCAGGGGCCTACGACTCATCGAGCACCGCCACTCCGGGCAGGGTCTTGCCCTCCAGGTACTCCAGGGAGGCACCGCCGCCGGTCGAGATGTGCGAGAACCCGTCCTCGGGCAGGCCCAGGGCCCGCACCGCGGCGGCCGAGTCCCCGCCGCCGACCACGGAGAACGCGTCCCCGTCGACGATCGCCCGGGCCACGCCCCGGGTCCCGGCGGCGAACGGCGCCAGCTCGAACACGCCCATCGGCCCGTTCCAGAACACCGTCTTCGCGCCCGCGAGCACCGCGGCGAACTCGGCGACCGACTCCGGGCCGATGTCCAGGCCCATCCAGCCGTCCTCGATCCCGTCGACCGGGACGGTCTTGGTGTTCGCGTCCGCCGCGAAGGCGTCCGCCACCACGACGTCCGTCGGCAGCACGATCTTCCCGGACTCCAGGAGCGTGCGGGACGTGTCGATCTGGTCCTTCTCGAGCAGCGACGACCCGACGCCGTAGCCCTGCGCGGCGAGGAAGGTGAAGCACATCCCGCCGCCGACGAGCAGCGAGTCGACCTTGGGCAGCAGCGCCTCGATCACGGCGAGCTTGTCCGAGACCTTCGACCCGCCCAGGACGACCGCGTACGGCCGCTCCGGCGACTCGGTCAGCTTCCGCAGCACCTCGACCTCGGACAGGACGAGCCCGCCCGCGTAGGCCGGGAGCTCCTGCGCCACGTCGTAGACCGACGCCTGCTTGCGGTGGACGACGCCGAAGCCGTCCGACACGAACGCCTCCGCACCGGTGAGCGCGATCAGCTCACGGGCGAACTCGGCGCGCTCGTCGTCGTTCTTCGAGGTCTCGCGGGGGTCGAACCGGATGTTCTCCAGCAGCACGACGTCTCCGTCGTGCAGGTTCGGCAGCGGCCCCTCCAGCGGCACCAGCTTCACCGGCGCGCCGAGCAGCTCACCGAGCCGCGCCGCCACCGGACCCAGCGAGAACTGCGTGTCCGACGGCGACTTCGGCCGGCCGAGGTGCGCGGTGACGACGACCTTCGCCATCGCCCCGGACAGCTCGGAGATCGTGGGCACGGACGCGCGGATGCGCCCGTCGTCCGTGATGGTCTCGCCGTCCAGGGGGACGTTGAGGTCCGAGCGCACCAGCACGGTCTGCCCGGCGACCCCCTCGTCGACGAGGTCGGAGAGTGTCTTCACAGCTTGGACGCCACCAGCGCCGTGATGTCGGCGAGCCGGTTCGAGTAGCCCCACTCGTTGTCGTACCAGCCGACGACCTTGACCTGGTTGCCGATGACCTTGGTCAGGCCCGCGTCGAAGATCGTCGAGTGCGGGTCGGTGACGATGTCGCTCGACACGATCGGGTCCTCGGTGTACTTGAGGATGCCCTTCAGCGGACCCTCGGCGGCCGCCTTGAACGCCGCGTTGATCTCCTCCGCCGTGGCCTCCTTGCGCACCTCGACCGTGAGGTCGGTGGCCGAGCCCGTGGGGATCGGCACGCGCAGGGCGTAGCCGTCCAGCTTGCCCTTGAGGTGCGGCAGGACCAGCGAGATCGCCTTCGCGGCACCGGTCGACGTCGGCACGATGTTGATCGCGGCGGCGCGCGCCCGGCGCAGGTCCTTGTGCGGGCCGTCCTGCAGGTTCTGGTCCTGCGTGTAGGCGTGGATCGTGGTCATCAGACCCTTCTCGATCCCCAGCAGGTCGTCCAGCACCTTCGCCAGCGGCGCGAGGCAGTTGGTGGTGCAGGAGGCGTTCGAGACGATGTTCTGCGACCCGTCGTAGGCCGAGTCGTTCACGCCCTTGACCACGGTGAGGTCCTCACCGGTGGCCGGCGCCGAGATGACGACCTTCTTCGCGCCCGCGTCGATGTGCTTCTGGGCGCCCTCGCGCTTGGTGAAGATGCCGGTGGACTCGACCACGACGTCCACGCCGAGGTCCTTCCACGGCAGCTCCGCCGGATCCCGGTAGGCCAGCGCCTTGAGCGGCTTGCCGTCGACCACGATCTCGTCGTCGCCCTTGAGCTCCACCGAGTACGGCAGGCGGCCCAGGATCGAGTCGTACTTGAGCAGGTGCGCGAGGGTCGCGTTGTCGGTGAGGTCGTTGACCGCGACGATCTCGATGTCGGTGGTGCCGGCGGCGCGCTGGGCGTCCACCGCCCGCCAGAAGTTGCGGCCGATGCGGCCGAAGCCGTTGACGCCTACCCGGACGGTCACGCGTACCTCCACTGGTCGTTGCTGTCGGACGGGCCCAACCCTATAGGCCCTGGCAGGTCACTGCGTATGACCTGCGCATCACGCCTCTTCCAGCATCTCCGGGGTGACGGCCGACTCGGTGTCCGGGATGCCCAGGTCGGCGGCCCGCTTGTCCGCCATGTGCAGCAGCCTGCGGATCCGGCCCGCCACGGCGTCCTTCGTCATGGGCGGGTCGGCGAGCTGGCCGAGCTCCTCGAGCGAGGCCTGGGTGTGCTCGGCGCGCAGCCTGCCCGCGGCGAGGAGGTGGTCGGGCACGTCGTCCGCGAGGATCTCCAGGGCCCGCTGGACCCGGGCGGCCGCGGCCACCGCGGCGCGGGCCGAGCGGCGCAGGTTGGCGTCGTCGAAGTTCGCGAGCCGGTTGGCCGTGGCCCGGACCTCGCGGCGCATCCGCCGCTCCTCCCAGGCCAGCACGCACTCGTGGGCACCCATCCGGGTCAGCAGCACGCCGATGGCGTCCCCGTCCCGGACGACGACGCGGTCCGCCCCCCGGACCTCGCGCGCCTTCGCCGTGACCCCGAGCCGCCGCGCCGAGCCGACGAGCGCCAGCGCGGCCTCCGGGCCCGGGCAGGTCACCTCCAGCGCGGAGCTGCGTCCGGGCTCGGTCAGCGAGCCGTGCGCGAGGAAGGCCCCCCGCCAGGCGGCCTCGGCGTCCTCCAGGTCCCCGGACACGACGG
This sequence comes from Pseudonocardia oroxyli, assembly GCF_900102195.1. Lineage (GTDB taxonomy): Bacteria > Actinomycetota > Actinomycetes > Mycobacteriales > Pseudonocardiaceae > Pseudonocardia > Pseudonocardia oroxyli. The sequence goes on from NZ_FNBE01000003.1 coordinate 178,039, forward strand.
CGGGCGGCAGCCCGCGCACCGGACGTCCGCGCTGGTCCAGCAGGCCGGTCTGCCGGGCCAGGCCCTCGCCGTCCCGCACCACGCGCAGCACGTAGCGGTTCCCCCGGCGCAGCCCGCCCGCGGTGATCACGTGCGCCTCGACCTGGTGCCCGTAGAGGTCGTGGATGTCCTTGCGCAGCCGCCGCGCGACCGAGCCGGTGTCCACCTCCGCCTCGATCACGACCCGCCCGCCGACGATGTGCAGGCCGCCCGCGAAGCGCAGCAGGGACGCGACCTCCGCCTTCCGGCAGGACGGCTTGTTCACGGTGAGCCTCGACAGCTCGTCCTTCACCGCCGCGGTCATCGCCATGCCTGCGCCTCCCCCTCGTTCTCCACCTGCACGAACACCTCGCGCAGCGCCACCGCCAGCGCCGCGGGCTCGTGCCTGGGCACGAGCGGGTCCGCCGCCGCGACCGGTGCCAGGTGCACCCGGCCGCCCTCCTCCATCATCGCCCGTGCCGCCTGGCGCAGCCGACGGGGTACCGCTACCGCCGCCCCGTCCGCCACCACGGCGTGCAGACGGAGGTCGGGGGCATGGGCCGCCAGCACGGCCAGGTGCTGCTCCGGGCTGAAGTCCGGGGTCTCCCCCGGCTCCGGGGCGAGGTTCAGCACGACGACGCGCCGCGCCGCCGTCTCCACCAGCGCCGCGTGCAGGGCCGGGACCAGCAGGTGCGGGAGCACCGAGGTGAACCACGAGCCCGGCCCGAGCACCACGACGTCCGCCGACCGGATGACCTCGACCGCCTGGTCGCACGCCGGGGGCTGCGCCGGGTGGAGCCACACCCGTTCCACCCGCCCCGGGGTCGACGCCACGGCGACCTGGCCGCGGATCCGGTGCAGGCCCCCCGGCTCGCCGAGCCCGCTCACCTCCGCCTCGATGTCCAGCGGCACGGTGCTCATCGGCAGCACCCGCCCGCGGACGCCGAGCAGGCCGCTCATCGCGTCCAGCGCGGCCACCGGGTCGCCGGTGGTCTCCATCAGGCCGGCCAGCATCAGGTTGCCGACGGCGTGCCCCGCCAACGCCCCCGTGCCGCCGAAGCGGTGCTGCACGAGCGCCGCCCAGCGGTCGGAGTCGGCGAGCGCGGCCAGCGCCATCCGCAGGTCCCCGGGCGGCAGCAGGCCGCCCAGCTCGCGGCGGATCCGCCCGGACGAGCCGCCGTCGTCCGCCACCGTGACGACGGCCGTGACGTCCGTGACCTCCGGCAGCCGCCGCAACGCCGTCAGCGTGGCGGCCAGCCCGTGGCCGCCGCCGAGCGCGACGGCCCTCATTCGCGGCCCAGGTCGCGGTGCGTCACCGACACCGCCACCCCCTCGGCACCGGCCAGCCGCCGCGCCAGCTCCTCCGCGACGGCCACGCTGCGGTGCTTGCCGCCCGTGCACCCCACCGCGACGGTGAGATAGCGCTTGCCCTCCCGCCGGTACCCGGCGCCGACCAGCGACAACAGGCCGAGGTACTGGGTGAGGAACTCCTCGGCACCCTCCTGCGAGAGCACGTAGTCCGACACCGCCGCGTCTCGCCCCGTCTGCTCGCGCAGCTCCGGGATCCAGTGCGGGTTGGGCAGGAACCGCATGTCGACGACGAGGTCCGCGTCGAGCGGCAGGCCGTACTTGTAGCCGAAGGACAGCAGGTTGACCCGGGTCGGCTCCGGCGCACCCGTCTCGAAGCCCTGCTCGATCCGGCTGCGCAGCTGGTGCACCGACAACGTCGAGGTGTCGACGACCAGGTCGGCGGCCTCGCGCAGCGGGCGCAGCAGCGCGCGCTCGGCGGTGATCCCGTCCGCGAGCCTGCCGTCCCCCTGCAGCGGGTGGCCGCGGCGGTTCGCCTCGAACCGGCGCACCAGCACCGCGTCCGCGGCCTCCAGGAACAGCAGCCGCGGCTTGTAGCCGCGCGCGTCCAGATCCTTGATCACCGCGGCCAGGTCGCGGGTGAAGGCCCGGCTGCGGACGTCCATGACCACCGCGATCCGGGTGACCTCACCGCTGGAGCGGGCCCCGAGGTCGACCATGGTGGCGATCAGCTCGGGCGGCAGGTTGTCCACGACGAACCAGCCGAGGTCCTCCAGGACCTTCGCCGCGGTGCTGCGCCCGGCGCCCGACAGGCCGCTGACCAGGGCGACCTCGATGCCCGCGTCACTCACCGGCGCTGCCCTGGAGCGCGCTGACGACAGCCTCGGCGGTGCGCTTGCCGAACCCGGGCAGCCCGGCGATCTCGTCGACGTCCGCGGCCTTGAGCTTCTTCATGGACCCGAAGTGCTTCAGCAGTGCCTGCCTGCGCGCGGGCCCGAGGCCCGGCACCCCGTCGAGCTCGGAGGCGACCATGCCCTTGGAACGACGCTGCCGGTGATAGGTGATGGCGAAGCGGTGTGCCTCGTCCCGCGCGCGCTGCAGGAGGTAGAGCCCCTCGCTGGTCCGGGAGAGGATCACCGGGTCCGGGTCGGCGGGTAGCCACACCTCCTCCAGGCGCTTGGCCAGCCCGCACAGCGCGACGTCGGTGATCCCCAGCTCCGCCAGCACGTCCGCCGCCGCCTCGACCTGCGGCTGCCCGCCGTCGACGACGAGGAGGTTGGGCGCGTAGGCGAACTTCTTGGGACGGCCGGTGGTCGGGTCGATCCCGGTGCGCACCTTGGCGCCGAACTCGGGCTCGGGCGCGATCTCGTCGCTGTGCGTCGGCTGGTTCTCGCTCAGGTACCGCTTGAACCGGCGGCGGACGACCTCGGCGATGGACGCGACGTCTCCCCCCTCCGCGCCGTCTCGCACCTCGAAGCGCCGGTACTCGGACTTCTTGGCCAGACCGTCCTCGAACACCACCAGGCTGGCCACCACGTTCGTGCCCTGCACGTGGCTGACGTCGATGCACTCGATCCGCAGGGGCGCCTCGTCGAGGCCCAGGGCGTCCTGCAGCTCCTGCAGTGCGGCGCTGCGGGCCGTGAGGTCGCCCGCGCGGCGCAGCTTGTGCTGGGTGAACGCCTCCTTCGCGTTCCGCTCGACGGTCTCGGCGAGCGCGCGCTTGTCGCCGCGCTGCGGGACCCGCAGGCTCACCCGGGAGCCGCGCAGCCCGGTGAGCCACTGCTGCAGGGCCTCGGCGTCCGCGGGCAGCTGCGGGACCAGGATCTCCCGCGGGATGGGGTTGTCCGGCTGGTCGGCCGCGCCCTCGGAGGAGTCACCGTAGAACTGGGTCACGAACCGCTCGACGAGCGCGGGGGTGTCCGGCGTCTCGTCCGTCTTGTCGATCACCCAGCCGCGCTGGCCGCGGACCCGCCCGCCGCGCACGTGGAAGATCTGGACGGCGGCCTCCAGCTCGTCCTGGGCGAACGCGACGACGTCCGCGTCCGTGCCGTCCCCGAGCACCACGGCCTGGCGCTCCATGGCCCGCTTGAGCGCGCCGATGTCGTCTCGCAGGCGGGCGGCCTTCTCGAACTCCAGGTCCTCCGACGCCTGCTGCATCCGCCGCTCGAGCTCGCGGACCATGCGGTCGGTGCGGCCGGAGAGGAACTCGGCGAAGTCCTCGACGATCCCGCGGTGCTCGTCCGCGGTGACCCGCCCGACGCAGGGCGCCGAGCACTTGTCGATGTACCCCAGCAGGCAGGGGCGGCCGATCTGGCCGTGCCGCTTGAACACCCCGGCGCTGCAGGTCCGCGCCGGGAACACGCGCAACAGCAGGTCGAGGGTCTCGCGGATCGCCCAGGCGTGGGCGTACGGGCCGAAGTACCGGACCCCCTTGCGGCGCGGGCCGCGGTAGACGTGCAGCCGCGGGAACTCCTCGTTCATCGTCACGGCCAGCACCGGGTAGGTCTTGTCGTCCCGGTACCGGACGTTGAACCGCGGGTCGTACTCCTTGATCCAGTTGTACTCGAGCTGGAGCGCCTCGACCTCGGTGCCGACGACCGTCCACTGCACGTGCGCCGCGGTGGTGACCATCTGGCGGGTGCGCGGGTGCAGGCCCGCGATGTCCGCGAAGTAGGAGTTCAGCCGCTGCCGCAGGCTTTTGGCCTTGCCGACGTAGATGACCCGGCCCTGCGGGTCGGAGAAGCGGTACACGCCGGGGGCCTCGGGGATCGTCCCCGGGGCCGGGCGGTAGGTGGCGGGGTCCGGCATGGCGCGTCCCAGAGTAGAACCGGGCACCGACGGTCCGTGGCGCGGAGTGCCTGCGAGGCGGTGACGGCGAGGGTGTATCCGGGGCCCGTGGTCGCTGTGGGTGCCGGGCTCGTTACCGTGCGGATGCTGTGGAGGGAGGGCTGCGGTGGGTGGTCGTGGATGCGGGTCCGTCGGAGGCTGTCGGTGCGGTGCGGTAGACCCTCGAACACCTGATCGAAGGAGCCCCTCATGACCGCCACCACTCCCGGCACCTCACCCGGCACCTCACCCGGCACCTCACCCGGCACCGAGGCCCGCACCGATCGCCTGGAGCGGGTCCGCAAGCTGTTGGCCAAGGCCGAGCGGGCGGGCACGCCGGAGGAGGCCGAGACCTACAACGCCAAGGCCGTCGAGCTCATGGCGCGACACGGGATCGACGAGGCGCTGCTGTCCGCGAGCCTGGGCGCGGGCGACCCGCGGCGGGACGCGATCGGCGTGCTGCGGGTCGCGATGGAGGACCCGTACTCCGGCGGCAAGGCCCGGCTGCTCGGCTGGATCGCCGCGGCGCTGCGCTGCCGGTGGATCATGCACGGGGCGGTCGGGGGCAAGGTGGCGGCGGTGACCGTGTTCGGGTTCGCCTCGGACCGCGAACGGGTCGAGCTGCTCTACACCTCGCTGCTGCTGCAGGCCACGGGCCAGCTCGTCCGGCTGCGACCACCGGATCCCTGGGAGTCCGTGGCCGCCTACCGGCGGTCCTGGCTGCAGGGCTTCGCCGCGCAGGTGCACCAGCGGCTGCTGCTCGCCGAGACCGAGGCGGTGCAGACCACGCCCGGCGGGGGCGCCGAGCTGGTCCTCGCCGACCGCGGCACCCAGGTGGACCGGGCGTACGCGGAGGCCTTCCCCACCCTGGGCCGGGCCCGGCGCCCGAGCCTGTCCGGCAGCGGTTTCACCCACGGCGCCGCAGCGGGCGCCCGCGCCGACCTCGGCGGCCCGGCCGTCGACACCCGCTCGCGCCCCCAACTCGGCGCCTGACCCGCGAGCGGGACAGGAGCGCACCCGCGAGAGCGCTCGGGTGACGCTCGTCGGACACGGATCACGCGAGCGACACAGGAGCGCACCTGCGATCACACTCCCGTGACACTCGTCGAGTGGGACCGGAGCGCACTTCGCGGAGCGCTCCCGTGACGCTCGACGGGCGCGACAGGAGCGTTGCCGCGGCAGCGCTCGCGTCACGCTCGTCGGACACGGATGCGCGAGGGGGACGGGAGCGTTCACGCGCGAGCGCTCCGGTGACGCTCGGCGGGCGGGTCAGGCCGGGAGGGCGAGGAGTCGGGCGGCCGCGTCGGGCAGGGTGGTGGCGGTGACGTGGGGCGGTGTCACGGTGCTGGGCAGTCGCTCGCCCTCGCGCAGCACCAGGGCGCCGACCAGCCCGGCCTTCTGCGCGCCGTGCACGAGGAAGGGCTGGGTGGACACGAAGGCCGTGGTGGCGGGGTCGACCCGGGCGGCGGCGCAGGCCAGGTGGAAGGCGTCGGGGTGCGGGGGCACGGCGGCGAGGTCGTCGGTCGCCACGGTGCCGCGCAGGAAGGAACGCAGACCGGTCGCGTCCAGGGCGCCCGCGACCGACTCCCCCGCACCGTGTGCGAGGGCCCACGCCGGCACGCGGGACCGGGCGAACGCGACGAGCGCGGGCTCGGCGTCCGGGTGACGGGGCAGCGTGTCCAGGCCGGCGAGGACGTGCGCGGCGGCGTCGTCGGACAGCGTCGGGCCCCCGACCGCGTGCAGCGCGTCCCGCAGGACCTCGGCGAAGGCCGAGCGGGTCCCCGTGAGCGCGAGCGCGGTGCCGTCGCGCGCGGCGCGGGCGAGCACGATGTCGAGCTCGTGCTCGGCCCGCCCGACCTCCCGGAAGCGCCGGCGCAGGGCCTCGACCCGCAGCAGCGTGCCGTGCACCTCGACGAGCACCGCCCGGGGCCGCCGGACGCGCTCCGTCTCCGGCGGGGTCGCGGGCGTCCGCCCGCGCACGGCGGCGGAGCGACCACCCCGCCGGACGTGTCGGGTGTCCGTTCCGCCCAGCCCGATACTCATCCCGCCGCCTCACCCTCGGGCGCCGTTGCCCGAGTCGGTCGATCAGCTCTCCGCACGCGCGTGGTCACGCTGCGTTCGATCTCCGCGCCAGAGGAGTGTGGGGCCGGCCGACCGCGCGGGCCGGGACGCGGGCGGAATGGGAGCCCAGCGGTCAGGCGGGGTCGCCCAAAGGGGTCAGCGGTGGGCGGCGGCGTGCAGCGCCCGCACCTTCCGGATCGCGTCGACCGCGTGCTGCCGGTCCACCGCCTGGATCGCCAACACGGGCAGGTACTCGTAGTCCGGCAGGTCCAGCCGGGCCCAGGAGGCGCCGTCCGGGAACCCGACCCGCTCGACCACCGACCAGGGCAGGGTCTTCGCGAGCCCGACGTTGCGGACCTCGATGCCACGCTCGTCCGCCCGGACCCGCGGCCGCGCGAACAGCAGACACCCGGCCGCGACGAAGAGCCCGAACAGGACCATCGCCACCTGGTCGGCGAGCCGGAAGAACACGCCCGTCGCCGTGTTCCGCAGGATCACCGCGATCACCACGAAGACGACGATCGTCACCACCGCGGAGACCCAGCCCAGCCAGGACGCCAGCCGCGGCCGGACCGTCACCGCCCCCGGCCCCCGTCCGATCGGGGCCTCGACCCGCGCCGTCTCGTTCATGGTCACCCGAGCTCCCGGAGCTCGGCGAGCACGATCGCGGTGCGCAGCGCCGCCTCGGTGGCCTCGGCGCCCTTGTCCTCGGCGCTGCCGGGGGCCCCGCTGCGGTCCACGGCCTGCTCGAGGGTGTTCGTGGTGAGCACGCCGTTGCCGACCGGGGTGCTCTCGTCGAGGGAGACGCGGGTCAGGCCCGCGGTGACCGAGTCGCAGACGTACTCGAAGTGCGGGGTGCCCCCGCGCACGACGACGCCCAGGGCCACCACCGCGTCGTGCGTGCGGGCGAGCTCCTGGGCGATCACGGGGAGCTCGATGGTGCCCGGGACCCGGACCACGGTGGGCACCGCCCCGGCCTTCTCCACCGTCTCCAGTGCCCGCGCGAGCAGCTGATCCACGATCTCCGCGTGCCAGGTCGCGGCCACCACACCCACGCGGAGCCCGGCCGCGCCCGACAGATCGCCCGCGTCCACGGGCCGTCCTTCACCGCTCACGGTCCCATCCTCCCACCCGTCCGAACCCACGGTGCACGAGCGGCCCGTTCAGGACGTCGGACGTCCCGGACGGGCCGCGGGTGCACGGAGCGGCCGGGCCTCAGCCCTGCGCGTCGGTGAGGTTGCCGGGGCCCGCGCTCTCGCCGAGACCGGGCAGGTCGTGACCCATCCGGTCCCGCTTCGTGCGCAGGTAGCGCAGGTTCTCCGGGTTCGGGCGGATCGGCATCGCGATGCGCTCGAGGATGCGCAGGCCGTAGCCCTCCAGCCCGGCGCGCTTCTCCGGGTTGTTGGTGAGCAGGCGCATCGACTTCACGCCCAGGTCGGAGAGGATCTGCGCGCCGATGCCGTAGTCCCGGGCGTCAGCCGGGAGGCCCATCGCGAGGTTGGCGTCGACGGTGTCCGCGCCCGCCTCCTGCAGCTGGTAGGCCTGCAGCTTGTGCAGCAGGCCGATCCCCCGGCCCTCGTGTCCGCGCATGTAGAGCACGACGCCGCGACCCTCGTCCGCGACGGCCGCCAAGGCGGCGTCGAGCTGGGGCCCGCAGTCACAGCGCATCGAGCCCATGACGTCTCCGGTGAGGCACTCGGAGTGCACCCGGACCAGCACGTCCTCGCCGGACCCCTCCGGGGTGCCGACATCCCCCTTCACCATGGCGATGTGCTCGATGCCGTCGAGCAGGGAGTCGTAGCCGAACGCCACGAACTCGCCGTGCTCGGTGGGGATGCGGGCCTGCGCGATCCGCTGGACGTGCTTCTCGAAGCGTCGCCGGTAGGCGATCAGGTCGGCGATGGTGATCAGGGTGAGCTCGTGGTCGTCCGCGAAGACCTGCAGCTCGTCGCCGCGGGCCATCTCGCCGTCGTCCTTCTGGGAGACGATCTCGCAGAGGGCGCCCGCCGGAGCGAGCCCCGCCATCCGGGTCAGGTCGACGGCGGCCTCGGTGTGCCCGGGGCGGCGCAGGACGCCGCCCTCGCGGGCCCGCAGCGGCAGGACGTGGCCGGGGCGCACCAGGTCCGACGGCTGGGTCGTGGCGGCCGCGAGCAGCCGGATCGTGTGGGCGCGGTCCGCCGCGGAGATCCCGGTGGAGATCCCCTCCTTCGCGTCCACCGTCACCGTGAAGGCGGTGCGGTAGGCGTCCGCGTTGGAGTGGTGCATCGGCGGCAGGTCGAGCCGGTCGCACTCGGAGTCGGTGAGGGCGACGCACACGTAGCCCGAGGTGTAGCGGACGACGAACGAGACCAGCTCCGGCGTCGCCTTCTCGGCGGCGAAGATCAGGTCGCCCTCGTTCTCGCGGTCCTCGTCGTCCATCACCACGACGGCCTTGCCCTCGGCGAGGTCGCGCAGCGCCCGCTCGATCCTCTCGAAGCCGCCCGAGAGCCCCGCGGCCTGCGCCGCGCCCTGGTGAGCGATCTCGGTCACTCCGCACCGTCCTTCGGTGTCGTCGATGTGGCAGCGCCGCCGAGGTAACCGGCGGTCATCTTCTCCACGTACTTCGCGAGCACGTCCACCTCGAGGTTGACGGGATCGCCGGGCCTGCGCAGGCCGAGGGTGGTGTCGGCGAGCGTCGTCGGGATGAGGGCCACGGTGAACGTGTCGCCGTCGGTGGCGGCCACGGTCAGCGACACGCCGTCGACCGTGATCGAACCCTTCTCCACCACGTACTTCGCGAGCTCGGCCGGGAGGCTGAAGCGCACCTCGTCCGACCGCTCGCCGGGGGTGCGGGTCAGCAGCGTGCCGACCCCGTCGACGTGGCCCTGCACGATGTGCCCGCCGAAGCGGCCGTTCGCCGCCAGCGCGCGCTCGAGGTTGACCTTCGCGCCCGCGACGGCCCCGCTGAGCGAGGTCCGCTTGAGGGTCTCGGGGACGAGCTCGAGGCGGAAGGTGTCCCCGCCGTCCGGCACCACGGCCGTGAGACAGCAGCCGTTCACCGCGATCGAGTCGCCGTGACCCGCGTCGGAGGAGACCAGCGGCCCCCGCACGGTCAGGACGACCACCTCGCCGGAGGACGCGACGTCGACGATCTCGCCGACCTCCTCCACGATCCCCGTGAACATCCCCTGTCCCTTCCGTCAGGCCGGCCGAGCGTCGACCAGCACGTCCGCGCCCACGACGCGGACCGTGTCCACCTGCAACCGAGCGATGTCGCCGATCGTTCCCACCCCCGCGTCCCCCAGCGCGGCCGGGCCGGCACCGAGGAGCGCGGGCGCGAGGTACGCCAGCACCCGGTCGACCCGCCCGGCCTGCACGAACGCGCCCGCGAGCCGGGGGCCGCCCTCCAGCAGGACGTCCACGACACCACGGTCGGCGAGCGCCTTCAGCACGTCGTCGGGTGACTGTGTCCGCAGGTGTAGCACGTCCGGCGCGTCCAGTCGGGATCCTGTACGGAGGTCACTGTGGCCCACCACGACCCGCAGCGGCTGGCGCTCGCGGTCCGTGCCGTCCGGGTACCGGGCGGTGAGGGCCGGATCGTCCGCCCGCGCCGTCCCGGTGCCGACGACCACGGCGTCGACGTGCGAACGGAACTCGTGGACCTCGGCGCGGGCCTCGGGACCGGTGATCCACCGGCTCGTGCCGTCCGCGGCGGCGCTGCGGCCGTCGAGCGTCGCGGCGAACTTCCACGTGACGTGCGGACGCCCGGTGCGGACGCTGTGCAGCCAGGCCCGCAGCGGCCCGCCCGCCACGTCGAGCGCGCTGTGGGTCACCGCGATGCCCGCCTGGCCCAGCACCCGGGCACCCCCGGCGGCGACGGGGTTCGGGTCGGCGACGCCGACGTGCACGGCCGCGACGCCCGCCGCGATCAGGGCGTCGGTGCAGGGTGGCGTCCGGCCGTGGTGCGCGCAGGGTTCCAGGGTGACGACGGCGGTGCCGCCGCGCGCCCGCTCCCCCGCCGCGCGCAACGCGAGGACCTCGGCGTGCGGCCCGCCGGGCGGCTGGGTGGCGCCGACGCCCACGACCTCGCCCGCCGCATCCAGCACGACGGCGCCGACCGGCGGGTTCGGGCTGGTGCGACCGTGCACCGCGACGGAGGCCGCGAGGGCCTCCCGCATGGCGTCCTCAGGCGTCATGGGCCCACCGGGGATGCGCGCCGGCGGCCTTCTCCCGCAGTGCGGCGACGGCCAGGGCGGGGTCCTCGGCGCGGTACACCGCGGAGCCCGCGACGAAGCAGTCGACGCCGGCCTCGGCCGCCGCCTCGATCGTCGAGTCCGCGATCCCGCCGTCGATCTCGATCATGAGGGTGAGGTGGCCGGTGTCGACGAGCCTGCGCGCCTCGCGCACCTTGTCCAGCACCTCGGGCATGAAGCTCTGCCCGCCGAAACCGGGCTCCACGCTCATCACGAGCAGCGTGTCGTAGTGCTTGAGCACCTCGACGTACGGGTCCAGCGGCGTACCGGGCTTGAGCGACAGCCCGGCCTTCGCCCCGGCGGCCCGCAGGTCCTTCGCCACCATCACCGGGTCGTGGGCGGCCTCGACGTGCACCGTGACGTTGTGCGCCCCCGCCTCGGCGTAGCCGGGCGCCCACCGGTCCGGGTCGTCGATCATCAGATGGCAGTCCAGCGGGGTGTCGGTCGCCTTCAGCAGCGACTCGACGACCGGCAGGCCCAGGGTCAGGTTCGGCACGAAGTGCGCGTCCATGACGTCCACGTGCAGCCAGTCCGCGCCCGCCACCCGCTCGGCCTCCTGCGCGAGCCGCGCGAAGTCGGCCGCGAGGATGCTGGGCGCGATCAGGGGCGTCGGGGCGGTCAGGGAACGCACCCCCGCAGGCTACGCGCCGCACCCCGCCCGGCTGCACCGACCGGCGGTGGAGATGCAGGTCACAGAGCTGCTCAGGCGGTGCGGCGCAGCAGCGTCAGGAACATCGCATCGGTGCCGTGGCGATGCGGCCAGAGCTGGACGTGCGGCCCGTCGCCGAGGTCCGGGACGCCCGGCAGGAACTCCCGCGCGTCCACGTGCTCGACGGCCACCCCGAGGTCCTTGCGGCGCACGATCCCGCCGACCACACCCACCGTCTCGGACAGGTGCGGCGAGCAGGTGACGTAGGCCACCACCCCGCCCACCCGAACGTGGCGGAACGCGGCGAGCAACAGCTCGCGCTGCAGCTTGGTCAGGTTCGCGACGTCCTCGGGCTTACGCCGCCACCGGGACTCCGGCCTGCGCCGCAAGGCGCCCAGCCCGGTGCACGGGGCGTCGACGAGGACCCGGTCGTAGACGCCCGCCTCGAGTGGCGCGTCCCGGCCGTCCGCGGTGTGCACGGTGACCGGCAGCCCGTCGACGGCCCGGCGGACCAGGTCGGCGCGGTGCTCGGCCGGTTCGACGGCGTCGACCCGGCCACCCGTCATCGCCGCGATCCCGCCGAGCAGCGCGGCCTTGCCGCCGGGGCCCGCACACAGGTCGAGCCAGCGGCCGGAGTCGCCGTCGACCGGGACCCGGGTCAGCGCGAGCGCCACGAGCTGGCTGCCCTCGTCCTGCACCGCGGCCACGCCCTCGCGGATCACGTCGAGCTCGCCGATGTCCCCCGAGCCGGGCTCCAGGTGCACCCCGTACGGCGAGTAGGGGGCCTCGGTGCCGCCGGTGACGAGCGCGAGCTCCTCGGCGCTGATCTCGCCGGGCTTGGCGAGCAGGTGGACGGCGGGGCGGGCGTCGTCGGCCGCCAGCGCGGCATCGAGCTCGGCGCGCGAGCCGAGGGCGTCGACGAAGGCCTGCGCGATCCACTTCGGGTGGGCGTGCAGGAACGCCGCGCGCCCGACCGGGTCCTCCTCCGCGCTGGGCGCGAGCTCGGCGAGCCACTCCTCGGCGCCCTTCTCGCGCGCGGTCTCGGCGACCTTGCGCAGGATGGCGTTCACGAAGCCCGACGACCGGGACCCCTCCGTCTCCCGCACCAGGTCCACCGCGGTGGCGACGGCGGCGTGCTCGGGCACCCGCATGCGCAGGATCTGGTAGGCGCCCAGGCGCATCGCGTCGACCAGCTGGCGCTCCACGCGGTGCAGCGGGCGGTCCGCGCAGGCCTCGATCACGGCGTCCATCTGGCCCGCGGCGCGCAGGGTGCCGTAGCCCAGCTCGGTCGCCAGGGCGGCGTCGCGGTCCTTCAGGCCGTAGCGGCGCAGGATGCTGGGGAAGACGAGGTTGGCGTAGGCGTCCCGCTCGCGCACCGCGGTGAGCAGCTCGAACGCGGCCGCGCGGGCCGGGTCGCTCGACGGCGGCGTGCTCGGCCCCTGCCTGCGACGCGGCGGCCCGGCGTTGCGCGGGCCCGCGGCGCGGTCGCGGCGCCCACCCCGGTCGTCGCGGCCGTAGCCGCCGCGCCGGTCGCCGGAGCCGGCCCGGGGGCGGTCGTCGCGGCGGTCGGGGCTGCGCTGGTCGCGGTCACGGTCGCGGGCGGCGCCACGGGGGCGGTCGTCACGGGGCCGGTCGTCACGGCGGTCCGGGCGGGGGCGGTCGTCCCGTCGGTCGTCACGGTCGCGGTAGCCCCCGCGGGGGCGGTCGTCGCGCGCGCCGCGGTGGCCGCCGTCCCCCGACGGGCGGCGATCGGGTCCGCCACGGTCGTCCCGGGGCCCGCGGTGGCCGCCCCGCTCGTCTCGCGGGCCGCGGGAACCGCCGTCCCGGCCTCCCCGGTCGTCCCGCCCGGCCCGCTCACCCCGGTAGCCGCCGGGCCCGCCGGCACCGCCGCGGTCCCGGTCGCCCCCGGAGCCGCCGCGGCTCGGGCCGCGGTCCCCACCGCCCCGGTCGTCCCGGGAGCGGCCCCGGTCGTCGCGCGAGTCCCGGCTCGGCCGCCCGCCTCGGCGGTCGTCCGACCAGCCGGAACCCCGGCGCTCCCCCGCGCCCCGGGGACGGTCGGACCGGCCCCGATCGTCGCGGTCGTCCCGCTCCGGTCGTCCGCCGTCGGCCTCGCTCACACGTACTCCTCGTCGTCTCGCTCGCGGACGACACACCGGTGCCGCCACGCTCCATCGTCCCAGGTCCGCCCACCCCCACCCGCGCCGGTCGCCCGGGAGCCCGACGTGATCACGCCGACTGGAGCGAAACCCGCGCTGAGCGCGGATCCTGCTCCACTCCCGACGATCACTCGGGGCGACGTGGGCTCAGGTCAGGCTGTCGGACTCCGTGATCCGCACTCCGCGCGCCCAGTCCGGCGCCGGCATCGCGCGCTTGCCCGTGGGGCGGACCTCGCCCAGGGCGACCGGGACCGTGGTGGTTCCGACCAGCACCCGCTTCTTCTCGACGTGCAGCTCGCCCGGCTTCAGCTCGATCTCGCCCGTGCGCACCGGGACGACCGGGCCGAGGCCGAGCCGGGTCTCGCGGAAGGTGCACCACGCCCCCGGCTCCGGCGTGACCGAGCGGACCAGCCGGTCGACCGCGAGCGCCGGGGTCGCGAAGTCCACCCGGGCGTCCGCCACCAGGACCTTGGGCGCGTGGGTGACGCCGTCCGCGGGTTGCGGCACGGCCCGCAGGGTGCCGTCCTCGAGCCCGTCCATCGTCGCGGCCAGCAGCGTCGCCCCCGAGCGGGCGAGCCTGCCGAGCAGGTCACCGGTGGTGTCCCGGGGGCCGATCGGCTCGGTGACCACGCCGTAGGTCGGGCCGGTGTCGAGGCCCTCCTCCAGCAGGAAGGTGGTGGCGCCGGTGACCTCGTCGCCGTGCTTGATCGCCGCCTGCACCGGCGCGGCGCCCCGCCACGCGGGCAGCAGCGAGAAGTGCAGGTTGACCCAGCCGAGCCGGGGCACGTCCAGCGCCGCGCGCGGCACCAGCGCCCCGTACGCGACCACCGGCACGCAGTCCGGCGCGAGTGCGCGCAGCTGCTCCAGGAACTCCGGGTCGCGGGGCTTCGCGGGCGTGAACACCGGGATCCCCGCGGCGTCCGCCAGCGCGCCGATCGGTGAGCGGACCAGCGTGCGGCCGCGGCCCGCGGGGGCGTCCGGCCTGGTCAGCACCCCGACGACCTCGTGGCGCGGCGAGTCCAGCAGCGCCTGGAGGGCGGGGACGGCGGGATCGGGGGTGCCGGCGAACAGCAGCCTCATCGGGCCTTGCCGAACATCGGGTGCGGGCTGACCTTCACGGTCTGCCCGGCGAACCACTCGGCCTCGCGGATCTCCGCCATCGCCTGCCTGCGCGTGGCCGGGTCCAGCCGGGCGATGAACAGCACGCCGTCGAGGTGGTCGGTCTCGTGCTGGATCGCGCGCGCCAGCTTCGCCGTGCCCTCGACCGTCACGGGCTCGCCGTGCACGTCCCACCCGGTCGCGACGACGTTCGCCATCCGCTTGCAGTCCCACTGCAGACCCGGGATGGACAGGCAGCCCTCCGGCCCGAGCTGCTCCTCGGCGTCCGACGCCGTCCACGTCGGGTTGATCAGGTGGCCCTCGATCCCGTCGACGGCGAACGTGAACACCCGCAGACCCACGCCGATCTGCGGCGCGGCGAGGCCGGCGCCGCCCTCGTCGTGCATCGTGTCGGTGAGGTCGGCGACGAGCTTGCGCAGCTCGGCGTCGAACGTCGTGACGGGTGCGGCCACCTCCCGCAGCACCGGGTCACCGAACAGGCGGACGGGTTGGACGGACACGGATCTCCCCTCGGTCGAACACCCCCGATTCTGCCACCTACTCGATCTCGGCCGGGTCCAGCCGCACCCGCACCGGGTCCGGCGCCTTCCGGCCGCTGCGCAGGGCCTGCACCGCGTGCAGGTGCCGGGCCAGCTCGCGCCCGTGCGCGCGCGGCACCCGCAGCAGCGCCCGCTCGTGGCCCTCCGCGGAGTCCTCGACCTCCACCGGCCCGAGCACCTCGATCCGCGGCTCGGCCGCCAGCACCAGGTCGACGACCTCCGCCACCGCACCCGGCACACCCTCGACCGAGGCCATCCGGACGGCGGGCGGGAACCCCACCTCGGCCCGCGACGCCAGCTCCTCGGCGGCGAACCCGGCCGGGTCCCACCGCACCAGCGCCTGCACCACCGGGATGCCCGAGTCCGCGACGATCACCACCCGACCGCCCTCCGCATGCGGTCTGACCAGCGCCGACGCGGCCAGCCACCGGCGCAGCGCCTCCTCCATCACCCGCAGGTCGGCGCGCGAGAGCATGGCCCAGCCGTCGAGCAGCAGGGCCGCGCCGTAGCCGCCCTCGACCCACGGCTCGGCCCCCGGCGTGGCGACGACGATCTCCGGCTTCGCCTTCACCGAGGCGAGGATCGGGGCGCCGCCGCCCGAGGTCCGCACCGCCACCTGCGGGAACGCCCGCCCCAGCTCCTCGGCGGTCCGCCGCGACCCCACGACCCCCGCGCGCAGCCGACGGCCGCCGCACCCGCCGCAGCGGAAGCTCACGTCCGCCCGCCCGCACCACCGGCAGGTCGGGGGCGCGGCGTCCGCCCCGCCGCGCGGCACCCCCAGCGGCCCGGCGCAGTGCCGACAGCGCGCCGGTTCGCGGCACTGGGCACAGGACAGCCACGGCAGGTACCCGGCCCGCGGCACCTGCACGAGGACGGGGTGCCCGGCGCCGAGGGCCTGCCGCGCCGCCTCGAACGCGACGGCAGGCATGCGGGCGGCGCGGGCGTCCGGGTCCCGGGCGAGCTGGGTGTCGGTCTCCCCGATCGCCGTGACGCGGGGCGCGGCCGCCCGCACCGCCGACCGGTCCGCGACGATCGCCGCCGCCCAGTTCGACTCGACGAGCAGCTGCGCCTCGGCCGTGCGGGAGTGGGCGCCGATCAGCAACGCGGCCCCCGCGGCATGGGCCCGGGCGATGAGCACGTCCCTGACCTGGGGGTACGGTGCGCGCGGTTCGGCGTGGGAGTCGTCCCCGTCGTCCCACACGGCGAGCAGCCCCACCCGCTCCACGGGCGCGAACGCCGCCGAGCGGGTGCCGACCACCACCCGGACCGACCCGCGCCGCACCGCGAGCCACCGCCGGTACCGCTCGGCGGGCCCCAGCTCCGCGGTGAGCGCGACCACCGCGTCCGCCCCCAGCAGCGCGACGACCGCGGCGTGGGCCGTCTCGACGTCACGCTGGTCGGGCACCACGAGGATCGCCCCGCGGTCCGCCGCGAGCGCCGCCCCGGCCGCCTCGGCGAACCGCACCGCCCAGGACTCCCCCGGCAGCGCCTGCCACACCGCGTGCGCGTGCCTGCCCGCGGCGAGCGCCTCCAGGAACGCGGGCCCGCGCGGGTAGCGGGCCCATCCGGCCGGATCCGGCCGGGCGACGGCGGCGGCCTCCCGCTCCCGGGGCTCCTCCGCCTCGACCCGGGCGTGGCGCGGCGGCACCGCCATGCGCACCACGTCCGCGAACACCCCGGCGTAGCGGTCCGCCACGGCCCGGCACAGCGCCGCGACCTCCGGGGTGAGCACCGGCTCGAGCGAGACGACCTTGTCGATCCACGCCAGCCGCCCGGTGTGCTCGGACTCCTCGACCCGCTCCAGCAGGTAGCCGTCCACCAGCCTGCCCGCGAACCGCACCCGCACCCGCACCCCGGGCCGCGCCTCGCCGTCGAGATGGGTGGGGACCCGGTAGTCGAAGGGACGGTCCAGGTGCGGCAGCGCCACGTCCACCGCGACCCGGGCGACCGGCGCCGCGTCCGCCGCCTGCCAGTCCCCCCGGGTCGACGTGGCCCGACGGGGTGGCCTGCCCGTCCGCGGTCGGGGCGGTCCGGGCACGACGGTGGGCACGGGGACGTCCAGTCCCGTCTGCCCCTCGTCCCTACTCACAGACCCGTCCTACCCGATCGCTCCGACACTCCCGCCGCCGGCGGCCCGACCCGTCCACAGCCCCGGAACGCACGAACGGCACCCCGGCCCGGCGAGGGGCGGGGTGCCGTTCGGGCGGGCTCAGCTCGCGGCGGACTTGAGCGCCTCGGCGCGGGAGGTGTCCTCCCACGGCAGGGCGATGTCGCTGCGGCCGAAGTGGCCGTACGCCGCCGTGGGCGCGTAGATCGGGCGGAGCAGGTCCAGGTCCCGCACGATGGCGGCCGGGCGCAGGTCGAAGACCTCGGTGATGGCCGCCTCGATCTTCGCCGGGTCCACGTGCGCGGTGCCGAAGGTCTCCACGAACAGCCCGACCGGAGCGGCCTTGCCGATGGCGTAGGCGACCTGCACCTCGATGCGCTCGGCGAGCCCCGCGGCGACGACGTTCTTCGCCACCCAGCGCATCGCGTAGGCGGCCGAGCGGTCCACCTTCGAGGGGTCCTTGCCGGAGAACGCGCCGCCGCCGTGGCGGGCGAAGCCGCCGTAGGTGTCGACGATGATCTTGCGGCCGGTGAGCCCGGCGTCCCCCATGGGGCCGCCGATCACGAACCGGCCGGTGGGGTTCACCAGCAGTCGGACGTTGCTCGTGTCCAGGCCCAGGTTCGCGATCTCGGGCTGGACGATCTTCTCCAGCACGTCCGGTGCGAGCATCCCGTCGAGGTCGACGTCCGCGGCGTGCTGGGTGGAGAGGACCACCGTGTCGAGGCGGACGGCCTTGTCGCCGTCGTACTCGATGGTGACCTGGGTCTTGCCGTCCGGCCGCAGGTAGGGCAGCTCGCCGCTCTTGCGGACGGCGGTCAGCCGCCGGGCGAGCCGGTGCGCCAGCGCGATCGGCAGCGGCATCAGCTCGTCGGTGTCGGTGTTCGCGTAGCCGAACATCAGCCCCTGGTCACCGGCGCCCTGGCGGGCGATCTCGTCCTCGCTGGACTCGACCCGGCTCTCGTAGGCGGTGTCGACACCCTGGGCGATGTCCGGGGACTGCGCCCCGATCGCGACGTTCACGCCGCAGGAGTTGCCGTCGAAGCCCTTCGACGACGAGTCGTAGCCGATCTCGAGGATCGTGTCCCGGACGAGCCCGGGGATGTCCGCGTAGGCCGCGGTGGTGACCTCACCGGCCACGTGCACCTGACCGGTGGTCACGAGCGTCTCGACGGCGACCCGGCTCTTCGGGTCCTCCTTCAGCAGCGCGTCCAGGATGGTGTCGCTGATCGCGTCACACATCTTGTCCGGGTGACCCTCGGTCACCGACTCGCTGGTGAACAACCGGCGCCCCACGTTCGCCACGCCCCACTCCGATCGGTCCGGCACCCCTGTCCGCGGCTGCGAGGTGGGGGGCGCTCCAGTGCAGTTCCGTCACCGCGAGCGTAGTGGACCGCACCGACGTTCGGCCCCGCGCCCGGCCCCGGCCACCGGCGCGCCCGCCGGGCCCGACCCGCCGTTCACGCTGCGTCAGAATCGCTCACCCTGAGCACTCGATCGGGTGGACCACGTCCGGGGTCCCGAATCGGTCACGGTCCGCGTCGTTGGGCCTGCTGACATCGCGAACCGCCGCCGCGACGGGCATCGACCCCGGATCCTCGCGAGGCGACACGACCCCTTGGAGTGTGCTCCCCATGAAGGCAAGCCTGCAGCGTCCCGGCCGCATCGCCGCGGCGGTGGGCGGCGCGGTCGCCGTCGGTGCCGCCGGACTGATGGCCGTCCTCGCCGGGACGGCGTCCGCCGCGACCCCCGGTGTCTGCACCGACAACGTCAACGTCCGCGCGGAGCCGGAGGCGGGCGCGAAGATCGTCGCCGTCTGCGACCGCGGCACGAAGGTCGAGATCGGCGCGGAGAAGAACGGGTTCGTCGAGCTCGTCAACCTCGGCGGCTGGTCGGTCAAGGACTACGTGAAGGCGGACGCGGCACCCGCGGCCGACCCGAACAAGCCCGCCGACGCCGGCCTCACCGCC
Source organism: Pseudonocardia oroxyli (assembly GCF_900102195.1). Taxonomy (GTDB): domain Bacteria; phylum Actinomycetota; class Actinomycetes; order Mycobacteriales; family Pseudonocardiaceae; genus Pseudonocardia; species Pseudonocardia oroxyli. The sequence goes on from NZ_FNBE01000003.1 coordinate 197,021, forward strand.
CCGCAGAACCGCGCCCCGGCCACCACCCCGGCCCCGGGTGCGGCCACCGCGCCTGCCGCGGGCGAGGACCCCGAGGACGCCGACGCCCCCGCCGCCCCCGCGGCGAAGCCCGCCGACGCGCCCGCCGAGGAGCCGGCGCCGGCCCGCTCGGGCGGCCTCGGCGGCCTGTTCGGCGGCTGACGGACACACGACACACGACGACGGGCGGTCCCGGACACCGGGGCCGCCCGTTCTCGTCCGTGAGTGGCGATGGTCGCCAGAGCGACCATCGCCGCTCACGATCAGGTCAGGCGGGTCGCGACCGCATCCCAGATGCGGGCGGCCAGCAGGGCCTTCGAGCCGTGCGGGACCTCGGTCTCCGAGCCGTCGGCGCCCAGCAGCCGGCCCTGGTTGTCCGCGTTCTCGAAGGCGCCGCCCTCGCCCACCCAGTTGACCAGCAGCAGGTCGGAGCCCTTGCGGGCGAGCTTGCGGCGGCCGTACTCGAGGAACTCGGTGGTCTCGTCGCCCGTCTCGGCGGCGAAACCGACGATGACCTGCCCCGGCTCCCGTGCCGCCACCAGCTCGACGAGGATGTCCGGGTTCACGGCCAGCCGCAGCGGCGGCGGCTCCGAGCCGTCCTTCTTGATCTTGTGGCCGGCCAGGTCCGACGGCCGGAAGTCGGCGACGGCGGCCGCCATCACGACCGCGTCCGCGCCCTTCGCCGCCTCGTGCATCGCCTCGCGCAGCTCCAGCGCGGTGCCGATCCGCACGAGCTCGACCGCGGCGGGGGCGGCGAGGTCCGTCGGCCCCGCCACCAGCGTGACGTGCGCCCCGCGCTGCGCGGCGACCTTGGCCAGCGCGTACCCCTGCTTGCCCGACGACCGGTTCCCCAGGAAGCGGACCGGGTCCAGGGGCTCGCGGGTCCCGCCCGCGGACACGACCACCCGGCGTCCGACCAGGTCCCGGGGCAGCGCGTCCGACCGCTCGAGCAGCAGCCGGGCGAACTCGGCGATCTCGGCGGGATCGGGCAACCTGCCTGGCCCGGTGTCCTTGCCGGTCAGCCGCCCCGACGCGGGCTCGAGCACGATGTTCCCGCGGTCGCGCAGCGTGGCGACGTTCGCGCGGGTGGCGGGGTGCTCCCACATCTCGGTGTGCATCGCCGGCGCGAAGAGCACCGGGCAGCGGGCGACGAGCAGGGACCCCGTGAGCAGGTCGTCCGCCCGGCCCGCGGCAGCGCGGGCCAGCAGGTCCGCGGTGGCCGGCGCGACGACGACCAGATCGGCCTCCTGGCCGAGCCGCACGTGCTGCACCGACGGCACGTCGCTGAACACGCCCGTGTGCACCGGTTGGCCGGACAGCGCCTCGAACGTGGCGGCGCCGACGAAGTTCAACGCGGACTCGGTGGGGACGACCCGCACCGAGTGACCGGTCTCGGTCAGCCGCCGGAGCAGCTCCGCGCTCTTGTAGGCGGCGATCCCGCCCGCGACCCCCAACAGAACGCGAGGGGCCACCCGGACTACTCGCCCTCGGTGTGCTCGAGCAGGCCGCTCTGGATCTCCCGCATGGCGATCGACAGCGGCTTCTCGCGCGGACCCGGCTCGACGAGCGGGCCGACGTACTCGAGCAGACCCTCGCCCAGCTGGGAGTAGTAGTCGTTGATCTGCCGGGCGCGCTTGGCGGAGTAGATCACCAGCGCGTACTTCGACGAGACCTTGTCCAGCAGGTCGTCGATCGGCGGGTTGGTGATGCCCTCGGGAAGCGCTCCGGCCACGGGGCCGGTCAGCGGCATGCTCACTCGGTAACTCCAGACGCTGTGTTCAGGGGTGCGACCAGCAACTCTACCAACCGGTCGACGACGGCCTGCACGTCGTCGTTCACCACGACCACGTCGAACTCGTCCCGGGCCGCCATCTCCTCGACGGCGGTGCGGAGCCTGCGCTCCCGGACCTCGGGCGACTCGGTGCCGCGGTAGGTCAGCCGCCGGGCCAGCTCCTCGAACGAGGGCGGCTCCACGAAGACCGTCACCGAGTCCGGGATCTTCTCCTTGACGGCCCGCGCGCCGGCGAGGTCGACCTCCACCAGCACCGGGTGCCCCGCGGCCAGCTCGCGCCGGACCGGCTCGGCCGGCGTGCCGGAGCGCTGCAGCCCGCCGTGCACCTCGGCCCACTCCAGGAGCTCCCCGGCCGCGACGAGCCGGTCGAACTCCTCGCGGGAGACGAAGTGGTAGTGCACCCCCTCGACCTCGCCGGGGCGCTTGGCCCGGGTGGTCGCCGACACCGAGAAGTGCAGGTCGGGGAGCTCCCTGCGGAGCCGGTCGACGATGCTGCTCTTCCCGACCCCGGAGGGGCCTGCGAGCACCATCAACCGGCCCCGGCGGGTGTCCATCTCAGGACGGGAACTCGGTGAGCAGCGCCTTGCGCTGCCGCTCGCCCAGCCCGCGCAGCCGGCGGCTCGGCGCGATCTCCAGGCGCTCCATGATCTGGGCGGCACGGACCTTGCCGACGCTGGGCATCGCCTCGAGCAGCGCCGACACCTTCATCTTGCCGAGCACCTCGTCGGTGTCCGACTGCTTCAGCACCTCGGCGAGGGTGATCCCCCCGCGCTTGAGGCGGTCCTTCAGCTCAGCCCGGGCCCGGCGGGCGGCCGCGGCCTTCTCCAAGGCGGCGGCACGCTGTTCGTCGGTCAGCTGGGGAAGGGCCACGGTCTCCTCCGTCTTTCGTCGTGCGCGAGGGCGGTCACCCGGTGGCCGGGCGACGCGGTCCCCGGAGGATTGATCCGGGGTCGGAAGCGAACGTACCCAGACATCCGCCGGCGACGCCATCGGGGGTGCCACCTGTGGGTTTGATCCCACAGGGAGGCCCGTCCACACCCGTCCGGGTGATATCACGAGCACCCGCTCACAAGCCAGACCGACCCGCCCGCTCGGCGCCGACAGGAGCCGTTCGGGACGTGGCGTGCGTCACCCTCAGCCGGCCTGCTCGACCGGGCGCAGCGCCCGCAGCCGGGCGGGCGTGAGGTCCTCCTTGTTGATGTACGCCACGGCGCCGCACGAGGCGGCGTCGGAGGGGAGGTCGTCCAGCGCGTAGGTCGAGAGCAGCACGACGACCACGGCCGGGTCCGCGGCCAGGATCCGCCGGGTCGCCTCGATGCCGCTGATGCCGGGCAGGTTGATGTCCATCAGCACGACGGCCGGGTGCACCCGTTCGGCCTCCGCGCACGCCTGCTCGCCGCTCTCGGCCTCCGCCGCGACCCGCCATCCCCCGACCATCCCGACCACGGTGCGCGCCACCGTCCGGAACGGGCGCTGGTCGTCCACGATCAGGACGTCCACGTGCTCGCCCACTCCCCGTACCTCCCCCGCTCGCGCCCTGTTCCTCAAGGCCCGGACAGACTGCCCGCCCGGGCCGGCACGACACCAGGGTGCCACCACCCCCTCCGAACGGGTGAACGGCGATGTGATCAAGCTCGTGGGCCTGCGGGTGGGCCCACCCCGCCGCGCTCAGCGCAGGACGGTGAGCGCCTGGGCGAGGGCGTCCCGCTGGCTCTCCGCGGCCGCGCGCAGCGCGGGGACGGTGGGGCCCGCCTTGAGGATCGAGCGGCTCGCGGCGGGCAGGAGCACCCCGTTCAGGCCGCCGAAGCGCTCCGCGAGGTCCGCGGGGGTCGCGCCCTGGGCACCGAGTCCGGGGGCCAGCACGGCGCCGTTGAGGGCGCCGAGGTCGAGGCCGTGGTCGTGCGTGGCACCGACGACCACGCCCACCCCGCCCAGTGGCGCCGCGTCGGCGTTGCGGGCCGCCGCACCGTCGACCATGGACTGGGCCACGGTCCCGCCGTCCACGGGGGCGAGCTGGACCGACCCGCCCTCCGGGTTGGAGGTGCGGGCCAGCACGAACACCCCGCGCTCCGCCTCCTCGGCGGCCCGGAAGGCCGGGTCGAGGGAGCCGAAGCCCAGGTAGGGCGACACCGTGATCGAGTCCGCCGCCATGGCCGCGCCGACGCCGAGATAGGCGTCGGCGTAGCCGTCCATCGTGGATCCGATGTCCCCGCGCTTGACGTCGAGCACCGTCAGCGTGCCGGTGCCCGCCAGTCCGGCCAGGACGTCCTCCAGGACCGCGATCCCCCGCGACCCGTGCCGCTCGAAGAACGCCGACTGCGGCTTGACCGCGGCGACCCGCCCGGCCAGCGCCGAGACGGCGGCGTCGCAGAACGCGGCGAGCCCGGAGGCGTCGTCCACCAACCCCCACTCGGCCAGCAGCGCCGGATGCGGGTCGATCCCCGCGCACAGCGGCCCGAACCGCGCCACGGCGGCACTGAGCCGCTCCCCGAAGCTCACCCGGACACCCCCACCGCAGTGTGGAGCCACAATGCGCGCCCAGCGGCCAGAAGCCGACGGGCGGTCACGGGCGGGCCTTGCGCAGGGCCGCGTGGGCGTCCTGGAGCGACCGGACGCCGATGTCGCCGCGCTGGTTCGCCTCGATGCCCTGCACCGCCGCGCTGGCGCCCTGCACCGTCGTGATGCAGGGGACGCCGCGGCTCACCGCCGCCGCGCGGATCTCGTAGCCGTCCACGCGGGGGCCCGAGTTGCCGTAGGGCGTGTTGACGATCAGCACGATCTCCCCGGCGAGGATCTGGTCGACGATCGTCTCGCCCCGGTCCCGCTCGGAGTGCTTGCGCACCACCGTCGCGGTGATCCCGTGCCGGCGCAGCACCTCGGCGGTGCCCTCGGTGGCCAGCACCTCGAAGCCGAGGTCGGCGAGCCTGCGCACCGGGAACACCATGGCGCGCTTGTCCCGGTCCGCCATCGACACGAAGACCTTGCCGGACGAGGGCAGCGCCCCGTACGCCCCGGCCTGGGACTTGGCGAACGCCGGCCCGAAGGACGCGTCGATGCCCATGACCTCGCCGGTGGACTTCATCTCCGGACCCAGCAGCGGGTCGACGCCCTGGCCCGACGGCGTGCGGAAGCGGTTGAACGGCAGCACCGCCTCCTTGACCGCGACCGGCGCGTCGGCGGGCAGGTCCGTGCCGTCGCCGACGCCGGGCAGCATGCCCTCGGCCCGCAGGTCCGCGATGGTGGCGCCGAGCATGATCCGGGCCGCCGCCTTGGCCAGCGACACCGCCGTGGCCTTGGAGACGAACGGCACCGTCCGGGACGCCCGGGGGTTGGCCTCGAGCACGTAGAGCGTCTCGCCGTGCAGCGCGTACTGGACGTTGAGCAGCCCGCGCACGCCGACGCCGTGGGCGATCGCCTCGGTGGAGGTCCGGACGGCGTCGAGCACGCTGCGGCCCAACGTGATCGGCGGCAGGGTGCAGGACGAGTCGCCGGAGTGCACCCCGGCCTCCTCGATGTGCTCCATCACGCCGCCGATGAAGACCTCGTCGCCGTCGCACAGGGCGTCGACGTCGATCTCGACGGCGTCGTCGAGGAACTTGTCGACCAGCACCGGCCGGTCGGGCGAGATCGTCGTGGCACGGGCGATGTAGCCGGCGAGGGTGGCGTCGTCGTAGACGATCTCCATGCCCCGCCCGCCCAGCACGTAGGACGGCCGCACGAGGACCGGGTAGCCGATCCGCGCGGCGATCTCCCGGGCCTGGTCGAAGGAGGTCGCGGTGCCGAAGGCGGGCGCCGGGAGCCCGGCGCGGCGCAGCACCTCGCCGAAGGCCCCGCGGTCCTCGGCGAGGTCGATGGCCGCCGCCGTGGTCCCGACGACCGGGACGCCCGCCTCGGTGAGCCGGGCCGCCAGGCCGAGCGGGGTCTGCCCGCCGAGCTGCACGATCACGCCGACGACGTTCCCGGACTGCTGCTCGGCGTGCACGACCTCGAGGACGTCCTCGAAGGTCAGCGGCTCGAAGTACAGCCGGTCCGCGGTGTCGTAGTCAGTCGAGACGGTCTCCGGGTTGCAGTTGACCATGACGGTCTCGAACCCCGCCGCCCGCAGCGCCTGCACGGCGTGCACGCAGGAGTAGTCGAACTCGATGCCCTGCCCGATCCGGTTCGGCCCGGAGCCGAGGATCAGGACCTTGTCCTTCTCCCGCTGCGGGGCGATCTCGGACTCGGCCTCGGGGTCGGTCTCGTAGGCGCTGTAGTGGTACGGCGTCTTCGCGGCGAACTCGGCCGCGCAGGTGTCGACCGTCTTGTAGACGGGCCGGATCCCGAGCCGGTGGCGCAGCGAGCGCACGCCGTCCTCGCCCGCGAACTCGGGGCGGATCGCGGCGAGCTGGCGGTCGGAGAGCCCGGCCCGCTTGGCGCGGCGCAGCAGGTCCGCGTCGAGCACCGGGGCGTCCTCGATGAGCGCCCGCAGGGAGACGAGCAGCGCGATCTGGTCGAGGAACCACGGGTCGACGCCCGAGATCTCCGCGACCTCCTCGACGGAGCGCCCGGCCCGCAGCGCCCGCTCGACGGTGTAGATCCGGCCGTCCGTGGGCGTGCGGATCTCCTCGTCGGTGGGCGGCTCGGCCGGGTCCGGCGTGGTCCAGAAGCCGACCGCGGTCGTCTCCATGGACCGCAGCGCCTTGCCGAAGGCCTCCTGGAAGGACCGGCCCAGCGCCATGGCCTCGCCGACCGACTTCATGGTCGTGGTCAGCTCGGTGTCCGCGCCGGGGAACTTCTCGAACGCGAATCGCGGGATCTTGACGACGACGTAGTCGAGCGTGGGCTCGAAGGCCGCGGGCGTCTCCCCGGTGATGTCGTTGGTGATCTCGTCGAGGGTGTAGCCGACGGCCAGCTTGGCGGCGATCTTGGCGATCGGGAAGCCGGTGGCCTTCGACGCGAGCGCCGAGGACCGCGACACGCGCGGGTTCATCTCGATGACGACCAGGCGCCCGGTCTCGGGGTGCACGGCGAACTGGATGTTGCAGCCGCCGGTGTCCACGCCGACCTCGCGCAGCACGGCGATGCCGACGTCTCGCATGTGCTGGTACTCGCGGTCGGTCAGCGTCATGGCGGGCGCGACGGTGATCGAGTCGCCGGTGTGCACGCCCATGGGGTCGAGGTTCTCGATGGAGCAGACCACCACCACGTTGTCGTGGTGGTCTCGCATCAGCTCGAGCTCGTACTCCTTCCAGCCGAGCACCGACTCCTCGATGAGCACCTCGGTGACCGGGGAGGCGGCGAGCCCGCCGCCCGCGAGCCGGTCGAGGTCCTCGGGGGTGTGGGCCAGGCCGGAGCCCAGCCCGCCCATGGTGAACGACGGCCGGATGACGACCGGGAGCCCCAGCTCCGCGACCGCGGCGTGCACCTCGTCCATGGAGTGGCAGACGGCCGAGCGCGGCACGTCCCCGCCGATGCGCTGCACCAGCTCCTTGAACTTCAGCCGGTCCTCGCCGCGCTCGATGGCGTCGACGTCCGCGCCGATCAGCTCCACGCCGTAGCGCTCCAGCACGCCGTTCTCGTGCAGGGCGATCGCGGTGTTCAGCGCGGTCTGCCCGCCCAGGGTGGCCAGGATGGCGTCCGGCCGCTCGGCGGCGATGACCTTCTCGACGAACTCCGGGGTGATCGGCTCGACGTAGGTGGCGTCCGCGAACTCGGGGTCGGTCATGATCGTCGCCGGGTTGGAGTTGACCAGCGAGACGCGGATCCCCTCGGCCCGCAGCACCCGGCAGGCCTGGGTGCCGGAGTAGTCGAACTCGCAGGCCTGGCCGATGACGATCGGGCCGGACCCGATCACCATGACGTGCCGGATGTCCTCACGGCGCGGCATCAGACGTTCTCCCTCAGGTGGTGGCGGCCCGACGAGCGGTTCTCGTCCATGAGCGCGCAGAAGCGGTCGAACAGGTCCGCGGCGTCGTGCGGACCGGCGGCGGCCTCGGGGTGGTACTGCACCGAGAAGGCCGGGAAGTCCAGTCCCGCAAGGCCTTCGACGCAGCCGTCGTTCGGGCAGGTGTGGGTGATGACCCCCGTGCCGTACGGGGTGTCGAACCGCTCCCCCGCGCTGCCCTCGACGGCGAAGCCGTGGTTCTGCGAGGTGATCGCGACCCGCCCGGTGGCGTGCTCGACGACGGGGATGTTGATCCCGCGGTGCCCGTACCGGAGCTTGTAGGTGCCCCGGCCCAGCGCGCGGCCCAGGATCTGGTTGCCGAAGCAGATGCCGAACAGCGGGATCCGCCGCTCCAGGACCTGCTTGGTCAGCGCGACGGGCCCGTCCGCGGTGGCCGGGTCCCCCGGGCCGTTGGACAGGAAGAAGCCGTCCGGCTCGAGCGCCAGGATCTGCTCGATCGTGGTGTCGGCGGGCAGCACGTGCGTCTCGATGCCGCGCAGGGCCATCATCCGCGGGGTGTTGAACTTGATCCCGACGTCGAGGGCCGCGACGGTGAACCGCTTGTCCCCCTGGGCCTCCACGACGTAGGGCTCCCGGACGGTCACGGCGCCGTAGAGGTCCGCGCCCTCCATCCCGGGCGACTGCCGGACCCGCTCGACCAGCACCTCGTCCGAGGCCAGGGACACCCCGGAGAACACGCCGGCCCGCATGGCGCCGCGCTCGCGCAGGTGCCGCACGACCGCGCGGGTGTCGATGCCCGCGATCCCGACGATCCCCTGCGTGCGCAGCGCGTCGTCCAGCGAGCCGATGGCCCGCCAGTTCGACGCCCGCGGGCTGGGGTCGCGCACCGCGTACCCGGCGACCTGGATGCCGGTGGACTCGTCGTCCTCGCCGTTCCAGCCGGTGTTGCCGATCTGCGGCGCGGTCTGCACCACGATCTGCCGGTGGTAGGACGGGTCGGTCAGGGTCTCCTGGTAGCCCGTCATGCCGGTGGTGAACACGGCCTCGCCGAGGGTCTCGCCGACGGCCCCGAAGGGCTCGCCGCGGAAGACGCGTCCGTCCTCGAGGACCAGGACCGCCGTCGTGCTGCTCATACCGCCACCTTCCCGTCCCGGGCGGTGACCCGGCCACGCAGAACCGTCGCGACCACCGCTCCGGGCAGCCGCATTCCCTCGTACGGCGTGTTCGCCGCCTTGCTGGCCAGGCCCGCGCCCCGGACCGTCCACTGGGCGTCCGGGTCGACCAGGCAGAACGTCCCGGGCTCCCCGACGGCGATCGGCCTGCCCTGGTCGGGCAGCCGCCCGATCTCCGCCGGCTTCTCGCTCAGCACCCGCGCCACGCCCCGCCAGTCCAGCAGACCGGGCTCGACCATCGTGTGGACGACCACGGACAACGCCGTCTGCAGGCCGAGCATCCCCGGCCGCGCCGCCGCCCACTCCGCGTCCTTGTACTGCGCGGCGTGCGGGGCGTGGTCGGTCGCGACGACGTCGATGACGCCCTCGGCGAGCGCCTCGCGCATGGCCTGGGTGTCCGTCCCCGTGCGCAGCGGCGGGTTGACCTTGTTCACCGGGTCGTACCCGGTGAGCCTGCCGTCGGTGAGCAGCAGGTGGTGCGGGGTCACCTCGGCCGTCACGCGGATGCCCTGGGCCTTGGCGTTGCGCAGGACCGCGACGGTGTGCACCGACGAGACGTGGCAGACGTGCAGGTCCGCCCCGGCCTCGCGGGCCAGCGCGCAGTCCCGGAAGACGATCGTCTCCTCGGCGGTGGCGGGCCAGCCCGCCAGCCCGAGCCGGGCGGCGACCGCGCCCTCGTGGGCCTGCGCCCCCTCGGTGAGCCGGTGGTCCTCCGCGTGCTGGGCGATCACCACGTCCAGCGCGCTCGCGTACTCCAGCGCGCGGCGCATGATCAGCGGGTCGTTCACGCAGGAGCCGTCGTCGGAGAACATCCGCACCTGGGCGCCGGAGTTCGCCATCGTGCCGAGCTCGGCGAGCTGGGTCCCCTTGCGCCCCACCGTGACCGCGCCGACCGGGTGCACGTCGCACAGCCCGATCTCGGCGCCGCGGCGGCGCACGTGCTCCACGACGACCGCGGTGTCCTGCACCGGGTCGGTGTTCGGCATGGCGAACACGGCGGTGAACCCGCCGAGCGCCGCGGCGTGCACGCCGGTCTCGATGGTCTCGGACTCCTCGCCGCCCGGCTCGCGCAGGTGGACGTGCAGGTCGACCAGGCCGGGGAGCAGCACGTGGCCGCCCGCGTCGAGCACCTCCGTGTCCACCCCCGCGTCGTCCGACACCAGGTCGGTCCCGATCTCGGTGATCACCCCGTCCTCGACGAGGATGTCCACGGCCTGCTCGCCGTACGGCTTCGCGTTCGTGATCAGCAGTGTCATTCGGGCGCTCCGGCCAGCAGGTGGTAGAGGACGGCCATCCGCACGTGCACGCCGTTGCGCACCTGGGCGAGGACCTTGGCGTTCGACGAGTCGGCGACGGCGGGCGCGATCTCCATGCCGCGCACCATCGGGCCGGGGTGCAGCACCGGCGCGCCCTCGGGCAGCAGGGCGAGCCGGTTCTCGTTGAGCCCGTAGGCGATCGCGTACTCGCGGGCGCTGGGGAAGAAGCCGCCGTGCATGCGCTCGGCCTGCACCCGCAGCATCATCACCGCGTCGAGGGCGGGGAGCTCGGCGTCGAGCGAGTGGGAGACCCGGCAGGGCCACTCGGCCACCCCCGTGGGCAGCAGCGTCGGCGGCGCGACAAGGACCACCTCGGCACCGAGGGTGGAGAGCAGCAGCACGTTCGACCGGGCGACCCGGGAGTGCAGCACGTCCCCGACGATGCCGATCCGGCGCCCGGCGATCGCGCCCAGCTCGTCCCGCAGGGTCGCGGCGTCGAGCAGCGCCTGGGTGGGGTGCTCGTGCGTGCCGTCCCCCGCGTTGATCACGCTGGTGTGGGTGCCGGTGACCGCGGCGTCCTTGTCCTGCCAGCCCGCGACGCGGTGCGCGGCCCCGGAGGCGGGGTGGCGCATGATCACGCAGTCCGCGCCCATCGCCGAGACGGTCAGCGAGGTGTCGCGCAGCGACTCCCCCTTCGACACCGACGAGCCCTTGGCGCTGATGTTGATCGTGTCGGCGCTCATCCACTTGCCCGCGATCTCGAACGAGACGCGGGTGCGGGTGGAGTCCTCGTAGAACAACGTGACGACGGTGCGCCCGCGCAGGGTCGGCAGCTTGCGGACCTCGCGGCCGAGCAGGGTCTCCTTGAGTCGGGAGGCGGTGTCCAGCAGGCCGGTCGCGGTGGCGGCGTCGAGGTCCGCCACGGACAGGAGGTGCTTCACTCGCCGTCCCCTCTCTCGATCGCCACGCCGTCCCCCTCGTCGGTCTCGGCGAGGCGGACCAGGATCCGCTCGGCGCGCGAGGTCGGGACGTTCTTGCCGACGTAGTCCGCCCGGACCGGCAGCTCGCGATGTCCGCGGTCGATCAGCACCGCCAGCTGGACGGCGCGCGGACGGCCCTCGTCCCGCAGCGCGTCGAGCGCCGCCCGGACGGTCCGGCCGGACATCAGCACGTCGTCGACCAGCACGACGAGCTTGCCGTCGATGCCGCCCTCGGGCACCGCGGTGTCCTCCAGCGCGCGGGCGGGGCCGCGGCGCAGGTCGTCCCGGTAGAGCGTGATGTCGACCGAGCCGACGGCCGGGGCGGCCCCGCTGAACTCGGTGACCGCGGCGGCGAGGCGGCGGGCCAGGACGGCCCCGCGGGTCGGGATGCCGAGCAGGACCAGGTCCGCGGTGTTGCCGGGACCGAACGCCGTCTTCTCGATGATCTGGTGCGCGATCCGCGCGATGGTGCGGGTGACGTCGGCAGCGCTGAGCAGCTCGCGCGCGCCGACCTCCCCGCGGCGGGGTTCCGCCACGAGTTGCTCTCCTTTCCCGCCTCACGGGACGGGGTTAAAGAAGGGGGACTGTCGACCGCGAACCCTAGCAAGGCGGCCGCGGCGGCACCCGACCCGGCTCGTCCGGTCACGGCCTCATCACGATCTGCGCACCCGTCGCGGTCGGCGACACGTGACACCCACAGGGACGCGGCACGGGCCCGGTGCACACGTGGCGTACGGTCACCCAGCGCCACACTCACACGGCCACCACGCGTACCAGCGGATGCGCTGCGTGGTGGGCGGACCGTGGCAGTGGTGGCCGACATACCGCCGTCGGGGGACGGGACATCCTTCGTTCGGGTGGGAAAGTCCCACCAGGCACCCGTCCGGGGCCACCCGGCTTGACCTGCGCCGCGGGACCGGCGCATGATTACTCTGCGTATTGATCGACAGCGATCAGGGTCGTCGCTGCGCGTCACAGGTCCACCGGCTCTCGAGCCGTGGTCGACCAGGAATGAGGAGATCGCCACATGGGCGACTACGCCAAGGCGCTCGGGGGGAAGCTCCGAGCCATCCGGCAGCAACAGGGGCTGTCGCTGCACGGCGTCGAACAGAAGTCCGGGGGCCGCTGGAAGGCGGTCGTCGTCGGGTCCTACGAGCGCGGCGACCGCGCCGTGACCGTGCAGAAGCTGGCGGAGCTGGCGGACTTCTACGGCGTCCCGGTGGCCGAGCTGCTCCCCGAGGGCCGGGTGCCGTCCGGTTCCGAGCCGGCCACGAAGATCGTCATCAACCTCGAGCGGCTCCAGCAGCTGCCCGCGGACAAGGTGGGCCCGCTGGCCCGCTACGCCGCCGCGATCCAGTCCCAGCGCGGCGACTACAACGGCAAGGTCCTGTCGATCCGGGCCGAGGACCTGCGTTCCTTGGCGATCATCTACGACATGACGCCCGGCGAGCTGACCGACCAGCTCATCGACTGGGGTGTGCTGCCTCCCGAGGCCCGTCCGTCGCACCGGGTGGACTGACACCGCCCGGTTCCGATCGGTTCCGTGCACCGGGGAAGGGCGCACGGCACCGACTCCCCCGACGGCGGCGGGCTCCGGCCCGCCGCCGTCGGTCCGTCCCGGGCCGGTCAGCCGGTCCGCTCGTCCGCGTCCTCGTCCCCCACCCCGCGGGCGGCGAGGGCCTCGCCCAGCTCGTCGGCGTGGCGCAGGGTGCGGACCACGAACGGCACGGCGAACGCCGTCGGCGACCGGCCCGCCCCGCGGGCGACGGCCGCCTCGCGCACCGACGCGGCGATCGCCGCCAGGGTCCCGACGGCCTGCACCGTGAGCCCGACCAGCAGGCCCAGCCGCTCCGGGCGCACCCCGAACCGGCGCAGCGGTCCCAGCCCCCGTTCGACGGCCGCCACGACCGCGTCGATCCGCGTGGTCAGGGTGAACAGGCTGGCGGCCGCCAACGCCGCGACCAGGCTCAGCACGGTCACCGCCGCGGCCTGCGGGCCGACCAGCCACAGCTGCAGCCCGCCCACGAACACGGCCAGCACGAGCAGCAGCCTCGCGACCTGCCAGACCCGCGCCCACGGCGGGCGGGCGACCGCGTAGCCCACCGCGACGAGCCCGCAGGCGCCCGCGAGCCAGCCCACGTCGCTCCGCACCACGACGAGCGTCACGACCACGAGCAGGACCAGCAGCTTCGGGCCCGCAGGCGCGCGGTGGAGCGGGCTGGTCCCGGGCGCGTACAGGCCGAGCGGGTTCATCCGACGAGCTCCCGGTAGTACCGGATCGCGGGCCCGGGGGCGTCGTCCGCCACGACCACGCCCCCGTCGAGGACGACGACCCGGTCGAACCCGGCGAGCAGGTCCAGGTCGTGGGTGACCAGCAGGACCTGCTGGCGCAGCCCGGCCAGGATGTCGGCGAAGCGGCGCGTGTTGCGCAGGTCCAACAGCGTGGTGGGCTCGTCGCAGACCAGCACGTCCGGGTCGAGCGCGAGCATCCCGCACAGGGCGAGCAGCTGCTTCTGCCCACCCGAGAGCTGGTGGGCGGGATGGTCGGCGTAGCCCTCGAGCCCGTGCGCGGCCAGGACCTCGGCGGCGCGCGCGGCCCGCTCGGCGCGGTCCTTCACCGTGCGCCGCAACGAGAACGCGACGTCCTCCCCCGCTGTCGGCATCACGATCTGGCTGTCCGGGTTGGTGAACACGAAGCCGACCCGCCTGCGGACGGCCGCGCCGTCCGACGTGGGGTCGAGCCCGTCGACCCGCACCTCGCCGTGCGTCGGGCGGACCAGGCCGTTGACCATCCGGGCCAGTGTGGACTTCCCGGAGCCGTTGGCGCCCACGAAGCCCACGCGCGCCTCGGGCAGGGAGAGGGTGACGTCGTCGAGCACCGTGCGGTCGTCGTACCGGTGGGAGACGGCGCGGTAGGAGATCACCGGCCTGCTCCGGGCACGTGCTCCCACAGCGCCGCGACACCCAGGCCGCCGCCGGCCGACAACGCGGTCAGCCCGACCCGTCCGGCACCCTCGCGGACCAGCCTGCTGAACAGCCGCACCACGAGCACGGCCCCGGACGCGCCCCACGGGTGCCCGAGGGCCACGGCCCCGCCGTCCGGGCTCACCGCCTCCTCGGGCAGGTCCGCGGCGTCCAGGCAGGCGAGGGTCTGGCCGGCGAAGGCCTCGGTGAACTCGACGACGTCCGGGTGCCCGTGCCCCAGGACCTCCCGCATCGCGGGCACCGCACCGAGGCCCAGCCGCCGCGGGTCGACCCCCGAGGTGGCGCTCGCCACCAGCCGGAGGCCGGGAACACCCAGCTCACGGCGCACGTCCTCGCTCACCACGAGGACCGCCGCGGCCCCGTCGCTCACCGCGCACGAGTTCGCCGCGGTCGCCGTCCCGTCGGGGGTGAAGGCGGGGCGGAACCGCGCCAGCCGCGCCGCCGTGAACCCGGCGCGCGGCCGCTGGTCGCGCGAGACCGCGCCTGCGGTCCCGGCGAGCGGCACGAGCTCGGCGTCGAACCGGCCCGCGGCCTGGGCGGCGACCGCGCGCTCGTGGCTGCGCAGGGCGAAGCGGTCCTGCCGCTCCCGCGAGATCCCGGCCTCCCGCGCCACCAGGTCGGCGGCCTCCCCCATCTCCGGGTCGCCGAGCTCCGCGGGCGCGAACGGGGCGCGCGTGTACGGGGTGGGCGGGTCCGAGCGGAACGCGCGGTGCGGCGCGGTGGACGCGCTCTCGGTGCCGCCCGCGAGGTACGCACGCCCCTCCCCGGCCCGGATCATGCTGCAGGCCAGCGTGATCGCCGCGAGCCCACTCGCACACTGGCGGTCCACGGTCAGTCCTGGCACGCCCTCGCCGAGCCCGGCCCGCAGGGCGGCGACCCGGGCGGTGTTGCCCCCGGGCCCGAACACGTTCCCGAGGATCACGTCGTCCACCGGCGGGGCGCCCGCGACGTCCGCCCGCACGGCCCGCAGCACCGGCGCGGCGAGCTCGTCCGCGGTGAACGCGCGCAGGATCCCGCCCGCGTTGCCGATCGGGGTCCGGCGGGCGGCGATCACCACCGGCCTGGTCATCGGAGCGGCTCCGCGTCGAGCGTGCCCGCGGCGAGGGCCGCAGCGAGGGCGGCGCGGGCGGGCTTGCCCGCCGGAGTGCGCGGGATCTCCTTCGCCCGCAACCAGATCCGCGGCCGCTTGCGCGGGTCCAGGCCGGCCCGGGCGGCCGCGCGCAGGTCGGCGAGCGCGGGCTCGCCCTCCACCACGGCGGTGACCACGGCCCCGAGCCGCGGGTGCGGCGACCCGGCGACGACGACGTCCGACACCCCGGGCACCGCGCGCAGCACCGCCTCGACCTCCTCGGCGGCCACCAGGAAGCCGCCGGAGCCGATCGTCGCGGACTCGCGCCCGTGGACGGTGAGCACGCCGTCGACGAGGTCGACGCGGTCCCCCACGCTGGTCCACTCCGGACTCGGGTCGAGCACGCCGCCGCGGAGCCTGCCGTCGACCGCCAGCGGCGAGCGCACCCACAGCTCGCCCGCCCGCACGTCCAGGTCCACGCCGGAGACCGGGCGCAGGGCCCCGTCCTGCCGGATCGCGATCAGCGAGTGCTCGGCGGACCCGTAGTACTCCAGCAGCTCCGGCCTGCGCAGGCCCTCCGGCACGTGCGCGCCCCCGCACACGACCAGCTCGAACGGGACCGCGGCGATCTCCGGCAGCATCGCGGGCACGACGTGGACCGTGGCGGCCCCGCGGGCGGCCGCCGCGCTCAGCCGGGGTTCCAGCCGCAGCTCGGCACCGCACCACAGCGCGTGCAGGGCACCGAACAGGAACAACGACGAGCTGAGCGGCCCGGCGACCAGCACCGGGCCCGGCACCGCGCCCAGCGCCTCGAAGCTGCGCAGCCAGGAGGCGCGAGAGCGCTGCAGGACCTTCGGCGTGCCGCTGCTCCCGGAGGTCGTGGGCAGGTAGAAGGGCGCGGCGAGGTCGACCGGGATGTCCTCCACCGTCCCGGAGCCGGCGTCGGGGGTGCCCTCCACCACCGTGTCCGGGCGGGCGTCCGCCAGCACCCCGGCCCGCTCGCGCGCGGACCAGCCGGGTTCCAGGACCAGGGCCGCCGCCCCGCGCCGGTCACAGGCCAGGAACCAGGCGAGGATGTCCCCGTCGCCGATCGCCACCCGGGCACCCGGCCCGATCCCCCGGCGCTGCAGCTCGGCGGCCCCGGCCCCGACCCGCGCGGCGAGGTCCGCGGGCAGGGCGGCTCCGCCGAGCACCGGGGTCACGTGCGCCCCACGAGCCGCCCCGGGAGCGCGCGGTGCACCAGCGACGCGACGAGCGCGGCGATGACGACCTTGGCGAGGTCACCGGGCACGAACACCAGCGACCCGGTGACCGCGGTCGACCACGAGCCCGTGTACACCGCCAGCCACGGGATCCCGACCAGGTAGTCGGCGACGAGCCCGGCGAACGCGGCGAGGAGCAGCAGCGGCAGCCCGGGCCGCCGGGCGCGCTGCGCGATCAGGCCGCTGACCAGCGCCGACAGGATCCATCCGAGGAGGAACCCGCCGCTCGGGCCGACGAAGGGGGCGAGCCCGCCGCGCCCGCCGGAGAGCAGCGGCAGCCCGATCGCGACCAGCGCGAGCAACAGCAGCAGCGCGAACACCGCCCGCCGCGCCCCGACGAGCACCCCGGCCAGGAACGGGCCCATGTTCTGGACCACGATCGGCACCCCCGACGCCCCGACGTAGACGCCCGGGAACAGCCCCAGCACGGCGATGAACGCCGCCAGGACGACGGTCGTGGCGAGGTCGGCGGCAGGCGCGGCGGCGCGCGGGCGGTCGGACACGGGTGAAGGTTAGCCGGCGGAACCCGGTCCTCCGCTGTCGCGCCCGCCACTCCCCTGTCGGCTCGGCTCGGTTCTGCTCAGTTCTGCTCAGTTCTGCTCAGTGGTGCTGCGCACGCTCCACCGTGGTCTGCAGCGCCGCGAGGAGCTCGCGGGCCGACTCCAGGGACAGCTCCACCGCCACCCGCGCGCCCGGGCCGCGGTCCGGGGCGAGGAAGTCGATGTTCACGGTGTGATCGTCCGGGGCGTGGACCGGGTGGTCGTAGTAGACGGTCGCGGTGCGCAGCGGGAACCAGCCCTCGGGTCCCTTGCCGCTGCTGCGGCGCACCTCGATCCGCTCCGTGGAGTAGGTGCACACGGTTACAGGTACCTCCCGAAGAAGGCCTCGATCCGCTCCCAGCCGTCGTTCGCCGCCTCCGGCCGGTAGGCCGTGCGGTTGACGGCGAAGAAGGCGTGGCCCGCGCCCTCGTAGCGGTGGAACTCGTAGGTCTTCCCGTTGTCGCGCAACAGCTTCTCCAGCTCGTCGACGTCCGCGGGCGACGGATGGGCGTCGTCCTGGCCGAACAGGCCGAGCAGCGGCGCCCGCAGCTCGGGCACCCGGTCGGCCAGCGGCGCGACCTGCAGCGGGAAGCCCTCCGGGGGCGTCCCGACGACGAACGCGCCGTAGCAGTCCACGGCCGCCTGCACGTCGACCTCGACCCCGCTCAGGAAGGCCTGGCGGCCGCCGGAGCAGTAGCCGATCGTCCCGACCCGGCCGTTCGACGTCGGCAGGCCCCGCAGCCACCGCGCGGCGCCCTTCGCGTCCCCGACGAACCGCTCGTCCGGCACGCCGCCCCGGGCGCGGGCGGCGGCGGCCGCGTCGTCCGGGGCGGCGCCGGGCGCCTCCCGGCTGTAGAGGTTGACGCAGATCGCGTCGTAGCCCAGCACCGCGAAGCGGCGCACCATCTCCTTCGTCTCCTTGTCGTAGCCGGGCATGTGGTGGATCACGATCACCCCGCCGCGTGGCCCGGGGGCCATCGGGCGGGCCGTGTAGGCCTCGATGAGGTCGTCACCGTGACCGCGGATCCCCACGGTCTCGGCCAGGACGGCGTCGTACGCCACGTCTCCTCCTCGCTGGGATGGCTCAGCTGTCGGGTCCCTGCCTACCCTTGTCGACCATGAGCATCGGCACCGAGTCCCTGTGGCACCCGTTCGCGGCGATGGAATCGGTCAAGCGGTCCCAGACGGTGATCACCCGGGCCGAGGACGTCTGGATCTGGGACGCCGCGGGCACCCGCTACCTCGACGCCACCGCGAGCCTCTGGTACGCCAACGCGGGCCACGGCCGCCGGGAGATCGCCGACGCGGTCACCGCCCAGCTCGGGAGGCTCGACGCCTACCACCTGTTCACCGACTTCGCGAACGAGCCCGCCCTCGCCCTGGCCGACGCGCTCGCCGCCCGCGCACCGATGGCGGACGCGAAGGTGTTCCTCACCAGCGGCGGCGGCGACTCGATCGACACCGCCGCCAAGATCGCCCGCGCGCACTTCGCGCTGACCGGGCAGCCGGACCGCACGATCCTGCTGCACCGCGAGCACAGCTACCACGGCACGCACGGCCTGGGCACCTCGCTGGCGGGCATCCCCGGCAACCGGGTGGCGCCGCCGTTCGTGCCGGACGTCGTGCAGACGGCGTGGAACGACGCCGAGATGCTCGAGGAGACCCTCCGCGAGCTCGGCCCGGAGCGGATCGCCGCATTCTTCTGCGAGCCCGTGATCGGGGCGGGCGGGGTGCTGCCGCCGCCGCCCGGGTACATCGAGGCGGCGGCGCAGGTGTGCGCGCGCCACGGCGTGCTCTTCGTCGCCGACGCCGTGATCTGCGGCTTCGGCCGGCTCGGCGACTGGTTCGGGGTGGACCGCTTCGGCATCACGCCGGACCTGGTCACCTTCGCCAAGGGCGTGACGTCCGGGGTCCAGCCGCTCGGCGGCGTGCTCGCCTCGGGGGCGGTCGCCGCGCCCTTCTGGGACACCCCGGGCACCGTCCTGCGGCACGGTCAGACCTACTCCGGGCATCCCGTCGCCTGCGCCGCCGGGCTCGCCACGGTCGAGCTCTACGAGCGCGACGGGCTCTTCGCCCGCGCGGACGCCCTGGAGGGGCCGCTGCTGCAGCGTCTGCAGGGCCTGGCGGACCACCCGCTCGTCACCGAGGCGCGGGGCGGCACCGGCTTCCTCGGCGCCCTCGAGCTCGTACCCGACCGGCCGGGGATCACCGGGCGCGTGGCGAACGCCGTCCGCGAGCACGGGGTGATCATCCGTCCGATGGTGAGCGCGCTGGGCTTCAGCCCGCCCCTGACGGCGACGGAGGACCACCTCGACCAACTCGCCGAAGCCGTCCGCAAGGGCCTGGACCAGGTCGCCTGACTTCCCCGCCGAGAGGAACCTGAGGGCGATGCCGGGGGTGCCGGAATCGCCCTGAGGTTCCTCTCGGCGGGGAATTGTCGGGGGCGAATGCGAACATCTGTTCGTGTCGCGCATCCTGAGCAGGGCGGAGGCGTCGATCCTGCACGCCGACCTCGACTCGTTCTACGCGTCGGTCGAGCAGCGGGACGCGCCGCGGCTGCGCGGGCGCCCGGTCATCGTGGGCGGCGGGGTGGTGCTCGCCGCGTCCTACGAGGCCAAGGCCTTCGGGGTGCGCACGGCGATGGGCGGGCGGCAGGCGAAGGCACTCTGCCCGCGCGCGATCGTCGTGCCGCCGCGGTTCGCCGCCTACACCGAGGCCAGCAAGGCGGTGTTCGCGGTCTTCCGGGACACCACCCCGGTCGTCGAGGGGGTGTCGATCGACGAGGCGTTCCTGGACGTCGGCGGGCTGTGGCGGATCGCGGGCTCCCCCACCGCCGTCGCCCGGCGCCTGCGGGAGCGGGTGGCGGGCGAGGTGGGCCTGCCGATCACCGTGGGAGTGGCCTGCACGAAGTTCCTGGCGAAGGTGGCCTCGGGGGTGGCCAAGCCGGACGGGCTGCTGGAGGTCCCGCCGGGCGGGGAGCTCGCGTTCCTGCACCCGCTGCCCGTCGGCAGGCTGTGGGGCGTCGGGAAGGTCACCGAGGCCAAGCTGCACGCGCTGGGGATCCGGACCGTGGGCGAGGTGGCGGACCTCGGCGAGGCCACGCTCGTGAGCCTGCTCGGCCGGGCCTCCGGGCGGCACCTGCACGCCCTGGCGCACAACCACGACCCGCGCGTGGTCGACACCGGCGTGCGCCGCCGGTCCATCGGCTCCCAGCGCGCGCTGGGCCGCCGCCACCGCACCCCCGAGGAGCTGGACGTCATCCTGGCCGGGATCGTCGACCGGCTCGGGAAGCGGCTGCGCGGGGCGGACCGGACCTGTCGCACCGTCGTCCTGCGGCTGCGGTTCGGCGACTACACGCGCGCCACCCGCTCGCACACCCTCGCCCGCGCCACCGACCACACGCCGACCCTGCTGGCCGCGGCGCGCAGGCTGCTGGCGGACTCGCTGACGACGTGTCTGGACCGCGGCACCACGCTCGTCGGGATCTCGCTCACGAACCTCGACGCGGGGGACGCGATGCAGCTGGCCCTGCCGTTCGAGCGCACCGACGGGCCCGATCTCGACCGCACGCTCGACGACCTGCGCACCCGATTCGGGTCCGAGTCGGTCACCCGGGCGGCCCGGCTGGGCCGGAACCAGGGCTGGGAGGTGCCGCTGCTCCCCGACGGCTAGTGCCCCGGGTCCGGACACGGGACACGGATCTGCCGGTATCGGCGAGGGGGCTCCCCAGTCCCCGCCGATACCGGCGTCCTGTTCAACGAGCGGACCCGCGCGGGGTCACCCCACGCCGGGTTGCCGTCGGGTGAACTCCGTCATGCGGTGGAGGTCCGCCCCGACCAGGCGGGCTCGACCTCGGCCCAGCGGCGCTCCCAGACCGCGGCGTTCCGCCGCCAGGTGACCAGCCGGACGAGCCGCCAGCCGCCGTAGACGAGCAGGAGACCGAGCAGCGCGGCCAGCACCCCGAGGACACCCCCGACCAGGCCCGCCGCGAGGGGCGAGACGGGGGCCCGCACCACGGTGCCCGCGCGGTCGGTCCAGAGCGGGACGCGGGCCCCCGGTTCGGCGCCGATCGGCGCGCTGACCAGCCCGGAGCGCGGCGTGCCGTCCGGCGCGGTCCAGCTCGCGAGGACGCGGCGCGAACCGGGGCTCACGTCGTCGTCCGCGGGCGGGAGGTCCGGGATCCGGGTGACGGTCGCCTGGACGGCCGACCGTTGCGCGCCCTCACTCGCCGCGCGCGCCGCGACCGAACCGTGCGCCATCACCCCGAGGACCGCGGCGATCACCAGCAGGACGACGCCGATCCCGCAGAGCAGGACGGCGGCCGCGTCCTCGATGCGATCCGTCCGCCGACGAGGGAGTCCACCCGACATGGGAGAGGAGTCGCCCGGCGTCCGGACCGCGTTACCCCTTCTTTGAAGCGTGTGCATCAACTAGCGTGGATCACCGGAGCCGAGGCAGCGGAGGTGCACGATGGCGTGGGACTTCTCCACCGAACCCGAGTTCGAGAAGAAGCTGGCGTGGATGCGGGGGTTCGTCCGCGAGGAGATCTACCCGATCGAGACGCTCGACCTGAGCCCGGAGCAGTACGCACGCATCACCGCGCCACTCAAGGAGCAGGTCAAGGATCAGGGCCTGTGGGCCGCGCACCTGCCGCCGGAGCTGGGCGGTGGCGGGTTCGGCCAGGTCAAGCTCGGGCTGATGCACGAGATCCTCGGCGCGAGCCGGTTCGCGCCCGGCATCTTCGGCAACCAGGCGCCGGACTCCGGGAACGCGGAGCTGCTGGCGATCGGCGGCTCACCGGAGCAGAAGGAGCAGTGGATGTTCCCGCTGCTGCGCGGCGAGCTGCGGTCCTGCTTCTCGATGACCGAGCCCGGCGCGGGCGCGGACCCGACGCTCCTCACCACCCGCGCGGTGCTGGAGGGTGACGAGTACGTCATCAACGGGCACAAATGGTTCTCGTCGAACGCGAGCCGGGCGGACTTCCTGATCGTCATGGCCGTGACCGACCCGGACGTCTCGCCGCACCAGGGCTCGTCGATGATCATCGTCCCGGTGGACACCCCCGGGGTGACCATCCTGCGCGACATCCCGGTGATGGACCACTCCACCGTGCACCCGCAGCTCGAGGGCGGGCACGCCGAGATCCTCTACCAGGACGTCCGGGTGCCGAAGACCAACCTCGTCGGCAACCCCGGCGACGGGTTCAAGCTGGCCCAGCAGCGCCTCGGCCCCGGCCGCATCCACCACGCGATGCGGTGGCTGGGCCAGTCGAAGCGCGCCTTCGACATGCTGTGCGAGCGCGCGGTCTCGCGCTACGCGCACGGCTCGGTGCTCGCCGACAAGCAGATGATCCAGGACTGGGTCGCCACCTCGGCCGCCGAGATGCAGGCCGCCCGCCTGCTCACGCTGCAGGCGGCGTGGACGATGGACCAGGTCGGCGCGTCGAACGCCCGCAACGAGATCGCCATGATCAAGTTCTGGGGCGCGCGGGTGCTGCACGACGTGATCGACCGGGCCGTCCAGATCCACGGCTCGCTCGGCTTCTCGGGCGACCTGCCGCTGGAGCAGATGTACCGGGCGGCCCGGGCCGCGCGGATCTACGACGGCCCGGACGAGGTGCACAAGGCCGCCCTCGCCAAGCGCATCCTGCGCGGCTACGAGGCCGTCGACGTGCCCACCGAGCACGTCCCGACCCGCACCGAGGCCGCCCGCACGAAGTTCGCGCAGTACCTGGAGCTGGCCACCGCGAACGACTAGCGCTCCGCGCCCGTGCGCGGTAAGTGGTGCTCTGGCACCACTTACCGCGCACGACCGCTCGGCGCCGCGGAAAACCGCCGGCGGGCCGCGGTATCCCTTCGGGATGGACGTCACCTCCGACCGAACGCTCGACGACGGTGTCCGCGAGCGCCGCTTCACCCTCACCCCCGCCGGCGACCCCGACGGGATCCCGGGCATCCTCTGGACCTCCGGGCCCGGCCCGCTGGTCCTGCTCGGCCATCCCGGCGGGCTGGACCGGATGTACCCGCGGCTCCTCGACCGGGCCCGCGATGCTCTGGCCGCCGGGTTCACCGCCGCGACCCTCGAGCTGCCCGGTTGCGGCGACCGCCGCCGCGCGCCGGACGCCGAGGCCGCCCGCGCCGACCTGCGACGGGCGATCCTCGCCGGCGAGAAGGTCCCGGACGAGACCGTCGACCGGCTCGTCCTCCCGCTCGTCGACGCCGCCGTCCCGGAGCACCGCGCCGCGCTCGACGCCCTGCTGACCCTGCCCGGCCTCCACGGACCGGTCGGGCTCGCGGGCGGGAACATCGCGATCGGCGTCCGGATGGCGGTGGTCGAGCCGCGTCTCGCCGCCGCGGTCCTGTTCGCCGGGAGCCGCATCCCGCGCCGGTCGCTGGCCGAGGCTCGCACCGTGGCCGTCCCCCTGCACGTCCTGCTGCAGTGGGACGACGAGGACAACGACCGTCAGGAGGCCCTCGACCTGTTCGACGCGCTCGGCAGCGCCGAGAAGACCCTCCACGCCACCACGGGCGGCCACACCGGTGTCCCCCGGTTCGCGGGGCGGGCCGCGAACGACTTCCTCGCCCGACACCTCAGCGGCTCGTCCGACGGTCGTGCGCGGTAAGTGGTGCTCTGGCACCACTTACCGCGCACGGGCGCCGGAGGCGCTGCTCACACCACAGCGATCTTCTACTTCGTGTAGAACTGAACCCGAACGCTCTACATGTTGTAGAAGTTCGGGAGGAGCCTCCGCCATGGCGCTGGACCTGGCCCGTTGGCAGTTCGGGATCACGACGATCTACCACTTCCTGTTCGTCCCGCTGACGATCGGGCTGTCGGTGATCGTCGCGTCCCTGCAGACCGCCTGGCATCGCACCGGCCGCACCGAGTACCTGCGCGCCACCAAGTTCTTCGGCAAGCTCTTCCTGATCAACTTCGCCATGGGCGTGGTCACCGGGATCGTGCAGGAGTTCCAGTTCGGGATGAACTGGAGCGCCTACTCGACCTTCGTCGGAGACGTCTTCGGTGCCCCGCTGGCCATGGAGGCGCTGCTGGCCTTCTTCCTCGAGTCGACCTTCATCGGACTCTGGATCTTCGGCTGGGACAAGCTCCCCCGGCGCGTGCACCTGGCCTGCATCTGGGCCGCCGCGATCGGCACGAACCTCAGCGCCTACTTCATCCTCGCCGCGAACGCCTGGATGCGACACCCCGTCGGCTTCGAGATCGATCCGACGACCGGACAGGCCCGCCTCACCAGCATCTGGGCCGTCCTGAGCAACGACCAGGCGTGGTCGACCTACCTGCACGTCGTCAGCGCCGCGTTCATCGCCGCGGGCCTGTTCGTCGCGGCGGTGAGCGCGTACAAGCTGCTCACGCGCAAGGACGAGCGCGAGCACGAGCTGTTCCGCAGGACGCTGCGCGTCGGGTTCGTGGTCACGCTCGTGGCGGGGATCGTCGTCACGGTGAGCGGCGACCACCAGGCCAAGCTCATGGCGCAGTACGAGCCGATGAAGCTCGCGGCCGCCGAGGCGCTGTGGGACGACGAGCACGCGGCCGGGTTCTCGATCTTCGCCGTCGGTGACATCCAGGACGGCCGCAACCACGTCAACGTCCAGGTCCCCGGCCTGCTCGCCTTCCTCGCCACCGGCGACTTCGACGGGGACGTCCAGGGCATCAACGACATCCAGGAGCGCCTGACCGCGGAGTTCGGGCCGGGCAGCTACATCCCGAACGTCGGGCTCCTGTACTGGGCCTTCCGGATGATGATGGGGCTCGGCCTGGCCGGGGTGGCGGTCTCGGTCGTCGGGTTGTGGCTGACCCGGGGCGGGCGCCTCTTCCGGTGGGACTGGCAGTACCGGCTCGTCGTCGCCGCCCTGCCGGCCGCGCTGCTGGCGAACATCTTCGGCTGGATCCTCACCGAGATGGGCCGCCAACCCTGGACGGTCGTCGGCGAGCTGCTCACCGCGAACAGTGTGAGCCCCGGGGTGAGCCTGACCGAGGTGGCGATCTCGTTGTCCGCCTTCACCCTGATCTACGCGGTGTTGGCGGTGGTCGAGTTCGGGCTGCTCGCGAAGTACGTGAAGGCGGGCACCGCCGCGGTGATGCCGTACCCCGAGAACGACGCCGCCGAGCCCGACCGCACCGACGACGACCGCGTCCCCGCCTTCGTCTACTGAGGACCTGCTCGTCAGGGTCCGCACCTCGACTCAGGAGCCCACGATGGATCTTCCCCTGGTCTGGTTCCTCGCCATCGCCGTCCTGTGGACCGGCTACTTCGTCCTGGAGGGCTTCGACTTCGGCGTCGGCGCCCTGCTCCCGGTGCTGGCCCGCGACGACACCGACCGCCGCGTGATGATCAACTCGATCGGGCCGGTCTGGGACGGCAACGAGGTCTGGTTGATCACCGCCGTCGGCGCCACGTTCGCCGCGTTCCCGGCCTGGTACGCGTCGATGCTGAGCGGCTTCTACCTGCCCGTGCTGCTGATCCTGCTCGCCCTGATCGGGCGGGGGGTGGCGTTCGAGTACCGCGGCAAGGGCGACACCGCCCGCTGGCGGGCCCGCTGGGACACGGTGATCGTCCTCGGCAGCGCGATTCCGGCGTTCCTGTGGGGCCTGATCTTCGCCAACCTCGTGCGGGGCCTGGAGATGGGTGCCGACCACGTCGTCACGGCGAGCGTGTTCGCCCTGTTCAACGGTTACGCGGTGCTCGGCGGCCTGCTGACCCTGAGCCTGTTCCTGCTGCACGGCGCGGTGTTCCTGGCGCTGAAGACCGACGGGCCGGTGCGGGTGCGGGCGCGCGCGTTCGCGGGTCGCTCGGTGCTGGTCGTGCTCCCGCTGCTGGTCGCGTTCGTGGCGTGGACCGGGCGCGGCGGGGCGCTCGCGGCAGGCGTGGTCGCCGTCGTCGCCCTGGTGGCGGGCGCCGTCGCGATCCGGCGCGGGCGGGAGGGCTGGGCCTTCACGGCCACCGCCGTCGCGGTCGGCCTGCTCTCGGTGACGATCTTCGGGACGCTGTTCCCGGAGGTCCTGCCCTCCACCACCGACCCCGCCTTCTCGCTGACGATCGCGAACGCCGCCTCGGCGCCCTACACGCTGACCGTGATGAGCTGGGTCGCCCTGGTGTTCCTGCCCCTGGTCCTGGGCTACCAGGCGTGGAGCTACTGGGTGTTCCGCAAGCGGGTCGGCCGCGACCACATCCCCGCGGCGCACTGATGAGACCCCTCGACCCCCGCCTGCTGCGCACGGCGAGCGCCGTCCGCACGCACCTGCTCGTCGCCATCGGGTGCGGGGCGGCCCTCACCGGGCTGATCCTGCTGCAGGCGTGGCTCGTGTCCCGGGTGATCGCGGACGCCACCGCGGGAGCCGGGCTCGAGGAGCTCGCCCTGGTGATCGCGGCCGTCGCCGCGGTCGCGGTCGCCAGGGCCGGGCTCGCCTACGGGTCGGAGGCCGCGGCGCTGCGCAGCGCCGCGAAGGCCAAGTCGCAGCTGCGGATGCGGCTGGTCGAGCACACCACCCGGGGCCGTCCGCGGAACGCGGGCGAGCTCGTCACCCTCGCGACCCGGGGGCTCGACGCCCTCGACGACTACTTCGCCCGGTACCTCCCCCAGCTCGTCCTCGCCGTGCTCGTGCCGGTGGCCGTGCTGGTCGTGGTGGCGGGCGCGGACTGGATCTCGGCGGTCGTGATCGCGGTGACCCTCCCGCTGATCCCGCTGTTCATGGCGCTCGTCGGGATGCACACCCAGGCCCGGACCGCGCGGCAGTGGTCGCTGCTGGAGCGGCTGGGCGGACACTTCCTCGACGTCGTCGAGGGGCTCCCGACCCTGGCCCTGTTCCGCCGGGCGAAGGCCGAGGCCGCGCTGGTCCGGCGGGTCACGGACCAGCACCGCGAGGCGACCATGGGCACGCTGAAGGTGGCGTTCCTGTCGGCCTTCGTGCTCGAGGTGCTCGCGACGCTCGCGGTCGCGCTGGTCGCGGTGGAGATCGGGTTCCGGCTGCTGTGGGGTGACCTCCCGCTGAGCACCGCCCTGTTCGTGCTGATCCTGGCCCCGGAGGCGTACCTGCCGCTGCGCGAGGTCGGGGCCCGCTTCCACGCCTCGATGGAGGGTGTCGCGGCGGCGGAGAAGGTGTTCGCGGTGCTCGACTCGCGCGACGGCGGGCCCGACGGCACCGCACCGGCCCCGCGCGGCGACATCGAGCTGGACGAGGTCTGGGTCGTCCACCCCGAGCGGACCGCGCTGTCCGGTCTGTCGGCGGTGTTCCCGGCCGGCCGGACCACCGTGATCAGCGGTCCGAGCGGCGCGGGCAAGTCGACGATCCTGAACCTGCTCCTGCGCTTCACCGAGCCCACCGCGGGCCGGGTCACCGTGGGCGGCGTGGACCTCGCCGACGTCGACGCCGCGGCCTGGCGACGCACCCTCGCCTGGGTCCCGCAGGACCCCCATCTGTTCGACGAGAGCCTCGCCGACAACATCCGGCTCGGCGCCCCCGACGCGACCCTCGACGAGGTCCGCCGGGCCGCGCACCGCGCGGAGCTGGACGAGGTCATCGCGGATCTGCCCGAGGGCCTGGACACCCGGCTCGGGGAGCGCGGGACGCGGCTGTCGAGCGGGCAGCGCAGGCGCGTCGCGCTGGCCAGGGCCTTCCTCCGGGACGCGCCCGTGGTGCTGCTCGACGAGCCCACCGCCCACCTCGATCCCGACAACGCCGCGGCCGTGCGCCGCGCCGTCGAGAGCCTGACCGAGGGCCGCACCGCCGTGATCGTGACCCACGACCCCGCCTGGACCACCCCCGACCGGCGCACGGCGCTGTCGCTCACCCCCGCGGAGCGGACGGGCCGTTCGCCGGAGATGGCCCGATGAGCGCCCCGGAGGAGCGAACGGCGCAGCCGCTCACCGGCGGGCGCGGCGGGCTGGTGCGGATGCTCGCGTTGGCGCGGCCCCGGGGCGCGCGGTTCCTGCTGGGGGTGTTGCTGGGGGCGGTCGCCACCGCGGCCGGGGTCGGGTTGCTGAGCCTGGCGGCCTGGCTCATCGCCACCGCCGCGACACACCCGCCGGTCACCGCGCTCAGCGTCGCCGTGGTGCTGACGCGGGCGCTGGGCGTCACCCGCGGGGTGGCCCGCTACCTCGAGCGGCTGGTCACCCACGACGCCGCGTTGCGCACCCTCGCCGAGGCCCGCGACCGCGTCTACGCCCGGCTCGCGGCGACCGAACCGGTGCGCCGGTTCCGCAGCGGCGACCTGGTGAGCAGGCTGGTCAGCGACACCGACGCCACCCAGGACCTGCTGGTCCGCGGGCTCACACCCCCGCTGAGCGCGCTGCTGGTCGGCGGCGGCGTGGTCGCCCTGTCGACGGCCCTGCTCACCGAGGGCGGGCTGCTCCTGCTGGGCGGGCTGCTGCTGGCCGGGCTCGGGGTCCCGCTGCTCGCGGCGCGGCTGGGCCGGGGCCCGGCCCGCCGGGCCGCGGCGGCGCGCGCCGAGCTCGCCACCCGGCTCGTCGACACCCTGCACGGCGCCCCCGACCTGCTCGCCTACGGCGCGATGGACCGCGCGCGGGCGCAGGTCGGCGCGGCCGACGCCGCCCTGACCCGGGCCGCGCGCCGGGACGCGGCCGTCCTCGGTTTCGGGGCGGGCGCCACCGCCCTGATCGCCGGGCTGACGCTGTGGGGCTCGCTGCTGCTCGGCGTCGCGGCGGTGACCAGGGGCGATCTCGCGCCGATCCCACTGGCGGTCCTGGTGCTGACCGCGCTGGCCGCGTTCGAGATCGTGGCGCCGCTGCCCGCGGCGGCGGCCCGGCTCGGGGCCGTCCGGGAGAGCGGCGACCGGCTGTTCGCGGTGCTCGACACCCCACCGGCCACCGCACCCGCGGACCCGACCCCGGTCCCGTCGCACTCCGCCGACCTGCGGATCCGCGGGCTGCGGGCGGGCTACGGCGACACCGAGGTCCTGCACGGGGTCGACCTGGACGTGCCCGCGGGGACGCACGTCGCCGTCGTCGGGCCGAGTGGGGCGGGCAAGAGCACGCTCGCCGCGGTGCTGTTCCGGTTCATGGACGCCACCGGCGAGGTCCGGCTCGGCGAGGCCGACCTCCTGCGCCGCAGCCCCGACGCGGTGCGTGCCGCGGTGAGCGGCGTCCCGCAGGACCCGCACGTCTTCGACAGCACCGTCCGGGAGAACCTGCGCCTGGCCAGGCCGGACGCGACCGATCCCGAGCTGCGGGACGTGCTGGACCGGGTCCGGCTCGACCTGGGGCTCGACGAGCGGGTCGGCACCCACGGGCACCGCCTCAGCGGCGGCATGCGCAGGCGGCTCGCGCTCGCCAGGGCGCTGCTGACCGATCCCGCCCTGCTCGTCCTCGACGAGCCGACGGCCCATCTCGACCCGGCCACCCGGGACGTCGTGCTCGACGACCTGCTCACCGCCGCGGCCGGCCGCACCACCCTGCTGATCACCCACGACCCCGCCCTGCTCGACCGCATGGACCACGTTCTGCGCATATCGGACGGACGGCTACAGACCCCTCTCAGCATGACCACAGCCCGGCACTGAGACGCTTCCCCCGTGCGTACGAGACTCGCTCCTCTGGTCGCCGCGGTCGCGGCGGGCCTCGTCCTGCTCGCCGGGTGCTCCGGCGGCCCCACGCCGAGCGGGGAGGGGACCGACCGCACGGTGTCCGGCCTCGACCTGTCCGAGGGGTGGGACTGGCAGCCGCAGGCGACGCCGCTGGAGCTCGGCGTCACCCACACCCAGAACACGCTCGACGCCGCCGACGTGCCCGAGGCGGACGCGCGCGGCGCAGCGATCCTCGCCAAGAGCGGCGACTGGCAGAACGTGCACCTGATGGGCTTCGGCACGCTCAACCCCGAGCCCTCCCCCGGCGACTACGACTGGTCCACGCTCGACCGGCGGATGAAGCTCGTCCAGGACGCGGGCGCCAAGACCATCCTCACCGCCTGCTGTGCGCCGGACTGGATGAAGGGCGGCCAGGCCGGGCAGACCGACTGGGACCAGCTGGAGAAGGCGCCGGACCCGGACCAGTTCCAGGCCTACGCCGACCTCGTCGCGCAGACCGTGCAGCGCTACCCGCAGATCGAGAAGGTGCAGGTCTGGAACGAGCTCAAGGGCTTCTTCCACCCGGAGTGGAACCGCTGGGACTACGAGGGCTACACGGACCTCTACAACCGCGTCTACACCGCGGTGAAGGCCGTCCGGCCGGACGTGCAGGTCGGCGGCCCGTACCCGGTCATGATCAGCCTGACCCGGGACGACACCAACGCCTCCGACGAGCTGACCGGCCCGTGGGGCGCGCTCGACCAGCGGGTGATCGACGCGCTGGACTACTGGTTCGCGAACAAGGTCGGCGCGGACTTCCTCGTCGTCGACGGCGGCACCGCGGTCCGGGAGGGCACGATCAGCGGCAGGCTGGACGACGCGGCGCGCAAGTTCGTCGACGTCGACCGGTGGCTGCAGAGCAAGTCGAACCTGCCGATCTGGTGGGCCGAGTTCTACCCGGACGTCCCGCCCGGCCAGGACGCCTCGGCGACCAGCCAGGCCAGCGCCGCCGCCACGATCTCGGCGGTCGACGCGTTCGCCCGCTCCGGCGCCGCGGGCGCCCTGCTCTGGGGCCCGCAGGAGTACGACCTGCAGTACGCGGCCCTGTGGACCGACGCGACCGAGGCGGACGGCGGGCAGCCCACCCCGCTGACCCCCGCCTGGGAGTGGCTCGTCCCCCGACTCGCCGCGGGCGGGATGGAGCTGGGCACGAGCCAGACCCAGCCGCTGATCGCCTTCCGCGCCCCGGACGGCTCGGTGCTCGTGGCGAACATGAGCGACCAGTCCGTCCCCGTGCAGGGCCAGGACCCGATCCCGCCCTACGGCATCGGCACCGCCCCGGCCCGCTCCTGACCACCCGCCCCTCGACGGCGAACGGCGCGTCCGCTCACACCGAGTGAGCGAACGCGCCGATCGTCGTCAGGCCTTGGGGCCGCCTGCGACGTAGATGACCTGGCCGTTGACGAAGCCGGAGCGCTCGTCGACGAAGAACGACACCGTCTGGGCGATGTCCTCGACCTCGCCGGCACGCTGCACCGGGATCTCCTCGGCCCGCGCGGTGCGGTACTCGTCCCAGTCCAGGCCCAGCCGCTCGGCGGTCGCCTTGGTCATCTCGCTGGCGATGAAGCCGGGCGCGATGCAGTTCGCGGTGACTCCGAACTTGCCCAGCTCGATCGCGAGGGTCTTGGTGAAGCCCTGCAGACCCGCCTTCGCCGTGGAGTAGTTGGCCTGCCCGCGGTTGCCCAGCGCCGAGGTCGACGACAGGTTCACGATCCGGCCGAACTTCGCGTCCACCATGTGCTTCTGGACGGCCTTGGTCATCAGGAACGAGCCCTTGAGGTGCACGTTCATCACGGCGTCCCAGTCCGACTCGGCCATCTTGAAGATCAGGTTGTCCCGGGTGATGCCCGCGTTGTTGACCAGCACGGTCGGCGCGCCGAGCTCCTCGGCGACCCGCGCGACCGCCGCCTCGACGGCCGCCGCGTCCGCCACGTCCGCACCGATGGCGAGAGCGGTGCCCCCGGCGGCGGCGATCGCCTCCACGGTGCCCTTGGCCGCGGACTCCTCGAGGTCGATCACCGCGACCTTGAAGCCGTCCTGCGCCAGCCGCAGCGCCGTCGCCGCGCCGATCCCGCGCGCCGCACCCGTCACGATCGCGACCCGCCCCTGGGTCTCCGCCATGTCCCGTCTCCTTCGACTTCGCCGACACTGCGCTGCTGCCACCACGCCGCTCGACACCGCGCTCCCGATCGAACGATCGGATCGCCCCGATCCTCGCATCGCCTCGCCGTCCGTGGGCAAGCCGTGTCACACGAGACACGTCGGCGGCGTGGTGCGACTGCATTAGGGTCGTCCCCCATGACGGTTCTGGAGCGGTTCTCGTTGAGTGGCAGGGTGGCCATCGTGACGGGCGCGTCGTCGGGGCTCGGAGTGGCCTTCGCGAAGGCGCTCGCGGAGGCCGGAGCGGACGTCGTACTCGGGGCGCGGCGCGCCGACCGGCTGGCCGACACCCAGAAGCTGGTCGAGGGGCTGGACCGGCGCGCGCTGTCGGTGGCCACCGACGTGGCGAGCCAGCCCGCGTGCCAGAACCTCGTCGACACCGCGATGGCCGAGTTCGGCCAGGTGGATGTCCTGGTGAACAACGCGGGCATCGGCACCGCCCACCCGGCGACCCGGGAGACCGTCGAGCAGTTCACGCAGGTCATCGACGTCAACCTGAACGGCTGCTACTGGATGGCGCAGGCCTGCGGGCGGGTCATGGAGCCCGGCAGCAGCATCGTCAACATCTCCAGCATCCTCGGCCTCACCACCGCGGGCCTCCCCCAGGCCGCCTACTCCGCGAGCAAGGCGGGCCTCATCGGCCTGACCCGCGACCTGGCCCAGCAGTGGGGCGGCCGCAAGGGCATCCGGGTCAACGCGCTGGCCCCGGGCTTCGTCGAGTCCGAGATGACCGACACCTACCAGCCCGGCTACCTGGACACGATGCTCGAGCAGCGGGTCCCGTTGGGACGCAAGGGCGATCCGGAGGAGCTCGCCGCCGCGCTCGTCTTCCTGGCCAGCTCCGCGGGCGGCTACGTGACCGGCCAGACGTTCGCCGTCGACGGCGGGATCACGATCACCTGATCTCCGCGTTCGACACGGCGGGCAGGGGCCGAGGTCTGCCATCATCCGGGCATGAGCCACGATCCCTACAGCGACCTGCCCCAGGTCCCGTCGTTCGACGTGACGAGCACCGACGTCAAGGACGGCGGCACCCTCGCCACTGCTCAGCTCTCCGGCATCTTCGGCGTCCCCGGCGGCGAGGACGTCTCGCCCTCCCTGACCTGGAGCGGGTTCCCCGCCGAGACCAAGTCCTTCGTCGTGACCTGCTACGACCCGGACGCGCCCACGGCGTCGGGCTTCTGGCACTGGGCGGTCGTCGACCTGCCCGCCTCGACCACCTCGCTGCCGACGAACGCGGGCGACGAGGGCGCGGACCTGCCCGGGGGCGCGTTCACCCTGGCCAACGACGGCGGGCTCAAGCGCTTCCTGGGTGCCGCCCCGCCGCCCGGACACGGCCCGCACCGGTACTTCTTCGTGGTGCACGCGGTGGACGTGGAGAGCCTGGGCATCCCGGAGGAGGCGTCCAACGCCTTCCTCGGGTTCAACCTGTTCAGCCACACCCTCGCGCGCGCCACGCTCGTCGCCACGCACGAGAACACGGGCTGACCTGCGGGCACGGCCGGGGAGCGCTAGCGTCCCCGCCGTGCCCGACATCACCGACCTGATCCTCGACGATCACGAGTGGTTCCGGCGCCGCTTCGCGGAGCTGGACCACCAACGTGTCGCCGAGGCCGATCCCACCACCCTGCGCGAGATCTGGCGTCCGCTCGCCGACCTGCTGGACGTCCACGCCGAGGCGGAGGAGCGCATCTTCTATCCCGCGCTGCTCCGCTCCGGGGAGAACGACCCCCAGGAGGAGACGCTCGACGCCATCGGCGACCACAACGACATCCGGGACGGCGTGCGGCAGGCCGACCGGTACCCCGTCGGGAGCGCCGGGTGGTGGGAGGGCGTCGACGCGGCCCGGGCCGCGAACGACGAACACATGGGCGAGGAGGAGAACGAGGGCCTCCCCGACTTCCGGCTCCACGCCCCGAGCGGGCTCCGCGACGCGCTCGGGGCCCGGTTCACCGAGTTCACCCAGCGGCACGCGGGCACCCGCGGGCTCGACGTCGTGGACAAGGACCCGCACCAGTACGTCGACGACATCGAGCGGGAGATCGCTCCGCCGTCGGACTCGTCCGGCGACGTCTCGCTCGGCATCGGCAGCTTGAAAGGACGACCGTGACCGCATCCTCCGACCATCTCCTCCGGGCGCACGCGCCCATCCCGACCGAGTCATGGAAGGCCATCGACGACGAGGCCCGTGAGCGCCTCACCCCGCTCCTGTCGGCCCGCAAGGTCGTCGACTTCGTCGGCGCGGGCGGCTGGCGCCGCTCCGCGTACTCGCTCGGTCGCAGCACCGCCCTGGCCGGCCCGCCGCCGGGCGTCGACGGCGCGGACGGGGTCCGCACGTCCGTGCGGCGCGTCCAACCCCTCGCCGAGGTGCGGGTGCCGTTCACGGTGAGCCGCGCGGAGATCGACGACATCCAGCGCGGCGCCCCCGACCCTGATCTCGACGACCTCGCGCGGGCCGCCCGGGTCGCGGCGGAGGTGGAGAACCGGGCGATCTTCCACGGCTGGCCGGCCGCCCAGGTGGAGGGGATCGCGCAGGTCTCGCCGTACCCGTCGCCCGCCTTGGGCGCGGACTGCCTGACCTGGCCCGGCGCCGTGGCCCGCGGTGTGGACGCCCTGCGCCGCAACGGGATCGGCGGCCCGTACTCGCTGCTGGTCTCCCCCGATCTCTACACCAGGATCGTCGAGACCACCGAGCACGGCGGCTACCTGCTGTTCGACCACCTCAAGAACATCCTGCGCGGCCACGTCATCTGGACGGCGGGGGTGGACGGCGCCGTCCTGGTCAGCGAGCGCGGCGGAGACTTCGTGCTGGACGTGGGGCAGGACCTCTCCGTCGGCTATCTCAGCCACGACGCCGACACGGTCTCCCTCTACCTCGAGGAGTCCTTCACCTTCCGCGTCCTCGAGCCGGACGCCGGCATCGTCTTCAGCACCTGATCCGTGAGTGGCGATGGTCGCTCTGGCGACCATCGCCACTCACGGGTGGTCAGAGGGTGAGCAGGCGGTCGAAGAAGGCGCGGTAGCGGTTGAGGGCCTGGCGGAGCTGCTCGGTGTCCGCCTCCTCGTTGCGCAGGTCCCGCTCCAGGTCGGCGCGCTGCGTGGCGAACAGCTCCGCGACGTCGTCGAGGACGTGCCCGACCAGCTCGTTCGCGACCCGGACCGCGCCGCGCGGCTCGTCGACGAAGGAGGCCTTGAGTCCCTCCCACCGGTGCCGGTAGTCCTCGGCCCGGTCGGTGGGGACGAGCGCGACGGCCTGCTCCCCCGTCTGCGCCTGCGGGTCCCGGGCGCCGAGGCGGTCGGAGTAGGACCCGCCGTCGTGCTGGTCGCGGCGCGCCGAGTCGGGCTGTGCGTCGGGGTGCGGGTCGGTGCGTCCCGGCGCACTGTCGGTGTCCGAGGTGGGTCCGGCGTCGGTGTCCGGCGTGGGTTCGCGCCAGGTGTCGTCCGCGGGCGCGGGGTCGCGGACGGCGTCGTGGGCGTGGGTGCCGTGCGGGTCGGTGCGGTGCGAGTCCGTGCGGTGCGAGTCGGTGGGGCGCGGATCGGTGCGGTCTGGGTCGGTGGGGTGCGGGTCGGTGCCTCGGTCCGCGTCGTGCGGCGCGTCGCCGCGGGGGACGTCGACGACGCGCATGTCGTCCCTGCGCGTGTGGTCGCCGGTCGGCCCCGTGGGGTGCTCGGTGTGGTGCCCGGTGGTGTGCTCGCCGTGGTCGCGCGGGGCGGGGAACTCGTCGGCGGGCCGGTCGCGGGTGTCGGTGGCGGACGTCGTGGCGCGCGGCTCGTCCCGGCCGAGGACCTTGTCCATGAAGGTGCGGTCGTCGTCGCTCATGTCGTCTCTCCTCAGGCGTGGGTGTTGGTGCGGCCGGTGTCGCGGCCCAGCAGGGCCTCGACGAGCTCGCGGTAGGCCGTGACGGCACCGCGCAGGTCCTCGGTGTCCGCGCGGTGGTCGCGGTTGGCGGCGGCGATGCGCCGCGCCTCGCGGTAGCGCTGGACGACCACGGGATGCTCGACGGCGACGTCCTTGGCGCGCTCGTCGGCGTCGTCGACGGGGTAGCCGCGGGCGGACATCAGCTCGTCGACCAGCGCGTCGGCGTGTTCGACGGCCCGGTCCGGGTCGTCGACGAACTCCGCCTGCACGCTCGTCCAGCGCTGCTCGAAGGTGGCCCGCTCGCGCTCGTCGAGCTCGCGCAGCGGCAACGCGCGATGCCGCTTCTCGCGCTCGGCGAGCACCCGGTCGGTCTCGGCGGGGTCCCCGGTCTCGGCGAGCTGACGGTCGTACTCGGGACCGAAGCGTTCTCTCAGCCGCGCGCTGCGGCGCTTCCCGGCACGCGACCACGCGAAGGCCACCACGGCCAGGAGCGCGATCACCACGACGACGATCACTACGATGACTGCGGTGCTGCTCATGCCCTCCGGGTGCCCCACCGCGCGCCGTCACAATCCGGTGGTTCACTCTCGATCTGTGACCGCCATCACACTGATGTGAGGGAGGAGGAATCACTCCGTGTCATCCGAGGGAATGGATACCGCCACCCGGATCGAAGCGGCCGCGGACGAGCTCTACGGCGTCCCGCCGGAGGACTTCGTGCCCGTCCGCGACGAGCTGGTCGCGGAGGCGAAGGCCGCCGACGACAAGGAGGCCGCGAAGGCGATCGGCAGGCTGCGCAGGCCGAACCAGGCCGCCTGGCTCGCCAACCTGCTCGCCCGGGAGCGCGGCGACCAGCTCGACGCGCTGCTGGACCTCGCGGGCGAGCTCAACTCCGCCCAGCGCGCGCTCGACGGCGCGCAGCTGCGCGCCTTGTCCGCCCAGCGGTCCAAGCTCGTCGGGGCGATGGCCCGGGAGGCCCGCCGCATCGCGGCCGCCGACGGCCACCGGGTCACCGAGAGCGTCGAGCGGGACCTGCGCGGCATCCTGGACGCCGCCCTCGCCGACCCCGACATCGCCGACGAGGTCCGTTCGGGACGACTGACCCGCACCGTCAGCTGGTCGGGTTTCGGCCCGGAGGCGGGTGCGTCCTCGCTCGGCGGCCGCGCCGCGGCCCGGCCGGGCACCCGGGAGCCGCGCGAGCCGCGCACGGCCCGCACCCCCCGCCGTCCCGCGCCGGGCAGGCCCGGTCAGGGCCTCCCGGGCGTCGAGCCGCGTCGCGGCCGCCGGACCGTCGGACCGGGCGAGCCGGGGGACGACGTCCTGGAGACGCCCGAGACCACCGAGTCGCCGTCCGACGCTCCGTCCGACAGGGAGTCCGACACGGAGTCCGACACGGAGTCCGAGGCGGAGCGCCGCGAACGGGAGCGGGCCGAGCGGGCGGAGGCGGAGCGCCGCCAACGGGAGCGGGCCGCGGCCGAGGAGGCGGTCGCCGAGTCCCGCCGCACCGCGGAACGGGCCGCGGACGCCCACGAGGACGCCACCGCCACCCTCCGGGACGCCGAGTCCGAGCGCGACGACGCCGGCGCCCGCGTCGAGCAGCTCACCGCCGAGCTCGACCGCGCCCGGGAGGCCCGCACCGCCGCACAGTCCGCGGTGAAGGACGCCGCGCGGGCCGAACGCGAGGCGAGCCGGGCCGCCCGGGACGCCGCCGCCGCGCTCGCGAAGGCCGAGGCCCTGCTCGACTCGCTCCAGTGACAGCCTTCTGATCACCAGGCGCTCAGGGCTGAGGGGCACAACCCGCGAACCCTCAGCGCCTGATGATCTCCACTCCGCATGATCAACAGGCGCTGAGGGCTCATTTCGCATCGCGTGCGAACCGCGAGCGCCTGATGATCACCCCACAGCATGATCAGCAGGCGCTCAAGGCTGGTCAGGTCGGCCGAGCGAACCCTCAGCGTCTGATGATCACCGTGGGGAGGGGGCGTCGCGGAGCTCCCGTTTGAGCGGCTTGCCCGTCGCGGTGCGCGGGAGCGGCTCGGTCCAGAACCGCACGTGGGTGGGCACGGCGAAGGTCGCCACCCGCTCGGCCACGTGGTGCTGCAGCTCCTCGATGGTGCCGGTCGCGCCCGGCCGGACCCGCACCGCGACCGCGACCTCCTCGCCCAGCGTCGGGTGCGGGACGCCGTAGACCGCCACCTCCGCCACCCACGGCAGCTCGTGCAGCGCGGCCTCGACCTAGGAGCTGTAGACGTTCTCGCCGCCGCGGATCACCACGTCCTTGAGCCGGTCCACCACGTACACCCAGCCCCGCTCGACGTACCCGAGGTCCCCGGTGCGGAACCACCCGTCGACGAACGCGGCGGCGGTCGCGACCGTGTTG
Organism: Pseudonocardia oroxyli; assembly: GCF_900102195.1. Taxonomy (GTDB): domain Bacteria; phylum Actinomycetota; class Actinomycetes; order Mycobacteriales; family Pseudonocardiaceae; genus Pseudonocardia; species Pseudonocardia oroxyli. The sequence continues at coordinate 234,978 of NZ_FNBE01000003.1, forward strand.
TTCCAGTAGCCCGACACGACGTTCGGCCCGCGGAACCACAGCTCCCCGACGCCGTCGACGTCGCGCAGCGTCTCCGGGTCCACGATCCGCAGGTCCGCCCCGGGCGCCGGCCGCCCGACGCTGTCCGGGTGGGCCTGGAAGTCCGTGGACACGTTGGCGCACACCGCGGACGTCGTCTCGGTGAGGCCGTAGCCGTTGGACGCATGAGGGCCGAGCCCGGCGCCGATGCGCCGCACCAGCTCCGGCGGGATCGGCGCCCCGCCCATGGCGAACCGGTTCAGGGTGCCCAGCTCGTCGGGGTGCGCGATCGCGTCCTCGGCCAGCTCGCCCAGCGTCGTCGGGACGCCGGCGGCGCCGGTGAGGCGGTGGGTGCGCACCAGCCGTCGGGCCTCGGCGCGGTCCCAGCGGTACAACGTGGCCACCGAGCCGCCGGTCAGGACCTGCCCGTACAGGCTGTTGAGCCCGGCGATGTGGAAGAGCGGGTAGGTCAGCAGCACCCCGGTCGGTCCGCCGGGGGTCGCGCCGCGGGCACGCAGTCCGGCCCGCGCGGTGAGCATGGTGTTCAGCGCGTTGGTGACGTGGTTGCGGTGGGTGTGCACCGCGCCCTTCGGACGCCCGGTGGTGCCGGAGGTGTAGAGGATCGTGGAGAGGTCGTCCGGGGCCACGGTGACCGGCGGCGGGCCCGCGGCGGGATCGAGCGAGGCCATCAGCTCCGCCCACTCCCGGGCGTCCGACTCCCCGGTCCCCCGGACCCGCACCACCGGGACGTGCCCCACCAGCCCCGGGGCGCGCTCGCCGTCCGCCACCACCAGCCGCGCACCGGAGTCGCCGACCGCCCAGACCAGCTCCCCCGCCGTCCACCAGGCGTTGAGCGGCACCGCGACCAGGCCGGCGACCTGCGCCGCCCAGAACGCGACGCTCCACTCCGGGTAGTTGCGCATCGCGATCCCGACGCGGTCCCCGGGCGCCAGCCCGTACCGGGTGAGCAGCGCGTCGGCCAGGCCGTAGACCTGCCGCAGGTGCTCCCCGTAGCTGCGCTCCTCGTCCGCGTAGACCCAGTGCGGGCGTTCGGCGAACACGGCGGAGGCGTGCAGGATCTCCGCCAGGGTGGTGGGCCCGGTCGCGTAGACGCGCATCGGGATCCCCCGGACGGTCTCCTCCCGCAGCGGGAACTCGCCGCCCGGAGCCGTCAGCTCGGCGAGCGCGCGGCCGACCGGGGTCTCCGCGGCGGGAAGGAGGTCGTCGTCGACTCCGCTCATGTCGATCACCCTGCCACGCCGCAACCGCGGCATGACAGGGTCACGGTGTGGCGGTGCAACGGATCAAGGGCTTCCCGTGGGGCCGGTGGGCCCTGCTGCTCGTCCTCACCGTCGGGCTCACGGCGGTGCTGCAGGCGCTCGGTGTGCCCTCCCCCGCCCTGTTCGCGGGCCTCGCGGTGGCCACCGTCCTGGCGTTGATCGGGATCGGGCCGGAGCGCGTCGCGCGGCCTGCGACGTCCGGGGCGCAGGCCGTGATCGGCGTCGTCATCGGGGTGTTGGCCACGCCCGGGACCCTGTCGTCCGTCGCCGTCGACTGGCTCCCGGTCCTGCTCGTCAGCCTCGGCACGCTCGCGGTGAGCATGGCCGCCGGGCTGTTGCTGGGCCTGCAGCGCGGCGTCTCCCCGCTGACCGGGATGCTCGCGCTGACCGCGGGCGGCGCCTCGGGGCTGGTGGCCGTCACCCGCGAGCTCGGCGGGGACGAGCGGATCGTGTCGGTGATCCAGTACCTGCGGGTCGGGATGGTCACGGCCACCATGCCGATCGTGGCGACGGCGGTGTTCGGTGCCGCCCACGTCGGCGTCGGCGGTGGGGCCCAGACTAGCTCCGCGCCCTGGTACCTGGGGCTCGCCCTGGTCGCGGTCTGCGCACTGGTCGGCGTGCCGGTCGCGAACCGGCTGCACGTGCCCGCGGGGGCGCTGCTCGGGCCGATGGTGCTGGCGCTGGCGCTGAGTCTGGGCGGGCTCACCTTCGGCGCGTCCCCGCCCGAGCCGCTGGTCGACGTCGCCTACGCGGTGATCGGCTGGCAGGCGGGCCTGCGGTTCACCCGACCCGCCCTGCGCATCGTGCTGCGGGTGCTCCCGGCCGCGACGGCGCTGATCCTGGCGATCGTCGCGGCCTGCGCGGGGCTGGGCCTGGTGCTCTCGTGGACCACGGACGCCTCGCTGCTCGACGGCTACCTGGCCACGACCCCGGGCGGGGTGTACGCCGTGCTGGCCACGGCGATCTCCTCGGGCGGGGACGTGACGTTCGTCGTCGCCGTCCAGGTGGTGCGGGTGATCCTGATGCTGCTCGTGGCCCCGTTCATCGCGCGGCTGGTGGGCCGGCGGTGGAGCTGATGTCCGCGAGGCTCCGGCCGGTCGTGCGCGGCCCGAGCACGGCGACGTCCACCGCGACGATCAGCATCGCCCCCGCGATGGCGGCGAACACGGCCGTCGGACCGGCCGAGTCCAGCAGCGGGACCAGCAGGAACGGCATCACCGCGGTCGCGAGCCGGGACAGCGAGTAGGCCGAGCCCGCGCCGGTGGCCCGCAGCGTCGTCGGGAAGAGCTCGCCCGAGTAGACGTGGAAGCCGTTGGAGAACAGGTTGCTGACCACGGTGTATCCGAAGCCGAGCAGCACGATGGCCACCGCGCTGCTCGAGTAGCCGAAGGCCAGGCCGAGCACGATCATCCCGAGCGCCGCACCGACGATCATCGTCTTGCGCTCGAACCGTTCGATCAGCGGGATGGACAGCGCCGAGCCGATCGGGTAGCCGAGGAAGGACAGGGCGGTGAAGGTCAGCCCCTGGACGACGTCGTACCCCTTGGCCGCCAACACCAACGGGACCAGCGTGCCGAAGCCGTAGTAGCCGAAGGTCTGGAAGAGCTGGAAGATCCACAGCATGATCGTGCGGGTCCGCCAGGGCGCGCGGAACAGGGCGCGCACGGGCTCGCGCTTCGGCGGCGCGGTGTCGGCGACCGGCTCCGGGGGCGCCAGCGCACCCGCCTGCGCCTCGAACGTGCGGACCACCGCATCCGCCTCCTCGCCGCGACCGACCGAGGCCAGCCACCGCGGCGACTCCGGCAGCCCGCGCCGCATCGCCCAGCAGAGGATCGCGCCGATCCCGCCGAGCAGGAACATCCAGCGCCAGCCCTCGAGCCCCAGGAAGGTGTGCGGGGTGATCACCCGCGCCAGCAGCCCCGCCACCGGCACGCCGCAGAAGCCCAGCGTGTACGCCCACGCGATCATGCGGCCGCGCTTGCGGGCGGGCAGCAGGTCCGAGAGGTAGGCGTCGCACAGCGGCAGCTCGGCGCCGATCCCGACCCCGGCGAGGAACCGGAACAGGATCAACAGCTCGACGTTCGGGCTGAACGCGGCGAGCACCGAGAACACCGAGTAGATCCCGAGCGTCAGGAAGAACGCGCGCCTGCGCCCGAGCCGGTCGGCCAACCGGGACAACGTGATCGCCCCCAGGAACGCGCCGATGAACGCCGAGGCGAGCACCAGCTTCTGGGCCGTGCCGGTGACCCCGAACTCCTTGCCGAGCACGGTCGCGAGGGTCCCGGCGAGGAAGACCTCGTAGAGGTCGAAGAACATCCCGATGCCGACGGCGACCACCGCGAAGCGGTGTCGTGGGGTGATCGGCAACCGGTCCATCCGTGCGTGGATCTCGGCCGCCGTGCTGTGCGACGTCGATGTCATACCCGCATCGTGAACCGAGGCTCACCATGTATGCCGAGCGAGAACGTGTTATGTCCGGATGATCCGGCCTGCCGGAGGCTGGGGGACGCGCGCGGGGTGCAGGACCCAGGCCAGCGCCTCGATCCCGTCGACGAGCCCGGGGCCCGCCTTGACGACGAGCTCGGCGGAGTCGATCGCCACGACCGGCACCCCGGGGAACCGGTCGCGGACGGGCCCCGCCTGGGCGACGGCGTCGTCGAGGCCGAAGCCGCAGGGGGCGACCACGACGACGTCGGGGGTCAGGGCCTGCAGCGCGGACCACTCCGCCGCGACGCTGCGCCCGCCCTCGATCCCCGCGAGCGGCTCCCCGCCCGCACGCCGCACCAGCTCGGGCACCCAGTGCCCGGGGACGTAGGCCGGATCGGTCCACTCCAGGACCAGGACCCGGGGGCGGGGCGCGTCGGCGACGGCCGCGGCGACGGCGGCCAGGCGGTCCGTCAGGTCCCGGACCAGCTGCGACGCCGCGTGGTGCGCCCCCGCCGCCGCGCCGACGTCCGCGATCGCGACGAGGACGTCGTCGAGCGTGTGCGGGTCCACGGAGACGACGGTGGCGGCGGACCCGATCTCGGCCAGCGCCTCCTCGACGGTGCCCGCGGGCAGCGCGCAGACGCGGCAGAGGTCCTGGGTGAGGATCAGGTCGGGCTCGATCTCCCGCAGGGCGGCCCGATCCAGCTCGTACAGCGGCAGGCCGGCGGCGGCCCGCTCGCCGACCCACGCGTCGATCTCCGCGGGCGCGAGCCCCGGCGGGATCGCGGTGTCCACCACGACGGGCACCCCGGGCGCCGGACACTCGAACGTGACGGCGGCGAGGGAGTCCCGCAGCCCGAGCCGCAGGGTGATCTCGGTGGCGGCGGGCAGCAACGACGCGATCCGCATGACCGGCAGCCTACGGCCGCCCGTGCGTGGCGAGTGGTGCTCCAGCACTACTTGCCGCTCACGAGCAGCCGTAGGCTGCCGGTCATGGCCAACCACCCGCGGGCGGGCACCCCCGCCCTGCCCGAGGACCTCGTCGACCTGTCGGCGCTGCTCGCCGCGTACGCGGACGTGCACCCCGATCCCGCCGTGGCCGCCCAGCGGGTGGCGTTCGGGACCTCGGGGCACCGCGGGTCCGCGCTGAGCGCCACGTTCAACGACGACCACATCGCCGCCACGAGCCAGGCCATCGCGGAGTACCGCGCGCAACAGGGCACCGACGGCCCGCTGTTCCTCGGCAAGGACACCCACGCCCTGTCCGACCCCGCCTGGGTCACCGCGGTGGAGGTGTTGTCCGCCAACGGGGTCCGGGTGCTGGTGGACAGCCGCGACCGCTGGACGCCCACCCCGGCCGTCTCGCACGCGATCCTCACCCACAACGCGGGGCGCACCGCGGGGCTCGCGGACGGCGTCGTCGTCACGCCCTCGCACAACCCGCCCGCGGACGGCGGCTTCAAGTACAACCCGCCGGACGGCGGACCCGCGGGCACGGACGCGACCGGCTGGATCGCCGACCGCGCGAACGAGCTCCTGGAGGCCGGGCTGCGCGGGGTGCGGCGGACCCCGATCGAGCGGGCCGAGCGCGGCACGTACGACTTCCTCGACGCCTATGTCAGCGACCTCGGCTCCGTCGTGGACCTCGACGCCGTGCGCGGCGCCGGGGTGGTGCTGGGCGCCGACCCGCTCGGCGGCGCGTCCGTGGACTACTGGGGCGCCATCGCCGAGCGCTACAAGCTCGACCTGACGGTGGTGAACCCGGCGGTCGACCCGACGTTCGCGTTCATGACCCTGGACTGGGACGGCAAGATCCGCATGGACTGCTCCTCCCCCTACGCCATGGCCTCGCTCGTCGCGGGCAAGGACCGGTTCACGATCTCCACCGGCAACGACGCGGACTCCGACCGGCACGGCATCGTCACCCGGGACGCCGGGCTGATGAACCCGAACCACTACCTCGCCGTCGCCATCGGGTACCTCTACGCGCACCGCCCCGGCTGGCCCGCGGGCGCGGCCGTCGGGAAGACGGCGGTGAGCTCGTCGATGATCGACCGGGTGGCCGCCGACCTGGGCCGGGAGCTGCTCGAGGTGCCGGTCGGGTTCAAGTGGTTCGTCCCCGGCCTGCGCGACGGGAGCATCGCGTTCGGCGGCGAGGAGAGCGCGGGGGCGTCGTTCCTGCGCACGGACGGCCGCCCGTGGTCGACGGACAAGGACGGGATCATCCTCTGCCTGCTCGCCGGTGAGATCACCGCGGTCACCGGCCGGACGCCGTCGGAGCACTACGCCGAGCTGACCGAGCGGTTCGGCGCGCCCGCCTACGCCCGGATCGACGTGGCCTGCTCGCGGGAGGACAAGGCGAAGCTGGGCAGGCTGTCCGCCTCGGACGTCACGGCCACCTCCCTGGCCGGCGAGGAGATCACCGCCCGGCTGACCACGGCGCCGGGCAACGGCGCCCCGCTCGGCGGGCTGAAGGTGACCACGGAGAACGGCTGGTTCGCCGCCCGCCCGTCCGGCACCGAGGACGTGTACAAGGTCTACGCCGAGAGCTTCCTCGGCGCGGAGCACCTGGGCCGGATCCAGGCAGAGGCACAAGACGTCGTCAAGGGGGCGCTGGCATGAGCCGCAAGCACGTCGGCCTGGGGATCGACATCGGCGGGTCCGGGATCAAGGGCGCGCCGGTGGACCTGGAGAAGGGGAAGCTCGCCGACGAGCGGCTGCGCATCCCCACGCCGCAGCCGTCCACCCCGGAGGCGGTGGCGGAGGTCGTCGGGCAGATCCTCGACCACTTCGACTGGAAGGACCCCTTCGGCTGCACCTTCCCCGCGGTCGTCCAGCACGGGGTCACCCAGACCGCGGCCAACGTGGACAAGACCTGGATCGGCGCGGACGCCCACCACGTGATCAAGCACGTCACCGGGCGCAAGGCGCTCGTGGTGAACGACGCCGACGCCGCGGGCATGGCGGAGGTCGAGTACGGCGCGGCGAAGGGGCACAAGGGAACCGTGCTCGTGTCCACCCTGGGCACGGGGATCGGGTCGGCGCTGGTGATCGGCGGGCGGCTGGTCCCCAACACCGAGCTGGGCCACGTGGAGCTCGACGGCGTGGACTACGAGACCCGCGCCGCCGACTCGGCCCGCGAGCGCGAGGACCTGTCCTGGGAGGACTGGGGAGCCCGGCTGACGCGGTACTACCAGCACATCGAGAACCTGCTGTGGCCGGACCTGATCGTGGTCGGCGGCGGGGTGAGCAAGAAGTTCTCCCGCTGGAGCCCCTACGTCAGCACCCGCACCCCCCTGGTCCCCGCCGAGCTGCTCAACGAGGCCGGGATCATCGGGGCGGCGCTGCTGGCGCACGAGTGAACGCCTCGGCCTGGATGGTGTAGAGCTCCGCGTACTCGCCGTCCAGGGCCATCAGCTCCTCGTGCGTGCCCTGTTCGAGGACGCGGCCGTCCCGCAGCACCACGATCCGGTCGGCGTCCCGGATGTTCGCGAGCCGGTGGGTGACCAGGACCGTCAGCCGGTCCGCACCCCCGGCCCGCAACGCCCCGAACACCGCCTTCTCGGCGCGGGCGTCCATCGCCGCCGTCGGCTCGTCCGCCACGACGACGGGCGCGTCGCGGTAGAGCCCGCGGGCGACGCCGATGCGCTGCCACTGCCCGCCGGAGAGGTCCCGGCCGCCCTGGAACTCCTTGGACAGCATGGAGTCCCGGCCGACCTCGTCGACGACGGTGTGGGCACCGGAGCGGTTCACCGCGTCCCGGAACACCGCGTCGGTGGGGTCGGGTCGTTCGAGCCTGCCGATGCGGACGTTGTTCTCCGCCGTCATCGGCCAGCGCAGCGGCTCCTGCCGGACGACGCCGACCCGGTCGAGCAGCGCGTCCTCGTCGACCGCGGAGGTGGGCACCCCGTCCCAGCGCACCTCGCCCGCGGTGGGCAGCATCAGGCCGGTGAGCAGGGTGGACAGGGTGGTCTTGCCCGACCCGTTCTCCCCCACGAGGGCGATCACCTCGCCGCGGCGGAAGGTGAGGTGGATGTCGTGCAGGGCGTCCGCGGCGGCGCCGGGATAGCGGAACGACACGTGCGCCAGCTCGATCGTTCCCGGGTCGCCGTGCAGCTCCCGGACGCCGGGTGGTCGGGTGCGGGCGTCTAGGGTCTCGACGCAGGTCTGCATCAGGTCGAGGTGCACGCCCACCTCGAACAGGCCGTTCACCGCGTACACACCGCTCAGGATCGCGCCGCTCGCGCGCTGCATCGCGACGACCGCCGTGCCGGCGAGGGCCAGCGGCAGCCACCCCGCCCATGCGATCAGCGCGAGGACGCCGTACGCCGCGCCGGTGACCAGGCCGGACAGGCCGCGCCCGGTCGTCGCGAGGCGGTTCTGCCGGTGCCCCAGCCGGATCGCGCCGCGCATCAGCTCGGCGGCGATGCGCCGGTGCTCCCGCAGCACCACCTCGCGGGCCGTGTAGGCGCGCAGCTCCGCCGCCGGGTCCCGGCCGGTGATCAGGTATCCGGTGACCCCCCGCCGCCGGTTCGCCGAGTTCAGCTCCACGATCGAGGCCATGTCGGCCTGCCGGGCGCGCACGCTCGCCCAGGCCTGCGGGAGCCCCGTGATCAGCACGAGCGGCGCGAGCAGGGGATGGAGCACGGCCGCCGCGACCACCGCGGCGAGCAGGGTGACCGTCGAGGCGATCAGGTTCTCCAGCAGGTCCACGCCGATCCGGATGCGCATGATCGATCCGTAGGCGTTGCGCTGCACCAGCTCGGCGAAGTCCGGGTCGTCGAACGCGATCAGTTCCACCCGCACCAGCCGGGAGTACAGCTCGTCCTCGGCCTCGCGCTCGATCCGCGGGGACAGCTCCGACTTCACCGCCCCCGCGGCAGCGTCCAGCAGCGCCCGGCCCGCCAGCGCGGCGACGACCCACGCCATCGCGGGGAGCGCGGCGAGCAGGCGCTCCGGTGTCGGGACGGCGGCGAGCAGACCCGTGAAGACGTCCGCCGTCGCGAGCAGGCCGAAGGCGGTGACCCCCGCCGCGGCGAGGCTCACGACGCCGGACAGCACGGTCAACCCGGGCGAGGCGCGCCACGCCCACCCGACCAGCACCGACACCGTGCGCGGCAGCCCGCGCGCGATGGTCCACGGCCCCGCCTCGGCCGCCCGCTGCTGGTCCCTCAGGTAGAACGGCGTCTCCATGTCGGCCGCACCGATCAGCGGCGGTGAGTCCCCCATCGCTCCATGGTGCCGAGTGGCCGCACGTTTCGTGCTCTGGTTGCGGTGGCAACAGCGCGCAGCGCACGGAACCGACGATCATGCAGCACTGAGCGCACGACCCGTGCGCAACCTCAGCGGGCGACCAGCGCCTCCACCGTCGCGCGGGCGCCCTCGTCGTGCAGGGAGTTCAGGGCCCACAGGTAGGCCTCGCGGAAGCGCTCCTGCCGGGCGAGGTCGCCGAAGACCGCGGTGTTCTCGATGAACGCCGTCGGGTTCTCGCGCTGGGTCCGCGCGAGCGGGACCAGGGTGTCGGCGAGGCGGTCCTGGACGTCGATCGGTTCGCCCTTCTCGTCGACGCCCTCGGCGTAGCGCGCCCAGCCCGCGACGACCGCGGCGGCGCGCTCCAGCTCGCCGCCGTGCTCGAGCTGGTGGCGGATCACCGGGAGCACCCACAGCGAGATGCGGTCGGAGCTGCCGAAGTTGATGCGCGCCAGGGTGTCGGCGACGCCGGGGTTGGCGAAGCGCTCGATCAGCGTCGTCTTGTACTCGTCGAGGTCCACGCCGGGGACCGGAGACAGCGTCGGCGTGCCCTCGTGGTCCATGTAGGCGCGCAGGAAACGGGCGAACAGCGGGTCGCCCGCCACCTCGTGGACGTACCGGTGACCCGCCAGGAAGCCGAGGTAGCCCAAGGCCTGGTGCCCGGCGTTGAGCAGGCGCAGCTTCATCAGCTCGTACGGGACGACGTCCTCGACGAGCTGCACCCCGACGTCCTCGAACGGCGGGCGGCCCGCCGTGAAGTGGTCCTCGAGAACCCACTGCGTGAACGGCTCGCAGACGACCGGCCACCCGTCCTCCAGGTCGAACTCCTCGGCGAGGCGCGCGGTGTCCTCGGGGCTGGTGGCGGGGGTGATGCGGTCCACCATGGAGTTCGGGAAGCCGACGTTCTCCTCGATCCAGGTGGCCAGCTCGGCGTCCTTGAGCCGCGCGAACGCCGCGAACGTGCGGGCGGCGGTGTCGCCGTTGCCCTGGATGTTGTCGCAGCTCATGATCGTGAAGCCGGGCAGACCGCGCTCGCGGCGGCGGCGCAGCGCCTCGGTGACCAGGCCGAACACCGTGGCGGGCACCGCGCCCGCGGCGAGGTCGGCGCGGACGGCGGGGTCCTCGGCGTCGAACTCGCCGGTGACCTGGTCGATCGTGTAGCCGCCCTCCGTGATCGTCAGCGACACGATCCGGGTGCCTGCGGCGGCCATCTTCTCGATGACGGCCTCGGGCGAGTCCGGCGCGAAGAGGTACTCGACGATCGAGCCGATCACCCGCGGCCGCAGCGACCCGTCGGGCTGCTTCTCGACGAGCGTGTAGAGCCCCTCCTGCGCGGTCAGGACCTCCTGCATCCGCCGGTCCCCCGGCAGCACGCCGACGCCACAGATGCCCCAGTCCAGGGCCTCGCCCTCGTTCATCAGGGCGTCGACGTACATCGCCTGGTGCGCCCGATGGAAGCCGCCCACTCCGAAGTGGACGATGCCGACCGTCACCCCGGACCGGTCGTAGGACGGGACCTCCACCCCGTCGAGCTGCGGTGGCACACCCCCGACCAGCGACACCATGGCTCTCCTCCCACGTCTGCTCCGACGAGGGCCGAGCCTAACGGCCCGCCGCCGCCGGGGCAGGGCGGAGCCGGCTCAGAACGGACGCAGCCCCCAGCTCCCGGTCCAGGACTCCCCCGGCTCGAGGATCTGCAGGTCCGTGCCGGAGTTCAGGGCGTCCGGCGGGCACGTCATGGGCTCGACGGCGACGGCCCGGCCGTGGCCGGGCATGTCGTCCGGGGTGAACACCTGCACCCACCCGAAGGCGGGGTCCGCCCAGAGCTCGACGCCGCCGTCCGGACCGGTCAGGGTGTGGCGGACGAGGCCGTCGGTGGGGACGCAGTCCCCGAACGCGTCGTCCAGGGTCGTGGTGGCCAGCGGGAACGTGGTGTCCCGCGGCGCGAGCGGGCCGCTCGGGATCTGGTCGCGCAGCGGGAGCTGCGCGCGGGCGGCGAGGGTGAGGGTGCAGTCGTCGGTCGGGGTGTCCCCGACCCGCAGGTACGGGTGAAAGCCGAGGCCGAACGGGATCGGGCCGGAGCCCTCGTTGGTCGCGGTGGTCTCGACGGACAACCCGTCGTCCCCGACCCGGTAGGTGACGGCGACGGTGACCGGCTGCGGCCACCCGTTCTGCGGCGGTGCGGTCGCCGTCAGGGTGATCGCCGCGTCCGTCTGGTCCGAGGGGCGCCAGAAGGCGTGGCGGAGCAGGCCGTGGATCGCGTTGCCCGCGGCGGGTTCGCTCAGCGCCAGCTGCTGGGTCCGCCCCTCCCACGTCCAGCGGCCGCCCGCGACCCGGTTCGGCCAGGGCGCGAGCAGGGCGCCCGAACCGCGCGGGGGACGGGAGCCGTCCGGGACGGGCTCGGTGTAGAGGGTCTCGCCGACGGCGAAGTACCGCAGCCCCGCCCCGACCTCGCTCACCGCCGCCCGGGCCGCGCCGGAGACGATCGTGAAGTGCTCACCGCACGGATCCATCACGCCGGAGATCCTGCCGGCGCCACGGACGTGCCCGTTCAGGAGGCCAGCAACGGGGCCGGGGCGCCGAGGTCGATCACGGTCGCGTCGCCCGCGAGGGCGGCGAGGTGGTCGTGGTGGGAGAACAGCAGGACCTGCCAGTCCGCGGCCAGCTCGGCGAGGACGGCGAGCGCGGCGGCGGCGCGGGCGTCGTCGAAGGTCATGAGGACGTCGTCGAGCACGACGGGGACGACCGGCAGCCCGGCCGCGCGGCGCTCGGCCTGCAGCTGCCGGATGCCGGCCAGCCGCAGCGCGAGGAAGACCTGGTCGGCGGTGCCCTCGGACAGCCGCTCGGGGCCGAGCTCCTCCCCGTCCGCCCGCACGGCGACGAGCGTGCGGGACTCCCCCGTGCCACCCGGCCGCAACGCGGTGAACCGGCCGCCGGTGAGCCGCGCGAGCAGCCCGCCCGCCTCCTCCAGCAGCGGCGACGAGTGCCTGCGCTCGTAGCCCTCCAGCTCGCGACGCAGCGTCTCGCGCTGCAGGTGCACCACGACATAGCGCTCCGCCGCCTCGGCCGCGCGGGCCAGGTGCTCCTGCGCCTCGGCGTGCAGCACCGCGGCGCCGTCCGCCCCCTCCAGGACCCGGCGCCGGTCCCGCAGCCTGCCGAGCTGCTCGTAGAGCTCGGCCGCCTCCTGGGAGAGGGCCGCGGCGGTGGCCCTGGCCTGGTCGAGGTCCGCGGCCAGGCCCGACTCCTCCGCCGTCTCCGAGGCCGCGACCAGCTCGTCCGCGTCGAGGTCCGGGGCCGCGGTGCGCAGCAGCGCCAGGGCGGTCTGCTCCTCGGCGGAGATCCGCACGGCCTCGCGGCCCCGCTCGGCGGCCGCGTCCAGCCCACCCTCCTCGGGGGTCGACGTCAGCCACAGCTCGACGGCGAGGCGGTCCAACCTGCCGCGGGCCGCGGCGGCCTCGCGCCGCACCCGGCGGGCCTCGGACTCGGTCTGCTCCAGCAGCGCGTCGACGTGCCGGGCGGACACCGCGGCGGCCGCGGCCTCCCGCACCCGCTCGGTCAGCTCCGGCAAGGCCACGGCCGGGGAGGCGGGCGCGCCCAGGTGGCGCTCCGCCAGGGCCGCGACCGCCTTCTCGTGGGCCGAGACCCGAGCGGCGAGCCGCTTGGCCTCGGCCGCCAGACCGCGGGCGTCCGCCTCCGCGCGCACCGCGGCGGCCAGCACCTCCCGGCGCATCCGCCAGGCGCCCGGGCCGAGGTCTCCCGGCTCCCCCGCGGCGCGCAGGGCGTGCCGCCAGCGGACCAGGACCTGGTCGAGGTCGTGGCGACGCGCATCCGCCTCGGCGGCGGCGCGCTCGGCGTCCGCCCGGAGCCGGGCCAGGACGGTGCGCCGGTCCCGGGCCGCGTCCGCCTCGGCCTCGAGATCGGCGGCGGCGTGCAGCAGCGCGTCCAGGTCGGCACCCGGCCGGGGCCGCCCCGCCGCCTCGAGCGCGGCGGCGAGCGTGCGGGCCTGGGCCTGCTCGTCCGCCACGAGGTCCCGGGCGCGGGCCAGGGCGTGGTCGCGCTCGGCCAGCGCGGTGCGCGCGGCCAGCAGGGCGGCGCGGACGGTGTCCGCCTCGTCCGGGTGCGGGGCCGGGACGTCCGCCCAGAGCGCGGTCCAGCGCTCCCGGGCCTCGGCCCGCGCCACCGCGGCGGCCTCGGCGGCCCGCTCGGCGGCCGCGAGCTCCTCCTCGGTGGCGGTCAGCTCCGCGCGGGCGCGGGTCAGCTCGGCCATCCGGTCCGCGGCGGTGATCATCCCGTCCGCGAGCCGGTCCGCCTCCCGCACCGCCCGCTCGACGGCGATCGCCGCCTCGGCCAGGCTGGTGATCCGCTCGTGGGGAGTGGGACGGTCGGGAGTCGACCCGTCCGCTCCCGGACCGTGGATCTCGGGGGCGGACTGAGCCGTGATCCGTCCGTGGGGAGCGGAGGGGTCGGGCAGCGACCTTGCGTCTTCCGACGAGTGGATCTCAGGGCTGGGCGAGGCCGCGGAGGCCTGGGGCAGCCGGGGGGCGGGAGTCGCGGAGCCGTGTGCGGCCGTGATCCACTCCTCGGGAGCGGGGCGGTCGGAAATCGACCTCTCCGCTCCCGGACCGTGGATCTTGGGGGTGGGCTGGGTTGTGATCCGTTCCTGGGGAGCGGAGGGGTCGGGCAGCGACCTCGCGTCTTCCGACGAGTGGATCTCAAGGTTGGGCGAGGCCGCGGAGGCCGGGTCAGCGGTGCGGCGCGGAGCCGCTGAGCCGTCCGGGACAGTGATCCACTCCCCGGGAGCGGGGCGGTCGGAAATCGACCCCCCTGCTCCCGGACTGTGGATCTCGGGGGCGGGGTGAGCCGTGATCCGTTCCCGGGGAGCGGAGGGGTCGGGAATCGACCCCTCTTCTCCCGGACTGTGGATCTTGGGGGCGGGCTGGGCCGTGATCCGTTCCCGGGGAGCGGAGGGGTCGGGAATCGACCGTTCCCCTCCCGGGCTGTGGATCTCACGGGTGGGGTGGGCCGTGCTCTCGCGGGCGGCGGCGAGGAGGGTGTCCACCGCGGCATCCCGGGCCGCGCGGGCGGCGGCCAGCGCGGCGGGGTCCGCCGGGGCCCCGTCGGCGACGAGCCGGTCGAGCGCGGCCCGCGCCGCGTCCCGACGGCGGGTGGCCCGGTGCGCCTCCCGCCGCGCCTGCCCGTCCGCCTCCGCGGCCTGCCGTAGTGCGGTGCGGTGCGCGGCGATCCGCGCGGCCGCGGGCGGCTCGGGCACCGCACCGGTGGGCGGCACCGCGCCGGGCAGCACCGCGCCGGACAGCACCGCGCCGGGCAGCACCGCGCCGGACAGCACCGCGCCGGGCAGCACCGCGTCGGACAGCACCGCGCCGGGCAGCACCGCGGTGCGAGCGGCGCCTTCGCTCACGAGGTCTGAGTCGGCGTGCCGTTCGTCGGGTGGGGGGAGGGCGGTGCCGGTCAACGCCCGGGTCGCGCGGAGGGAGGCGTCCGCGGCCTCGCGGAGTGCCTCACGGCGGAGGGTGGCGGCGGAGCCCGCGGCGCGGACGGCGCGGTGTGCCTCGACCACCCGGGCGACGGCCGCGGAGTCCGGGCCCGCGGTGCCCTCGGCGGCCTCGCGGACGGTCCGGCGGGCCTGCCGGTGCGCCTCGGCGGCCCGCTCCGCGGCGGCCTGCGCCCGCTCCACCTCCTCGCCCAGCGCCGCCAGGTCCGACGCCCGGTCGGCGGGCACCGTGAGCTGCTCCAGGCGCCGACGCAGCACCCGCGCGTCCACTCCCGGCTCGATCCGCTCCACGAGCTCCTCGGCCTCGCGGGCCCGGGCCGCCGACTCGGCGCGCAGGTCCGCGAGCCGGGCGGACTCGGCCTCCCGGGTCTGCCGCTCGCCGTCGAGGACGCGGATCCGCTCGGCGTCCGCGGTGAGCGCGTCCTCCACGCGGATCTCGGCGCGTTCGGCGCGCAGGTCCCGCAGCCGGGCCTCCAGCTCGTCCAGCGCCGCCTCCGCGGCGTCCCGGGCGGACCGGGCGGTGTCGAACTCGGCGAGGCGGGCCGCGTCCAGCACGACGCCCGAGGCCGCGAGCGCGGCCAGCTCGGCCCGCCGCCGCGCCACCGACCGCGCGGCCGAGTACGCCCGCAGCCGCTGCTGGGCCTCGACGCCCGCGCGGTCCGCCGCCTCGCGGTCGCGGGCCAGGCCCGCGGCCCGCCGTTCGAGCCGCTCGATCTCCTCGGCGAGCGCGGCGACGTCTCCCGCGCGCGACATCTGCTCGGCCATCGCGGCGTCGACGTGCTCGTACGCGCTGATCGCCCGGCGCAGCTCGACCGTGGAGGCGTTCCGGTGCTCCTTGTAGAGGCGGTCCGCCTCGTCGTCCAGCTCGGCGAGGACCGCGCGCACGTCACGCCCGCTGCGCGCGGTGAAGACCAGCTCGGCGAGCTCGCCGCCGCCCTCGCACAGCCGCGCCCCACCCTCGCGCAGCGCCTGGTGGCCGAGCCCGAAGCTCTGCGCCCAGGTGCGCCGGGCGTGCGCGCCTCCCGGCCCCCACGGCGCCTCGACCGCGGTGCCCTCCGGCCCGAACAGCCCGCGGGTGGTGCGGCGGACCTCCAGCTCGGTGTCCTCCAGCGCGATCTCGGCCGCGATCGCCAGCCGCGCGGGGGACGCGGCGTAGGCGTGGCGGACGGGCCGGGGGAAGCCCCAGAGCAGGTCGGACACCGCGTCGAGCAGGGTGGACTTGCCCGCCTCGTTCGGCCCGGTGACGAGCGTGAGGCCGGGGCCGAGCGCGAGCAGTCTGCCCTCGTGGGTGCCGTAGCGCTCGAGGGTCAGCCCGGTGATCCGCATCAGCCGGACCCCGCCAGCCGCGCCCGCAGCTCCTCCTCGGCCCGGCGCGCTAGCGCCGCCAGCCCGGCGTGGTCGCGCAGGTCCAGCCCCGCGCCGCGCAGCCGGCGCCCGACCTCGCGTTCCAGCGGCGCCACCATGGCCTCGACCTGCGACGGGTCCGCCACGAGCCGCTCCGCCGCCGCGGCCACCGCGCCCGCCAGCTCCTCGTCCACGGCGGCCTGCGCGGCGGCGGCGCGGGGTGAGCGGGTCCGGTTGCGCACCGTCTCGACGACGGCCCCGGACTTCTCCGCGACGATGTCGATCTCGGCGCGCAGCCACTCGGCGTCCAGCAGGGCGGGGGCGGCCGCCGTGGCACCGTCGAGCGTGACCCGGGCGGCGACGGGCCGGGACCCCGCCTCCAGCCCGACGTCTCGCAGCCGCCCGTCCAGCGCGTCCAGCACCTCGTCCGCGTCTCCCAGGCCCGACACGTCCAGCCGGATGTGGGTCCAGCGCGCCACGTCGCACACCTCGTGGCGCAGCTGCGCCCGCCCGCCGGGCTCGACCTCGACGACCGTGGCGCCCTTGGCCCCCGGCTCGCGCGGGTGCCTGCCCTGCAGGTTCCCGCTGAACGCCGCCACGTGCTCGCCGTCCGCGACCACCCGCCGGTCGTGGACGTGGCCGAGGGCGAAGTACTCGTAGCGGCAGCGCTCGAGGTCCTCCGGGGTGCAGGGGGCGTAGGAGTCGTGGCCCTCGGCGCCGGTGACCGACGTGTGCAGCAGGCCCACGTTCACCAGCCCCGGGAGGCGGTCGGGGTAGGCCGGGACGAGGTTCTCCAGCACCGCGCGGGTGGCGAAGCCCTGGCCGTGCACGGCCAGGCCCACCTCGTCGAGCACCACGGTCTCGGGGCGGTCGGTGGCGAGCCGGTGCACGTTCGGCGGGAGCCGCAGCGAGCGCGTGATCTCGCTCTCCGCGTCGTGGTTGCCGTTGATCAGGAAGACCGGGATCCCCTCGTCGTGCAGCCTGGAGAGCTGCCGGACGAAGAAGGCGCCGGTGGCGTAGTCCCGCCAGTTCCCGTCGTAGACGTCTCCGGCCAGGAGCAGCGCGTCCGCCCGCTCGGCGACGCACAGGTCCACCAGGTTCTCGCAGGCCCGGCGGGTGGCCCGGCGCAGCGTGGCGGCCAGGTCGCTGTCCGCCAGACGGGACAGGCCCAGCAGCGGGCTGTCCAGGTGCAGGTCCGCGGCGTGGACCAGGCGCATGGCACCTCCCGAGAACTACATGCGTGGAATTCGAGGGTAGCGCCTGGCCCCGACAATCCGACGCAGCGTGCGGAACGGGACCCGACGTGCCCGACGCCACGTACTGCGACCTGCGAGGAAGGACGTACCGTTGTCGGACCTGCACCCCTGCTTCAGCGTCGATCACGGGGCTACTCGACACCCCGGAGGCGACCGTGGCGATCCTGCTCTGCGAGCGCTGCTACGCACCGATCGACCCCGCCCGCGAGCGGCACGTCACGCTCGCCCACATCGACGGCGCGCTGCCGGACGGCGACCTCCGCTGGGTGCACTCCGCCCTGCACGTCGGCCCGTGCGGGGCCCTCGCGACCGACCGCTCGGCCGCCGAGCCGCCGGACACCGGCGAGTGGGACCCGCGCCGGCGGGGCTTCGCGCCCGCCGCCGCCGCGTGGATCAACCGGACGCCGGTGACCGACCGCACCCGCTAGCGTCCCGGGCCGGCGAAATAGGGGGGTCGGCCCCACCCCCCTAGGGCGTTGCCCCGACGCGCGGACCGGCGGCGCGCGGAAGGCTCCGTCGGGTCCGCAGCGTGACGCTCCCCGTCGGAGGCAACCGTTGTCCGCGCCAGTGCCCGCGCCCACACCCGACGACGACCTGCTCCGCCGCGTCGCGCGTGGCGAACCCACCGCCTGGCGGGAGGTCGTGCAGCGCTACGAACGGCTGGTCCGGGCCCGGGTGCGCGGCTTCCGCCTGCAGCCCGCGGACGCCGAGGACGCGGTGGCGGGCACCTGGCTGCGGCTCGCGCAGCACGCCGACCGGATCCAGCACGCCGAACGCCTCGCGGGCTGGCTGTCCACCGTCGCGGGCCGGGAGTGCCTGCGGCTGCTGGACCGCAGCGCGCACGCCGGGATCCCCGTGGCGGACGTCGGGGAGCTCCTGACCGACGCGGTGCCCGGCCCGGAGCACCGGGCCGTGTCGGCGGAGGTCGCACGGGAGGTGCGGGGGCTGGTCGCCGCGCTGCCGTCCCGCCGGCGGGAGCTGCTGGCCGCGCTGTTCGCCGACGAGCCGTGGACCTACGAACGGATCACCGCGGACATCGGGATCCCCATGGGCTCGATCGGCCCGACCCGGGCCCGCGCGCTCGCCCAGCTGCGCGCCGCCGTCACCGAGCGCGGTCTGCGGGCCGGGTAGCGGAGCGGACCCACAGGGCGCCCGCCTGCACCCGGCTGCGCACGCCGAGCTTGGCGAACAGGTGGGTGACGTGGATGCCCACGGTCTTCTCGCTGATGAACAGCCGCCGCGCGATCTCGCGGTTGGTGTGGCCCTCGGCGATCTCGGCCAGCACCTCGCGCTCGCGCGGCGTGAGGCTCGCGAGTCGGTCGGCCCGCTGCGCGGGCACCGGGACGGGCGGAACCGGTGGGCCCCCTTCGGGCAGCGCCACCCGGGCGCGGCGGGCCAGGTCGCGGACCTCGGCGAGGAGCGGACGGGCGCCGAGGCCCACCAGCAGGTCGTGGGCCCGCGTCAGGTCGTCCGCGGCGGCCGCGGAACGGGTGCGCTGCGCGAACCGCGCCTCGGCCCGGCGCAGCAGCCCGTAGGCCACGTTGTACGGATTGTCCCGGCGCTCCCACTCCTCGGCGACCTCGCCCCAGCGCTCCGGGTCCGACGCCCCGTCCGCCCGCGTCACCTCGGCCGCGCTCATCAGCGCGAACATCTGCACCGACCCGGCGACGGCGGGGGCCGCGCCCGCCGCCCGGGCCGGCAGGTCGGCGGCGTGGCGGCGGAGCAGTGCGACGGTCTCGGCGTCCGGGGCGGGGCGATCCAGCCGGGTGCACTCGGCGTGCGCCCGCAGGCCGTGCCAGACGAGTGCGGCGTCGAGCCAGACGTCGTCGTGCGCGGCCGTGAGCGCCAACCCGGTCAGCGTGTGGGGGATCGCCTCCTCGGGCCTGCCGTGGAACATCGCCAGGCCGGCGCGCAGGGTGAGCAGCGGGACCTTGTACCGAGCGCCTGCGGTGTCGTGCGCGAGCATCTCGACGACGTCCAGGTCCTCGGCCGCGCCCGCCAGGTCGCCCTCGCCGACCCGCATCCGGCCGCGGGACAGCCGGATGTCCATCGCCTCGCTGCCCGCCGGGCGCGCCGCGAAGGCCTGCTCGATCACGGCGTCCGCCTCCGCCCAGCGCCCCACGCGGAACTGGCCGTTGGCGGCCAGGGACAGCAGCCGCACCCCGTGGGTGCGGCCGAGCCCCAGCTCGGTGAGCCTGCGGGCCCCGGTCAACGCCAGCTCGATGCCCTCGGTGATCGCGCCGAGCGGCCCGGACAGCAGCTCCGCGCGCCGGTGGTAGGCGCGCCCCAGGACCGCGGGCGAGCCGCTCTCCTCCGCCGCCCGCAGCCCCTCGGCCAGCGCGGCGGCGCCCGCGGCGGGGTCCTCCAGGTAGGCGAGGCTGTAGCCCAGCGTCAGCAGCAGGCGGGCCTGCTCGGCGAGCGCCCCGGTCGCGCGCGCGACCTCGAGGGACCGGACCGCCTCCTGCCGGGCCTCGGCGAGACTGCCGCCGAGCAGCAGCGCCTCCGCGTGGCCCGCCAGGGCGGTCGCGTCCGTGCCCGCGGCGAGGACCTCGCGGTAGACGC
Organism: Pseudonocardia oroxyli; assembly: GCF_900102195.1. GTDB lineage: Bacteria > Actinomycetota > Actinomycetes > Mycobacteriales > Pseudonocardiaceae > Pseudonocardia > Pseudonocardia oroxyli. Next base: position 254,627 of record NZ_FNBE01000003.1, read on the forward strand.
GTTCGGCCTCGGTGCCGCGGCCCGCGTCGAGCAGGTAGCCGCCGAGCCGGGACAGCAACGCGCTGCCGCCGCCGAGATCGAGCCGTGCGCGCAGCGCGGTGATCGCCGCGTCGTGTTCCCCGGCGAGGTGGGCGGCCTCGGCGGCCCGTTCGAGCGCGGGGGCCCGGTCCGGGGCGTCCGCCCCGGGGGCCAGGTCGGCGACCCGCTGCCAGTGGTGGAAGGCGTCCGCGTAGCCGTGGACCCGCTCGGCCGCCTCGGCCGCCGCCGCGGCGGCGGACCGGGCGCGCCCGCCGTCCCCCGCCCGGTCCCAGTGGTGGGCCAGCAGGGCGGGCTCGGCGGCGGCGGGGTCGGCGGCACCGAGCTCCGTCAGCGCGAGGGCGTGGCGCCGGTGCAGGTCGCGGCGCTCCGCGGGGAGCAGGTCCGCCGCCACCACGTCCACGGCCAGGCCGTGGCGCAACCGGTACCCCTCGTCCTCCACGACGACCGAGCCCTCGTCCACCGCCTCGCGCACCGCGGCCAGCAGCCGGTCGGCGGACAGGGCGGTGACCAGGCCCGTCACCTCGTGCGAGACGCTCCCCTCCGCCACCGAGAGCGCCCGGACGACGCTGCGGGCGTCCGGCGGGAGGGCGCGCACCCGGCCGAGCACGAGGTCGCGCAACCCGCCCGTGAGGGCCGCGGCGTCCCGGTCCCGCAGCGCGCGCAGGGTCTCCTCGGCGATGAACGCGTTCCCGCGCGAGCGGCGCCAGACGAGCTCGCCGGAGTCGGCGAGGTCCGCGGGGACGCCTGCCCCCGCGACGAGCGCGTCCACCGACGCCCGGTCCAGGGGGGCGAGCCGCAGGTCGTGGACCCGCGGGTGGCGGCGCAGGCCACCGAGGCCCAGCTCGTCGAGCCCCGGGGAACCGCCGCCCTCCCGGTGGGTGACCACGACGAGCAGCCGCGCCGATCCCATCGTGGCGGTGAGGTAGGTCACGAGGTCCCGGGTCGCGCGGTCGGCCCACTGCACGTCCTCGACGATCCACAGCACGGGACGGTCCGCGGCCGCCCCGAGCAGCACCCGTCCGGCCAGGTCGAGGGGGTGGGCGGCCGCGCCGGCACCGGGCAGGATCCCGAGCCCGGCCAGCTCGGCGGACCACGGGTCGAGCGCGGCCCGCCCCTCGGCGTCGAGCGCCCGGACGGCCAGCCCGAGCGCCAACAGCGGCGGGCTCTCCCCCACGTCGACGGCGGTGCCGGACAGCACGAGCGCGCCGGTGCGGGCCGCGACGGCCGCCAGCTCGGTGACCAGCCGGGTCTTCCCGACGCCCGCCTCGCCGGACACCAGGACGACACCCGGCGTGCCCGCCCCGGCCGCCGCCAGGGCGCCGGAGAGCAGGCCGAGCTCGTCGGTGCGCCCGACCAGGGGCGGGCGGCTCGCGGCGCTCACTGTCCGTACGGTATTCAGCCCCGGGCGCCGGGTCCAGCAGACCCCGTCCGCCCGCACGGGGGTGCGAGCCGCGAACCGGGGCCGGTGTGGACACGGCGACCGCCGGTCGCGCCCACACCACCCCCTCGGCCCCGGTCCGACGGTCCCCTCCCCCACGTCGGGACAGAGCGCCGATCCCGGACCGCTGATACAGCGGAACCCGCGCGATGTCTTGCGCACACGAAAGACAGAAATGTGGCATCTTCGGTACATCAGCAGGTGAGGGGAAGTCATGACCGGAGCGCTCCGGGGGCGGCGGCCGACGGCGGCACCCGCGACGGCGGGCGAGGTGTTCGCGCTGATCCGCCAGGGCGCGGTCGCGACACGCACCGAGATCGGCCGGGCCACGGGCCTGTCCCGCACGGCGGTCGCGGCGCGCGTCGACCGGCTGCTGGCCGAGGGCCTGGTCAGCGAGGTGCAGGGCGGCGCGGTGACCGGCGGCAGGCCGGCCGCGCGGCTCGCGTTCCACGCGGGCGGCGGGACCGTGCTGGCCGCGTCGGTCGGGGTGAGCCGCACGTCGCTGGCCGTCTGCGACCTCACCGGCGCGGTCCTGGCCCAGGACTCGCTGCGCATCCGCGCGCGGTCGGGCCCCGAGCCGGTGATGCGTGCCGTCGCCGACCGGCTCGGCGGGCTCCTGGCCGAGGCGGGCGCCGACCGGGCCGGGGTGCGCGGCATCGGGCTGTCCATCCCCGGCACCGTCGACTCGACGGCGGGCTGCAGCATCGGCGTGCCGGTGCTGCCGGGCTGGGCCGAGGTGAAGCTCCCGCCGCTGCTGCACGAGCACTTCGCGGTGCCGGTGCGGGTGGACAACGACGTGAACGTCATGGCGATCGCCGAGCAGCACGCCCACCCCGGCATCGACGACCTGCTCGTGCTGAAGGTCTCGACCGGGATCGGCGCGGCCGTCGTGAGCGGCGGGGTCCTGCAGCGCGGGGCGCGCGGCTCGGCGGGCGAGATCGGGCACACCCAGGTCGCGAACGGCCCGGGCATGCCCTGCCACTGCGGCAACGTGGACTGCATCGAGATCCTGGCCAGCGGGTCCGCGCTCATCCGGGACCTCGTCGTGCGGGGTCGCGCGGTCGACACGGTGTCCGACGTCGTGGACCTCGTCCGCGCCGGGGACGCCGAGGCGGTGACCCTGGTCCGGGAGGCGGGGCGGCGGATCGGCGAGGTCCTCGCCGCCGCCGTGAACCTGCTCAACCCCGCGGTGATCACGGTCGGCGGCGACCTCGTCGGCGCCTACGAGCCGCTGGTCGCGGGCATCCGGGAGTCGGTGTTCAAGCGGGCCGTCGCCACGGCCACGCAGAGCCTGCGGGTCGAGCCGGGCGCGCTCGTCGGGCGCAGCGGCGTGACGGGCTGCGCGATCCTCGTGCTCGACCGGGTCCTGTCCCCCGGCGCGGTCGACGAGATCCTCGCCGCGCGCGACGTGGTGCTGTGACCACGAACGTGTTCACCGCACCGGCTCAGGCCGCGGACTGACCCGCCGAGACCCTGGTCAGCCCCACGAAGACCAGCTCGCGCGACAGGGTGAACCCGAGGTGCTCGTAGAGCCGGATGGCGCCGGTGTTGGACGCGGCGGCGTGCAGGAACGGCTCGTCCCCGCGCTCCCGGATGCCCACCGCCACCGCCCGCATCAGCCGCGCCGCCAGGCCCTGCCCGCGCACCGCCGGGTCCGTGCAGACCGCCGAGATCTCGGTGCGGCCCGGCACCCGCATGCGCTCCCCGGCCATCGCGACGAGCGCCCCCTCGCGGCGGATGCCCAGGTAGGTGCCCAGCTCGATCGTCCGCTGCTTGAACGGGCCCGGCCGGGTGCGGGCGACCAGGTCGAGCATCTCCGGCACGTCCGCCGGGCCCAGCCGCACGGCCTCCGGGTCCGGCTCGGCGACCAGGCCGTCACCGGTCATCTGCACGCCCGGCAGGTCCATCACCGTCGTCCAGCCCGCCGGGGCGGGCCGCGCGGGCCCGGCGAGGACCGCCTCGCCGCCGGGGCCGACCAGGGCCGCGAGGTCCGCCCAGTCCGCGGGCTCGGGGTCCAGGGGCAGCGCGCAGAACGGCGCGATGTCGGGCCGGTAGCGGGCCGCCCGGCCGCGGTGGTCGGCGAGGGAGCGCTGTGGTCCCGTCAGCGCGCTCCGGACGGGATTCTCGAGCGGGTCGGACACCCGTTCATCCTGCAACACGGTGCTATAGGTTTTCCCGGCACCACCCGCACGACCTCGGAGCGACCCTGATGACCACCCGCACCCCGGGAAAGCTGTCCGACGGCCGCGAGATCCTCTGGTACGACCGCGAGCCGGGGCGGGTGGCGGGCGTCGACCACCGCGGTCTGCCGCAGGTCCACACCGTGTCCGAGATCCGCTACGACGAGCTGCTCGACGAGTGGGTGGCGATCGCCTCGCACCGTCAGACCCGCACGTTCCAGCCGTCCGGCGGCGCCGAGCACTGCCCGCTGTGCCCGACCATCCCCGGCCGCGAGACCGAGGTGCCCACCCCGGACTACGAGGTGGTGGCGTTCGAGAACCGCTTCCCGTCGTTCTCCGGCGGGGTCGGGCGGTGCGAGGTGGTGTGTTTCACCAGCGACCACGACGGCCGGTTCGGCGGGCTGCCCGCCGACCGCGTCCGCCTCGTCGTCGACGCCCTCGCGGACCGGACCGCCGAGCTGAGCCTGCTGCCGGGCGTCGAGCAGGTGTTCCCGTTCGAGAACCGGGGCGCGGAGATCGGGGTGACCCTCGCCCACCCGCACGGACAGATCTACGGCTACCCGTTCGTCACGCCCCGGACCCGACAGCAGCTGGAGTCGGCGCGGCGCTACCGCGTGCGCACCCGCGGCGACCTGTACGCGGACATCCTGGACCGGGAGCGCGCGGGCGCCCGGGCGGTCGTCTCGTCCGCGCACTGGACGGCGTTCGTCCCGGTGGCGGCGCGCTGGCCGGTCGAGGTGCACCTCTACCCGCACCGGGACGTGAAGGACCTGCCCGAGCTGACCGCCGAGGAGCGCGCCGACCTGGCCGAGGTCTGGCTCGACGTCCTCGCCCGGCTCGAGCGCTTCCACGACCGCCCGCTGCCCTACATCGCCGCGTGGCACCAGGCGCCGGTGCGCCAGGACCGGCACCTCGCGCGCCTGCACCTGGAGCTGTTCTCCATCCTGCGCACCCCCACGAAGATCAAGTATCTGGCCGGGTCCGAGTCCGGGATGGGCGTGTTCATCAACGACACGACCCCCGAGGACGTCGCGGCGCGCCTGCGGGACCTCGCGTGACGCGCTGGGCCGCGCCCGGGCGGGTCAACCTGATCGGCGAGCACACCGACTACAACGACGGGTTCGTCCTGCCCCTCGCCCTCGCCCAACGCACCGTCGTCACGGTCGAACCGGCCGAGCGGTCCGTGGTGCGGTCGAGCCGCGAGGACGATCCGGTGACCTTCGCGGCCGCCACGGTCGCGCCCGGTGACGTCACGGGCTGGGCCGCCTACGTCGCGGGCGTGTTCTGGGCCTTCCGCGCGGCGGGACACGCCGTGCCGGACCTCGACCTGCACGTCGACGGGGACGTGCCGGTCGGGGCGGGGCTGTCGTCGTCGGCGTCGCTGGAGTGCGCGGTCGCGGTGGCCCTCGCCGAGCTCGGCGGCCTGGACCTGGGCCGCACCGAGCTCGCCCGGCTGGCCCGCCGCGCCGAGAACGAGTTCGTCGGCGCCCCCACCGGGGGCATGGACCAGATGGCCGCCATGCACGGCGCCGCCGGGCGGCTGGTGTTCCTCGACACCCGCACGGACGCCGTCGAGCTGGTGCCCTTCCCCCTCGCCGAGCACGGCCTCGCGCTGCTCGTCGTCGACACGCGGGCGCCGCACCAGCTGGTCGACGGGCAGTACGGGCAGCGCCGCGCCGACTGCGCCGAGGCCGCCGAGCAGCTCGGGGTGCCCGCGCTGCGGGACGCGACGCTCGACGCCGTCGAGCGGCTGACCGACGAACGGCTCCGCCGCCGCGCCCGGCACGTGGTGAGCGAGGACGCCCGGGTGCTCGAGGTCGTCGACCGGCTCACGGCGGGCGCGGACCCCCGTGGGATCGGGCCGCTGCTCAGCGCGTCGCACGCGTCGATGCGGGACGACTTCGCGATCACCGTCCCGCACGTCGACGTCGCCCAGGACGTCATGGAACGGGCGGGCGCGCACGGCGCCCGGATGACCGGGGGCGGGTTCGGCGGCTGCGTGATCGGGCTGGTCGAGGCCGCCGACGTCGACCGGGTGAGCGGCGCGGTGGCCGCGGCCTACGCCGAACGCGGGTGGACGGCCCCGGTCGCGTTCACCGCGGTGGCCTCCGGTGGGGCGGGCCCGGCATGACGCCCTGTCCCTGCGGTCTCGGTGACCCCTACGCCGCCTGCTGCGGCCGCTTCCACGCCGGCGACCTCGCCCCGACGGCCGAGCGGCTGATGCGCAGCCGGTACAGCGCCTTCGCCGTCCGCGACGAGGCGTACCTGCGCCGGACCTGGCACCCGAGCACCCGGCCGCGGCGCATCGCCCTGGTCCCCGACCAGCGCTGGACCCGGCTGGACGTGCTGGCCGTGGACCGCGGCGGGCTGTTCGACACCGACGGCACGGTCGAGTTCCGCGCCCACTCCTCCGCGGGCGACCTGCACGAACACAGCCGGTTCGTCCGCGAGAAGGGCGCCTGGCTCTACCTCGACGGGGTGCTCACGCCGTAGGTCGGTGCCGCTTGGGCGTCCCAAGCGTCGCTCAGCGGTGCTTGGGCGTCCCACGCGTCAACGGGCCGCGCCCGGCACCGCTGCTCGGGCGTCCCAAGCGTCACTCAGCGGCGCTTGGGCGTCCCACGCGTCAACGGGCCGCGCCCGGCACCGCTGCTCGGGCGTCCCAAGCGTCACTCAGCGGCGCTTGGGCGTCCCACGCGTCAACGGGCCGCGCCCGGCACCGCTGCTCGGGCGTCCCAAGCGTCACTCAGCGGCGCTTGGGCGTCCCACGCGTCAGCGGGCACCCCGACCCGCTCAGAATCCCGCTCCCGCCGACCACCGCGGCCCGACCTCGGCCCACTCCCGGGCCCAGGCCCGGTGGTTCAGTGCGGCGCACCGGGCGCGCACACCGGCACGCACGCCGGCGAGCAGCAGACCGCCCGCCAACAGCACCAGCAGACCGCCGACCACCGAGGTCACCGCCGCCTGGGTCTCGGTCACCGGGGGCGGGGCGAGCGCGCCCGTCCGGTCCACCCAGATCGGCACGGACGTCTCCGCGGGCTGCGGGCCCATCACGGGCACGGTGCCGGTGTGCAGGGACCCGTCGGGGCCGGTCCAGGTCGCCGGCACCGCGGCACCCACCCCCGGGCTCATCGTCGCGTCCAGCCCGGGCGACGCCTCGACGGGCGCCGTCAACGTCGCGGTGACCGCGACCCGGTCGACGGCGTCGTTCGCGGCCTGGCGCACACCGCTGCCGTGCAACGACACCGAGGTCAGCACCGCCAGGACGACGGCGAGCAGGGCGCCCGCCGCGACCAGCACGCCCGTCGCGCGCTCGACCCGGTCGGTCCGGCGACGCGGGAAGGGGTCCGCGGGCGCCGAACGCGGCGCCGGTGTCTCGTGGGGCTGCTCGTTCTCGCCCGGCCACGGGGAACGCACGTCAGGGTCCTCTCGGGAGCGACGGTTGCACGACGGTCCCTCCACCGTGCGCTCACGCGCGCGCCACGGCAACGTGGGAGTGGCCTGCACGACCGTGGAATGTGTCACTCCCGGCGAACGGCTGTTCACCCTGCGTGGGCGACCGCTCACCGGTTCGGGTCGACTCCCGGCAGCCGGGGGGCACCCCAGGCCAGCGCCAGCAGCAGGCGGGCGCGCAGGTCGGGATCGTCGAGTCCGGGCCCGAAGAGCTCGTAGAGCCGCGCCAGGCGGTAGCGCACCGTCTGCGGATGGACGTGCAGCTCTGCGGCCATGGCCTGGCGATCACCCAGATGTCGCAACCAGGAGACCAGGGTCTCGCAGAGCCGCTCGCGGGAGGCGGGCGCGGCGCCCTCGAGCGGGCGGAGCACCTGGGCGCGCAGCACCTCCAGCAGCCGCGCGTCCCGGTGCACGATGATCGCGTCCAGGTGCTCCTCCGCGAAGACCGGGTCCTCGGGCAGCACACCGGAGCGCTGCAGCCGCGCCGCCACCTCGGCGATGTGCAGGCTCGCCGGCAGCCGGTCCGGCGGGACCGTGGGCCCGACGACGGCGCGGGTCCCGCGCAGCAGGTCGGCGAGCCGCTGCCTGCGTCCGCCCTGGGCGGGATCGGGCACGATCGCGCCGGGCAGCCGCACCCGGTTGATCAGCAGCGTGCCGGGGTCGAACCGGGACAGCACGCCGTGGCCGAGCAGGCTGTCGTCCTGCACGAGGACCACCGCGACCTGCTCGGGGACCTGCCACTGCGCCCGCACCGCCGCCGCGGCCACCGCCGCCTCGGTGGCGCGGTCGGACAGCAACAGGTCCACGAGCTCCTCGCGCAGTCGCTCCCGCGCCACCGCGGCCTCGGACTGCTCCAGCACGAACCCGTGTGCGGCGGAGGAGGACAGCCGGTCGACGAACGCGAACACGCCCTCGGCGAGGGTCGCGAGCGGCCGCGGCCCGAGATCGAGCGCCACGGCCACCTCCGCGACGTGCCGCCAGAACACCCGGGCGCCGAGCTGGAACGCGGAGAGCAGGCTGGAGACGTCTCGGCCCTCCCGCCACTGCATCCGGCCGATCTCCTCGAACAGCTCCTGTTCGCCGATCCCGATGCCCTCGGCCGCCTCCGGTCCGACGAGCCGGTGCACCACGTGCACGGCGGCCGCGGCGACTTCGTCACGGTTCGTGTCCAGAAATCGCGCATAATCGGGCCATTCGGGCAACAGCGCGGCGCCGACCTCCCGCATGACGGCGGGGACGCGGCCCAGGAGGGCCTCCACCAGCCGGTCGGGTGTTACGGGGGCGCTGTCCACACCGGAGGTTCTACGCCCATCGTGGCAACCCGTGCGACATATTTGTGCGCGCGTGACAATTCGTACCCGAGAGAATTGAGGAAATCGGGCAAGCCCGCTCGCCGGAACTGCGACACGATCATGGCGTGGTCCGGGGGAACGCGGTCGGTGACACCGCGGGGACGGCAGACGCCGCCGCCGCGTCGTCGAGCGCCCGAGTGCGGTCCGCCGAGGCCGCCGAGAACTTCCCCGTCGCGCTCCGGGTGCTGCCCACCCGGCACCGCACCCGGCTGCAGGCCGTCTACGCGGTCGTCCGCACCATCGACGACCTGGGCGACGAGGGGCCCGGCACACCGGCCGAGCGGGTCGCCGCCCTGGAGGCGTTCCGCGCCGACCTGCACTCCCCCCGGCCCCGATCCCCCGTCCTCGCCGCCCTGGCCCGGGACGCCCCGGACCTCCCGACCGAGCCGTTCGACCGGTTGATCGTCGCGAACGTGCAGGACCAGCACGTCGCGAGCTACCCGACCTGGGACGCGTTGCTCGGCTACTGCGCGCTGTCCGCCGACCCGATCGGTCGGATCGTGCTCGCCCTGTTCGGCGCCGCACCCGCCGATCCCACCTCCCCCGTGCTGCGCGCGTCGGACGCCGTCTGCACCGCCCTGCAGGTCCTGGAGCACTGCCAGGACGTCCGGGAGGACCGGGTCCGGGGCCGCGTCTACCTGCCCGCCGAGGACCTGGACGCGTTCGGGGTGGCGGTCGAGGAGCTCGACCGCCCGGTGGCGACGCCCCGGCTGCGCGCGCTCGTCCTGTACGAGACGGAGCGCGCGGAACGGCTGCTCGACGAGGGCGCCGCCGTCGTCGGGGCGCTGCGCGGCTGGGCCCGGCTCGCCGTGGCGGGGTACGTCGCCGGGGGCCGCGCCGCCGTCGACGCGCTGCGGCGGGTGGACGGCGACGTGCTGGGCCGCGCCGAGGAGGCCGCCCACAGCCGCCGACGAGACGTCCTGCGCCACCTCCCCCGGGCCGCGAGAGCGAGCCGCCCATGACGGACACATCCCGCACCGACCCCGTCCCCACCACCGCCGACCGCCGCGACTACGCCCGAGACCTCCCCGCCGCCTACGCCGCCTGCGAGGAGATCACCCGCCGCGAGGCCCGCAACTTCTCCTACGGCATCCGGCTGCTCCCCGCCCCCAAGCGCGCGGCCCTGTCCGCCGTGTACGCCCTCGCCCGGCGGATCGACGACATCGGCGACGGAGACGTCCCGGGCGCGGCGACCGCCGAGGCGAAGCTGGCGGCCCTCGAACGCATCCGGGTGTCGGTGCAGCAGATGCGCGCGGGCCAGCCGGATCCCACGGACCCCGTGCTCGTCGGGGTGCACGCGGCCGTGCACCGCTACCCGATCCCGCTCGGCGCCTTCGACGAGCTGGTCGACGGCGTCGAGGCGGACACCCGCATGGACGACGAGGCGCAGCGGACCGGCGAGCCCGCCCGACCGCACGCCACGTTCACGGACATGGAGATCTACTGCCGTCAGGTCGCGGGCTCGGTCGGGCGGCTGTGCCTGGGGATCTTCGGGTCGCGACCGGACGCGCGGGCGAGCGGGTACGCCGACCGTCTCGGGATCGCGCTGCAGCAGACCAACATCCTGCGAGACGTCCGCGAGGACCTGCTGAACGGGCGCGTCTACCTGCCGACCGACGAGCTCGCCCGGTTCGGCGTCGACCTGCGCCTGGACGAGCACGGGGCCCTCGCGGACCCCGACGGCGCCCTCGCCGCCTACGTCCGCTTCGCCGCCGACCGCGCCCGCGGGTGGTACGCCGACGGGTTGGCGCTGCTCCCGCTGCTCGACCGGCGCTCCGCCGCCTGCGCCGGGGCGATGGCCGGCATCTACCGCAGGCTGCTCGACGAGATCGCCGCCGACCCGGCCTCCACCTACACCGGGCGGCGCTCGCTGTCCGGCGGGGCCAAGCTCGTCGTCGCGGCCCGCGCGCTGATGGGCCGCTCGTGACCACCCCCCATCCCGTGAGTGGCGATGGTCGCCAGGGCGACCATCGCCGCTCACGGGTGGGGGTGGTCGGCGGCGGGCTCGCGGGGCAGGCCGCCGCGCTCGCGCTCGCGGACGCGGGGGCGCACGTCGTGCTGCTGGAGGCCCGGGCCCGGCTCGGCGGGGTCGCCGGGTCCTTCCGCCGCGGCGACCTCGACGTCGACACCGGACAGCACGTCTTCCTGCGGTGTTGCACCGCCTACCGCCGCTTCCTGCACCGGATCGGCGCCGAGCACCTCGTCACGCTGCAGGACCGCCTCGACATCGCCGTCCGCTCGCCGACCCGGAGCGCCCGGCTGCGCCGCAGCACGCTCCCCGCGCCCCTGCACCTCGCGGGCGCGCTGCTGCGGTACGGGCACCTGAGCCCACGCGAGCGCCTCGGGCTGGTCCGCGCCGCCCTCGCGCTGGGGCGTGTCGACCGGGACGACCCGGCCGTGGACGCGGTCTCCTTCGGCGCCTGGCTCGCCGCCCACGGGCAGGGCGCGCGGGCGGTCGACGTGCTCTGGGACGTCGTCGGCATCGCCACCCTCAACGCCCGCGCCCAGGACGCCTCGCTCGCCCTCGCCGCCACCGTCTTCCAGCTCGGCCTGCTCGACCGCGCGGACGCGGGGGACATCGGCTGGGCCACCGCCCCGCTCGGCGCCCTGCACGACGACGCCGCACACCGCGCGCTGACCGCGGCCGGCGTCGAGATCCGCCGGTCCACCAAGGTCGCGGGGCTCCGCCGCGCGGGCGGGGCCTGGCTGATCGAGACCGGCGCCGGGGAGGAGACCGCGGTGGACCGCGTCGTCGTGGCCGTCCCGCCCGCGGCCGCGGTGCGGATCCTGCCCGCGGGGACGGTGCAGGACGACCTGGGCACCACGCCGATCGTCAACGTCCACGTGGTCTACGACCGGCGGGTCCTCGCGGAACCGTTCGTCGCGGGCGTCGACAGCCCGGTGCAGTGGGTGTTCGACCGGACGGCTCAGTCGGGCGCGGCGGCGGTGTTCGGCCCGGCGGCGCAGTACCTGGCCGTCTCGCTGTCCGCGGCGAACGACCTCCTCCCCCGCACCGCCCAGGAGCTGCGGGAACACTTCGTCCCAGCGCTGGCGGCGCTGCTGCCCGCGGCCCGCGACGCACGGGTGCTGGAGTCCTTCGTCACCCGCGAGCCGCACGCCACCTTCCGCGGCGCCCCGGGCCAGGCGGCGCGGCGCTCCGGGCCCCGCACCGCCCACCCGGGCCTCTACCTGGCGGGCGCGTGGACCGCCACCGGCTGGCCGGCGACCATGGAGGGCGCCGTCCGTTCCGGTGCGCACGCCGCCGAGGCACTCCTGCAGACCGACCGAGTGGACGTGGAGGTTCCCGCATGAGCACCCCCGACACCGTGACCGTGGACGGACCCGGCCTCCGCGACGACCCGTCCCGACCCGGACCGGTCGACGTCCCGGCGCTGCTGGCCCACTCCCGCGAGACGGTCGGCCCGGCACTGCGCGCGGCGGTGGCCCGGCTGGACGTCTCCAGCCGCGAGCAGGCCGAGTACCACCTGGGCTGGGTCGAGGCAGACGGCTCACCGGGCCGCGGCGGCGGCAAGGCGGTCCGGCCCGCGCTCGCGCTGCTCTCGGCGGCCGCGGCCGGGGCTCCCGCGGAGACCGGGCTGGCGGGCGCCGTGGCCGTCGAGCTGGTGCACAACTTCTCCCTGGTCCACGACGACCTGATGGACGGCGACCGGGAACGCCGCCACCGCCCCACCGTCTGGGCCCGCTGGGGGGCCGCGAGCGCGATCCTGTGCGGCGACGGGCTGCTGACGCTGGCGACCGAGGTCCTGTTGGAGGACCGCTCCCCGCACGCGGCGGCGGCGGCGCGCCTGGTCGCCGTCACCACCCGGGAGCTGATCCGGGGCCAGGCCGAGGACGTGGCGTTCGAGCGGCGCGCGGACGTCGGCGTGGACGAGTGCCTCACGATGGCCGCGGGCAAGACCGGCTCGCTGCTGGCCACCAGCGCGGCGATCGGGGCGGTGCTGGCGGGTGCCCCGACGGCGGCGGTCCGGGGGCTGTCGGACTACGGGATGGCCGTCGGGATGGCGTTCCAGCTGGTCGACGACCTGCTGGGGATCTGGGGCGACCCCGCGGTGACCGGCAAGCCGGTGCTGTCGGACCTGCGCTCGCGCAAGAAGTCCCTGCCCGTCACCTTCGCGGTGCAGCGCGGGGGCGCGGCGGGCCGCGAGCTCGCCGCGTGGCTCGCGCACACCGGCGAGCAGACAGACGCCGAGCTGCGGGCCGCCGCGGACCTCGTGGAGCGGGGCGGCGGCCGGGAGTGGGCAGGCGCCGAGGCCCGACGCCGGATGGTCGCCGCCGAACGGGCCCTCGCCGGTGCGGGCCTCGCCGCCGGACCGCACGCCGAGCTGCTCGCGCTGGGCCACCACCTGATCGACAGGGAGTTCTGATGACGCTCACCGCACCGGAGAGCCGCACCCCGTCCCGCACCGCCACCCGCACCCCGACCCGGACGGCCCGGGAGACGCTCGACGCCGCCGTCGGGTTCCTGCGGTCGATCCAGGACGAGCGCGGCTGGTGGCAGGGCGACCTCGAGACGAACGTGACCATGGACGCCGAGGACCTGCTGATGCGGGAGTTCCTCGGCATCCGCACCGCGGAGGAGACCGCCGAGGCGGCGCGCTGGATCCGCTCCCAGCAGCGCGCGGACGGGACCTGGGCGACCTTCGCGGGCGGTCCCGGGGACCTCTCGACGACGATCGAGGCCTGGGTCGCGCTGCGGTTGGCCGGGGATCCGGCGGACGCCCCCCACCTGCGCCGCGCCGAGGAGTTCGTCCGCGAGGAGGGCGGGATCGAGCGGTCCCGGGTGTTCACCCGGATCTGGCTGGCCCTGTTCGGGCTCTGGTCCTGGGACGACCTGCCGAACATGCCTCCCGAGCTGATCTTCCTGCCGCCGTGGTTCCCGCTCAACGTCTACGACTGGTCCTGCTGGGCCCGCCAGACCGTCGTGCCGCTGACCATCGTCGCCACGCTGAAGCCGGTGCGGCCGCTGCCCTTCGGGGTCGACGCGCTGCGGACGGGCACCGCGCCGGAGCCCTTCGCGAAGCCCTGGACCTGGGCGGGCGCCTTCCAGCGGCTCGACGTGGGGCTGCACGCCTACGCCCGCAAGCCGGTCGGGCCGCTGCGGCGGCTCGCGATGCGCCGCGGCGCCGAGTGGATCCTGGCCCGCCAGGAGGCCGACGGCAGCTGGGGCGGCATCCAGCCGCCGTGGGTGTACTCGCTGATCGCGCTGCACCTGCTCGGCTACCCGCTCGACCATCCCGCGATGAAGGCGGGCATCGCCGGGTTCGACCGGTTCCTCGTGCGCAAGGAGACCCCCGAGGGGACCACCCGCATGCTGGAGGCCTGCCAGTCCCCGGTGTGGGACACCTGCCTGGCGGTGACCGCATTGCTGGACGCCGGCGTCCCCGCCGACGACCCCGACGTCGTCCGGGCCGCGACCTGGCTGCTCGACGAGGAGGTCCAGGGGGTCCGCGGGGACTGGGCGGTGCGCCGCCCGGACCTGCCGGTCGGCGGGTGGGCCTTCGAGTTCGACAACGACGGCTACCCCGACACCGACGACACCGCCGAGGTCGTGCTGGCGCTGCGCCGGGTCGCCGGGGTGCCCGTCGAGGACGCGGTCGCGCGCGGGATCGCGTGGACGGTCGGCATGCAGTCCGCAGACGGCGGGTGGGGCGCGTTCGACGCCGACAACACCCGCGAGCTCGTCACCAAGCTGCCGTTCTGCGACTTCGGCGCGGTGATCGACCCGCCGTCCGCGGACGTCACGGCGCACGTGGTCGAGATGCTCGCGCACAGCGGCCTGACCGGCACCGAGGCCTGCGACCGGGGGGTCCGTTGGCTGCTCGCGCACCAGGAGCCGGACGGCTCCTGGTTCGGCCGCTGGGGCACCAACCACGTCTACGGCACCGGCGGGGTGGTCCCGGCGCTGGTCGCGGCGGGCGTGTCCCGCCACGACCCGGCGATCCGGCGCGCGGTGCGGTGGCTGGCGCGGATGCAGAACCCCGACGGCGGCTGGGGCGAGGACATCCGCTCCTACGAGGACCCGGCGTGGCGCGGGCGGGGCGAGTCCACGGCGTCCCAGACGGCGTGGGGGTTGCTCGCGCTCGTCGCCGCGGGCGAGGCGGACTCGCCGCAGGCCCGCCGCGCGGTCCGGTTCCTGATGGACACCCAGCTCCCCGACGGCAGCTGGGAGGAGGAGCCGTACACGGGCACCGGCTTCCCCGGCGCCTTCTACATCCGCTACCGGCTCTACCGGATGACCTTCCCGGTCAGCGCGCTCGGCCGCTGGGTGCAGGAGGTGGGCGAATGAGCGCCCCGCTCGGTGCCGTGGGGCTCGCGCCCCCGGTCGTCTGCGCCCCGCTCGCGGTCGAGCAGGTGGCGCTGCGCGGCCTCGCCGCGTCCGCGCGGGTGGTGCGGACCGGGTTCGGGCCCGTGCGGTCGGCCGCGGCCGCGCGGTGGATCGGTTCCGCGGGCCCCCGGCCCGTGCTGGTCGCGGGTGTGGCCGGAGCGCTGACCGAGGGTGTCCGGCCGGGCGACCTCGTGGTCGCCTCCGAGATCCACTTCACCGACTTCCGCGCGCCCGTCCCGATCCCCACCGCCGCGGCCCTGGCGGGGGCGCTGCGCCGGTCCGGGCTCACCGTGCACCTGGGGCCGATCGTCTCCTCGCCGACCGTCGTCGACGGCGCCCGACGGACGGAGCTCGGCCGCGAGGGCCACCTCGCCGTGGACATGGAGTCCGGCTGGCTGGCCGAGGCGGCGGCGGGCGGGCCGTTCGCGGTCGTCCGGGCGATCGTGGACACCCCCGACACCCCCCTGGTCACGCCCGGGACCGTCACCCGCGGCTTCACGGCGCTGCGGGCCCTGCGCCGGGCCGCCCCCGTGCTGGGCGACTGGTTCGCGGCCGTGCGGCCGCGCGAGGTCGTGCTCGCCGAGCCGCGGAGCTTCTGCGCGGGCGTCGAGCGGGCGATCGACATCGTGGACCGCGCGCTCGACCGCTACGGCGCCCCCGTCTACGTGCGCAGGCAGATCGTGCACAACGCCCACGTCGTCCGCAGGCTCACCGAGCGCGGCGCGGTGTTCGTCGAGGAGCTCGACGAGGTGCCCGCCGGAGCGCACGCCGTGCTGGCCGCGCACGGCGTGTCGCCCGCGGTCCGGGCGCAGGCCGAAGAGCGGGAGCTCGCCGTCATCGACGCGACGTGCCCGCTGGTGGCGAAGGTGCACGCCGAGGTCAAACGGCACGTGGGCCGCGGCGAGACCGTCCTGCTCATCGGGCACGCCGACCACGAGGAGGTCGAGGGCACGGTGGGCGAGGCGCCCGCGGACGTCGTCGTGGTCGAGGACGAGGCGATGGCGCGCACGCTGACCGTCCCGGACCCGGACCGCGTCGCCTACGCCATGCAGACCACCCTCGCCGTGGACGAGGCCGAGCGGATCGCCGACGTGCTGCGCGCCCGGTTCCCCGCCATCGGCAGGCCCCGCCGGGACGACATCTGCTACGCCACCACGAACCGCCAGCGCGCCGTCCGCGCGGTGGCCGCCGACGTCGACCTCGTCATCGTCGTCGGCTCGGAGAACTCGTCGAACTCGCGGCGGCTGGCCGAGGTGGCAGGCCGCTCCGGGGTCCCCGCCCACCTCGTCGACGACGTCGGCGAGATCGACCTCGGCTGGCTCCCCGGAGCGGCGCGGGTCGGGGTCAGCGCGGGGGCGTCCGCGCCCCCGGAGCTGGTCGACGAGGTCGTCGCCTTCCTGTCCGCCCTGGGCCCGGCCGCCGTCACCACGCGGACGACCGGCACCGAGGACGTCGTCTTCACGCTTCCCAAGGAGGTCCTCTAGTGGGCATGCCGATGCGCCAGTCCATCCGACTCGGCACGTATCTGATGAAGCAGAAGATCAAGCGCGTGGACAAGTTCCCGCTCCTGGTGGAGCTGGAGCCGCTGTTCGCCTGCAACCTCAAGTGCAACGGCTGCGGGAAGATCCAGCAGCCCGCGCACCTGCTCAAGCAGCGGATGCCGGTCGAGCAGGCCGTGAACGCGATCGTCGAGAGCGGGGCGCCGATGGTGTCCATCGCGGGTGGCGAGCCGCTCATGCACAAGGAGATGGACGTGATCGTCCAGCGGCTGCTGGACCTCGACAAGATCGTCTTCCTATGCACCAACGCGGTGCTGCTGCCCAAGCACCTGCACCGCTTCACCCCCCACAAGAACTTCGCGTGGATGGTGCACATCGACGGGCTGCGCGAGCGGCACGACGAGTCGGTGAGCAAGGAGGGCGTGTTCGACCAGGCGGTCGAGGCGATCCGGATGGCCAAGGAGGCCGGGTTCCGGGTCAACACCAACACCACGTTCTTCGACACCGACACCCCGCAGGACGTCATCGACGTCCTCGACTACCTCAACGACGAGCTCGGCGTGGACCTGATGCAGATCTCGCCCGGCTACGCCTACGAGAAGGCCCCCGACCAGGAGCACTTCCTGGGCGTGCAGCAGACCCGGGAGCTGTTCAAGAAGGCCTTCGGGGACGGCCGCCGCAAGAAGTGGCGGCTCAACCACTCGCCGGTGTTCCTGGACTTCCTGGAGGGGAGGGTCGACCTGGACTGCACGGCGTGGGCGATCCCGTCGTACTCGCTGCTGGGCTGGCAGAAGCCCTGCTACCTGCTCGACGACGGGCACGTGAAGACCTACCGGGAGCTCGTCGAGGGCACCGACTGGGAGGCCTACGGGCGCGGCAAGGACGAGCGCTGCGCGAACTGCATGGCGCACTGCGGGTACGAGCCGTCCGCGGTGATGGCGACCATGGGGTCGCTGCGGGAGTCCATCCGGGCGGCCGTGAGCGTCTGATGGGGGTAACGGTCCGGGGCGTCACGGCGAGCACACATCGGGCACCGATGCCGTTATCTCCCCGTGACCCGGACCGCTACACTTCCGGCACTGCCACGCCCCCACTGCACAGGACTGGGCCCGATAAGGATGTGCATGCCGGACCACCGCACGCTGATCCACCTCCCGTCGCTCGGGTCACTCGTGCGCCACGCGGGCCGTCCCCTGCTGGAATCCACGCTGATCCCGCTGGCCCTGTTCTGGATCCTGTTCACCCACGCGGGGTTCGACGCCGGGGTCATCGGCGCGCTGTGCTGGTCCGGCCTGGCGATCGGGCGGCGACTGGTGCTGCGCCGCAAGGTCCCCGCCGTCCTCTGGCTGACGACGACGCTGCTGGTGGTCCGCACCGCCGTCGGGCTGTGGACGCACTCGGCCTTCCTGTACTTCCTGCAGCCCACGGTGCAGAACTTCGTGTTCGCCGGGCTGCTGGTCCTCACCCTCGGGCTGAAGCAGCCGCTGCTCGCCCGGCTGGCGGACGACTTCTGCGCCTTCCCGGACGCGCTCACCGAGCACCCCACGATGAAGAGCTTCTTCCGGAAGGTCTCGCTGCTGTGGGCCGCGGTCTTCCTGGTCAACGGGGTGACCACGCTCGCGGTGCTGGCCACCCAGACCGTCGGGAGCTTCCTGATGGTGTCCACGGCGGGCAGCTACTCGCTGGTGGCGGTGGGCATCGGCGTCTCGCTGTGGTGGCTGCACCGCTCCATGAAGGGCGAGGGCTTCACGTTCCGCATGGGCGCCCCGCGCCCGCTGCGCGTGGGCTAGCGGGTTCAGGACAGGCGCGTCGCGAGGGCGGTGAGCTCCTCGTCCAGGGTGTGCGCGCTGTAGGCACGAGCCCGCGCCGCCAGGGCCTCGCGCTCCTCGGGATGCGCGTGCAGCCTGCGGATGGTCGCGGTGACGTCCTCGGCGCGCGGGCAGACGACGCCCAGCCCGGCGGCCTCGGTCATCCGGGCGCCCGCCACGCCGTGGCCCGGGACCGGCATCGCGAACAGCACCGGGGTGCCGACGGCGAGGGACTCGCTCGCGATCATGCCGCCCGCCGTGGTCAGGACCAGGTCCGCGGCCGTGACCAGCTCCGGGACCCGGTCGGTCCAGCCGAGCGCGGTCGCCCGGTCCCGCAGCCGGCGGCGCAGGCCCTCGTTGCGCCCGCACAGCACCACGATCTCCTCGGCACCGCCCGCGCGCACCGCGTCGACCACGCCCTCGAGCCCGCCGAACCCCAGCGATCCGCCCGTGACCAGCACCGTGAACGCGGACTCGGGCAGGCCGAGCGCGCGCCGCGCGGCGAGCCGGTCCCCCGGCTGGAACCGCCGGTCGACGGCGGGGGCCGCCACCCGGACGTCCGCCGCCGGTTCGATCCCCTCGGCCTGGGCGCGCGAGGCGGGCAGCAGGGTCCAGGTCTCGTCGACCCCCGCCCAGACCCAGAACGGGTGCACGGCGACGTCCGTGACCACCGCGACCGTGCGGGCCGAGAGCCGATCCCGGGCCCGCAGCCACGCGAGGCCGCCGGAGATCATCGGGTACGTCGAGACGACGAGGTCCGGGTGCTCGGCGCGCAGCAGCGGGGCCAGCGACCGGCCGAGCCGGGCGGCGGCGACCCGCTTGCAGAGCCGGGCGAAGCGCGGGTGCCGGACGAGCAGGTCGTAGCCCAGGCCGTAGAGCGCGGGCGCGACCCGCATGGTGGCGGCGTAGCTCGCCCGCAGCAGGCGGTCGCGCAGCGGCCCCGCGGTGCTCTCCACCTCGTGCACCTCGGCGCCGGGCCACCGCTCCCGCATCCGCGCCGCCAGCGCCCGCGCGGCGGCCACGTGCCCCTCCCCGACGGGCGCGCTCAGGACCAGAACCCGACCCTCCACACTGGACATCCTACATGAAGTTACTGCTGGTCACCGGCAGCATGGGCGCCGGGCACCACGCCGCGGCCCGGGCCGTCGACGAGAGCGCGCGGCGGGTCTGGCCCGCCGCCGAGGTGACCTGGACCGAGACCCTCGGCGACCGCTCGGGCCCCCTGTTCCGGGCGGTCTACGCGGGCTGCGTCCGGTACCTGCCCTGGCTGTACGAGCTGTACTTCCAGCTGCTGTGGCACGTCCCGTTCTTCCGCGCGGGCACCCGCGCGGTGATCGGCCGGGTGTTCGCACGCAGGCTCGCCCCGGTCCTGGAGTCCGTGCGACCGGACCTCGTGGTCGCCGTGTTCCCGGAGGGGATCACCGGGCTGGCCCGGCTGCGCCGCCTCGGTCGCGCCCCCATGACGACGGTCGCCCTGGTCACCGACCCCGCCCCGCACCCGTTGTGGGCGTCGGCCGAGCTGGACCTGCACCTGGTGAGCACGGCCGAGGGCGCCCGGCTGCTGGACCGCGCCGCCCCGGGCGCGCCCGTGCGGGTGGCCGCCCTCCCCGTGGTCGCGGCGTTCGCGCCCCCGACGGGGACGTCGGCTGCGCGGGAGCGGCCCGTCGCGCTGGTCTCCTGCGGGTCGCTGGCCTTCGGGGACGTCGAGGCGATCTGTCGCGGCGCCGTCGACGGGGGCGCGGACGTGCTGGTCAGCGCCGGGCGGGTGGACTCGCTGCGGCGCAGGCTCGCCGGCGTCGCGGGGGTGCGGGCCGTCGACTGGATCGACGACCCGGCGGCGGCCACGCAGGCCTGCGACCTGGTGATCACCAACGGCGGCGGGGCCACCGCCCTCGAGGCGCTCGCCTGCGCGCGCCCGCTCGTCCTGGCCGATCCCCTCCCCGGCCACGGCCGGGCCAACGCCGCCGTGCTGGCGGCCGAGGGCCTCGCCCGCGTCGTCCACGGCCGGGCGGGTGTCGCCGCGGCGGTCCGCGCCCTGACCGACCCGGAGGAGCACGCCATCGTGGTGAAGACGCTGCGGCGCCGCGCGGAGTCCGACGACCTGGACGCCGATCTCGCCGCCGCCGCCCGAACCCGACCTCGGCCCCCGTCCGGGGTGCTCCGCAGGGGTGGGGAGCTCCTCCCGGCGGTGGCCCGGACGGAGCCCGACACGGGCGGGTTCAGCCGGGTCCGAGCCCCGGACGCGCTGTTCCTGCACGCCTCGACGGCCGCGGTCCCGCAGCAGGTCGGGGCCCGGATCACGGTCGCCGACGCCCCGGCGGACGGCTGGCCGGCCGCCCTCGCGGCCCTGGTCCGGGCGCGGGCGCCGCAGAACACCCTGCTCAACCGGGTCCTGGAGCCCGCGCGACCCGGGCGGCCGCTGCGCTGGCGGCACGTCCCGGCCCCGGACCCGGCGCGGCACGTCCGGCCGACCGTGTGGCGCCTCGGCCCGGACTCCGCGGCGGACTTCCCGGACGTCGACGCCGCCACCACCGCCTTCTTCGCCGACGCCCTCGACCCCACGGTGGGGTGGGAGCTGCAGGTGGCGCACGATCCCGCGGCGGGCACCCACCACGTCCTCGCCCGGGTGCACCACGCCCTCGGCGACGGCCTCGCGGTCACCGACGGTCTGATCCGGCTGCTCACCGACGACGGCGCGGGCACCCCGGCCGCGCGCCGCTCCGCCGCCACGGACGCGTCCGCCCCGAGGACCGCCCGGCTGCGGCACGGGCTCACCGTCGCCCGCGGGATCGCGAGCCTCGCGCTACAGCGGCCCGCGGGGCGATCGCCGCTGGTCGGGACCTCGCGGCCGGCACCGCGCCGACTGTCGGTGATCCTCGACGGCGCCGAGGTGCGCCGCGCGGCGCGCGCCCGCGGCGTCGGGACGACGGTCGTGGTGCTCGCGGCGCTCGCCCAGACCCTGCACGAGCAGCTCGGCGTGCCCGCCCGCACCCGCGCGATGGTGCCGCTGACCACCCGCACCCGGGCCGCCACGGGGACGCGCGCGGACGGCAACCGCACCGCCGCCGTGGCGCTGGACCTCCCCACCGGGCCGATGTCGCCCGCGGACCGGGTCGCCGCCGTCGAGCGGGCGCTGGCCCGGGGGTCCGCCGCCGGGCAGCCGGAGGGGGCCGCCGCCGTGCTGGCCGGGCTGGGTCTGCTGCCCGGGCCGCTGCAGGCCCCGCTCGTCCGCCTGGTCTACGGCAGACGGTTCTTCCACCTGATCGCGTCGGTCATGCCCGGGGCGCGGCGGCCGCTGCACATCCGCGGGGGCCTCATCACCGAGGTGGCGCCGGTGCTCCCGCTGGCGGACGGCGTCGGGGTGGCGGTCGGCGCGCTGCACTGGGGGCGCCACACCTGCATCGGGATCACCGTGGACACGGCGGTCGTTCCCGACATCGGGGGAATACCCGCCGGCCTCATCCGGTCGTTGAGGTGTATGCATCCGGGGGGCGTCCACGGGGGGTGAGGATGAACGGCGACCTGCTGATCGCGGTCCCGGCCGCCGTGCTGGGCGCGGCCGGGTTCGGTCTCGCGACGGCCGCGCAGCAACGGGCCACGCACGAGGTCGAGACCGCGGGCACACTCGACCCGCGGCTCCTCACCCGGCTGCTGCGCAGGCCGATGTGGCTGCTCGGCCTGTTCTCGACGATCGTGGCCCTGGTCCTGCAGCTGGTGGCGCTCTCGTTCGGGGCGATCGCGGTCGTGCAGCCCCTGCTGGTCACCGGGGTGGTGTTCGCCGCGGCGTTCTCCTCGCTGATGTCGCGGCGGCGTCCGGACCCGTTGATCCTGCTGGGCGCGCTGTTCTGCGCCGTGGGCATCGCGGCGTTCCTGCTGCTGGCCCGGCCGATCCCCGGCGCCCAGGAGCACATCGACGTCTGGAACGGGCTGCCGTTGGCCATCGCGCTGGCCGCGGCCGTCGTGGGGTGCCTGGTCTACGCGTCGGCGTCCCGGCACCCGTCGCGGGTGCTCGCGCTCGCGCTGGCGACGGGGATCATGTACGGGGTCACGGCGGGGCTGATGAAGGTCCTGACCGGCCAGCTGGCGGTGGGGTTGCTCGAGCCCTTCCACCACGCCACGCTCTACGCCGTCTGCGTGCTGGGGCCGATCGGCTTCCTGCTGTCCCAGAACACCTTCCAGCAGGGCCGCATGGTCTCGCCCGCGGTCGCGGTGATCACCAGCGCCGATCCGGTGGTCGCGGTGCTCATCGGCGTGTACTGGCTGGGCGAGCGGCTCGACTCCTCCCCCGCGCTGCTGGCCGGGCAGTGCCTCGCGGCGGTCGTGGTGATCGCCGGGATCACGTTCATCACCTGGCGCGGCGAGCACCTCCTGCACGAGTTCGACGCCGAGCGCCTCGCCACCGGGCGCGGCGGACACGACCTGGCCCCCGGATGAGGCTCGACGGCAGGCTCGCCCTGGTGACCGGGGCGTCGTCGGGGATCGGGCGGGCCGTGGCGCTGCGGCTGGCGGGGGACGGGGCGCGGCTCGTCGTCACCGGTCGCGACCCGGAGCGGCTGCGCGCGGTGGCCGAGCGCGTCGGCGGGCAGGCGGTGGTCGCCGATCTGGCCGACGGGGTGGAGGCGCTGGTCGCGGCGCTCCCGGGGCCGCCCGCGCTCGTCGTGCACAGCGCCGGGATCGGCCCCGGGCAGACCGCGGACGCCCTGCTGGACGTGAACCTGCGGGCCCCGATCGCGCTCACCCGGGCGCTGCTGCCCGGGCTGCGCGCGGAACGCGGGCACCTGGTGTTCGTGGCGTCGATCGCGGCGCTCGGGGTGGCGGGCGAGGCCGTCTACTCCGCGACGAAGGCAGGCCTGCGGGGGTACGCGGACGCCGTGCGGGCGGAGGTCCCCGAGATCGGCGTGACGACGGTGCTGCCGGGGATCGTCGACACCCCCTTCCACGGGACCGAGCGCAGGCCGTTCCCGCGCCCGGTCTCCCCCGACCACGTCGCCGAGGAGATCCTGCGGGCGGTCCGCCGCGGCAGCCCCGAGGTGATCACCCCGCGCTGGCTCACCCTCGGCGCCAAGGTGCACGGCATGGCCCCGGGGCTCTTCGCCCGGGCGCAACGCGGCTTCGCCGCCCGTGCGCGGTAAGTGGTGCTCTGGCACCACTTACCGCGCACGAGCGGCGCAGCCGCGACTCACCCCCAGCGTGGGGTGCCGTCCGGGTCGAGCCCGAGGCAGAGCTTGCCGATGAGCTCGTGGGCCATCAGCCCGTTGCCCGGGTGGAACCGGCCCATCCGGACGTCGCGGAACAGCTGCTCCAGCCTGCTCCGGCGGAAGGCGCCACCGCCCCCGCTCAGGTCCAGGGCGGTGTCGACGATGGAGAAGGCATTGTTGATCACCGTCTGGCGGGTGCCGACGAGTCGGACCGGCCAGTCGGGGTGGTCCACGCCGTCGGACCAGTCCCGGGCCGTGCGCTCCAGCAGGGCCTCGGCGGCGTCATAGGCCATCCGCATGTCGGACACCGCGTGCTGGACGCCGGGATGGTTCACCATCGACCCGCTCAGCGCGGCCGATCGGCGGCGCGGCATCGACTCGATGGTGAGGTCGAACGCCCGCCGCGCCGCGCCGAGGTAGACCGACGCGAAGCCGAGCAGCGCCCAGGCGAAGATCGCGACCTGGAAGGGCCCGGCGCCCGCGAACCCGGCCGGGCACACCAGCACCACCTGCTCGTCCGGCACGAAGGCGTGGTCCAGCACGGTGTCCTGGCTCTGCGTGGCGCGCATCCCGAGGGTGTCCCAGGTGTCCACGACCTGCACCCCCGGGTCCGCGCGGTCCACGAAACCGTGCACGATCCGCGGCGCCTCCGGGTCCGACACGTCCATGGCGTGGAAGCCGCCCAGGGTCCAGACCGGGCTGAGGCTGCCGAAGATCTTGTGGCCGTTGATCCGCCAGCCGCCGTCCACCCGCTCGGCCGTCGTCGTGGCGTAGAGCAGCGGGAACTCGTTGCCCGCCTCACCGTGCAGTGCGGCGAGGACCTCCCCCGCCGCGGCCCGCTCCAGGATCACCGCACACGAGTCGTCCCCCGCCCGCTGCAGGTCGGCGGCGACGCCGGTCCAGTACACGTGCATGTTCACGGCGAGGGCCGTGGCGGGCGCCACGGAGCCCAGGCGCCGGGCGAGCCGCGAGTACTCGGCCAGCGTCGCGCCGCCGCCACCCATCGCCGTCGGGACGGCGACGTCGAGGTAGCCGCAGGCCCGCAGCTCGTCGAAGTCCTCGGCGAAGAAGGCGTTCTCGCGGTCGTAGCGCGGCGCCCGCTCGTCGAAGCGGGCCAGCATGTCGTCCGGCAGGACGGTGCCGGTACCGGATTCGGTGGTGGCGGTCATGGCGGTCCCTCCGTGGCCCCAGGTCCTGCGGCGCGGGTCGTCGGGGCCCGACGCCGGGCCGGGACGCTACGCCGCGCGCCACGGCGCGCACATGCCCGGAATCAACCCCCTCCCACCCCTCGACCGGGGCCCGCGACGGCGGCACGATGGTCCGTCCTGAGCACCGGGGGCGGCCGGAGGTGAGGGGTACGGCGAATAGTCGCGTCGAGGAGCGGACGCCGCAGCCGGCCGGGCCGGTCGGCCGATCCCCGATGCCCCCGTTCGTCGGTCGGGCGGACGCGCTGGCCGTGCTCGACGGCGCGTGGTCCCGGTCGCTCGTCGGCGACGGTGAGCTGGTGCTGGTCGGCGGCGAGGCGGGCGCGGGCAAGACCCGGCTGGCCGCGGAGTTCGCGCGGTCCGTGCGCGACGGGGGCGCCGCGGTGCTGCGGGGGACCTGCGAGCCGGACCTCGCGCCGCCGCACCAGCCGTGGGTCCAGGTCGTCGAACAGGTGCTCGAGGCGGTGCCCGCGTACGCCGTCCCACCCGCGCTCACCGCGCTCGTCGAGCCCGCGGTGGCGGTCGGGCCGCCCGTGGACGCGGCGGTCGCCCGGGCCCGGCTGCACGCCGGGTTCGCGCAGGTGCTGGCGGCCGCCGCGCACCGCAGACCCACCCTCGTCGTGCTCGACGACCTGCACTGGGCGGGCCCGCAGACCCTCGCCGTGCTCGGCCACCTCGCGCGCACCGGCCTGCCGGCGCGTGCCGTGGTGATCGGCACGTTCCGCGACACCGGTGACGAGCGGAGCGACCCCCTCGACCGCTGCCTCGCCGACCTGCGTCGCCACGACACCGTGACCCGGCTGCCGCTGGCCGGGCTCGACGAGGGGGCGGTCGCGCGGTTCGTCGCCGGGGCCGTCGGGCACCCCCTGGACGCCGACCTGCGCACGCTCGCCCGCGAGCTCGCCGACCGCAGCGGCGGCAACGCCTACCTCCTCGGCGAGCTGTGGCGACACCTGGTCGGTGCGGGGGCGGTCGCGCCGGTGCGGGGACGGTGGGCCGTGCGGGACCGGACCTCCGGGGGAACGGTTCCGGCCGGGGTGCGCGAGGTCGTCGCGGCGCGGCTGCGCAGGCTGTCCCCCGCCGCCCGCGGGCTCGTCGAGCTGGCGGCGGTCGCGGGGCGGTGCAGCGACCTGGAGGTCCTGGCGGCGGCGCTGCACACCACCCCCGACGCGCTCGACGCCCCGCTCGACGAGCTGCTGCGCGCCCGGCTGCTCGCCCCGGTCGAGGCGGTGGCGCTGGTCCACCGTTTCGAGCACGCCGTGGTCCGGGAGAGCGTCGAGACGGGGATGCGGCCGATCGCGCGGCGCCGCGCGCACCTCGCGCTCGCCGAGGCGCTCGAGCAGGCCCCGGACCGCGGGTCGCTCACCGAGCTGGCCCGCCACCTGACCGCGAGCGCGCCGCTGGCGCCGCCCGACAAGGCCGTGCACTACGCCCTCCTCGCCGCCGCCCGGGCCACCGGCAGAGGCGCGCACGACGAGGCCGCCGCGTACCTCGACGCCGTCCTGACCTGCGGTCCGACCGGGATCGACCGGGCGCGGGTGCTCGTGGCGCTCGCCGCCGCGTGGTTGCGGCGCGGCGTGTACGGGCGCTGTCGGGACCGGGCCGCCGAGGCCGTCGACACCGCCGCCGACCTCGACGAGCCCGAGGCACGTGAGCTGCTCGCGGACGCCGCGGTGCTCTACGCGGAAGCGGGCCACCTCCCGGAGTCCCCGCGGACCCCGGCCGTCGCGCTGGTCCGGCGGGCCGTGGAGCGGGTCGGCGCCGACGCGGGGCCCGCCGCGATCCGGCTGCAGGCGTCGCTGGGCAGGGCGCTCGCCGCCGAGGGGCGGGGTGAGGAGGCGCTGGGGCGCATCGAGGTCGCCGTGGCGCGGGCCCGCGAGCTCGGGGACGCGGGCGCCCTGCTCGTCGGGCTGCGGGCGGCGATCACGGCGTGGTCCGACCCGCGGCAGGTGCTCGACGCCGCCGTCGAGCTCCAGGAACTGGCCGAGCGGCACGGCGAGCACTGGAGCGTGGCGTACGGGAGCGGGCACGAGAGCCGGGCGCGGATCGCGCTCGGGGAGCTCGACGGCGCCGCGGACGCCGCCGCACGGATGCGGCGGACCGCCGAGACCGGCCGGTACCCGCCGTTCCGGCAGTCGGCGGCCCACCTCGATGCGATCCTCGCGCTGGCGGCAGGCGACCTCGGTGGGGCCGAGCGGAGCCTCGCCCTCGCCGAGCCGGACGACGCGGCGTTCGGGGACGGCGGGGACGGCGGGGACGGCGTCGCGATGGTCGTCGTCCGACGCGCGCAGGGCAGGCTCGCCGAGGTCCTCCCGCTGGTGCGAGCCCGCGCCCGAGTCGCCGCGCCGCCCGTCTGGGGACCCGCCCTCGCTGCCTGCTACGCCGAGCTGGGCCGGGTCGAGGACGCCCGCGCCGTCCTCGACGCCCTCGCGCCGCGCGGGTTCGCCGGGATCCCGCGGGGCCCGATGTGGCCCGCCTGCGCGGGCTTCCTGGCCGAGGGCTGCGTGCGCACCGGGGCCCGCGCACACGCCGACGCCCTCGACGGTGCGCTCGCCCCGTTCGCCGGGACCAACCTGACCGCCGCGTTCACCCTCTGCCTCGGCCCCGCCGACCGGCTGCGCGCCGGGCTGCACGCGCTCGCCGGGCGTCCGGACGAGGCGGACGCGTGCTTCCGCGCCGCCCACGCGCTCGCCCGGCGCTCGGGCTCACCGCTGTGGGAGGCGGAGGTCCTCGCCGACCGCGCCGCGGTGCTCACCACGCGCGGCGACGCGGGGGGCGCGGCGCGCAGCCGCGCCCGCGCCGAGGCGCTCGCCGGCCCGATCGGGCACGCGCTGCGGCCGGGCGTACCCCCGGCCGACGGCCTCTCCGACCGCGAGCGGGAGGTGCTCGCCGCCGTCGCGGCGGGGCTGTCCAACCGTGGTATCGCCGCGCGGCTGTTCATCAGCGAGCACACGGTCGCCAACCACGTGCGCGCGATCCTGCGCAAGACCGGGAGCGCCAACCGCACCGAGGCGGCGGCCCGGCACCTCCGGGGGTCGTGAGTGGAAAGTGGTGCTCGGGCACCACTTGCCGCGCACGGGCGGCGGAGCCGCGGATCAGAGGGTCGCGCGCAGCTGCGGGGCGATGTCGGCGATGCGGCCCAGGACGCCGTTGAGGAACCGGGGGCTGTCGTCCGTGGACAGGGTGCGGGAGAGCTCGACCGCCTCGGTGATCGCCACCGGGTCGTCGATCTCGTCCACCCACAGCAGCTCGTAGATGCCGATCCGCAGCAGGGTGCGGTCGACGGCGGGCATCCGGGCGACCGTCCAGCCCTCGGCGTGCTCCGCCAGCAGCTGGTCGATCCGCTCCCGGTGCGCGACGACGCCGCGGACCAGCATCGCCGCGTAGTCCGACACGGGCGGGGCGTCGTCGGTCTCGCGGCGCTGGGTCAGCACCGCGAGCGCGTCGTCCCCCCGCGCCTCGGACTCGAACAGGATGTCGAGGGCGCGTTTGCGGGCCTTGGTGCGAGCCCGCACGTCAGGAGCTGACGCGGCCGAGGTACCGGCCGTCCCGGGTGTCGACCTTGACCTTGGTGCCGGTCTCGAGGAACAGCGGCACCTGGATCTCGGCCCCGGTCTCCAGGGTGGCGGGCTTGGTGCCGCCGGTGGAGCGGTCGCCCTGCAGCCCCGGGTCGGTGTGGCTGATGACCAGCTCGACGGAGGTCGGCAGCTCGATGAACAGCGGCGCCTCCTCGTGGAAGCTGACCTGCGCGACCTGGTTCTCCAGCAGGTAGTTCGCGTTGTCACCGACTGCCGACGCGGGGATGTTGAGCTGGTCGAACGTGTCGCCGTCCATGAACACGAAGTCCTGGCCGTCCTTGTACAGGAAGGTCATGTCGCGGCGGTCGACGGTCGCGGTGTCGACCTTGGTGCCGGCGTTGAAGGTCTTGTCGACGACCTTGCCGGTCATCACGTTCTTCAGGGTGGTGCGCACGAAGGCGCCGCCCTTACCGGGCTTGACGTGCTGGAACGCCTGGACGGTCCACAGCTGGCCCTCCAGGTTGAGCACCAGGCCGTTCTTCAGGTCGTTCGTCGTGGCCACGTGCGGGACTCTCCTCGTACTCGGTTCGCCGGGGGACGCGCGCGGGGTCGCTCCCGTGGAACCGGTACGACCGCACACGGCGGATGGCTCCAGCGTACCGGTCAGATCTCGAGCAGCTCCTTCGGGAACCCGGTGAGGGTCTCGCCGTCCACGACGAGGGTGTCCTCGATCCGGACCCCGCCGCGTCCGGGCAGGTAGACGCCCGGTTCGACGGTCACGCACATGCCGGCCTCCAGCACGTCGGCGGACGACGCCGACAGCGCGGGCGCCTCGTGGATCTGCAGCCCGACCCCGTGCCCCAGACCGTGCACGAAGAACTCCCCGCGCCCTGCGGCGACGATGACGTCCCGCGAGGCGGCGTCCACCTCCTTCGTCGCCACCCCGGGCTCGACGGCCGCGCAGCCCGCGGCCTGGGCCGCGTGCACCAGCGCGTACAGCTCCCGCTGCCAGTCCGCCGCCCGCCCGACGACCACGGTGCGCGTCATGTCCGAGTGGTACCCGTCGACGAGCGCGCCGAAGTCCAGCTTGAGCAGGTCGTTCGCGGCGACGAGAGTGTCGGTCGGGGCGTGGTGCGGGATCGCGGAGTGCGCGCCCGCGGCGACGATCGAGTCGAAGCCGGGCCCGTCCGCGCCGAGCGCCCGCATCCGGAACTCCAGGTCGAGGGCGATCTCGCGCTCGGTGCGGCCCTCCAGGGGGCCGTGCAGGAGGTCGGTCAGGGCCTGGTCGGCGATCGCGCAGGCCCGGCGCAGGGCCGCGATCTCGGTCTCGTCCTTCACCACCCGCAGCTGCGCGACCAGGCCCGGGGCGCGGACCAGCTCGGCGTCCGTGACCGCCGCGAGCGCGGCGTGGCCCTCGACGGTCACGGCGTCGGACTCGAAGCCGATCCGGCCGGTGGCCCGCGCGGCCAGCGCCGCGACCGTCCCGCGCTCGATCAGCGGCTCCAGGTCCGGGACCTCGACGGCGGCGCGTGCGGTGTAGCGGCTGTCCGTGCCGAACAGCGCGCCGTCCCGGGTGAGCAGCAGCGCCCCGTTGGAGCCGGTGAACCCGGTCAGGTAGCGCACGTTGAGCAGGTCGGTGACCAGCAGGCCGTCGAGCCCGGCGGCGTCGAGCAGGGCGCGCAGGGCAACGCGGCGGGCGGCGGGCGTCATGGCGCCTAAGGTAGGCCCATGGGTGCGCTGTACTTCAAGCAGCTGTTGTCCGGCAGGGACTTCGCCGTGGGCGACCGGGTCGCCACACAGATGGTCAACTTCGCGTACCTGATCGGGGACAGCGAGACCCGGGAGGCGGTCGTCGTCGACCCCGCGTACGCGCCCGGCGAGCTGCTGGACGTCCTCGAGGCGGACGGCATGCGCCTCACCGGCGTCCTCGCCACGCACCACCACCCCGACCACGTCGGCGGGTCCATGATGGGCTTCGATCTCGACGGGCTCACCGGGCTGCTCGAGCGCACGCAGGTGCCGGTCCACGTGCAGGCCGCCGAGGCGGACTGGGTCACCAAGGTCACCGGCGTCACCGACCTGGTCCCCCACGGCAACGACGAGGTGGTGACGGTCGGCGACATCCCCATCCGGCTGCTGCACACCCCCGGCCACACGCCCGGCAGCCAGTGCTTCCTGGTCGACGGGAAGCTCGTCGCGGGCGACACGCTGTTCCTGCAGGGCTGCGGGCGCACGGACTTCCCGGGCGGGGACGTCGAGGCGATGTACCGCAGCCTGCAGCGGCTCGGGGCGCTCGCGGGCAACCCCATCGTCTACCCCGGGCACCTGTACTCCGAGGACCCGTCCGCCCCGCTGCTCGACGTGCGCCGCACCAACGTCGTCTTCCGGCCCCGCTCGGCCGAGGAGTTCGTCCTCGCGTTCGGGAACTGATGTCGCTTCCTCGGCAACCGGTTCTCCGCCCGGTGGATGCTGGTCGCGTTGGCGCTGATCTGGTCGGCCGCGCAGCTGCCGATCCTGGTGCCCGCGGCCGGGTTCGCGGTCCTGCTGGTCACCCGGATCCTGCTCGGTGCGGGTGAGGGGCCGGGTGTCCCGCTCGGCATGCACGTCGCGTTCACCTGGGTCGACGAGCGCAAGCGGGGCTTCACCGCCGCGCTGCTGACGGTCGGCTCCGGGCTCGGCGTGATCCTCGGCGCGCCGCTGCTGAACGCGGCGGTGCACGCGTGGGGATGGCGCGCCGCCTTCGGGATCCTCGGCGGGATCGGGTTGCTGTGGTGCGTCGCCTGGCTGGCGATCGGCGGCGACGGACCGCACGCGGTGACCTCGCCCGCCGCCCCGGTCACGCAACCCCGGGTCCCGTACCGACGCCTCCTGACGTCCGGGACCTGGCTCGGCACCGTGCTCTCCGGGTTCACCGTCTACCGGGGGCTGGCGCTCGCGATCGCGTTCCGGCCGCTCTACCTCGCGGCGGTCGGGTTCGGCGGCGGGATCATCGGGCTGGTCGTCACCGTGCCCGCGTTCGTGTCGATCGCGTTCATGCTGCTCGGCGGCGGGCTCTCCCAGCGGCTGCTGCGCCGCGGAGTGTCGCGGCACCTGGCGCAAGGCGTGCTCGGCGGCGCGTTCGCACTGGTCGCGGGCATCTCGATGCTGCTGGTCACCCGGATCGACGCGCCGTGGCTGCTGCTGCCGTTCATCGCGCTGGCGTTCGGGATCGGCAACTCGCAGACCCCGCTGTCGCAGGCCGCCGTCGCCGACACCACGCCGACCCGCCAGCGCGGCGCGGTGCTGGGGACCTGGTACGCGGTCGTCGCCGTCGCCGGCGTGGTGTCGCCGCTGCTCACCGGCATCCTGGTCGACGCGGCCGCCACGCCGCTGGAGGGCTTCGGCCGCGCCTTCGACATCGCGGGCCTGCTGATGGTGGTGGGCGGGCTGGTCACCATGCTGGTGGTCCGCCCCGACCGTGACGCCGAACGCCACGGCCTGCGCTCGGCGTCACCCGTGGCGGTCGCGACGACCTGAGCCCACCCGCCGGCCCAGGCGAACGGCGCTAGTGCTGGGCGAGGTAGCGCAGCGCGAGGACGTAGCCCTGCACACCCAGCCCGACGATCGTGCCGGTGGCGACCGCGCTGACGTAGCTGTGGTGCCGGAACTCCTCGCGCTGGTGCACGTTGCTGATGTGCACCTCGACGAGCCCGCCGGTGAGCATGGCGCAGGCGTCCCGCACGGCGACGCTGGTGTGCGTCCACGCCGCCGGGTTGAGCACGACCGGGATGCCCGCGTCCGCGGCCTCGTGGAGCCAGCCGAGCAGCTCGCCCTCGGTGTTGGTCTGCCGGACCTCCACCTCGAGACCGAGCTCGGTGCCCGTCTGGACGCAGAGCTTCTCCAGGTCCGCGTACGTGGTGTGCCCGTAGATGCCGGGCTCGCGCAGGCCGAGCCGGTTCAGGTTGGGGCCGTTGAGGACGAGCACGCGTGTCATGCGGACACCGTCGCATAGGCCTGCTCGAGCAGCTCCGGGGCCGGGCCCTCCAGGCGTCCGGGCTTGGCGAGCCCGTCGAGCACCACGAACCGCAGGGTGCCCGCGCGGGATTTCTTGTCGCCCCGCATCGTCTCGACGAGCTCGGGCAGCACACCCGCCTCGTACGTCGTGGGCAGGCCGATCGAGGTGAGGATGGCGCGGTGCCGGTCGGTGGTGGCATCGTCCAGGCGCCCCGCCGCGCGCGCCAGCTCGGCGGCGAACACCAGCCCGACGCTCACCGCCGCCCCGTGCCGCCACCGGTACTCCTCGCGGCGCTCGATCGCGTGGCCCAGCGTGTGGCCGTAGTTGAGGATCTCCCGCAGGTGGGACTCGCGCAGGTCCGCCCCGACGACGTCCGCCTTCACCCGGATCGCCCGCGTGACCAGCTCCGGCAGGACGTCCCCCGTGGGGTCGAGCGCCCGCCGCGGGTCCTGCTCCACGAGGTCGAGGATCACCGGGTCCGCGATGAACCCGGCCTTCACGACCTCGGCCATCCCGGCCGCCAGCTCGTCCCCAGGCAGCGTGTCGAGGGTCGCCAGGTCGACGAGCACCGCGCCGGGCTCGTAGAACGAGCCGACCAGGTTCTTGCCGGCCGCGGTGTTGATGCCGGTCTTGCCGCCGACGGCCGCGTCGACCATCGCGAGCAGGGTGGTCGGGACGTGCACGACCTTCACCCCGCGCATCCAGGTCGCCGCGACGAACCCGGCCAGGTCCGTCGCCGCGCCCCCGCCGAACCCGACGACGACGTCCTGCCGGGTCAGCCCGATCTGACCGCAGACCTCCCAGCAGAACCCCGCGACGGCGAGTGACTTGCCCTCCTCGGCGTCCGGGATCTCGACGCGGTGGGCGTCCAGCCCCGCGGACTCCAGCTCCTGGCGGACCGCCTCGGCCGCCTCGGCCAGCGCGGGCTGGTGCACGAGCAGCGCCTTCGCGGCCCCGAGCCCCTCGACGGTGCCCGCCAGCCCGGCGCGCACCCCCCGCCCGACGACGACCTCGTACGGGTTCTCGGCCGCGACGCGGATGCTGGTGGGGGCGGGAGGAGCCGACATGCGACGACCCTAACCGGCGGCCCCGCCGAAGCCCCGGCCCGCCCGGTCCCGACCGCTCCCGGCCCGCCCGGCCGCCGGGCACGCCGTCGTGCTCGCTCGCGGTCCGGGGCTCGCGGTCCGGGGTCAGTCCGTGAGACGGCCGAGGACGGGGTCCGGCAGCGGGGCCGCCTCGCTCGGGGTGATCTCGTCGTTCGGGTCCGCGTTCGCGGACCCGCCCGCCTGCCGGTCCACCGTCTCCAGGCCCAGCCCGGCCAGGACCGCCGCCGCAACCTGGTTGGCGCTGCGCCTGGCCGTGTCGACCTGGATCGTCGCGACCTGCGCGTACAGCGGGGCGCGGGCCTCGAGCAGCGTCCGGAAGGTGGCGCGGGGGTTGACCCCGGCGAGCAGCGGCCGCGCCGTGGACATGCCCGTGCGACGGATCCCGTCCGCGAGACTGACCTGCAAGGACACCACCCGGTGCGCCGCGAGGAGCGCGCGGGTCTCCGCGGCCAGCACGGAACCGCCGCCGAGCGCGAGGACACCGCACTCCGTACCGAGCAGCTCCGCCACCACTTCCCGCTCGACGGCCCGGAACGCGGGCTCCCCCTGGGTGGTGAACATGTCCGCGATCGTGGTGCCGACCCGCTGCTCGACGACCGTGTCCACGTCGGTGAAGGTCACCGCGAGCCGCCGGGCGAGCACCTTGCCGACCGTGCTCTTGCCCGAGCCGGGCGGACCGACCAGCACCAGCAGCGGGCGGCTCACCGGGGGTCCTGCGACCCGTGGTGGAACCGGCGTGCGACGTCCTCGCGGTACGCGGCGACGTTCCGCCGGGTCTCGGCCAGCGAGTCGCCGCCGAACTTCTCGAGCGCCGCCTCCGCCAGCACCAGCGCCACCATGGACTCGGCGACCACACCGGCCCGGGGGACGGCACAGGCGTCCGACCGCTGGTGGATCGCGGTGGCCTCCTCCCCCGTCGCCGTGTCGATGGTGCGCAGCGCGCGCGGGACCGTGGAGATCGGCTTCATCGCGACCCGCACCCGCACCGGCTCGCCGTTGGTCATGCCGCCCTCGATGCCCCCGGCGCGGTTGGAGAGCCGCTTCACCGGGTCGCCCGGGACCATCTCGTCGTGCGCCTCGCTGCCGCGGCGGTGCGCGGTCCGGAACCCGTCTCCGATCTCGACGCCCTTCATGGCCTGGATGCCCATCAGCGCGCCGGCGAGTTTGGCGTCGAGCCTGCGGTCGGACTGGACGTAGGAACCCACGCCCACCGGCATGCCGTAGGCCAGCACCTCGATCACGCCGCCCAGGGTGTCCCCCGCCTCGTGCGCCGCGTCGATCTCGGCGATCATCCGGGCGGCGGTGTCCTCGCCCAGCGCACGCACGGGGCTGGCGTCGACCCGGTCCAGGTCCGCCGGGCCCGGCACCGGGTCGCCCTCCGGGGCGTCCACCGCGCCGATCGCCACCACGTGCGAGACGACGTCGACGTCGAACGCCTGCTTGAGGAAGGCCTTCGCGACCGTCCCCATCACGACCTTCGCCGCGGTCTCCCGCGCGCTCGCCCGCTCCAGCACGGGACGGGCCTCGTCGAAGCCGAACTTCGTCATGCCCGCGAGATCGGCGTGGCCGGGCCGCGGACGGGTGAGCGGCGCGTTGCGCGCCCGGTTCGCGATCAGCTCCGGGTCCACCGGGTCGGCCGCCATCACGGTCTCCCACTTGGGCCACTCCGTGTTGCCGATCCGCACCGCGACCGGGCCACCCTGGGTCACCCCGTGTCGCAGACCGCCGATCACCTCCAGCTCGTCCGCCTCGAAGGCCATCCGGGGGCTGCGGCCGTGACCGAGCTTGCGGCGGGCCAGCTCGGCCTGCAGCTCCTTCGTGGTGACCTCGACGCCGGCCACCATGCCCTCCAGGACGGCGACCAGGGCCGGGCCGTGCGACTCGCCTGCGGTGATCCAACGCAACACCCCGCGATTCTCTCACCCGGCCACCACCGCCCCGACGGGCCCGGTCAGGCCGGCACCGACCGCCGTCGCCGCCGCGGTCAGCCAGGCCGCGGCGAGCATCGACGGCCCGTGCGGCAGCTCCACCCGGCCCACCCCCTCCTCGGCGCCCGCGGCGGCAGGCCCGAGCCGCGACGGCGCCCGCGGGGCCCTGGAGGCGGGACGCGCGCGCCAGGCCCCCGCGACCCGCGCCGACGCGACAGGACCCCCCTCGGCCCCCGCGTCCCCGCCCGGGGCGGCCGCGGACTCGTGGCGGCGCCCGCGGCGCAGCCGCCGGAGCCCGACGGTCGCCCCCAGAAGACCGCTGAACAGCGCGGCCAGGGCACAGCCGAGGACCAGCGCCGACCAGGATCCCGCGGCCAGCACCGCACCCACCGGGGCGGCGAGCTTCACGTCCCCGAGGCCGAGCGCGGCGGGCGAGACCGTGTGCACCAGCAGGTGGACCATCGCCAGGAGCACCGCCCCGGCCGCCGCCCTGCCGACCGCGGACCCACCCAGCGGCACGACCAGCGCCAGGGCCGCAGGCAGGGCCGGGAGGGTCAGCGCGTCCGGCAGGCGGTGGTGGCGCACGTCGACCACGCCCGCGACCACCGCCAACCACGCCGCGCCCGCCAGCACGG
Source organism: Pseudonocardia oroxyli (assembly GCF_900102195.1). Classification (GTDB taxonomy): domain Bacteria; phylum Actinomycetota; class Actinomycetes; order Mycobacteriales; family Pseudonocardiaceae; genus Pseudonocardia; species Pseudonocardia oroxyli. The sequence goes on from NZ_FNBE01000003.1 coordinate 290,323, forward strand.
GCACCCAGGCGAGCGGGACGTGCGCCGTCGCCGCGCCCGCCGCGACGCCCGCCCAGAGCCCGCCGACGGTGACCTCGCACCAGGGCGGCGGGATCGCCGTGCCGCGCCTGAGTCGCCCCACCAGCCCGCGTCCCACCGCGCCCGCGAGCATCCCGGCTCCCGCGCCCAGCAGGGCCCAGGCGAGCCAGGCCTCCCGCCCCGAGAGCCACTCCCCCGCTGCAGCCACTGCGCCGCTTGCGTCCATGTCCGCCCCACCCCTTCCGGCTCGACACCGGTCCGCACCGGTCGTCCTCCACCGCCGCCGCGAGCCTGCCGCGTCCGGCGAGGCCTCGGACGACGTCGACGGATTCGGTCCACAGGTGCCGTTTCCCGTGGATGACCAGGGCTCGGTGCCGCCCGCTCGCCGGGAACCGTCCGCTCGCAGTGGTAGTGCGCGTCACCGCCGGCGCCCGCCGCGGCTGCGGCAGGATCGAGGGGTGCCCCCTCGTGACCCCGGGACCGCCCGCGCCGTCGTGCGCGCGGAGGTGGACCACGGACGCGCGGAGCTGATCGGCGACCCGGACCGCCCGCAGGCGTGGACGCTGCTGGTCGACGGGACCGCCCAGTCGCACGTCGACCTCGCCGATCCCGAGCACCTGGAGTTCGAGTACGTCCGGCGGATGGGGCACGTGATCGACCTGGCCGCCCCGCCCTGGACGCCCCTGCGCGCCCTGCACCTCGGCGGCGGGGCCTGGACGTTGCCCCGCTATCTCGCGGCGACGCGCCCCGGGTCGGCGCAGGTCGTCGTCGAGCTGGACGCCGCGTTGATGGACCTGGTCGCCGCGCGGCTGCCCGTCAACGATCCCGGGCTCCGCCTGACCAGCGGAGACGCCCGGGCCATCCTGGCGACCCACCCCACGGGGTCCGCCGACCTCGTCGTGCTGGACGTGTTCGCCGGGGCCCGCACCCCGGCGCACCTGACCTCCGCGGAGTTCGTGGCGGACGTCCGGCGGGTCCTCGCCGCGGACGGGGTCTACCTCGCGAACGTCGCCGACGGCGGGGACCTCGCGTTCGCCCGCGACCAGCTCGCGACGGTGGCCGAGTCCTTCCCGCGGCTCGCCGCGATCGCCGCCCCGGACCTCCTCGCGGGCAGGCGGTTCGGGAACGTCGTGGTGGTCGCGTCGGCCCGGGAGCTGCCCCTCGACGAGCTCGTCCGCCGGACGGCCGCGGACCCCTTCCGCGCCCGCGTCCTGTCGGGTGCGGAGCTGCGCGAGCGGATCCGGGGCGCGCGGGTCCGGCGGGACCGCGCCACCACCCCCTCGCCGGTTCCGCCCGCGGGCTTCTTCGGCCGGTAGGCCGCGGCGGCGCCGGCCCCGAGGTGTCCGACTCGCGTGTTCGAGGTGAGGGACTCGCGGGTCCTGGGGGGTCGCGTTCTAGAAGGCGCCGTTGGCGATGGCTCGTCCGACGTTCGCCTGGTGCTCGGCGAGGCTGGTGGCGAAGCAGCTGGTGCCGTCGGTCTGACAACGGACGAAGAAGGTCCACGGGCCGGGTTCGGGGGCCAGACCCGCGGCGATGGCGTTCTTGCCCGCCGCGGCGATGGGCGTGGGTGGCAGGCCGGTGTTCTGGTAGGTGTTGTACGGCCCGGCCGTCGCGCGCGCCTCGGCCGTGGTCCGCAGAGCCTGCAGATCGAGCGGGTAGTTGACCGTGGAGTCCATCTCGAGGCGCTGGTTGACGTCCAGCCGGTTGGTGATCACCCGCGCCACCTTGGGCATGTCCGGGGTGATCCCCTCCTTCTCCACGATCGAGGACAGCACCAGCAGCTGGTAGGCGGTCAGCCCGTCGTGGGTGGCGTCGCCGGTCAGCCCGTCGGACTCCAGCTTGGCCACCGACACGGCGAGCAGGGACTTCCAGACGTCCGCGGCGGAGGTGCCGGGCGCGACGTCGTACAGACCGGGGGTGATCAGGCCCTCGAAGCGGCGGCCCGGCTCGGCCCGCGCCACGTCCTCGACCGCCCACTCCGGCACGCCCAGCGAGGCGGGGTCGGCGGTCGCCATGGTCTGGCGGAGATCGTCCGCGGTGAGGCAGGTGCGGGTGCCGTCGAGCTCGGCGCAGCTCGCCGCCGCGATCAGGCTGAGGACGCCGGGGGCGACCGTGCCGTCGGGTGAGCGGGTGTCGTCGAGCTGGGTCCCGCCGCGGACCTCGAGGCGCCCGACCCGGGAGCCGGGGTCGACCAGCGCGGCGACCGCGGCCGTGCCGGACATCTTGAGCTTGACCTGGTAGTACCCGGGCTGGATGGCGAGGATCCGGCTGTCCTCGGCCGCGGCCTCGGTGAACGCCTCCCGGCTCGCGACGACGCCGCGGTTGGCCAGCATCGTCGCGATCTGGCCGGTGGTGTCCCCATCGATGACCCGGACGACGGCGTCCCCCTCGCCGGGCCCGTCGAAGTCGTCCGTGAAGAACCGCGACCCCACCAGATAGGCGCCGCCCCCGAAGACCACGCCCAGCAGCAGCAACGCGGCCAGCAGGACGAGCACCCCCCGCCTGCGCCTGCGCCGGGCGTTCTCCCGCAGCTCGGCCCGCCGGGCGGCGAGCTCCTCGCGGCGGGTCAGGAACGGTCCGGGCGGCGGGTGGCTCACGCGCGCCGGACCCGGGGGTGGACCGTGCGGAGCAGGCCGTGTGCGGTCGCGCCGAGGACGGGGACGTGGGGGCGAGACGTCCGGTTCACGCCCCGGACTGTAACGGCCGGTCAGCCGCGGGAGTCCAGATACCCCTGCAGGATGGCCACCGCGGCCGCCTGGTCGATCACGGCGCGTTGCCGACGGCCCTTCACCCGGCCGCGCAGCTGCTGCGTCGCCACGACCGTGGTGAGCCGCTCGTCCTGCAGCACGACGGGGACGGCGGGGACGACCAGGGTCAGCTCGTCCCGGAAGGCGAGAGCCGCCTCTGCCGCCGGGCCCTCGCGCCCCGCGAGGGTCCGCGGCAGCCCGAGGACGACCTCGACCACGAGATGCTCCTCGACCAGCTCCGCGATCCGCCGGGCCGCGTCCGCGCGGGGCACGGTCTCGAGCGGGGTTGCCACGAGCCCGTCGGGATCGCAGAGCGCCGTCCCCACCCGCACCGAGCCGACGTCGACCCCCAGCCTGCGCCCGCGCGGGGTGATCATGCGCACGCCGGTGGGGCCGACGGGGCCGGTGACGCTTGGGACGCCCAAGCACCGCTCAGCGACGCTTGGGCGTCCCAAGCGTCAGCGGGCACCCGAGCGGCACGAGCAGCGCACGCGGCACCAGCAGCACCAGCGTCACCCACGCACGGCCTCGCGGAGCTGCTGGATCGCCGCTCCCACACCCGCCGGGTCCGTGCCGCCGCCCTGGGCCAGGTCGGGCTTGCCGCCACCGCGCCCGCCCACGGCCGGGGCGAACGTGGGAATGAGCTTCCCGGCCGCCAGACCGCGGTCCCGGGCCGCGGCCGTGGTCGCGACCACGAACGCGACCTTGTCCCCGTCCGAGGAGAACAGCGCGACCACCCCGGGGGCCGAGCCCAGCCGACCGCGGACGTCCGAGGCGAGGTTGCGCAGGTCGTTGCCGCCCAGCCCGGCCGGGGCCTCGACGGCGACCAGCGACACCCCGCCCAGGTCCTCGGCCTGCGCCGCGAGCGACCCGGCGGAGGCCAGGACGGCCTCGGCGCGGTGCTTCTCGAGGTCGCGCTCGGCGTCTCGCAGCCGCTCGACGAGCCCGTTGATCCGCTCGGGCAGGTCCTCGGGCTTGGCCTTGAGCTGCTCGGCCAGCGACGCGACGAGCAGGTGCTCCTTGGACATGTAGTCGAACGCGTCCAGCCCGACGAGGGCCTCCACGCGCCGGACGCCGGAGCCGATCGAGCCCTCGGAGAGCACCTTGATCAGGCCGATCTCGCCGGTGCGGCCCACGTGGGTGCCACCGCACAGCTCGCGCGAGTAGTCGCCCATGTCGACGACCCGGACGCGGTCGCCGTACTTCTCGCCGAACAGCATCATGGCGCCGAGCCGCTTGGCCTCGTCCATCGACGTCTCGTAGGTCGCGATCTCGCGGTTCTCCTGCAGCACCGCGTTGATCTCGCCCTCCACCTCCGCGAGCTGCGTCGGCGACACCGCGCCCGACGGCGAGGTGAAGTCGAACCGCAGCCTGCCCGGGGCGTTCAGCGAACCGGCCTGCGCCGCCGAGGTGCCCAGGGCCCCGCGGACGCCGGCGTGCACGAGGTGCGTGCCGGTGTGGGCGCGCGAGATCGCGGCCCGGCGGGCCACGTCGACCTCGGCGATGACCGACGAGTCCAGGGTCGCGGTCCCGGCAGTCACCACGCCGCGGTGCACCCGCAGGCCCGCGACCGGGGACTGGACGTCGTCCACCCGGACCTCGAAGGACCCGGACCTGAGCACGCCGCGGTCCGCCTGCTGACCGCCGGACTCCGCGTAGAAGGGCGTGCGGTCCAGCACGACCTCGACCGACGAGCCCTCGGGGGCGGCGGGTACGGACTGCCCGTCCACCACCAGCCCGACGACGGTGCCCTCGGCGACCAGCTCGGTGTAGCCGAGGAAGTCCGTGGTGCCGTGGGTGTCGAGCACGGCGCGGTAGATCGTGCCGTCCCCGTGCCCGACCTTGTGCTTGGCGGCGTCCGCCTTGGCGCGCGAGCGCTGCTCCTGCATGAGTGCCGTGAACCGGTCCTGGTCCACCGACAGCCCCTGCTCGGCGGCCATCTCCAGGGTCAGGTCGATCGGGAAGCCGTAGGTGTCGTGCAGCTGGAAGGCCTTGTCCCCCGGCAGCACGAGCGCGCCGGAGGACCGGGTGTCGGCCACCGCGGTGTCGAAAATGCGGGTGCCCGACGACAGGGTGGCGCGGAACGCCTCCTCCTCGGCCTCGACGACCGCGGAGATCCGCTCGAAGTCGGTGGTCAGCTCGGGGTAGGTCGGGGACATCTCGTCCCGCACGACCTCCGCGAACGCCTTCAGCACCGGTTCGGTGATGCCGAGCAGCCGGGCCGAGCGCACGATCCGCCGCAGCAGCCTGCGCAGCACGTAGCCCCGGCCCTCGTTCGACGGGGTGACCCCGTCACCGATGATCATCACGCCGGAGCGCGCGTGGTCGGCGATGACCCGGAAGCGGGTGTCGTCCTCGGCCGAGGCGCCGTAGCGGCGGCCCGAGAAGTCCTCCGCCCGCGCGATCACCGGCCGGACCAGGTCCGTCTCGTAGACGTTCGCGACGCCCTGGAGCAGGTAGGCGACCCGCTCGACACCCATGCCGGTGTCGATGTTCTTCGAGGGCAGGGTCCCGATCGGCGGGTGCCCGAGCTTCGGCGAGAGCTCGCCCCGCTCGTCCTGCATGAAGACGAGGTTCCAGATCTCCAGGTACCGGTCCTCGTCGACGACCGGGCCGCCGTCGCGGCCGAACTCCGGGCCGCGGTCGTAGTAGATCTCCGAGCAGGGCCCGCCGGGACCGGGCACGCCCATGTCCCAGTAGTTGTCCTTGCCGTCCCGGCGCTGGATGCGCTCCTCGGGCAGCCCGGCGATCCGCTTCCAGAGCGCGATGGCCTCGTCGTCCGTCTCGTAGACGGTGACCCAGATGCGGTCCGGGTCGAACCCGAATCCGCCCGACGCCAGGTCCCCCGTCACGAGGTTCCAGGCGTGCTCGATCGCCCCGGCCTTGAAGTAGTCGCCGAAGCTGAAGTTCCCGGCCATCTGGAAGAACGTGTTGTGCCGGGTGGTCTTGCCGACCTCGTCGATGTCCCCGGTGCGCACGCACTTCTGGATGGACGTCGCCCGCGGGTACGGCGCCGGGGCCTGACCCAGGAAGTAGGGCTTGAACTGCACCATGCCCGCGTTGACGAACAGCAGGTTGGGGTCGTCGAGGATCAGCGACGCGCTGGGCACGGGCGTGTGCCCGGCCTTGACGAAGTGATCGGTGAAGCGACGGACGATCTCGTGGGTCTGCACGATGTCTCTCTCGAAAGGGGTTCTAGCGACGGCGGATCGGCTGCGTGGCGTCGTTCGCAGGCGGGTCCTCGCTCAAGGCCTCACCGTACGTCGGGACGTGCCCACCCGTCCGCTTCTCGACGAGCGCGGTCAGCTCCTGCTCGCGGTCCTGCATGCCGGCCCGGACCTCGGCGCCGAACGCGCCCAGGCCCGCCCCCAGCTCACGCAGGCCGTCCGCGAGGTTCGCGCCGATGCCCTGCGGCGTCAGCTGCTGCTTGGTCTCGGTGATGCGGCGCATGACGTAGGCGCCCGCGGCCGCCCCGACGCCGACCCAGAAGAGGCGCTTCACTTGCGACGCCCCCGCCGCTTGCTGTGCTGCCCCGCGTCCTTCGCCCCGCGCCGCGCCTTGAGGGCCTTGTTCAGGCCGTAGGAGAAGGCGGCGGCGCGCACCAGCGGCCCGCCGAGCGTCGCGGTGAACAGCGAGGTGAGCACGGAGACGTTGCTCGTGACCGTCTTGGCGCTCGACGTGATCCCGTCGACCCGCTCCAGCTGGGTGTTGACGCTGGTCAGCGTGGTGTGCGCGTCCGTGAGCAGCGGGGTCGAGCTCTCGTGGGCCTTGCGGATCGCCACGGTCGCCTCGTCCAGGGTGCGGCCGAGCTTGAGCAAGGGGATCGCGAGCAGCACGACGAGCACCACGAACGCGATCGCCGCGATGAGCGCAGCGATCTGACCTGCCGACACGGGGCCCTCCAGCGACTTTCCGAGATCGCCCCCACCGGCGGGTGGAGGTCGGCGGTCAGGCTACCGCCGACCTGAAGGAGCCCGCTGCAGAACCCCGACGTGCCGCGGTCCGCGGGCGGGCTCCTCGGCGACGGTCAGTCGGACGCCCCGCCGGTCACCAGCGAGCGCAGCCGGGCCAGGGCGCGGTGCTGGGTGACCCGGACCGCGCCCGGGGTGGAGCCGACCGTCTGTGCGGTCTCCTCGGCGCTCAGGCCCACGACGACGCGCAGCACGAGCACCTCGCGCTGGCGCTCAGTCAGGACCGTGAGCAGACCACCCAGACGGGTGTTCAGCTCGGCCATCAGCGCCTGGTGCTCCGGCCCGTCGAGGACGACGCCGGTGTCCGGCACGTCCGCCACCGGCTCCGACTTGTTCCGGCCGATGGCGCGGAAGGTGTCGGTGACCTTGTGCGCGGCGATCCCGTAGACGAAGGCGCGGAACGACAGCCCCTTGACGGTGTAGCCGGGCAGCGCGGCCAGCACGGCCACGCAGACGTCCTGCGCGACGTCCTCCGCCGAGCCGATCACGCTCTCCTGGCGGCCCAGGCGGGCGCGGCAGTAGCGCAGCACGAGCGGGCGGATCTCCTGCAGCAGCTTGTCCCGGGCCGTCTCGTCCCCCGCGACCGCGGCGGCGACGTACTGCTCGAGCGGCGCGGGGGCCGGGACCGGCCTGCCGTTCGCCGTGCGGGCCTGCTCGACCGGCTCGATCGCCGGCTCGGCGATCACCTCGGCGGCGACCTCGGCGATGACCCCGGCGGTGGCCTCGGCCTTGCCGCCCTGCAGCACGTTGAGCTGCGGTCGACCCGGCGCCTCGACTCCGTCCTCGGACTCGACGGTCCCGAGGGCGTGCGGTCCGAGCGGCGGCTCGGCCACGGCGGCCGTCATCGGCCGGATCCGGTGGTGGTGCGGTACATCGGGAACCCCTCCCCTGGACAGGCGGGACCGCGGAACGTCCCCCTGTATGCGTCACGGTGTGACCGCCGGACCCGATGTGCCCTTCGGATCCCGCGGTGATCCGCCCCTCGCGGGACGGCCCGTACCACCGCCACCCGAGCCGTCCTCAGTGGTGACGACGACCCCCGACGGATGTCGGCGTACCGTCCGGTCGAGCGTTCGCGCCCCGGTGGCCGTGCCCTGCACACCCGGACGGTTCGACTTTCAAGTACGTCACCATCTTGGGTGACCTTCATCTTGGAGTCAAGCCCAACTCGGCCGGTTTCGGTTACGCTTTGTGTAATGCCTGCCGCTCCCGGAGGCCGTTCGGGTGATGCACGTGCCCGCGCCGCCCAGACGAAACGCGACCGCACCCGTCGCGCTCTGCTCGAGGCTGCGGACACGACCTTCGCCACCCGCGGCTGGGCCCGCACGCGGATGGAGGACATCGCCGCCACGGCGGAGGTCAGCCCGGCCTCGGCGTACAACCACTTCGCCAGCAAGCACACGCTGATCGGCCACGTGTACGCCCCGTACGTCACTGCCCTCGTCGACCAGGCCGACCAGGACCGCGAGCGCGGCCGCGACCTCATCGACGCACTGAAGGACCAGGTCAGCGCCCTGACCCGGATGACAGCGCGCAACCACGGGCTCACCACCGCGTTCTGGTTCGCGCTGAACGACTACGCAGGCGGGCGCCCCGCGGGCCCGCCCGAGCCGGGCGACCCCGACGACCCCCGGGTGCTCGCCCCGATCCCCGCGACGGTCCTCGGGCTGGTCTCCGACGGCCAGGGGTCCGGGGAGTTCCGGTCCTATCCCGAGGCGGGCGACGTGGCCGGGACGATCGCCAACATGCTCCTCATCCGGGCGGTGAACCGGCCGCACGAACCGCCGGAGCGCACCGCCGAGCTGTTACTCACCGCGATGTTCGGACTACTCAAACCGGCGCTCCTGCTCGACGCCGAACGGCCCTTCTCCGGCGCCCGCTGACGCGTCCCGCGCGGCGGGGTCCCGAACGGGTGGGGCCGCCCTCGACGAACGGCGCGTCGCACGCCGCGGACGACCGGGCGCCGGTACCCCTAGCGATCATGGAACGTCGCGCGGTGACCGTTGCCGCCACCCTGCTCTCCCTCGCACTCTCCCTGACCCTCACGCTCGGCCTGCCCGCCCCCGCCCACGCCGCCGAGCCCACCGGGGCCGAGTCCGTCCTCACCGAGTCCGCGACCAGCGCGGAGAACGCACTCACCCTCTACTCGGGCCCCGTGCGGGTGCAGCGCGGCGCCGAGTGGCAGGACGTGGACCTGACCCTGCAGACCGGGCCCGACGGCGTCGTCCGGCCCGTGGCCTCGCCGCAGGACCTCACGCTCACCCCGGCCGGACCGTCGGTCCGCTACGCCGCGGGCGGCGAGCAGTCCCTGCCGTGGCCGACCCCGCTGCCCACCCCCGTCCTGGACGGCCCGACGGCCACCTACCCGCAGGCCGCGCCCGGCTACGACCTGGAGGTCGAGGCCACCCGCACCGGCTTCGTGGCGTCGGTGCGCAAGGCGGGCACGCCCACCGCTCCCCCGCCGCCCCTGCGGCTCACCGGCCGGGCGGGCACCGAGGCGGTGTCCGCGGTCGACCGGGTGGTCGCCGCCGCGCCGGTCACCGAGGACGCGCCCGTGCCGTTCGACACGACCACGCAGACCACGGTGCGCAACACCGACGCCTCCGGCGACCCGGACCTGCGCGTGGGCAGCTACGACGGCGTCGAGGCCGCGCGCAGCTACCTCACCTTCGACCTCGCCCCGGCCGCGGGCCGGACGGTCTCCCGGGCCTCCCTCGAGCTGTTCCAGACCTGGTCCTCCACCTGCAGGGCCACCGGGTGGGAGGTGTGGACCCTGCCCGCGGGCAGCGTGGTCGGCCCGACGCTGCGCTGGGCGAACCAGCCCGCTCCGCAGCGGCTGTGGGCCACCAGCACCGACACCCGGGGCAACGCGCCGGCGTGCGCGGCGGGCTGGTCGAGCGTCGACGTGACCCCGCTCGTCCAGGAATGGCTCGCGGCGGGCGCCACCAGCGGCACCGTGGTCCTCAAGGCCGCGGACGAGACCGACCCGCAGTCCTGGAAGCGCTTCGCCTCCGCCGAGACCGCGACCGTCCCGCACCTGACCCTGACCTGACCGTGAGTGGGGATGGTCGCCATGGCGACTATCCCCACTCACGGGTTCAGGGCGCGTTCCAGGGCGTCGAGGGCGGTGTGCAGGTCGGCCTCGGAGATCACCAGCGGCGGGGCCAGGCGCAGGGTGGGGCCGTGGGTGTCCTTGGTCAGCACACCCGCCCGCGCCAGCCGCTCGCTCACCTCGCGGCCGGTCCCGATCTCCGGGTGCACGTCCACCCCGGCCCACAGCCCCCGACCGCGGACGGCCGTGAGCCCGGGCATCGCCCGCAGCCGCGCGTGCAGCACCTCGCCCAGCCGCCGGGTCCGCGGCAGGACCTCGGGCACCAGCCGCACCACCTCCCGGCCGACCGCGCAGGCCAGCGGGTTGCCGCCGAAGGTCGAGCCGTGCTGACCGGGGCGCAGCACGCCGAGGACGTCCCGGTCCGCCACCACCGCGGACACGGGCACCACACCGCCGCCGAGGGCCTTGCCGAGGAGCACGACGTCCGGCACCACGCCGTCCGCCTCGCACGCCAGGACGTGGCCGGTGCGGCCCAGCCCGGACTGCACCTCGTCCGCGACGAACAGCACGTCGGTGCACAGCGCCCGGACCCCCGCGAGGTAGCCGGGCGGCGGCACGACCACGCCCGCCTCGCCCTGGACCGGCTCGAGCAGCACCGCCACCGTGTCCGGGCCGATGGCCGCCTCGAGCGCCGCGAGGTCGCCGTAGGGCACCACGTCGAAGCCCGGGGTGAAGGGGCCGAACCCGCCGCGGGCCTCGGGATCGGTGGAGAAGGAGACGACCGTGGTGGTGCGGCCGTGGAAGTTGCCCGCGGCCACCACGATCCGCGCCCGGTCCGGCGCCACGCCCTTGACCTCGTAGCCCCACCGGCGAGCGACCTTGATGCCGGACTCGACGGCCTCGGCGCCGGTGTTCATCGGCAGGACCATGTCCTTGCCGACGAGCGCGGCGAGCTCGGCGCAGAACGGGCCGAGCTGGTCGTGGCCGAAGGCCCGGCTGGTCAGCGTGACGCGGTCGAGCTGGGCGTGCGCGGCGGCCAGGAGCCGGGGGTTCGAGTGCCCGAAGTTCAGCGCCGAGTACCCGGCGAGCAGGTCCAGGTAGCGGCGGCCCTCGACGTCGGTCACCCAGGCGCCCTCGCCGCGGGTGATCACCACCGGGAGCGGGGCGTAGTTGTGCGCGGAGTGGTCGGCGACCAGCCGCTCGTGGTCGACGGTGGCGCAGGACCGCACCAGGGGCAGCGTCACGGTCGTACCTCCAGCGTGCAGCACTTGGGTCCGCCACCGCCCTTGAGCAGCTCGGACAGGTCCACCCCGATCGGCTCGAAGCCGCGCTCCCGCAGGTCCGCGGCCAGTCCGGTCGCGGCCGCGGGCAGGACGACGTGCCTGCCGTCGGACACCGCGTTGAGGCCGAGGACGGCGGCGTCCGACTCGGTGGCGAGCACCGCGTCCGGGTAGCGGCCCGCGAGGATGCCCCGGGACCGGGCCGAGAAGGCCGACGGCAGGTAGGTCACCTCGTGCGCGGAGAGCACCGCGAGGGCGGTGTCGAGGTGGTAGAAGCGCGGGTCGACCAGCTCCAGGGACAGGGTGGGCCGCCGCAGCACCCGGGCCGCCTCGCGGTGGGCCCGCGGGTCGGTGCGGAAGCCGGTGCCCGCGAGCAGCACGTCCCCCGCCACGAGCAGGTCGCCCTCGCCCTCGTTCACGAACCGGGGCTCGACGTACACGCCCGGCAGGTGGGCGCGGAAGGCCGCCGCCTCCGGCACCCGCTCCGGATACCGGAACCGGGCGCCGTAGACCCGCCCCGCGACGCTGGTCGCGGCGTTGGCGGCGAACACCATGTCCGGCAGCCCGGGCACCGCCTCGACGACGGTCACCTGGTGCCCGAGCTCGAGGTGGGTGCGGCGCAGGGCGTCCCACTGGCGGTGGGCGAGGTCCCGGTCGACGGGGACGGCGGGATCCATCCAGGGGTTGATGGCGTACTCGACGGCGAAGTGGGCGGGCGGGCACATCACGTAGTGCCTGCGGGTGGGCACTCGGTCGCGGTGCAGCTCGGGGCGGGTCAGGACACTGGTCATGCACGCCTCCCAGGTGGGGATGGCTGCAACGGTAAAGAAGGTCGGTACGCGCACACAACGGACGGATGTTGCCCGTTCACACACGATCGTTGCGCGTACAGGCATGCCAGCGCACGATCAGTGCGGCGGCGGCCGGCGGATCAGCGGGGACAGCACCAGCACCGACTTGGTGCGCTCCACGAACCGCTCCGCGCCGATCTGTTCGAGGACCTCCTCGAAGTGCCGCATGTCCCGGGCCACGATCCGCACGAGGGCGTCGGCGTCCCCGGAGACCGTGCTGGCGTCGACCACCTCGGCCAGCCCCTCGACGGCCCGCCGGATGGCGGCGGGGGACGTCGACGGTCGACAGTGGAGCTCCACGTACCCCTCGACCGTCCACCCCAGCGCCGCCGGGTCCAGCCGCAGCGTGAACGCCGTGATCACCCCGTCGGCCCGCAGCCGGTCCACCCGCCGCTTGACCGCCGACGCCGACAGCCCGACCTGCGTGCCCAGGTCGGCGAAGCTGCGGCGGCTGTCCGCCAGCAGCATCGTCACAAGACGTTCATCGAGGTCGTCCCAGCGCACGCGCCCATCATCGACCACGATGGCCCCCATGTACCGGGTGGACTCCGAGGTCGGCACGCTGCGTCAGGTCCTGCTGCACCGGCCGGGCCTCGAGCTCAAGCGGCTCACCCCCTCCAACAAGGACCAGCTGCTGTTCGACGACGTCCTGTGGGTGCGCCGCGCGCAGGAGGAGCACGACCGGTTCGCCGCCGTCCTGCGCGAGCGTGGGGTCACCGTCCATTTGTTCGACCGGCTGCTGCGCGAGACCCTCGCCCTGCCCGAGGCCAAGGCCTACGCCCTCGACCGGATCTTCGACGACCGCATCTACGGCCCGCTGGCCGTCGACGCGCTGCGGAACCTGTTCGACGCGATGGACACCGAGACCCTGACCGAGCACATGATCGGCGGCATCACCAAGCGCGAGGTGCTCGACCGCATCCCGGAGCCGCGCTCGGTCGCCTTCCACGTGCTCGGGCTCGACGAGTTCGTCCTCGAGCCGCTGCCCAACCACCTCTACACGCGGGACACCACCGCCTGGATCCACGGCGGCGTCGCGATCAACTCCATGCGCAAGCAGGCCCGGATGCGCGAGACCGTGCACTACGAGGCGATCTACCGCTGGCACCCGCTGTTCGCGCGCGAGTCGTTCGCGCTGTGGTCCGACGGTGCCGCGGGCGGGCCCGCCACCGTGGAGGGCGGGGACGTGCTCGTGCTCGGCGGGGGCGCGGTGCTGGTCGGGATGAGCGAGCGGACCCGGCCCGCGGGCGTCGAACGGCTGGCCCGGTCGCTGTTCGCGGGTGGGGAGGTGACCCGGATCGTGGCCCTGCGGATGCCCGAGACGCGGGCGCTGATGCACCTGGACACCGTGCTGACCATGGTCGACCCGGAGACGTTCGTGAAGTACGCGGGGCTGGGGATGCTGCCCGGCTACACCGTGGCGCCCGGCGACCTGGACGACCCCGGCAAGGAGATGGTGGTGACCGACCACGCGCCCGAGGACATGCACCGGGCCATCGCCGCCGCGCTGGGGCTGCCGGACATCCGGGTGCTCACCACCGAGCAGGACGTGCACGCCGCCGAGCGCGAGCAGTGGGACGACGGGTGCAACGTCCTGGCCGTCTCCCCCGGCGTGGTCGTGACCTACGAACGGAACGTGACCACCAACACCTACCTGCGCCGCGAGGGCGTCGAGGTGCTCGAGATCCCCGGCGGCGAGCTCGGACGGGGTCGGGGCGGCCCCCGCTGCATGAGCTGTCCGGTGCAGCGCGACGGGCTTTGAATACCGTCCGTGTAACTACTCTGAACGGGTGACGCCCGGCCGGGTGGCGCCCCGCTGCCGCGGCAACCCCTGCGTCGTTGGTCGGGCGTGGCGGTGGTCGAACAGCAGCTTCCCGGGGTGCGGTCGGTCCTGCGCGGTCTGCTCGTGCTGGCCGCCGTCGGCGTGCTGGCGAGCGCCGGTGTCGCGGCGGCCTCGCCGGACACCCCGAAGGCCGCCGCCCCGCTCGCCGCGCCCGCGGCCGTCATGGCGCTGCTCGACGCCCGCACCGCCGCCACCATGCCGCCGGAGATCGCCGACTACGGCATCGACGGGGACGCGGTCGACATCCGGCTGACCGGACCGGCGGGCCCCGGGCTCGACGCCCTGCTGGCGGGCATCGACCCCGCGCTGGTGCGCGTGCACACCGACGCCGCGCCGCCCCGGCACCAGGCCCTCGAGGGCGGGCAACGGATCGTCGGCGACCGGACCCGCTGCACCCTGGGCTTCACCGCGAGCCGCGGCGCCCAGGACTGGATCATCACGGCCGGGCACTGCACCCGGGAGGCGGACCGCTGGGAGGACGCGGACGGCGAGCTCATCGGCACGGGCGCGACCACCGCGCCCGGCACCGTGGACGTCGGCGGGATCCCGGTGACCAGCGCGATGCAGGCGCTGCCGGACGTCGCGGGCGTCCCGGTCCGGGGGACGACCGAGGCCCCGGTCGGGTCCGACGTCTGCCTCTACGGCAGCACCAGCGGCAAGTCCTGCGGAAAGATCACCGCGCGCGGGCGCACCGTCAACTTCGACGGCCAGCGGCAGACGAACATGGTCGTCGCAGCGGTCTGCAGCGCCCAGGGCGACTCCGGCGGCCCCTACCTCACCCCCGACGGCCAGGCCCAGGGCGTCCACTCCGGCGGCGGCGGGCAGTGCACCGCCTACTTCACCCCGATCGGCCAGGCGCTGAGCGCGCTCGGCCTCACCCTGCGCACCACGTAACCCTCGGCGACCGCCGACCTCAGCCGCTCCCCGGCGACGGGCGCGCGCTCCCGCTCCCCGTCACGGGTCCGAGCGGGAGCGCCCCCGACACCCCCGTGAGCGGCGATGGTCGCCCTGGCGACCATCACCGCTCACGGGTTGTGGTCGCGCACCACGCGGCGCAGCTTGGGCAGCCGATCGTGGAGCACCCGTTCCGCGCCGTGGGTGGTGGGCGCGTAGTAGTCCGTGCCGACCAGGTCGTCCGGCGGGTACTGCTGCCCGACGACGCCGCCGGGATCGGTGTGGGGGTAGCGGTAGCCCACCGCGTTCCCCAGCTTCTCCGCGCCCGCGTAGTGCCCGTCCCGGAGGTGGGCGGGCACCGAGCCGACGGCACCCTTGCGCACGTCCGCCATCGCCGCGTCGATCGCCGTGATCACCGCGTTGGACTTCGGCGCCGTGGCGAGGTGGATCGTGGCCTGGGCCAGCGCGATCCGCGCCTCCGGCATCCCGACGAGCTGCACGACCTGCGCCGCCGCCGTCGCGGCCTGCAGCGCGGTGGGGTCGGCCAGCCCGATGTCCTCGCTGGCGTGCACCATCAGCCGCCGCGCGATGAACCGGGCGTCCTCCCCCGCGACGATCATGCGGGCGAGGTAGTGCAGCGCCGCGTCGGGGTCGGAGCCGCGGATGGACTTGATGAAGGCGCTGATGACGTCGTAGTGCTGGTCGCCCGCGCGGTCGTAGCGCACGGCGACCTCGGTGACCGCCCGCTCCACCGCCGCCAGGTCCACGATCCCGGTCCCGTCGGCGAGCACGCCGTCCGCGGCCGCCTCCAGCGCGGTGAGGGACCGCCGGGCGTCTCCCGCCGCCAGCCGGACCAGGGCCGCCTCGCCGTCCGGGGAGAGCGTGACGGCCCCGCCCAGCCCCCGCTCGTCCGCGACCGCGCGGCGCAGCACCTCCCGCACCTCGTCCTCGGTGAGCGACTGCAGCTGCAGCACCAGCGACCGGGACAGCAGCGGGGACACCACCGAGAACGACGGGTTCTCCGTCGTCGCCGCCACGAGCAGCACGACCCGGTCCTCGACGGCGCCGAGCAGCGCGTCCTGCTGGGTCTTGGAGAAGCGGTGCACCTCGTCGATGAACAGGACGGTGGAGCCGCCGTCGTAGTCCCGGCGGCGCCGCGCGTCCTCGATCACCGCGCGGAGCTCCTTGACGCCGGCGGACAGCGCCGAGAGGGCCACGAAACGCCGATCGCCCCCGGCCCGGGCCATCAGCCGGGCGAGCGTGGTCTTGCCGGTCCCGGGCGGGCCGTAGAGCAGCACCGACGCCGCCGACCCGCCCTCCAGCAGCCGCCGCAGGGGCGCGCCGGGCTTGAGCAGCTGCTGTTGGCCGACCACCTCGTCGAGCGTGCGGGGCCGCATGCGCGCGGCGAGCGGCGAGCCCGCCGCCTGCACCTCCGGGTCGGGGGTGGGGGCGGCGGGCTCGCCGAGGTCGAACAGGCCGTCCGTCACGACGACCAGGGTGCCACTAGCGCTGGATCTCCTGAACCAGGGTGGGGGTGCCGACCTGGGGGTTCTCCTTGTTGCGCAGGCTCGCGTAGGTCACCACGGCGACGCCTGCGGAGGCGAGGGAGACCGGCAGGGTCAAGATGTTGGTGAGGATCCCCTGCACCGCCGAGCCCTGCTCGGTGAAGCTGCCGATGATCAGGCCGATGACCAGCGAGTACACCCACGCGGCGATCGCGAACGTGATCAGCCTGCCCAGCGTGGGCCAGAACTGCGGGTTGACCAGCTCGAACGTGCGGCCGATGCCCGCCCGCTCGTACATGATCACACCGGTCAGCGAGGCGGCGAACACCACGCCCAGGTAGATGCCGGGGATGACCAGCAGGATCAGGCCGACCACGACCAGGATCCCGGCGACGATGCCCCAGCCGAGCAGCGGCAGCGCGCGGCTGGCGGCGAAGGACAGTGCCTCACCGGCGCTCACCGGCTGTTCGGCGGCCTGCCGGGTGACGACGTAGATCGACGCGCCCTGGGCGAGCAGCGACGCCGCGACGACGATGATGAGGGACAGCCCGACACCGATGAACGCGAGCACGGCACCGCCGCCGCTGCCCGCCGCCGCCGCGGCGATCGCCCACGCCACGAGCGCGCCGATGATCAGCGCGGGCAGCGCGGTCGCCAGCTGGATGATCAGCAGCGGCTGCCAGCTGCGGCCGAGCACCGCGATGACCTTGGTCCACCAGTCGCCGAAGTCCGCCGCCACCAGCGGGTCCGGCAGCGCGGGAGCACCGCCACCGGGTCCCGGGTACGCGGGCGGCGGGTACCCGCCCTGCTGGGGGTAGCCGCCCTGGTAGCCCGCGGGCGGCGGGTAACCGCCCTGCTGGGGGTAACCGCCCTGCTGCGGATAGCCACCCTGCTGCGGGTAACCGCCCTGCTGGGGATAGCCGCCCTGCTGCGGATAGCCACCCTGCTGGGGGTAGCCGCCCTGTTGGGGGTATCCGCCCTGTTGGGGGTAACCGCCCTGCTGCGGGTAGCCGGGGTCGTTCGGGCCGGGCTGCTGCGGACGGGCCTGGTCGCCGTCGTCACCGGGCGGGTAGCTCATGCCCGGCAACCTAGAGGGTCCGTGCAGGTGAGGCCATCACCCGAATGCTGTCGTGATCGGTTCGCAACCTCGACACATTCCCATATCCTGGAATCTCGGTTCCGAATCGCAGGACGACTGTTGCACCATGGAGCGGAACCCCACCCGGTTCGGCACCCCACGCCGCGGACGACCCCCGCGGGACCCGGCCACCACGCTCCGACCCCGGAGCCCGGCTCCCCCACCGTCTGCCTCGGGAACGCTCATGTCGCTCACGCTGTCCACCCGTCTGTCGGCCGTTCGCGGCTCGGCCATCCGGGACCTGCTCACCCTCACCGCTCGCCCCCACGTGCTCAGCCTGGCCGGTGGGCTGCCCGCCGCCGACGCCCTGCCGCGCGCACGGATCGCCGAGGCCGCCGCGCGGGCGCTCGCCGACCCGGCCGCCGCCCAATACTGCGAGACGACCGGGATCGCGGTGCTGCGCGAGGTGGTCGCCGCCCACGAGAGCGCCCGGATCGGACGGCCGGTCGGAGGCGGGGACGTCGTCGTCACCAGCGGGTCGCAGCAGGCCCTCGACCTGGTGGCCCGCGCGCTGCTCGACCCCGGCGACCCGGTCGTCGTCGAGGATCCCGTCTACGTCGGCGCCCTGCAGGTCCTGCAGGCCGCCGGGGCGGCGGTCCACGCCGTCCCCGTCGACGAGGACGGCCTGCGCGTCGACCTGCTCGCCGAGCGGCTGGCGGGCGGGCTGCGGCCGCGGCTGGTCCACACGGTCGCCAGCTTCCACAACCCGCGCGGGGTCACCCTGAGCCAGGAGCGCCGCCGCGCGCTGGCCGGGCTCGCGGAGCGCTACGGCTTCCTCGTCGTCGAGGACGACCCCTACGGGCTGCTGGCCTTCGACGGCGCGCCGCCGACCCCCGTCGCCGCCCACGGCGACCGGGTCGTGCGCCTGGGCAGCGCCAGCAAGGTCCTCGCGCCCGCCCTGCGGGTCGGCTGGCTCACCGGGCCCGCGCCGCTGACCGCGGCCGTCGAGCGGCTCAAGCAGTCCACCGACCTCTGCGGCTCCGCCCTGACCCAGGCGATCACGGCCGAGCTGCTGGCCGACGAGCCGTGGTTCGCCGCCCACCTCGACGGGCTCCGCGCCGCCAACCGGGAGCGGGCCGCCGCCCTCACCGCGGCGATCGACACCGAGCTGGGCGGGGTCCGTCGCTCCACCCCCACCGGCGGGATGTTCGTCTGGCTGGACTTCGACGGCCCCGACGCCCCCGACACGACCGCGCTGCTCCCCCGGGCCGTCGAGAACGGCGTCGGGTTCGTGCCCGGCTCCGCCTTCTCGGTCGACGCCGGTTTCGCCCACAGCGCCCGGGTCTGTTTCGCCACCTACCCGCCGGACGAGCTGCGGGAGGCGGTCCGGCGGCTCGCGCGCAGCCTGTCGTAGGGTCGCCGACGTGCGCGAGATCCTCGAGCTTCTGGAGAAGGACTCGACGCTGGGTCACGACACCCTGGCGACGATGACCGGTCGGTCCGTCGCCGAGGTCACGGCCCAGGTCGAGGAGTGGGAGAGGGCGGGCGTCATCCGCCGGTACAAGGCCGTCGTCGACTGGGAGAAGGTCGACGGCGACTCCGGTGAGGTGACCGCGTTCATCGACGTGGCGGTGACCCCCGCCCGCGGCGTGGGGTTCGACGACGTGGCCGAGCGGATCGCCCGCTTCGACGAGGTCCTGAGCTGCTACCTCGTCTCCGGCGGGCACGACCTGCGGTGCACGGTCGTCGGGCCGAACATCCGGGCGGTGAGCGACTTCGTCAGCCGCAAGCTGTCCACGATCGACCGGGTGCAGGCCACCGCCACGCACTTCGTGCTCAAGACCCACAAGCGGGACGGGGACTCGTTCTCCGACCCCGAGCCGGACCACCGGCTGCCGGTGACCCCGTGAAGCCGCTCAACGACACGATCCGGGCCACCCCGCCGTCGGGCATCCGGCGGTTCTTCGACATCGCCGCGGAGATGGAGGACGTCATCTCCCTGGGCGTCGGCGAGCCGGACTTCGTCACACCCTGGCGGATCCGCGAGGCGGGCATCTACGCCCTGGAGCACGGCTACACGACCTACACGTCGAACGCCGGGCTGCCCGAGCTGCGGCAGCTGATCTGCGCCGACCTGCGGAAGCGGTACTCGGCGAGCTACGCGTGGGACTCCGAGTGCCTCATCACCACCGGGGTGTCGGAGGGGCTCGACCTCGCCCTGCGGGTCGTCCTCAACCCCGGGGACGAGGTGATCGTCCCGGAGCCCTGCTACGTGGCCTACGAGCCGTGCGTCGCGTTCGCGGGCGGCACCCCCGTCCGGGTGCCGACGCGCGCGGAGGACGGGTTCGCCGTGGACCCGGCGGTGGTCGCGGCGGCCGTGACCCCGCGGACCAAGGCGATCCTGATCGGCTCCCCCGCCAACCCGACGGGCGCGGTGCAGCCGCGCAGCGCCCTGGAGGGCCTGGTCCGGGTGGCGCAGCAGCACGACCTCTACCTGCTCTCCGACGAGATCTACGACCGCCTGACCTACGACGGCGTGCACACCAGTCTCGGCGCCCTGCCCGGGGCGCGGGAGCGGACCGTCGTGCTGGGCGGGTTCTCCAAGGCCCAGGCGATGACCGGCTGGCGGGTCGGTTGGATCTGCGCGCCGCAGACGATCGCCGAGCTGTGCGTCCGGGTGCACCAGTACACGATGCTCTGCGCCCCGCACGTCTCCCAGCTCGCCGCCGTGGAGGCGCTGAAGGAGGCGGACGGGGACGTCGAGGAGATGGTCGCGGACTACGACCGGCGCCGCCGGGTGTTCGTGAAGGGCCTGCGGGAGATCGGGCTGGACTGTCCCGAGCCGGGCGGCGCGTTCTACGCCTTCCCGTCCATCCGGTCGTCGGGCCTGGACTCGGAGACCTTCGCCGAGCGGCTGCTCGAGGCGGAGTCGGTGGCCGTGGTGCCCGGGAACGTGTTCGGGCCCAGCGGTGAGGGGCACGTCCGCTGCTCCTACGCCACGGCGCTGCCGCTGCTGGAGGAGGCCCTCGTCCGGATGGGCCGGTTCCTGCGTTCGCGGTAACAGGTTCACAGTCTTCCCCGGAAAGCAACATCGAGGGGTGTGGCGTTCACAGAACGGCAATGCGACTCGGCCATCCTCGGCAGGCATGGACGAGAACCCGCCCAGCCGCTGCGCCGTCTGTCACGATCCACGCACCGCCCGTGACGTCCGCGGGCTCGCCTGGAGCAGCCACCACACCGTCGCCGGGATCAGCTGGGTCTGCGGACCCTGCAGCCGGGCCTCC
The DNA here is from genome assembly GCF_900102195.1 of Pseudonocardia oroxyli. Taxonomy (GTDB): domain Bacteria; phylum Actinomycetota; class Actinomycetes; order Mycobacteriales; family Pseudonocardiaceae; genus Pseudonocardia; species Pseudonocardia oroxyli. The sequence goes on from NZ_FNBE01000003.1 coordinate 310,846, forward strand.
CTCTTCGAGATCGAGACGGGCCTGCCCCTGGCGCCCGCCCCGCTGCAGAAGTCCGCTTAGCGGGCGCGGTCTCCGTCGAGGAGGCCGCGCAGGATCACCGGGCCGAGGTCCCGGCCGCGGCGTACCAGCCACGGCGTGCCCTTGACGACGATCCACGCCCCGCGGTGTAGCGCCGTGACCTCGCGCCCGCCCGCGCACTCCAGCGTCACCTCACCCGGCACCGCGAACCCCGCCGCGCGGTAGAGCTCGGCGGTGCCCCGGGCCAGCAGCCGGTGCCCCTGTTCCGAGGGGTGCAACCGGTCCACGCTCCACGCCGTCCGCTCGTAGCCGCCCGGGAGTCGGTGCAGGTCGAGCACTCCGGTCGCCCCCGTCTCCCCGCTCTCCTGCACGGCCCCGTCGATCGCCGTGTTCAAGGCCGCGACCCGCGAGCGCAGCGCGGCCCGCAGCCGGTGCGGCAGCCGGAAGACCTGCGTGTGGTCGTGGTAGCGCAGCACCACCGGATGGCTGCCGACCCCGTGCAGTGCCCGCAGGACGGCCGCGAGGTCGCGCTGGATGCCCGCCGGCTCGAAGTCCGAGCGCAGGGTGTCGTTCATCCCCGCACAGACCACCGCCGCCTCCGGGCGGGCGGCGACGGCCGCGGGCAGTTGGAGGTCCCGGACGTCCGCCATGCGGGCGCCGGTGCGGCCGGTGTTGAGCAGGTCGGCCCCGACGGCGTCCCGCAGCAGCGCGGGGAATCCCCGCCAGCCGCCGCCGGGCAGGGGGTCCCCCACGCCGACGACCGTGGAGTCGCCCAGCGCGGCCAGGGTCCGGATGGGGCGGGGGGCGAGGGTGCCGGAACGGGCAGGGGCGAGGGTCTGCACGGTCACGAGGGCATGATCGATCCTCGCCCGACCCGTCCGATGTGCGCGTGGTGAAGGTCGGCGGGCGGTCAGGCGAACTCGCGGAACGCCGGGTACACCGCCAGGGTGTGCCCGCCCTCGGGGTCGAACCGGGCCCCCAGCGCGGCGGCGATCGCCGCGGCCAGCTCCGCCGTGGCCGTGCGACCGGCTCCGCGGGCGTCCTGCTCGAGGCGGCGCCAGTACTCGGCGAGCGCCACGCTGGTCCGCGGGGAGCGGCCGGGATCGGGGCCCAACGCGGTGTCGGTGGCGTCCGGCCCGGTGATCCGGGGCAGCAGCCACCACGTGCACAGCCAGACCCACAGCAGCTGGGCGTCGAGCAGGCGGGCGCCGAGCAGCGCCGGGTCGTCCAGGTCGGGCCAGACCGTCGCGATCTCGTTGCGCCAGGCCTCGAGCATCGCGTCGGCCATCCCGTCCGGCAGGGCGAAGCTGGACTCGCAGCCGGGGAAGGGGACCCGGAAGTAGGCCGCGTCGAGCGCGACGTCCCGGAAGCAGCCCCACTCGAAGTCCACGAAGCGGACGCCGCGGCTGGTCACCAGGTTGTTGTCCGGACAGGTGTCCGACGGGCTGAAGGCCCGGAACCGGGTCCCACCCAACAGCCGGGCGGTCTCGCGGGCCTCCGCCTCGGCCGCCGCGGACACGGTGACCCCGAGCGCCTGGCGCAGCAGCTCGGGCACCCCGGCGAACGCCGCCCGGGCCTCGTCCGCGATCGGGTCGCGGCGGGCCCGCTCCCCCAGCCTGCGCAACAGCGCGCCGAAGTCGTTCTCCCGGCCCGCGGTGGCCGCCTGCATGCGCCCCAGCGCGCGGGCCCAGCTCAGCAGGCAGCGCTGGGCGGCGACCGGGTCGGTGCCGAACAGGGTGTCCGCGAGCGTGGAGCTGCGGCCGAGGTCCTCCAGCACCAGCAGCCGGGCCTGCGGATCGTGGGCGATGAGCACCGGGCTGGGCCGGGAGTCGACCGGCAGGGCGGTGAACAGCTGGCAGCTCGCGACCTCGAAGTGGAACGGGTCGGGCCGGTCGGGCCCGGGATCGCCGAGATAGTGCTTCACCACGAGGGTGCGCGGCAGCGAGAACGGGTTGCGCGCCACCCGGGCGCGCGCCACCACCGACCGTTCGCTGCCGCCGAGGTCCTCGGGGTCGGCGAGCACCACGCTCGCGCCGGCGCGGCGGGTCAACAAGCGCTCGGCGGCGGCGAGGGCGGTGAGCACGGGCCTGGGGAAGTCGGCCAGGTCACGTGACATCGGGTCGACCCTACCCCCTGTGGCCTGCCGCGCCGGGTGGCGCGCGGGCAGCGGCGTGCCCCTCAGCCCGCCGAGAGCTCCCGGCCGCGGTCGCGGCGGGCGCCGGTCCACCGGGCGACGAGCAGCGTCCCGGCCGCCGCGACCACGATCCCGACGAGGTTGACCAGCAGCTGCAACGCCGACAACCCGGCCTCGGACCACCGGCCCTCCACGGCCGCGACGGAGGCGAACGCCGCCGCCGGCACGGTCGTGACGGAGATGAACACCCCGACCAGGCTCCCGGACTTCGCCGAGGTCAGCGCCAGGGTCCCGGCCACCCCCGCGAGCAGCGCGACGATCAGCGAGAACGGGCCGACCTGGTAGATGAACGCCACCTCGTCGAGGCCGTCGAGATCGGCGCTGACCAGCAGGCCGGTGGCGTCGAACAGCACCGTGGCCGCCGCGGTGATCGCCATCCCCAGCGGGAAGCCCACCGCGAGCGCGGTACCGCCGCGGCGGACGAGGTCGCGCCGGCGCAGCACCAGCCCGGCGGCGACGGCGGCGAGCGGGCCGAACTCCGGTCCCAGGACCATCGCGCCCACGACCAGCACCGCCGAGTCGGTGATCGCGCCGATCGCGGCCAGCAGGCACGCGATGGTCAGGAAGGCCTGGAAGGAGAACGACAGCCGCGACTCCTCCCCCGTGCGCGCGATCAGCTCGTCCCACAGCACCGCGTCGGAGCCCTCGCCGGGTGCCGCCTCCTCGGCGCGGTCCGCCGAGTCCGACAGCACGGTGTCCAGCGACTCGAGGGTGAGGGCGCCGTCGTGGTCCAGGTCGAGGGTGCGCAGGTCGCTGAGCAGCGCGTCGGCGCACTCGCGGGCCACGTCCGCCTCGACGACGTCCCCGGCGGGCCGCACGGCCGCGCCGCGGTGCAGGACCAGGTGCGCGACCCCGGCCTCGGCCTCCAGCAGCCGCAGGACCTGCGGTGTCGTCTGCGCGGGGCTGACGACCCGCAGGTGCAGCATTACGGCGTCGGGGGCTGGGCGTCGACCCCTGCCTCCTTGCGCTGCTCCGGCGTGATCGGCGCCGGGGCCGCGGTGAGCGGGTCGAAGCCGCCGCCGGTCTTCGGGAACGCGATGACCTCGCGGATCGAGTCCTGCCCGGCGAGCAGCGCGGTGATCCGGTCCCAGCCGAACGCGATCCCGCCGTGCGGGGGCGGGCCGTAGGCGAACGCGTCGAGCAGGAAGCCGAACTTCTCCTGCGCCTCCTCGTCCGACAGGCCCATGATCTCGAAGACCCGCTTCTGCAGGTCGGCCCGGTGGATACGGATCGACCCGCCGCCGATCTCGTTGCCGTTGCAGACGATGTCGTAGGCGTAGGCCAGCGCGTGGCCCGGGTCGGACTCCAGCTTGTCGATCCACTCGGGCGTCGGCGAGGTGAAGGCGTGGTGCAGGGCCGTCCAGGCGCCCTTGCCCACCGCGACGTCCGTGGTGTCGGCCGTGCTCTCGAACATCGGGAAGTCGACGACCCAGACGAAGGACCAGGCGCTCTCGTCGATCTGGCCGGTGCGCCGGGCGATCTCCTGGCGGGCCGCACCGAGCAGGGCGCGGGCCTCGTTCGGCCGGCCTGCGGCGAAGAAGATGCAGTCGCCCGGATTGGCCCCGACCGCCGCGGGCAGCCCGGCGCGCTCCTCCTCGGACAGGTTCTTGACCACCGGGCCCTTCTCGGACACGGTGCCGTCCTCGTCGACCAGCACGTAGGCCAGGCCGCGGGCGCCGCGCTGCTTGGCCCACTCCTGCCAGGCGTCCAGCTGCTTGCGGGGCTGGGCCGCCCCGCCCGGCATGACGACGGCGCCGACGTACGGGTTCTGGAAAACCCGGAACCCGGTCTCGGCGAAGTACTCGGTGAGCTCGGTCAGCTCGAGGTCGAAGCGCAGGTCCGGCTTGTCGCTGCCGTAGCGGGACATGGCCTCGGCGTAGGAGATGCGCCGGATGGGCCCGGTGATCTCGTGTCCGACGAGCCGCCACAGGCTCGCGAGGACCTCCTCGGCCAGGGCGATCACGTCGTCCTGGGAGACGAAGCTCATCTCGATGTCGAGCTGGGTGAACTCCGGCTGCCGGTCGGCGCGGAAGTCCTCGTCCCGGTAGCAGCGCGCGATCTGGTAGTAGCGCTCCATCCCGCCGACCATCAGCAGCTGCTTGAACAGCTGCGGGGACTGCGGCAGCGCGTACCAGGAGCCGGGCTTGAGGCGGGCGGGGACCAGGAAGTCCCGGGCGCCCTCGGGGGTGGAGCGGGTGAGCGTCGGCGTCTCGATCTCGACGAAGTCGTGCTTCTCCAGCACGCTGCGCGCGGCCTGGTTGACCTTGCTGCGCAGCCGGATCGCGGCGGCGGGCTCGGCCCGGCGCAGGTCCAGGTAGCGGTACTTGAGCCGGACCTCCTCGCCGACCGTCTGCTCGTCGATCTGGAAGGGCAGCGGCGCGGACTCCGAGAGCACGGTGAACTCGGTGACGGTCAGCTCGATCGCCCCGGTGGGCAGGTCGGGGTTCTCGTTGCCCGCCGGGCGCGGCACGACCTCGCCGGTCACCTGCAGGCAGAACTCCGAGCGCAGCCGGTGCGCCCGCTCGGCCATCTCGCCCTCGCGGAACACGATCTGGGCGGAGCCGGACGCGTCCCGCAGGTCGACGAAGATCACGCCGCCGTGATCGCGGCGACGGGCCACCCATCCGGCGAGGGTCACGGTCTGGCCGGCGTGCTCGGCACGCAGCGTGCCGACGGGGTGGGTTCGCATCACGGTCGGCAAGGCTATCCGCCGGTGCGACCGCATTTCAGAGCAGGGTCAACTGCTCCACCACCGGGGCCGCCAGGTGCTCCGCGGGCGGGGCCTGCCGCGCCACGTCCGACGCCGGGAAACCCGCCTGGGCCGACACCCGGCCGGCGGAGACCCCGTCGTCCTGCGCGCTGCGGCGCACACCCTCCCCGCGGTCCAGGCCGTGCGCACGCAGCAGCGGGCGGACCCGGGCGGCGAGGGCCTTGCGGTACTGCGGGTCGGCGTAGGCGCCGCGGCGGTAGAGCCGTTCGTAGCGCGGGACCAGTGGCGGGTACTCCCGCGCCAGCCAGGCCAGGAACCACTCGCGGGTGCCCGGCCGCAGGTGCAGCGGCAGGACGCTCACCCCGGACGCGCCCGCCTCCTTCACCTGCGCCAGCACCGCGTCGAGCGCCTCGCGGGAGTCGGTCAGGTACGGCAGCACCGGCGCGATCATCACGCCGCAGTCCAGGCCCGCGTCGGCGATCCGGCGCACGAGGTCCAGCCGGGCGCGCGGGCTCGGCGTGCCCGGCTCCAGCCTGCCCTGCAGGTCCCGGTCGAGCAGCGCGAGCGACACCCCGAGCCCGACCGGCACGTCCCGCGCGGCGGCGGCGAGCAGCGGCAGGTCACGGGCGAGCACGGTGCCCTTGGTCAGGACGGACAGCGGCGTGCCGGAGCGGGCCAGCGCCTCGACGATCCCGGGCATCAGCCGGTAGCGGCCCTCGGCACGCTGGTAGGGGTCGGTGTTGGTGCCCATCGCGACCGGCTCGCGCGCCCACCGCGGCCGGGCGAGCTCGCGGCGCAGCACCCCGCCGACGTTCACCTTCACCACGATCTGGGAGTCGAAGTCCCGGCCCGCGTCGAGGTCGAGGTAGGTGTGGGTGGTGCGGGCGAAGCAGTAGACGCAGGCGTGCGAGCAGCCCCGGTACGGGTTCACCGTCCACGAGAACGGCATCGGCGACGAGCCGGGCACCCGGTTGAGCGCCGACCTCGCCTCCACCTCGTGGAAGACGACGCCGGCGAACTCCGGGGCCCGGACCGTCCGGACCAGTCCCGGGAGCGCCTGCTGGGGTTCCTGACCGCTCCATCGCACGAGCGTCAGTCGAACACATGTTCGAGATCGTGCGCAAGCCCGGACCCGCGCGTCGTCGCCGCGGCGGGGGTCGCGAGGATGCGGGGATGGCCCGTCACGACCGTCGCGCGCTCCGGCCCGAGCACGGGGCACCCGCGCGCGGGGCGGCGGGCGACCCGGCTCGGCGAGGCTCGACCGCAGGAGGCTCGGCCGCGGGAGGCTCGGCCGCGGGAGGCTCGGCCGCGGGAGGCTCGGCTGCGGGAGGCTCGGCTGCGGGAGACTCGGCTGCGGGAGGCTCGGCTGCGGAGCGGACGGAGCCGATCCCGGTCGTCCCGCCCGCACCCGTCGCGGAGCCGGAGCCCGAGCCGGCGCCCGGAACCGGCCACGGCCACGGCCACGGCCACGGGCCCGCGGCACCTGCCGGGCGCCGGGTGCGGGTCCTGCTGGCCGCCCTGCTGGTCCCCTGTGCGCTCGCGACGCTGGTCGGGCTGGTCGTGCTCTGGCCGACGGGCGACCTGCCGCACAGCACGCAGCGACCCCAGGAGGTGTTCCACGCCGAGGTCACGGCGGCGCAGGCGGCCGACTGCTCGCCCGGCTCCGGAGACGGCGGCTGCGCCGGGCTGACGCTGCACATGGAGGGCGGGCCGCTGCCCGGCCGCGACCTGGTGCAGCTCGTGCCGATCGAGCCGTCGACCCCCCGCTTCGCCGTCGGCGACGCGGTGCAGGTCGCCTACTCGGGCGGTGACGCGGCGGACCCGGGCTCGTACCAGGTGGTCGACTTCCAGCGCGGGAGCGCGCTGATCTGGCTGGGCGCGGCGTTCGCGCTGGCGGTGCTCGCGCTGGGGCGGTGGCGCGGGCTGGCGGCGCTGGTCGCGCTCGGGCTGAGCCTCGTGGTGCTCGTCGTGTTCGTGCTGCCCGCGATCCTGGCCGGGTCCAGCCCGGTCACGGTCGCCGTGATCGGCGCGTCGGTGATCATGTTCCTGGTCCTGTACCTGACCCACGGCTTCTCCGCGCGCACGTCGACGACCGTCCTCGGCACCCTGCTCTCGCTCGGCCTCATCGCGGTGCTGAGCTCGGTGTTCTCGGCCTTCGCCCGGCTCACGGGGCTCGACGACACGACCGCGGGCCTGATCGCCACGCTCGGCGCGCCCGTCGACGCCCGCGGCCTCGTCCTCGCCGGGGTGATCATCGGGGCGCTCGGCGTGCTCGACGACGTCACCGTCACCCAGACCAGCGCGGTCTGGGAGCTGCGGACCGCCAACCCCTCGCTCGGCCCGCGAGAGCTGTTCGCCGCCGGCATGCGGATCGGGCGCGACCACGTCTCGTCGGCCGTCAACACCCTGGTGCTCGCCTACGCCGGTGCCTCGCTGCCCCTGCTGTTGCTGTTCACGGTGGCGGGGCAGGGCCCGGGGGCGGTGCTGACCTCGCAGGACGTCGCCACCGAGGTCGTCCGCACCCTGGTCGGCAGCATCGGCCTGGTCGCGTCGGTGCCGATCACGACGGCCTTCGCGGCGGTCGTCGCGAGCCGGGAGCGGGCCTGAGGGGGTGATCCACACTCCGGGAGCGGGACGGTCGGAAATCGACCCTCCTCCTCCCCACGGGTGGATCATGACCCGCCCGTGACCCGACCCGGGGGCGTCACAGGCGGCGTCACGGGCGCCGCGCGACCAGCGTCGCCTCCCCGTTCCGCTCCTCGTCCGCGAGCACGTCGAGGTGCCCGAACGCCGTGCGGAGCTCGCCGGGTCGCGCGCGGAACCGCCCGGGCTCGTCGTCGACCTCGGACAACACCGTGACCACCAGCAGGCCATCGGGTGCGAGGGCCGCGGCCAGGGCCGGGTACAGCGCCGGATCGCGGAACCGCTGACACACGACGAGCGCGTAGACGCCCTCGGGCGGCCGCCAGGCGTCCAGGTCCGCCACCGCGAACCGCACCTCGCCCGGCGCGGCCGTCTCACCGACCTCGACCGCGCGCACCCCCACCGCCCCCGCGAGCGCCCGCCCCGACCGCACGGCCGCGGGCGACACGTCCACCGCGTCCACCGCGAGACCCCGCTGCGCCGCCCACACGGCGACCGCGCCCCGCCCGCAGGCGAGGTCCAGTGCCCGCCCCGCCCCGGGCAGCAGCGACTCCCGGCCCCGCAGCCCGTCGGGCGGCATCGGGGTGCCGAGCCCCACGGCCGCGTGCCGGGCGTCCCAGCGCTCCCGGTCCGCCGTGCTCATCGGTCCCTGCTCATCGGTCCCTGCTCATCGGTCCCTGCTCACCGGGGACGAGACCCCGCTCACGCGAGCAGCGAGGCGAGCTCCGTCACCACCGACTCGAGCGGCACCGACCGCTGGTCCCCGGAGGCGAGGTCCTTCACCCCCACGGTCCCGGACTCCATGTCGCGCTCCCCCAGCACGAGCGCGTAGCGGGCGCCCGAGCGGTCCGCGGACTTCATCGCACCCTTGAGGCCGCGGCCGCCGTAGGCGAGGTCCACCCGGACCCCGGCGGCCCGCAACGCACCGGCGACGGTGACCAGCCTGCGTCGGGCCTCGTCGCCCAGCGGCACGCAGAACACCTCGACCCGGGCCGCGGACCACGGCTGCAGCCCTTCGGCGGCACAGGCCAGCAGGGTGCGGTCGACCCCGATCCCGAACCCGACGCCGGACAGCTGCGGTCCGCCCAGGGTGGCCATCAGCCCGTCGTAGCGCCCGCCGCCGCCGATGCCGGACTGGGCGCCGAGCCCGTCGTGCACGAACTCGAACGTGGTCTTGGTGTAGTAGTCCAGCCCGCGCACCATCCGCGGGTTGATCGTGTAGGCGACGCCGAGGTCGTCCAGGTGGCCGAGCACGGCCTCGTGGTGGGCCTGGGCCTCCGGCGAGAGGTGGTCGAGCAGCAGCGGCGCGTCCAGCATCAGCGTGCGGACCTCGGGGCGCTTGTCGTCGAGCACCCGCAGCGGGTTGATCTCCGCGCGCGCCCGGGTCGCCTCGTCGAGGTCCAGGCCCGCGAGGAAGTCCTGCAGGAGGGCGCGGTAGGCCGGGCGGCTCGCCGCGTCCCCCAGCGAGGTCAGCTCCAGCCGGTAGCCCCGCAGCCCCAGCGCCCGGAAGCCCTCGTCGGCGATCGCGATGGCCTCGGCGTCCAGCGCCGGGTCGTCCGCGCCGATCGCCTCGATGCCCACCTGCTGCAGCTGCCGGTACCGCCCGGCCTGCGGCCGCTCGTAGCGGAAGAACGGGCCGGCGTAGCGCAGCTTGACCGGCAGCCCCTGCTTGTCGAGGTGGTGCTCGATCACCGCCCGCACGACGCCCGCGGTCCCCTCGGGCCGCAGCGTCACCGACCGTTCCCCGCGGTCGGCGAAGGTGTACATCTCCTTGCTGACGACGTCCGTGGACTCCCCCACGCCGCGCGCGTACAGCCCCGTGTCCTCGAAGACCGGCAGCTCGATGTACCCGTAGCCCGCCCGCTCCGCCGCGGCGGACAGCGTGTCCCGCACGTGCACGAACCCGGCCGAGCTCGACCCGCCGTCCGACGGGTAGTACTCCGGGATGCCCTTGGGCGCCGAGAACGTGCTCACAGTCCCTGCCTCGTCTGGAGGAACGGGTTTGCGGCCCGTTCCCGGCCGATCGTCGTCGTGGGGCCGTGCCCGGGGAGCACGACGCCACTGTCCGGCCTGGTCATCAGCCGGTCCTGGATGCTCGTGAGGAGCTGTTCGTGCGAGCCGCCGGGGAGGTCGGTCCGCCCGATGGAGCCCGCGAAGAGGGTGTCCCCGGCGAGGATCACCTCGACCCCGTCCTCGGTCTCGGTGGTGAACACGACCGAGCCCCGGGTGTGGCCCGGCGTGTGGTCGACCCGCAGCCGCATCCCGGCCAGCTCGAGGTCGCCGCCGTCCACCAGCAGCTCGACCGAGCGCGGCTCGCGCAGCTCCAGCCGGCCGCCGAAGAAGGCGGCGGACTCCTTGCTGATGCCCTTCATCGGGTCCGCGAGCAGCTCGCGGTCGTCCGGGTGGATCCAGGCGGGGATGTCCGCGCCGTCGCACACCGGCTGCACGCTGAAGGTGTGGTCGAAGTGGCCGTGGGTCAGCAGCACGGCGACCGGGGTGAGCCGGTGCTCCGCCAGCGCGGCGGAGAGCGGCTCCTCGGCGTCCTGGCCCGGGTCGACGATCACGCACGCCTCCCCGACACCGGTCGCGACGAGGTAGCAGTTCGTCTGGAACGCCCCTGCGGGGAAACCGACCACGAGCACGGCGACCAGCCTAGACGCGGGTCACACAGGCGACCTCGCTACCCTGCCGGGGCGATCTAGTGACGGAGGATTCTCGGGTGGCCACGAACCAGATGCGCCGGGAGGCGGCCAAGCGGAAGCTGGCGAACCAGCAGAAGCACCGGGAGGAGCGGGCGCGCCGACAGAAGCGGGTCGCGGTGCTCTCCTCGGCCGGGGCGGTCGTCGTGGTCGTCGTCGCCGTGGTGCTGCTGGTCACCGCCCCGTGGAAGTCCGACACCTCCGCCGCCCCGCCGCCGGCCGCGGCCCCGACGGACGCCGCCCAGAACGTCCCCACCGAGAACGCCCCGGTCCCGGTCCGGCCCACCCCGCTGCCGGCCGCGGTCGACTGCGCGTACCCGGCGGGTGAGCAGGCGGCCAAGCCGGCGACCCCGCCCGCGCAGACCACCGGGGTGAGCGCGCAGGGCACGGTGGCCGCCGCCCTCACCACGTCCGCGGGCCCGATCGGCCTCACGCTGGACCGGGCGCTGGCCCCCTGCACGGTCAACAGCTTCGTCAGCCTGGCGCAGCAGGGCTACTTCGACGGCACCACCTGCCACCGGCTCACCACCGCCCCCGGCCTGCAGGTGCTGCAGTGCGGCGACCCGTCGGGCAGCGGCAGCGGCGGCCCCGGCTACTCGTTCGCGGACGAGACGTTCCCGGAGATCACCTACGGCCGCGGGCTGCTGGCCATGGCGAACGCGGGCCCGAACACCAACGGCAGCCAGTTCTTCATGATCTACGGCAACGCCCAGCTGGACCCGAACTACACCGTGTTCGGCACGATCGACGCCCCCGGCCTGCAGACCCTCGACACGGTCGCCGCGGGCGGCACGACCAGCGGCTCCGGGGACGGCGCCCCCGCCACCCCGGTCACCATCGAGACCGCCACCGTCTCCTGAGCCGTGAGCGGCGGCCGGGGGTCGGCAGCCGCCGGAGGCGGCGGGGTGGGTCGGCGGAGCCGCTATAGCGACTATCGCCGCTCACGGGGTCAGCCGGCGCTGGTGACCCGGTAGACGTCGTACACGCCCTCGACGTTGCGGACGGCGTGCAGCACGTGGCCGAGGTGCTTGGGGTCGCCCATCTCGAAGGAGAACCGGCTCACCGCCACCCGGTCGCGGCTCGTGGTCACCGAGGCCGAGAGGATGTTGACCTTCTCGTCCGCCAGCACCTTCGTGACGTCCGACAGCAGCCGGTGCCGGTCCAGCGCCTCGACCTGGATCGCCACCAGGAACACCGACGCGGGCGACACCGACCACGCGACGTCCACGAGCCGTTCGCTGCGGGCCTTGAGGTCCGCGGCGTTCGTGCAGTCGGTGCGGTGCACGGAGACCGCTCCCCCGCGCGTCACGAACCCGAGGATCTCGTCCCCGGGGACGGGGGTGCAGCAGCGGGCGAGCTTGCAGTAGACGTCTCCCATCTCGGCGCCGTCCGCGCCCTGCAGGACGACGCCGGCGTCCCCGCTCGGGCGGCGGACCCGCACCGTCGACGGGGTGGCCCGCTCGGCGAGCTCCTCCTCGGCGTCCTCCATGCCGCCGAGCAGGGCGGTGAGCCGCTGCACGACGTGCCGGGCGCTGGTCTGGCCCTCGCCGATCGCCGCGTAGAGCTGGGAGATCTCGGTGAAGTGCAGCTCCCGGGAGACCGCGTTCATCGCGTCCGCGGACACGAGGCGCTGCAGCGGCATGCCCGTGCGGCGGGCCTCCCGGGTGATCGCCTCCTTGCCCTCCTCGATGGCCTCCTCGCGGCGCTCCTTCGCGAACCACTGCTTGATCTTGGTCTTGGCGCGCGGTGACTGGACGAAGCCCAGCCAGTCCCGCGACGGCCCGGCGCCCTCGGCCTTCGAGGTGAAGATCTCGACGACGTCCCCGGACTCGAGCGTGCGCTCCAGCGCGACCAGCCTGCCGTTGACCCGCGAGCCGATGCACCGGTTCCCGACCTCGGTGTGCACGGCGTAGGCGAAGTCGACCGGGGTGGAGCCGACCGGGAGGGTCTGCACGTCCCCCTTCGGGGTGAAGACGAACAGCTCCTTGGCCGCGAGGTCGTAGCGCAGCGACTCGAGGAAGTCCCCGGGGTCCGCGGCCTCGCGCTGCCAGTCGAGCAGCTGCCGCATCCAGGACATCTCGTCGATCTCGACCGACGAGCCGTTGTTGTGGCCCCGGGTCTCCTTGTACCGCCAGTGCGCCGCGATGCCGTACTCGGCGGTGCGGTGCATCTCGTGGGTGCGGATCTGCACCTCGAGGGGCTTGCCGTCCGGCCCGATCACCGTGGTGTGCAGGGACTGGTAGACGCCGAAGCGCGGCTGGGCGATGTAGTCCTTGAACCGGCCCGGCATCGGCTGCCACAGCGCGTGGACCATGCCCATCGCGGCGTAGCAGTCCCGCACCTCGTCCACCAGGACGCGCACGCCCACCAGGTCGTGGATGTCGTCGAACTCGCGGCCCTTGACGATCATCTTGCGGTAGATCGAGTAGTAGTGCTTGGGCCTGCCCTCGACGGTGCCGTCCACCCGGGCGGCCTGCAGCTGTCGCGAGATCTCGGCGATGACCTGCTTGAGGTAGGTGTCCCGGGACGGCGCGCGGGTCGCGACGAGCCGGACGATCTCGTCGTACTTCTTCGGGTGCAGGATCGCGAAGGACAGGTCCTCCAGCTCCCACTTCACCGTGGCCATGCCGAGCCGGTGCGCCAGCGGGGCCATGACCTCGAGGGTCTCGCGGGCCTTCTTCGCCTGCTTCTCCGGCGGCAGGTAGCGCATGGTCCGCATGTTGTGCAGCCGGTCGGACAGCTTGATCACCAGGACCCGCGGGTCCCGGGCCATCGCGACGACCATCTTGCGGATCGTCTCGGCCTCCGCGGCCGTGCCGAACTCCACCTTGTCGAGCTTGGTGACCCCGTCCACCAGGTGCGCGACCTCGTCGCCGAACTCCGCACGCAGCCGGTCGAGGGAGTAGTCGGTGTCCTCGACGGTGTCGTGCAGCAGGGCCGCGACCAGCGTGGTCGTGTCCATGCCCAGCTCGGCGAGGATCGTGGCGACGGCCAGGGGGTGCGTGATGTACGGGTCCCCGGACTTGCGCTTCTGGTGGGCGTGCTTCTCCTCGGCCACGTCGTAGGCGCGCTGCAGCAGCACCAGGTCGGCCTTGGGGTGCAACGTGCGGTGCACACTGGCCAGCGGTTCGAGGACCGGTTTCACGATCGCCACGCGCTGGGGGGTCATCCGGCGGGCGATGCGGGCCCGCACGCGCCGGGTGGCGGACGGTCTGGCCGACTCCAGCGCCGGATCGAGCTCGGCGGGGCTGGTCTGCTGGACGTCCGTCACCCCCTCAACGATAGGCGCTCCGCGCCCGTGAGTGGTAAGTGGTGCCAGGGCACCACTTACCACTCACGGGCGCGGAGCGCCTCAGTAGGAGAGCAGGGAGTGGACCTCGACGCCGGGCAGCTTGTCCCGCCCCCGCAGCGCCGCCAGCTCGATCACGGTGGCGAACCCGGTGACCTCGGCGCCCGCGTCCGTCAGCAGGCCGCAGGCCGCGGCGGCGGTGCCCCCGGTGGCCAGCACGTCGTCCACCACGAAGACCGTCGTGCCCGGCTCGACGACGCCCGCGGGCAGCTCGAGCGTGGCCGTGCCGTACTCGAGGTCGTAGGTCCGTGTCCCGGCGACCGACGGCAGCTTCCCGGCCTTGCGGATCGGCACCACGCCCGTCCCGGCGACGAGCGCGACCGCGGCGCCGATGAGGAACCCGCGCGCCTCCACCCCGGCGACCAGGTCCGCGGCACCCGCCCAGGCCGCCAGCTCGGTGGTCAGGGTCGCGAACGCCTCGGCGTCCGCGAGGACCGGCGTGAGATCGCGGAACAGCACCCCCGGCTCGGGGTAGTCCGGCACGCTGCGGACCAGGTCCCGCACCCGCTCCAGCTCGTACTCGGAGTCGTCGCCTGCGGCGGTCACCGGCGGCGCCTCTTGCCCTGCGGACGACCCGGCTGCGGCTGGGCGCGCCGCGGCGAGCTCGCCGCCGCCGCGAGGGCCCGCTCGCGGCGCAGCTCCCGGGCCACGGCCTCGTCGTCGGTGGTGTCGAGGTCCGAGGACTGCGCGGACTCCGGGGCCTCACCCGACCGGGTCGCGGCCGCCCGCGCCCGGCGGGCCATGACCCGCTCGGCCTGCTTGCGGAAGCGCGGGTCCCGCATCTTGAGGTCGACCAGCAGCGGCGTGGCCAGCAACAGCGAGGACAACGCACCCGCGATGATGCCGACGAGCTGCACGAGCGCCAGGTCGGCGAGCGTGCCGACGCCGAGCAGCCCGACGCCCACCACCATCAGCCCGATCACCGGCAGCACCGCGATCAGCGAGGTGTTGATGGAGCGCATCAGCGTCTGGTTCACCGCGAGGTTGGCCTGCTCGCCGTAGGTGCGGCGGGTCAGCTGCAGCAGGCCGCGGGTGTTCTCCTTGACCTTGTCGAACACCACGACCGTGTCGTAGAGCGAGAAGCCGAGGATCGTGAGCAGGCCGATCACCGTGGACGGCGTGACCTCGAACCCGACGAGCGAGTAGATGCCCGCGGTGACGACGACGTCGTGCACCAGCGCCACGAGCGCGGCGATCGCCATCGAGCGTTCGAAGTAGAGCGCCAGGAACAGCGTGACCAGCACGAGGAACACCCCGAGCGCGATCAGCGCCTGCCGGGTGATCTCCCCGCCCCAGGTGCCGGAGACGGCGCTGTCGCTGATCACCTGCTCGCCGCCGACGGGCTGCAGCTGCGCGTTCAGACCGTCCTTGAGGGCCGCGAGCTGGGCGGGCTCGAGCGCCTCCGACCGGATGATGATCGTCGCCGAGTCGCCCACCCCCGCCGACTGGACGGTCGCGGGGTCCTCGCCCACGGCGGACCGGTAGACCTGCTCCACCTGCTCGGTGGTGATGGTGCCGTTCACGCCCGCGGCCGGCAGCTGGATCTGTGAGCCGCCGGTGAAGTCGATGCCGAGGTTGAACCCGCGGATCGCGATCGACAGCACCGAGATCAGGACGAGCACCCCGAAGGTGACGTACCAGGCCTTGCGGCGCCCGACGACGTCGAACGCGCCGGTCCCGGAGTAGAGCCTGCTGAACACGGACATCTCAGGCCCCCTTCGTGCCGGACGAGGCGGTCTCGCGGGTGCGGCGGCGTTGCGCCCCGATCCTGGCGACCGAGCCCAGGCCGGACAGCGCGGGGCTGGAGAAGATCTTCGAGTTCGACGCCAGCGCCACCAGCGGGTGCGTTACGAGGAACACCACGACCAGGTCGAGCACCGTGGACATGCCGAGGGTGAACGCGAAGCCCTTCACCTGGCCGACGGCCAGGATGTAGAGCACCGCCGCGGCGAGGAAGCTGACGGCGTCCGCGGTCAGGATGGTGCGGCGGGCGCGGACCCAGGCCCGCGGCACGGCGGACCGGAACGAGCGGCCCTCGCGGACCTCGTCCTTCAGCCGCTCGAAGAAGATCACGAACGAGTCCGCCGTGATGCCGATGGCCACGATGAACCCGGCGACGCCCGCGAGGTCGAGGGTGAACCCGATCCAGCGCCCCAGCAGCACCAGCACGGCGTAGACGACCGCGCCGGACAGGATCAGCGACAGGATCGTGAGCAGCCCGAGCACCCGGTAGTAGAAGAGGCAGTAGACGAACACCAGGATCAGGCCGACGGCGCCGGCGAGCAGCCCGGCCTCCAGCGAGGCGAGCCCCAGCGTCGCGGAGACCGTCTGGGCCTCGGAGGACTCGAAGGACAGCGGCAGCGAGCCGTAGCGCAGCACGCTGGCGAGGTTCTGCGCCTGCTCCTGGCTGAAGTTGCCGCTGACCTGGGTGTTGCCGTAGAGCGCGCCCTGGATGGTGGGGGCCGAGACGACCTCGCCGTCGAGCACGAACGCCGCCTGGGTGCCGACGTTCGCCGCCGTGTAGGCGCCCCACGCCGCGTTGCCCGCGGACTTGAACGTCAGGTCGACGACCGAGCCGACGCCGTTCGGGTCCTGCGTGGCCGTGGCCGACGCGATCTCGGTGCCCTCGACGATGGTCGGGCCGAGGACGTACTTGGCCGTCTTGTTCTGGTCGCACGCGACGAGCGGCAGGGCCGGGTCGTCGTAGCCCTGCAGCGGGTCCGGGGCGTTGCAGTCCAGCGTCTGCAGCGCGATCTGCTGCGTCGTCGGGTCCGTGCTCTGCCGCAGCTGCTTGGCCTGCGCGACGGCGTCCGGCGACTCGGGGTCCGCCGCGGGGGGCTGCGCCGGGTCGGCGGGGGTGGCCTGGATCGGCTGCCCGACGACCGGCCGGAACCGCAGCTGCGCCGTCTGGGCCAGGTCACGGGCCTGCTCGCCACCGTCACCGGGGACGGTGATGGTGAGGTTGTTGCCGTCCAGCACCACCTCGGCGCCGCTCACGCCCAGCCCGTTCACGCGCTGCTCGATGATCGCCTGCGCCTGGATCAGCTGGTCCCGCGGCGGGGTCTGACCGTCCGCGGTGCGCGCGGTCATCGTGACCCGGGTGCCACCCTGCAGGTCGATGCCGAGCTTCGGCGCGAAGGACCGGTCACCGGTGAAGGCCACCAACGCGTACAGCGCCACGACGATGCCCGCGAACCCCGCGAGGTACCGCCAGGGGCGGATCCGCCCCGGGGTCGTTGCCACTCTTCTTCCACTCCCGGTCGCCTCGGACTGCGCTGCGTGCGCACCCGACGATGCTGCACCACGGGTCGAAGGGCGCGGACAGCGCCCCCGCGGTCACTTCTTGTCGTCGGCCGGGGTCTCGACGGTCGCGCCCGCCGGGGTGTCCGAGGTGGTCGCCGTCGTCGGGCTCGTCCCGTTCGCGGTGGTCGTGCCGGTCGTGCCGGTCGTGGGCAGCTCGGCCGGAGTGTCCGACTCGGTGTCCGCGGCGTCCTCGGCGGCGTCCTCGGCGTGGGTGTCGGTCGCGACCTTGTCCCGCACCGCGGCGCGCAGCCACGTGGTGACGACGCCGTCCGCGATCTCCAGGTCGATGGTGTCCTCGTAGGACGCGTCGACCACGGTGCCGCGCAGGCCCGAGGTGGTGGTGACGACGTCACCCTCCGCCAGGGCGTTCTGCATCTGCTGGGTCTCCGCCAACTGCCGCTTCTGCTTGCGCCCCGACAGGAAGATCGGGATGAACAGCAGCAGGATGAGGATGGGGAACAGCAGGCTCAGGTCCATGATGTCGCTTTCTTCCGTATTCGAGCACGTCGGCGGTGCGAGTCTGCCAGTCCGGGCTCGCGCCTCGACCACCGGGCCGGGCGCGTGACGTGCGGTTTCGCCTAGAACAGTCCCTGCGGACCGGTGCTCTCCTCCGGAGGACGCAACCCCAGATGGGCCCAGGCCGCGGGTGTGGCCACCCGGCCCCGCGGCGTGCGGGCGAGCATCCCGGCCCGTACCAGGTACGGCTCGCAGACCTCCTCGACGGTACCGGGTTCCTCGCCCACCGCCACAGCCAGCGTCGACACGCCGACGGGGCCTCCTCCGAACGTCCGCACCAACGCCCCCAGCACGGCGCGGTCCAGCCGGTCCAGACCCAGCTCGTCGACGTCGTACACCGCGAGCGCGTCCCGGGCCACGGCGCGGTTCACGGTGCCGTCCGCGCGGACCTCGGCGAAGTCCCGCACGCGGCGGAGCAGGCGGTTCGCGATGCGGGGGGTGCCGCGGGAGCGCCCGGCGATCTCCTCGGCGCCGTCCGCCTTCAGGTCGACGTCCAGGATGGTGGCCGCGCGGGTCAGCACCCGCTCCAGCTCGTGCGGCTCGTAGAACTCCATGTGCGCGGTGAAGCCGAAGCGGTCCCGCAGCGGGCCGGTCAGCGCGCCGGCCCGGGTCGTGGCCCCGACCAGCGTGAACGGCGCGATGTCCAGCGGGATCGAGGTGGCCCCCGGCCCCTTCCCGACGACGACGTCCACCCGGAAGTCCTCCATCGCGAGGTACAACATCTCCTCGGCGGGCCGGGCGATGCGGTGGATCTCGTCGATGAACAGCACGTCCCCGGGGAGCAGGTTGGACAGCATCGCGGCGAGGTCGCCCGCGCGTTCCAACGCCGGCCCGGACGTCAGCCGGATCGACGCCCCCATCTCGGCCGCGACGATCATGCTCAGGCTGGTCTTGCCGAGCCCGGGGGGCCCGGAGAGCAGGATGTGGTCCGGCGGGTCGCCGCGTCGCCGCGCCCCCTCGAGCACGAGCTCGAGCTGCTCGCGCACCCGCGGCTGCCCGATGAACTCCCGCAGGTTCCGCGGCCGCAGCGAGTTCTCGACGTCCAGGTCCTCGGGTACCGCCTCGGCGGCGACCCCGCTGAACTCGCGCGACTCCTCGCTCACCGGCTACGGCCCAGGCTGCTCAACGCGGTCCGGAGCAGGTGCGACGGGTCCGCCGCGGGGTTCTCGGCCAGCACCGCGTCCACCGCCTGCTCGGCGGGTCTCTGGGTGAACCCGAGCCCCAGCAGCGCCTCCACGACCCGGTCCCGGTGCCCGCCGGTGGCCGCGACCTGCGCGACGGGCGGGGTGGCGGGCGTGACCAGCACCTTGTCCCGCAGCTCCACCACCAGCCGCTCCGCACTCTTCTTCCCGACGCCGGGGATGCGCTGCAGCGTCGCCAGGTCCCCGTCGTGCAGGGCGCGGCGGAGCGTGTCCGGCTCCAGCACCGCGATGGTCGCCAGCGCGAGCCGCGGGCCGATCCCGGACACGGTCTGGAGCAGCAGGAACAGCTCCCGCTCGTCGACGTCCGCGAACCCGAAGAGGGTCAGCGACTCCTCGCGGACGATCAACGTGGTGGCGAGCTTCGCCTCGGTCCCCCGCCGCAGCCCGGCCAGCGTGTTCGGCGTGCAGAACACGGCGTACCCGAGCCCGCCGACCTCGACCACGGCGTGGTCCAACCCGATCTCCAGCACGGGCCCGCGCACGGACGAGATCACAAGCACTCCTCGCAGATACGAACACTAGTTCGAGCCGAAGGCTACCGGCCCGGTCCCCCGAACCGATCCACCCCCACCCGACGGCGTGTCCCACCGCGAGTCCTGCACTCGGGCGGGGGAGGCGCCGCGCGACCGGGCTCTCACCCCGGCCCTCGCTCAGCGCCGTCGGGCCGCCGCGAGCCGCTCCTTCTGGGCCGCCGCCAACCGCGCCCTGTGCTGCTTCGCGATCTCGGCCGCCCGGCGCTCGGCCTCGGCCATCCGGGTCATCATCGGCGCCCGCCAGCAGTGGCAGATGGCGAGGGCCAGGGCGTCCGCAGCGTCCGCGGGCCGCGGCGCCTCGGCGAGCCCCAGCACGCGGGTGACCATGGCCGTGACCTGGGCCTTGTCCGCGCGACCCGCACCGGTGACCGCGGCCTTGACCTCGCTCGGGGTGTGGAACGCGACCGGCAGCCCGGCCCGCGCGGCGACCAGCGCGACCACCCCGCTGGCCTGGGCGGTGCCCATCACGGTGCGGACGTTGTGCTGGGCGAACACCCGCTCGATCGCGACCACGTCCGGCCGGTGGCGTGCGATCCAGCGCTCCACCTCGTCCGCCACGACGAGGAGCCGACGGTCCACCGGGACGTCCGTGTCGCTGCGCACCACGCCGACGTCGACGCACGCGACCTGGCGCGCACCCGTGCCGTCGACCACGCCGAGCCCGCACCGGGTCAGCCCCGGGTCGACTCCGAGTACCCGCACCCGCACTCCCCTCGTCCGGGAGGACGCTACCGGCGCCCGGCTCCGCCGCGGACGTCCGACGCGCGGACGGGCCGGGCCTACGCCCGCTCGGTCAGGCTGAACCAGTTGCCGGAGTCGTCCCGGAACACGGCCTCGACGCCGTACGGGCGTTCGGCGGGCGGCTGCAGGAACTCGACCCCGCGCCCGCTGAGCTCGGCGAACGTGGCGCGACGTAGGCCGTGCGGAACGCCCGGGCGAAGTGGAACCGGGAGTACCCGGCCGCGATCGCCATGGCCTCCAGGTCGAGCGGCTCGGCGTAGCAGCGGTCGATCAGGTCACGGGCCCGCCGGACGTGTGCGACGGGCGGCGGGCTCATGGGGGAAGGATGGAGCCGTGCAGGTGGAGATCGTCGCGTTGATGGCGTCGCCGATCCACGCGTTCGAGGGTCGCCCGTCCGACGGGCCGCGGCCCGATCCCGAGCCTCCGGGCCGGGCGTCCGTCGAGGTCAGGGCCGGGCTGGGGGTCGTGGGCGACCGGTACTTCGGCCACCCGGCGCACCGCCGCGCCTCCGTGACGCTGATCGCGGTCGAGTCCCTGGAGGCGGTGGCCGCCGAGCTCGGGGTGCCGGCGTTCGACCCGGTCCTCGCGCGGCGCACGGTCGTGCTGCGCGGCGCGGACGTCGACGGGCTGGCCGGCGAGTTCACTCTCGGCGGCGTGCGGTTCCGGGCCCACCGCCCGGCCAACCCGTGTGCCTGGATGGACCAGGCGCTCGCGCCGGGTGCGTTCCGGGCCCTCCGCCGCCGCGGCGGGATCCGGTGCGCACCGCTGACGTCCGGCGTCCTGCGCCTGGGCCCGACGACCCTCGACCGCGGCGAGTGACCGCGGCCGACGTTCAGGTGTCCGCGGCGGGCGGGGCCAGGGCGCGGGCGGGGCCCTCCAGCCAGGTCCTGATCTCCGCGCGCGAGCGCAGCCGGACGACCGGCAGGTCGGGACGGGCGGCGGCGAGGGCCCGCACGTGCTCGCCCGCCGTCGGCTGGGTGCGCCAGGCCCACCGCACGATGTGGTCGGGGTCGGTGAGGAACGGGCGGGCGGGAGCGGGTCCGTGGCGCACAGCACTCCGAGCATCCTGCCGCCCGCGGCAACCCGATTTCAGCGGTCACCGACGCCCGCGCGCACGGGGCGGCGGACTCGCGTGCCGACCGCGGGACTCGCGTGTCCGAAGTGTGGGACTCGCGGCGCGGGGCGGTCAGTGGGCGGCGTCGTCCCAGCTGCGGCCGTAGCCGACCGAGACCTCGAGCGGCACCGAGAGGTCCTCGGCCGCGGCCATCTCGCGGCGGACGAGCTTCTCCAGCCGCTCGTGCTCGCCCTCGGCGACCTCCAGCACCAGCTCGTCGTGCACCTGGAGCAGGATCCGGCTGCGCAGCCCCTCCTCGGCGAGTGCCCTGGCCACCCCGAGCATCGCGACCTTGATGATGTCCGCCGCCGAGCCCTGGATGGGGGCGTTGAGCGCCATCCGCTCGGCCATCTCGCGGCGCTGGCGGTTGTCGCTGGTCAGGTCGGGCAGGTAGCGCCGACGACCCAGCATGGTGGCCGTGTAGCCCTCCCGGCGGGCGACGTCGACGACCGAGCGCAGGTAGTCCCGCACCCCGCCGAAGGTCTCGAAGTAGTCGTCCATCAGGGCGCGGGCCTCCTCGGTGGAGATCCGCAGCTGCCCGGACAGGCCGAAGGCCGACAACCCGTAGGCCAGCCCGTAGTTCATCGCCTTGATCTTGGCGCGCTGGGCGGGCGTGACCTCGTCCGGCGCCACCCCGAACACCTTCGACGCCGTCTCCGAGTGGAAGTCCCGCGCCGAGTTGAAGGCCTCGATCAGCGCGGCGTCCTCGGACAGGTGGGCCATGATCCGCATCTCGATCTGGCTGTAGTCCGCGGTCATCAGCTCCGCGTAGCCCTCGCCGACGACGAACGCCTCGCGGATCCGCCGCCCGGCCGCCGTGCGGATCGGCACGTTCTGCAGGTTGGGGTCGGTGGACGACAACCTGCCCGTCGCGGCGATCGTCTGCGAGTACGTGGTGTGGATCCGCCCGTCCGCCGCGACCGACTTGAGCAGCCCGTCGACCGTGATCTTGAGCCGGGTGGCGTCCCGGTGGGTGAGCAGGTGCTGCAGGAACGGGTGCTCGGTCTGCTCGAACAGGCTCTGCAGCGCGTCCGCGTCCGTGGTGTAGCCGGTCTTGGTGCGCTTGGTCTTGGGCATGTTCAGCTCGTCGAACAGCACGACCTGCAGCTGCTTGGGCGAGCCCAGGTTGATCTCCTTGCCGATGACCTCGTAGGCGAGGTGCGCGGCCTGGGCGACCTGCCCGCCGAACTCCGCCTCCAGCATGCCGAGGTGCGACTGGTCCACGGCGATGCCCGCGGCCTCGCAGTCCGCGAGCACGAAGGCGAGGGGCTGCTCCAGCTCCAGCAGCAGCCGGGTCTGCTCCTTCTCGGCGAGCTCGGTGCCCAGTGCGTCCGCCAGCTCGGCGACCGCGGACGCGGCGACCATCTCGGCCTCGGCGTGCTGCGCGTCCGCCTCCTCCTCGCCGCCGAGCAGGGAGAGCTGCCCGTCCGCGGGGCCGCCCTCCATGGCGAGCTCGCGGCGCAGGTAGCGCAGCGCCAGGTCCGCCAGGTCGAAGGAGCGCTGTCCGGGCCGGGCCAGGTACGCCGCCAGCGCGGTGTCGCTGGTCAGGCCCCGCAGCTCCCACCCGCGCGAGCGCAGGCCGTGCAGCACCGCCTTGACGTCGTGTGAGGCCTTGGGCACGGTCGGGTCCGCCAGCCACGCCCCGAGCGCGGCCTCGTCCTCCGGCGTGAGCAGCCGGACGTCCACGTACCCGGCCACGGGCACCCCCGCCGCGGCCCCGTCCGCCCGGTCCTCGACCGACGGCTCGCCCGTGGCCAGCGCGATCCCGGAGAAGTCCCGCTCGGTGATCGCCCCGGCGACCCCCGAGAACGCGACGCCCACGCGCCGCCCGTCCCGCGCGTGCTCGGCGAGCCAGTCGCCCAGCTCCCCGGGCGCGATGATCCCGCCCTGCACCGCGAACCCGGACTCCGCCTCGGGCTCGGCGCTCTGCAGCGTGGCGAACAGCCGCTCGCGCAGCACGCGGAACTCCAGCTCGTCGAACAGCCGGTGCACCGCGTCCCGGTCCCACGGCCGCACCTCGAGCTCGGCGGGGACGCTGTCCAGCGGCACGTCCCGGACGAGCTCCGTGAGCTGGCGGTTCATCAGCACGTTCGCCAGGTTGGCGCGCAGCGCGTCCCCCGCCTTGCCCTTGACCTGGTCCACCCGGTCGGTCAGCTCGCCGAGGGAGCCGAACTCGCGGACCCACTTCGCCGCCGTCTTCTCCCCCACGCCGGGGATGGAGGGCAGGTTGTCCGAGGGGTCCCCGCGCAGCGCCGCGAAGTCCGGGTACTGGGTCGGGGTGAGCCCGTAGCGCTTGTCCACCTCGGCCGGGTCGATCCGACCGAGGTCGGAGACGCCGCGCTTGGGGTAGAGCACCGTGACGTGGTCGGTGACCAGCTGGAAGGCGTCCCGGTCGCCGGTGGTGATCAGCACGTCGAAGCCCTGCTGCTCCGCCTGGGTGGCGAGGGTGGCGATGATGTCGTCCGCCTCGAACCCGTCCACGGCGAACACCGGGATGTTGAGCGCCTTGAGGACCTCCTTGATGAGGTCCACCTGGCCGCGGAAGTCGTCCGGCGTGGTCGTGCGGTTCGCCTTGTAGTCGGCGTAGCGCTCCGACCGGAAGGTCTTGCGCGAGACGTCGAACGCCACGGCGAGGTGCGTCGGCTGCTCGTCCCGCAGCTGGTTGATGAGCATCGACGTGAAGCCGTAGACGGCGTTCGTGGTCTGCCCGGTGCCGGTGCGGAAGTTCTCCGCGGGCAGGGCGAAGAAGGCCCGGTACGCCAGCGAGTGCCCGTCCAGCAGCAGGAGTCGCTTCGTGTCGGTCGCGTTCTTCGTCGGTGCGGTCACGGCCGCGAGTCTAGGACCGGGCACCGACGGTTCCGGGTGGGGGAAGCGCTCCCCCACCCGGGACCGGGTGGTATCTCAGCCGACCTCGGCCATGACCTCGTCGGACACGTCGAAGTTCGAGTAGACGTTCTGGACCTCGTCGGAGTCCTCGAGCGCCTCGATCAGCTTGAAGACCTTCTTGGCGCCCTCGGCGTCCAGCTCGATCTGCATCGAGGGCAGGAAGGTCGGCTCGGCCGAGTCGTAGTCGATGCCCGCCTCCTGCAGCGCGGTGCGCACCGCGACCAGGTCGGTGGGCTCGGAGACGACCTCGAAGCTGTCCCCCAGGTCGTTGACCTCCTCGGCGCCCGCCTCGAGGACGGCCAGCAGCACGTCGTCCTCGGTCAGCGAGCCCTTCGGCAGCACGACGACGCCCTTGCGCGTGAACAGGTAGGCGACGGAGCCGGGGTCGGCCATGGTCCCGCCGTTGCGGGTCATCGCCGTGCGCACCTCGGTGGCCGCGCGGTTGCGGTTGTCCGACAGGCACTCGATCAGCATCGCGACGCCGTTGGGGCCGTAGCCCTCGTAGGTGATCGTCTCGTAGTTGGCGCCGCCGCCGTCCGCACCGGAGCCGCGCTTCACCGCCCGGTCGATGTTGTCGTTCGGCACCGAGCTCTTCTTCGCCTTCTGGATGGCGTCGTAGAGCGTGGGGTTGCCGTCCGGGTCACCGCCGCCGGTGCGGGCCGCGACCTCGATGTTCTTGATCAGCTTCGCGAACATCTTGCCGCGCCGGGCGTCGATGACGGCCTTCTTGTGCTTGGTCGTCGCCCATTTGGAGTGGCCACTCATCGGCTGCCCCGTCCCTCCTCGCTCGCGGCACGCAGGCGGCCCAGGGCCCCTGCCGGATGTCCCGTCCATGCTACCGACCTGGTGTCCGGCGCCTCATCGCCAGAGGGTGCACCCGGCGTTACACGGGGTACCCCGAATTCACCGACCTCGGTGAAAGCCCAGGTCAGGCGTTAATGACGGTCGACCGGCCCGCGATAGCGAGGCAGGGACGACACGAGGGGGACACGATGGACCGCACGCTGATCGCGCGCCTGGGCTTCGCCGCGGCGGGTGCCGCCGCGCTCGCGACCGGGTCGTCCGTCGTCCTCCTCGGCACCGCCGACCACGCCGAGGCCGCCCCACTGACCGTCACCGTGACCGGGCCCGCGCAGCCGCTGTACACCTGCGACCTGCAGAGCCCGCCGCAGTTCGGCGACCCCGCGAACCCGGACACGATCACCAACCGGGCCTGCGCCTACACCGACGACCTGGGGCGCACGCGCAGCTTCGACCCGTGGATCGACGGGCAGCTGCTGCACTCAGGCGGCCAGTAGCCCGTCGATCTGCCCCATCGCCAGGCGCATGCCCTCCTCCATGCCCATCTCGGAGAGCTTCTCCAGCGCCTCGAGCGAGGGGAACGTGGTGACCGTCGTCATCCGGGTCCCCGAGTCCGTCGCCTCCAGCGTGACGAGGGCGGACGTCGTCGGCATGGCGTCCGACGGGGTGCCGTCCGCGTCCGCGAAGCCGTCCTCGAAGGCGAGGCCGCGCGGGGCGTCGACGGCGGTGATGCGCCACCAGCCGTGGAACCGGTCCCCCTCCGGGCCGGTCATGAAGTAGGCGGCGCGGCCACCGGGCTCGACCTCCAGCAGCTCGAACGTCGCCGGGTGGGTCGGCGGCCCCCACCACCGCTCCAGCAGGCGCGGGTCCTCCCAGACCTGCCACACCCGCTCGACGGGCGCCGCGAACTCCGCGACGAACGTGAGGGTGAGGTTCTCGGTGTCGCGGACGACGTCGACGACGGTCATGTCTCCTCCAGCAGTGCGTCGATGGACTGCGCGCGATGGCGCCAGAGCTGTGCGTAGGACTCCAGGAGCCGGGTGGCGCGGCTCAGCACCCGATCGGTTGTCTATGCCGAGCGCACGAGGTCCGCGAAGTAGGCGTGCACGCGCAGGTCCCCGGTGATCTCCGGGTGGAAGGAGGTGGCCAGGACGTTCCCCTGCCGGACGGC
Source organism: Pseudonocardia oroxyli (assembly GCF_900102195.1). GTDB lineage: Bacteria > Actinomycetota > Actinomycetes > Mycobacteriales > Pseudonocardiaceae > Pseudonocardia > Pseudonocardia oroxyli. The sequence continues at coordinate 336,726 of NZ_FNBE01000003.1, forward strand.
GACGACCCGGCCCGCGGCCTGGGCGGCGTCCCCCGGCACCGTGGCCAGGACCTCGACGTCCGCGCCGGTCTTCTCCACCCACGGCGCGCGGATGAACACCGCCCGCACCGACCCGACGCCGGTCATGTCCAGGTCGGTCTCGAAGGAGTCCACCTGGCGACCGAAGGCGTTGCGGCGCACGACGACGTCCAGGCCGCCGAGCTGCTCCTGGTCCGGGCGCCCGTCGAGCACCTCGCCCGCCAGCAGGATCATCCCGGCGCAGGATCCGTAGGCCGGCAGCCCGTCGGCGATCCGGGCGCGCAACGGATCGAGCAGCTCGAAGATCCCGAGGAGCTTGCTGATCGTCGTCGACTCGCCGCCGGGGAGGACGATCCCGTCCACGGCCGCGAGCTCGGCGGGCCTGCGCACGGGCACCGCGCCGACCCCGGCCGCGCTCAGCGCGGCGAGGTGCTCGCGGACGTCACCCTGCAGGGCCAGCACACCGATCGTCGGAACCACGCCGACCAGGGTAGACAGTGACCCAGCGCACCCCGACCCCGACGAGCGGACGGCACGCGGCGGGGGTCAGAGACCCGCGGTGACCTCGCCCGCCGCCGCGGCCTCCTGGGCGGCGTGGCGGACGGCGTCCGCCACGGCGGGCGCGACCGACTGGTCGAAGACGCTGGGGACGATGAAGCTCGCGTTGGGCTCCGCGACGACGTCCGCGATCGCGGCCGAGGCGGCCAGCAGCATCCGGTCGGTGATGTCGTGGGCCTGCGCGTCGAGCAGGCCGCGGAACACCCCCGGGAAGGCCAGCACGTTGTTGATCTGGTTCGGGTAGTCCGAGCGGCCCGTGGCCACGACGGCCGCGTGCTGCATGGCGACGCTCGGGTCGATCTCCGGGTCCGGGTTGGCCAGGGCGAAGATGATCGCGTCGTCCGCCATGGTGGCGGCCTCGTCGGCCCCGAACAGGTTCGGCGCCGAGACGCCGATGAACACGTCCGCGCCGACGAGGGCGTCGGCCAGCGAGCCGGAGCGGTCGGTCGGGTTGGTCTGCGCCGCGATCGACGTGAGGTTCTCGTCCAGGCCCGGCCGCGAGGCGTGCACGATCCCGTCGATGTCCACGGCGAGCACCTCCCCCGGCTTCTCCGAGGCCAGCAGCCGGATGATCGCCGAGCCCGCCGCGCCGACGCCGCAGACCACGATCTTGGCGTCGGAGATCGACTTGTGCACGACCCGCAGGGCGTTGCGCAGCGCACCGAGCACGACGACGGCGGTGCCGTGCTGGTCGTCGTGGAAGACCGGGATGTCCAACAGCTCGCGCAGCCTGCGCTCGATCTCGAAGCAGCGCGGCGCGGCGATGTCCTCGAGGTTGATGCCGCCGTACGCGGGCGCGATGACCTGGACGGTGCGGATGATCTCCTCGGTGTCCTGGGTGTCGAGCGCGACCGGCCAGGCGTCGACGTTGGCGAAGCGCTTGAACAGCGCCGCCTTGCCCTCCATCACCGGCATCGACGCGGCCGCGCCCAGGTTGCCCAGGCCCAGCACCGCGGACCCGTCGGTGACGACGGCGACGGTGTTGCGCTTGATCGTCAGCCGCCGGGCGTCCGACGGGTTCGCCGCGATCGCCTGGCACACCCGCGCGACGCCCGGGGTGTAGGCCCGGGACAGGTCGTCTCGGTTGCGCAGCGCCACCTTCGACGAGACCTCGATCTTGCCGCCGAGGTGGATCAGGAACGTCCGGTCGGACACCTTCCGCACGGTCACGCCCGGCACGGCGCCGAGCGCCGCGGTGATCTCCTCGGCGTGCTCGGAGTTCAGGGCGTTGCAGGAGATGTCGACGACGATCGCGTCGGTGCGCGACTCCACGACGTCGAACGCGGTGACGACGCCGCCCACGTTCCCGACGGCGACCGCGAGATCCCCCGCGGCGCTGCTGGACGACGGGGCCTCGACGCGGACGGTGATGGCGTAACCGGGACCGGGGATGGGCACGGCCAGGGACCCTACTCGCGGGGCCGACGTGGCCACGCACACGCCGGGGTCGGTCTTGAGCAAGTCTTGAGGGGTTGTGCGCGACCGGACACCGGAGTCCAATCGGTGTGACCGGCGGCACACCGGTGTGCCGCGCGGATGCCCGCGGAGGTGCGGCCATGACCGTCAGACAAGACCGGACAGCCTCGGGAGCCGACCCGGCCGGGGTGGTCGATCCCGCACTGATCAGGAACGTCGTGCTCGTCGGCCCCTCGGGGGCGGGCAAGACGACGCTGGCCGAGGCCCTCCTCGCCCACACCGGCACCATCCCCCGCGCCGGCAGCGTCGTCGACGGGACGACCGTCTGCGACCACGACCCCGCCGCCGTCCGCAGGCACCGCTCGGTCGGCGTCGCCGTCGCGCCGCTGCGGCACGCGGGGCTCAAGATCAACCTGATCGACACCCCCGGCTACGGGGACTTCGTCGGCGACCTGCGGGCGGGCCTGCGCGCCGCGGACGCCGCGCTGTTCGTCGTCCCCGCGACCGCCGGGGCCGACGGCGCGATCGACCCCGCCACCGCGGCGCTGTGGCAGGAGTGCGCCGCCGTCGGGATGCCGCGGGCGGTCGTGGTGGCGCGGTGCGACCAGGCCCGGGCGGACGTCGAGGCCGCCCGGCTGGCGTGCCGGGAGGCGTTCGGCGCGGGGGTCGCCCCCCTGTACCTGCCGACCGACGACGGGCTGTACGGCCTGCTCACGCAGGGTCCCGGAGCCGCGCCCGACGGCGCCGAGGAGGCCCGGGCGAGCCTGATCGAGGGGATCATCGAACAGTCCGAGGACGAGTCGCTGATGGACCGCTACCTCGGCGGCGAGCACATCGCCGTCGAGACGCTGGTCGCCGACCTGGAGACGGCCGTCGCCCGCGGGGCCTTCCACCCCGTCGTGCCGGTCTGCGCCGCGACGGGGACCGGGCTGGACGCCGTGCTGGAGCTGCTCGCAGGCGGGTTCCCGACGCCGCTGGAGCATCCACTGCCGCCGGTGAGCACCATCGACGGCAACCCCCACCCCGCGCTGACGGCGGATCCGCACGGGCCGCTGGCCGCGGAGGTCGTGCGCACCTCGGCGGACCCGTACGTCGGCCGGGTCTCGCTGGTCCGGGTGTTCTCCGGGACCCTGCGCGCGGACACCGCGATCCACGTGTCCGGGCACGTGCCGGCGCCGCGCAGCAGCCCCGAGGACACCGGTCACGACCTCGACGACCGGCTCTCCCACCTCTACACGGCGCTGGGCGCCACGCTCGTCGACACCGAGGTCTGCGTGGCCGGGGACATCTGCGCCCTGACGAAGGTCTCCGGGGCCGAGACGGGCGACACCGTGTCCGCCGCCGACCACCCCCTGCTGCTGCGGGCCTGGGAGCTGCCCGAGCCGCTGCTGCCGATCGCCGTCGCGCCGACGGAGCGGGGCGCGGAGGACCAGCTCGCGCGGACCCTCGCCACGCTGGTCGCCGCCGACCCGGGGCTGCGCCTGGAACGCAGCCGGGAGACCCACCAGACCGTGCTGTGGACGACCGGGGAGGCGCACGCGGACGTGGTGCTCTCGCGGCTGCGGGAGGCGGGGGCGGACGTCCGCACCGAGGACGTCCGGGTGCCGATGCGGGTCACGCTCGGGTCCGCGGCGCGGGTGACCGGGCGGCACGTCAAGCAGTCCGGCGGGCACGGGCAGTACGCGGTGTGCCACGTCGAGTTCGAGCCGCTCCCCCGCGGGTCCGGGTTCGAGTTCCGCTCCGCGGTGGTCGGCGGGTCGGTGCCGACGCAGTACGTGCCGAGCGTCGAGAAGGGCATCCGCGCGCAGCTCGCCCACGGGCCTGCGGTCGACGGCGTCGCACACCCGGTCGTCGATGTCCGGGCGACGCTGGTGGACGGCAAGGCCCACAGCGTCGACTCCTCGGACGCCGCCTTCCAGACGGCCGGGGCGCTCGCCGTGCGCGCGGCGGCCGAGGAGTGCGGGCTGGTGGTGTTGGAGCCGGTCGACGAGGTCGGTGTGACGATCCTCGACGCGCACCTGGGTGCCGTCCTGGGCGACCTGTCCGGCAGGCGGGGACGCGTGCTGGGCACCGAGCCGACGGAGGTGCCGGGCCGCACCCTGGTCCGCGCCGAGGTGCCTGCGGCCGAGCTGCTCCGCTACGCCGTGGACCTGCGCGCCCTGACGAGCGGTACCGCGACGTTCACGCGACGCTTCGCCCGCTACGACACCCCCTGACCTCCGGCATGGCGGGATCTCAGCGGGTGAGGATCCAGGCCAGGAGGTAGGCGCGGGAGTTGCCGTCGTCGATCGCGTCGTTCGGGAGGGTGCGCGCGATGCGCAGGGCCTCGTCGCGGTCCGCCATCGCCTTGTACATCAGCACGTAGTCGCCCAGCGGGACGTCGTAGCCGTTCGGGGTGGCCTCGGCGACGGCGCGGCGGATCCGGTCGACGTCCCCACCCAGGTAGCCCGCGACGGGCGACATCGGGATCAGCTGGATCCCCAGGATCGCGCTGGGTTCCGCGCTGAACCAGGTGGCGTAGTCCCGTTTGCCGCCCCAGTTGATGGACACGATCTCGTGCCCGAACCCCGACGGCAGGTCGGGCTGCGTCCAGTACCGCACCGCGGACGAGGCCTCGCGGGACAGCATCGCGACGGCCTGCGTGCGCTGCTCGGGCTGTCCGCGCAGCTCCGCCCACAGGGCCAGCCCGTTGTAGGCGGTGACCGACTCGGAGCTGGACTCCTGGTTGTTGCCGTCGCCGAACGGGCTGAACCCGGACGCCCACGAGTGGCCCTCGTACGGGTCGAACGCCCGGGCCCGGGGGAACTCCCCCGTGGCGCGGGCGTTGCCGATGTCCGCCGCCAGCAGGTCGATCACCGGCGCGATCCTCTCGACGAGCGCGGGGTCGTCCCGGCCCAGGATCCCGGCGGCGTAGAGGAAGTAGCCGTAGTGGAACTGGTGGTCGTTGAACTCCTCGGAGCCGAACGAGTTCTCGAGCCCCACCATGCCGCGCAGCGTCGGGTCGTACACGAAGCAGTGCGTGGTCCGCTCGGCGCATCCCGTGGGGTCGGCCCACTGTTCCAGCACCGGGACGAGCTGGTCGCGGATCCGCTGCGCGGTCGGCGCCATGTCCAGGCCCTCGGCGAGGGTCAGCAGGTTCGTGGCCCTGGCCAGCTGTTTCCCACCGAAGTAGGTGTCCGCGGCGGTCAGCTGCAACGTTGCCGTGTCCGCCGTGACGGCCCGCTCGAGCTCGGTCCGCTCGGCCGCGTCGAGCCTGCCGAGGTCGAGGGCGCCGGACGGGGTCAGCGCAGGCGTGCGCAGCTGCAGCGACGTCGTGCGGCACAGGTCCATGCGGCCGTAGAGCGTGGCGAACGACCCCACGCTCGGGCACCCCGCCGCACCCTGGCCGGGCATCGCGCCGACGATCGTGTCGCCGCCGGAGGTCCGGTAGGTCAGCGTGGTCGCGACGGTGTCCCCGTCGACCTGCTCGACGACCGAGCCGCCGGTCACCGCGACCCGCGCGGCGGCGGCGAACTCGGCCGGGTCCCCGTCCGCCGGGACGGCGTAGAAGGTGGCGGCCCCGCCCGCGGGCAGGTCGAGGACGGACCCGCGCAACGACCCGTCGGTCGCCACCCCGTAGGTGCCGCCGCGGATGTCGACCGTGCCGTCCGCGCGCAGCGGCTGCGGCCCGACCGTGAGGGACTGGGCGCGGGTCGCGGTGTAGTGCACGAACGGCGAGCCGCGGGTGAGGACGACCCGGCCCACCTCGGCGCCGCGGTCGAGGTAGGCGACGGTCACCGTCAGGTCGTCGTAGGCCGCGACCTGCAGGTCCGTGCCGTCGATCGGGACGTCCAGGGCGGGGGTGTGCGAGCCGAACACCGTCTTGTCCTCGGCCCGGACCTGCGGGACCCCGATCGTGAGCCCGCCGGGCTTGAGCCCGACCGAGAGCGGCAGCGGGAAGACCGGCTGCGGCTCGGGCGGGAACACCAGCCCGGAGAACCAGCGGTTGGTCGGCGGGACCAGGCCCGCGGCCAGTCGCATCGCCGGGGCGGTGCCGATGCTGCGCTGCGGCAGCGCGGCGACCGCGGCGGCGAGCTCGGGGTCGCTGCCGCCCTCGGCCACCGGGGTCCCCTCGATCTGCACGGTGCAGCCCGTGAGCAGGAGGGTGAGCAGCAGCAGGCCCACCCGCCTCACGGGGTGAACCCGGTCAGGTCGGTGAACCACTGCGTGACGTCGGTGACCACGCCCTCGTTGCGCAGGTGCAGCGTGGCCTGCACCGGCGACCCGACGGCGAACAGGCCGTCCGCGGTCGCGTCCCCCAGCTCGGGGCTGAAGGCCTGCACCACGGTCCGGGCCTCGCCGTTCTCGGTCCGGACCTGGATCCGCCCGGCCTGGGCGCGGACCGTCTCGTTGTTCGGCAGCAGGACGTCGATGGTGGCGTTCGGCGGCAGCCGCGCGTAGTCCGGGGCGGTCAGCACGAACTCGGCATCGACGTAGAGCGAGCCCGCCCGCTGCACCGTCGCGAGCTCGGAGTTCGCGGTCACGAAGGACCCCACCGCGAAGGAGACGCCTTCGACGCGGCCCTGGTCCGTCGCCGTCAGGACCATCGTGGAGCCGTCCTTGATCTGGTACGGCACCTTGGCCGGGTCGACCAGGCCCTGGGCGAGGTCGCGGGCGAGGGTGGCGCTCTGCAGCTCGAACAGGGGCTGTCCGACCTGCACCTCGTCACCGACCTGCACCAGCTGGGCACTGAGCGTGCCGGAGTAGTCCGTCCCGACCGGGTAGCTCTCCGCGGCCAGCGACGCCGAGGCGCTCTCGACCTCGCCCTTGCGGGCGTTGACCAGCATGGTCAGGTAGGCGGCGACCAGCAGCACCACGATGATGCCGATCAGCAGCCGCACGCGGCGCACGAGCGTCATCGGGACCTCCGGTCGCGGCGGCGGGCGGGGGCGTCGCCGCTGAAGGAGTCGCCGCTGAAGGAGAGGACCTCCGCGGCCAGGTCGGCGCCGCTCGCGCTGCGGCGGCGCGGGGACGGGACGACCGGGACGGGGGCCGTCCGGGGTTCGGGCTCCTCCGCGGCCCGCGGACCGCCTGCGGACCGCCGGGCACGCCCGGGCCCGCCCCCGATCGGCAGGCCGGGCAGCGGGCCGCTGATCGACGGCGGCCCGGACTGGCTGGGCAGCACCGGCGCGGGCGGGCGCGGAGCCGCGGGCCGGAGAGGGGGCAGCGGTGTGGGCCGGGTCGCGGGCCGGGGTGCCGGTCCGCGGACGGCCACGGCGCGGTGGCGCCGCGGCACCGCCGCGACGGCCTGGGTGGCGGCGATCGCGGGACGCGGGGGCGGGACGGGCGTGACCGGCTTGATCGCCACCGCGCGACGCTCCTCGCGCGGCTCGGGCAGCACCGGGGTGACCACCTTCTCGTCGTGCTCCCCGACCGGCTCGCGCCCGGCGCGGCGCAGCGCGCGCAGCTCGCGGGAGGCGCGGGCGATCTCGCGGGACTCCTTGAGCGCCGTGACCACGAACGCCCCCAGCACGAGGGTGTTGAGGATGTTCCAGAACACGGCCAGGGAGAACGCCCGGTCGAGCTGGGCCTGCCAGACCCCCACCACGGACGTCGCGAGCAGGAAGACGAACGCCAGGACCTGCGGCACGATGAACGTGAACGGCGAGTTCCGCACGCCCTTCTGCCCGGTCACGCTCCAGGCCTGGTCGCGGCGCAGCAGCGCGTTCGCGAAGGCCTTGACGTAGATCGGGAACGAGGCCGTGGCCAGCAGCAGCGTCTCCCACCGGAACGAGCCGATGGTGAACAGCGCGACCACGATCTGCATGAAGTAGAAGCCGGCGTAGTAGAAGAACCACGTCAGGCCGGGGACGTCCTGGCTGATGGGGGCGATCCCGAAGTAGATCTGCAGCGGCGGGACGAGCAGCAGCAGCCCCGGCGCGATGCCGACCAGGTAGAAGGTCGCCGTGCCGAAGTACTGCAGGCGCTGGTCCAGCGTGAGCGCCCGGCCGCGGCCCATCGGGTTGGCCCGGAACAGGATCTCGAAGCCGCCGGTGGCCCACCGCAGCTGCTGCTTGGTGTAGGTCTCGATTGTCTCCGGGGTGTGCCCGACGGCGAGCTCGGTGCCGATGAAGATCGACCGCCAGCCGCGCTCGTGGAGTTTCATCGACGTCCAGACGTCCTCGGACTTCGACTCCTGCCAGATGCCGCCGATCTCCATGACCGCGGTCCGCCGGAACACCACGTTCGTGCCGACGCAGAAGGCCGCGTTGAAGCGGTTCTTGCCGGGCTGGGTGAACTTGTAGAAGACCGTCTGCATGTACCCGGCGCCGCGCGAGATGAGCCCGCGCAGGTTGCCGTAGGTCTGCGGGGTCTGGACGAACGCGACCGTGGGGTCCGCGAAGAACGGGACGGTCTCGTGGAGGAAGTCCGGGCGCGCGACGAAGTCCGCGTCGAGGATCACGAACAGGTCGCCCGTGGTGATCGACAGGGCGTGGTTGACGTTGCCCGCCTTGGCGTGGGCGTTGCCCTCCCGGGCCACGTACTCGGCCCCGAGCTCGCGCGCGAGGTCCCGGACCGCGGCCGACTTGCCGTCGTCGAGCACGTAGGTCGTGTGCGCGCCGTCCATCGCGACGGCCGCCTCGACGGTCTTGCGGATGTCCGCGAGCGCCTCGCCGTAGGTGGTGATGAAGACGTCCACCGTGATCGGGAAGTCGTTGAGCTGCATCTCGGCGTGCCGCATGCCGATGCCGATGGCCATGGTCTGCTCGACCTGGTTGCCGTAGAGCGCGCGCTGCGCCTCGTTGAACGTGTAGTCGCGCGGGTCGTGGCCGCTGGACAGGATGGTCCACAGCGAGATCAGCGCCTGCACCACGATGAACGACTCGGCGACCACGACCAGCAGGTAGGCGGGCCAGTCGCCGCGATGGCCGAAGTCGAACAGGAACACGGTGTAGAGCAGCACCCCGACCGCCGCGATGGCGACGATCGCCATCAGCGAGGGCGAGTCCGCGACCTTCTGGCTGCGGGTCCGGGCGGGCGTCTCCGGTACGGACGACGGGGCGCGCGACGGGGCGGGGGGCGGGTCGGTATGTCGGACGGGCACGACGGGGCAGCTCCGGGGCTCTCGGGGTGGAGACTCGGCGCCCGGGACGTCGGCGACCCGGGCGAGGCCGCCGGAAGCGGGGAGCGTCGGCAGCATCGTCGATGCTGTCGGCGATCCGTTCACCCGTCAAGGTGGACGGCATCACGGTGGGTATCGGTAACGGGGCGTCGCTCTCGGCCGATCGCGTGAGGCGGCGGTCTCCCCCGAATGCCGACCGCCGCGCCCCGGCCCTCGGGGGAGGCGGGCCGGAACGCGGCGGAACGTGGCGACCCGCGGGGGTGCGGGTGCGGCCGTGCGGGGAGCGGACGGCTGCGGCGAATGCTCTCGGTGACGAACCGGCGGGTCAACGGGAGGAGGATCACCGATCGACTCGGTAACGAAAGGTGCAGGCGCAACGATCCTCGGCGGGTAACGCCGTTCCTGAGAGTCCGGGACCACCGAGCAGGCCCTGCCGCTACTCCGTTCGGCCCTGCGCGTGGTAGGCGACCATCCGCGCCGTCACCCCGAACACCAGATCGTGCGCCGGCTTCTGGGCGTACCAGTAGATGCGCCCTGCGAGGCCCCGGGGACGGAACGTGACGGTCTGGGTGTAGCGGCTCGTGCCCGGGCCGGTGGGTTCGGCGGTCATGCGCAGCCGAGCGGTGCCCGGCATGCGGGTCTCCGCCCGCAGCAGGAGCGAGCGTCCCGGCTCGACCTCCTCGACCCGCCACCAGTCGAGCGCCGCGCCCGGCTCCAGTCGCCGAGGCCTGCCGCGGCGCAGCCCGACGCCGCCGATCAGACCATCGAGCCGCTGTCGCACGGCCCACACCCCCGGGAGCGTGTGCCAGCCCTCGTCGCCACCGATCCCGGCGACGACCGCCCAGAGGTCCTCGACCGGGGCGTCCACCTCGACCACGTGCCTGCCGGTGATCTCGGGCGGCCCGGAGCCGGGCAGGTCGCCCGGCGTCCCGGGATCGGCCAGGGCCCGCCGGACCGCCTCGGGGTAGGAGGTCCGGCCGCCGGGCGGCTCCCCGACCAGCCCGGCCAGGTCGTCCTCGCGGCAGACCAGCTCGTGGGCCATCGACTCCAGCAGCGGCGCGGCGAGCTCGCGGTCGACCGGGGTCAGCAGCCCGACGGCGCGGGCGCCGAGCCGGGGCGCCGCGACCGGCACCGGCACGGTCACCGCCCGGGCCAGACCGGCCTCGCGCGCGTACCCCCGGAGCAGCTCGACGTAGGTGGGGGCGTCCGGGCCGCCGACGTCGAACGTGCGGTTCGTCCCGGCCGGGAGCCGCAGCGCGGCGGTCAGCCAGTACAGGACGTCGTCGATCGCGATGGGCTGCACACGGTTCCAGGCCTGGTCCGGCAGCGGGAGCGCGAGCGGGCCCCCGAAGACCGTCTCCGCGACGTGCCGGATCATCTCGAAGCTCGCCGACCCGCGCCCCACGACGATCCCGGCCTGCAGCACGACGGCGGGCACCGGGCCCGCCAGGAGCACCTCTCCCACCTCGCCGCGCGAGCGCAGGTGCGCCGAGTTGCCGCCGTCGGCGGGCTGGAGTCCTCCCAGGTAGACGATCCGCCGCACCCCCGCGCGGGCGGCGGCGTCCGCGACGGCCTCCGCGATCTCCCGGTCCCGCTCCGCGAACCCGGGGCCGTCCATCGAGTGGACGAGGTGGTAGAGGACGTCGACGTCGGCGCAGGCCTCCGCGACCGCCTCCAGGACGTCCCCGCGGACCACCTCCACCCGGTCGGCGAACCCCGTCCGGGCCAGCTTCTCCGGGGACCGGACCAGGCACCGGACGGTCGCGTCCGCCCCGAGGAGCCGCGGCACCAGCCGCGCGCCGACATAGCCGGTCGCACCGATCACGAGAGCACGCACACCCCGATCGTCGCGCGAACCGCTCGTCCCCGCGCGGCGAGCCCTCGGCGCCACGATCGGGGGACGCCGGGCCCGTCGGCGCGGCCCGGTACACCCCCGCGGGGTATCTCTGGGCGATGCTCTCCACGCGCCTGCTCGTGCTCCCCGTTCTCGCCGCCACCGCCCTTCTCGCAGGCTGCGGCTCCTCCCCCGCCGCCCCGTCGTCCCCGTCCGCGTCCTCGTCCGCCTCCTCCGCGGTCGACGTGACCGGCACGTTCGGGACGCAGGGCGTCGCCCTGACCTACGATCCCGAGCTGGTCCCCGAGGGGGCCACCGCCCGGGTGACCGGCGAGACGACCGACGCCACCAGCACCATCACGCTCGCCGTGACCGGCCTGGCGCCGAACCGGACCTACGGCGCGCACGCCCACCAGAAGGCCTGCGGCCCGGCCGCGGCGGACTCCGGGCCGCACTTCCAGCACGCCGCCGACCCGGTCACCCCCAGCGTCGACCCGGCGTTCGCCAACCCGGCCAACGAGGTGTGGCTGGACTTCACGACCGACGCCTCGGGCGCGGGTTCGGTCACCGCCACCCAGGCGGAGTGGGCCTTCACCCCCGATCGCGCGGCGCAGTCCGTCGTGGTGCACGAGAAGGCGACGGCCACCGAGGCCGGCAAGGCGGGCACCGCGGGCGACCGTGTGGGCTGCGTGACGGTGGACTTCGCGCCGTAAGACAGACCCGCCCTAAGGGATCCCGAGCGCCCGCAGACCGGCCGCGACGCCCGCCGCCAGCACCACGACCAGCACGAACGGGGCCTTCAGCAGCGCCGCCGCCGCGCCCGCCACCACGCCGGCGGGGCGGGCCCAGCCCGCGAAACCGCCGTCCTCGGTGAGCGCCGCGGTGGCGACGAGGGCGATCAGCAGGGCCGTCGCGCCCAGGTCGAGGAGCCGGGTCGCCCGCTCCGGGAGCCGCAGCCGGTCCCGCAACAGGATCCCGGCCAGCCGGATCCCGTACGTGCCCACGGCGAGCGCCAGCAGCGCGGGCCAGCTCACGACCGCACCTCCTGCGCCGGGCGCAGGGCCACCAGCAGCCCCGCCAGCCCTACGAGCACGGGCACCCCGGCGGGCAGGAAGGGCGTCGCGGCCAGCGCGAGCACGGCCGCGGCGATCCCGACCCGCCGCGCGTCCGCCTGCCTCAGCGACGGGAGCAGCAGCGCGAGCAGCGCCGCCGGGAAGGCCGCGTCCACGCCGAAGACCGCGGGATCGGGGATCCGCCCGCCCGCCAGCAGCCCGACCACCGAGCCGAGGTTCCACGCGACGAACAGGCTCGCCCCGCAGAGCCAGTACACGCGGGTGCCGCGGGGCCCGGTGCCGCGCGAGCGGGTCAGCGCCACGTTCTCGTCGATCAGCAGGTGCGCCCCGACCAGCCGCGCGGGCCACGACCGGCCGACGACCTCGCCGATCGCCAGCCCGAACGGAAGGTGCCGCAGGTTGATCAGCAGTCCGGCGGCCACCGCGGCCACCGGCGCACCGCCCGCGACCACCACCGCGACCGCCAGGAACTGCGATCCGCCCGCGAACACCAGCAGCGACATCCCGACCACCAGGGGCCACGGGATGCCCGCCGACGCCGCGAGGGCCCCGTACGACATGCCGACGATCCCCACCGCCGCCGCCAACGCGGCGACGTCCCGAAGGTCGACTGTTCGCTCTGCCGAACGCATGTCCGCTAGAGTGACCGGCATGGCAGGCGTTCGTCAAACCGGTTTGAGTGTTCGATGAGCCGAACACCGCTCGACGGCATCGCCCTGGCCGTCCGCCGCGAACGGACCCGGCAGGAGCTCTCGCTCGGCGAGCTGGCGCGGCGGGCGGGGCTGTCCAAGTCCACCGTCTCGCAGCTGGAGGCGGGGGCGGGCAACCCGAGCGTCGAGACGCTGTGGGCGATCGCCGTCGTGCTCGACGTCCCGTTCTCCCGGCTCGTCGATCCCCCCGACCGCGGGACGACCGTCGTCCGGGCCGGGCAGGGCGTGGTGATCCCGTCCGACCACTCGCCGTTCACCGGCACCCTGCTCGCCGCCTGCCCACCCGGCGCCCGGCGCGACCTGCACGTGATCACCGCGGAGCCCGGCGAGGCCCGGGCCGCCCACGCCCACATCCCGGGCACCACCGAACACCTGGTCGTGACGGCGGGGCGCTGGGTCGCGGGGCCGCAGGGCGAGGAGGTGGAGCTCGGCCCGGGCGACTACGCCCGCTTCCCCGGCGACCTCCCCCACTCCTACCAGGCCCTCGCCCCGGGCACGGCCGCCGTGCTGATCATGGAGTACGTCTGAGCCGAGCCGCGCTCAGCGGTCGCTCACGGGGTCGAGGGGGTACTGCCTGACCCAGTCGACCTGCATCTCCGAGGCCTTGACCTGCCCCTTTCCTTCGGGGAACCAGTCGAGCTGCACGGTGAGGTGCATCGGGCCGGGAGGGAGGGCGCTCGTGTCGTCGGTGGTCCACCACTGCTTCCCGTCGACGAACGCGGTGATGTGGTCGGGCGTCCATTCGACGGCCCAGTCGTGCCACTGGGTCGCGTCGATCCGGACGTCGCCGTGGAGCTGGCTGTTGTCCGCGCCGTAGTGCAGGAACATGTCCGTGTTCTGGCGGGACGGGTCGGAGTCCTCCATGAAGTCGACCTCGCCGCCCTTCGGCCAGTTCTCGGCGTCCGGCCAGAGCAGCAGGACGGCATGGTAGCTCGGGTCCGCGGCGGGCGAGCGCACCCGCGCCTCCCACCGGCCGTACCGCTGGCCGGGAGCCCACGCCATGCCGCCCGTGGTGCCGTCGGCGCCGCCGTTCACGGTGAGCACCCCGTCCTGCACCGCGAACGCGCCCGGTGAGCGGCGGCCCGCGCCGTTGTGGCCGGGGCCGTCGTAGGGCTCCCACTCGCCGCTCAGCGCGGTGCCGTCGAACTCGTCGTCCCGGTTCGGCCGGCCCCATCCGAACGCGGTGGCCGCGCTGGTGTCCGCGGGCGCACACCCGGCCGGTGCGCCGGGGTCCGCGACCGCCGACCCCGTGATCATCGCCGTGGCCACGATCGAGCAGACGACACCGCCGAGCACGCCCGAACGCACGAACCTCATCCGTCGCCTCCACCACTCGAACCCCAACTGTCACAGCGGACAGTAAGAGCCTCAGAGTGATCGCGATCGGAGCAGCCACCCGTTCGAGTGGGCGTGGAGTGCACCGCGGTGTCCGGAACGTGCCACCTCGATCACGCAGCGCAACCGAGTGGTGCCGAGCCCGACTCCCAGGTCGCACCCCGCGCCGGGCGGGCGGACGACGTCTCGACCACCCGACGTCGTCACGCACCGCGGTGCCACCCGAAGGCGTTACCAGCCGCGCTGGGCGTACCGCTGCGCGTCGGGCAGATCCGGGATGTCGATGCCGACCATCGCCTCGCCGAGCCCGCGCGAGACCTTGGCGATCACGTCCGCGTCGTCGAACATCGTGGTGGCCTTGACGATCGCCGCGGCGCGCTGCGCCGGGTCGCCGGACTTGAAGATGCCCGAGCCCACGAACACGCCCTCGGCGCCGAGCTGCATCATCATCGCCGCGTCCGCCGGGGTGGCGATGCCGCCCGCGGTGAACAGCGTGACCGGCAGCTTCCCGGCCGCCGCGACCTCGGCGACGAGCTGCACCGGCGCCCGCAGCTCCTTGGCCGCGATGAACAGCTCCGCCTCGTCCAGGGTGCCGAGCCGCTTGATCTCCGACCGCATCGCGCGCATGTGCCGGGTCGCCTCGACGACGTTCCCGGTGCCGGCCTCGCCCTTCGAGCGGATCATCGCCGCGCCCTCGGAGATCCGCCGCAGCGCCTCCCCCAGGTTGGTCGCGCCGCAGACGAAGGGCACGGTGAAGGCCCACTTGTCGATGTGGTGCGCCTCGTCGGCCGGGGTGAGGACCTCGGACTCGTCGACGTAGTCCACGCCGAGGGACTGCAGGACCTGCGCCTCGACGAAGTGCCCGATCCGGGCCTTGGCCATGACCGGGATCGAGACGGCCTCGATGATGCCCTGGATCATGTCCGGGTCGCTCATCCGCGCCACGCCGCCCTGCGCCCGGATGTCCGCGGGGACGCGCTCGAGGGCCATGACGGCGACGGCGCCCGCGTCCTCGGCGATCTTCGCCTGCTCGGGCGTGACCACGTCCATGATCACACCGCCCTTGAGCATCTCCGCCATGCCACGCTTGACGCGGGCGGTGCCCAACTCCTGACCGGCGGGGACCTGCTCGGACGACGACGCGGACATTGCTGTGGCGCTCCTTCTCGACGGTTACTCCCGGGAGACCGGGCCGTCCGTAGATGCTACGCGTCCACCGCGCGGTGCCGACTCGGCGATCTCGAAGTACTCCGGCAGCGGTGCCGTGCCGTAGAGCCGCAGCCACCGGACGAGCCGCCTCGACCGCAGGCCACGGGTGTCCCGGACGGCGTCGTTGTGGACGCGGCGGGCCAGCACGACGAGCTGTTCGGCGTCCACCAGCTCGGCCAGCACGGCGGTGGGCAGCAGCTCCCGGTCCACCGCCCCCAGGGCGCGCGAGAGCGCGTTCTCGACCAGCTCCCGGGCCTCGACGCCCTGGTCCCACTCGCGCGGCAGGTCCCGGACCAGGCCCGCGCCCGCGGCGCGTGCGGCGTGCCCGAGCGCGGCGACCGGGCTGCCCTCCGGGGCCCGCGCCGCGTCCAACCCCTCCGCGACGGCGACCGCGACGGACGCCCGCCGGGCCAGCGCGGACTCCAGGCCGACCCGGGCGGCGTCCGTGCGCTGGTGCAGCCGGTCCAGCCGCCTCGACCGCGCGACGCACAGCACGGTGACCCAGACGAGCACCAGCACGGCGACGCCGAGGACGACCCACGTCGTGGCCCCGTTCACGACGCGGGCACCTGACGCGGATCGGCGGCGATCGCCGCCTGGTAGACCTGCAGCACCTGGCCCGCCACGACCGGCCAGTCGAACCGGGCGGCCCGCGCCCGCCCCGCGGCGGACATCGCCGCCCGCCGCGCGGGGTCGGCGAGCACCGCGCCCAGGGCGGCCCGCAGCCCGGCGACGGACCCCGTCGGCACCAGCACGCCGGCGCCGTCGAGCACCCGGCGGAAGGACTCCAGATCGCTCGCGACGACCGGGGCGCCCGCCGCCATCGCCTCGGTGAGCACCATGCCGAAGCTCTCGCCGCCCAGGTTGGGGGCGCAGAAGACGTCCACGGAGCGGAGCATGGCGGCCTTCGTGTCGTCGTCCACCGCGCCGAGGTACTGCACGCCCGCGGGCAGCTCGGCCGCGTCCCCGCGCCCGACCACCACCAGGCGGGCGCCGAGCCCGTCGAGCGCCTCCACGAGCACCGAGAAGCCCTTGCGCGGTTCGGAGAAGCGCCCGACGAACCCGACCGTCGGACCCTCGAGCGGGAGCCGCGGCCCGTGGGCGAACCGCGCCACGTCCACACCGTTCGGGATCTCCGTCGCGTCCCCGCCGAGGTGCTCGACCTGCACCCGCCGCGCCGTGGCCGACACCGCGATCCGCGCCGTGACCTTCTCCATCAGCGGCCGCAGCACCCCGCCGAACGCGTGCAGGGTGCGCGACCGCTCCGTGGACGTGTGGAAGGTCGCCACGATCGGCCCCTCCGCCGCCAGCAGCGCGAGCACCGAGACGGAGAAGGTGGTGGGTTCGTGCAGGTGCAGGACGTCGAACTCGTGGTCGGCGAGCCACCGGCGGGCCCGCGCGTAGGTGACCGGCCCGAACGTCACACGTGCCACGGACCCGTTGTAGGGCACCCCGAGCGCCTTCCCGGCCGGGGTCACGAAGTCCGGCAGGTCGGCGCCCTCCTCGGCGGGGGCGAGCACCGAGACGTCGTGCCCCAGCGCGCGCAGCGCCCGCGCCAGGTCGACGACGTGGCTCTGGACCCCGCCCGGGACGTCGAGCGAGTAGGGACAGACGATCCCGATCCTCACCGCGTCAGCTCCTGCAGCATGTGCCAGTCGGCCGGGTGCGCGGCGATGAGCTCCTCGAACGCCGACGCCAGCTCCTGGGTCGCCTTGCGCACGGCGGCCCGGTCCGGCACCGGGATCTCCGGCAGGACCGTGACCCCCCACCGCCCGCGCGGCAGGAAGTAGGGGCCCACCGGGTACAGGGCGGCACCGGTCAGCGCGGCCAGGGACGCGGGGCCGGAGGGGAACCGGACCGACTCGCCGAAGAAGCCGACCTCCACTCCGCCGCCGGTCAGGTCCCGGTCGCTGACCAGGCACACCAGTCCCCCGGCCCGCAGCCGCCGGGTGAGCGCGAGGTGGGCCGCCCGCCCCTCGTCCTGCGCCACGACCTCGAACCCCAGCGACTCGCGGTAGGAGACGAACCGCCGGAACACCGACTCCGGCTCCAGCCGCTCGACGACGGTGGTCATCTCCGCGGGCAGCCCGTGCCTGCGCATCTCCTCGAGGATGTAGACCCCGGCGACGTCCCAGTTCCCCGCGTGCGGCAGCGCGTAGACCACGCCGCGGCCCGCCTGCATGGCCGCGATCCCGGGCCCGATGCCGGTCGCGGCGCCGTGCATCCCGCTGTGGATCGTGCCGGGGGGCAGGGCGGGCAGCCGGAACGCCTCGTTCCAGTACCGCGCGTAGCTGCGCATGGCCGCCCGGACCAGCCGGTCGAGCTCGGCGCCCGCGAGACCGGGGACGACGCGGGCGAGGTTCGCCCGCAGCCGCGCGACGCCGGCGCCCCCGCGGCGGGCCGCCAGGTCGCCGCCCGCCTCGAACCCGAGCCCCGCCACCGGGCGCGGCACGTGCCGGAGCACGCGCCACGCGGCGCCGTAGCCGAGCTCGGCGGGGTTCACCGGGCTTGGTCCCGGGCGCTGCCGTGCACCAGGACGAGGCGCTGCAGCACCGTGTACACCGAGGCCGCCGCGAGCCCCCACAGGGCCACGTGCAGCGCGTACGGCACCCCGACGCCGTGCAGGAACGTGCCCAGCAGGACGACGATCAGGCGCTCGGCGCGCTCGACCAGCCCGCCGTCCGCGTCGAGCCCCATGCCCTCCGCGCGAGCCTTCACGTACGAGATCAGCTGGCTGCTGACCAGGCAGATCATCGCGGCGATGCCGAGCACCCGCTCCTCGCCGACACCCAGGCACCACCAGGTCAGGCCGGCGAGCAGCGCGCCGTCGGCGATCCGGTCGCAGGTCGAGTCGAGCACCGCGCCGAACGCGGTTCCCTTGCCGCCCGCGCGGGCCATGGCGCCGTCGACGAGGTCCAGCAGGACGAAGAACGTGATCACCCACGGGCCGATCGCGAGCTCGCCCCGCGGGAAGAACCAGAGCGCGGCGGCCGACGCGCCGACGGTCCCGACCACCGTGACGGTGTTCGGGGTCAACCCCCGCTCGACCAGCGCGCGGCCGATCGGGTCGGTCACCCGGTTGACGTACTCGCGGGCGTGAAGGTTGAGCATCGGGTCGCGCCGACTCCTCGCATGGTTCCGCCGTGCACCGGTCCGGACGTCCCGGGTCGTTCAGACTAGTCGGGGCTCCAGGTGGGCTCCCACGCGCCCGCCAACAGCTCGCGGGTCTCGGAGAGCAGCTGCGGGATGACCTTCGTCTGCCCGACGACCGCGATGAAGTTGGCGTCCCCACCCCACCGCGGCACGACGTGCTGGTGCAGGTGGTCGGCCAGCGACCCGCCCGCGACCGTGCCCAGGTTGAGCCCGGTGTTGAAGGCGTGCGGCGCCGACACCTTCTTCATCGCCCGGATCGCGCGCTGGGTGAACAGCATCAGCTCCGCCGACTCCGCCGCGGTGAGGTCCTCGAGCTCCGCGACGTGCCGGTACGGCAGGACCATCAGGTGCCCGGGGTTGTACGGGTGCAGGTTGAGCAGGGCGAACACGGTCTCGCCGCGCGCCACGACCAGCCCGTCGGCGTCCGGCAGGGACGGGATCCGGCAGAACGGGCAACTGCCCTCGCCCGCCTCCTTGATGTAGGCGAGCCGGTGCGGCGTCCACAGCCTGCGGAACCCGTCCGGCGTGCCGACACCGTCCATCGGTTCCAGATCGGGCACGTCCGCGAGCCTAGACGGTGAAGGTCTCGGCGGTCGGGTTCACGTTGCTGCGGCTCGCGATCCACGCGACGACCGCCTCCACGGCCTGCGCCACCGGGATCCCGTTGACCTGCGACCCGTCCCGGAAGCGGAAGCTGACCGCACCCGCCTCCACGTCCCGCGCGCCCGCGAGCAGCAGGAACGGCACCTTCGCCAGGGTGTGGGTGCGGATCTTCTTCTGCATCCGGTCGTCCCCCGAGTCGAGCTCCACGCGCACGCCGCGCTCGCGCAGCAGGCCGACGACCTCCTCCACGGCGGGCACCTGCTCGTCGGTGACCGGGATCGCGACGACCTGGGTCGGCGCCAGCCAGGCCGGGAACGCGCCCGCGTAGTGCTCCAGGAGCACGCCGAAGAACCGCTCGATGGAGCCGAACAGCGCACGGTGGATCATGACCGGCCGCTGCCTGCTCCCGTCCGACGCCGTGTACTGCAGGTCGAAGCGCTCCGGCAGCATGAGGTCGACCTGGATGGTGGACATCTGCCAGCTGCGGCCGATCGCGTCCTTCACCTGCACGCTGATCTTCGGCGCGTAGAAGGCGGCGCCGCCCGGGTCCTCGGTGAGCGTGAGCCCGGTCTCCTCGGCGACCTTGCGCAGCACCGCGGTGGCGCGCTCCCACTCCTCGTCCGAGCCGATGGACTTCTCCGGGTTGCGGGTGGAGATCTCCAGGTAGAAGTCGTCCAGGCCGTAGTCCCGCAGCAGGTTGAGCACGAAGTCCAGCAGGGAGGCGATCTCGCCCTCCATCTGCTCCTCGGTGCAGTAGATGTGCGCGTCGTCCTGGGTGAAGCCGCGGGCGCGGGTCAGGCCGTGCACCACGCCGGACTTCTCGTACCGGTACACCGTCCCGAACTCGAACAGGCGCAGCGGCAGCTCGCGGTAGCTGCGGCCGCGCGCGTCGAAGATCAGGTTGTGCATCGGGCAGTTCATGGGCTTGAGGTAGTAGTCCTGGCCTGGCTTGCGGACGGTCCCGTCCGCGTTGCGCTCCTCGTCGAGGATCATCCCCGGGTACATGCCCTCCTCGTACCACTCGAGGTGGCCGGAGGTCCGGAACAGCTGCCCCTTGGTGATGTGCGGGGTGTTGACGAACTCGTACCCGGCCCGCTCGTGCTTGCGCCGGGAGTAGTCCTCCAGCTCCTTGCGGATCACACCGCCCTTGGGGTGGAACACCGGCAGGCCCGAGCCGATCTGGTCCGGGAAGGAGAACAGGTCCAGCTCGGCGCCGAGGCGGCGGTGGTCGCGGCGCTCGGCCTCGGCCACGCGCTCCAGGTAGGCGTCGAGCGCCTCCTGCGACTCCCACGCGGTGCCGTAGATGCGCTGCAGCTGCGGGTTCTTCTCCGACCCCCGCCAGTACGCCGCGGCGGTCCTGGTCAGCGCGAACGCCGGGATGTACTTCGTGGTCGGCAGGTGCGGGCCGCGGCACAGGTCCGACCAGACGGTGGCGCCGGTGTGCGCGTGGACGTTGTCGTAGATCGTGAGCTCGCCGGAGGAGTCGATCTCGACCACGTCCTCCTCGGGGCCCTTGAGGTCGATCAGCTCCAGCTTGTACGGCTCGTCCTTGAGCTCGGCGCGGGCCTCGTCCTTCGACGCGAACAGCCGCCGGGAGAACCGCTGCCCGGACTTGATGATCTTCTTCATCGCCGACTCGAGCGTGCGCAGGTCGTCCGGGGTGAAGGGCTTCTCGACGTCGAAGTCGTAGTAGAAGCCGTCCGTGACGGGCGGGCCGATGCCGAGCTTGGCCTCCGGGTACAGCTGCTGCACCGCCTGGGCCAGGACGTGCGCGGCGGAGTGCCGGATCACGCTGCGGCCCTCGTCGGAGTCCGCGGTGACCGGCAGGACCTCGGCGTCCGCCTCGGGTGCCCACGCGAGGTCCTTGAGGTTCCCCTGCCCGTCCTTCACCACGACGATCGCCTGTGGCCCGCTCGTCGGCAGGCCCGCCTCCCGGATCCGGGCCCCCGCGGTCGTCCCCGCGGGCACCGTGATCGGCGCGGACGCGGGCGGGGCGGGTGCTGCGGACACAGGGGGCTCCTCGAGGAATCGAACGAACGGTCCCCCCGATGCTAGTGCGGCGCCGCCACCCGGTTCTCGCGGGTCAGGACCGGCGGCGCAGCACCAGATGGTCGGTGTCGGGGCGGGTCCGCAGCGTGCGCCGCAGCGGCGGCGGCTCGCCGGGCACCACGGGGTCGAACCAGTCCGAGGCCGCCGACGCGGCCTCCGGCTCGGGTGCGGGTCCGGGCTCGTGCCGGTCGCCCGAGTGCGTCCCCGCGAGTCCCCCGCTCCCGCCCCGCGAGTCCCCCACCTCGGACACGCGAGTCGGACGGATCGTGCGCTCGGGTCCGGCCGGCGCGCGGACGACCGCGAACGGCGCCGTCACCGGGATCGGCACGGTGTGCCCACCCGGGCTCGGCTCGCCGGGCTCC
Source organism: Pseudonocardia oroxyli (assembly GCF_900102195.1). GTDB lineage: Bacteria > Actinomycetota > Actinomycetes > Mycobacteriales > Pseudonocardiaceae > Pseudonocardia > Pseudonocardia oroxyli. Next base: position 358,148 of record NZ_FNBE01000003.1, read on the forward strand.
GGCGTGCGCGGAGCGGGGACCGGTGTGGGGACCGCGACCGCAGGGGGGTCGACGACCGGGCGCGGCGGTGCGGGCCGGACCGGCGGCCCCGAGGGCACGAGCGCCCGGGGGTCGATCCGGTCCAGCAGCCTGCGCACCCGCCGCAGGTTCCGCTCGGGCGCCGCGACGAGCACGGCGACCGCGACGCCCCCGCCGACGGGATCCGGCAGCGGACGCACGAGGTGGAACACCGCCTCGCCCTGCCGGACGACGACCTCCGCGGTCGACCGCCCCAGTACCCGGGCGAGGTCCGCGGTCGACCGCAGGACCTCCACCTGGGCCGCGGCCACGGCGTCGGGATCGATCTCGGGGTCCAGGCGGAGCCCCTCGGACAGCGCGACGTCGAGCGCCAGCCCGCTCTCGACGTCCACCAGCGCGGCCGCCAGCACCTCCGGTCTGCGCAGCACCTCGTGGGCGGCGCTGCGCAGCGGTCCGGGAGCGCCTGCGGTTCCGGCTCGACTCGGCACGGACGTCCTCGCGGGTGGGTCGGGATGAGAGGGGTCAGCGCGGGGCGGGCGCCTGGAAGTACTGGCTGTCGCCGCCCTGCGGGGCACGGGCGCCCGCGTTCGGGTGGGACATGTAGAACTCCTGCTCGATGATCTTGAGGTCGCGCCGGGCCATCGCCAGGTTGGCCTGCGCGCGGTTGAGCACCAGGTAGAGGAACAGCTTCTCGTCCGGCAGGCCGCGGATCAGCCGGATCAGGTGGTACTGGTTGTCGAGGGTGATCAGGATGTCCTCGATGTTCTCGCGCAGGCCCAGCTTCTGGGTCACCTCGATCTTGGTGCGGACCACGTCGCTGTTGCCCGGGGCCGCCACCTCCAGGTCGAACTCGGCGCTGCCGCCGCGGGAGCCGAGTGTCATGCCGCTCTCGTAGTCCACGAGGGCCACGGCGAACGCGCCCTTGATGTTGGCGGCCATGTCCAGAGAATGCTCGATCGAGCTCATCGGTGTGCCTTTCGATCATCCGTTGCGGGATGATCTTCCATTGCGGGGACGGGGAACGGGAACGGTAGCGCAGAATCGTCACGAGGACGTTTTCGGGGTGCGTCGAGGATCGCACCGTCGGCGATATCGGCGATTTTCCGGCAGCGCGCGTCACGACAGCCTCCGGCGCAACCCGTCGGCGAGCCTGCGCAGGGTCGAGAGATCGGTGGACCACCGCCGTTCGTCCGTGCCGTCGGGGGGTGTGCGCGGCGGTGGCACCACGGCACGCCCCGTCCGTCGGGGCAGCGGGGCGGGCGGGCGCGGCGCGGGGGCCGTGTCGAGCGGGGCGCTGCGGGCGGCCGCACCGGAGGACTCCCGCGCGGCGTCCGCAGCCGGCTCCGGGCCGGCGGCCGACGACGGCGGGGCGCCCTCCGAGGTCTCCCCCGGCGGATCCGGGGCGCGAGCGGTACGGGCGGCCGCGGCCTCCGACACCGGTGCGCGGGGCGCTGCCGCGGCCGGCACCTCCGGATCCTGTGCCGTCGGGCCCGGCGCCGTCGGGCCCGGCGCCATCGGGCCCGGCGCCGTCGGGCCCGGCGCCGTCGGGCCCGGTGCCGTCGGGCCCGGTGCCGTCGGGTCCGGGTCCCCACCGTCCGGTGCGCGGCGCGCCGGCCCGGGAGCCGTGGGCGAGGGGCGCGGCGCGGGGACCGGGCGAGCGGGCCGGGCGGGGACGGAGCGGATCGGGTCGGGGCGAAGGGCAGCCGGGGGCGCGGCCGGAACGGGGGCGGCGGGAACGGGGACGGCGGGAACGGGGGCGGAGCGGGCGGTGTCCCGCTCGGCGGGCGCAGGCGTGGGCGCGGGCAGCGGGGGGCGCGCCCGGTGGGCCGCGGCGAAGAACTCGGCGACGGAGGCGGCCCGGGCCGCGGGCTCCCGAAGGAGCCGATTCTCGCTGGTCGGAGCGGGGTCCCCCCGACTGGGGGCGTGCCGTCGTCCCTCGGTCGCGACGACCCGGGGGGCCCCGCGCGGTGCGAGGCCCGCCCCCGGCCCGTCGGCCCCGAGGGGCACCGGGGCCGCACCGGGCACGTCGGTCCCGGGGGGCACGTCGGCTCCGCGGAGCACCGCGACCCCGGGCGCGTCGACCCCTGCGGGCGTCGGGGCGGGCGTCGGGGCGGGCGCTGTGGCGGGCGCTGTGGCGGGCGCTGTGGCGGACGTCGGGGCGGACGTCGGGGCGGACGCCGTGGGCTGCGTCGTCGCGGGGACGGAGGTGCCGGAGTCGGGCGCGACCGGCGGCCGCATGCCGGCCCCGGGGAGGCGGACGGGGGCCGCGGGGAGCGCGGTCGGCGGGACCGCGGGGCGGGCTGCGGAGGACGAGCCGGTGCCCGGACGGGGCAGCGGCCCCGCGAGCACCTGGATCTCGCGCAGCGTGCCGGCCACGTTAGCGCGGGCCCGGGTGAGCCGCACGTACAGGACACCGCCGGCATCCGGGGCGCCTCCGCCGGCGGCCCGGCCGACCTCGATGCGGGGCGCCGGAGCGAGGACCTGCACGGTCCGTGGCCCGGTCACGACGACGCTCTGCAGCGCCCCGGCACGTCCGCCCGCGAGGCCCGCGACGCCGACGAAGGCGTCGAGGATCTCCCCCACCGGCACCGGCGGCCCACCGGCGCCGACGGCCTCGACGATCGACCCGTCGTGCGCGTCGAGAACGCACGCGTACGACACCCCGGGCAGTTTTCCCAGGGTGTCGGCGAACGATTTTCGATCGGGCACGAGAAACCCTCTCACACTCCTCCGGTGACCTCATTCTCGACCTTTTCGGCCGACGAATTCCAGGGCCGGAGAAACGAGTCTGCTGGCCCACTCGGTCGAGCGTGCGACCCCCCGGATGCCGCGTCGAACGACCCTCGGGAAAGGGGACCTTCGGCCCTGGCGGATGGCACCCGAAGACCGGGTGCCCGGCCACGGCACCGCTGCGCGGGACGGGACGCGCATCCGGCCGCCGGCTCGCACCGCCGTCCGGACGGTGGTGGTGCCCGCCCCGCCCACGTGATCGGATGCCGGGATGAGCAGCGACAGGTTCGCCCGGTTCCGGGCCGCGGTCGAGCGCGGGGACGCCGACGCCGCGGCCGATCTCTTCACCGCTGACGCGGTGTTCCACTCGCCGATCGTGCACAAGCCCTACGAGGGCCGCGAGTCGCTGCGCATGATCTTGCGCGCGGTCGTGCGGGTCTTCGAGGACTTCCGCTACGACGCCGAGTTCAGTGGCCCCGACGGGCACGTGCTCTGGTTCCGGACCCGGGTCGGTGAGCGGGCCCTCGACGGCGTCGACATCCTGCGCGACGGCGCCGACGGGCTGGTCGAGCTCACCGTCATGGTGCGGCCCTACTCCGCGGCCACCGAGCTCCGCGCCCGCATGGCCGCCCTCCTCGCCGAGCAGGGCACCGGCTGACGACGCGCGACCCTCAGGTTCCCGACGATCCGGCACCCCGACCCTCCGGCCGGTCCAGCAACCGACGGGGGCCACCCCGCACGAAACTCAGGTTCCGGACGCTCCGGCACCCCGACCATCCGGCCCACCCGAAACCCGACGGGACCCACCCCGCACGAAACTCAGGTTGCGGACGCTCCGGCACCCCGACCATCCGGCCCACCCGAAACCCGACAGGGGCCACCCCGCACGAAGCCCAGGTTCCAGACCATCCAGCAACCCGCCTATCCGCCCCGCCCTGCACTCGTCACGAGCCCAGCCGCGCGACCCTCAGGTACCTGTCGTTCCGGGCGGTCGACCGTCCGGCGCCGGGGCACTCGGCAACCCCTGACGTCAGGAACCCGAGCCACCCGGCACCGCCGCGGTCGCAGCGGGGGGCCACGCTCACATCCGTCCGGAGCAGCCGCCGTCACGCACCGTCGTCGGGACCGCCGGGGTGACCGGCGCGGGGTGCCGTCATTCGGGTGAGTTCGATCTGGTGCCGCACCGCGGCCCTGGGCTGGGCCGTTGAGCCTCCAGACAGTCGTACGAGACACCCGAACGGATCCCTCGGGTTGCGCCGTACGGCCTCTTCGTGCCCGGCCGTCCATCACCGACCGGGTGCACCGGACGGCGAGGGAGGACGAGCGTGCGCGGAGGCGGCCACGGCCCGGCTCGGCCCGGTGCGTCCGTCCCCCCGTCCGAGGGCCGGTCGGTGCCGGCGGCCCGCACCGCGCCCGACTCCGGCACCTCCGGACCCGACGGCGCGGACGGCCCGCGGGGACCGCAGGGACCGCGGTCCCGGCATGCCGAGCTCCTCCGCCGGGCCTTGGAACAACGCAACAGCGCCGACGTGCCGCAGGCGGGTCCGGCGGGGAGTGCCACGCCGGGATCCGTCCGCCCTCCCGCGGGCCGCTCGGCCGCGCCGGGATCCGCCGCTCCCGCACCGGCCCGTCCCGGGTCGGCCGGATCGCGACCGGTCGGGCCGGCGGCGGCCGGGTCGGGACCGGTCGGGCCGGCATCGGCGGGTCCCGCCTCGTCGGGCCCGCCGCCGGCCGGGTCGAGATCATCCGGTCCGGCACCGGGCGTTCCGGGCGCGATGACACCGGGCCCCGCCGGCTCCGCGGGCGTGGGCCCGCGCCTCGACCGCACCGTTCGCCCCTCGGACTCCGAGCGCACCGGCCCGCCCGGCGCCGCCCGCTCGCGCTCGGACCGCCCGAGCACCGACGACACGGGCCCGGACCGTCCGACCACCGCCCGCACGGGCCGCCCCTCGGACCCCGAGCGCACCGCCCCGCCCGGCCCCGCCCGCTCGCGCTCGGACCGCCCGAGCACCGACGACACGGGCCCGGACCGTCCGACCACCGCCCGCACGGTCCGCCCGGCGGACCCCGAGCACGCGGGCCGTCCGCACACCGGGGACGTCGGCCCGAGTGCCGACCGCACGAACCCCGGCCGCACGAACCCCGGCCGCGCGAACCCCGGCCGTCCGGACTCTGGCCGCACAATCCGCCCCGCGGACCGCGAGGAACCCGGCCGATCCCCCCGCGGGCTGAGCTCCGACCGCACGACCCCGGACCGCACAACTCCCGACCGCACGACCCCCGACCGCACAACCCCCGACCGCACGGCGTCGACGCGCACCACCCGCACCCGGGCGACCACGGCCGCCACCACCGACCCCGACGACACCACTCTGAACGCGCCGACCAGGCACACGGCCCCGGCGCCGAGCGGACGTCGTCGGGCGGGCAAACGCTCCGGGGTGGGCTGGTGGCAGACCCCCGACAGCCGCCGCCCCACCGGCGGCGGCGGGCTGAGCACCGGGATCCCGGCCGCGTCCGAGCCGGTGCACCCGATCCGCCGGGGTGTGTTCGCGCCCGTGGACCTGCTGCGGCGGCGTTTCGGCCCCGGCGCCCGCGCCCGGCTCGCCGCGATGACCCCCGCGCAGCGTGCGGCGCGGCGCCGCCGCACGATCCTGTGGTCGGTCGCGGCCGGCCTCGGGCTCGTCGTCGGGGTGCCGCTGCTGCTGCTCGGGATCGGCTACCTGGCGTTCGCCGTGCCGACCGCCGACCAGGCGGTCAACAACCAGGTCGCGACGATCTCCTACGCCGACGGCTCCGACCTGACCCGGCTCGTCCCGGAGGCGGGCAACCGCACGAAGGTGTCCTTCGACCAGATCCCGCCGCACGTCCGGGAGGCCGTGCTCGCGGCCGAGGACCGCAGCTTCTACTCCAACCCCGGGTTCGACGTCACCGGCATCGCCCGGGCGGTGTGGAACCAGCTGCGCGGCGGCTCCGGCGGCGGCTCGACGATCACCCAGCAGTACGTCAAGAACGCCCTGGTCGGCGACCAGGCGACGCTGTGGCGCAAGTACAAGGAGCTGATCGTCAGCCTGAAGGTGAGCCAGGAGAAGTCGAAGGACGAGGTCCTCACCGACTACCTGAACACCATCTACTTCGGACGCGGCGCCTACGGCATCCAGTCCGCGGCGCAGGCGTACTTCGCGAAGGACGTCGGGCAGCTGACCCCGGCGGAGGGGGCGCTGCTGGCGGGTGTCATCCAGTCCCCGTCGCGGTGGGACCCGGCGATCGACCCGCAGAAGGCGGTGCAGCGCTGGGACTTCGTGATGGACGGCATGGTCGGCGAGGGCTGGCTGTCCCCCGGCGACCGCGCCGCCGCCACCTTCCCCGCCACCCAGCAGCGCAAGGTCGGCGGCACGGGCTCGTTCGCGGACAGCCGCGGCCACGTCGTGAACGCGGTGAAGGCCGAGCTGGACTCCCTGGGGATCTCCGACCAGGAGATGTCGCAGGCGGGCCTCACGATCACCACGACGATCGACCCCACCCAGCAGGAGAAGGCGGTGGACGCGGCACAGGAGGCCTTGGCCGGGCAGCCGGACAACCTGCGCAGCGCGGTCGTGGCCATCGACCCGAACACCGGCGGCATCCAGGCCTACTACGGCGGGGACAACGGCGTCGGCCTCGACTACGCGCGGGTCAGCAAGCAGCCGGGCTCCACGTTCAAGCCGTTCGTGGTGCTGGCCGCGCTGATGCACGACCCGCCGATCGGGCTCGGCACCGTGTTCGACGGCAACGAGCAGGGCGGCCCCCGCAACGCGGACGGCGCGGACTGCCCCCGCTGCGACGTGAAGCAGGCGATGACGTTGTCCAACAACGTCATCTTCACGACGCTCGCGGCGAAGGTCGGTCCGGAGAACGTCGCCGCGGCCGCCCGCGCCGCCGGCATCACCTCCCCGCTCGACGACCCCGACGCGCGTCTCGCCCTGGGCAACAAGGAGGTCACCCCCGTCGAGCTGGCGTCGGCGTACGCGACGATCGCGGCGGGCGGGGTCTGGCATGCGCCGCACTTCATCTCCAAGGTCGTCACCGCGGACGGCCGGGTGCTCTACGAGGCGCCCGACGCCACCGGCGAGCGCCGGTTCAGCGAGCGGGTGGCCCGCAACACCGTGGAGGCCATGCTGGACGTCGCGCCCGCGGACGACCGCTCGATCGGCAGGCCGGTCGCGGCCAAGACGGGCACGGTGCAGTCGCGGTTCGAGGGCGAGAACAACGACGCCTGGTTCTCCGGCTTCACCCCCGGCCTCGCGACGACGGTCTGGGTCGGCACCGACATGAACTCCCCCATCCGGACGGCGTCGGGCACCCCGATCGAGGGGAAGTCGCTGCCGGGCGAGGTGTGGCAGACCTTCATGAAGGAGGCCGTCGCGGACCAGCCGCCGCAGAGCTTCGGCGGGTACACCCCGATCGGCGAGCGGGCGTCGGAGCTGCCGCCGAACGAGACGCCGACGCCGACCCCCACCCCGGAGCCGACCACGCAGGCGGAGGTCCCGCCCGCGGCCGACACCCCGGCCCCTCCCCCGCCCGACGGCGTGCCACCGGCCGGGCCGCAGCCCGGCGCTCCCGCCGACGGCACCGGCCCCGTGCCACCGCAGCAGCAGTCCGCGGACCCGCGGGAGCGCGGGCTGCTCGCCCCCGAGGGCCGCACCGCCCCCGACCAGCCCGCCCCCGACTGCAGCGTCACCCCCTGCGGCTGAGGGATCACGGGACCAGCAGGTCCGCCTGTTCTCTCGTGGACTCGACGAGCCGTGCGTTCGGCTCGTCCACCCGCGCCACCCACGCCTCGGCGTCGGCCGGGCTCTTCCCGAACTCCACGTGCCGGGCGACGAGGCGCTCGCGCCGCACGCTCGCGGGCGGGTCGCAGTACCAGACCTCGGTGAGCGCGGCGGCCACCGCGGGCCAGAGCAGCAGGTAGTTCCCCTCGGTCACGACCAGCGGCGCCCCGGCGGGTACCCGGATGGCCCCGGCCAGCGGCTGTTCCAGGTCCCGCTCGAACATCGGCGCCCACACCGCCTCGCCCGCCCGGATCCGGCGCAGCAGCGCCACGTACCCGTCCGCGTCGAAGGTCTCCGGTGCGCCCTTGCGGTCCCGCAGGCCGAGCCCGTCCAACGCGACGTCCGCCAGGTGGAACCCGTCCATCGGCACGTGCACCGCGCCGGGCACGGCCGCCACGACCGCACGGGCGAGCGTGGTCTTGCCCGCGCCCGGTGGTCCGGTGATGCCGAGGACGACGGGGACCGCGGGGGTGCCCGCGAGACCGCGCGCCCGCGCGATCAGCTCGTGCACCGGACCGCCAGCACCACGATGTCGTCACCGGTGTCCGCGGGCGTCCCCGCGACCAGGTGGTCGCAGAGCTCCTCCAGGCCCAGCGCGGCGCCGGACCGGGCCAGGGCGAGCAGGGCGCGGTCCGCGCAGTCGTCGGGATCGTCCCGGCGCTCCGCGAGGCCGTCGGTGTAGAGCACGAGGGTCGAGCCGGGCGGCAGTGGCACCTCCTGGTCGTGGCGCAGCCGCTCCGGGTCCACCCCCAGCACGACGTCCACGGCGCCGCCGATGTGCTCGACCGCACCGTCGGCGTCGATCAGCAGGGGGACGGGGTGCCCGGCGTTCGACCAGCGGAACACCATCCCCCCGCCGCGCACCAGGATCCGCCCGTGGACGAGCGTGGTGAACCGCGTGACGTCGAGCCGCGAGGCCACCCGGTCCAACCGGCGCAGCACGTCCGACGGCGCCCCGTCGGTGTCGTAGGCCAAGGCGCGCAACATGCTCCGCAGCTGCCCCATCGTCGCCGCGGCGGCGAGATCGTGCCCCGCGACGTCTCCGACGGCGAGGGCGAGGTCGCCGAACGGGAGCCGGAACACGTCGTACCAGTCGCCGCCGACCTCGAGCTCCGCCGCGGCGGGCCGGTAGCGGCAGGCCACCTCCAGCCCGCCGATGCCGATGTCCGCCATGGCGGGCGGCTCGGTCAGCATCGACTCCTGCAGCGCCAGGGACACCTGGCGCGTCTGCTGGAACCGCCGACCGTGCTCCACCGCCGCCGACGCCCGCGCCGCGAGCTCGGTGACCAGTGCCAGGTCGTCCGGGGTGTACTCGGGCCGGTCGCCGCAGCTCGCGAACAGCAGCCCGGCCGTGACCCGGCCACCGGAGAGGACCGGCGCCACGAGCCGGGAGTTCATCCCGACCGCGCGCGCCCACTCGAACATCTCCGGGGTGCCCGCCCAGTGGTCGGTCTCGATCGGGTCCAGCTCCAGCTCCGGCCGCCGGGTCCGCACGGCCCTGGCCAGCGGGTGGTCGGGGCCGAACACGAACCGCGCCGCCCCGTCGGTGGTCCCGTCGGCCGCGCCGGGCACCGGGGGCAGCCCGGGCGCGGCCCGGGTGACCCAGCGCCGCCCGCGCACGGGCCTGCCGGGCGCGGGTGCCTCGGTGTCGTCCACGAGGTAGACGCGGCAGAGGTCGGCGAACTCGGGGACGACGGCGTCGGCGAGGGCCAGCAGCTCGGTCTCCGGGTCCAGCGCGGTGTTCACGGCGAGGGTGGCGCCCGCCAGGACGTCGAGCCGGTGCCGCGAGCGCCACTCGTCGTCGATGTCGGTCTCGGTGCCGACCCACTCGACGACCACGCCGTCCTCCAGCACCGGCACGGCGCGGGACCGGTACCGGCGCCAGCCCCGTCCGGCGCGCAGCCGGTGGACGTGCTCGAAGTCCGCGCCGCGCGCCACGGCCGCCGCCCACGCCGCCCGCTTGCCCGCCCGGTCGGCCGGGTGCACGGCGTCGAGGAAACCCCAGCCCAGGTACTCCTCCCGGCTCTGTCCCGACACCGCCCGGAAGCTCGGCGAGTCCTCGCGCGCGCTGCCGTCCGACTCGCGGATCCAGACCGCCGAAGCGGTCGCGTCGACGAGGCTGCGGTAGCGGCGCAGCACCTGCTCGCGCGCCGCGGCGAGCTCGGCCAGCTCGCGGCGGGACTGCTCGGACTCCGTGACGTCCAGGACCACGAGCCCCACCCCGAGGACGGACCCGTTGCGGTCGCGCACCGGATAGCAGTTGATCATCCAGGACTGCTCGGGGCCGTGTCCCTGCCACAGCCTGCCGGTGAGCGGCCAGTCGGTGCGCGGGACGCCGGTGGCGATCACCTCGCGCATGACCTCGCCGATCCGGACGCCCGTCTCGCCGTGCAGCTCCTCGACGGTGCGCCCGTTCCGCCCGTCCTCCGTGCCGCCGTCCATCGTGGTGATCGCCGTGTTCAGCCTGCGGTACCGCAGGTCCGTGTCGAAGTACGCCAACCCGACGGGGGCGTTCTGCCACAACGCGTCCAACAGCGAGAAGGCCTCGGTGCCCGCCCGCGCGTCGGAGGCGTCCTGCAGGGCGCCGACGATCCCGACCCCACCCGTGCCCGGCCCCGCGTGGACGAACAGGGTGCGCCCGGTGGGGACGTTCGCGGGCAGCGGCACCGAGACCCGGCCCGCGCGGGCCGCGTCGAACAGGGCCTGCGCCCCCGCCCGGTCCACCGGGGTCCGGTCGTGGTCGAACGGGATCTCGCCGAGCACCTCGTCCGCGGGCCAGCCCGTCAGCCGCGCGGCCTCCGCGCTCCACAGCAGCACCCGACCCGCGGGATCCAGGGCGAACAGTCCCAGGGGCAGTTGCTCGACGACCGATGCCGCCAGCCCGTCCATGGCCGCATTATGGGTGCCGGCGCCGGATGGGCGATACGCGGCACACTGCACGGATGGAGGGAGAGTACGTCGAGCGGCGACCGCCGCCCGCGTTGCGGCCCTTCGTGCGCAGGCTCCAGGGCTACCGGGAGTACAGCTCGGCCCCACTACGCCGCCGTCAGGCGCCGGTCGGGTCCTGCACGCTCATCCTGGGGTTCGGTCCCGAGCTGCGGCTGGTCGGCCCGGCGGGCCCCTCCGCCCCGCGGTCGTTCCTCGCGGGCCTGCACACCGCGGCCGTGCTCACCGAGTTCACCGGCCACCAGCACGGCATGCAGGTGGACCTCACGCCGATCGGCGCGTTCGTGCTGCTGCGCAGGCCCGGCTCCGACCTGGCCGACCTCGTCCCGACCCTCGACCGGCTCGACCCTGCGCTGGCGGCGCTTCCGCACCGGCTCGCCGACCTCCCCGACTGGCCGACGCGCTTCGCCGCGCTCGAAGGATTCCTGGCCGAGCGGCTGCTCGCCGAGGACCGTCGGCTCCCCGACCCGGAGGTTGCGCACGCCTGGAACCTGTTGCGGCGCAACGCGGGCGGGATCGCGGTGAGCGCCCTCGCGGCCGAGACCGGGTGGAGCAGGCGCCACCTGCTCACGCGGTTCCGCTCCCAGATCGGCGTGGCGCCCAAGACGGCCGCGCGCGTGCTGCGGTTCGAGCGCGCCGCGCGCCTGGTCGTGGGGGGCGAGGCGCCCGGGACGGTCGCCGCGCTCTGCGGCTACAGCGACCAGGCCCACCTGACCAGGGAGTTCCGCGACCTGGCCGGACTGCCGCCGCGCGCATTCGTTCAAGACATGACCGCCGGGTCGTCCTAGGTTTCCGGTATGGGAATCCACGCGACGCTCCGCTACGACGATCCGCGCGCCGCCCTCGACTTCCTCGTCGGCACGCTGGGGCTCACCGAGGGCCGGGTGGCGACGGCGGACGACGGGACCGTGGCGCACGCCGAGGTCCGGTGGGAGGACTCGACGCTGCTGCTCGGACCGCGCAGCGGCGACCCCCGCTTCGACACCGGCCGCGCCGTCCTCTACCTCACGGCGGCCGACCCGGATGCGCTCTACGCCCGGGTCGGCGGCGCCGAGGTCGTCCAGGAGCCGGTCGACCAGCCCTACGGCTCCCGCGAGTTCGCGGTGGCCGACCCCGAGGGCAACGTCTGGTGCTTCGGGACGTACCGCCCGTGACGGGGCCCACCTCGGCGCTCGACCGGCTCCGGGCGCTGTGCCTGGCGCTCCCGGAGGCGACGGAGCGGATCAGCCACGGCGAGCCGACCTGGTTCTGCCGCAAGGTGTTCGTGTCCTTCGCCGACCACCACCACGACGACCGGCTCGCCTTCTGGTGCGCCGCGCCCCCCGGGACACAGGAGGAGCTGGTCGCGGCGGAGCCCACGCGCTTCTTCCGCCCGCCGTACGTCGGGCACCGCGGCTGGCTGGGCGTCTACCTGGACGTGGAGGTGGACTGGGCCGAGATCGAGGAGATCGTCACCGAGGCCTACCGGTGCGTCGCGCCGAGGAAGCTGGTAGCACTCCTTCCGTGATCCACGGCCACGAGGTGCTCGACGTCCCCGGCGCGGGTCCCGCGCTGCTGTTCCTGCACGAGGGGCTCGGGTCCGTGGGACTGTGGAAGGGCTTCCCGGAGCGGCTCGCCGCGGCGACCGGGCGTCGGGTGGTGGCGTACTCCCGGCTGGGCCACGGGTTCTCCGAGCTCCCACCCGGACCGCGCACGCCGTCGTTCATGCACGAGGAGGCGACCACGGTCGTCCCGATGCTGATCGCGGAGCTCGGTCTCGGCGAACCGGTCCTGGTGGGGCACAGCGACGGTGGCTCGATCGCGCTGCTCGCCGCCGCGGCGCTGCCCGTGTCCGGCCTGGTCGTGCTGGCCCCGCACGTGCTGGTGGAACCGTTCGCGCTGGAGACGATCCGTTCGGCCCGCGCGGCCTTCGACGCGGGCGACCTGGCGCGTCGGATGGCCCGCCACCACCGGGACGCCGCGACCACCTTCCGCAACTGGAACGACGTCTGGCTCGACCCGGCCTTCGAGGGTTGGGACCTGCGACCGGAGCTGCCCGGCATCACCTGCCCGGTCCTCGGGATCCAGGGCACGGAGGACCCCTACGGCAGCGACGTCCACGTGCTGGCGGTCCGGGATCTGGCCCGGGGCCCGGTCGACCTGCTGTTCCCCCACTGCGGGCACGTTCCGCACCTGGAGCGCCCCGCCCTCGTCGAGTCCACCATCGCCGGGTTCCTCGAGGCCTCATGAGCGGCGATGGTCGCCAGAGCGACCATCGCCGCTCACGACCTACCCGGACCAGCCCCGGACGGACGTGGGGGTCAGGACCAGGACCGGGCCGCGGGGGTCGGCCTCCGCGTACTGCGGGTACTTGGCGCGCAACGCCCCCAGCGCCCGCTCCCACAGCCCGCCCGAGTCGACGACGTGTGCCGTGCCGTCGATCCGCACCCACCACAGCTCGGTCCAGTCCGGGGCGTAGTGGTCCACCAGGACGGCGACCCGGGGGTCGCGCTCGACGTCCGCGAGCCGCGCCAACCGGGTGCTGCGCTTGGGTTTCACCTCGTCCACCACCGAGCACACCAGCCCGTCCACCACCGCGAACGTGATGGGGACGAGCCGGGGCGTGCCGTCGGGGCGGATCGTGGCGAGTCGGGCGACCGGGTGCGCCGCGGCCCGTGCGAGCCAGTCGGTCATGCCGGCGCTGATCCCACGGGGACCTCGACCCGCGTGGCGAGCAGCACCGCGTCCCGGGTGTGCGCCCGCTCGTGCTCGAGGAAGCTCGGGGCGCAGGCCAGGAAGAGGGTCCTGCCGTCCGCGCCGCCCAGCGCCACCGCGTAGGTGTTCAGCCCGTCGGGGATGGCCAGCTCGGCCGCGATCTCGCCGCCCTCCCGCACCCGCAGGGCGCGGTGGTGGTCGGCGTCGGCCACCCAGATGGCACCCTCGGCGTCCGGCTCCGCGATGCCGTCGGCGACGACGGTGAGAGACGGAAGCACCTCGGAGATGTCCCGCGAGGTCGGGGGGTCGCCGAAGCGGGCCCAGTCCCGGCGGTTCGACAGGGCCCCGTCGCCCCCGACGTCGAACGCGGTCAGCCGCTCGCCGAAGCTCTCCGCCACCACCAGCGTGCGTCCGTCACAGACGGAGCCGTTGGGGAAGAACATCTCGTCGGCGACGACCACGGCCGAGCCGTCCGGGTCCACCCGGATCAGCACGGCCGACTCCATCGGGGCGCCGTTCATCAGGTCGAACCCGAAGCAGCCGACCCAGCAGCGGCCCTGCGGGTCGACCGCCATGTCGTTGAGCACCCCCGTGGCCAGCGGGCTCAGGTCGGCGTGGGTGACCAGCGTGCCGTCCTGCTCGCGGCGCAGGATGCGCTGGTCGCGCATGGACACGATGAGCAGCCGCCCGTCCGGCAGCACCCCGGTGCCGGACGGCTGGGCGGGCACCGCGGCCTCCACCCGCAGGTCGGAGCCGTCCTTGTTCGCGCTCAGCACCCGGTGGGTGTAGAAGTCGCTGACCCACACCCGGCCGTCGCGCCAGCGCGGCCCCTCGAGGAAGGTCAGCTTCTCGAGAACGGTCTGCATGCGGTGCTCCCTTGCGCCGGAGATGATCCCAGCGCGAACGTACCCGGGGGAACAGAGCGAGACCCGCCCATGTTGTTGCGAGTGCAAGTACCTGCCCACTCCTCCCGGAGGTCCCGATGCCCGCCGTCACCGTCGCCGACGTGACCGTCCTGCCGCGCGTCCCCGAACCCGGCCCCACCGACCTCGACCGCGGCGTCCGCTCGATCACCACCGCGCCGCGCGGGTACGAGGGGGAGGGCTTCCCGGTCCGGCGCGCCTTCCAGGGCGTCGAGCTGCGCGACCTGGACCCCTTCCTGCACATGGACCAGATGGGTGAGGTCGAGTACGCGCCCGGCGAGCCGAAGGGCACGGCCTGGCACCCGCACCGCGGCTTCGAGACGGTCACCTACATCCTCGACGGCGAGTTCGAGCACCAGGACTCCCACGGCGGCGGCGGGTCGATCACCAACGGCGACACCCAGTGGATGACGGCGGGCAGCGGCCTGCTGCACATCGAAAAGCCCCCGGAGGCGCTGGTCGCGAGCGGCGGGCTCTTCCACGGGCTGCAGCTGTGGGTCAACCTGCCCAAGGCCGACAAGTGGTTGCAGCCGAAGTACCAGGACCTGCGCGCCGCGGAGGCCGCCCTGCTCACCACACCGGACGGCGGCGCGCTGATCCGGGTGATCGCGGGCTCGCTCGCCGGGCTGGAGGGCCCGGGCTCCACCTACACCCCGATGGCGATGATGCACGCGACCGTCTCCCCCGGCGCGCGCATGCGGCTCCCCTGGCGCCGGGACTTCAACGCGCTGGTCTACGTGCTCTCGGGCGCGGGGACCGTCGGGCGGGACGACCGGCCGATCCGCGAGGGGCAGCTCGCCGTCTTCGGCCCCGGTGACCTGATCACCGTGGCGGGCAACGTCGGGCAGGACTCGCGCACCCCCGCGCTCGACGTCGTCGTGCTGGGCGGGCGGCCCATCCGGGAGCCGGTCGCGTGGGGCGGCCCGTTCGTGATGAACACCCGCGAGGAGGTCATGACCGCGTTCGAGGACTACCAGAAGGGCAGGCTCGGCGTGATCCCCGCGACGTACGTCCCGCACGGCGGCCTGGGAGGATCGACCTCGTGAGCGAGCCGATGGTCCTGGACGTGCCCGAGTGGTCCCGCTTCGAGATCCACGTCGACGGGAGGTTGGCGGGCTTCGCCCAGTACCGCACCGAACCCGGCACGATCCGCTTCATCCACACCGAGATCGACGAGGCCTACGAGGGCCAGGGCCTCGGCGGAAAGCTGGCGCGCTTCGCGCTCGACGCCGCCCGCACGAGGGGCCTGGCGGTCTACCCCGACTGCCCCTTCATCCGCGGCTGGATCGCCAAGCACGAGGACTACCAGGACCTGGTCCCGGTGGAGGCCCGCCCGCTCTACGGCCTCTGAGGAGCGCCGCCCCGACACACTCGCCGCAGCGATCGTTCCGGGCGTGACGGGAGCGCGCCCAGCACCGCGCTCCCGTCACACCGCCCCGTGGAGCCGCGAGTCCCCCACCTCGGAACGGCGTGCGCTCCCCCGTGTAGGTGATCAGAACGCTTCCGTGCCACTCAGCAGCGGTGATCACTCCGACGGTGACGGGAGCGCCCGCGCAACTGCGCGCCGGTCACACTCGCCTGGAGAGATCACGCCGAGTGCGACGGGAGGGCTCTGGCAACCGCGCTCTCGTCACACTCGCCGCGGACCCACGCCAACGGTCACGGGAGCGCACCGGCGACACCGCTCCTGATCCGCCACGCCCGCCGCTCGCCGCACAGATCGTTCCGAACGTGACGAGAGCGCTCCCGCAGCTGCGCTCCCGTCGCACTCGCCCGCAAGATCCTTGCGAGCGTGACGCCACTGTTCGCAGCTCTGCACTCACGTCACACTCGCGTGCGGAGATCGCGAGTGTGGCTGGAGAGCTCGTGCAACCGCGCTCCTGTCACATTCGCTGCACACCCACTGCGACTGTCACGGGAGCGCTCCGCCCACGGCGCTCCCGCCACGCCCGCACACCCGCCTGCGCAAAGATCGTTCCGAGCGTGACACGAACGCTCCCGCGCCACGCTCCTGCAACGCCCGCACCAGTGATCATTCCGAACGTGACACGAGCGCTGCCGCTACCGCGCTCCCGTGACGCCCGCACCAGTGATCATTCCGAACGTGACACGAGCGCTGCCGCTACCGCGCCCCCGTGACCCCCGCACCCGGTGATCATTCCGAACGTGACACGAGCGCTCCCGCCGCCGCGCTCCCGTGACACTCGTCGGCCTGGATATCGCTCCACGGGTGGAAGGGAGCGCTCGCCTGTGCGGAGCGGGCCGGCGCGGAAGTGTCGGGGGGTCCTCGTAGCCTGGGCGGGTGTTGGTCGTCCACGCGTTCTGGTCCCCCGGTCGGGGTGCCGTGCTGTGGGCCGAGGACGGGCAGCGGCCCGCCACCACCGCGCGTCGGTCGCTGCGCTCGGCGCGACCACATCCCTTCGCCGCACCCGCGTCCCAGCTCGCGGGGATCCACCCGGGCAAGCAGACGTCGGTGAACCTGCTCCTGCCCTCGCGCTCCGGCGGGCCGGTGGACTCCCCGGAGCTGGTGCGCGCCAAGCCTTCCGGGCGCCGGTCGGCCGAGCTCACGCTGATGCCCTGGTCGGTCCCGGGCGTCGTCGTCGACCCGGCGGAGCTGGACGATCCGGCGGAGGACGTGCGGTACGGGCGGTCCGTCGCCCACCTACGGGCGCTGCGCGAGTTCGCGGACGACCTCGTGACCCGGGGCCGCGTCCTGCCCACGCTGCGGCCCGGTCCGGAGGCGCGGTGGCGGCCCGTCGTCCAGGGGCTCGACGCGGTGGCCCGCCGGTCGCTCGTCGAGGCGCTGCCACCGGTGGGGCGTGCCGAGCAGCGCCGCGCAGGGGACGTGGCGGGCCATGCGCCGGACCTGCTGGTGGACGACGCGCTGGCGGTGTTCGTCGACGCGGCGGTCCGGGAGCGGCTCGGCCGGGCGTCCGAGATCGTCTCCCTGGTCCCGCCACGCACCGGCCGGGCCCCGAAGTCGATGCCCGCCACCGAGGCCTGGCTGGCCGCGCTCGGCGCAGCCGACTCGCGTTTCGAGGCGCCGGAGCGCGAGCTGGCCACGCTGGCGGCCGCGCTCGAGCCGTGGGACGCGGTCACCACCGAGGAGACCGGCCCGGCGCGCGCCACGTTCCGGCTCGCCGAGATCGACACGCTGCACGATCCCGCGGACCCCGGGGACGACCCGCTGGACCAGACTGGGGACGGCACGCGCTGGGTCCTGGAGTTCCAGCTCCAGTCGACCGAGGACCCGAGCCTGATCGTGCCCGCGGAGGACGTGTGGGCGGGCCGGGCCGACCCTCTGATCACCTCGGCCCAGGAGCTGCTGCTCGCCGAGCTGGGCCGCGCCGCGCTGGTCTTTCCCGGGCTGACCCCCGCCCTGCGCAGCGCCCGCCCCGAGGAGCTGGACCTCGACATCGAGGAGACCCACCGGTTCCTCACCGAGGACGCCGCGCGGCTGCTCGCCGCCGGGTTCGGGGTCCAGCTGCCCGCCGGGTGGAACGGCCGGAAACCGCTGGGGCTCAAGCTGTCCGTGTCCTCCCCCGGCGCACCCGGCGTCGTCACGCGCGGCGGGTTGGGCCGCGAGGAGCTCGCGCGGTTCCGCTGGACGATGGCCGCGGGGGACGAGGAGCTCGACGAGGAGGAGATCGCCGCGCTGGTGGCCGCCAAGGCCAAGCTGGTGCGGATCCGCGGCCAGTGGGTGTCGGTGGACCAACAGGCCCTCGCCCGCGGCCTGGAGTTCCTGCGCACGCAGAGCACGCGCCGGGCGCACACCGTCGCCGAGACGCTGGGCATCGCGCAGGGCAGGCTGGACACGCCGCTGCCGGTCACCGCCGTCACGGCCGAGGGCTGGGTCGGGGACCTGTTGCGCGGCACCGCGGACCGCACCCTCGAGCCCCTCGATCCGCCGGCGTCGTTCCGCGCGACCCTGCGGCCGTACCAGAAGCGCGGCCTGTCCTGGCTGTCCTTCCTCGCGAGCCTCGGTCTCGGGGCCTGCCTCGCGGACGACATGGGCCTGGGCAAGACGATCCAGCTCCTGGCCCTGGAGGCACGCGAACGCGCCGGCGAACGGCGCGGCCCCACCCTGATCCTCTGCCCGATGTCCCTGGTCGGGACCTGGCAGCGGGAGGCGGCCCGCTTCGCCCCCGACCTCCGGGTCCACGCCCACCACGGCGCGGGCCGGGCCAAGGGCGAGCGGCTGGCGGAGGTCCTGGCGGACACCGACATCGTCGTCACCACCTACGGCACGGCGGCGCGGGACGTCGAGGATCTGGAGTCACACGCCTGGCACCGCCTGGTGCTGGACGAGGCGCAGGCGATCAAGAACGCCCACGCCGCGCCGTCGAAGGCGGCCCGCCGGATCGTCGCAGGCCACCGCATCGCCCTCACCGGCACGCCCATGGAGAACCGGCTGGCCGAACTGTGGTCGGTGATGGACTTCCTCAACCCCGGCATGCTCGGCACCCCGGAGGCGTTCCGCAGGCGGTTCGCCGTGCCGATCGAGCGGCACGGGAGCCCCGAGGCCGCGGAGACGTTGCGCGCCATGACCCGCCCGTACCTGCTGCGCCGGCTCAAGACCGATCCGACCGTCATCGACGACCTGCCCGAGAAGATCGAGATCCGGCAGGAGTACCGGCTCACCCGGGAGCAGGCCTCGCTCTACCGCACGATCGTCGACGACATGATGGAGAAGATCGAGGACAGCCAGGGGATCCAGCGCCGGGGCAACGTCCTCGCGGCCATGACCAAGCTCAAGCAGGTCTGCAACCACCCCGCCCACCTGCTGCACGACGGCTCGCCCCTCGGCAGGCGCTCCGGCAAGGTCGCCCGGCTCGAGGAGCTCCTGGGCGAGATCCTCGCCGAGGGCGACAAGGTGCTGCTGTTCTCCCAGTTCACCGAGTTCGCCGCGATGCTGGTGCCGCACCTGTCCGCCCGGTTCGACCAGGAGATCCTGCACATGCACGGCGGCACGCCCAAGAAGCAGCGGGACGCGATGGTGGAGCGCTTCCAGTCCGCGGACGGGCCGTCGGTGTTCCTGCTGTCGCTCAAGGCGGGCGGTACCGGGCTCACGCTCACCGCCGCCAACCACGTCATCCACGTCGACCGGTGGTGGAACCCGGCCGTGGAGGACCAGGCGACCGACCGGGCGTTCCGGATCGGCCAGCAGCGGAACGTCCAGGTGCGCAAGTTCGTCTGCCCGGGCACCGTCGAGGAGCGGGTGGACGCCCTGATCGAGTCGAAGAAGGCGTTGTCGGACATGGTGATCAGCGACGGCGAGGGGTGGCTCACCGAGCTGTCCACGAGCGAGCTGAGGACCGTGTTCGCCCTGGGCGCGGAGGCGGTGGGAGATGAGTGACCAGCCCTTCTGGGCCGAGGAGGACCACCCGAAGCGCCGGATCGCCGTCGAGAACGGGGTCCGGGCGGACGGGGTGGCCCGCACCTGGTGGTCGAGGCGCTTCGTCGCCGTGCTGGAGGAGATCGGCGTCGGCGGTCGGATGGCGCGCGGCAAGACCTACGCCCGGGCGGGCCAGATCGTGTCCTGCGAGGTCGACGCCGGGTCCGTCGTCGCGCTCGTGCAGGGCACCCGGCCCACGCCGTACAAGGTGCGGATCGGGGTCCCGGCCTGGGGCAAGGCGGAGTGGGGCCGCGCGGAGCAGGCCCTGGCGGAGGACGCCTGGTACGCCGCCGCGCTGCTGGCGGGCGGGATGCCGCCGGAGATCGAGGAGGTGTTCGCCGGCGTCGGGCTGAGCCTGTTCCCCGCCACGCAGCGGGACCTCACGATGGACTGCACCTGCCCGGACGCGACGGTGCCGTGCAAGCACCTGGCCGCGGTGTTCTACCTGCTCGCGGAGCGGTTCGACGCGGACCCCTTCGAGGTGCTGGCCCTGCGCGGCCGCGACCGCGAGACCCTGCTGGCCAACCTGCGGCGCCGCCGCGGGTCGAGCTCGGCACCCGAACCCGTCGTCGAGCAGCAGGCGGCGTCACTCGGTGAGCTGCTGCACGCGTTCTTCGAGTCCCCCGAGATCGATCTCGGCAGGCTCGTCCCAGCGAGCCCGGAGCCCGGCGCCCTCCTGGACCAGGTCCCCGACCTGGTGATCACGGTGCGGAGACGCCAGGTACGTGCCCTGCTCCGCCCCGCGTACCGACAGTTCCCGCTCTGACCCACGGCGTCATGGAGCCACAACTGTCGTTGTCGGGCCCCGAAACGACAGTTGTGGCTCCATGATGCTCAGCCTGCGCTGACGCCCGCGTTCGGGCCCCACCGGCTCAGGACCCAGGCCTCGAAGACCGTCGCCACCTCGTACAGCACGATGCTCGCGACGACCGAGAGCGTCACGATCGTCCAGACGCCGCCGTAGTTGCCCGCCCCGCGGTAGCCGGACAGCACGCCGCCCATCCCGCTGAACCCGACGAGCCACTCCGCCAGCATCGCGCCGACGAACGCGCCCGGCACGGAGATCCGCATCGACGCGAGGAACTCGGGCAGGGCGGAGGGGATGCGCACCTTGACGAGCGCGGTCAGTGCCGACCCGCCGTTCACCGCGATCAGGTCCAGGGACTGGGGCGAGGCCGAGTTGAGGCCCACGACCACGTTCACCAGAACCGGGAAGAGCACGACGATCGCCGCGATCACCGCGATGCCCAGCTTCCCCTGCCCGAAGATCAGCAGGAGCAGGGGCGCCATCGCGACGAGCGGCACCGAGCGCAGCAGCATCGCGATCGGCATGAACGCGAACTCCACCGGCTTCCAGAGCACGAACGCGATGGCCACCAGGGTGGCGAGGACCATGCCGGAGGCGAACCCGATCAGGGCGTTGAGCAGGGTGTTCCCCAAGGCGCCGAACGACTCCGCCCGGGCCTGCTCGGCGCTCATCGACGCCGGCCGGATCCCGCGCGGCGGTTCGGCGGAGAACAGGTACTGGAACACGTTGATCGGCGACTTGCCCACGAACGCGGACACGTCGAACACCGTGAGGAGCAGCTGCCACAGCAGGCCGAGCACGATCAGCGCGACGACGATCGTGAGGACCGCGCGCCCCGCCTTCTGCGCGATGGCCCGCGAGGCGGTCCCCCCGCTCACCGTCGCCGACGCCTGGCCGGTCGTCGGGGCGTTCTCCACGACCGCGCTCATCACTTGCCTCCCGCAGGCACGTCGCCTGTCGACGTCCAGGGCGTGACCAGCCGCGCGATCAGCCCGACGAGCACGAACCCGACGCCGGAGATGATCCCGCTGACCAGGGCGAGGTACCACAGCTGCGGCGCGTCCGACTGGGTCTGGGCGGCGATGATCGCCCGCCCCAGGGTGGAGTCGCCGCCGCTGCCGAGGTACTCGGCGAGGATCGCGCCCAGGAACGCGGCCGGAGCCGCGATCTTCAGGGCGGCGAACAGCGCGGGCAGCGCGGAGATCAGCTGCACCTTGCGCAGCGACGTCCACGTGCCGCCGCCGTAGGCCTTGATCAGGTCGATGCTGGCGCGCGGCGCCGCCCGCAGCCCGAGCAGCGCCCCGACCGCCGTGGTGAAGAAGCAGCTCAACGCCGCCAGGACGACCGACGCACCGGACGGCCAGTCCCGTCCGGCGACGATCACGATCACCGGCCCGATCGCCACCAGCGGGATGCAGTAGGTGACCACCGCGATCTGGTTCGCGAGCGGCTCCAGTGCGGGCACGAGCAGCACGAGGATCGCCAGCACGATCGCGCCGAGGTTGCCCCACAGGTACCCCAGGGCCGCGGAGCCCACGGTGCCCGACGCGTTGTTCAGCGTGGCCGACCACTGTGCGCCGTCGAAGAACTTCGCGACAACGCTCGGCGGCGTCGGGATGGCCCCGCTGCCCTGGTAGAGGGTCAGCGACGCGACCCACCACGCGACGACGATGACGACCACCCCGAGCACCCCACCGACCCAGGGCGGCACGCCGCGCAGCCCGGCGAACCGCCGCACCTCCGCGGCGGGCGCCGCGGCGATGGCCATCAGTGCTCCCCGCCGGCACCGCGGCCGAACAGGATCTCCGACAGCCGGTCCACGTAGGCGTGGAACTCCGGGGTCCGCTGCAGCTCGGGCAGC
This sequence comes from Pseudonocardia oroxyli, assembly GCF_900102195.1. Lineage (GTDB taxonomy): Bacteria > Actinomycetota > Actinomycetes > Mycobacteriales > Pseudonocardiaceae > Pseudonocardia > Pseudonocardia oroxyli. The sequence goes on from NZ_FNBE01000003.1 coordinate 380,334, forward strand.
CGCGGCCGCGGCAGGTCGATCTCCACCACCTCCGCGATCCGCCCCGGACGGGGCGACATCACGGCCACCACGTCGGACAGGAAGACCGCCTCGCTGATGCCGTGGGTGACCATCAGCGTGGTCGCCGGGCGCTCGGTCCAGATCCGCAGCAGCTCGACGTTCAGCCGCTGGCGGGTCATGTCGTCCAGCGCACCGAACGGCTCGTCCAGCAGCATCACGGTGGGCTGCACTGCGAGGCAGCGCGCGATCGCCACGCGCTGCCGCATCCCGCCCGAGAGCTGGGAGGGCTTGGCCTTCTCGAAGCCCTTCAGCCCCACCAGCTCGATGAGGTCGTCCACCAGCCCCGGCTCCGGCGTGATCCCGGCGACCTCCAGGGGCAGCCGGATGTTGCTCGTGACCGACCGCCACGGCAGCAGCGCCGCCTCCTGGAAGGCGATGCCGAGCTCGTGGTCGCGCTGGATCTCCCGGGTGGACCGGCCGTTGATCAGCGCCGTGCCCTCCGTCGGGGTCTCGAGCCCCGCGAGGATCCGCAGGATCGTCGACTTGCCGCACCCGGACGGACCGAGCAGCGAGAGGAACGAGTTCTGCGTGGTCCCGAGGTCCGTGGCGGCCAGCGCCTGCACGGACCGCCTGCCCATGGTGAAGACCTTCTGCAGGCCCTGGATGTTGATCCCCGTGGCGACCCCGGGGGCCGCCGCCGGATCGGTGGTCGAGTACTTCCCCGCCGCCGCTGCCTGCTCGGTCGTCTCCGTCACGCGGTGTCCTCCCTCGCGTCCGCTCGCTGTCCCGGGTACCGCGTCAGGCCTTGATGAGGCTCGGGTCCGCCGAGTAGACCTCGTCCAGCAGCGAGAGGTCGAACAGGTCGGCCGCGGTGATCGAGATGCCGATGTCGCCCAGGGCCTTGATGATCTCGCCCTGCAGGGCGTCGGTGAGGGTGAACAGCCCGTTCGCCTTCGTGTCCGCGCTGACCACGAGATCGTTCTGCGCCGTCATCTGCTCGGTCTGGCCCGGGACGTCCAGCCCCAGGTCCTTGCCGTAGACCTCGGCGGCGAGCCGCGCGGACTCGGCCGGGTTCGCCACCGCGTCGTTCCAGCCCTGGATCTCGGCCTTCAGGAACGCCTTCAGCTTGTCCCGGTCGTTGTCGATGGTCTCCTGCAGCACGGTGAACGTCTCCGCGGTCAGCGGGAGCCCGTTGTCCGCGAAGGGCAGCACGACCGGGGTGAACCCGTCCGCCTTGACGATGAACGGCTCGTTGGTCGTGTAGGCCATGAACCCGTCGACCGACTTCTCCGTCAGCGGGGTCGGCTCGTACTGCACGACGACCTGCTCGACCTGGGACGGGTCGATCCCGTTGGCCTTGAGCAGGCCGGCGAAGATCTGCTGGTTGGTGCCCGCCTGGATGCCCAGGCGCTTGCCGATCAGGTCCTGCACCGTGCGGATCGGCTTGCCCTCCTCGATGGAGAGGATGCAGAAGGGGTTCTTCTGGAACGTGCTGCCGATGATCTTCAGCGGGGCGCCCTGCTCGGTGATGAAGCGGGCGGTGGCGTCCGGCGCCGAGAGGCCGACGTCCACGTTCTTGGCCAGGACCAGCGCGTCCGCGCTGTCCACGGGGCCCGTCACGAGGTCGACCTTCTCGAAGCCCGCCTGGGTGTAGTAGCCCTTCGAGTCGGCCATGTACTCGCCCGCGAACTCGATGTTCTTGATCCAGGACAGCTGGAGGGCGAGGGTGCCGTAGGCGCCGGGTGCGGCCGAGGCGGCGCCCGAGGCGGACGAGCCGCCGCTGGAGCTGCCACCGCCGCAGGCGGCGAGGGCGACCCCCGCGGCACCGACGCCCAGGCCGAGGCCTGCCAGGCGGAAGAAGCCCCGCCGGTCGTGGATCGGGCCCGAGGGGCGCTGGTTCGGCGGCGGGACGAGCAGCGTCATGTGTGCGTTCTCCTACGACGTACGGGTGGCGTCCGGTGCCGGACGGTCAGGCTCGGCATGATGTCCCCCGACGCGCCGACCCGCAGAATCTAGGAAAAGGCGGCATCAGTGCGGTTTCAGGAATGTTACGCCGGTGATGCCGAACGGTCGCGCTTCCGCATACCCCCGGCCGATGCTCACACAGCGCCAGCCGACGGGAACGGTGAGTGAGACCGCCCGGCGGCCCGGGTCACACGGCGGCCTTGCGCCGCCGCGGAGCCTTCCTGCGCGCCGCCGGTGCGGGCGTGACGAGATCGGCGAGGAACCTCCCCGTGTAGCTCTCCGGGACCGCGGCGACCTGCTCCGGGGTGCCCTGCGCGACGACCGTGCCGCCGCCGGACCCGCCCTCCGGACCCATGTCGATCACCCAGTCCGAGGTCTTGATCACGTCCAGGTTGTGTTCGATGACCACGACGGTGTTGCCCTTCTCCACCAGGCCGTTGATCACCAGCAGCAGCTTGCGGATGTCCTCGAAGTGCAGGCCCGTGGTCGGCTCGTCGAGGATGTAGATCGTGCGCCCGTTGGACCGCTTCTGCAGCTCCGACGCCAGCTTGACGCGCTGCGCCTCGCCGCCGGACAAGGTCGGGGCGGGCTGGCCGAGCCGCACGTAGCCGAGCCCGACGTCCACCAGGGTGGTCAGGTACCGGCTGATCGAGGTGATCGGCGCGAAGAACTCCGCGGCCTCCTCGATCGGCATGTCCAGCACATCCGCCACGGTCTTGCCCTTGTAGTGGACCTCGAGGGTCTCCCGGTTGTAACGGGCGCCCTTGCAGACCTCGCACGGGACGTAGACGTCCGGCAGGAAGTTCATCTCGATCTTGATCGTGCCGTCCCCGGAGCACGCCTCGCAGCGCCCGCCCTTGACGTTGAACGAGAAGCGGCCCTGCTGGTAGCCGCGGACCTTGGCCTCGGTCGTGGCCGCGAACAGGGTGCGGATCTTGTCCCAGACGCCGGTGTAGGTGGCCGGGTTGGACCGCGGGGTGCGGCCGATCGGGCTCTGGTCCACCCGCACGAGCTTGTCCAGCTGGTCGACCCCCGTGATCCGGGTGTGCCGGCCCGGCACCTGGCGGGCGCCGTTCAGCTTGTTGGCGAGCACCGTGGCCAGGATGTCGTTGATCAGCGTCGACTTGCCGGAGCCGGACACGCCGGTGATCGACACGAGGCCGCCCAGCGGGATGTCCACATCGATCCCGCGCAGGTTGTGCTCGCGGGCCCCCACGATCGTCAGCGTGCGCGCCGGGTCCAGCGTGCGCCGCACGTCCGGCACCGGGATGCTCCGCCGCCCGGACAGGTACGCGCCGGTCAGCGACGTGTCGTGGGACTCCAGCTCCGCCACCGGCCCGGAGTGCACCACCAGGCCGCCGTGCTCGCCCGCGCCGGGCCCGATGTCCACCGCCCAGTCCGACGCCCGGATGGTGTCCTCGTCGTGCTCGACGACGATCAGCGTGTTGCCCAGCTCCTTGAGCCGGGTCAGCGTGTCGATCAGCCGCCGGTTGTCCCGCTGGTGCAGGCCGATCGACGGCTCGTCCAGCACGTAGAGCACGCCGACCAGGCCGGACCCGATCTGCGTGGCCAGCCGGATGCGCTGGGCCTCGCCGCCGGACAGGGTGCCCGCCGCGCGGTCGAGGGAGAGGTAGTCCAGCCCGACGTCCAGCAGGAAGCCGAGCCGGGCCTGCACCTCCTTGAGCACCCGGCCCGCGATCATGGACTGGCGCTCGTTGAGCTCCATCCCGTTGAGGAACACCGAGCACTCGGCGACCGACATCGCGGACACGTCCGCGATCGACCGCTCCCCCAGCGTGACGGCCAGGACCTCCGGCTTGAGCCGCGCGCCCTTGCACGCGGGGCACGGCACGTCCCGCATGTAGCCCTCGTACCGCTCCCGCTGCGACTCGGACTCGGTCTGCTCCATCCGCCGCTCGAGGAACGGGATCACGCCCTCGAAGTTGGCGTAGTAGGCGCGCTCACGCCCGTAGCGGTTGCGGTAGCGCACGTGCACCTGGTCCTCGGACCCGTGCAGCACGGCCTTCTGCGCCTCCGCGGGCAGCGTGCGCCACGGGGTGTCCATCGAGAACCCGATCGCCTTCGACAGCCCGGTGAGCAGCCTGCCGAAGTACTCCGCGGTGTGCCCGTTGTTCCAGGGCGCGACCGCCCCCTCGCCCAGCGACATCTCCGGGTCCGGCACGACGAGCTCGGGGTCGACCTCCTTCTTGATGCCGATGCCCGAGCAGGTGGGGCACGCGCCGTAGGGCGAGTTGAAGGAGAAGGTGCGGGGCTCCAGGTCGTCCAGCGTGAGCGGGTGCCCGTTCGGGCAGGCCATCCGCTCGGAGAACTTGCGCTCGCGGTGCGGGTCCGCCTCGTCCAGGTCCACGAAGTCCAGCACGACGATGCCGTCCGCGAGGCGCAGCGCCGTCTCCACCGAGTCGGTCAGCCGCTGCTTGGCGCTCGCCTTGACCGCCAGGCGGTCGACGATCACCGAGATGTCGTGCTTCTCCTGCTTCTTCAGCTTCGGCGGGTCGGAGAGCTGGTGCACGGTGCCGTCCACCAGCACGCGCGAGTAGCCCTGCGACTGCAGGCCGGTGAACAGGTCGACGAACTCGCCCTTGCGGGTGCGGACGACGGGCGCCAGCACCTGGAAGCGGCTGCCCTCCGCCATCTCCAGCACCTGGTCGACGATCTGCTGCGGGGTCTGCTTCTCGATGATCTCGCCGCAGACCGGGCAGTGCGGGACGCCCGCCCGCGCGTAGAGCAGACGCAGGTAGTCGTAGACCTCGGTGATCGTGCCGACCGTGGACCGCGGGTTGCGGTTCGTGGACTTCTGGTCGATCGAGACCGCCGGGGAGAGGCCCTCGATGAAGTCGACGTCCGGCTTGTCCATCTGCCCGAGGAACTGGCGGGCGTAGGCCGAGAGCGACTCCACGTAGCGCCGCTGGCCCTCCGCGAAGATCGTGTCGAACGCCAGGCTCGACTTCCCGGACCCGGACAGGCCGGTGAACACGATCATGCTGTCCCGCGGCAGGTCGAGGTCCACCCCGCGCAGGTTGTGCTCACGCGCGCCACGGACGACGAGTCGCGGAGCCTCGTACGGGGTGCGGGCGGATGCCACTTCGGGGGCCTCCTCGGAGAACGGACGGATGCACTGTCGATGCTAAGCGGGGGCACCGACAGAAACCGTCGGGAACGGTGTCTCGACAGACGGCGTCGGCGGATGGGCCACCCCGCGCGCCGGATGCCCCGCGCCGAGGGTCGGAAACCCCGACATGCGAGTCCTTCAACGCACCGGGACCCCTCCGTCTTCCACTCTCGCACGCATGTTCGACCGCGAGGTCCCCGGGGTCCGGATAGGGTGTGTCTCCCACTCCGGCGCCGCCGGGCCCGGTGATCCACGTCGCCGCCGGCAAGGCAGCCGGACCGCCCTCATACCGGGCGTATTCGGGCGGTCCGGCGCCGGGGGATGGTCGGAGCGCAGCGACGGGGCGGGTGAGCACGCCGCCGGCGGCGACGTGGGCGCCGGGAGCGGTGGCGGTGGAGTGGGGGACACGCCCTAAGGTGCCCGCGTGGACGTCCTCGACGAGTACAGCGGGCACACCGACCCCGGCGGCCCGGCCCTGCGCCGCGCGCTCGGCCCGCTCACGGTGAACAAGGTGTCGGTCGGGCCGATGGACAACAACGCCTACCTGCTGGTCTGCACGGCCACCCGCGAGGCGCTGCTCATCGACGCGGCCAACGAGCCGGAGCGGATCGCGGACCTGGTCGGCTCGGCGGACGACCGCCCCGAGCTGCGGCACCTGGTCACCACGCACCGGCACAAGGACCACTGGGAGGCGCTCGGCGCGGTCGCCGGGATGTTCCAGACCCGCCAGATCGCCCACCCGGAGGACGCGGGCGAGCTCCCGATCCCGATGGACGAGCTCGTCGGCCAGGGAGACGTCGTCGAGTTCGGCGAGATCCAGCTGGAGGTCATCCACCTCCGCGGCCACACACCCGGGTCGATCGCGCTGCTCTACCGCGGCCCCGACCGCCCGCACCTGTTCACCGGAGACTCGCTGTTCCCCGGCGGGCACGGCCGCACCCAGACCGTGGAGGACCACGTCCAGCTGATGGACGACCTGGAGTCCCGCGTGTTCGCCGAGCTCCCGGACGACACGTGGTTCTACCCCGGCCACGGTGACGACTCGACCCTCGGCGAGCAGCGCCCCCACCTCGCCGAATGGCGCGAGCGCGGCTGGTGACCCGGGGGTCTCAGTCCAGGTCGACGGCCTGGGCGGGGACGACCGGCTCGAGGTCCGTGGGCGGGGTCCAGCCCTCGCCCACGGCGGCCTGCTCCGCGACGCGGCGGCGCTGCCGCTCGCTGGGCCGCTCCGGGCCCCCGGAGGGCGCGACGGCGGCGTTCACGGTGGGCAGGGCGCGCAGGCGCGGGGACAGCGCCGCCCCGCGGGTCGGACGCGGCACCGGGTGGCGCGTCGACCGCGTGGCGGGCAGCAGCACACCCCCTGGTCTCATGACGTCGAGGGTACGGCTCAGCCGCCGAACAGGCGAGGAAGTTCCGTGCTCAGCCGCAGGTAGGAGACCACGCCCCAGGCCACGAGCAGGATGAACAGCAGGCTCGCGACCGAGACCAGGACGTAGGTCACCGCGCGCAGCACCCGCAGTGCGGTGCCGTCGCCGCCCGGCACGGCCCGCTGTCCGCGCGGCGGGGTGTGCGCGGGGCTCGACCGCGGCGCGGGCGCCCACCCCTGGCGCGCGGCCTGCTCCCCCACCGTGGCCGGGGAGCCTGCCCGCGGAGAGGGCACGGGAGGCGAGGATGGCTTCGAGACGGCCCGGAACCCGCCGCTGGTGCTCGTCGACGCCCTGTGCGTGCTCACCCGTCGCATCCCCCTACCCCGATCCGTGCGTGCGGGCATCAGTCTGGTAGGCGCAGCGACCGTTGGTTACTCCGCGGGAGCGTGTTCACCCGAACGAGTTTGCCCGCGCGTCGGCACGGCCCGAGTGGCGCCGTGCGGCGGCGACCGGCGTCGGCGGTGCGGACGCCGCTGCTGCTCCGGACGGGTGGTCGGCGGGGCGGCGGGGCGCGAATCGTCGTAAGGTCCGCACACACCAGACTCCTCCGGTCGGGTCGCACCGTCGGGATCAGGAACCGGGATCCACGGTGCACCCGCCCCTGAGAGGACAGATGGACCGATCCCGCGTCCGCCGCGTCGCGTCGACCCTCGGCCGCTCCGCCGTCGCGCTCCTGGCCGCAGGCGTCCTCGCCGGCACCGGCTACGTCTGGTCGCTGACCCGCACGCTGGACGACGATCGCACCACGAGCGACGTCCTCGCCACGCGACCGGCCGACCCCACCCCGCAGCCCCGGCGCAGCTACACCGCCCTGCTGGTCGGCATGGACAGCCGCACCGACGCCCACGGCGACCCGCTGCCCCCGGAGCTGCTGGCCCGCATCCACGCGGGCGACGACGCGGGCGAGCTGCACACCGACACGATCATGCTGGTCCGGGTGCCCGCCGATGCGGGCGCGCCCGTGGTCTCGGTGTCCTTCCCCCGGGACTCGTACGTGGAGCTCGCGGACGGCAGCGGGCGACACAAGATCAATTCGGCGTACGGGCGTGCCTACCGGGCCGCGGAGGCCCGGCTGCGGGCGCAGGGCGTGGCCGGTGCCGAGCTAGACCGGGCCGGGCGCGAGGCGGGCCGGGCGGCGCTGGTGGCGACCGTCGAGCAGGTCTCGGGGGTGACCGTCGACCACTACGCCGAGGTGAACCTGGCCGGGTTCGTCGAGCTGACCGACACCCTCGGTGGGGTGCCGGTGTGCCTGAACGCCCCGGTGGACGACCGGGCCTACTCCGGCGTCGACCTGCCCGCGGGCCCGCAGACGGTGACCGGGGACAGCGCGCTCGCGTTCGTCCGCCAGCGCCACGGGCTCGACGGCGGGGACCTCGACCGGGTCACCCGCCAGCAGGCCTACCTCGCCGGGCTGACCCACCAGGTGCTCAGCACCGGCACGCTCACCGACCCGGCGCAGGTCTCCGCCCTGATCGGCGTGATCACCCGCTACGTGGTGCTCGACACCGGGTGGGACCTGCAGCAGCTGGTCGGGCAGCTCGGCACGGTGGCGGGCGGGGACGTCGTGTTCCGCACCATCCCCACCCTGCGTCCGGACCTGCGCACGCCCGCGGACGGCGTGGCCGTCGAGGTCGACGACGCGGCCGTGCGCCAGTTCACCCACACCGTCCTGTACTCCGACGCGCGGGCGGGCGAGACCGGCTCGCCGACCACCCCGGACCCGTCGCGGATCCGCGCGAGCGGACCCACCGAGACCACCGCCCCGGCGCCCACGACGACGGCCCAGCCCGCCGACCCGTGGACGAACCGGCCGGTGCTCGACGCCGCCGGGGTGCCCTGCGTGAACTAGTGCCCCGTGCGAGAAGGTTGGTGCCGGAATCGGTGGTCCAGCCGCTCGCGGGCAAGGCCGCCGGTCCGCAGGCCGTACCGGGCGTACTGCGCGGGCCGGCAACGCCGCCCGCGTGCGGCTGGGCCGCCGAGTTCGGTGCCGAACCTTGTCGCACGGGGCACTAGCCCGACTGGGGCGCCGTGATGGCGTCCGCCTTGGCACGGATCCGCTCGGCGGGCCAGGTGGCCACCTCCCGCAGCTGCTCGGCCACCGCGATCTCTACCGCGGCGTGCACCGCCGCGGGCGACACGAGCGGGTCCACCGAGCGGGCGGCCGCGAGGGCCCGTCCGGACAACGACACGTTGATCATCCTTCACACCTCCGTTGGTGGGGATGTGTGGGCAACGGATCGGTGGCCCCGCGGCGACGGGTCGTGGGGCGGGTGGTGGCGGCGGTGGGACGAGCGGACGCCGGTTCCTCCGCCCGGGTGACACGTGGGTGCGTCCGCCCGCTCGGCGCCGTCCCGCGATCGGGTCCGGCGCGCCTGCGGCAGACTGCGCGCGTGAGCACGGACAGCTTCCCCCGACTGCACGCCCGCACCCGCCGCTTCACCCTCGGCGCACCGCGCGGGGCCACCGTCTCCCCCGACGGCGGCCGGGTCGCGTTCCTGCGCAGCGGCTCCGGCACCGACCCGGTGACCCGCCTGTGGTCCTACGAGGTCGCGACGGCGGAGGAGCGGCTCGTCGTCGACCCCCACGAGCTGGACGCAGGCCACGGAGGAGACGAGGACCTCCCCGCCGAGGAGCGGGCCCGCCGCGAACGCGCCCGCGAGCAGGCGGGCGGGATCGTGTCCTACGCCACCGACCGCGCGCTGACCCGCGCCGTGTTCCCGCTGTCCGGCAGGCTGTTCCTCGCCGACTTCGCCGGGGGTCTCGCGCCGCGGCTGATCGAGACCGAGGGCGCGGTCGTCGACCCGCGGCTGGACCCCACCGGGGAGCGGATCGCCTACGTGGCGGGCGGCGCGCTGCACGTCCACGAGATCGATACGGGCCGCACCACCACCGTGGCCGCGGAGCCCGGGGTCACCCACGGTCTGGCGGACTTCGCCGCGGCCGAGGAGATGGGCCGGATGCGCGGGTTCTGGTGGTCGCCGTCGGGCGAGCAGCTCGCCGTCGCGCGGGTGGACGAGTCGCCCGTGCGGACGTGGTGGATCAGCGACCCGGCGCACCCGGACCGCGAGCCCACAAAGGTCGCCTACCCCGCCGCGGGGACCCCGAACGCCGCCGTCACGCTCGAGATCGTGGGGCTCGACGGGACCCGCACCCCCGTCCCGTTCGCCGACGAGTACCTGGTCGACGTCGTGTGGGACGCCCACGGCCTGATGATCCAGACCCAGCCGCGGGACCAGCGGGCCCTGCGGACCGTCGCCGTCGACCCGGCCACCGGCGCCACGACCCCGCTCGACGAGCGCACCGACCCGGTCTGGGTGGAGATCGTCCCGGGCGTGCCCGCACGGACCGACGACGGACGCCTCGTGCAGGTCGACGACGCGCGCAGGCTCCTCGTCGCGGGCGAGCCGGTGACGCCGCCGTCGCTCCTGGTCCGGGCCGTGCTCGGGGTGGACGACGCCGTGCTGTTCACCGCCTCGGAGGAGCCCACCTCCACCGCGGTGTGGAGCTGGTCCGCGGAGGGTCTGGAGCGCCTGTCCCCCGCCACCGGGCTGCACTCCGGCACCCGGGCGGGCGGCACGCTCGTGCTGAGCTCCACCGACCTCACCACCCCCACCCGGACGACGGTGTCCGGCAGGCCGCTGACCTCGCACGCGATCGTCCCGGAGCTGGAACCGCGGATCACCCTGCACCGCCTGGGCTCCCGCGAGCTCGCCACCGCGCTGCTGCTGCCGAGCTGGTGGGAGCCCGGCACCCCGCTGCCGGTCCTGATGGACCCCTACGGCGGCCCGCACGCCCAGCGCGTGGTCCAGGCCAGGGGTGCCCACCTGACCAGCCAGTGGTTCGCCGAGCAGGGCTTCGCGGTGGTGGTGGTCGACGGGCGGGGCACGCCGGGGCGCGGGCCGGAGTTCGAGCGCGCGGTGCACCTCGACCTGGCCCAGCCCGTGCTCGACGACCAGGTCGAGGCACTGCAGGCACTGGCCGTCGAGCACCCGGACCTCGATCTGGACCGGGTCGGCATCCGCGGCTGGTCCTTCGGCGGCTACCTGGCGGCGCTCGCCGTGCTGCGCCGCCCGGACGTCTTCCACGCCGCCGTGGCGGGCGCCCCGGTCACGGACTGGGCGCTCTACGACACCCACTACACCGAGCGGTACCTGGGGCTGCCGCCGTCGACCGCGTACGACCGGTCCTCGCTGTTCCCCGACGCGGCGGCCGAGGGCACCCACCGCCCGCTGATGCTGATCCACGGCCTCGCGGACGACAACGTGGTCGCGGCGCACACGCTCCAGCTGTCGAGTGCCCTGCTGGCCGCCGGCCGGGCGCACGAGGTGCTGCCGCTCTCCGGCGTCACGCACATGACGCCCCAGGAGGTCGTCGCGGAGAACCTGCTGCTCCTGCAGGTGGACTTCCTCAAGCGGTCGCTGGGGGCGTGATCCACGTCTGAGGAGTGGGGCGGTCGATCTCCGACCGCCCCGCTCCCGACGGGTGGATCAGTCGTGCGAGACGTGGTGCTCGCTCGGCTCGGGGACGGTGCCGCCGCCCGCGTGGCGCAGGTCGGCGACGGCGACGGCGAGCGCGACGACCGTCGTCAGCACCGCGAGGGCCAGCGCCCCCGCGATCGCGGCCGGGTAGGAGTTCCCGGCCGCGGCCAGGACGCCGTAGAACACGCCCGCGACGAGCGCGGTCCCGATCGCCGCGCCGACCCGCTGGCCGGTCTGCAGCGCGCCGCCCGCCGAGCCCGCCATGCGGACCGGGACGTTCCGCAGGGTCATGGTGATGTTCGGGGAGATCACGAACCCGCCGCCGATCCCGGCGACCAGCAGCGCGGGCGCCACGCACAGCCCGGCGACGTCCCCGGGCACGAGCAGCAGGATCACCGCCGCGGCCGCGATCCCGAGGGTGACCAGGGACAACCCGAACACGGTGAGCCTGCGCCCGTAGCGCTCGACGAGCTTGCCCGCCACGACCGCGGACACCGCCGACCCGACCGCGAACGCCGTGACGGAGAGCCCCGACTGCAGCGGCGTGTACCCGAGCCCGCTCTGGAAGAACTGCGCGAACACGATCCACACGCCCGAGAAGCCGGTGAAGTAGACCATCCCGATCAACGCCCCGGAGGCGTAGCCGGAGGTCTCGGTGATCAGCCGCAGGTCCAGCAGCGGCTCCTGCCGTCGCTGCAGCTCCCGGCGCTCCCACCACAGGAACGCCCCGGCCGGCACCGCGCCGATCGGGAACAGCCACCAGTACCGCGCCACTCCCCCGGACTCGGCCTGGACCAGCGGGAACAGCAGCGCGAGCACTGCCGCCCCGAGCAGCGCCGCGCCCGTCCAGTCGATCGGCTTGCGGTCCCCGCCGGTGCCGACCCTCGGGACCAGCCGCGCCGCCAGGACCACGGCGAGGACACCGATCGGGACGTTGACGTAGAAGATCCAGCGCCAGCCGTCGGGCTCCCCGAACGCGGCCAGCAGCAGGCCGCCGACGATCGGGCCCGCGGCCGTCGAGATCCCCACGGTGGCGCCGAAGAACCCGAACGCCCGGCCGCGCTCGGCGCCGCGGAACAGGTTCTGGATGAGCCCCGAGTTCTGCGGGGCCAGACAACCCGCCGCCAGCCCCTGCAACAGCCGCGCCACGACCAGCAGCCCGATCGTCGGGGCGGCCCCGCACGCGGCGCTGAACAGCACGAACGCGGTCAGCGCGATCAGGAACATCCGACGGCGGCCGAACGCGTCCCCGAGGCGGCCCGCCGGGACGAGCGCCAGCCCGAAGGTCAGCGCGTAGCCCGACACGACCCACTGCGCACCCGCCGGGTTCGTCCCGAGGCCCTGCTGGATCGACGGCAGGGCCACGGACACGATGCTGACGTCGAGCAGGGACATGAACCCCGCCGCGAGGGTGACGCTCAGCGCCCGCCACCGGCGGGGGTCGGGGGTGTAGGTCTCGGTGCTCGTCATTGCACGAGGGAACCTACCGCCGGCTCAGGTCAGCCGCTCCCCCACGCGCACGGTCCCCGGGGCGTCGACGTCGGCGTAGGCGCCCGCGCAGGCCCACGTGCCGAGGCCGGGGATCGCGCGGCGGTTGCTCCTCGCGATGGTGCGCAGCGTGTTCCGGTCCTCGGGGACGCCGGGCTGGGCGAGCGTCGTCATCACGCAGCGCATGGTCGGCATGGTCACGGTGATGCGCGCGTCCGCCGCGGCGAGCGTGCGCCCGACCCACTCGTCCTCGACGAACCCCGGCTCCGTGCCGGTGTCCAGCAGCAGGTTCGGCCGGTAGCGGCGCAGGTCGAACACGGACTCGGGCGCCGCCGCGGACAGCGCGGCCAGGGTCGAGGTCGTCATCAGGTGCAGGACGCCGAGGTCGAGGAAGGAGTCCGACGGCGTCAGCCCCGCCGTGGCGATCCGGCTGACGGCCTCGCCGTCGCTGTGCTCCACGGTGGTGTCGTCGATGAACCTCTGCGGTGCCAGGCCCTCGATCTGCGGCCACTGCTCCTCGAACTCCGCGCCCGCCACCGGGTCGGCGGAGAGCACGACCCGCCGTCCGAGCAGGTCGGACAGGGCGGCGTCGAGCGCCTCGCCGGACTCGAGCACCCGGCCGTCCGGCAGCGTGACGGCGACCGGCGGCGGGGGCCCGTCCGGGGTGGGGTCGCCGAGGAAGGCGGCCGAGCACCCGAGCAGCGCCCCCCACTTGCGCGGGTACTTCGCGCTGGCGACGGTGCCGTCCTCGGCGTCGACGACGGCGTAGGCGCGGTCGCCGAGCGCCCCGCCCGGCAGCAGCGCGAGCGACTCGACCTCCTCGCCCTGCATCGACTTGACCGGGAAGCGGTGGAGGGATCGGATCTGCATGCCCCTCCCTACCCCGTCGGTGCGGGGGCGCGCCACGTCCGGACGGTCGGGTCTGGCAGGGTGGGCGGCCGACCGCAGGACGAACTCCAGGAGGACCCGCCGTGGCCCCGCAGAAGCCCGACGTCGACCCGATCGACGGCCCCGCCCCCACCGACCTCGAGATCACCGACATCACCGTCGGCGACGGCCCGGAGGCGAAGGCGGGCAACCGGATCTCCGTGCACTACGTCGGGGTCGCGCACTCCACCGGCGAGGAGTTCGACGCCTCCTACAACCGCGGTCAGACCCTGGACTTCGGGCTCGGCGCCGGCCAGGTCATCCAGGGCTGGGACCAGGGCGTGCAGGGCATGAAGGTCGGCGGCCGCCGGCGCATCGTGATCCCGCCGCACCTGGGCTACGGCGACCGCGGCGCGGGCGGCGTGATCAAGGGCGGCGAGACGCTGATCTTCGTGGTGGACCTCGTCGCCGTACGGTGAGGCTCGTCCTCGTCTCCGACACCCATCTGCCGGTGCGGGCGAAGGACCTGCCCGCCCGGCTGTGGGAGGCCGTCGACGCGTGCGACCTGGTGGTCCACGCGGGTGACTGGATGGACCCGGGGCTGCTCGACTCCCTCGAGGAGCGCGCACCCCGGGTCGTCGGCGTCTGGGGCAACAACGACGGGCCCGAGCTGCGCGCGCGGCTCCCCGAGGTCGCCCGCTTCGAGGCGGGCGGCCTCCGCTTCGCGGTCACCCACGAGACCGGCGCCGCGCAGGGCCGGGAGCGGCGGATGGCCGCCCGCTTCCCGGACGTGGACGTGCTGGTCTTCGGCCACAGCCACATCCCCTGGGAGTCGACCGCGGCCACCGGCCTGCGCCTGCTGAACCCCGGCTCCCCCACGGACCGCCGCCGCCGACCCACGCACACGTGGATGACGGCGACCGCGGTCGACGGCGAGCTCCGGGTGGACCTGCACCACCTGTGAGCGGCGATCGTCGCCCTGGCGACGATCGCCGCGCACGGCTACTTCTCGCTCGTCAGCTTTCCGCCGGTCTTCGCCAGGCTGGCCACCGTCGCCACGGCGATCGCGGCCGCGATGACGACGAGCGAGAGCCACGTCGGGATCTCCGGGACCCACAGCACGGGCTCCCCGCCGTTGATGAACGGCAGCTCGTTGACGTGCAGCGCGTGGAAGATGAGCTTCACGCCGATGAAGGCCAGGATGAACGCCAGCCCCTGCGCGAGGTAGACCAGCCGCTCCAGCACCCCGCCGAGCAGGAAGTACAGCTGGCGCAGGCCCATCAGGGCGAAGGCGTTCGCTGTGAAGACGATGTACGCCTCCTCGGTGAGGCCGTAGATGGCCGGGATCGAGTCGACGGCGAAGATCAGGTCCACGAAGCCGATGGCGACGACCGTGATGAACAGCGGAGTGACCCAGCGCTTGCCGCCCTCCTTCACCGTCAGCCGATCCCCGCGGAAGTCGTCCGTCACGTTGAACACGCGCCGCGACCAGCGGGTGATGGCGTTGTCGCCCGGGTCCGCACCGTCGTCGTGCTGGAGCTGGCGCCAGGCCAGCACCAGCAGCAGAGCGCCGAACAGGTAGAAGATCCAGGAGAAGTTCTCGATCAGCGCCGCACCCACGGCGATGAACCCGCCGCGCATGACCAGCGCGATCACGATGCCGATCAGCAGCACCTTCTGCTGGTAGGCCTTCGGCACCGCGAACCCGCTCATCACCAGCAGGAACACGAACAGGTTGTCCACCGAGAGAGCCTTCTCGGTGAGGTACCCGGCGAAGTACTCGCCGCCGAAGTTCCAGCCGCTGACCAGCCCGATCCCGACGCCGAACACCACGGCCAGGCCGATGTAGAAGGCCGACCACAGGGCGGACTCCCGCATCGTCGGCTCGTGCGGGGTGCGGACGTGCGCGACGAACTCGAAGACGAAGAACGCGATCGTCACGCCGATGGTGACGAGCCAGACCCAGAAGGGGATGTCCATCTCAGCCCCCGTGCCGGGCGTCGAGGGCGGCCTGGCGCTCGTCGACCTCGCGGTCGTGCCGGTCCATCTCGGCGGCCTCGGCCGCGTCGTGCGCGACGGGGACGGAGACCGTCCCGCCGTGGCCCTCGGCGAGCGCCGGGTTGCGCCGCACCGCCACCAGGCTGACGACCGTGGTGATCGCGAGCACCGCGACGATCACCGTGAGGGACAGCGCGATGCCGACCTCCGGCACCGGGATGGGCTCGCCGCCGTTGAGGAAGGGCAGCTCGTTCTCGTGCAGCGCGTGCAGCACCAGCTTCACGCCGATGAACGCGAGGATCACGGCGAGGCCGTACGACAGGTAGATCAGCTTCTTCAGCAGCCCGCCGAGCAGGAAGTACAGCTGGCGCAGCCCCATCAGGGCGAAGGCGTTCGCCGTGAAGACGAGGTAGGGCTCCTGGGTGAGCCCGAAGATGGCCGGGATGGAGTCCAGCGCGAAGAGCAGGTCGGTGAGCCCGATCGCGATCATCACGATCAGCATGGGGGTGACCCAGCGCTTGCCGTCGAGCTTCACGGTGGTGCGGGAGCCGTGGTACTCGTCGGTGACGGGGAAGAGCCTGCGCACCCAGCCGACGACGCGGGGCTCGGACCACTCCTCGTCCTCGCCGCCCATGCCCTGGCGGACCATGTTGACCGCGGTGTAGATCAAGAACGCGGCGAACAGGTAGAAGATCCAGCTCAGGGCGTTGATCGCGGCGGCGCCGACGGCGATGAATGCGCCGCGCAGGACGAGCGCGATCACGATGCCCACCAACAGCACCCGGTGCTGGTGGATGGCGGGCACGGCGAAGCTGGACATGATCAGGACGAAGACGAACAGGTTGTCCACCGAGAGCGAGTACTCGGTGATGTACCCGGCGAAGAACTCGCCGGCGAACTGGCCGCCCGCGAAGTACCAGATGCCGAGGCCGAAGAGCACGGCGAGCGCGACGTAGAAGAGCACCCAGCGGGTGGCTTCCTTGATCGTCACCGCGTGGGGCTTGTGGTCGACCAGGAACAGGTCGGCCAGGATGACGGCGAGGAGGCCACCGATGGTGGCGATCCACAACCAGACGGGCACGTTCACGACGAGGGCTCCAGGGTTCTCGAGGGCAGCATGGAACTGCCCCGAGGTCTCTCCCCTCCGCGACTGCGGATCAGTGGCGCCGGTTTCCGGGTCCGCCTGATTGTGGATCCCGGGCGGCGGGCCCTTCCGCGTGCTGACGACGCCACCGCGAGCGGGATACTCCCCTGCGGTGCCCGTCCAGTCTGCCCGGTACTGATCGACCTGCGCCACCCGGGGTGACCGAACCCACCTGCTGACCAGGTCAGACGGGTGTCCAGAGGGCGGGCACCGGGCGCGCGAGGTCCACGCGGTCGATCTCCTCGCCGCCGTCGGTGACGGCGTGCACGGCCATCGTGGCGGTGCCGCCCGGTGTGCCGGGCGTGACCTCGACCCGCAGGAACGCGTAGCCCCGGTAGCGGACCCGCGACCAGGTGACGGACTCGTCCTCCCCGCCGTGCACCCGGCTGCGGATCTCCCGGTCCTCCCCGGGGGTGCCGCGGTGGCTGTCGCCCGCGTCGTCGAGCCAGCCGTTGCTGTTGCGCCCGCCCGAGCCGACGCACAGGTAGGTCGTGCCGTCGGTCTCGGGCCGCACGGTCTCCCCGTCCGGGGCGGCGCGGGTCGCCCGGCCGCCGCGGATCGGGTCCGTGCGCTCGTACTGGTGGTTGTGGCCCTGTACGGCCAGGTCCACGCGGAAGCGGTCGAACAGCGGGGTCAGGGCCTCGCGCACTCCGCCGTCGGAGGCGTGGGCCTCGCTGGTGGAGTAGGCGCAGTGGTGGAAGAACACCACGACGAAGGTGATCGCCGGGTCGGCCCGCAGCGCGGACAGCGTCCCTTCCAGCCAGCGCACCTGGGCGCCGTCGCTGTAGCCCGCGTTGTCGTCGATCTCGGCGGAGAGGTCGTTGGCGTCGACGCTCACGACCCCGACGCAGCCGTGGGTGAACACGTAGACCGACGGGCAGCCCGACGGGCCCGTCGTCGGCAGGGCCAGCCGGGCGGCGTGGCCGCCGTAGCCGTGGCCCGCGTCGCCGTCGTCGTAGCTCGGCTCCATGTCGTGGTTGCCGGTGGCGAACATCCAGGGCGTCTGCGCGGCGCTGCGCTCGACGGCGGTGAAGTAGGCGGTCCACAGCCCCGGGTCGAACGAGCCCACGGCCGGGCGGTCGGCGTAGCAGATGTCCCCGGCCAGCAGGTGGAAGGCGGGTCTGGTCTCCGCGACCAGCGCGGTCAGCGCGTCGGCGGGCTTGCCGACGTCTCCGCGGTCCCCCGGATACCGGTTGGCGCCCTCCCCGCCTCCGGTGTTCACGCCCTGGTCGGCGAACGCGGTGAAGACGAACGGGCTGCGGTCGCCCGCGCCCGGGGCGGTGCGGAAGGTGGCGTCGGGCGTGGTGCGGCCGTCCGCCAGCCGGAAGCGGTAGTGGTACTCCGTCCCGGGCGCCAAGCCGGTGGCCGCGGCGTGCGCGAAGTACTGCTCGGAGTGCCCGGAGTTCACGAGGTTGCGGACGTCCACCGGGAGCGTCGCGCCGTACGCCGGGTCCAGCCCCAGCTCGACGGCCACCGCTCCCCCCGGCCGGTCGACCAGCTCCGCGGCGATCGCCATCGTGGTGCGCGGGTCGTCGCCGAAGGCGAGGTGGCGCCCGACGACACCCACCCGTTCCTGCGCCCGCGCCAGCTGCGCCCAGGGACCCGCGGTCAGCGCCAACGCGGCCGCCGCACCGGTCGCGCCGCGCAGCGCCGCGCGCCTGCTGACCGGGCTGCGGCGCAGCAGGGTGCGCCGGCGGTCCTGCTCCTCGGGGATCGTCGCCACCCGACGACCCTGCCCGTCGAGTGCCTCGACGCGGTGGACCCGGCCCGGCGCGTCCGGGGGACCGGGCGGTTCGTCCGGAACGTGAGGTGTGTCGCGGCGCTGAGAACCGCCTGAGGCGCGGCGCGCGCACCGTCGGCCTGCCCGAATAGGGTTTCGTCGTGCCCCGTCTCCTCCGCGCCTGCGGCGTGCTCGTCTGCGTCGGCGTGCTGCTGCTCTCGCCGGGCGTGGCGAACGCCGCCACCGGTTCCGGGCCCGCCGTGCGCGAGCAGACGATCGACGTGCGGAGCGGCCCCGGGGCCACCGACACGATCCCGTTGGACACCACGCTCTACCTGCCCGCCACCACCCCGGCGCCCGCGGTGCTCGTCGCGCACGGCTTCGGCGCGACCAAGCAGTCCGTGGACGCGGACGCCCGCGAGCTCGCCGACCGCGGCTACGTCGTCCTGACCTGGTCGGCGCGTGGGTTCGGGACCAGCGGCGGGCAGATCGCGCTCGACTCGCCGGACTACGAGGTGGCGGACGCCCAGCAGCTCGTCGACTGGCTGGCGACGCGGCCCGAGGTGCAGCAGGACGGCCCGGGGGACCCGCGGGTCGGCGTCACGGGCGGGTCCTACGGCGGGGCCCTGGCCCTGCTGCTCGCGGGCTACGACCGGCGGATCGACGCGATCGCCCCGGTGATCACGTGGAACGCGCTGGACCAGGCGCTGTTCCCCAACTCCGCCGCGACCGCCGCGCTGCCCGAGGACACCCCGGCCCGCGGCGCCGCCGCCGGCGACGGGGTGTTCAAGAAGGGCTGGGCGGGCACGCTGTTCTCGGTCGGCTCGGGTGGCGCCCGCGGCGGCGGTGCGAGTGGCGCGAGCGGTGCGGGCGGTGCGGATGGTGCGGGCGGTGCGGATGGTGGGGGCGCGGCCCCGGATCCGAGCGCACCGCTGGTCTGCGGCCGGTTCGACCCGGCCGTGTGCGCGGCCTTCACCGAGGCCGCCACGACCGGCACCCTCTCCCCGTCGACGCAGGCGCTGCTGGCCCGGTCCTCGCCCGCCTCGGTGACCGACCGGATCACCGCGCCCACCCTGCTCGTCCAGGGCGAGCAGGACACGCTCTTCGGCCTCGACCAGGCGGACGCCAACGCCCGGGAGATCGCCGCGACCGGCACCCCGGTGCAGGTCGAGTGGTACGCGGGCGGGCACGACGGCGGCGCCCCCGGCCCCGAGGTCCGCGACCGCATCGGCGCGTGGTTCGACTTCCACCTGCGCGGCGTCGGCGAGGACCCGGGCACCGCGTTCCGGTACGAGGTCGAGAGCGGCATCCGGGCCGGGCAGAACACCGCCACCACCCGCTCGGTCGTGGCGGACGCCTACCCGACGGACGTCGAGACGCAGGTCGTGGGGCTGGGCGGCGACCCGCAGGTCGTCCTGAACCCGCCCGGCGGGGTCCCGGCCGCCCTCACCTCGCTGCCCGGTCTCGGCGGCGCGCTGGGGAGCCTCGGCAGCAGGCTCGCGGCGTTCACCGCGGACCTGCCCGGCCAGTCCGCGACCTTCCGCGCCGAGCCGCTCGCCGCCCAGGTCCTGGTCGCGGGGGCGCCTCGCGTCACGGTCACCGTCGCGCGGGTGCCCGGGCAGGCCGCGCCCGCCGAGGCGGTCCTGTTCGCGAAGGTCTTCGAGGACTCCCCCGGCGGCCAGCGGGCGTTGCTGGGCAGCGCCGTCGCGCCCTTCCGGGTGGCGGTCCCGGCGGACGGCACACCGGCGCAGGTCACGGTCACCCTGCCCGGCGTCGTGGCGCCGATCGAGGCGGGCAACACGCTCGTCGTGTCGGTGGGGACGACCGACCAGGGTTTCGCCTCCCCCGGCGAGCCCGCGGTCTGGCAGGTCGGGCTCCAGGGCGGGCTGACCGTGCCGGTCGTCCCGGGGCGGGCCGTCACGCCGAACACGGTGCCGCTGTGGCCGGTCGTCGGGATCGCGGTCGTGCTGGCCGCGGCACTGGCGGCCTGGCTCGTGTTCCGGTTCCGCCGCCGCGGCGACACCCCGGCGAGCGAGGGGCTGCCGCTGGAGATCAGCGGTCTCGCGAAGACCTACCGGGGCGGGTTCAGCGCGGTCAAGGACGTGTCGTTCACGGTCCGACCGGGCATGGTGCTCGGCCTGCTCGGGCCCAACGGCGCGGGCAAGACCACCGTCCTGCGCATGCTGATGGGGCTGATCACGCCGTCGAAGGGCTCGATCCGGGCCTTCGGCCAGGAGGTCGGGCCGGGGGCGCCGGTGCTCGCCCGCATCGGCGCGTTCGTGGAGGGACCGGGCTTCCTGCCGCACCTCTCCGGCGCGGACAACCTGCGGCTCTACTGGGCCGCGACCGGCCGCCCCACCGACGAGGCGCACCTCGAGGAGGCGCTGGAGATCGCGGGCCTCGGCGAGTCGGTGCACCGGCGGGTGGGCACCTACTCCCAGGGCATGCGCCAGCGGCTCGCGATCGCTCAGGCCATGCTGGGCCTGCCCGAGCTCCTGGTGCTCGACGAACCCACCAACGGGCTCGACCCGCCCCAGATCCACGCCATGCGCGACCTGCTGCGGCGCTACGCCGAGGGCGGCCGCACGGTGCTCGTCTCCAGCCACCTGCTGGCGGAGGTCGAGCAGACGTGCACACACGTCGTCGTCATGCACCACGGGCGGGTCGTGGCGGACGGCACCGTCGCGGACATCATCGCGGGCGGCGGGGCGGCCAGCTTCGGCGTCGACGCGCCCGCCCGCGCCGTCGAGGTCCTCACCGCGCTCGACGGGGTGCGGGAGGTCGCCGCGGAAGGCACCACGGTGCACGCCGAACTGAACGGCACGCCCCGCGCGTCCGCGGTCCAGGCGCTGGTCGCGGCCGGGGTGTCGGTGGAGTCGGCCGGTCCGCGCCGCCGGCTCGAGGACGCGTTCCTGCAGCTCGTCGGAGAGGACACCGCTCCGTGAGCGCCGAGAGAGGAGTGCCGTGAGCGACGCGAAGTACCAGGACGTCTCGACGCGGAAGGGGCACGTCGGGCTCCTCGGGGCGGACGGCTCCCCCGCCTCGTCGTACCGGCCGGGGCGGACCCTGCCGCTGCGCGTCGAGCTGGTGCGCCAGCTCCGACGGCGCCGCACGCAGGTGACGTTCGGGCTGGTCGCGCTGCTGCCGGTCATCCTGTGGATCGCCTTCGCGCTCAGCAGCGGGGACGAGACCGGACAGTCCGTCAGCCTCGTCGATCTCGGCCAACGCAGCGGACCCAACTTCGCGATCTTCGCGTTGTTCGCGTCCGCCGGGTTCCTGCTGGTGGTGGTCGCGGCGCTGTTCTTCGGCGACACCGTGGCCGCGGAGGCGAGCTGGTCGTCACTGCGCTACCTGCTCGCGGCGCCGATCCCCCGGGCGCGGCTGCTGCGACAGAAGGCGCTGATCGCCGGATTCCTGGCCTTCGCGGCGGTGCTCCTGCTGCCGGTGGTCGCGCTGGTCGTGGGCACGCTCGCGTACGGCGCCGGTGACCTGGTCAGCCCCACGGGGGAGTCGCTGGGCTACGGGGTCGCGGTCGGCCGCGTCCTGCTCGGCGGCGTGTACGTGGCGCTGTCGCTGCTGTGGGTGGCGGGTCTCGCGCTGCTGCTGTCGGTGAGCACGGACGCCCCGCTCGGTGCCGTCGGCGGCGCGGTGATGGTGTCGATCGTCTCGCAGATCCTCGACCAGATCACCGCCTTGGAAGGCCTGCGGAACTACCTCCCCACCCACTACGCCACCGCCTGGTCCGGCCTGCTGAGCAGCGCGCCGGACTGGGGCGACATCACCCGGGGCCTGTTCAGCAGCATCACCTACGCCGCGGTCTTCTTCGCCGCCGCCGCCTGGCGCTTCCACCGTAAGGACATCACGAGCTGAGCGCGCCTGAGTGACGCTTGGGACGCCCAAGCGTCGCTCAGCGGCGCTTGGGCGTCCCAAGCGTCACAGCTCCGACCGCCCGCCGACGCTCGGGCGTCCCAAGCGTCACTCCGCGACGCTCGGGCGTCCCCAGCGTCACGCGTCACAGCTCCGGCCGCCCGCTGACGCTTGGGCGTCCCAAGCGTCGCTCAGTGGCGCTTGGGCGTCCCAAGCGTCACAGCTCACGACAGACCGCCGATGCTTGGGCGTCCCAAGCGTCACTCAGCGACGCTTGGGCGTCCCCAGCGTCAGACGTCACAGCTCCAGCCGGCGCAGACCGGGGGCGGTGGAGCCGGCGAGCGCCGGGCCCTCGACGATCTCCACCCGCACGTCCCCCGCGATGCGGTAGGGGCGCGCCAGCAGCAGACCGCCGAGCGTGCGGCGCAGCCTGCTCATCTCGGCGCGCACGGTGACGAGGTGCTCGCGGTCGCCGTAGAGCGCGGCGGAGAGGGCGCCGGCGTCCAGGCCCCGGTCGCCCGCCCGGGCGAGCAGCACGAGCAGCTCGGCGTGCCGCAGCGACAGCGGGTGCACCCAGCGGGTGGTGCCGTCCACCAGCGCGCGGGGCGGTCGGGCGGCGAGGTCGACGGTCAGGGTGAGGCGCTCGGCCTCGGCCAGCCGCAGCAGCCAGCCTCCGGGCACCGGCTCGGGCAGGCACACCCCGACCCCGTGCACCGCGAGCGGCCGGTCCGCGCGAGGGGCGGCGACCCGGTCGATGCTCGGCATGCCGCTCACCGCGGCGACCCAGCCGTGGTCGTCGACGACGAGTCCCGGCCCGCCCGAGAGCAGCGGCGCCGCGACGGTCCGCAGGGCCTCCAGGCGGGTCTCGTGGTGGCGCCACAGTCCCGCTTCGGCGAGCTTCACCGCCGTGCCGACCAGCGCGACCGTCGTCGGGTGGATGGTCTCGGCGGGCCCGCTGACGTCCACGACGCCGAGCAGCTCGCCGGTCCGCGGATCGTGCACCGGGCACGCGGTGCACGTCCAGACGTGGTGGGTGCGCACGAAGTGCTCCGCCGCGAACAGCTGCACCGGCGAGCCCTCGGCCAACGCGGTGCCGATGGCGTTCGTGCCCACCGACGCCTCGGACCAGGTGGCGCCCTCGGTGAACCCGAGCGAGTCCGCGCGGTGCCGGACCCGGTTGGCGCCCTCCCGCCACAGGACGACACCGTCCGCGTCCGTCACGACCATGACGTGCCGGGCGTCCTCGGCGACCGAGGTGAGTGACGCCCGCAGTTCCGGCAGCACCCGGTGCAGCGGCGACTCCGTGCGCCTGCGCTCGACCTCGTCGGCGGGCAGCGGGCCCGCGGGTTCGCCGTGTTCGGGGTCGACCCCCTGGGCGAGCACCCGCCGCCAGGACCGCGCGACCAGCCGCCGCACTCCGGCCGCGGGTGCGCCTGCGAGGGTGGCGTCGTGCAGGTGGGCGAGCGTCCGGGCGTGTCGACCCACGTCCGTGCCGGGCCGGACCGCGCACACCCCACCGTCCGACCACGCGGGTGGATTCATGCGTCCTCCGCCCGCCCCGGTGACGACGACGGGCCGGGACGTGCCTCGACCCTATCCGGTGGGCCCGCCGGCGGCGCCCTCCTTCCGGTGAGGCCGTGCGTGATCGCAGAGAATGTGCGCTCACCGCGGCCGGGGCCGCAGCAGCCGCACGGAACCGGCGATCATGCAGCACCGACTGCACGACACGTGCACCGGCCACGAACCCCTACGCCGCGCGCGGCGCGGCCGGTTCCTCGGTCCCCACGACCTCGGCCGGGTCCACGCGTGCCGGCCGGGGTGTCCCGAGCAGGACCCCGCCGACGATCACCACCGCCGCCACCAGCTCGGTCACCGACGGCCGCTCCCCCAGGACGAGCGCCGCCAGCGCGATCCCGACGACCGGGACGAGCAGGGAGTAGGGCGCGACGACGCCCGCGGGGTAGCGCCGCATGAGCCACGTCCAGATGCCCGAGCCGACGATCGTCGCGAGGACCGACAGGTACACGAGGGCACCGAGACCGGGCAGCCCGTCGAGGGAGAAGGCCGCGCCGAGTGCCCGCACCCCGGCCCACGGTCCTTCGGTCAGCAGGGACGCCCCGATCAGCGGGATCGGAGGGATCACGCACATCCACAGCGTGAGGTGCATCGGCTTCGGCGGCCCGGCCAACCGGCTGCACAGGTTGCCGAAGGCCCAGCCCAACGCGCCGCAGAGGGTCAGCAGCACCGGCAGCAGCGCCGCGGACTGCGCCCGGGAGAAGGCGATCGCGGCCAACCCGAGCACCGCGAGCCCGATGCCGACCCCCTGCCGCACCGAGAGCTTCTCGCGCAGGAACAGCGCGCCGAGGAGCACCGTGAACGGCGCGGACGCCTGCAGCACCAGGGAAGCCAGGCCCGTCGGCATGCCCACGTCCATCGCGACGAACAGGAACAGGAACTGCACGGTGCCGAACCCGAGCCCGTACCCGACGAGCCACTTCGTCGGGACCTGCGGGCGCGGCACGAACAGCAGCGTCGGGATCGCGATCACCAGCATGCGCAGGCCGGCGAGGAAGAGCGGCGGGAAGTGCTCGAGGCCGTAGTGGATGGCCAGGAAGTTGCCGCCCCACAGGGCGGCGACGAAGGCGGCGAGCAGGCGGTGTCTTGCGGTCACGCCTCGATGCTCCGTCGCCCGGATCCGGAAGACCAGCGATATGTTCTTACTGCACCTTGTAGCCTGCCTACATGGATGTCCAGCGGCTCCGCATCCTGCGCGAGCTCGCCGACCGGGGCTCGGTGACCGCGGTCGCCGCGGCCCTGGCCTACACGCCGTCGGCGATCTCGCAGCAGCTCAAGGCCCTCACCGCCGAGGTCGGCATGCCGCTCACCGAGCCCGCGGGCCGCGGGCTGCGGCTCACCGACGCCGGGCAGGTGCTCGTCGCCGAGGCCGAGCACGTCCTCGCGGCGCTCGCGCGAGCGGACGCGGCCGTCGAACGACTGCGCACCCGGCCGCACGGGCTGGTCCGGATGGCGCTGTTCCCCTCCGGAGCCCGGATGATGCTCGCCGGGCTGCTGCGCCGGATCGCGGGGTCGGGCGTCGACCTGCAGGTGCGGGACGTCGACATGACCCCGGCCCAGGTGACCGGGCTCGCGGGGGACTACGACCTCGTCGTCACCCACCGGGACGAGCACCGCGAGCCCCTGGTGAGCTCCCGGCACCGGGTCGTCCCGCTGGTCCGCGAACCCCTGGACGTGGTGCTCCCGCCCGGACACCCGCTCGCCGCGCGGCGCAGGCTCCGGTTGGCCGATCTGGCCGACGAGCCCTGGATCAGCGTGAACGTCGGCTGGCCGGTCGACGACGTGCTCGGCTCGCTGACCACCCTCACCGGCGCCCGCCCGCGGGTGGTGCAGCGGATCAACGACTTCGCGGTGACCGAGGAGCTGGTCGCGGCGGGTGTTGGGGTGGCGCTGCTCCCTCGCTGGTCGACCGACGACCGCGGCGGGCGCCGCTTCGCCCGCCGCCCGCTCGCCGGCGTCCGGGCCGCCCGGATGGTCGAGGTCGTGATGCGGGAGAGCGTCGCCGAGCGGCCGGCCGTGCGGCTGGTCGTGGAGGCGCTTCAGTCCGCGACCGCGGAGGCGACGGCCCGGTAGTGCCGGAAGCCCGCCACCAGGAGCGCGATCGCGATGATCACGTAGGTGGCCCCCGCCAGGTGCTGCAGCGGGTTCCAGGTCAGCTCGACCTCGTTGTTGCCCGGCAGCCACCGGAACGGCGCCACGGTGAACGCGACGGCGAGCACCGCCGTGACCGCGGCCCACCCCCGCGACGCCGCGCGGACGGCGTGCGCCCCCACCGCGATGAGGGCGGGCGCGATCCAGACCCAGTGGTGCGACCAGGACGTCGGCGAGACGAGCAGCATGAACGCCGCCGTGGCGGACATCGCGACCGCCGGATCGGCCCGCCGGATCGTCGGCACCGCCAGCACCAGCAGCGCGACGGTCGCGACCAGCCAGATCCCGGTCAGCAGCGGCCCGTGCACCCCCCACCGCGCGACGACCGCCTGCACCGTCTCGTTGGTGTAGAACACCGAGCCGCTGACCCCGGACGCCGGGCCCCCGAACCAGTAGGTCGCGGACGCCTGCCAGTCGACGAGGAAGCCGAGCGCGGTGGCCAGCACCCCGGTCACCGCCGCGACGACCGCCGCCCGGACGTCTCGGCGCAGCAGGAAGAACAGCACGAACGCCGCCGGGGTCAGCTTGATCGCCGCCGCGATCCCGACGAGCATCCCGCGCGGCCACGGCGCCCACCGCGAGGGCCGCGGCGCCAGCACGTCCACCGCGACCAACGCCATCAGGATGAGGTTGACCTGCCCGAACTCGATGGTCTCCAGGACGGGTTCGATCCACAGGAGCAGCGGCAGCGCCAGCGTGGCGACCGACAGCGCTCCCCCGCGCCCGCCCGCGGGCCAGGCGCGCAGCGCGGTGACATAGAGCGTGACGCCGAGCGAGGCCAGCGACAGCACGAACAGCGAGACCCACGCGACCGTCCACGGCACCAGCGCGAACGGGGCCAGCACGATCGCCGCGAAGATCGGGTAGATGAACGGCAGGCCCAGCCCCGAGATGGTGGGCGGCAGCGGACCGTAGGGGTCGCCGCCCGCGAGCCAGGTCTGCACGCCGAGCCGGTACACCTCGAGATCGATGTGATAGCCGTGCGTGTGCACCAGCATCAACGTGACCGACACGGCGAGCAGCGGCAGCCCGACCAGCACCGGCCCCCGCGACCCGGCCAGCCACGCCCGGGCCCGCCCGACGGCGGGTGGGCGGGTGCTCGACACGGTCACGCAGCGGCCCTCCTGTTCACCGCCGGCACGCAGCGGACCGGCGGGTTCACACGGTACCGAGCCCGCACTCCGCGCCACCGCCGCCCTCCCCGGCCGCCGCGGGCGGGCCGGGCGCCCCCTGGTGCGGTGACCGCGAACGTTCACCGCGCTAGCGGATGCCCGCGGCGTCCATCCCCCGCAGCTCCTTCTTCAGGTCCTGGATCTCGTCCCGCAGCCGGGCCGCCAGCTCGAACTGCAGGTCCCGCGCCGCGGCGAGCATCTGGTCGCTCATGGACTGGATCAGGTCGGCCAGCTCCGCCCGCGGCATCGTCGACGTGTCGCGGCCCGCCGCGACCCCCGAGCTCGCGCGCCCAGGCTCGCCCGCGGCCCGCTTGCCCCGCGACTGGTTGCGGCCCGAGCCGCCCACCGGGACCTCCTCGGTGTCCGCGGCCTCCTTGTAGACCTGGTCGAGGATGTCCGCGATCTTCTTGCGCAGCGGCTGCGGGTCGAGGCCCTTCTCGGTGTTGTACGCGATCTGCTTGGCCCGGCGCCGGTCCGTCTCGTCGATGGCGTGCTGCATGGACTCGGTGATCTTGTCCGCGTACATGTGCACCTGGCCGGACACGTTCCGGGCGGCGCGGCCGATCGTCTGGATCAGTGACGTGCCCGAGCGCAGGAACCCCTCCTTGTCCGCGTCCAGGATCGCGACGAGCGACACCTCGGGGAGGTCGAGACCCTCGCGGAGCAGGTTGATGCCGACCAGCACGTCGTACTCGCCGAGGCGCAGCTGCCGCAGCAGCTCGACGCGGCGCAGCGTGTCCACCTCCGAGTGCAGGTACCGCACCCGGATGCCCAGCTCGAGCAGGTAGTCGGTGAGATCCTCGGCCATCTTCTTGGTGAGCGTGGTGACCAGGACCCGCTCGTCGCGCTCCGCACGCTCGCGGATCTCGCCCACCAGGTCGTCGATCTGGCCCTTCGTCGGCTTCACGACGATCTCCGGGTCCACCAGCCCCGTCGGCCGGATGACCTGCTCCACGAACTCGCCGCCCGTGCGGGAGAGCTCGTAGGGCCCCGGCGTGGCGGACAGGTACACCGTCTGCCCGATCCGGTCGGCGAACTCCTCCCACGTCAGCGGCCGGTTGTCCACCGCCGACGGCAGCCGGAAGCCGAACTCCACGAGGTTCCGCTTCCGGGACATGTCGCCCTCGTACATCCCGCCGATCTGCGGGACGGTCACGTGCGACTCGTCGATGACCAGCAGGAAGTCGTCCGGGAAGTAGTCGATCAGGGTGGCGGGCGCCGTGCCCGGGCCGCGCCCGTCGATGTGGCGCGAGTAGTTCTCGATGCCCGAGCAGAACCCGACCTGCCGGATCATCTCCAGGTCGTACTGGGTGCGCATGCGCAGCCGCTGGGCCTCCAGGAGCTTGCCCTGGTTCTCCAGCTCCGCGAGCCGCTCCTCGAGCTCCGCCTCGATGCTGCGGACGGCCTTCTCCATCCGGTCGGGTCCCGCCACGTAGTGCGTGGCCGGGAAGATCCGCAGCTCGTCCACCTGCTTGATCACGTCTCCCGTGAGCGGGTGCAGGTAGTACAGCGACTCGATCTCGTCCCCGAAGAACTCGATCCGGATCGCCAGCTCCTCGTACGCCGGGATGATCTCCACCGTGTCGCCGCGGACCCGGAACGTGCCACGGGCGAACGCCACGTCGTTCCGCGTGTACTGGATGTCCACCAGCAGCCGCAGGAACGCGTCCCGGTCCAGCTCGACGCCCGTCTCCAGCTTCACCGAGCGGTCGAGGTAGGACTGCGGGGTGCCCAGGCCGTAGATGCAGGACACCGACGCGACCACCACGACGTCCCTGCGCGACAACAGGTTCTGGGTGGCCGAGTGCCGCAGCCGCTCCACGTCGTCGTTGATCGACGAGTCCTTCTCGATGTACGTGTCCGTCTGCGCGATGTACGCCTCGGGCTGGTAGTAGTCGTAGTACGAGACGAAGTACTCGACCGCGTTGTTCGGGAGCATGTCCCGCAGCTCGTTCGCCAGCTGCGCCGCGAGGGTCTTGTTCGGCGCCATGACCAGCGTGGGGCGCTGGACCCGCTCGATGAGCCAGGCCGTGGTCGCCGACTTGCCGGTACCGGTGGCGCCGAGGAGCACCACGTCCTGCTCGCCCGCCCTCAGCCGCTTCTCGAGCTCCTCGATCGCCGCGGGCTGGTCACCTGCGGGCTCGTAGTCGCTGACGACCTCGAAGCGCCCACCCGCCCGCTCGATCTCGCCGACGGGGCGGTACTCCGAGTGCGCCAACGGCACATCGGCCTCCCCGCCCTCGCGGGCGCTGCCGGGAACCTCCGTCGCGAATGCCATACATCCAGAGTACGAGCCGGCCCCGACAGTTTCCGGCAGGATCGGCTCCATGCATCCGCCGAAGATCCAGACGTACGACGTCGGGGCCGGGGTGAACGTCGACAACAAGGGTGTCCGGCGCACGGTGCGGGAGTACCGGCGCACCTCGTTCGGCCTCTACATGAGCCGCGAGGTCGTGGGCCGCGCCTCGGCGAGCTGGATCGAGTCGTGGCTGCTGCCCGAGCTCGGGATCGTCGTCAGCGACTGGACCTGGAACCCCGGCCACGAGCGCGACCAGGACTTCTACCTCGACATCGCCCGCGTGGAGCCGGGCGAACCGACGTGGCGGACGACCGACCTCTACCTGGACGTCGTGGTCCGGACCGGCCAGTGGAGCGAGCTGCTCGACGCGGACGAGTTCGTCGCGGCCGTGGCCACCGGGCTGCTCGACCCGGCCACCGGCGAGTGGGCGCTGCACCGGGCCACCGAGGTCGTCACGGCGCTCGCCGCGCACGGCAACGACCTCGACGCCTGGCTGGACACCCGCGGGATCACCCTGACCTGGGAGGGACACGGCGCCGCCCGGGCCGGGTGACCTGCGGAGACCTCAGACGCGGCCGGCGAACCGCGCGGTCTCCGCGCCCGGCTCCGCGGGCGCGCTGGTCGTGGTGGTTCCGGAGGCGGTGGCCGTCGTCGTGGCCGTCGTCGTGGTCGTCGTGGTGGTCGTCGGTGGCGGCGGGTCCGGCTCGCCCTCCGGCAGCGGGGTCGTGGTCGTCACCGGCGGCGGGACGACGACCGGGGGCGGCGGCTGCACGACGGGCGGCGGCGCGGGGGCCACCGTGGTCGGCTTCGGGCGCGGGGTGGTCGTCCGCGGCACGACCCTGCGCTGGGTCGTGGTGGGCGGGGCCTCCTCGACGACCGGGGCGGGCGGCGGCACCACGACCGGCGGCGCCTCGGTGGTGGTGACGACCGGGGGCGGAGTGGTGGTGGCGGGGACCACGTCCGCGACCGGGGAGGCCACGGTCGGGGCGTTCTGCGCCGCGGCGGTCCCGACAGCCGTGACGCCGCCCAGCGCACCGACGGTCAGCACCGCGGCCGCGGCCGCACCGCTCGCCCGGTTCACCGCGCCCGCCCTGCGGAGCACGTCGTCCACCGCGGGCAGGGTGACCCCCGCGGCCAGCTCGTCGTCGAGACGGCGCAGCTCGTCGGCTCCGCGTCCCGGCAGCGGGTGGGTCACCGGTCCTCCTCCTCGTGAACCGAGGCGACCGAGACGGGCTCGGCGTCCTCGGGTGCGGGCGGGGGCACGTACACGGGCCCCAGCTCGACGACAGCATGCTCGATCCGGGTGCCCACCCGGTTGAGGCGCGCCTGGACGGTCCCGATCGAGACCCCCTCCAGCACGGCGACCTCGGTCACGGTCAGCCCGGCCATGTGCACCAGCACGGCGACGCGTCGCTCGTCGATCGGCAGGTCGGCGAGCGCGCCGAGCACCGCGACCGTGCGCGGGTCGAGGCCCTCCTGGCGCGGCACCCGTCCCGACCGCAGGCCCAGCTTGGCGGCGAGCCGACGCAGCGGGTTGCGCGAGGCGCGGACGGCGACCCGCCGGACCCAGGCCTCGGCATCTCCCTCGCGGACCTCCGACCAGCGGCGCCAGGCCCGCGAGTAGGCGTCCTGCACCAGGTCGTGGGCCGCCCCGGAGTCCAGCGTGATCGCGAACAGCTGGCCGACCAGCCGCGGGTAGTGCGCCTCGAAGTGGGCGCCGAAGTCGGTGCGGAGGCTGCCCCCCAGCGGGGACTCGCTCAGGTCCCGTTCGACGACCGAGTCGTCCGACCGGGCCTCGGCCGACGGGTCCGCCTCGGGTCGCTCGGCGTCCGGCCGGTCCGCGTCGCCTCGGGCGGCGTCGGGTCCTGCGGACTCGACGTCTTCCACGTCCGTGCTGCTCACCCGACCCCCGCTCACCGCTCGTGATGGTCCCGTCCGGGCTATCGGAGGGAACAGGTCACCCGTTACAGCGACCCCCTCGGCGACAACCGTCCGTTCAGCGTATTACTGGGGACTCCATCCGGTGGACTCGGCCCAGGCTTCGGCGCGGGGCAGGGCGGCGTCGAACCAGGGCTCCTTGCGTGCGACGTAGCGGGCGGCGTCCGGATCACCCGCGAACTCCGCCGCGGCCGCCTTCTTGACCTGCAGGTACTCGGCGCGGGCCGGTGCGTCCGCACGCAGCCAGTCACGGAACAGCAGCGCGAACCGCCAGGCCGGGGACCCGTGCTCGCGGACGTGCAGGTGCACCCGCTGGCCGGGGTCCGCCCCGGCCAGGTACCGCTTGCGCCACCGCTCGGGGTCCGGGTCGGTGGGCTTCGGGCTGTCCCGGGTGATGTCCGGGACCAGGATCAGGCCCGCCGCCGCGAGCGGCTCGACGACCTCGTCCAGGTCCGCCAGGGACCGCACGGCCAGCTGGACGTCGGTGATGTCCTTGGCCGGGAGCCCCGGCACCGCGGTGGACCCGATGTGGGCCACCCCCCGGCCGACCGCGCCCGCGGCCCACGCGACCCGCGCGACGATCCGCTCCCCGCGCGCCGCCCAGCCCGGGTCGGGGTCGACGAGCGTCGGCGCCCCGCCGCGGACCGGGCACCGCAGCCGGATGTTCTCCTCGAACGGCACCAGCCGCTCCGCCCAGAGCCGGTCGACGCGCTCCAGCAGCTCCTCGGTGCCGCCGTCGTTGGGCAGCAGGACGTCCGCGGCGGCGCGGCGCTGGGCGTCGGTCGCCTGCTTGCCGATCCGGGCCCGGGCGTCCGCCTCGTCGAGGCCGCGGGACTCCACCAGCCGCCGCACCCGGATCTCCTCGTCGGTGTCGACGACCACGACCAGCGCGAACCGGGACTGGGTGCCCTGCTCGACCATCAATGCGGCGTCGTAGACCACGACCGCCTCGGGGCCCGCGGCGGCGACCAGCTCGGCGGTCCGCCGGGCGATGAGCGGGTGGGTGATCCCGTTGAGCACCGCCAGCTGCGCGTCGTCGGAGAAGACGATCGAGGCCACGGCGGCCCGGTCCATGGCCCCGTCGGGGCGGATCACGCGGGGCCCGAAGGCCTCCGCGATCTGCGCCAGGCCCGGACTGCCGGCGGCCACGACCTCCCGCCCGAGCTCGTCGGCGTCGATGAGGACGGCCCCCGACTCGACCAGCCGGCGCGACACCGTCGACTTCCCCGCGCCGATCCCACCCGTCAGCCCGATCTGCAGCACGCCGCCGAGCCTAGTGCCGCCCCCGACGCTTGGGCGTCCCAAGCGTCACTCAGCGGCGCTTGGGCGTCCCACGGGTCAGCACCTACCCCAACCCGCCGACGCTTGGGCGTCCCAAGCATCACTCAGCGGCGCTTGGGCGTCCCACGCGTCAGCACACCTCACCGGCGCGGCGAGATCATCCCGCCGCCGCCATCGGGGCCGTGTCGGTCGGCGGCGGCGCGGGCGGGTCGGGGTGCGTCGGCTGGCTCGCCCCGTCCGCGGGCAGCACGCGCAGCGCGAGGTCGACGAGCCGGTCCACCGGCGGCCCCGGGGCGCGGGCGGAGGTCGGCAGCACGAACGTCAGGGTGTCGACGCCGTAGACCACCGCCAGCACGGTCTCGGCCCGCCGCTCGATGGCCACGGCGCGGGCGGTGCCGAGGGCGAGATCGCGGGACTGCCCGTCGGAGCGCTCCGCGTTGGTGTTCAGCTGCCACTGCCGGGCCGCCGCGTCGGCGTCGGCGTAGCGGCCGAGGTTCATGTCCAGCAACGTGTTCCCGCCGCCGCGACCGCTGGCGGTGTAGCGGCAGCCGACACGCTCGGTCCGCTTCACCGTCGGCTCGGCGAGCCCCTTGATCGTCCGCATCGCCGTGGAGCCGACGGGGCGGGCGAAGATCGCGCCGAGGTCGTCGGGACTCAGGAAGGTGGCGCAGTCCTCGGGGAGCCCGATCCGCGGGGCCGCGGCACCCGCGGCGGCCGATTCGGCGGCCGAGAAGGTCGGCAGCGGGGTCGTCTCCTGGGGGTTCCCGCGGGCGCACCCGGTGAGCAGCACCGCCGTCAGGGTCACCGCCATCGCCGACACCACAGCCCCCCACCGCATGCCGTCCACGGTAGGCCGCGACACATGATCGACACACGCGCCGCGCCCGGTCGGTCACGGAACGCAGCACGATCGTGATCGGGGCGACACTGGGCCGCGAACGACGAACGGCCCCGAGTCCCTCGGGACTCGGGGCCGTTCGGCCGATCATGCGATCAGATCACGCACCGCCGGAGAGCTTCTCCCGCAGGGCCGCGAGCTGCTCGTCGCTGGCGAGCGAGCCGCCGGACTGGGCGGGCTGCCCGGCCTCCGCGCCGCCACCGGACGAGTAGTTGGTGCCGGTCGCACCCTCGACCGCAGCCTCCGCGTCGGCCTCGGCGGCCTTGCGGATCTGGGTGATGTGCTGCTCGTAGCGCTCCTGCGCCTCGGCGTACTCCTTCTCCCAGGCCGCACGGGCCTCGTCGAAGCCTTCCTTCCACTCGCCGGTCTCGACGTCGAAGCCCTCGGGGTAGATGTAGTTCCCCTGGTCGTCGTACTCCGCCGCCATGCCGTAGCGGGTGGGGTCGAACTCGGTGTCGACCGTCATGCCCTCGTTGGCCTGCTTGAGCGACAGCGAGATGCGGCGCCGGTCCAGGTCGATGTCGATGACCTTGACCATGGCGTCGTCGCCCACCTGGACGACCTGCTCCGGGATCTCGACGTGGCGCTCGGCCAGCTCGGAGATGTGCACCAGGCCCTCGATGCCCTCCTCGACGCGCACGAACGCGCCGAACGGGACGAGCTTGGTGACCTTGCCCGGGACGATCTGGCCGATCGCGTGGGTCCGGGCGTACAGGCGCCACGGGTCCTCCTGCGTCGCCTTCAGCGACAGGGAGACACGCTCGCGGTCCAGGTCGACGTCGAGCACCTCGACGGTGACCTCCTGGCCCACCTCGACGACCTCGGACGGGTGGTCGATGTGCTTCCAGGACAGCTCGGAGACGTGCACCAGACCGTCGACGCCACCCAGGTCCACGAAGGCACCGAAGTTGACGACGGAGGACACGACGCCCTTGCGGACCTGGCCGCGGGCGAGCTGGTTGAGGAACTCGCTGCGGACCTCGGACTGGGTCTGCTCGAGCCAGGCGCGCCGGGACAGGACCACGTTGTTGCGGTTCTTGTCCAGCTCGATGATCTTCGCCTCGATCTTGCGGCCGACGTACGGCTGCAGGTCGCGGACGCGACGCATCTCGACCAGCGACGCCGGGAGGAAGCCCCGGAGCCCGATGTCCAGGATGAGGCCGCCCTTGACGACCTCGATGACGGTGCCCTCGACGGGCTCGTCCGCCTCCTTGAGGGCCTCGATCGTGCCCCAGGCGCGCTCGTACTGGGCGCGCTTCTTGGACAGGATCAGCCGGCCCTCCTTGTCCTCCTTCTGGAGGACGAGGGCCTCGACGAACTCGCCGACCTCGACGACCTCTGCGGGGTCGACGTCGTGCTTGATCGACAGCTCCCGCGAGGGGATGACGCCCTCGGTCTTGTAGCCGATGTCGAGCAGGACCTCGTCGCGGTCGACCTTGACGATGGTGCCCTCGACGATGTCGCCATCGTTGAAGTACTTGATCGTCTGGTCGATGGCGGCGAGGAAGTCCTCCTCCGACCCGATGTCGTTGATGGCGACCTGCGGGGTCGTGCTGGTCGGGGCGGCGGTGGTGTCGGTGGACATGTAGTGGGGTGCTCCGGTGGAAGTCTTCGTAGTGGCCGCATCGGGCGGCCGGTCGGGTGGGTGTAGCCGTGACTGGACCGTGTAACAGTCACCTTCGTTCGTCGATTCCCGTGGAAAGTACCCGTGACGCCCGCCCGGGGGCGAAGCGCACACGTTGACCACGGGTACCCGCCATGCTACGCGTGACCCGATCAGCGGGGCAATGCGGGCCCCCCGGTCCGAACTGGGACGATCCAGTCCGTGAGCGACACCCCGAAGATCAGCGCCGAGCAGGTTCTCGGGACGGCCGCGGTGGCCCGACGCGCCGTCGGTCCGGCGGAGTCCGAGCGGGCGAGTCGCGCCTGGTGGGACGCCGACGCGGCCGACTATCTCGCCGAGCACGGCCGGGACATCGGCGAGGCCGACTTCGTGTGGTGCCCGGAGGGCCTGCGCGAGGCGGACGTCCGGCTGCTGGGAGACGTCGAGGGCCGGGCCGTCCTCGAGGTCGGCTGCGGGTCGGCGCCCTGCGCGCGCTGGCTCGCCGCCCAGGGCGCCCGTCCCGTCGCCCTCGACCTCTCGCGCGGGATGCTGGCCGCCGCCGCGGACCTGAACCGCGCCACCGGGATCGAGGTCCCGCTCGTCCAGGCGGGCGCCGAGCGCCTCCCGTTCGCCGACGCCTCGTTCGACCTGGCCTGCTCCGCCTTCGGCGCGGTCCCCTTCGTGGCCGAGCCGGTGCAGGTCATGCGCGAGGTCCGCCGCGTCCTGCGGCCCGGCGGGCGCTGGGTGTTCGCCGTGAACCACCCGATGCGGTGGATGTTCTCCGACGACCCCGGCCCCGACGGCCTGACCGTCACCCAGTCCTACTTCGACCGCACGCCGTACGTCGAGGTGGACGAGGCGGGCCGGGCCACCTACGTCGAGCACCACCGGACGCTGGGCGACCGGGTCAGGGACGTCGTGGCCGCGGGCCTCGTCCTGGACGACCTGGTCGAACCGGAGTGGCCCGAGGGCCGCGACCGCGTCTGGGGCCAGTGGTCGCCCCTGCGCGGCGCACTCTTCCCCGGCACCGCGATCTTCGTGACCCACAGGCCCCTGTGAGCGGCGATCGTCGCCAGGGCGACGATCGCCGCTCACGAGCTCGGGGCAGGATGAGCCCATGCGCGTCACGTGGCGGCAGGTCACCCGGTGGCGGGCGGTGCGGCGGCTCCTCACCGCGCCGGAAACCGACCCGGTCGCGGTGTCGCGCAGGCTCTGCGGACTGCACGCTCAGATCGCGTCGAGCCCCGCGGCGATCGCGGGGGTCCGCGGGGCGAGCGGGGTCGGCGAGGCAGTGGGCGACGGGCGGCTCGTCCGGACCTGGGCGATGCGCGGGACCCTGCACCTGATGCCCGCCGACGAGCTCGGCCTGTGGACCGCGGCCCTGGCGGACAAGGAGTCCCGCCGCCGGTTCCCGCCGTCGTTCGCCCGGGCGCACGGCGTCGACGGCGAGACCCTGCACGCGATCACGGCGTCCATCGGGCGGGTCCTCGGCACCGAGCCGCTGACCAGGGCCGTGCTCGCCGAGCGGGTGATCGCGGACCTCGGCAGGCCGGAGCTCGCCGAGCCGCTCACCTCGAGCTGGGGCTCGGTGTTCAAACCCGCTGCCGCGCGCGGCCTCCTGGTCTCCGGGCCGGACGGCACCTTCGTCTCCCCCGGCCCCCTCGACCGCCCCGACACCGACACCGCGAACCAGGAGATCCTCCTGCGCTTCCTGCGCGCCCACGGCCCCGCGGACGCCGACGACGTCGGCCGGTGGTGGGGCGAGCGCGCCACCCCGGCGAAGCGCCGGCTACGGCGGGCACCCGTCGAGCCCGTGGACGTCGAGGGATGGCGGGCGTGGGTCGCCGCCGAGGACGCGGACGAGCTCGCCGCCACGCCGTCGGACGGCGAGCACCCCGGCGACGGCCCCTTCCTGCTGCCCGCCTTCGACCCGTGGGTGATCGCGCCGATCAGCCACCGCCGCCGCGCGGTCCCCGAGGTCCGCGCGACCGAGGTCAGCCGCACGGCGGGCTGGATCTCGCCCGTCCTCGTTCTCGACGGCCGGGTGGCCGGGGTCTGGGAGCCCGACGGCGACACCGCCGTCGTCCGCCCGTTCGGCCCGGTGCCCCGTTCCCGGGTCGAGGCCCTGCGCGCGGTCCGCTGGGGCTAGGCCGAGACTCTCGACCCGCCACCACCGCTCCCGGCGCCACGGCGTCGCCGGACCACCCGGACACGCCCGGTGGAGGCCGGCCCGGCTGCCTTGCCGGCGGCGGCGTGGATCACCGGGCCCGGCGGCGCCGGATCCGGAGACACGGCCTAGGTTCCCCACGTGCCGATCGATCCCTCCGAGCTCAGCTCGTCGACCCGTGACCTGCCTGCAGGCCAGCTGAACGAGCGGATGGGGATCGAGATCCTCTCCGCCACGCTGGAGGAGGTCCGCGGCCGGATGCCGGTGGCGGGCAACCTCCAGCCCTACGGCCTGCTGCACGGCGGGGCCAGCGGCGTCCTCGCCGAGACCCTCGGCTCCACCCTGGCCGCGCTGCACGCCCTGCCCGAGCGCTTCCCGGTCGGCCTCGAGCTGGCGTGCACGCACCATCGCGCGGTCACCGAGGGCTGGGTGACGGGCGTGGCCCGCCCCCTGCACGTGGGCCGCAGCACGAGCACCCACGAGATCGTCCTGACCGACGACCGGGGCAGGCGCACCTGCACGGCCAAGCTCACCTGCCTGCACCGCGACACCAGCCCCTGATCCCACTCCCCCACAGGGCGAACGGCGCGTGCGCTCACGGGGTGTGAGCGCACGCGCCGTTCGCCGGGTCGGGATCGGGCCGGGGCGGGCGCTACTCCGCGCCGACGCCCTCGCCGAGGTAGGCCTCCTGCACCCGCGGGTCCGCCAACAGCTCGGCGCCGGTGCCGGACAGCGTGGTGCGACCGAGGTCGATCACGTACGCCTGGTCCGACAGGCCCAGGGCCGCGAGCGCGTTCTGCTCCACGAGGAGCACCGTGGTGCCCTCCGCACGCAGCTCCTTGACCGTGTCGAAGATCAGCTGCGTCATGATCGGCGAGAGCCCCATGGACGGCTCGTCGAGCATGAGCAGCTTCGGGCGGGACATCAGCGCCCGGCCGATCGCGAGCATCTGCTGCTCGCCGCCGGAGAACAGGCCCGCCTTGTTCTGCCGCCGCTCCCCCAGCACCGGGAACAGGTCGTACACCCGCTGGATGTCCGCGACGATGCCGTCCTCGTCCTTGCGGGTGTAGGCGCCGAGCCGGAGGTTCTCCTCCACGCTCATCCGGGCGAACAGCCGCCTGCCCTCGGGGCTGTGGGCCACCCCGAGGCCGAGGATCTCGTGGGCGGGCAGCCGCTGGATCTGCTCGCCCTTGAACGACACCGTGCCCGACACCGGCCGCAGCAGGCCGGACAGCGTGCGCAGCGTGGTGGTCTTGCCCGCGCCGTTGGAGCCGATGAGGGAGACGATCTGCCCCTCCTCGACGTCGAACGACACGCCGCGCACCGCCTGGATCGCCCCGTAGGCGACCACCAGGTCACGTACCTCTAGAAACGCCACTACGACTCCTCGCCGGCATGAATCTGCGCCTCGACCTCGTCCGGCGGAGCACCCAGGTAGGCCTCGACGACCCGGGGGTCGCCGCGCACCTCGTCCGGCGAGCCCTCGACCAGCAGCTCGCCCTGCACCAGCACCAACACCCTGTCGCACAACGTGAAGATGAACTTCGTGTCGTGCTCGATCACCACGACCGAGACGCCGAGGTCCCGGATCGCGAAGATCAGCTGCCGGGTCGCCTCGGTCTCCTGCGCGTTCATGCCCGCGGTGGGCTCGTCGAGCAGCAGGACCGACGGGTCGGTGGCCAGCGCGCGGGCGATCTCCAGCCGGCGCTGGTCGCCGTAGGGCAGGTTGCGGGCGAGCTCGTCGGCGAACCGGGTCAACCCCACGAACGCGAGCAGCTTCTCCGCCCGGTCGTGGGCCTCCGCCTCGCTGCGCCGGAACCGCGGCCCGTGCAGCAGCGAGGACACCGGCCCCTGCTTCATCCGGACGTGCCTGCCGACCAGGACGTTCTCCGTGGCCGTCATCGACGGGAAGAGCCGGATGTTCTGGAACGTCCGGGCCACCCCCGCCTCCGTGACCCGCGCGGGGTCCTGGGGCATCGGCGCGCCGCGCAGGGTGACCGAGCCCGACGTCGGCGTGTACAGCCCAGTCAGGCAGTTGAAGAACGTGGTCTTCCCCGCGCCGTTGGGCCCGATCAGGCCGATGATCTCCCCCTCCTTGAGGGAGAAGGTGACCTCGTTCAGCGCCCGCAGGCCGCCGAAGACCATCGACACGCCCGCGGACTCCAGGATCGGCTCCCGGGTCCCCGTGGCGATCTGCATGTCCTCGGCCAGCTCGGCCGTGACCTCCCCCGGAGGTGCCTCGAGCTCGGGCTGCTCGACCGACTCCGACATCACTTCACCTCCGTCGGAAGAGCGCCGGGTGCTTCCTTGGCGGCGTCCTCGGGATCCTCCGCCAACTCCGCCTTGCGGTGCTTGTCCGCGATGATGCCCTGCGGCCGGAACCGCATGATCAGCACCAGCGCCAGACCGAACAGCAGCAGCCGGTAGTCGGCGAACTCCCGCAGCTTCTCGGGCAGCACGAACAGGATCGACGCACCGAGCACGGCGCCCGGGATCGTCCCCATGCCGCCGAGGATGACCGCGGCGAGCAGGGTGACCGACTCCAGGAAGCGGAACGAGTCGTACGCCACGACGGCCGTCTTGTGCGCGAAGAACGCCCCGGCGAAGCCCGCCAGCATGGCCCCGATCAGGAAGGCGAGGATCTTGATGGGGCCGGTGCGGATGCCCATGGCCGCCGCCGCGTCCTCGTCCTCCCGGATGGCGATCCAGGCCCGGCCGAGGCGGGAGTTCTTCAGGTTGCCGAACACCAGCATGACCGCGGCCACCAGCAGCACGATCGCGACGTAGTACATGACGCCGCCGGGCAGCTGGATGGGGCCGAGGGAGATCGACTGGTTGAACTGGAAGCTGCCGAGCGCCACCTGCGGGATGTTGGGGATGGCGTTCGCGCCGCCCGTCAGGCCCGCGATGTTGTTCTGCGCGCTCCGCACGAAGATCTCACCGAAGGCCAGGGTGACGATCGCCAGGTAGTCCCCGCGCACCCGCAGCGTGGGCGAGCCGACGATGGCGCCGAAGATGCCCGCCACCACCGCCGAGATCACCATGACCAGCAGGAACGGCACGTGGATGCCGATCACCGAGGCCGCCGCGCCGGACAGGTTGGCCGCCACGAACGCCCCGATGCCGAGGAACGCGACGTACCCGAGGTCCAGCAGGCCCGCGAGCCCGACGACGATGTTGAGCCCGATCGCCGTGGCGGCGTACACGCCGATGTTCGACGCGACCGTCATCCAGTACTCGGTGCCCGCCCCGGTGAAGGGCAGGGCCAGCGCGCAGAGCAGCAGCACCACGACGCTGAACACCCGGTGCCGCTCGGACACCTCGCCGACCCAGGTCAGCAGGCCCGAGGCGTTGAGCGCGGCGAACGCCCCGGCCAGCGCGGCCAGCAGGGACAGGAACACGACGCCCGCGTACGGGTTGACCACGCCGCCCTGACCGCCGGAGGTCAGCACCTCGGCGACGAGCAGCAGGATCAGCACGAACACGACCAGCAGCAGGATCCACTCGACCCACCAGGCGAGCTTCCACTCCCAGACGGGCTTGTCCTCGAGTCCGCCCGCGGTCGCCGACAGCACCGTGACCAGCCCGCCGACGAGCGCGACGATGGACCCGAACGCGACGGTGCCGTCGGACGCGGTGATCGCGCCCAGCCCGCCGCCCTCGACGGTGATCCACAGCCCGTTGAGCACCGCCACGGCGGTGACGCCGACGCCGAGACCCCGCACGATGCGGTGCTTCGCCGGGACCCGCAGCAGGGCGACCACGATCGTCGCCAGGCCGAGCAGCGTGATGTGCAGCCGGAACCCGGTGACGCCGAAGGGCTCCACGAACATCGTGAGGGTGGCCCGCTCGGGGTAGGCCCCCTCGTTCAGGACGAACGTCGACCAGGCCAGGTACGCGCCGACGATCGACAGCACCCCGCCGACGACCATGCCGATCTTCGCGTGCGGGGCCAGCGCGTTCAGCGGGCCTGCCAGGCGGCCGGTGTGCCGCGCCGGGGGCGCGGCGGGGACGGTCCGGACGGGGGCCTCGGCGGTCTCGGTCGTGGACGCGGACTCGCTCGTCACCTCGCTCATGCCCTCACCCGCTCGGACTCGCCGAAGAAGCCCTGCGGCCGGAACACCAGGACGATGATGAGGACCACGAAGATCCACACGTAGTCGTAGGCCGTGCCGCCCGGCAGGTACTGCCCGCCGAGCGCCCGCACCAGGCCGATCACCAACCCGCCGACGACGGCCCCGCGGATGTTGCCGATGCCGCCGAGCACCGCCGCGGTGAACGCGAAGATGCCGTTCTGGAAGCCCATGTCGATGTTGATGTTGTTCAGGTAGCTGCCGTAGAGCACCCCGGCGACGCCCGCGAGGGCACCGCCGATGGCGAAGGTCAACACGATCACGCGGTCCGGGTCGATGCCCATCAGACGCGCCGTGTCGCGGTCCTGGGACGTGGCCCGCATGGCGCGGCCCAGCCGGGTCCGCTCGACGAACCGCTCCAGCCCGAAGGCCAGGCCGAGCGAGACGACGATCAGCAGGATGCCCGTGTACCGGATGACGACACCGTCCCCGATCGGGATGACGAAGGCGCCCTGGATGAACAGCGGGGGGAACGGGATCGCCGCGGTGGCGCCGGGGTAGAACACCCGGACCGCCTCCTGCAGCGCCACCGACACGCCGAGCGCGGTGATCAGGGGGGCCAGCCGCGGCGCGTTGCGCAGGGGCCGGTAGGCGAAGCGCTCCATGGCGACGGCCACGAGCATCGAGACCAGCGCGCCCGCGACGAGCGCGATCGGCAACGCGAAGTACCACCGCGCCACGACGGCCGTGGGCACCCAGTACGTCAGCGTGGCGAGGCCGCCGTAGGCGCCGACCATGAAGATCTCACCGTGGGCGAAGTTGATCAGCGTGATGATGCCGTAGACCATCGTGTAGCCGATGGCGATCAGCGCGATCAGCGAGCCGAACATCAGCCCGTTCGCGATCTGGGACAGGAAGATGGACAAGCGAGGGATCTCCTCTGCGTGCACGAGCGGGGACGGGATGGTGTCCCGTCCCCGCTCGCGTTGCTGTCAGGGCGACGTCAGCTGGCGGCGTACGTGCCCGTCTCCAGCGGCGTGAACTTGCCGCCCTGGACCGTGTAGACGGTCAGCACCTTGTTGGTGGTGTCGCCGAACTGGTCGAACGAGATCGCGCCCGTGGCACCCTGCAGGTTGGTCGCCTGGACCGCGGAGATCAGCCCGTCCCGGGAGGCGTCGGAGAACGTCCCGTTGCCCACGGTCTTCGACAGGCCGTCGATGAGGACGTTGGCCGCGTCGTAGGTCAGCGCGCCGTAGGCCGAGTAGGGCTCGGAGTAGCCGGCCGCCGCGTAGGCGTCGATGAACGCCTTGGCGCTGGGCTGCTGCTCCGGCGGGGCGCCGACGTTGGTCGCGAAGTCGCCCTCGCGGCCGCCGAGCTGGGCGTAGGTGGAGTCGACGATGCCGTCCCCACCCATCAGCGGGATGTTGAGGCCCGCGTCGGCCAGCTGCTTCGACAGCGGACCGGCGACCGGGTACTCACCGCCGTAGTAGACGGCGTCCGGGTTCGCGCCGCGGATCTGGGTGATGACGCCCGAGAAGTCGGTGTCCTTCTCGCCGACCTTCAGCCGCGCGGCGATGGTGGCGCCGAGCTTCTGCGCCTCGGCGGCGAACTGGTCCGCCAGGCCCGCGCCGTAGGTCTTGCCGTCGTCGATCACGGCGATGTTCTTCTTGCCCTGCTTCTGCACGAGGAACTGCGCGGCGAACGGGCCCTGGATGGCGTCCGTGGTCGCGGTGCGGAAGTAGGTGGCGTTCGGCCGCGCGGGCGCGGTGGCGTAGTTGTCACCCTGGGTCAGCGCCGGGTTGGTGTTCGCAGGCGAGATCTCGACGATCTTCTTCTGCGCCAGGATCGGGGCCACGGTCTGCGCCGTGGAGGAGTTCAGCGTGCCGATGACGCCGACCACGTTCGGGTCCGACGCCAGCTTGGTGGCCGCCTGGCCCGCGATCTGCGCGGTGGCCTGGTCGTCCTCCGCCTGCAGCGCGAGGCGGTACCCGGGCACCTTGCAGGCCTGGTTGGCCTGGTTGACCGCGAGGTCGGTCGAGTTCTTCATGCCCAGACCCAGCGCCGACAGGCTGCCGGAGAGCGGGGCGACGAACCCGACGACCAGGGTGCCCTTGCTGGTGTCGCAGGACCCCCCGCCGCCGCTCGACGCCTCTTCCCGATTGGTGCTGCAGGCGGAGAGCGCGAGCACTCCGGCGAGCAGGGCGGCGGTCGTGGCGACCTTCCGCGTCCGACTCATGTCATGTCCTTCCGTGCAAACCACGTCGTTGGCGGTCCCCCGACAGACCCGCCGAACCGCGATCAGCCATCGCGAATGGGGCGGACGTTAGGGGACCGGCAGGGGCGGAGTCATCACGAGCGGAGCCAGCTTTACCAGACCGCAACCGGATGTCACGCACGGTCGCCAGATGATGACCGAAGGTGTTAAGTTATCAGAACGTTATCAAGCCGCGAGGCTCTGACCAGCGGGTTCCGCTTTAGCACGTGGCGAAGATCGCACCAGCGGCAGGGTCATTACCGGTGGGTAACGGGTGCTGTGCACTGACCTGCGGAAATGGTCGGAAATGCGAAACGGGGCCGTCCGGGACTCCGGACGACCCCGTCTGCGCGGGTGGGATCGGGCGCAGATCAGCCCTTGGCGGGGGCCAGACCCTCGATGACGGCCTCGGCGACGGCCTTCATGGTGGTGCGGCGGTCCATCGCGGTGCGCTGGATCCACCGGAAGGCCTCGGGCTCGGTCATGTTCTGCTTCGCCTGCAGCAGCCCCTTGGCCCGGTCGATCACCTTCCGGGTCTCGAAGCGGTCGTGCAGGGACGCGACCTCGTCCTCCAGGGCGCGCTTCTCGGCGAACCGGGAGACCGCCAGCTCGATCGCGGGGACGAGCTCGTGCCGGGCGAAGGGCTTGACCAGGTAGGCCATGGCCCCGGCGTCCCGCGCCCGCTCGATGAGGTCCCGCTGGCTGAAGGCGGTCAGCATGACGACCGGGGCGATCTTCTCGTCGACGATCGTGGCCGCCGCCTCGATGCCGTCCTTCTTCGGCATCTTGACGTCCATGATCACGAGATCGGGCTTCAGGTCGCGCGCCATCTCGATCGCGGCCTCGCCGTCCGGCGCCTCGCCGGCGATCTGGTAGCCCTCTTCCCCGAGCATCTCGGTCAGGTCGAGACGGATCAACGCCTCGTCCTCCACCACGAGCACCCGCCAGCCGACGGCGGGACCGCCCTCGGTCGACTGGTCCTCGGACACTGGCTGGCTCACGGGGGGTTCTCCTTAGATCCGGGTCGAACGCGAGCCACCAGGGTACCGGCGATAGGGTTGCACCCTGGTTGCCGGCGTCGTGTGATTCGCGCCGACGCGAGGTAGAACACAGCAGTTCACGGGCCC
Source organism: Pseudonocardia oroxyli (assembly GCF_900102195.1). GTDB lineage: Bacteria > Actinomycetota > Actinomycetes > Mycobacteriales > Pseudonocardiaceae > Pseudonocardia > Pseudonocardia oroxyli. The sequence continues at coordinate 424,956 of NZ_FNBE01000003.1, forward strand.
CCGTAGCCCAACGGCAGAGGCAGCGGACTCAAAATCCGTCCAGTGTCAGTTCGAATCTGACCGGGGGCACCACACCTAGCAGGCAGAACGCAGGGTTCATGATCAGGACCCAGACGCTTGGCCACGAATTTGGCCACGAACTCGCGAACGAGCTTCTCCTACGTTGCGTTCATGGCCCTGGCCGACCCTTCATCCGACCCCCGCCGCCGCGGCGCGATCCGCGTGCGCGGGCGGTCGCTGCAGGTGCGCGTCTCGGCCGGCGACGACCCGGTGACCGGGCGCCGGTCCTACCTCACCGAGACCATCTCGGGCACCGACGCAACCGCCCGCAAGAGAGCCGAGAAGGCACTCACCCGGCTACTTCGGCGTGTCGATGTGGCGCGAACCGTCGAGAGCTCGATCTCGTTCCGCGAGGCCTCCGGCGAGTGGCTCCAGTCCACCGAGGTGGAGGAGAGCACCCGCCACACCTACCAGGGCTACCTCACCCGAACCCTGCTCCCCGCGATCGGGGACACGCCGCTGCGCGACCTGAACCCTCGCACCCTCGAGAAGCTCTACGTCTCCCTGCGGCGCTGTCGACTGCGCTGCAGCGACCCGAAGCTCACGCCCAAGCCTCCGGCGCACACCTGCCGCCCGCTCGCCGTCTCCACCGTCCGGCAGATGCATGCGGTCATCAGCGGCACCATGGAAATGGCGGTCCGCTGGGACTGGCTCGACACGAACATCTCCCGTGGCGCCCGGCTCCCCCGCGCCAAGGCTCCCGAGCCCGACCCACCCTCGTCCCGCCAGGCCGCACTCCTGCTCGAGCGAGCGTTCGCGATGGACGACGACTGGGGCACGCTCGTCTGGCTCGTCATGACCACGGGCCTGCGCCGGGCCGAGGTCTGCGGCCTGCGCTTCGGCCGCATCGACTTCGACGAGGAGATCGTCGACATCCGCCGTACCTGGGTCCGCGGCCGCGAGAAGGACACCAAGACCCACCAGGCACGCCGCATCGCCCTCGACTCCGAGACCGTCACCCTGCTCCGAGAACACCGCGAACGAGTCGCCGAACGACTGCGAACACTCGGCACCACCCTCACCGACCAGACCTTCGTCTTCTCCGGGCTGCAAACCCCGGACCACTCCCAGCCCTACTCCCCCAACGCCGTCACCCAGCGCTACAAGGGCATGGCCGAACGAGCAGGAATCGACACCCATATCCACGCCCTTCGCCACTACTCCGCCACCGAGCTGCTGACCGCAGGCGTCGACCTGCGCACCGTCGCGGGCCGCCTCGGCCACGGCGCAGGCGGCGCGACGACCCTCAAGGTCTACGCAGCATGGGTCGCCGCCTCCGACCGAAAAGCCGCGGAGGTCGCCGCCGCACGCATGCCCCGACCGCCGCGACGCGCAGCGGCAGGCTGAGCGGGTCGCGAACGGGTGAACACGGGTCCCGAACGAGCAGGATCGACGATCGGCTCAACCCGACCGAGGAGCGACCATGCCCACCGCCCGCACCTTCCTGACCGTCCCCGAAGCAGCCGAGCTGCTCAGGATCGACACCTCGACGCTGTATCGAGCGATTCGCGGTGGAGAGTTCCCCGCCGTTCGGATCCGCGCCCGCTACCTCGTGCCAGGCAAGGTGATCGAGGAGCTGATCGCCAACGCGATAGCTGACACCAAGGCGACTGACCCGGCCGCGGTCCTACGGCGGGCCGTCTGAGACGTCCAAGGATGGGCCACCACGTCGAGCCTCCTCAGAGGATGCGGAGCGTCTGGCAAGCCCAGACGTAGTCGGACGTCAGCGCGACCGAAGCAGCGAGCGCGCGACGGCGCCCACGTGCGCGGACGGATGCGGCGATCTCCACGGCTCCCTCGTGGGGCTGGGCGGCGTGCAGGGTGAGCAGCCGAGCTCCCCCACGCGAACCACGGTGGTCGACGGGCAGGGTGTGCATGTAGCGCAGGACTCGGGGGTGCACGAAGTCCGCCACCTGCTTGACCGGTCGGCGCTGGTCGATCACCTCGACCAGCGCGGCCACGATCCGCGCAGCCGTGCGCAGTGCGTGGTGGTCGGGGACGATGTCGACGACAGGCTGGCCCGGCGGCGGCGCCGGGGGCGGCGCGAGCGGCGGGAGCTGCCCGCAGCTCTGGCAGGGGGCGTGGAGTTCGTGGCCGTCCCAGAGGTAGCCGCTGGCGGTGGGGAGCCCGAGGGCTCGGCGGAGCCGGTTCTGGGTGTGGACCTCGTGGTCGGCGAGTGCGGTCATGACGAGCCTCCGAAGCCTCGACGGGGGTGGTCGGTGGGTGCCGGGGCTCAGAAGGGCGGCTCGAGCTCGGGCAGGGCCTGGAGGGCGTCGGCGACGGTGGCCTGCGGTCCGGCGTCGGCGAGGAGCTGCTCGGTGAGCTCGCAGTAGAGGTCGAACTCGCGGTCGGTCATGGCGGCGAAGGCGTGCCGGTCGAGGCGGGCGGGAAAGAGCTGCGGGCCGGGCTGCGGGGCGCCGTTGTGGGTCATGGGGTTCTCCGGTGGTCGGTGCGGGTGGGGCGCGGCACCGCCTCAGCAGGACGGGTGTGGGGTCCCCACAGGGGACGGGCGGGGGTTCCGGCTGGCTCATCCCGGTGAGACCACCCCCACCCAGACCGCCGCCCGACGACGCCCACCGCAGCGGTGGTCTCACCGGGATGGGTCGGCCGCGGTTCATCGCCCGCTCGCCCCGCACCCGTTCTGCTGACCTCCGGGCGACCCACACGACCCCGACCACCGGAGAACCCCACCCACCACCCGAGCCCGCCCCTCCCCTACTCCGAACGGCCACCACGGCCACCACGGCGACCCGGCGCACGGATGCGGCAGGGTGCGGCGCGGCACCCGAGGACGGGCACCGCGCCGCACCCGCGGTGGCTACCGGCCGGTGGCGTGCGCGGCCGCGAGGCTCATCGCCTGGAGGGCGGCGCGTTCCATGCCGTGCGCGGCGTCGGCGTCGTCTTGGAGTTGGGCGGTGGAGGTGACCGCGTGCAGCACCCCACCCGAGGTCGGGTCCCCGCCGACCGCGATCTCCGCTGCGCGCGCTCCCTCGTCTCCGGCGGCGGTGGCCTGCTCGAGAAGGCCTTCCAGGACCACCCGAGCCTCTGCGTACCGTCCGCTCCGTTGCAGTCCGGCCGCCACCGCCTGGCGCAGTCGCACGGCGATGTCCTCCTCCTCGGGATTCGCCGCGATCCCGCGACCGGCCACCTCGCAGAGACCCGCCCAGTCCTCGATCTCCACCAGGAACGGCAGCAACATCATGGCCATCGCGACGGTCCGGCCGTCGGCAGACTCCCTATGCACCGCGTCGAGGTGCGGCCACGCGTCCCGGAACCAGGTGACGGCGGAGCCCCGCCCACCGACCGGGCCCACGATGGCCGGATACTCCGCGACCAGTCGGTTCAAGAGCTCGTCGCTAGTCGACCCCCGATGACCTCCGGAGGTCATCGTCCCCGATGAGTGGAGGCGGCCCTCCAGAAGGGGTGCTGGGCACGGGCGGGAAGTGGGCCGTGCTCACCGTGAGCGCCTCCTTGAACGCCCGAGACCGCTCCCAGTAGCTCGTCTCGTGGTGAATCGCGCTAGATGGGGCCGGTCGCCAGTGTCGATGTCGTCCACAGCGCTCCGCTTGTCTCGACACCGCGTCCACGACCAGCTGATCTCCATCCTTCTCTGATGGCGCCGACCTACTCGCTCGTACGTGATCTACCTCATACCTAGATCAGGGTTGTCTTCGGGGTGGGCGACGCCCGGATCGGACCGCATCGACATGAGCCTGAGCTGTGGCTGGCCGAGCGCCGTCAAGGGGTGATCCGGGGGACCGTGTCGGCGACCTTTCCGTCCAAGCGGCATCGTGTTAGAACATCTGTTCGAACCGTGCGTATGCTCTCGCCTGCGCGGTCGCCCGTCGTAGGGGAAGTACGGCGGGTGCCGCGCGCCATCAGACGGCACGCGCGGATCGGTGGCGCGCTGCGGGCGGCCGAGGCGGCGGCCTACTCCGCGATCGCGGAGCTGTTCGACGGGACCGGCGAGGAGATCATCGGCGACCGCGCCGTCGCCGCCCGAAGTCTCCGCTCCGCGGCGATCGAGCTATGCGCCGGATGCACGCTGCCCATCGGCGTGCGCCGCGCGGTGTGCGGGCCGGGCAGCGCGCTGCGCGAGCAGGGCGTGGACACCGTAGCCTGGCGCGCACCGCGACGCCGCGGCCCGAGCAGGCGGTGGCAGCTGTGGCGGTTGTGGCAGGCTGCCGCGGTGGCCATCGTCCATCGCACCACACTGACCCCGTCAAAGCTCGACCTGCTCACCGCCTGGATGCCCACACAGGACTGGTACCGCGGCACCGACACCCCCACGCTGGCCAAGGCCGGCGGGTTCCGCCTCGACGACCCGGCTGGGGAGGTGGGGATCGAGCTGATGATCGTCACCGACACCACAGGTCCCACCGAGGACGCGTACCTGGTCCCGCTCACCTACCGGGGCGCCCCGGCCGAGGGCACGCTGATCGGCACGATGGAACACGGCGTCCTCGGCACCCGCTACGCCTACGACGCCACCACCGACCCCGTCTTCCACGCCCAGGTGGCGGCGCTGCTTCGCGGCGAGGCGATCCCGCAGGCGCAGTCGGAGTCCGACACTGGGGACCGCACCGTCCACGTGAACCCCACATCCGACGCCACCGACGTCGCCGGGATCGAGGTGGTCCGCCACCTGCTCCCCCACACCGGCCCGGAGCCACGGGGCACCGTCACGGCGTCCTGGGTGGACTCGGGCGCGACCCGGCACCGGGCGATCGTGCTGCGCACGACCTGACCACCCAGCTCCGGAGGCTCGGCCCGCCGGGTCAGGATTTCTTGGCCTTGGCGGCCTTCTTGGCCTCGGCCTTGAGCGTCTTGCGCAGCTCGGTGAGGCTCTGCCCGGCCAGGGCTTTCGAGGCAACCGAGTCCCCGATCTGGCGTGGGGTCATGTGCCCGCGACCCGCGGGCGCCAGATACACCTCGCCCTTCGCCCCGGTCCGGTACTCCAAACTCGAGGCGACCCGGGCGAATCGGGTCCGGCCACCCCGGCGGGCGCCCTCCCACTTCTCCACCCGCACCGCCAGATCGCAACAGGTGCACACCAGTCGGCGGATGAACAGGCCGTCGCCGTCGACCTCGGCGAACCGGATCCCGGCCTGCCGGATCGTCGGGAACAGGTGCCGACCCCGTTCGCGGCACATGATCACCTCGTCGGACACCCCGTCGACATACAGATCGACATCCTCATCCGACGCCCGCACATACCCCTGCTGCTGATCGGCCTGCTGCTCACCCTGAATCGACAACACCGACGACGCGGCAGCCGTCCCAGAATTCTCATCCGCCACTGTGGTCTCCTCCCGTTTCACCCGGAAGATAACCAATCATCAGTGGTCCGACGCTTTTCCGTGGCCGATGTCGTCGGAAATCGCCGACGACCGGCTGATCCGTCGCGGCCTCCGGGCGCCGTAGGCGAGCCCGTCGTTGACATCGCGTTCGATCTCGCGCGCCGTGGTGTCCACGCCCAGGTGGCTCTGGGCAGCCTCAAGCAGTGCCCACCGCGCCCGGGCGAAATCGAGCTCGCCCCCGGCGACGAGGCGCCCGAGCGACCGGGCCGCGCGCAGCCGGGTCGTGTGTCGAGTGCCCACCGCTGCGTTCACGATGGCGGCGGTCTCACTTGCCACGATCGCGTTCACATACGCGGTGGCCCGCGTCGAGCTCAAGCCCAGCTCCGCCTCGGGAGCTATCGGACGCGGCGGGAGTAGCAACGAGGTGAGCCATGCGGGTAGGAGCGCGATCTGCCCGCCATCGGCGACGTAGCGGCCCGATGCCAGCGTCGATCCGGCGGCGAGCACGTAGCCGCCCGATCCGCGGGTGTCGATGAGTGGCGCCAGGAGTCCCTGGCTGTTGCGCAGTTCCACCCCGTCGGGCATCCGGAAGTACAGATGGGTCCCGCCCGATGGGGTACGGACCGACGCCGTCGCGGGGATGACCTGCTGGGCGTGGTCGGCGAGCCGGCGCAACGCGTCCCGCCCGTTCGACGCCACCGGTGACGCGCTCTCGGGCTTGGGGCGGTCGAGGTCGATCACCACGACCCGGCTGCGGCCCACCGCCAGCCCGACGTTGAACGGCGCCCTCCGCCACCATCGCGCTACCTGCCCCAGATCGCGCGTCGCCGCCTGCTCCCAGCCCGGGACAGCTGGGGTCTTCGCCCGCGGCCGCACCGGGAACACCAAGAACCCCGCACCGACGGCACGTTCGGCCGCCGCCGTCAGGCGGCGCCCGGCTTCACCGACTCTGCTCACGATCGTTCCTCCCTCCGGCGGCCCCGGCGTCCAGGGTTCGCTGTGCAGGTGCCGGATCAGGGGCGACGTCGTGCAGCACCGTGCAGCACAAGCTCTGCACGAGGTACTGCACGACGTCGCCCGACCCCTCACTCCCCCGACGACACCTCGGCTGCAGCAGCGGGTTCTTCACCGGTGATGGCGTAGGACTCGATCTCCGACAGCTCGTAACCCCACTCCGCCATCTGCCCCAGATACCGGGCCGTGTCCGCACCGTGGTGGCGCCAGGTGTGCGGGCCGGTGCGGTCCTCCCATGCACACAGCACCGCCGCCGCGCACAACAGCAGCGCCCGCTTCGGCGACGCCGCCGCCACCATCTCCAACAACACCGCGACCTGCGCACCGTGCCGGAACCGATCCGACTCCCCGGACGTGAGCCCGAGCAGGTCGCGCAGCAGCGGCCACCCGGCCTCCATCGCCTGCCGCAGCGGATGATCCCCGGCCAGCAGGCAGGTCAGCACGAACCGCTCCGCACCCACCGGCGCCGTCTTCCGGGCAGCGAACGCTCGCAACCATTCCCGACGCACAACCGTCGCCGAACGCCACTGCTTGTTCCGCTCCACTACCACCCGCCGCGCCGCCTTCTCGTCCTCCGACAACCTCCTGCCCTGCCCCGCCGGGGCCCGGGTGGCATCCACGTGACCGAGGGCGAGCACGTCCCGGCACACGAACACCGCCACCGGCTGACGCTCGCCGATCCCGAAGCTGTGGCCAAGGTAGGCCGCGTGCCCGGGACACGACGCATGCTCGGCCGCGTCGATGCCGTGATCGTCGAGCCGGGCTGCAGGCCAGGTCACCAGGTCGCGGTCGATCACCTCCACCCCGGCCTCGACCAGCTCCGCCCGCGC
>NZ_FNBE01000033.1 GCF_900102195.1 Pseudonocardia oroxyli
GCGAGTCCGAGGGGCAGCGGCGGATGCGGGCCCTGCACGCCGGGCGGTACGACGGGTCGGCGCGCAGCCTGGAGATCGCCCCCAACCTGTGGGCGTCGCCCGGGCGGCTGCCGGACCCGGGGCTCGCCGCGGTGCCGGCCCGCGCCTCGTGACCCCATCCCGCCGAGATGAACCTCAGGGCTGTCCGGACCATGATCGAACAGCCCTCAGGTTCATCTCGGCGGGGCTCTGGAGGCGAGGCGCTCCGGTCCGGTCGCGGGCTCCCCGGGGCGACCGTCGTCGGTCGGCCCGCTCACTCCCGCAGGTCGTGGTCGGGGAGCGGGCCCGGGACGGCGAAGGCGTCGAGGTAGGGGGCGAGGTCGCCGCGCTCGGTCCAGCTCGCCGGCCGTCCAGTCCGGGCGGGCGGCGCACGCGGTCGTGTGGTGCGGGGTCACCGCCCGCCCGGTGCGGGGTCGGTGTACTCGTGCCACCGCTGTGCCGCGGCCCGGTCGAGTCCGGTCAGCCTGCGCAGCCACGCCGGGAGGGGCGCGGTGTGCGCCGGTCGCGCGGGCGCGTCCGTGCCGGTCGGCGCGGGCAGCAGGCGTTCGACGGCGGTGAGCAGCCGCAACGTGGTCGACGGGGCCAGCGCGTGCACCCGGGAGCCCAGGTGGGCGAGCGGCGTCAGGATGATCTCCGGGGTGCCGCGCAGAGTGGCCCGGACCAGCCTGCGCGCGGCCCGTTCGGCGTCGATCGACAGCAGGGGCACCGACGCGCCCACGGTGAACCAGGCCCGCTCGGCCACGGCGTCCCCGGTGATCAGCGCGTTGCGGGTCGACCCGGTGCGCATCAGCCCCGGGACGCCGACGGTGACCGACACCCCGCGGCGCCCGGCCTCCAGGCGCAGCCCCTCGGCGAACCCGACGGCGGCGTGCTTGGCGGCGCCGTAGGGGAGCAGGTGCGGCGCGGGCAGCTTGCCGCCGATCGACGTCACGGCGAGGATCCGGCCGCCGGTGCGGGCCAGCAGCGGAAGCGCGGCCAGCGCGGGGCGGGCCAGCCCCCAGAACATGACGTCCATGGCCTGGACGTAGTCGTCGTCCCGCAGGTCCGGCTGCGGGCCGACCTGGATGACCCCCGCGTTGGCGACGAGCACGTCCAGGCGGCCGAACTCGCGTTCGGCGAGCGCGACGAGCTCGGCGGCACTCTCCGGCCTGCCGACGTCCGCCTCGTGGGTCACGACCCGCGCGCCGCGCGCCGCGAGGTCGGCCCGCGCGGGTTCGAGGCCGTCCCGGGCGCAGAGCAGCAGGTCGTGGCCGCGGTCGGCGAGCTCGCGGGCGAGCAGGAAGCCGAGGCCGCGGCTCGCGCCGGTGACCAGCGCGACGGGGCGATCCGAAGGAGGCATCCGTGGAGATGCCCACTCCGGCGCACCCGACACCCGATCGCCGCGGTTCCCGGCGGGGAGCCCGGGTAGCCCCCTCGCTCGGAAGATCCAGAACGACCCACCCGAGGAGCCCCGATGCGCGCCCTGACCTGGCACGGCACCCGCGACGTCCGCGTGGACACCGTGCCCGACCCCACGATCTCGGACCCCACGGACGTGATCGTGCAGATCACCTCGACCGGTCTCTGCGGCTCCGACCTGCACCTCTACGAGGTGCTGGGGCCGTTCCTCGACGAGGGCGACATCCTCGGCCACGAACCGATGGGCGTGGTCGCCGAGAAGGGGTCCGCCGTCACCGCACTCGAGGTCGGGGACCGGGTCGTCGTGCCGTTCAACGTCTCCTGCGGCACGTGTTGGATGTGCGGGCAGGGGCTGCACTCGCAGTGCGAGACGACCCAGAACCGCGAGCAGGGGATGGGTGCCTCGCTGTTCGGCTACACGAAGCTGTACGGGCAGGTGCCCGGCGGGCAGGCCGAGTACCTGCGGGTGCCGTTCGGGAACACCCTGCCGATCAAGGTCCCCGACGGGCCGTCCGACGACCGGTTCGTCTACCTGTCCGACGTGCTGCCGACCGCCTGGCAGGCCGTGGCCTACGCCGACCCGCCGAAGGACGGCAGCCTCGTCGTCCTCGGGCTCGGGCCCATCGGCGACATGGCCTGCCGGATCGCCCGACACCGCGGGATCGAGCAGGTCATCGGCATCGACCTCGTCCCCGAACGGTTGGCCCGCGCCCGGGCCCGCGGGGTCTCCACCGTCGACCTGCGGGACGCGGGCGACGGCGTGGAGGACGCCGTCCGCGCCCTGACCGGCGGCCGGGGAGCGGACGCGGTGATCGACGCCGTGGGGATGGAGGCGCACGGCTCCCCGATCGGGTCGATCGCCCACCGGGTCGTCGGGCTGCTGCCGAAGGCCCTCGGCGCCCCGCTCATGAAGACGGCGGGCGTGGACCGGATGGCGGCGCTGCTCCTGGCCGTCACCCTGGTGCGCCGCGGCGGCACCGTGTCGCTGTCCGGCGTCTACGGGGGCACCGCCGACCCGCTCCCGATGCTCCAGATCTTCGACAAGCAGATCCAGCTCCGGATGGGTCAGGCCAACGTCCACCGCTGGGTGCCCGACCTGCTGCCGCTGCTCACCGCGGACGACCCGCTCGGGACGGAGGACTTCGCCACCCACCGGGTGCCGCTCGAGGCGGCGCCGGACGCCTACGCGATGTTCCAGGAGAAGCGGGACGGCGCGGTGAAGGTGCTGTTCACCCCGGGCTCCTGAAACCGGGCCCTCAGGGCTGCAGGACCCCGACGGGCTCGCCGCGGCGGAAGGCGGCGACGATCTCGCCGACGGCGGTGAAGTAGTCGCGGAGGGACCGGGCGGACACGTAGCCGGTGTGCGGGGTCAGCACGGTGCGCGGCGCGGTGCGCAGCGGATGGTCGGCGGGCAGCGGCTCGCGGTCGAACACGTCCAGCGCCGCGCCGGCGATCCGACCCTCGCGGAGCGCGTCGACGAGGGCGCGCTCGTCCACGATCGGGCCCCGCGAGGTGTTGACCAGCAGGGCGGTCGGCTTCATCCGCGCGAGCTCGGCCGCGCCCACGGTCCCGGCCGAGCGGGGCGAGAGCACCAGGTGGACGCTGAGCACGTCGGCGGTCTCGAACAGCTCGTCGCGCCCCACCGCCCGGACCCCGACCTCGGCCGCGCGCTCGGCCGCCAGGTTCGGGCTCCAGGCCACGACGTCCATGCCGAACGCGCGGGCGACCGGGACCATCGCCGCCCCGAGCCGGCCCAGGCCCAGTAGGCCGAGGGTCGCGCCGGAGAGCGTGTGGGCGAGTCCGAGCTGCCAGCCGCCCGCGCGGACCGCGGCGTCCTGGGCGGGGACGTTGCGGGCCAGCGCGAGCAGCAGCGCCCAGGTGTGCTCGGTCGTCGAGGTGGACGTCGAGGTGGTGCCGCACACCGTGACGCCGCGGGCGGCCGCGGCGGCGATGTCGATGGCCGCGTTCCGCATCCCGGCCGTGACGACCAACCGCAGCCGGGGCAGCCGGGCGAGCAGCCCGGCGGTGATCGGGGTGCGTTCGCGCATGCACACGATCGCGTCCACGTCCCGCAGCCGCGCGACGAGCTGGTCCTCGTCGTCCACGTGGTCCCCGAACGCGACCGGCTCCACGTCCGGCGGGAGATCGAGCAGGGCGACCGCCACCTGCTGGTAGTCGTCGAGCAGGGCGACCCGGAAGGCTGTCATCGGGAGCGATCGTAGCGGGCTCAGGCCCGGTCGAGCCGCCCCCAGAACCCGGTCAGGGCGCGGGCGGCGGGGCGGGGGTCCTCCACCGGCCACCAGTGCCCGACGCCGGCGAGCTCGGCGATCTCGGCGCCGGCCGCCCGCGCCGCGGTGCGGTGCTGCTCGACGGTCCCGCTGGCGGCGGAGACGTCCTCCAGCGCGATCAGGGCGAGCCCCGGTCAGGACGAGGGGTGGGCATCGGGTCTCCCGTCGCTAACTTGCGTGTAGGCGCGCAAGTAACTGTAGCGCAGTCGACCGGGGAGCGGAACGGGTCGGGACCAGCGGGGGATCGGGCGGGGATCGGGCGGGGATCAGGCGAGGTACGCGGTGCGCACCGCCCGCACGGCCTCGCGGACGATGCCGGAGACGTCGTCGGCGGGGGGAGTGGCGATGAGCTGCAGGCCGGTACCGCGCAGCAGCGCCATGAGGACGGTGGCAGCCGCGGCCGGGTCCACCTCGGACCGGACGGAGCCGTCCGCGATCCCGCGGCGGACCACGTCGGCGAGGAAGCGGCGGAAACCCTCGTCGCGCTCGGCGAACAGCGGGGCGACCACCGGGTCCGCGGCGACGGCCTCCATCCACAGCTGGAGGAAGGCGCGAGTGGTCGGTGCCCGTCGGGCCACGGCCTGCAGGTACGTCTCGACGATCGCGACGAGATGGCCGAGGCCGTCGTCGGCCGAGTCGGGCAGCCCCAGGTTCTGGGCCCGGTCCAGGACCGCCTCGATGAGCCGCTCCCGGCTGCCGAACTGGTAGTAGACGATCCCGCGGCTGTACCCGGCGGCCTCGCCGACCTGCGCGAGGGTGACCGACCGCGATCCGGTGGCGGCGATGAGGGCCGTCGCCGCCTCCAGGACGCGCCGCTCCGTCTCCGCGCGCCGTTGCTCCTGGGTCCGTCGCTCCTGGGTCCGTCGCCGGGGGGTCTCGCTCACGGTCGCAGTCTCCCGGGCGGAGCGTGCGGCGACGGTCCGGGGTCAGCCGGGGTCGGCCGTGGGCTGGTCGCGGACGAGGTGGAGGAGCCAGTCCGGCCCGGTGTGGATGAGGGCGTAGCGGCGCGACCCGGTGCGGCCGTGGAGGGTGAAGAGGATGCGGCGGTCGGTGCGGTCGTGCTCCTCCCACCAGCCGGTGTCGGCGACGGTCTTGTGCTCGTCGGTGTAGTCGAGGTGGTCGAGTGCATGGTCGGCGACGGGCACGGCGAGGCGGTTGTGGCGCGGGTCGTCGGGCAGCCCGCGGGGCACCGCCCAGGAGCGCAGGACGCCGTCCTCCTCCAGCCGGAGGTCGAAGTGCGGCCGGGGGCGTCGATGATCGTGGAGGACGAAGGCGGGGCGGGCGGGCACGCCGTCGGGGTCTGCGTCGGGGACTGCGGAGTCGTGCTCGGCCACGGCGCCGATCGTGGCCCACTCGTGGGCGCCATGCTCGCCGGAGGGGATGATGAGGGTTCCCTCCTCCGACACCCGGTCCGGCCCGCGGACCGAGACGGGACGATCAGCCGATGACGAACCTCGAGGAACGCCCGGCCGTCGAGGTCCTCGGCCGCGGCAGGCCGTGCACGGCGGTGGAGGTCCTCGAACCCCGACCGGTGCCCCTGGGCGGGGTCCGCGGGACGACGGTCCACCGGACCCTGCCGCAGCGGCAGCGCTCGCTCGTCGGGGCGTGGTGCTTCCTGGACCACTACGGGCCGGACGACGTGGCGGTCACCGGCGGGATGACCGTGCCGCGGCACCCGCACACCGGGCTCGCGACGGTGTCCTGGCTGTTCAGCGGCCGCATCGCGCACCTCGACTCCGGCGGCAACGCGGCCGAGGTCGTGCCGGGGGAGCTCAACCTGATGATCGCCGGGCGGGGCATCACCCACCAGGAGATCAGCAGCGCCGACACGCGGACCCTGCACGGTGTGCAGCTCTGGTACGCCCTGCCGGACGCGACGCGCTTCAGCGAGAACGCCTTCGCCCACCACGTGCCCGAGCCGGTGGCGCTGCCCGGCGGCACCGTGCGGGTGTTCATCGGGTCGCTCCTGGGATCGACCACGCCGGTGGACACGCGCACTCCCGAGCTGCTCGGTGCCGAGCTGGTCCTCGAGCCGGGCGCCACTGCGACGCTGCCTGCGCGTACGGACTTCGAGTACGCCGTCCTGGCCGAGAACGCCGAGGTCACGGTGAACGGGACCGCCGTCGCCCACCGCTCGCTGGCGTACGTCCCGACCGGGGCCGACACGCTGCTGATCGGGGCGGGGGCGGGCGGGGCCCGCGTGCTGCTGCTGGGCGGCGTCCCCCTCGACGAGCGGATCGTCATGTGGTGGAACCTCGTCGGCCGCGACCACGACGAGATCGTGGAGTTCCGGCGCCGCTACCAGGCCGAGCTCGGGTTCGAGCCGGTCGACCCGCAGGACGTCGGCAAGCCCGCGCTGTTCGGTACGTTCCCGGCGGACCAGCCGCCGCCGCTGCCGGCGCCGCCGCTGCCCACGGCGAGGCTCGTCCCGCGGGAGTGAGTGCGGGGGCGGCGCGGGGCTCGTTCGGCTCCGGGTGAGAATCACCGGCGAGCAGTGGGGAGCTGACCGATGGCGGGACGGGGTTCGACGGCGGCACGGCAGGCGCTGACCGACGCGGACGTGGCGGAGGTGCGCGCGGAGGTGTCCGCGGGCAAGGCGGTGACCGTCTGGTTCACCGCGGCCGCGGTCGGGGTGCCGACGGGCGGGTCGGCGAAGGTGGTGGCCGTCGACGAGGTGGCCGAGGGAGACTTCATCCAGGTCCGACCCGCGGGTTCGCGGGACGCGGTGTTCTGCTCGCCGGGTGAGCTCACCCGGACCAGGCCCGCCCGACGGTCGGCCGCGACCGCGCAGGCCGCGCCGGGCGAGTCGGCGGCACCGGCCGCACTGTCCGCGCCCGCCGCCCGCGCCCGGCGGTCCGCCGGGTCCACCGAACCCGGCGGGTCGGTCCGGTCGGACACGCCGAAGGCGACTGGTGCGAAGCCGACTGCTGGGAAGCCGACTGCTGCGAAGCCGACCGTTGCGAAGCCGACTGCTCCGGAGCCGGCCGTCCCGAAGCCGACGGCACCACAGGGGCCCGCAGCGGTGGCGCCCGCGCCGCCGGAGCCCGCCCCGGAACGGCAGGCGAAGGCCGCCCGGAGCGGCAAGCGCGGCGAGCGTTCGGGGGCGCTGACGGTCAGCCTGACCGCATCCGCGGACGGCGAGTGGACGGTGGAGGTGCTGGCGGGGGCGAAGCGGGTCGTCCCGGCGACGCCGATCCAGGCGGCCGACGTCGCCGCCGCGACCCGTTCCCTCCCGGCGCCGGTCACGGAGGTGGTCACCGCGACGCTCGCCGAGGCCCGCAGGCGTCAGGAGGAGCGGGTCGCCCGGCTGCGCGAGGAGCTCGACGCCGCGCAGCGGACCCTGGACCAGCTCGGCGTCGACTGAGCCGGGCGGGCGGCTAGTGCCCCGTGCGACAAGGTTCGGCACCGATCTCGGCGGCCCAGCCACACGCGGGCGGCGTTGCCGGCCCGCGCGGTACGCCCGGTACGGCCTGCGGACCGGCGGCCTTGCCCGCGAGCGGCTGGACCACCGATTCCGGCACCGACCTTCTCGCACGGGGCACTAGCGCGCCGTCATCCGGATCGCGCCGTCCATGCGGATGGTCTCGCCGTTGAGGTAGTCGTGCTCGGCGATCATCGACACGAGGCGGGCGTACTCGCTCGCCCGGGCCAGCCGCTGGGGGAAGGTGACGGTCTTCGCCAGGCTCGCCTGGACCTCCTCCGGGAGCCCCGCGAGCATCGGGGTCTCGACGATGCCGGGCGCGATGGTCATGACCCGGATCCCGTACTGGGCCAGGTCCCGCGCGGCGGTGATCGTCATGCCCGCGACGCCGGACTTGGAGGCGGTGTAGGCGATCTGGCCGATCTGGCCCTCGAAGGCCGCCACGGAGGCGGTGTTGACGACGACGCCGCGCTGGCCGTGCTCGTCCGCCTCGGTCTCGGCGATCTTCTCGGCGGCCAGCCGCATGACGTTGAACGTGCCGAGCAGATTGACCTTGAGGACCGTGTGGAACAGGTCGAGGTCGTGGGTGCCGCGCTTGGACAGGATCCGGGCCGACGGGGCGATCCCGGCGCAGTTCACGACCAGTCGCAGCGGGGCGGGGCCCTCGGCGGCCCGGGCGACGACGTCCCGCACGGAGGCCTCGTCGGTGACGTCGCCCTGGAGCAGGGTGAGGCCGTCGGGGGACTGGGCGGGGACGGTCCGGTCCAACCCGTAGACGGCGGCGCCGTTCTTCGCGAGGTGGGCCGCGGTGGCGGCGCCGAGGCCGGACGCGGCGCCGGTGACGAGTGCGGCGATGCCGTCGAGCTGCATGGGTGTGCCTTTCGCGTGGCGAGCGGTGGGGAGCGTCAGCGCGCGAGGCCGCGGCTGATGACGAGTCGCTGGATCTGGTTGGTGCCCTCGAAGATCTGCATGATCTTGGCCTCGCGCATGTAGCGCTCGACCGGGAAGTCGCGGGTGTAGCCGTAGCCGCCGAAGACCTGCACGGCGTCCGTGGTCACCTTCATCGCGGCGTCGGTCGCGACGAGCTTCGCGACGCTGGCCTGGCGGCTGTAGGGGCGGCCGAGGTCGCGGCGGCGGGCGGCGTCGAGGTAGGTGGCGCGGGCGGAGTCGACGGCGGCGGCCATGTCCGCCAACAGGAATCCGAGGCCCTGGTGGTCGACGATCTTCTTACCGAACGTCGTGCGCTCGTTCGCGTAGTCGACGGCGGCGTCGAGCGCGGCCTGGGCCAGCCCGGTGGCGCACGCGGCGATGCCGAGGCGCCCGGAGTCCAGCGCACTGAACGCGATCTGCAGGCCCTGGCCCTCGGCGCCGAGCAGGCGGTCGGTCTCCAGCAGCGCGCCGTCCCAGTGCGCGGTGGTGGTGGGGATCGCGTGCAGGCCCATCTTCTCCTCCGGCTTGCCGAAGGACAGTCCCTCGACCTGCCCCGGAGCGAGGAAGCAGGAGATCCGCTCGCCGGTGCGGGCGAACAGCGCGTAGAAGTCCGCGCGGCCACCGTGGGTGATCCACGCCTTGGTCCCGGTGACCCGGTACCCGGCCTCCTCCGCGACGGCCTTGCAGGTCAGGGCGGCGGCGTCCGACCCGGCCTGGGGCTCGGACAGGCTGTACCCGCCGACGACCCCGCCGCCGAGCAGCTCGGGCAGCCAACGCTCCTTCTGCGCGTCGGTGCCGAAGGTCGCGACCGGGAAGCACGCCAGCCCGTGCACGCTGGTGGCCACCGCGACGGCGGCCCAGCGGGCGGCGAGCTCCTCGAGGACCTGCAGGTAGACCTCGTAGGGCTGCGCGCCGCCCCCGAACTCCTCGGGGTAGGGCAGCCCGAGCAGACCCGCGGCGCCGAGCGTCGCGAACAGCCCCTCCGGGTAGGTCTCCGCCCGCTCGTGCTCCTCGACGCGGGTCGCCAGCTCCTTGTCCGCGAGGTCGCGGGTGAGGTCGAGCAGGTCCTCGGCCTCCTGGGTCGGGAGGAGTCGGTCGACGGCCACGATGAGGTCCCTTCGGTACGCACAACGGTACGTTCGTGTCTGTCAGAGTACCGTTAGGGCGAGGATGGGAGTATGCGACCGTGACCGGAACCCCAGTCCGTCGCGGCGAGGCCCGCCGCGCCGAGCTCGAGGACGGCGTGCTCGCGCTGATCCTCGAGGAGGGGTTCGCCCACCTCACGCTGGACGACGTCGCGGCCCGGCTCCGCTGCTCCAAGCGGACGCTCTACGGCCTGGCCGCGAGCCGCGAGCAGCTGGTGCGCGCCGCGGTCGTCCGGTTCTTCCGCGAGGCGACGGCCCGGGTCGAGGCTGCGGTGACCGACGAGGCGCCGATCCGCAGCTACCTCGAAGCCGTCGCCGCCGTGCTCGCCGCGGCCGGTCCGGCCTTCTTCGACGACGTCGCCTCGTTCCGGCCCGCCGCCGAGGTCTACGAACGCAACACCCGGGCCGCGGCGCGGCGGATCGGGGAGCTGATCGAGCAGGGCGTCGCGGCCGGGAGCTTCCGCAGCGTGCACGCGGGCTTCGTGGCCGACCTCGTCGCCGCGCAGATGGTGCGCATCCAGCAGCGCGAGGTGGCCGCGGCGACCGGGCTGTCGGACAGCGAGGCCTATGCGGAGCTCGCGGCCCTGGTCACGGCCGGTCTGGTGCCTCCGAGGGGCTGACCAGCGGCGCGGACCGCCACTCCGCGGTCGCCTGGCCCGCCGCCACGGCGAAGGGCAGGCGCAGGGTCGTGGCCAGCCAGAGCAGGATGTCGTGCAGTCGCAGCCGGGTGGGGCTCGCGTCCCCGAGCAGGGTCGCCACGGTGTGCTCCAGGGCGGCGAAGGCGTCCGCGTTGGCGCGCAGCTCGCGCCGGACCACCGCGTCGACGCCGCTGTCGCCCTCCAGGGTGTGCGGGAGCAGGGCGCGCCGGGTGCTGGGCGTCAGGTGGGGGACGAGCGTCGGTCGCTGGTGGTGCAGGACCGCCCGGACGTGCGCGGGGTGGGCCCCGCCGCGTCGGTCGATCTCCCGCAGGGCGGCCCCCACGGTGCCGGGCTCGCCGAGGACCGAGAGCTCGTCGTCGGGCAGCGCCCAGAAGGGGGCGCCCGCCGCGCGCTCGGCGGCCGCCGCGGCCAGCGGTCCGACGCGGGCCAGCGCGTCGTCGACGTCCGTCCAGCCCGGCTCGTCGAGTCTGCCGTGCAGGCCCTCCCCGAGCAGGACGTCGGTGTCGCCGTTCGGGCCGGTCGCGAGCGTGTCGAAGCGGGTCCAACCGAAGGCGGGCAGGGACACCCAGTGTCCCTGCGGCCACGCGAACGACCGGAACCGCAGCGGCCGCCGCGCCCGCGCGTAGCCGAGCACGGCCGCGACGGCCGTCGCCATCGGCAGCGGGTCGGGCCCGGTGCTCGGGAGCAGGAAGGCGTCCGCGGTCACGACACCATCTTGGTGGAGCGGCGGCCGCGGCGGTCGCTACCGCACCGCGACTCGGGTCTCGGTCGACTGCAGGACCAGGACCGCGACGGCGCCGAGCACGGCGAGGCCGATCCCGAGCGCGGTGGCGACGTTCCAGCCCGCGACGAGGCCGCCCGCGTCGGCCCCGCCGGGCAGGGCGATCACGGTGGCGACGGTGACGCCGAGGGCGGCGCCGACGTAGCGGCTGGTGTTGTTGATGCCGCTCCCCGCGCCCGCGTCGGTGGGCGGGACGCTCGCCACGGCCTCGCGCCCCAGCGTCGCGTTCACCACGCCGGTCCCGGCGCCCGTCACGACCAGCCCGAGGATCAGCTGCACGAGCGGCGTCGCGGTGGTCAGCACGGCGATCGGCAGGAGGCCGACCGCCAGCACGAGCAGTCCGGCCGCCATCCGGGCGCCGCCCGAGACCCGGGCCGGGATGCGCCGGGCCAGGAGTGCGGCGACCACGCTGGTCCCCGACCAGGAGAGCAGGATCGCCGCGGCCACCACGGCGTTGTGGGCGAGCCCGCGTTCCAGCACCGTCGACAGGAACGACATGAGCGCGATGATCGTCGCGCCCGTCACGAACGCGGCGAGGGTGGCCGACACCAGGGCGGGACGGCGGAACAGGTGCAGCTCGAGCATCGGGCTCCGGGCCCGGCGCTGATGGCCGAGGAAGACCGCGAGGAAGACCACCGCGGCCGCGGCCAGGCCGAGCACCCAGGGGCCGGTCCACCCCTGGCGGCCCTGGGTGAGCGCGGCCAGCAGGCAGCCGAGGCCGATCCCCAGCAGGGCGGCCCCGACGAGGTCGACCCCGCGGTGGCGCTCCGACCGGGACTCGGGCAGCAGGGACCGGCCCGCCGCCGCCAGGGCCACGGCGGCCACCGTGATCACCAGGTAGGCCCAGCGCCAGCTCGACAGGGCCTCCCCGACCGAACCGAGCAGCGGCCCGACCGCAGGGCCCGCACCCATGCAGGCGCCCCAGATCCCGATGGCGCGCAACCGTTCCGGGCCTGCGGGCACGGTGTGGCTGATCAGCGCCAGCCCGCACGCGATCACCGCGGCCGCGCCGATCCCCTCCACGATCCGCCCCGCGACGAAGAGCCCGGGCCCGGGGGCCAGCCCGCACGCGGCCGAGCCGGCCGCCAGCAGCACCGCGCCCGCGACGAAGACCCGGCGGCGGCCCGTCTCGTCCCCGAACGAGCCCGCGGGCAACAGTGCGACGGCGAGCCCGAGGCTCATCGAGCTGAGGATCCACGAGGTGGCCACCGCCCCGGCGCCCAGGTCGGCCGCGACCGCGGGGACGATCGACAACGGCGCCGTGAACGCGGTCATCGCCAGCAGCGTGCCGCCCGCGGTGACGACCAGGCGCCGTCCGGTGTCCTGCATGGAGTCCCCCCGCTCGTCGATGCTCGGACCGTAACACGTTCGGTTCGGTCATTGAACCGACATGTGGAACCATGGGGGCATGGTGTTGCCCCGGGACTACACGCGGCAGAACTGCTCGATGGCGCGGGCGCTCGAGATCGTGGGGGAGCGGTGGACGTTGCTGATCGTCCGGGACGCGTTCTTCGGGGTCCGTCGGTTCAGTGACTTCTCCCGCCACCTCGACGTCCCGCGGGCCGTGCTGACCGAACGCCTGGGCCTGCTCGTGGCCGAGGGCGTGCTGGAACGCGAGCCCGGCCCGCGCGGGGGATACCTGTTGACGGACAAGGGTCGGGCGCTGTGGCCGGTGCTCCGGGCCCTCGTCGGGTGGGGGGACGAGTACTGCGCGCCGCGCGGCCCGCGCCGGCTGTTCGACCACGCGGGCTGCGGCGGCCGCATCGACCCCGACGGCCGCTGCCGCGACTGCGGGGCGGCGGTCGCGGCCGCGGACACGGTGATGTCCCCCGGGCCGGGCTTCGACCCGCCGGTCGGGGACGAGGTCGTCACCGCGGCGCTGGCCCGGCCCCGGCGGCTGCTGGAGCCGATCCGCTGAGCCGGCGCCTCACCCCTCGAGCGTGCTGCTGAACTCCTCGACGCCCAGCACCCGCAGCAGGTCGAGGCGCTCCCGCGACCCGGCGTCCGCCGGGGTGAGGACGAGGAGCTCCTGGCGCAGGTCGGGCGTCACGAGGGTCTCGCAGTCCATCGTCAGCGCGCCGACCCGCGGGTTCCGGAACGTCTTGCGGTCGGCGCGCCGCACGGCCACCTCGTGCTCGGCCCACCGGTCGCGGAACTCCGGGCTGGCGGCCCGCAGCCGCGCGACCAGCCCCTCGACGTCCGGGTCCCCGGCGCGGCGGCCCGCCACCGCCCGGAGGTCGGCGACCAGCGACCGGGACTGATGGTCGCGCGCCGCCGGCTCGGCGAGCTCGCGCGACCCGGGCTCGGTGAACCAGCGGAAGATCAGGTAGCGGCGGTCCCCGGCGAAGCCGGTGGCGTCCCCCGCGAGCAGCACGGACATCCGGTTCTGGGCGAGCACCTCGCCCAGGTCGGACATGACCATGGCCGGGGTGTCGCCGACCAGGTCGAGCATCCGCAGCAGGCCGGCGCGGGCCTGGCGGGCGCCGTCCGTGCCGTGGGTGGGCGGCGACGGGTGACCGGACAGGTGGAAGAGGTGGTCGCGCTCGTCGTCCGACAGGCGCAGGGCGCGGGCGAGGGCGCCGAGGAGCTGGGTCGAGGGCCTGCTGCTGCGACCCTGCTCCAGGCGCACCACGTAGTCGACGGACACGCCCGCCAGCATCGCCACCTCCTCGCGGCGCAGCCCGCTCGTGCGCCGGCGCGGGCCCTCGGCGATGCCGACCTCGGCGGGACAGATCGCCCGCCGCCTGCGGCGGAGGAAGTCGGCCAGCTCGTCACGGTGCACGCACCCATGGTGCGCCCCGCGGGGGAGCCGAGCCAGGGAGCGGCGCTCCCACGATCGACGCTCGCTGCCACCGGGCGCCCGACGGGCCCAGGGTGGGACCCATGCAGACACGACAGCTGGGCACCACCGGACCGACCGTCTCCGCCCTCGGGCTGGGCGCGATGAGCATGTCCGGGGTCTACGGCCCGGCCGACCGCGACGAGAGCATCGCCACCGTGCACGCCGCGCTCGACGCCGGCGTCACCCTGATCGACACCGCCGACTTCTACGCCACGGGCCACAACGAGATGCTCCTCGCCGAGGCGCTGCGCGGCCGGGACCGGGACTCCTACGTGCTCTCGGTGAAGTTCGGCGCCCTGACCGGCCCGGACGGCGTCCCCAGCGGGTTCGACGGCCGTCCCGCCTTCGTCAAGAGCTCCCTCGCCTACTCCTTGAAGCGGCTGGGGGTGGACCACGTCGACGTCTACCGCCCCGCCCGGCTGGACCCGCAGGTGCCGATCGAGGACACCGTCGGCGCGATCGCCGCGCTGGTGACCGCCGGGTACGTCCGTCACGTCGGTCTGTCCGAGGTGGACGCCGCGACGATCCGCCGCGCCCACGCCGTGCACCCCGTCGCCGACCTGCAGATCGAGTACTCGCTGATCTCCCGCGCGGTCGAGGCCGAGGTGCTCCCGACGCTGCGCGAGCTGGGCATCGGGATGACCGCCTACGGCGTGCTGGCCCGCGGGCTGATCTCCGGGACCTACGAGGCGGGCCGGGAGGGGGACTTCCGCGCCCACAGCCCCCGCTTCTCGCCGGAGAACCTGGCGCACAACCTCGCCCTGGTCGAGGAGCTGCGCGATCTCGCCGCGACCAAGGGCTGCACCGTCGCCCAGCTGGTGATCGCGTGGGTGGCGGCACAGGGACCGGACATCGCGCCGCTGGTCGGGGCCCGCACCCGCGCGCGCCTCGCGGAGGCCCTGCCCGCCCTGGACCTCACGTTCACCCCGGCCGAGCTGGCCACCGTCGAGCGCGCGGTGCCGCTGGGCTCGGCCCGCGGAGACCGCTACCCGAAGGCCTTCATGGCGGGGTTGGGGGTGGGGAACTGAGGGCGCGGCCCACGGGGGACACGGCGTTGTGGCTCCACAATGGTCGTTTCGAGGTGTCGAGACGACCATTGTGGAGCCATGATGCGGTCGGTGAGGGGGTGGGTGTCCGGGGCGGCGGGCAGTCCCTGGTGAGGCGTTCGGTGTGGGTGGCCGGTGGGTAGGGGTGAAGACTGTCATGTCTCAGGACATGGGTGACGAGTCTGGGTCAGGTCATCGGTGACACTGTGGGTGTTCTTGGTGGTGACACTTCCACCGTGAGGCTGCGGCGGTGGCTGCTCAGGAACTCGTCGATCCCCAAGTCCGCCTTGCGATCTCGCAGTGGCCTGATGACGCGCCGCGCGGGGCGGTCTCGACGTTCTGCATCGAGCACGGCATCTCGCGCAAGTCGTTCTACGCGTTGCGCAAGCATGCCCGCGTCGAGGGGCCGGCGGCGGTGCTGGAGCCCCGCTCCCGGCGTCCGCGATCGAGCCCGTCGAGACTGACCGAGCAGGTCAGAGCCCAGGCAGTCGCGGTGCGGGCCGCGCTTGAGGCGTCCGGGCTCGACCACGGCCCGATCAGCGTCCACGACAAGATGCACGCGATGGGCCTGAGCTCGGTGCCCTCGACGGCGTCGTTGGCACGGATCTTCCGCGAGACCGGGGTCGCCCGCCGCGAGCCCCGTAAGAAGCCCCGCTCGGCGTGGCGGCGGTTCGTCTACCCGGCACCGAACGCCTGTCGGCAACTCGACGCCACCGAGTACGTCCTCACCGGTGGCCGCAGGTGCGTGATCCTCCAGCTCATCGACGACCACTCTCGCTATGCGGTCGCCTCCCACGCTGCGCGCGGCGAGACCGCCCACGACACGATCACCGTCTTCGACAAGGCAGTCGCCGCCCACGGCGTCCCGCAACGACTGCTCTCAGACAACGGGGCCGCGCTCAACCCGACGCGACGCGGTCTGGTCGGACAGCTCGTGGCACACGTCGCCGGGCTGGGCACAGAGGCGATCACCGGCAAGCCCCACAAGCCGACTACCCAGGGCAAGAACGAACGCCTCCACCAGACCCTGTTCCGCTACCTCGACAAACAACCCCTGGCCCACACACTCGCGCAGCT
>NZ_FNBE01000018.1 GCF_900102195.1 Pseudonocardia oroxyli
AAGGTCCACTCCACGTTCCCGACGGAGTCGTCCTTGACCACGACGTGGTCGAGGATGCGTTGCCAGGTGCCGTCCGCGGTCCAGACCCGCAGCCGTTCGTGTGCGGTCTTCCATGGCCCGTAGCGCTCGGGCAAGTCCCGCCACGGCGCCCCGGTCCGCAGCTTCCACAGGATCGCGTTGATCACCTGGCGGTGGTCACGCCACCGCCGACCCGCGGTCTCCACCGGAGGGAGCAGTGGCTCGATCCGTGCCCACGCCTTCTCGGTCAGCTCACCACGCCCTACCACCCGGCCATGATCACCGAAGCCAGGTCAGAACCCCTACAGGACACGCCCTAGTGTCAGGACTCGTTCCGCGTGCGTGCTGCCAGTAGGCGAGCGAGTAGCCCCGGAGCGAAGTAGTCGAGCACCTCGCGCTGCAGCTCGTAGTGGAAAAAGCGACCCTCCCGCCGGACCTTGACCAGTCCGGCCCGAGTCAGGACCTTGACGTGGTACGAGATGGTCGACTTGCTGACCGGCAGCTGCTGCTCCAGGGCGGTGCAGGGGTACTCCCCCGTCTCTCCGATGAGCACGAGCATGTCCAGTCGTGTCGGGTCGGCGATGGCCTTGCCGAACGCGACGTAGGAGTCGTGCAGCGAGGGCGCGACCGGCGGGCCGGGCTGAGAGTCCGTGCTCATCGACAACCATGCTCGCACGCCGCTCGCGCGCTGCCACCCGAGCCGGGCGTGGGCACGGTCACCACTGCGTTGCGGGCCAGGCTCGACATCTCTACGTTTTTAACTTCATCGAACTCTGGAGGTGCCCATGTTCGCCGTCTACGCCAGCGAGCCGAACCCTGCCGATCCCCTTGCCGCCCTCGTCGTGGGTGAACGCCCGGACCCCGAGGTGCCCGCGGGATGGGTGGCAGTGCGCACCACGGCCGCAAGCCTCAACATGCACGATCTGTGGACCCTTCGCGGCGTCGGCCTCAAGCCCGACCAGTACCCGATGATCCTCGGTGGTGACGCGGCCGGGACGCTGTCCGACGGCACCGACGTCGTCGTCTACCCGGTCATCGGCGACCCCACATGGTCCGGCGACGAGACCCTCGACCCTCGGCGCACCCTGCTCACCGAGAGGTACCAGGGCACGTTCGCCGACACCGTGATCGTGCCCGAGCGCAACGTCATCCCGCTGCCGCCAGGCGTCTCCCCACAGGCGGCATCCGTCCTCGGGACCGCCTGGCTCACCGCCTACCGCATGCTGTTCACCAAGTCCGGCCTGCGCCCCGGACAGACGATGCTCGTCCAGGGTGCCGCCGGTGGCGTCTCCACAGCCCTCATCCAGCTGGGGGCCGCAGCCGGCCTGCAGGTCTGGGTCACGGGGCGGACCGCGGAGAAGCGCGCCCTGGCCGAGCGGCTCGGCGCGCACGCGACCTTCGAGGCGGGCGCCAGGCTGCCCGGCAAGGTCGACGCGGTCTTCGAATCGGTCGGCGAGGCCACCTGGGCCCACACAATGCGCTCGGTCCGCCCGGGCGGAGCAGTGATCTGCTGCGGCGCCACCAGTGGGGCCGCCCCCTCCGCCGACCTCCAGCGGTTGTTCTTCCTACAGATCCGGGTCGAGGGCTCCACCATGGGCACCCGCCAGGAGCTGGTCGACCTCCTCGCCTTTGTCGATCGAGCGGGCATCTCCCCCGAGATCGGCCTCGAGCTCCCCATGGACAAGGCCCCCGAAGGCTTCCGCGCGATGAACGAGGGAGATGTCGCGGGAAAGATCGTCTTCACCCGCTGACGGCCCGATCGTCCCGGCCGCGGAATCCGCGGGATCCGCACAACCCCCGGTCCGGGCGTCCAGAGTCAGGGTTCCGCGGATTGTGCGGATTCTGCGGACGCGGGATGGACCTCCCACCGTGGCGACGCCGGGCGTCCAGCGCGGGTGCCGGGTGGTGGCTCGAGCTGGCGGAGGAAGCCGTGCTCGGCGAGGGTTTGGAGCGCGGGGTCGAGGTCGGCGACCTTGCGGAACCGCAGCCGAGAAAGCGCCGAGAACGCCTCGCGGCGGCTGAACTCCGTGCGGCCTGTGCGCAGGATCCAGTCCAGGACGTGGCGGGCATCGTCGGTCTCGGGGTCCGCGGCCATCTCGTCAAAGACGGCGAGGGCGTGGCCGAGGAAGTAGTGACCCAGCCTCGCCGCGGCATCGAGGTGCCTGGGCGGGATCGGCTCGCCCCAGCCGGTGGGGAGCACGTCCGCGAGGAACAGCAGGCCGGCGAGGCGGGCGATGGCGCCGTTGAGCTTCGACGCCCAGTCGGTCATGTGGGCCAGGTCAGCGTGCGGGGCCAGGCGGGGTTCGAGGCGGCGTTCGAGGTCGAGGACTTCGCGGTCGGCCTCCTTGCTCAGTCGCAGGCGCTGGGGCTCGTCGTGGTCTGCGAGGAGCATCACGAGTCTGGTCAGGCGGCTGGTGTAGGTCTTGTCGATCGGGGCGGGGACGGCCGGGGCGCCGACTTGGCGGCGGCCGACGGTGTTCTCCGGAAGGGAGTACAGGATCCGGGCGAGGAGGCCGCGGCCGCGGAAGCCGGGCATGCGGGCGATGTCCTGCAGGACCTCCGGTTGTAGGGCCAGGCCGAGAGTCAGCGCGGGCGACTCGACGTGCTCGGCAGGACGGCCCTTGCGGTCCACCCGGAGCAGGTCGCCCGCGTGGCCCTTCAGGAACACCTCGAGGTTCGGGACACCGCTGGAGTAGCGGCCGGCGAGGGTGGAGAAGATCCCGCCCTCCGCCGAGAGCACCGCCAGACGACCTCGCTGCTCGGCCAGCAGCGACGCGGCGGCTTCAGTGGTGATGTCGTCGGCGATCAGGCGAGGCAGCGCTGGGACGGGCTTCTCGGCTTCGAGGGTGTACTCGGCCGCGGCGTTGAGGGCTTCGGCGCGGGCGGCGGGGTCGCGGACGTTCGTGGCCTCGATCGTCCGACGCTCGGCCTCCTTGGCAGCCATCTTCCGGGCGAGCTCCGCCTCCACCATCCGCGGGCGAGCCCTGTCAATGAGCTGACGCTCGGCATCCAGCAGCGGGGCAGTCATGGCCGCGAACACCGCGCTCTTGCGAGAGCCCGGGGGCATCGCGACCACGGTGTAGAGGTTCAGCGGCTCCCGCCAGCCGGGCCGGATCTCGATCTCGGCTCGTCCGCCCGCGGCGGTGGAGAGCGCGGCGAGGGCGAGGCAGCCGGGAAGGTCGAGCGGGGCCTGGGTGAACTCGGCGACCGCCATGACCATGTCGGCCACCCACGTCGGCAGCGCGTCGACCGGGAACGGCGGGGCCAGGCGGCGCGGGGTGAGCGGGGTCGGATCGGCGTCCCAGCCCTGGGCGGTGGGCTGGTCGTCGTTGTGCAGGATGGCCAGGCGGCGGTCGGCGTCGAGGCCGTTGAGGATGTCGGTCGCGGTGCGGCGCCTGGTCACGGCCGTCCCTCCGAAGATGCCCGGCGCGGGCAGCGGGCGCCGGCGGTCAGGCCGGAGCGGATCGTGCGGTGCGCTTCCGCCGCCGGGAGACCGATCGCCGCGGACGCCTCGGCGAGAGCTGCGGTGGCCAAGCCCTCGGGCAGTAGGCCTCCGCCGACGAGCTGACCGAGTGCGAACGCCGCAGCGTTGAGGGTGTGGTTGCGGTGCCCCGGCGCAGCGGCCAGGACGCGGTCGAGCTCGCCGCGTAGCGCGGCGGCGGTGTAGGCGGAGCGGCGGCCGACCGCGTCGAGCAGCGGCGCGAACCCTGCCCGATCGGGGTGCGCGTCGTCGTTCTCCTCGGCGAGGAGCCTGGTCAGCCAGACGGGCAGCGGCGCGACTCGAGCCTCGGACGCCTGGTAGGTGCGGCCGCGGACCACCGACCCGGCCGCCACGACATAGCCTCCGGCAGCGCGAACATCGATGAGCCACCCGATCCGGCCGGCGGAGTTCCTGATCGCGACGTCCTGGGGTGCGGCGTAGTAGAGGTGCTCGCCGCCGCTGCCGGTGCGTACCGAGTACGTCTCCATCGGCGGTTCGACGTCGTGGTGTTCGGCGAGCGCGGCTAAGACGTCGGCGCCGTCGGTGATCCCGGGCCGGTTCCATTCCGGCGGCCGGACAGCGCTGGGCTTCGGGCGGTCCAGGTCGAGCACCACAAGGCCCGACGGCCCGCAGGCGATCCCGATCCCGAACGGTCCGCGCTCCCACGCCTTCCGGATCCGGACGACGTCGGTGGTCGCACGAGCCTCCCAGTCCCGGATCGCAGGACGCTTGTCGTTGGGGCGCAACGGGAACACGCGCCAACCGCGGGCAGCGTGGGACAGGGCGGCGCGCATCAGCTCAGTGGAGGCCACGACCGCTCCCCCGCATCGGCCGATCCGCGAGGTCGGGGCGGCGTGCGATTCTGCAGGTATGCGCGTCACCGAGCGCGACGTCGACCGGATCCCACCGGGCAACCTGCACGTGCCCCGGCGGGACTTCGGCGTGCTCTGGGCCGCCGCTGAGATTCGCTCCCAGGAGCAAGGCGCGAACGGCATCACCGACTACGCCGCGGGCGCGATCGCGATCACCTGCCGCTGGCTGGCGACGGCGACCGTCGACGGTCCCGGTGGGCGTCGTCGTCCGGCGTCGGCGCCGATCACGAGTACCTCGCGGACCGCGCAGGAGGAGCTGATCGAGGCCGAGTACCTCGCGGCGGAGACCCTGGCCGCGCGGCCCGCGCCGCCGGACTGGCTGGCGCGTCAGCCGGGCTACCTGGCCGCGGTGTGCGCGACGCTTCGCTGGGCATGGCGCGGCGTCGGCGCTCCCCCAGTGCTTGCCGATCACTGACCTGGTCATTCGCGCTCCAAGGCGTAGTCGTCGGTCGTGTCGAGCTCCGCCGTGCGGTCGGGCGGTGGGAACTCCTCGGCCGGGTACTGGGCCTCGTAGATCTCGCGGGCCTCGATCTCGGCCAGGGCCTCCTGCGCACGGGTCACCGCGGCCGCGGTCTCGTCCGCGGTCGGGACGCGCACGGCGTCCTCGGCGTGGTCGAGGTCCCGGTTCTGTTCGCGGATGTCCGGTGTCGGCTCGTGCTGTTCGTGCGACGGGTGATCGAGCTCGTACTCCTCGGTGATCTCGCGGTGGCGCTCGTCCTCGACCTGCTCCGCCCGGTGGGCCGCGAGCCATTCCTCGGCGGTGACGGTTGGTTCCGGGGCGGTGTCGGCGTGGCGGAGGGCGAGCTCGGCTCGCGCACGGTCGCCGGCCGCGCGGGTGGCAGCGGTGTGCGCGAGCCAGCGCGACCGGGCGTCGTCCACCGCCCGGAGCTCGGCGGCTCGCTTGTCGAGGACGTCGGCGAGCGCACCGGCCTCTCGGCTCTCCTGCAGGAGACGCTCCGGGTCGGTGGATGTCTCGGCTTCGGCTGCGCGCAGGGCTGCGCTGCGGCGCTGGGCGTCGGCGGCTTGGTGGGTGCCAGCCAGCTCGTTCGCGACGTAGCGGGGCGCCCACACCGCTTCCCGCTCGGCGGCGCGGATGCGGACGCGCAGCTGCCCGTCGGACATCTCGATCTCTTCGCGGTCGATCTCGGGCCGCCCGAGGGAGCGCCACGCTGCGCGGTAGGCGGCGAACGCCTCCACCTGCCCGGGAGCGGGGGCCGGGCCGAGGGCGTCGGCGTCGCCGGTGTGCCCGCGCATCTCCCGGTACGCCGCGACGGATCCGACCTCGGTCGCCCACTCCCGGCGGGCTGTCATCTCCTCGGGTGGAGCGCCGAAGGCATCGAGGGCCCACTGGGGTGGTTCGTCGGCGGCGTCCAAGCCCAGCTGTCGGGCCCGCGCGTCGGCGGCCTCGGCCAGGTCGTCGAGGTAGGCCTGCCACTCGACGTCGTCGACGCGAGGTGTCCACTCGGCCCACGTGTGGCCGACGGGGTCGAAGCGGTGGCGTTCGGTGATCCGGCTGTAGAGGACATTCGTAGCGTTGCGCGCGCCGTCGAGGGAGCGGCCCGCAGCGGCGTCGTGGAGGACCTGGGGGGCGTCGAGACCGGCGAGCTCCGCACTGCGCAGGACGCGGGTCAACGAGGCGGCGCCGTCCTCGGCGGCGATCCGGGCGCGATCGCGCAGGCTGATCGCGCCGTCCAGGGCGAGTGCGTCGAGCCAGCCGGCGGTGCGCTCGGTCGCGGCCAGCTGTGCGGCGTCGGCCAGCAGCTCGGCGGGGGTGCGGACGTTGTCGGTCTCCGCTGCCGAGCGGGTCGCCGTCGCGAGCGCGGAGTGCGCGCCGGTGCGGTCGTCGGGCTCGAGGATCAGCGCCACCGCGGCGACCGGATCCCGGCGGATGCTGTGGTCCTGGTGTCCATCGGCAGGGTCGAGCGGTGCGGTCTCGGTGACGACGTGGGCATGGTTGCTCTCGCGTCCGCGGGACATCCCGACGTAGAGCGCCTGCGGGTTGGTGCGCGGGGTGACGACGACGTGGCTGGTGTCGACCGTGCGGCCCTGCGCGGAGTGAACGGTGGAGGCGTAGGCCAACGCCACGTTGTCGGCGACGTAGTCGGCCGGCAGGACCATGCGCTCGTCCCCGGCGGCGACCTCGAGCCCACCGTCCTCGCGCACGGCGGTGACGGCGTAGGTCTCCCGGTTGATCGGGCCCCGCCGGTTGCCCTCCACCCCGGCGAGGTGCCAGCCGTTCGCGCGGGCCTCGACCAGGTCGCCGACCCCGGCGAAGGTGCCCTGCAGCCCGAGCGGAGCGCCGCGCTCGGCGACACGGCCGAGCCGCACCAGCTCCGCGCGCAGCGAGGCGGAGAGGGTGGCTGCCTGCTCGTTCGTGTCGACGACCAGGAGGGACTGCTTTCCGGCGAGGGTGTCGGCGAGCCATGCCTGCGCGGCGGCGGTCTCGGCGTGGCCGAGGGTGCCGGAGTCGAGTAGCCGTCCGTTCCGGTGGTAGTCGCGGAGCACGGTCTCGTCGCCGTTGCGCAGTCGCAGGGAGGCGCCGCGTTCCCAATCGTGGGTGAAGCGGCGGGCGTCCGCGAGCTCATAGCGGGTGCCGCCGGCCGAGATGAGGTCCATCCCTCCGCCCGCACCGACCGCGGCGAGCTGCTTGTGGTCCCCGACGAGCAGCAGCTTGGCGCCGGCAGCATCGACGTGGCGGTGGATCGCGGCCAGGGCGAGGGTGTCGGTCATCGCGGACTCGTCGACCACGACGAGGTCATCTGCCCGCAGCCGCCAGGCCCGGTCGTCGTCGCGCACCTCAGCCGCGAGTCGCTCCTGTGTGGCGAGCCATCGGGCGACGTTGCGCGTGGTCAGCCCTTCGGCGGCCAGGACGTCGGTCGCGACCTGCGAGGTGGCCAGCCCGAACACACGGCGCTCGGCTGGGTCGTCGTGCAGCTCGGGATCGGCCCAGGCGCGAGCCAGCGCGCCGACGACGAACGACTTGCCCGTCCCGGCAGGCCCGACCAGCGTCTCGACGCGAGCGCCGGAGGTCAGCACTCCACGCACCGCGGCCGCCTGGTCGAGGCCGAGGGAGATTCCGGACTCGCGCAGGCCGTCGAGGAACCGCTGGGCCTGGCGTGGGTGCAGGGCCGCGGCGTCCCGCTCGGTGGTCGAGGCGACGAGGATCCGCTCGATCTTGAGCTGGTCGGGCGTGGAGTAGAGCCGGCCACCTGGCGCTTGGTAGGCGGAGTCGCCGTTGGCGAGGCGGAGCTCAGCGGGCAGCGCAGCCTGTCCGGGCCGGTCGCTGTCGAGGGCGACCGCGTGCTGCAGGGCCTCGTCGGCGAGTCGGTCGAGCAGTTGCGCGATGTCGGTCCCGGTGGGGGTTCCGAGGTGGTCCGGGAGCGCAGCGTTGATCGCTCGTGTGAGGTCCGACCGGGTCCAGGTCGCCCGCTTCGCCTGGACGTCCGCCAGCGCCGTCTCGATCACCGCCTGCGGCGACCAGGACTCCGCGGTCCGCGAGGCGGGGCGGGCCGCGAGCGCCGCCCGCGCGACCCCGGCGAGGCCGTCGGCGACCTCCGAGCGCAGCTGGGCGTCGACCCGGTCGAGGAGCTGCGCACGAGCCTCGCCGTCGTAGGTCTTGGCCTGCCGGGTCGCGAACGTGGCCTGCCGGGACAGCCGGTCACGCTCCAGACCGTTCGGGGTACGGCCAAAACGGGCCTCGAAGTCGGCGATGAGCTCCTCGGCCTTCGCGGTGACCGCGTGGCGGCGTGAGGAGACCAGCGCCATCGCCTTCGGTGCGACGCCGACGATCTCCCGTGCCTTCCCGTCCGGCCGCATCGCCAGCGAGAGCCCGAGGCCGTGGCTCAGGCGCTCCTCCGTGGTCCGCTCGGCGACCGCCGCCGCGCCTGCGCGCCACTTGTGCATCCCCCGCGAGTCCAGCGTGCGCCACGTGCCGTCCGGGGACTCGACGCGGTTGAGGACCGCGTTGTGGATGTGCAGCTGCGGGTCGTGGTCGCGGGAGTCGTGCTGGAAAAAGGAGGCGACGACCCAGTCGTGGGCGTCGACGTAGCGCCCGGCCGCGCCGCCGTGGTGCCCGACGCGGGAGTACCCGGACTTGTCCGACAGGTACGCGAGGCCTGCGTTGTTGCCCGCCCAGATCGCGTCCTCGACCGCCTGCCGGTAGCGGTCCCACGCCGCGGCCGACTCCGTGTCACCCGCCGCGGCGGCCTTGACCTGTTCAGCCTCGAACGCGGTGTGCAGCAGTGTCACGGACTTCTGGACGCTGAACGTGACGTCGAGGAAGGCCACATTCCGCCGCGCAAGCTTGCCCGCCTCGACGCGGAGTTCAGCGCGCCGTTCAGCGTCGGCATGCGGCTCGCGCGTCAGGGCTGCCGCGTACAGCGTCTCCTCCGAGCTGTACTTCCGGCCGCTGTGTCCCAGCGTCGGGACCTCGTCCCAACGGCACTCGTCGGAGAACGCCTCGTGCCGCGGGTCGAGGAACCGCTCGTAGACGGCCTTCATGTCCCGAGCGTCGACGAGACCCTGCAGCCCGAGCTGCTCGGCTCCGCGGCCCCACCAGCGCCCGGGAGGCTCGCCCTCGGCGACGGCGCCGGTGTAGTAGTTCTCGCGACCCGTCGCGACCGCCTTCAAGAGGTAGTCGGGGCTGTAGCCGACGGCGATGCTCAGCACGGCGCCCACCGGCCGAAGGCCGCCCGTCGGATCGTGATGCCTTGGTGTGCTCGCGTTGATCTTGGTGGTTTCGTCTGGTTCGGAGCGTCGGTCTGGATCATGAATGGGCGCCTTGGTCGTCATGTCGTGCGGGGACGAGGTGGAGTGCTGCGGGCTGGTCGCGAAGGGCTTTGAGGGCCTTGGCTGCGGTGCCTCGGGAGACTCCGGCGAGGTCCTGGAGCTCGGAGACGGTCGGGAGTCGGCCGTGCTCGGCCGCGTGCGCGCGGGCCCGGGTGCGGGCAAGGTCGCGCTGCGGTGACTCGACCGGCCGAGCCGGCTCTGTCGGCGGTTCGAGCTCGGCGGCAGGTGGCTGTACAGGCGCGGCGTGTACAACGGGCTGTTCAGCGGGCCGCTGTACAGCCGTGCCATCGGTCAGCAGGTACAGCAGGTGTGCCACGACCGCCGCCGCGACGGCGGGCCAGGCGCCGATGCCGAACCGGACGACCGGGCTCGCTTCGAGCCCCTGTTCAGCGGCGAGGTACACCGCCTGTGCCAACCCGGACAGTCCGGCCGCCACCACCACGACGGCCCACGCGTATCGGGCCGCCGATCCGGTCAGCCGCGCCGTGGCCGCGTAGGCGACCAGGGCAAGGCCGTCGGTGATCAACGGGTACAGCCACGCGATCCCGGCCGGGACGCGGGAGGCGACCGCCACCTCGTAGAGCCCGTGTGCGGTGGCCGCGGCCGCTCCGGCGGCGACGGCGAGGCCGGGCAGCCAGATCGCCCGCGCGGTCACGATCGGCCGTTCAGCGTCCGCCGAATCGCCGACGGCTCTTTCGACGGCGCCGGCTCGGGCGCCTCGCCGTCGCGGTCGGTTCCCCACCAGCGGGCGATGCCTGCGACGGCGTCGGCGTTCGGGACCTCGGGTGGAGCGCTGTCCACCTGTGTCCAGCCCGGCCGCGCCCGGTGGTTGTCCCCCGAGCACAGACCCGCGTACTTGTGGATCCGCCGGACCACACCCGGCCGCAGCCGCTCGTGCCAGTCCCCCGCCAGCGCCACCGACGCTCCGTCGCCCTGGTAGGCCGCCGACCAGGCGTGCATCAGCCAGAGCAGCTCCTCGACGACGTCGGGGTGCCAGCACCAGCAGTCCGGGAACCCCTGGGTCGAGTCGCCGTAGCGCAGATACACCGCGCCGAGCCAGACCACGAGATCGTCGAGCAGCGTGCCGACCTCGGTCTGGTCCGCGGGCGCCAGCAGCCACGACGGCGCCGGGCTCGACGAGCGGCGAGCGACGCTGTCCGACAGCCGCGCCACCAGCTGGGCCAGGTCCTCGACCCGCCCATGCAGCGGCTGGACGACCCGGCGAAGGCCGTCGACCTCGCGGGCGAGTCCAGCGATCGCGTCGGTCACGGCTCCTCCTTCACGAGCTCGGGGTGGCGGCGGATCTCGCGCAGCTCGCGGAACATGCGGTTGGCATCGGTGACGCGGCGGGCCGGGTCCTCGAAGCGATCCGGCCACCGCCGGGCGAGGCGGACGAGGACACGCTCGACGACGTCGTCGCGCCACTCGGTCGCGACGTCGAGCCGTTCCCGCCAGCGGGCCGCGCTGTCGAGGCGCGCGCGGGCGCGCTGGTGTGCGCGGACGTCTCGTCGACGCCACGCCATCTGGGCCCTGCCGATGACCGGCGGGATCCCACGGCGGATGACGAGCACGCGTCCTGCGGGGAGGTTGGCGATCTGGGCGGGGGCGAGGACCGGGACCTTCCGCACGCTGCGGCTGGCTCCGCGGCCGTAGAGGTCGGTGGTTGTGACCGGTTCGTCGCGCTCGCCGGTCAGCGTCGACCAGAACTGCAGGTCGTCGCGATCCCGCGTGCCGCCGAAGACCATGACGGCGCCGGTGTTGTTCAGGATGGTGGCGGCGTCGTACTCGCCCCAGCGGGCGAGCAGCTGGGCGCGGGACTGGAAGGCGGCCAGGATCGTGACGCCGCGGCCGCCCATGTCCGCGGTCCAGGACTGCAGCGGCACCGGCGAGATCAGCGCGGCCTCGTCCAACGCGAGGGTGAGCGGCGGGTCCAGTCGACCGCTCGGTTCGCGGGCCGCGAGGCGGCGTGCCTCACGCGCGATGTGCCCGGTCAGCGCGCAGATCAGCGGCGCGGCATGGGATTCCTCGGCACCCAGCAGGTAGATCGAGGCTCGCGTTTCGAGCAGCTCCCGGACGTCGAACCCTCCCGGTTCGGCCGCGGCAGACGCAGCCGGGGACGTCAGCCAGCTCAGTGCAGGCATGATCGTCGAGGTAATCGACGTCCGGGTGCGGTCGTTGGTGGTGACGAACTGGTTCAGGTCCTGCTCGAACGCCGGGTCCTCGCTCTGGCGCAGGAGGCCGGAGACCTCGCGCTGCGCGCGCTCGGGGTCCGCGACCCACTCCAGGACGTCCCGCATCCGCCGGTCGCCGAGGGCGGCGGCGTGGAGCAGCCCGGCAAGGATCCGCCGCGCCTGGGCGTCCCAGAACTCGCGGTCGCCGCCGCCTCTCGGGGTCGCACCGAGCATGTCCGTGGCGCGCTCGGCGGCGGTCACGGCGTCGGTGCAGCCGGTGAGAGGGTCGAAGGTGATGGTCGAGGGGTGGTCGCCCAGGCCGACGGCGTTGAACACGTGCACCGGGCCCGTGGCGGCTCGGATCGGCGCGGTCAGGGTGTAGAGGTCGGTGCGGGTGCTGGTGACGAGCACGGCGCCCGCGGCGTCGAGGACCCGGCCTGCGAGCCAGCCCGACTTGCCGCTGCGCGGTCCACCGAAGACCATCACGACGTCCTCGATCGAGGCCCAGACCCGCAACCATCCGGTTCGGCAGAGCTGGACTGCCACGTCGGCAGCGCGGGACCGGCCGGTCAGCGTCGGGCGGACGGTCGAGGCCTTGCGCCGCATCGCACGTCCGGAGGCGACGCGGGCGATGTCCAGCGTCGATGCCACGCCGACCTTCCTGCGTGAGCGGGCTCCCCAGCGCGAGACCACGGCAGCGGACCGGGTCCAGCGGTGCGCGACGAGTGCCAGGACGGCCGCTCCAAAGAGAGCGACGGCCGGCCAGGCGAGCGTCTGCAGGAGGCCGGCGCCGGGGAGAACGGCGAGCAGCCCCAGCGCTGAGGCCATTCCTCGGCTGCCACGGCGCCACGCCAGCAGCGCGCCGCCGAGCAGACCGCAGACAAGCAGGCTGACGGTGAGCATCAGAACTCCTCGATCCGTGATGCGGCGACCTCGGCCGCGTGGCGGCGACAGGTCGCGGCGTGCCCGGACTCGTTGTGGGCGGGGTGGCCGTCGAACGGCCCGTGATCGCGGACCTGCTGGTCGCAGGACTCGCACCGCCACCAGGCATCGAGTCGGTGGAACGACTCGCGGAACGGCAGCGGGCGGTTCTCCACCACCAGGCAGAACGCCAAGATCGCGGGCAACTCGTCATGGTCGTCCGCACGGATCCCCAGGGCCTCCGCGATCTCGTCCCAGCTCCGTCCACTGCCGCGAGCCTGCTCGGCGTAGCGGCGGATCTCCGCGGAGGCGGTGTTGCGAGCCGCGACGGCGGCCCGGATTCCGGCGAGGGCGTCGTCGATCGTGGTCCTGGTCAGCAGCGTGAATCCTGCGACCGGCGTCTCGACGAGGGACGCACCGTGATTGTCGCAGGCGGCGCGGCGAATCTGGTCCTGCATCGCGAGGGTGGCCCGCGCGCCGGGTGTGAGGTCGTAGCGGGTCATGCCGAGATCGCCGCCTTCCACCGCTCGACGGTCCGACCCGTCACCCCGCAGCGGGCCGCCACGTCGTTGTTCGACTCGCCCTGCTCGAGCAATGCGAGTCCGGCCGCACGGATGTCCTCGCGGGGCGACGGCTTCCGAATGCGACCTGGTCGCGGCGCGATCGTCTCCGCCCGTGCCGCACGGCGCTCCTCGGCTGTGAGCCCGCCGGCGATGCCCACGTGGATGTAGGTCGTCGACCACTCCAGGCAGACGTCACGCACCGGACAGCGTCCGCACACGGCCTTCGCCGCAGCGACCTGGTCCTCGCAGAGCGGCCCCTCCTCCACGACCGGGAAGAACAGCTCCGGGTCCTCGCCGACGCACGCGGCCCGCGCCCTCCAGTCCCCGTTCATCCCTGACCCGCCTGGGGCGCGCCGGTGAGAACCGGGGTGGCGGCGTCGTTCAGCGTCGACATGAACGCGGCGACCGCGCCCGGCAGGCCGGAGCCCGCGGGAGTGGCTACGAACAGGACGAGTGCCACGAGCGAGAACACGATGGCGGCACCGGGGAAGCGGGCCTTGGCGCAGAGGAACGCGCCGACGATCGAGAAGAAGATGAGCACTCCGACGGCTTCCATCACGCCCCCTCGGCGGTGAATGCGGCGGCGTCGACGACGCCCTGAGCGGTGACGGCGGCCTCGGCCATGGCGTCCACCGCGGCCGCCGGGATGATCAGCCGGCCGCGGATCTTCACGGCCGGGAACTCCTTGTCCGCGATGGCGCGGTAGACCGTGACCCGCGACATCCCGAAGATGCGCGCGACCTCCGCCACGCTGTAGAAGCGGGGACGAGCCCCACCTGAATTGATCCCAGACATGTCCACCTCATCTGTGCAAGCTGACCAACTCAGTAAGGAGCCGGCCGCGATTTCGGTCCAGTGGCCTTGCCTCGTGCTGTGGACAGAGCGTCTCCCTGTGGACAGGGGTTGCGACAGATGACTCGGGGTGACACGGGATGACACGACCTCCGAATCAGGGTTGATTTCCGCAGCTCAGAGCGTCATCGTGTAGCGAGAGGGGATCAGGGGGCGTGATGAGCAACAGGCTTTCGGCAGCGCGGCGGGAGCGCGGCTGGACCCAGGAGCGACTCATTCACGCCCTCCGCGAGGCCGCCCGAATTCACAATCGTGAATTGCCCTCGTCGCAGAGCATGAAGCGGCGAATCGCCGCGTGGGAGAATCAGGACAAGGGCATCAGCGAGCAGTACGTCGAGCTGCTCTGCGAGGTGTACGAGAAGACCCCGTTCGAGCTCGGCCTCGCCGTCGCGGCGGTCGAGCCAGTCGTCGAGCTCGAGGCGGTTCCCCCGTTCACCCGGCTCGACGCCGGCCTCGTCGCCCTGCTCCACGACCAGACCCACAACATTCGACTCATGGACCGGCGGCTCGGCGGAGACGCGATCTTCCGCCAGACCCGCGCGCACGTCGACCAGATCGAGTCGCTCGTCCGCTACGCCATGCCGGGCGCCCAACGGGAGGCTGCGGCCGACGCCCTGAGCCAGGCCGCTGCCCTCGCAGGCTGGCAGGCCCTCGACAACGGCGGGCTCGACGAGGCCTGGCAGCTCCACGAGACCGCGGTCTCCGCGGCTCGGGAGTCCGGCGCAGCCGCCGAGCTGGGCTACGCCCGCGCACAGCAGGCCTACGTGCTCATCGACGCCGGCGAGCACGCCGCAGCGCACCAGCTCATCGGCGCCGCGCGGGCCGAGGCCGCGTCGTCAGTGCCGGCGGCTCTGGCCGCCTGGCTGCTCGCGGCTGAGGGCGAGGCCCTGGCCCACCTCGGCGACCGCGACGGCGCACTCCGCGTCCTCGACTCGGCAGCGGACGTCATGCCAGACGCTCCCGACGACGAACTCCCCTACGTCATGCTCGACGCGGGCCACCTCGCCCGCTGGCGCGGCAACTGCCTCGCCCGCCTCGGCGAGACCAGCGCGATCGACGACCTCACCTCAGCCCTGCTCGCCATGGGCGAAGGCCAGTACGGACGCGCCGAGGTCAGCCTCCGCGTCGACCTCGCCCTCGCCTTCCGTGCCCGCGGCGACCTCACCGAGGCCCGCCTTCACGCCCGCCGCGCCAACGAGCTCGCGGGCCGGACCGGTTCCCAGCGGCAGCGCCGCAGGATCAAGGACCTACTCGTCGCGTGACTTCGCCCCGCCCAGCGCGAGCAGGTGGAGCAGCCCAACCAGAGACCCCGAGTTCACGATCTTCCCAGTTCTGATCAGCTCGGGGACGTCGCCGAGCGGCAGCCACTGGAACTTGCCCTCGTTCAGCTCCGTGGGGTCCGCGACGAGCTCGGCCCCGCGAGCGAGGAAGACGTGGTGAGCGTTGCGCACCATGCCGATCATGGGCTCGAAGGTCACGAGGTGCTCGATGTTCCGTACGCGGTACCCGGTCTCCTCCAGCACCTCCCGTGCCGCGGTGTCGATCGGCTCCTCGTCCTCGTCGAGCAGGCCGCCGGGGAGCTCCCAGTTCCAGACGTCGGGCACGAAACGATGACGCCATGACATGAGCACATTCGTGGCCGTGTCATCGACGACGACGGTCATCGCCGCAGGCGGGAGCGACAACGCGTGGTGCTCAAACCGCTCACCCGTCGGGAGCTCGACATCCTTGAGGCGCAGGCTCACCCATGCGGACTCGTACAACGATCTCTCATCGTGGACGACCCACCTGCCGCTGCGGGGCTCAGACACCGAACGAACGTATCGCGGGAGGGCTGACGCATGCTGCCGAGGCGGCCAGCCTGCCTCCGCGCCCCCAGCAACCCTCTGGAAGAATCACTGAGAGTTCTCGAGAGACACATCTGAGCGACCGAGGGGGTGGTGGGTGGCCGAGAGCGGGGCAGACACCACCAAGCCGGTGCTGAGTGAAGCGGACATCGAACGTCTCATGCGCCTGCCTGAGCAGAGTCGCGTCCGAGCCCGGGCCGTCGTAACTCTGCTCGCTGCTGTTACCGGATCCCTCCTGGCGGGGCTCTCCCTTCAAGCAACTGCCCCGTTGCCAGATTTGGCCCGTTGGGGCGTACTTGTCGCCGCAGCGTTGATTGCTTGCGCGACTGGAATCTGCCTGACCGCAACCATCCTCGACTCTGAAGAAGAAGACTTCGACCCACAGGATGCCGAGACAGTATCCGGCACCTTAATTGAGCGCATCAACGACCGCATTGTCTGCAGCCTGAAGATTTCAGGCCTTGCAACGGCGCTCCTTCTAATCTCGCTGGGATTCGGACTGTTTAATCCAGGACGGCCCGCTCAAGTAACACTAACCGACCCAGGCATGGTCAAAGCTGTCACTAGCTGCCCTTCCATTACTAATCCTATTGGTGTCGACAACATCGACTCTCTACGCGGCAACGATCCTTTTGTCACTATTACCTTGGCGAAGTCGGACTGCGCCAACGGTCGCTCGCTGGACTCG
The DNA here is from genome assembly GCF_900102195.1 of Pseudonocardia oroxyli. Taxonomy (GTDB): domain Bacteria; phylum Actinomycetota; class Actinomycetes; order Mycobacteriales; family Pseudonocardiaceae; genus Pseudonocardia; species Pseudonocardia oroxyli. The sequence continues at coordinate 16,202 of NZ_FNBE01000018.1, forward strand.
ATAACAATCCCGCGCTCCGACATCGCTCTCATAGCTGAAGTCGAGAGATAGTTGTGCTCGACTCTCCGCTATCAGTATTCGTCGACTGGCAGGACGCAATCGAGATACTTTCGGAGTACGAGCAGGCATACCTCGATGCGCTCGACAGCCTCGCCGAGGACAACATATTTCCCCGGACGCCCCCAGTCGACTCGGGTGAGCTTCCTCATGTGCTCTTCTTTGGCTATCGCGCTGCAACACTAGCTGACTCGCGTGTCGCAATCGAGCTGGCGTCAGCGTGCAAACGACACGGCCCTCGACCAGCAAGACTGATCCCGGTCTGCTGCGGGGTTGCAAACTCACCCCGGCCCGCCTGGACAGATCAGAGCGGCTGCACCCAGCACACGCAACAAATCGAGGTGCATAATCCTGCCGCACTGTACGATAAAGTAAGGGCCGAAGTGACAATAACGGCTCGCCGCCTTCGCTCGATGGGCCTAGAGGCTACGTTTAGAATTCCAGAAGAAACGAGTCTAACGCCGGAACCGGCTCAACCCGTGCGACGGCGAAAGCGCTGGGAGATGCAATGAGCGGCGTTCAGTGGATGGTCGCGACGGTCGCGCCATGGGCGGTGGCACCTCACCAGAATTTCTCGACTCAGGACGTGGCGGGCGATCAAGTCCTGGCCTTGGTCGCTGACTACCGCCTAGACGAGTTGGACCGGTACGCACCACTCCTCTCAGAGGGTCCGGTCTGGATCCAGCAGCTCATCCGAGACGCAGCGGATGCTGTGGACGTGAGCCTTCAGGCTGAAGCGACCCCTCGACTGGATCGATACGCTAGCGATACGAGTATCCCGGCCGGTGCCTGCGCAGCCGCTGCGCTCTTCGCCAGTGCGTGCTACGCAGAGCTCGATCGGCTGCCAGCCGCTCTGAGCGTTCTGCAAACAGGAATCATTCGAGTGGAGATGGAGCCCGAATCAGGGAGTCTGGCTCTTGTGCGTGCGGCTCTGGATCTAAATCGAGCTGTCCGACTTCTGGAGTTCGGCCAGCAAGCCGAAGCATCGATTGCTGCCTCGCGTGTAATCGGTAGCCTCCAGGATCTGGGGGAATTTGAGAGATTTCCCACCTCGGACGGCATCTCCTGGGACTCGGATACAGTTCAGCACGATCTAGTGGAAGCATTCACACTGCGGTCCAAGCGACTGCTGAGTTCACTTGCGGCACTTCAGGACAACTCGTGGGTTGAGTTAGTCCGCAGTCGACCGGCCTGGCTGGACGTGCGCAGCGAGCGGCGGGCAATTCCTGGCCTGTCGGCGGTTCTGACCAAGCAGTATGAGGACAAGTACAATGCGCACAGCCGTTCGATTACCATTGGCGGAGTCGACAAGGTAGCGGCACCCATCGAGGCGAGCCTATTCAACTCCGAACTGTCCGGCGACTTCGGCGACTTGACGGGTCGCCGAAGCCAACTCGGAATGGCTCGACTTCTATCCGCTTCGCCTGAGGACAGCGATCTCATTCGAGATGGGATTCGCCTTCTTCGGCAGGGCCGCGCCAAGAAGCAGCTAGAGTCCGCACTTAGCCACCTACTGTTAGTCGGGCCGGTCCAGCCACTTTTGGATCAAGCCGCAACGGTGCTCGCCGTCGGCGCTAGTCGTACAATCAATTCGCTTGAGCTGCTGGTATTGCGCAAGACGGCGGAGTTGCTTACGCAAGCCCAGGCTGCGACTGCAGTCGAGGCTGCTCTCCGCTACCTCAATGAGACTGGCCATGAAGCGGGCTCCACCAGCTCGATTGGTCAGTGGCCCCGTATAGAGGAAGCATGGAAGGCTATCGCAGAGCTGACGCCATTCAGCGCCTCAGACGAAGCTATTGCTAAAGCTGGAGCCAGCATGCTCCTGACGACAGAAGAGACACCATATCTGCTGTCTCGTCTTATCTCGTCGCTATTTGACAAGCTCTCGTGGCGGGACATCACCCCTTCTACACAGAGAGACTGGCTAGATTGGGCAGCTCGTAACCAAGACGGTGAGTTCAGCGACGTCTCAAGCGAGATTATTGATCAACTCCTACCGAAGCATTCCCTTACTTCGACCTGGCAGCAGCGTCCCAGCGGGATCCAACTTGCGGAGCGGCTGCTCATCGAACACGGCCAAGGGTCTACTCCGGATGAGGCGGAACTCACTGCTGCGGTCGATAGCTTGGCTACTGAACTTGAGCGCATACGACGCGACGCGGCCAACCACACATACAGCCTTGGTGGTCGACCAGCGGCAAGAATCGCTTCGTTCATGGTGACGCAACTCAAGGTTGGTGACCTGGTTGCGCCTCTCGCCAATTTCTTGGCGGACACGTCCGTCTCTGCTTCTGATAAGCAGGGCGCTATCGATCACTTATCTTATCATTCAGTACCGATCCCCTCGATTCTCCGGACTCCGCTTATCGAGAAGTGGGACAGCGTCAAGGAAGCTCCCGACCAGAGAATGCTCGTCCACGACTCCGTTGAGTTTCTCGGCGCATGCTTGAGGCTCGGGGTCAAGATCGGGACCATTCAGCCATGGGAGTTTGCGGCCTCAGTCACGGAACTCGCTGCAGGTTCACCCACCGAGCGGCTAGTCGCGCTTCGTTGCCTCGCCAACACTCGCCTGCCTGAGCAACAGGACATATGGGCGGTCACGGTCGCCATCCAGCAGGCGATCTCCGACGATTCCGTAGTCCGAGCGAACGCCGCCTTCGTTCTTGCACGACTGCGTACATCGGAAACGCCGCTTCGAGCAGTTGCAGACGAACGGGTGCGCACACTACTTCAGTCAGATGGTGTCCGTACCCCACTGTTTTGTCTTCGCGGTCTGACTAGCAGAGTTGGCGATGGTGGTGCGATCAGCGGCGAATTGTTGGCAGATGTGGAGCGGCTCGCGGATGAACACCCCGCAACGACGGTCCGCGAGGCGGCCATCGAACTAGCCAGTGCGGTAAGCGGCAAGCCGTAAGCTCGCCGCAGCTCCGCGTCGTTTAGAGTTCCTCTCTGCGGTTAGGCCGAACGGGCATTCCTGCTCCCAGCACACTGGCAGCACGCTGGTCGGCTTCCGACACCCAGGCTGTATACGTCCTTAGAGTCGTTGCTCCACCACCGCCGTGTCCAAGGCGACCAGCGACAGTTCGGGGATCAACGCCGGCAGCGATGAGCTCGGTCGCAGAGTAGTGGCGGAGTTTGTGGAGGGTGGTGTCGATGCCGAGGCGGGTGACCATGCGGTCGTAGCGCTGGGTCACGCTGTCCGGGGTCGTGAAGGTGGAGCCGTCGGCGGCGCCGGAGAAGAGGTAGGCGTTCGGCCGCAGCTCCACGCCCAGCTGCTCGCAGCGGGCCTGCAAGCGGGCCACCTGTTCCTTGAGGACCGCAACGGTCTCGTCATCGAGCGCGATGCGGCGTTGTTGGTGGGTCTTCAGGTCGCCCTCGCCCCAGCCCCAGCCGGGCTCGCGGCGGATCGCTCGCTCGAGCCAGAGGGTCTCGCGGCCCGGGGTGAAGTCCACGGACTCCACCTTCACCGCGCAGAGCTCGCCGCGGCGGACGCCGGTCGTCATGGCCGTCCAGATCATCGCGCCCCAGTCGGAGTCCTTCCATGACTCGGTGACGATCTGGGCCGCCTGAGCGGCGTTGGGCGGCTTGGGGTTCGGCTTCGGGGCCGGTGGCGGCTCGGCCCACGACGTCGGGCTCTCCTTGATCCAGCCCCAGCGGATCGCCTTCTTGAACGCGCCGGACAGGATGAAATGGATGTGCCGGATCGTCGTGGCTGCCAGAGGCTTGCAGCGGTGTGGGCGGCAGCGCTCGTCGCACTCGTGCTCGCGGGCCGTGCGATGGTCGATCAGGCCGCGCTTGCGGGGGCAGTGCGCCCGGCAGCGACGGAGCTCGGCGTAGAAGGAGTCCAGGACCTCGGCGTCGAGACGGCCGATCTTGACCGGGCCGAGGAGCGGCGTGATGTGGTTCTTCACGTGCGTCTGGTAGAGCTGCAGCGTGTTCGGGGAGCCCTGGAACTGCGAGAGGTAGCGCTCCAGCAGCTGGTCGAGAGTCGCGTTGGTCTTCGGGTTCCGGCGCTCGTTGATCTGGTGGACGAAGCGGACGCGGGCCGCCTCGGCCTCCTTCTCGGCCTGCGGGCCCGCCGGGACGATCTCGATCAACTCGTGGCGGCGCTTCGTCAGCGGGTCGAGCCCGGCGTACACGCGGACGCGTAGGGCGCCGCTCGGGAGCTTCTCGATGCTGCCCGTCGCGCGCTTGGTGCGGGTACCCGGCTTGCCTGCCATGGAACGGGAGTAAACCTCGTTCGTTCCATTTCTCGTTCCATGCTGTCGCTAGTTGCGATCATGAACGCAGCGTTTCCGCTGGTGAGAGGTGGAGCGGGCGACGGGAATCGAACCCGCGTAGCTAGTTTGGAAGACTAGGGCTCTACCATTGAGCTACGCCCGCGTGCCCCTGGATCGCTCCGAGGACCTCGCCAGGATAGCGGATCATCCGGCGGGCTCCGGCAGGCTCCCCGCCGTCTCCCGTCTAGACTTCGGCGGCACGGGGTGTGGCGCAGGTTGGTAGCGCGCTCGGTTTGGGGCCGAGAGGCCGTGGGTTCGAATCCCGCCACCCCGACCAGTCAGTCGGCACGGTCGCTCGGGCCGTGGTCGAGGATCTCGATGTAGCCCGCGGAGCCGTGCACGCGGATGCGGGCGCCGTCCGGGATGCGGGTGGTGGCACCCTCCACCCCGACGACGGCGGGGAGGCCGTACTCGCGGGCCACGACCGCGCCGTGGGTCATCAGGCCGCCGACCTCGGTGACGAGCCCGGCGACGGTGACGAAGGCCGGGGACCAGCTGGGGTCGGTGTAGGCGGTGACGAGGACGTCGCCCGCCTCGAGGTCCGCCGTGGCCAGGTCGAGGACCACCCGGGCGCGGCCCTCCGCGGTGCCCGCGGAGACCGGGAGGCCGACCAGGGCGCCGGGTGGGACGTCCCGGCCGCGGTAGCTGCCGGAGAGCGTCTCGCCCTCGGAGGTGAGCACGCGGGGCGGGGTGAGGGCCTGGTGTGCGCGCAACGCGGCCCGCCGCTCCTCGAGCAGCGCGGCCGAGAGCCGACCCGTGCGCACCACCTCGGCGAACTCGTCCAGCCGGAGCAGGAAGAGGTCCTCGCGGTCGACGAGGACCCCCGCGGCCACCTGTCGGTCCGCCTCGGCCAGCAGCGCCTCCTTGTAGAGCAGGTACCGGCTGACCATGCCGAACTTCGGGTACTCGCGGTACCCGATGAACGTCCGGAGCCGGGCGATGGCCGCCGCGGTCTGTGCGGCCCTCGCCTCGCCGTCGGGCAGCGCGCGCGGGCGCGTGAGCAGGTCCTCCTCCATCGCGCGCGCCTGCGCCAGGCCCTCCTCGACGCGTCGGCCGCGCTCCCCCGGCGCCATCGTGTCGACGTTGCCGACGATCAGGGGCAGCAACGCCGTGGGCTGCTCGCGCCACCGCGGCCGGGCGATGTCGATCTCGCCGACGCAGCGGGCGCCGTAGGCGTCGAGGTAGTCCTCGATCGCCCGCCGGGCCGTCGCGCCGCCCTCCAGCGCGGGCAGCCGGTCGAGGAAGTCCTCCGGAGCGGCCCGCAGGAACTCGACGACCCGGGGGAAGGGGCGGACGGCGTCGGCGACGTCGAGCAGGGCGAGGCCCATCTCGGAGGTGACGTTGTGCGGCGCCGACCGGGTGAGGACGTCCGCCGCCCCGGTCTCCCCGAGCCACTCCCGCATGTGCTCGTCCAGCCAGGTCGCGGCGTCCATGCCGGAGAGGAAGGCGCGGGCACTGCGCGGGTCGTGGAGCACGCGGCGGAGCTCGGCGAAGTCGGCCTCGACGAACTCGACGAGCGCGGTGCCGGTCAGCCCCGCCAGGCCCTTCGCGGTCGCCGCGAGCGAGGCCCGGGTGCCCGCGATGAGCTCCTGCACCAGCTCGGGGTCCGCGGCGATGGGCGGCGGGCCGCCGCCGAGCACCGCGGGCACCGCGGCGCCGTCCTGCTCGTCCAGCGGGATGAACCCCCTGTCCAGGACGGTCTCCAGGGCGTCTCGCATCAGCGGGTCCGAGGTACCCATCACGCTCAGGAAGGCGCGCCGCAGGGCGGGTGAGCGCAGCCGCGGGGTGGCGTCCGCGAACAGCCTGCTGCCCGCCTCCGCCATGGGCATCGGCGTGGTCCGCTGCCAGACGGACAGCCCGAGCGGCGTCATCGCGTCGGTCATCATCTGCTGGTGCCCGACGGAGAGGTACACGTGCGGGCCGCCGTCGTTCGGCGGGACGGGGAACAGGGTCGTGATCGGACGGCTCTGCACCACGGAGAACGCGCCGTCCCCCGCCAGGCACCACTCGATGTCCTGCGGGCTGCCGAAGTGCGCCTCGATCCGCCTGCCCAGCTCCTCCAGCTCCCGCACCTGCGCCTCGCTCAGGGTCTCCCCCGAACCGGACACCGCACCGGCCCGCACCGCGTAGACGTCCGGATCGACGCGGCCGGACACCAGGGCCTCACCGAGCCCGTGGACGGCCTCGATCCGGGTGACGGTGCGGTTGGACGTCAGCGGGTCGGCGGTGAACAGCACGCCGGAGACCTCGGCGGCGACCATCTCCTGCACGACCACCGCCATGGCGACCCGGCCCTCGTCGAGGCCGCGCTCGGCGCGGTAGGCCACGGCACGGTCGGTGAACAGCGAGGCCCAGCAGGTGCGGACGCGCTCCACGACCTCCCCGGGCGGGACGTCGAGGAAGGTGTCCTGCTGGCCCGCGAACGAGGCGTCCGGCAGGTCCTCGGCGGTGGCGCTGGACCGGACGGCGTACCGGCCCGTCCCGAGCGCCCCGGTGATCTCGGCGGCGAGGTCCGCGGGGACGGGTGTCCCCTCGATGGCCGCACGCAGCGCGGCGGCGGACGCGGGGAGCCCCTCGACCAGGGCGGTGAAGCCCGGGACCGCGTCGACGAAGCGGCGGTAGTCCCGCACGGGCACGACCACGCCCGGCGGGACGCGCACCCCGGTGATCCCGGCCAGCTCCCCCAGGTTCGCGCCCTTGCCCCCGGCGACGGCACCCGCCGACCGGTCCACCTCGTCGAATCCCAGCACCATGCGATCCCCCGATCCGCGCAGCTCACCGCTCCGGCGGGAGATCTTGCGCCCCCACCGGGGGCTTGCCGCAAGTCCCCCGCGGCGCTATACGTTGACAGTGGCCGGGACGCTAGGGTGTCGCGGTGGACGAGCATGACGACGCGCCGGACTCCATGGCGTTCGTCGTCGAGGCGGACGGGCTGGTCCGGCTGAGCTGGCGCCAGGGCGTCGCGATCTCCGGCGAGCTGGCCGAGCGGGCGATGCGCCGGGTGGACGAGCTCAACGGCGACACCGAGCACCCGCTGCTCGTGGTGATGCGCGGGACCGGGTCGCTCAGCCGGGAGGCCCGCATGGTGTTCGCCCGCCGCTGCACGGCCAGCCGGATCGCACTGCTCGGCAGCTCGGCCGTCGACCGGGTGCTGGCGAACTTCGCCCTGGGCGTGCGCAGCCAGCCCGTCCCCACCCGCTTCTTCACCGACGAGGACCTCGCCCTGGGGTGGTTGCGGGGATGACCGACCCGGCCGACGCCCGGCTCGACCAGCTCGTGGACCTGGTCGTCGAGCTGGCGTCCGGGCGCCTCGACCGGCGGATGCCGGTGTCCGACGCCGGGGACCGGATCGACGCCGTCGTCATGGGGCTCAACATGATGGCCGAGGAGCTCGCCGCCCTCAACGAGGATCTCGAGGCGCGGGTCGCGGAGCGCACCCAGCAGCTCCACACCGCGCGGCAGGAGCTCGAACGGGTCGCGCTCTACGACCCGCTGACCGGGCTGGCGAACCGCTCCCTGCTGGGCGACCGGATCGAGCGGGCCATGGCGCATGCCGAGCTCGGCGCCGCGCCGCCCGCCGTGCTGGTCCTCGACCTGGACGGCTTCAAGGCGGTCAACGACACGTTCGGCCACGCCGTCGGCGACCTGCTGCTGGTCGAGGTCGCCGAGCTGCTGCGGCAGGTCGTGCACGAGACGGACACCGTCGCGCGGCTGGGGGGCGACGAGTTCGCCGTGGTCGTGCTCGACGGCGAGGTCGAGCCGGTGATGGAGGTGGCGGACCGCATCCTCGCGGCGCTGGCCCACCCGGTGCACGCGGGCGGGCACGCCTGCTGGGTCGGGGCGAGCATCGGGGTCTGCTTCGCCACCCGCGGACAGCGCGCCGACACCCTGCTGCGGGACGCCGACACCGCGATGTACGCGGCCAAGGCCGAGGCGCCGGGGACCGTGCAGATCTACGAGCCCGCAATGCACGCCGCGGCGCTCGCCCGGCTCCGGCTGGCCGAGGACCTGCGCGGCGCGCTCGCCGGGAACCGGCTGGAGGTGCACTACCAGCCGATCGTCGAGCTGGCCGGGCGCGGGCTGGCCGGTGTGGAGGCGCTCGCCCGCTGGAACCACCCGGTCCGCGGGCCGCTGCCGCCCGAGGACTTCGTGGCGGTGGCGGAGGCGACCGGCCTGGTCGTCACGCTGGACACCTGGGTGCTCGACGCCGCCGTGGCCCAGCTGGCGCGGTGGCGGGCGACCGTGCTCGGGGACCGGCCGTTCGGGCTGCACGTGAACATCTCACCCGTCGGGTTCCGGTCGCCGCGCTTCGCCGACACGGTCGCGGCCTGCCTGGCCCGCCACGGGATGCCTGCGCGGGACGTGCTGCTCGAGGTCACCGAGACGCAGATGATGGGCGAGGACGCGCAGACGCTGCAGACCATGGAGTCGCTGCGCGCCGCGGGTGTCGGGGTGGCCATCGACGACTTCGGCACGGGGTGCTCGTCCCTGACCTACGTGCGCAGGCTCTTCGTGGACCTCATCAAGATCGACCGCTCGTTGATCACCGGCCTGGACTCCGACGCGGGCTCGCACCGGGTGGCGGCGGCGCTGCTCGCCGTCGTCGACGCGTTCGGGCTGGCCGCGGTGGCCGAGGGGGTCGAGACCGAGGCCCAGGCCACCGCCCTGGAGAAGCTCGGCTGCCGGTACGGGCAGGGCTGGCTGTGGGTAAGACCGCTCCCCGCGGCCGAAACGGAGCAGCTGCTACGGACGACCGTCCACCGGTGAACGTCCGTCGGGCCCGGCTCCTCCTCCACGTCATCCGGCTCAGCCTGCGCGCCCCCCGGGACCGCTCGACCCGCTGGGAGCGCTACTGGGCCGAGACGGACGAGGTCCTGTGGGACGCGCAGGACCCCGCGGAGGCCGCGCACTACACCGCGCTGCTGGCCCGGCACGCCGATCCCGCGCTGCCGATCGTCGACCTCGGCTGCGGCAGCGGCCTGGTGACCCGGGCGCTGGGCGACCGCGTGGTGGGGGTGGACATCGCGCCCGCCGCGGTGGCGCGGGCCGGGGCCGGGGACTTCCGGGTCGGCGACATCACCGACCCGGCGCTGGGCCGGGCGCTGCACGCCGAGCTGGGCGACTGCACCGTGTTCCTGCGCGGCGTGCTGCACATCCTCGACCCGGCCGCCCGACGCCGGGTGGCCGAGACCGCGGCCGCGCTCGTCGGGCGCCGGGGGTCGGTCCTGATCGCCGAGACGGACTTCCCGGGCCCGTTGCTCGGCTACCTCGAGAGCCTGGGTGCGGGCCCCCACGGCATCCCCCGGCCGCTGGCCAGGGCCCTGGAGACGGGGATCCCGCGGCCGCGGCCCTTCGGCGACGCCGAGCTCGCCGACGCGTTCCCGCCCACCCGCTGGGAGCGGGTCGTCGTGGACCACTCGGCCACCATCGCGGCGGTGCCGATGCGGGCGGCGGGCGTGCGGGAGCAGATCCCCGGGCACCTCGCGGTGCTCCGGCCGGTCACAGGCGCCGCACAGCAGACCCACAGCCCGACTCCCTAGCGTTCGTCCCATGCCGAACGAGATGTCGCACTCCCCGGACTACCAGGGCCGCCGCCTCCCCCGACCCGACGAGGAGGTCGTCGACCAGGGGCTCGCGTTCGACATGGGCACGCTGCTCGGACGCAGGCGGATGCTGCGCGTGCTGGGCGTCGGGGCGGCCACCCTGGGTCTGGCGGCCTGCGGGGCGGGCACCACGACGTCGAGCGCCGCGACGGCCACCACCGGCGAGGGCGAGATCCCCGACGAGACCGCGGGCCCCTATCCCGGGGACGGCTCCAACGGGCCGAACGCGCTGACCGAGAGCGGGATCGTCCGCAGCGACATCCGCTCCGGCGTCGGCACCGGGTCGGCGACGGCCGAGGGCGTTCCGATGACCCTGGAGCTGACGGTCGCCGACCTGGCGAACGGCGGCTCGGCCTTCGCGGGCGTGGCGGTGTACGTGTGGCACTGCGACCGAGAGGGCCGCTACTCGCTCTACTCCGAGGGCGTCGAGAACGAGAACTACCTGCGCGGTGTGCAGATCGCGGACGCCGACGGCACCGTGCGCTTCACGAGCGTCTTCCCGGCCTGCTACCCGGGCCGGTGGCCGCACGTGCACCTCGAGGTCTACCCGGACGGGGCGAGCATCACCGACTCCGCGAACGCCATCGCGACCTCGCAGGTCGCGCTGCCGCAGGACGTCTGCGAGGCGGTCTACGCACAGTCCGGCTACGCGTCCTCGGTGCCCAACCTCGCGGAGCTGAGCCTCGACACCGACGGTGTCTTCGGAGACGACGGCGGCGCGTCCCAGCTGGCCACCGTCACCGGCGAGCCGACGGGCGGCTACGCCGTCTCGTTGCCGGTCCGGATCGACACCCGGACCACCCCGTCGGCCGGCGCGGCGCCCGGCGGTGGGGCTCCGGGCGGGCCACGTCGCTGAGGATCAGGCGGCGTTCGGCTCGTCCCAGACCCACTGGGAGACCATCGGGTTCGGGCAGTCCGGGCACTCGACGGCGAAACCCGCCGTCTCCTCACCGGACATCTCGGCATAGGAACCGCATTCCGGGCAGCTCCACCACACGGTGTCACTCATGACGTCCGAGGGTAATCACATGTGTGTGATTCGCAAGTCCGGACCACGATGAAATGGTCCGAACGCGCCGTAACACGGCGTGAGAGCCCGGCGAGTCTCCCCCAGAGGCGCCGAGTACCCGAACGGGTGACCGGGCGGACACGGGGCGCCCCTCCCGCGGCCGGGAGACACCCCTCCCTCACCGGCCGCCGGTCCACGCCGGCGTGCCCGCCGGCGTGGACCACCTGGGCCGACCGCTACACGTCGTCGACCAGCTCGGCGATGGACGAGACCACCCGGTTCGGCCGGTACGGGTACCGGTCCACCCGGTCGGCCCGCATGATCCCGCTGAGCACCAGCACCGTGCGCATGCCCGCCTCCAGGCCCGCGACGACGTCGGTGTCCATCCGGTCCCCGATCATCACCGTGGTCTCGGAGTGGGCGCCGAGGCGGTTGAGCGCGGCGCGCATCATCAGCGGGTTCGGCTTGCCCACGAAGTAGGGGTCCACCCCGGTGGCCCGGGTGATCAGCGCGGCGACCGAGCCGGTCGCGGGCAGCGACCCCTCGTTCGACGGCCCGGTGGCGTCCGGGTTGGTGGCGACGAACCGGGCGCCCGCCTCGACCAGCCGGATCGCCGTCGTCACCGCCTCGAAGCTGTAGGTGCGGGTCTCCCCCAGCACCACGTAGTCCGGCGCGGAGTCGGTGAGCACGTACCCGATCTCGTGCAGGGCCGTGGTCAGGCCCGCCTCGCCCACCACGTAGGCCGAGCCGCCGGGGCGCTGCTGGTCGAGGAAGGTCGCGGTGGCCAGCGCGGAGGTCCAGATCGACTCCACCGGGACGTCGATGCCGGTGTTGCGCAGCCGGAACTGCAGGTCGCGCGGGGTGTAGATCGAGTTGTTGGTGAGGACCAGGAAGGGGGTCTCGGTCTCGCGCAGACGCTTCACGAACTCGTCGGCACCGGGGATGATGTTCCCCTCGTGGACGAGCACGCCGTCCATGTCGGTCATCCAGGCCTCGACGGGCTTGCTCTCGGACACCCTGGCAGGGTAGCCCCGGGAACGGACGCGGGCTTTCGTCCGTTATCTCCGTAGACGATTCGGAGTACAGGGAGAGAGACCCGTGGACCTCGTGACCATTCTGATCCTGCTCGCCGTGGTGGGTGGTGTCATCTGGCTGGTCCGCAACCGTGGCGCGGGCCAGGCCGCACAGCTGGAGGACGCCAAGTCCGACGCGCGCCGCTGGCTCGAGCGCCTCGGCGGCCAGGTGCTGAACCTGATCGGCACGAACGAGGCCGCGAAGCAGGCACTCGCCGACGCGTCCGAGCGCTACAACGCCGCGGGCTCGCAGATGGAGCAGGCGAAGACCCCGGCGCAGGCCCGCGGCGTGACCGAGACCGCCTACGAGGGCCTCTACTACGTCCGGGCCGCGCGGCTGGCCATGGACATGGACCCCGGCCCCGAGCTGCCGCCGCTGCCCGGTCAGCAGCGCGCGGGCGCGGTCACCGAGGAGCGGAACGTCGATGTCGAGGGCCAGAGCTTCAGTGCCTCGCCGAACCCCTCGGACCGCAACTCGCACTACTACCCGGGCGGGAACGTCGCGGGGCGGCCGGTCCCGGCGGGCTGGTACTCCGAGCCGTGGTGGAAGCCGGCGCTGGTGGCGGGCGCCTGGGGTGTCGGATCGGCGCTGCTGTTCAGCGCGATGTTCTCCGGCATGGCAGGCAGCGCCTACGCGGGCGGCTACGAGCAGGGCCTGGCGGACGCGCAGGCCGAGGACATGGGCGGCGGCGACATGGGGGCCGACGGCGGCGACATGGGCGGCGACGGTGGCGGCGACTTCGGTGGTGGGGACTTCGGCGGAGGCGACTTCGGCGGGGGCGGAGATTTCGGCGGAGGGTTCGACTTCTGATCATCGGGGGTTTGCGAATCCGATGATCGGGTAATCCATGCTCGGAGCAGACCTCGGCCGGCACGACCGGCCATGCGACACAGACCGGCCCGGAGCGCTCAGTCCCGGGCCGGTCAGTGCTTTCCGGGGTCGTCCTACGCCTGGCACCGGGGGCACCAGAAGAGGTTGCGGCCCTGGTGGGTCGTGCGGGCGATCGGGGTGCCGCACACCAGACAGGGGCGCCCGGCGCGGCGGTAGGTGTAGACCGCGCCGGCGCAGGCGCTGTTCCCGTCGTCGCCCCCGGCCACGCGGGTCGTCTCGATCCGGCCCGCCCGCTCCCCCGCCCGCAGCATGTCGGTCAGGTCGGCCCACAGGGCGTCGAACCGCTCGCGGCCGAGGTCACGGCCCGCCCGCTGCGGGTCGAGGCCGCACCGGAACAGGGTCTCGGCACGGAAGACGTTCCCCAGCCCGGCGATCACGCTCTGGTCCATCAACAGCGACGCCAGCGGCGCGCGGGAGCGCGAGATCCGGCGCCAGGCCTCCTCCGGGTCCGCGTCGGCGCGCAGCGGATCGGGGCCGAGGCGGGCGCGGATGGCCTTCACCTCGACGTCGGTGAGCACCGCGCAGGCCGAGGGTCCACGCAGGTCGGCGTAGTGGGTCTCGCCGACCATCCGCATCCGGACCTGGCCCCGCGGCTCCGGCAGGGGGAGCCGCCGGTTGGGGAACCGACCCCACAGACCCAGGTGGACGTGCACGACGAGATCCGGGCCGTAGTGCTGGAACAGGTGCTTGCCGTGCGCCTCGACGGCGGCGAGCACCCGGCCGTCGACCAGCTCGGCGTCCGTGGCGAAGCGGCCCTGGGGGCTGCTCACCGCGACCGGCGCCCCCGCGAACCGGCGGCGCTGCAGGCGGGCCATGCGGTGCACGGTGTGGCCTTCGGGCATCCCCCGAGCCTGCCCGCACCCCGCCGATCCCGCGCGTCGACCGCGAGATCAGGACTGGCAGGTGGGGCACCAGAACAGGTTGCGGGCCTGGTGGGTCACGGTCAGCACGGTGGTGCCGCAGACGTGGCAGGGCAGCCCGGCGCGGCGGTAGACGTACACCTCGCCGCCGTGGCGGTCCTTCCGCGGGGCGAGCCCCTTGCGCCGGGGGTCGTCCTCCGGTCGCACCGTGTCGATCCGGCCCTTGCGCACGCCGTCCTTCATCAGGGCGACGAGGTCTGCGGCCATCGCGTCCCACGTGCCCCGGTCCAGCGCCCGGCCGCTGGTCTGCGGGTCCAGGTGGTGGCGGAACAGCAGCTCGGCGCGGTAGACGTTCCCGACGCCGCTGATCACCTTCTGGTCCATCAGCAGCGTGGCGAGCGGGCTCGAGCTCTTCGCGAGCCGGGCGTACACCCGGTCCGGGTCGAAGTCCCGGCGCAGCGGATCGGGGCCGAGACGGTCCCGGATGGCCTTCACCTCGGCGCGGGTGAGCAGCTCGCACGCCGTGGGGCCGCGCAGGTCGGCGAAGTGGGTCTCCCCGACCAGCCGCATCCGCAGCTGTCCGCGAGGCTCCGGCGCGGGCAGCTCGCCCTCGTCGAACGTGCCGTAGAGACCCAGGTGGACGTGCACCACGAGGTCCGCGGCGAAGGTGTGGAACAGGTGCTTGCCGTGGGCCTCGGCGCGGGTGAGCACCTGGCCGTCGAGCAGGGCGGCGGAGTCGGCGAAGCGGCCCTGCGGACTGGTGACCCGCACGGGCCTGCGCGCGAAGAGCTTCTGGTGCCTGCGGGCGAGCCGGTGGAGGGTGTGGCCCTCAGGCACGTTCGTACGCGGACACCTGGTCGATGCGCCGCTGGTGGCGCTCGCCGTGGCTGAACGGGGTGGCGAGGAAGGCCTCGACGATCGCGAAGGCCTCCGCCTCGGTGTGCTGGCGGGCGCCGATCCCGACGACCTGCGCGTCGTTGTGCTCGCGGCTCAGCTTCGCGATGTCGATGTTCCACGCCAGGGCGGCGCGGATCCCCTTCACCTTGTTCGCGGCGATCTGCTCGCCGTTGCCCGACCCGCCGATGACGACGCCGAGGCTGCCCGGGTCGTTCACCACCTTCCGCGCGGTGTCGATGCAGAAGGCGGGGTAGTCGTCCTCCGGGTCGTAGGTGAGGGCGCCGACGTCCACGACGTCGTATCCCTTGCCGCCCAGGTGCTTCACCAGGGCCGCCTTGAGCTCGAAACCGGCGTGGTCACTGCCGAGGTAGACGCGCACGACGAGAATCCTGCCTCATGAGGGTCGCCGGTGTGGACGGGGTGCCCGGAGGGTGGGTCGTGGTCCGGCTCGCACCCGTCCGGTGGGACGTCGTGGTCTCGGCCGCCGAGGTGGTCGCGCTGACGGCGGGCTGCGACGCGGTGGCGGTCGACATCCCGCTCGCGGTGCCGGTGTCCGGGTGGCGACCGTGCGACGGGCTGGCCGCGGCCCGGCTGGGCCGGGCCCGGTCGTCGATCTTCCCGGCGCCCCCGCTGCCGGTGCTGCAGGCCGCCTCGCACGCCGAGGCCGTCGCGGTGGCGCGGCGGCTCACCGGCAAGGGGATCAGCATCCAGACCTGGAACATCCGGCGGCAGATCCTGGACTGGCTGTCCGTCGACCTGCCGCCGACGGTCGTGGAGGCCTCGCCCGAGCTGGCGTTCCGCGGGCTGCTCCCCGGTGACTTCGCGTCGAAGAAGACGGCCCGCGGGGTCGGCAGGCGGCTCGCCGCGCTGGGCACCTGGGTGTCGCCGTCGGTGTTCGCCGAGCTCCCCGCAGGCGCCCGGCTCGACGACTGCCTCGACGCCCTGGCCTGCGCCTGGACCGCCGAGCGGGTCGCGGCGGGCGAGGTGGAGATGCTGGGCGGGGAGCTGGGCGCGGACGGGCGGGTGATGCGGATCGCGGCTCCGGTGGTGGGTGGCGGCTGACGCTTGGGCGGCCCAAGCGTCGCTGAGCGGCGCTTGGGCGTCCCGAGCGTCAGGGCCGGGCCGGGCAGGCGCCTGCGGCATGCTGGCAGCCGTGCGGCGGGGCGACGACAGGGGGAATCGGGTGCGGGCGGCGGGGATCGTGCTGGCGGGTGGACGCTCGTCCCGGATGGGCCGGTCGAAGGCGTGGTTGGACTGGCGTGGCACGCCCCTGCTGGCGCACGTCGTCGCGACCGTCGGCGGCGTCGTCGAGCCGGTGGTCGTGGTGGGGGCGCCGGGGCAGGACCTGCCGGTGACCGGCGCCGAGACCGTCGCCGACCCCGTCGCGGGGCGCGGGCCGCTGCAGGGCATCGCGACCGGGCTCGCCGCGGTGGCGGGCCGGGCGGACGCCGCGTTCGTCGCCTCGGTGGACCTCCCGCTGCTGCACCCGGCCTACGTCCGGCGGGTACTGGACCTGCTCGGCGACCACGACGTGCTGCTCCCGGTGGTGCACGGCCACCACCAGCCCCTCGCCGCGGCGTACCGGGTGGGGCTCGCCGCGACCGTCGCCGACCTGCTCACCGCGGGCCGCAGCCGACCGCCCGACCTGTTCGCGACCGTCGACGTCCGCCGGGTGGAGGCCGCGGAGCTGCTGGCGGATCCCGCGCTGGCCGCGGCCGATCCCGCGCTGCGGTCGCTGGTCAACGTCAACACCCCCGACGAGTACGCGACGGTCGTCGGCGAGACTTGATCCCCGTGTCGTTCTCCGAAGAGCTCCGCAGGACCCACGCCGAGACCTGGGCCGCCGCCGTCGGGCACCGGTTCGTCGACGAGCTGTGGGCGGGCACGGTGGACCGGACGGTCCTCGCCCGCTACCTCGTGCAGGACTTCCAGTTCTGCGACGCGTTCCTCGCTCTGATGGGCGCGGCCGTCGCGACCTGCGACGATCCCGCCGCGCGGGTGGTCCACGCCCGCCAGGTCGGGCTGGTCGCGGGCGACGAGCACGAGTTCTTCCTCTCCTCGTTCCGCACGCTCGGCGTCTCGGCCGAGGCCGATCTCGCTGCCCCGACCCGCGGGTTCGTCGAGCTGATGGACACCGCACGCGCGGACGCGAGCTACGCCGAGATCCTCGCCGTGCTGCTGGTGGCCGAGTGGCTCTACCTCGACTGGGCGGCGCGGGACGCGCCGACGCCCGCCGACCCGATCGCCGCGGAGTGGATCGACCTGCACCGGGGCCCCGCGTTCGCGGCGTGGGTGGACTTCCTGCGGGCCGAGTTCGACCGGGCCGCCGCGCACTCGTCGCACGTCGTCCGGGTGAGCAGGCGGTTCGGCGAGGCGGTGGATCTGGAGCTGGCGTTCTTCGAGGCGGCCTACGGCTGAGGGGGCGCCGGGGTGGGTACAAGCGGGTGTGGCGGCCGTCTGGGGGCTATGCGCCCGTAACAATTCGCACCTAGCGTCACTCGCATGAGTGCCGCCGGGAGACCCCTTCTCGGGGTCGAGGAGGAGTTCCACGTCGTGGATCTCACGACCCGGCGCGCCGCGCCGGAGGTCGACGTCCTGCTCCCCGAGCTCGACGGGGCGGAGTTCGCGCGGGAGCTGCAGCGTTCGCTGGTCGAGACCAACACCCCGGTCTGCGAGACCCTCGACGAGCTGGGCGGACACCTCCGCAGGCTCCGCGCCAGGCTGGAGTCGGTGGCGAGCGCGCGCGGGCTCGGGATCGTCGCGGCGGGCACCGTCCCGCTCGTCGACCTGACCGGGGACGACATCTCCGCGGGCGCCCGCTACGAGAAGATGCAGCACGAGTACCAGATGCTGGTGCGCGAGCAGCACATCTGCGGGGCGCAGGTGCACGTCGACGTGCCGGACCGGGACACCGCGGTGCAGGTCGTGCGGCGGGTGGCGCCGTATCTGAGCATCCTGCTCGCGATCTCCGCGAGCTCCCCGTACTGGCGCGGGCACGACACGGGCTACGCCAGCTACCGCAGCATGGTGTGGTCCCGTTGGCCCACGGCGGGGCCGCCGGCGATGGTCGAGACGGGCGCCGAGTACGACGCGATGGTGGCCCAGCTGATCGCCAGCGGCACCATCTCCGACCCGGGGATGCTCTACTTCGACATCCGGCCCAGCGCGCACGTGCCGACCGTCGAGCTGCGGGTGTGCGACGCGTGCACCGAGGTGGACGACGTCGTGCTCATCGCCGGGCTGTTCCGTGCCCTGGTCTGCCGGGCGCGCGAGGAGATCGACGCGGGGCAGCCGCTGCCCGCGGTCAGCCAGGAGCTGCTGCGGGCCGCGGCCTGGCGGGCCGCCCGGTCCGGGCTGGAGGGCGACCTCGTCGACCTGGCGGGGCCCACGCTCGTCAGCCCGCCGCTGCTCGTCGGGCAGCTGGTGCAGAGCCTGCGCCCGCAGCTGGAGGAGCTCGGCGACTGGGAACAGATCGTGGAGCTGTCCCAGGGGACGCTGCTGCGCGGGTCCGGGGCGGCGCGGCAGCGGCGGATGTACGGGCGGCGCGGCGAGCTGGTGGACGTCGTCGACGCCCTGATCGAGAACACCCAGGGCAGGCTGCTGGCGATCGACCCGCCGGTCGAGGCGCCGCTGGCCCAGGCCCTGCTGCAGGACTACCACCCCGCCACCTTCGACGAGGCCGTCTCCGACGGCGGCACCGTGCTGCCCGCCTACGGCTGGATGTTCCGGGCGCTCGACCGGCTCGGGCCGCGCGGCCTGGTCGCGGCCGAGGCCGCGCTGGCGACCGAGCAGCGCGCCCGCGGCGTCACCTTCGGGGACGACGGCCGGCTGTTCCCGCTGGACCTGGTCCCGCGGATCATCACGGCGGACGACTGGCAGACGCTGGAACCCGGGCTCGGCCAGCGCGTCCAGGCCCTGGAGCACTTCCTGCGGGACGCCTACGGCGACCGCCGGATCGTCCGGGACGGGATCGTGCCGGCCGCCGTGCTCGACAACGCACCCGGCAGGCACCGCAACGGCGAGATCGTGCCCGCGGACGTCGTCCGGATCGCGGTGGCCGGGATCGACCTGGTCCGAGACGCCCCGGACCACTGGCTGGTCCTGGAGGACAACCTGCGGGTGCCCTCGGGCATCGGGTACTCGATCATGTCCCGGCGGCTCGTGCGGTCGGTGATGAGCGATCTCGAGCCGCCCACCGGCGTCGTCGGGTTGGAGGACGTGCCCGGGCGGCTGCGGGCCGCGCTGCTCTCCGCCACCGAGACCGGCACCCCGGGGCACGACGAGGTGGCGCTGCTGTCGTCCGGCCCGTCGGACTCCGCGTTCTTCGAACACGAGCTGCTCGCCACGCAGATGGGGGTCCCGGTGGTCACCCCGCGGGACCTGCAGGTCACCGACGAGGGCGTCTACCTGGTGTCGGTCGGCAGCAAGCGGCGACTGTCCGCGCTCTACCGTCGGATGGACGAGAAGGACCTCATGTCCTCGCGCGGCGCGGACATGCGCCCCATCGGACGGGCCCTGGCCGCCGCCGTCGCCAAGGGGCGGGTCGCGCTGCTCAACGCCCTGGGCAACGGGCTCGCGGACGACAAGCTGGTCTACGCCTACGTCCCGGACATGATCCGCTTCTACCTCGGCGAGGAGCCGCTGCTCGACTCGGTGCCGACCTACCCGTGCGTCGACGACGCGCGGCGCGCCGAGGTGCTCGACCGGCTGGACGAGCTCGTCCTCAAGCCGGTCGACGGCTACGGCGGCAGCGGGATCGTGATCGGCCCGCACGCCGAGCGCTCCGAGCTCACCGAGGTGGAGAAGCAGATCCGCGCCGAGCCCGCGCGGTGGGTGGCGCAGGACATGGTGCAGCTCTCCACGCACCCGACCTTCTCGGGGCGCCGGTTGGAGCCGCGCGCGGTCGACCTGCGCGCGTTCGTCCTCCAGAGCCAGTACGGCGGCAACGCGCACCTCGACGTCGTGCCCGCCACCCTGTCCCGGGTCGCGCCGGCAGGCTCACTGATCGTCAACTCGTCGCGGGGCGGCGGGGCGAAGGACACCTGGATCTTGCGCTGAGGTCGTGCGCGGCGAGTGGTGCTCTGGCACCACTCGCCGCGCACGGGTAGGGAGTGGCACATGTGCGGTATCGCGGGCGAGATGCGGTTCGACGGGGAGGCGGCGGATCCGGCGGTGGTCGCGCGGATCACCAAGGCCCTCGAACGGCGGGGGCCGGACGGGACCGGGGTGCACGCCGCGGGGCCGGTCGCGCTGGGGCACCGCAGGCTGAAGATCATCGACCTGTCGGAGCGCGGGGCGCAGCCGATGGTCGACTCGGCGCTCGGCCTGGCCGTGGTGTTCAACGGCTGCATCTACAACTACCGCGAGCTGCGCACCGAGCTGGAGGCCGCGGGGCACACGTTCTTCTCGAACTCGGACACCGAGACCGTGCTCAAGGCCTACGCGCACTGGGGCGCGGCCTGCGTGGAGCACTTCAAGGGGATGTTCGCGTTCGCGGTGTCCGAGCGGGACACCGGGCGGCTCGTCCTGGGCCGCGACCGGCTGGGGATCAAGCCGCTGTACTACTCCCCCGGCCCGCGTCGGATCCGGTTCGCCTCCTCGCTGCCGGCGCTGCTGGCGGCGGGCGAGGTCGACACGTCCATCGACCCGGTCGCGCTGCACCACTACATGACCTTCCACTCGGTGGTGCCCGCGCCGCGGACGATCCTGAACGGCGTCCGGAAGCTGCCGCCCGCCACCGTGCGGACCTACGAGGCGAACGGCACGTTCTCCGACCACGTCTACTGGACCCCCGTCCACGAGCGGCGACTGTCCGTGCCGGACTGGACCGAGGCCGTGCTCGAGGGGCTGCGCGCCGCCGTCCGGCGCCGGATGGTCGCGGACGTGCCGGTCGGCGTGCTGCTCAGCGGCGGCCTCGACTCGTCCCTGATCGTCGCGCTGCTGGCGCAGGAGGGGCAGCGGGACCTCAAGACCTTCTCCGTGGGCTTCCACGCCGCGGGCGGGGAGAAGGGCGACGAGTTCGAGTACAGCGACATCGTCGCCAAGGAGTTCGGGACCGACCACCAGCAGATCCTGGTCGACCCCGCCCGGATGCTCCCCGCCGTGGACGACACGATCACGGCGATGTCCGAGCCCATGGTCAGCCACGACTGTGTGGCGTTCTACCTGCTCAGCGAGGAGGTCGCCAAGTCGGTGACGGTCGTGCAGAGCGGGCAGGGCGCCGACGAGGTGTTCGCCGGGTACGACTGGTACCCGCCGCTGGCCGCCACACCGCGGGACCAGGCCGTGGAGGCCTACCAGGCCGTGTTCACCGACCGGCCGCACAGCGACCTGGCCTCCATCCTCGAACCCGAGTGGCTGCTCGACCACGATCCCAGCCGCGCGTTCATCACCTCACATTTCGCGCAGCCGGGGGCGGAGCGCACACTGGATGCGGCACTGAGGCTGGACAGCACGATCATGCTCGTGGACGATCCGGTCAAGCGCGTCGACAACATGACCATGGCCTGGGGGCTCGAGGCACGGGTCCCGTTCCTGGACCACGAGCTCGTGGAGCTGGCGGCGGCGTGCCCACCAGAACTGAAACTCAGCGAAGGCGGCAAGGGGGTCCTGAAGAAGGCGGCCCGCGGCGTCGTCCCGGACGCGGTCATCGACCGGCCGAAGGGATACTTCCCGGTACCGGCCATCCGGCACCTGGAGGGGCCGTTCCTCGAACGGGTGCGTGCCGCCGTCACCGATCCGGTGGCCAAGGCCCGGGGGCTGGTCCGCAGCGACTGGCTGGAGCGGATGCTGGCGGATCCGAACACGCAGCGCACCAACCTGGGTTCGAACGCGTTGTGGCAGGTAGCACTGCTGGAGATGTGGTTGCAGGAGAGGGGGATATGAGTGGAGGGCTTCACCGAACGGCGGCGCGCCCAACTGGCCGGTGACCTCGGCGATCAGCTGATCGTCCCCTCCTACCGGTCCCCGCTGCCGTCCCCGGACGGCACGCTGCTGGCCTGGATCTCCGACCGGGACGGGCGGCCGCGGGCGTGGGTGGCGCCGTTCGGTGAGGAGCCCGCCGCGCCGTTGGACACCGAGGTGGACCCGACCGTGGCCTGCGACGTCGTGGCCCTCTCGTGGTCGCCGGACGGCGCGTGGCTGGCCGTGCAGATCGCCCCCGGCGGCGGGGAGCGGACGCGGGTCCTGCTGCTGTCGCCGAACGGGGTGGAGCGCCGCGAGATCGCCGCCGGGTCGCTCGCGGTCACCCTCGGTGCGTGGTCGCCGAGCGGACGCCAGGTCGGCGTCACGATCTACGGCCCGGACGGGGACGGCACGGCCTGCCTCGTCGACGTCCGGGACGGCTCCTCGACGGTCTTGGCCTCCGGGCCCGCCGCCGTGGTGTGCGCGGTGAGCCGGGACGGACGGATCGTCGTGGTGCGGACCGGGCGGCGCGGCCGCCGCGGCCTGGAGCTGATCGACCTGTGGACCGGGCGTCGGGTGGAGCTGTTGCCCGGCCACGACGCCACCGTCGCGGACGCGCGGTTCGGCGTCACCGGGTCCGTCCTCTACCTGCACACCGACGCCGGTCGGGACCGCCCCGCACTGCTCGCCTGCACCGTGTCCGACGACGACGTCTCCCTGGCCTGGGAGGTCGCCGCCCGCGGCGGAGACGATCTGGACGCCTACGCGCTCGACCCCGCGGGCGCCCGCGCCGTGCTGTCCTGGAACGTCGACGGACGCAGCGAGCTGGAGCTCGTCGACCTGCGGGACGGGCTCTCCTCCCCGGTCTCCGACCAGCCCGGGGACGTCGTGACCGGGCTGGCGTTCACCCGGGACGGGCACACGCTGCTCGTCGCGTCGGAGGGCCCCACGATGCCGCCGGGCATCACGCGGATCGCGCTCGACGTGCCCCTGGCCGAGCCGGTCGCGGTGCTCCCCGGCGAGATCGAGGTGGTCGAGGACTTCGTCGAGCCCACGCTGCACGAGTTCCGCGGCGAGGACGGGCTCGGGCTGACCGGCTGGCTGTTCCGGCCCCACACCGCCTACGGCGCGGCGCCCACGCTGATCTGGCTGCACGGCGGGCCGGAGGCGCAGGAACGGCCGGTGTTCCACCCGCTGTTCCAGGCGCTGGTCGCGGCCGGGGTGCAGGTCTTCGCGCCGAACGTCCGCGGCTCGGCCGGGTTCGGCCGCGCGTTCTCCCAGGCGGACGACCTGGACCAGCGGTTCACCGCCATCACCGACGTGCGGGCGGCCGTCACGTTCCTGCGCACGTCCGGGCTCGCGGACCCGGACCGGATCGGGGTGTCCGGGCGGTCCTACGGCGGGTACCTCACCCTCGTCGCGCTGGCCTGGTTCCCGTCGCTGTTCGCCGTGGGTGTGGACGTGTGCGGGATGAGCGACCTCGAGACCTTCTACGCCGAGACCGAGCCGTGGATCGCGTCGTCGGCGACCACGAAGTACGGGGACCCGGTGGCGGACCGCGAGCTGCTGCGCTCGCTGTCGCCGATCCACGCCGTCGACGAGATCCGGGCCCCGCTGATGGTGGTGCACGGGCGCTACGACACGAACGTCCCGCTGGGCGAGGCGCTGCGCATGGTCGCCGCCCTGGAGCAGCGCGGTGCCACCCCCCGGCTGCTGCTCTTCGACGACGAGGGCCACGAGACCCACGCCGTCGCCCACCGGGCGCAGTTCGTCCGCGAGGTGGTGGGGTGGGTCACCGCGCACCTGCAGGAACCGGCCTCCCAGACGGCGTGAGGCGGCGGTCCGCTCAGGCCCGGGAGAACGACTGGATCAGGTCGTCCTGCACGGTGAACGTGTAGGGCTCGCTACTGGTGGAGCCGTCCGCCCTGGTGAAGACGATGGTGGCCGAGACCTGGCCGTTCCCCGAGCTGCGGGCGTTCTGCACCTGCACGTCCCGGATGCCCGCGTAGAAGTTCCGGAAGCCGGAGATCCCGCCCGAGGCCGCCTGTGCCTGCGGGCTGAGCCGTGCGAACGCGGAGTCCGGGTCCTCGGGCAGCAGCCCGTAGTAGTCCTGCACGAAGGCCACCGCGCCGTCGCTCGCGGGGGTCGTCGTCGGGGTCGTGGTGGTGGGGCGGGGCGTCGTGGTCGTCGGCGCGGCCGTGGTGGTGCGCGGCGCGGCCGTGGTGGTCGGCCCCGCCGCGACCGGCGGCGGGTCCTCCTGCTGCCCGGTGTTCGCGCGCAGCGCACCGATCAGGACGCCGGCGCCCACCACCAGCACGGCCAGCACGCCGACGAGGATCGGAACCCACCGGCGGCGGGTCGGCGGCGTGCTCGGCGGGGGCCCGGCGGGCAGGTCGGTGAGGGTGCGCGGACCCTCCGGCGGCGGCGGGGCCGCCGCGGCGGCGACCTGCGTGACCGGCGCCGTCGCGGCCATCCCGGCCGCGGACCCGCCCGCCGCGATCGCGGACAGGGCGTCCCTGGCCTGCGACGCGGTGGGCCGGTCGCCGGGCTCGTTGGCCATCAGGCGCATGAGCAGGGCGGTCAGCGCGCCCGCGTGCTCCGGCGGGCGGATGCGGCCGGTCGCGACCTTGTGGAGCAGGGCGTAGGCGTTGTCGTCCAGACCGAACGGCGGCTCGCCCTCGACCGCGGCGTAGAGCGTGGCGCCGAGCGCGAACACGTCCGACGCGCTGGTCGGCTCCTGGCCGCGCGCCACCTCGGGGGCGAGGAAGGCCGGGGTGCCCGCGATCATGCCGGTGCGGGTGAGCTGCACGTCGTCCACGGCGCGGGAGACGCCGAAGTCGGTGATCTTGGCGCGGCCGTCCTCGGCGATCAGGACGTTCCCGGGCTTGATGTCGCGGTGCACCACCCCGGCCGCGTGCGCCGCGGCCAGCCCGTCCGCGATCTGCACGCCGACGGCCGCGGCGTCCTTCGGCGTCATCGGGCCCTTCTCCCCCAGGACCACCGCGAACGAGCGGCTGGGGAGGTACTCCATGACGAGCCAGGGCCGCTCGTCGTGCACCACGACGTCGAACATGCTGATGACGTGCGGGTGCTGCAGCCGCGCCCCGATCCGGCCCTCGCGCAGCAGCCGCTGGCGGGACTCCTCGGCGGCGTCGTTCCCGTGGCCCATGGGTGCGCCCGCGACGATCAGCTCCTTGATCGCGACGGTGCGGTTGAGCAGCTCGTCCGTCCCGCGCCACACCGCGCCCATCGCCCCGGCGCCGATGCGTTCCTCCAGGCGGTAGCGGTTCCCGATGCGCGCGCCCCCCTCGGACGACGGCGCGGGGGGCTCGGGCGGGGTCATGACCCCCAAGGGTAGGCGGGGCTCGGCGGGGCGCTGCTCCCAGGTGCGGGGGTCATCGCGGGACTCATCGCGGGGGTGCTCGCGGGAGTCTGTTCGGGGGTCGTCGCAGGGGTCATCGCGGGAGTCCGAGCTTGCGGGCGCAGGCGGGCCAGCTGCCGTAGCCGCCGCGCTGGGCGCGGACCTTCGTGGCGACCGCGATCTGCTGCTCCCTGGTCGCGGCGTCGGCGCGCGGGGCGTGCGCGGTGCCGCCGAAGTCCTCCCAGGTCGCCTGGCTGAACTGCAGGCCGCCGTAGTAGCCGTTCCCGGTCGCGATGTCCCAGTCGCCGGAGGACTCGCACGCGGCCAGACGGTCCCAGACGGGGTCGGCGGCGGGCGGTGGGGCTGCGGCGGGTGGGGTGGTGGGTTCCGGAGCGGGTGGGGTGGTGGGCTCCGGGGTCGGCTCCGTGGCGGGTGGGTCGGCGGATCGGGAGCCGGCGGTCTGGGCGTCGCCGGCCTGGCTGTCCCTGGCCTGGCTGTCGGTGGCCCGGGTGTCGGTGGCGGGGGTCGTGGGGGTGCCGGGGTCGTCGAGGATCTCGGAGCCGGGGGCGCCGTAGCCCGCGGCGGCGTCGTCGAGGACGAGGACCCAGTCCCGCTCGTCCCCGGTGCCCGCCGGGGCCTCGAACGCGGCCGTGCCGGTGGCCTGAACCGGCTCCGGGACCTCCAGGACCTCCCCCGTCCGTGGGTCCACCCACGAGGCCTGCACGGTCTCCGCCGCCAGCATGTCCAGGTCCACGGTCACGTCCATGCCCTCGGGTGTGTACGCGACCAGGAACGACCCGTCGGAGGCCACCGCCGCCGACACCCGTGCGTCGCCCTCCAGACCGGATCCGCCGAGGGCCTCGTCCGCCGGTTCGAGCAGGCGGTAGGGCCGCGATTCCATGACCCGCCGCAGCACGCCGAGCTCCGCGCCGTCTGCACCGTCCGAGCCGTCTGCACCGTCCGAGCCCTGCTCCCCGGTCGGTCCGGCGTAGGTGGCGCCGGTCGCCCCGCCGAGGGTGGCGCGCCAGGCCTCGGCCCGGACGTCGTGCGCGGTCGTGGTGCCCGCACCCCCGCAGTCCTCGCCCGCTCGGGGCGGTGTCGCATCGACCACCGGCTCGCCCGACTCCCGGTCCGACGCCCGCGCCCGCGCCCGGGTCGCCGAGTCCGCGCAGCTGCCCGTCGCGGTGCCGGTGACCTGGCCGGTCGCGCGGTTGTCGGGCTCGTCGGGGTCGCCGTCCGGCGCGCCGGTGCCGTTCCGGGGAGCTCCGGTCTCGGACGGCGCGGTCCTGGCCTCGCGGGGCGCCGGGTCGGTCGTGGGCTCGGTCGTGGGGTCGGATCCGCGGCCAGTGCTGTCCGCACCACCGGCACTGACATCCGATCCGCCGCCGGCACCGTCCGATCCGCCGGCACCATCCGATCCGCCGGCGTTGTCGGACTCCCTCGGCGCCCGGCTGGACCTGCTCTGCACAGGAGCGTCACCCCCACCCGAGCGCAGCCCGTCGACCAGCTCGGACCAGATCTCGGGGCGGCTGCCGTCGTCGTCGGTGAGCCAGACCACCGAGGCGTCTCCGTAGCGGGCCGCGAGGAAGGTGCCGTAGTCCCGCGCGTTCGACTCGGTGAGCAGGCTCCCGACCTGCGCGGACGCGATCGGGGCGAGCGCCAGCGTGAGCCCTCGGGACTCGGCCTCGTCGACGATCGTGTCCACGTGGTCCCAGTAGCCGCCCTCGCTCAGGTCGAGCGCGCCGAGGTGCCCGCGGAAGGCCCGGCCGTCACCCGCCTGCAGCAGCGCGGTCCGCACCACCGTGAAGCCCTGGTCGGCCCGCGTCGCCAGGTAGTCGTCCGCCCCCGGCGCGGACAGGAGGTCCCACGCCGTGTCGGCCAGCCAGTACAGCGGCGTCCCGTCGGCGTGCGCGAACCATCGACCGTCGACCCGCACCCCGCCCGGTTCCGGCCGCCCCGGGAGCACCAGCACCACTCCCACGAGCACGGCGACCACCGCCACGGCGGCCGCGCCGACCCGGACGACCTCTCGAACCCTCCCGAAGACACGCACGGGGCGGACCGTCGCACCATCGCGGCCCGCCCGCGGCGGAACGCGGGGGAACCGTTCACGACTGCGAACGCCGCCGCGACGCCGAGATCCCGCGTGCGAGCGGGTGATCTTCTACACCGTTTCGTGTCGAAATCATCATTCGAGGAGCACACTGTGAACGCACCGGAAAAGCGACTCAGCGGAGGGCAGAGCGATGAAGATTGCCGACATCCTCGACACCAAGGGACGGACCGTGCACACGATCCTCCCGTACGCCACCGTCACGGACGCGGTGCGCCGCCTGGAGGTCCTCGGGATCGGCGCGCTGGTGGTGTGCGACACCGAGCACCGGCTCGTCGGCATCCTCTCCGAGCGCGACCTGATCCGCGAGCTCGCGCAGCGCGGCCCGGAGCTGCTCACGCAGCCGATCTCCGAGGTCATGACCAGGAAGGTCGCCACGGCGCGCCCCGCGGACGAGCTCACCTCGGCGATGGCCCGGATGACCAGCGGCCGCTACCGCCACCTGCCGGTGCTCGACGGTGGACGGCTCGTCGGCATGGTCTCGATCGGCGACCTGGTCAAGGCCCGCCTGCGCGACATGGAACTGCAGACGGGCGTGCTCCGCGACGCCGTGATCGCCGCGCACTGAATCACCGAAACCACTCGAACCGCCCTTTCGCGAGAAAGGGCGGTTCGCCGGATCAGTAGTCGAAATCCGGATCCTCGGTACGGGTGCGCTTGAGCTCGAAGAAATGCGGCCAACCGGCCAGCAGGCGGGCGCCGTCGAAGACCTTCCCGGCCTCCTCGCCGTGCGGCACCTTGGAGATGACGGGCCCGAAGTAGGCCACGCCGTCGACGTGCAGCACCGGGGTGCCCACGTCCATGCCGACGGGGTCCATGCCCGCGTGGTGCTCGGTGTTCAGCTTCTCGTCCCACTCGGTGGAGGTGGCGGCCTCGGCCAGCTCGGCGGGCAGGTCCTGCTCGGCGAGCGCCTCCTTGATCACGACGTCGAAGTCCTTGTTGCCGCCGTTGTGGATCCGCTCCCCCATCGCCCCGTAGAGCGGGCGGACGACCTCGCGGCCGTGGCCCTCGGCGGCGGCGATCAGGACCCGCACCGGACCCCAGGCCTTCTTCATCATCTCCTGGTACTGCTCGGGCAGGTCCCGGCCCGCGTTGAGCACGGCGAGGCTCATCACGTGGAAGTCCAGGTCCAGGTCCCGAACCTGCTCGACCTCGAGGATCCACCGCGAGGTGAGCCAGGCCCAGGGACACAGCGGGTCGACCCAGATGTCGACCTTGGTCCGGTCGGTGCTGGTCACAGGCACTCCGTTCGTCGTCCTAGAACGCCCAACCGGCGCCGCCCCGGCCGTGTTCCCGCACGGCCGGGAAAGACCTCGCCGCCCGTGATTGGATGCGGGAAGCACCCTCGGACCGGAAGGACCACATGGCCCCGCCCAACCTGACCCAGGCCGACGCCGAGCGCCGGGCCGCCCTGCTGGCCGTCTCGTCCTACGTGGTCGACCTCGACCTGACCGACGGCGCGGGCGGACCGGGCGAGAAGACGTTCGCGACCACCGCCACGGTCCGGTTCACCTGCGCCGAGCCGGGTGCGGTCAGCTGGATCGACTTCGTGGGCGCGGGCGTCGAGTCCGCCGTGCTGAACGGCACCGCGCTCGACGTGTCCGGCTACCGCGAGGACGACGGCATCGCCCTGCGGGACCTGCGGGCCGAGAACGAGCTGACGGTCGTCGCCACCGGCACCTACATGAACACCGGCGAGGGCCTGCACCGCTTCGTCGACCCGGTCGACGGCGGCGTCTACCTCTACTCGCAGTTCGAGACCGCGGACTGCAAGCGCCTGTTCGCCTGCTTCGACCAGCCGGACCTCAAGGCGCGCTACACGCTCACGGTCACGGCGCCGTCGGACTGGAAGGTCGTCTCCAACGCGGTGGCCGAGGTGGCGGACGGTGTCCACCGCTTCGCCGAGACCGAGATCATGTCGACCTACCTGGTCGCCCTGATCGCAGGCCCGTACGCGAGCTGGCACGACGAGCACGACGGCATCCCGCTGGGGATCTTCTGCCGGGCGAGCCTCGCCCCGCACATGGACCACGAGCGGATCTTCACCGAGACCAAGCAGGGCTTCGACTTCTACCACCGCAACTTCGGGATCCGGTACCCCTTCGGCAAGTACGACCAGCTCTTCGTGCCGGAGTTCAACGCGGGCGCGATGGAGAACGCGGGCGCCGTCACCTTCCTCGAGGACTACGTCTTCCGCTCCCGGGTCACCCGGTTCCTCTACGAGCGCCGCGCCGAGACGATCCTGCACGAGATGGCGCACATGTGGTTCGGCGACCTCGTGACCATGCGCTGGTGGGACGACCTGTGGCTGAACGAGTCGTTCGCCACCTGGGCCTCCGTGCTCTGCCAGGCCGAGGCCACCGAGTACACCGAGGCCTGGACGACCTTCGCGAACGTCGAGAAGTCCTGGGCCTACCGCCAGGACCAGCTGCCCTCGACGCACCCGATCGCGGCGGACATCCCGGACCTGCAGGCCGTCGAGGTCAACTTCGACGGGATCACCTACGCCAAGGGCGCGTCGGTGCTCAAGCAGCTCGTGGCCTACGTGGGGCTCGAGCCCTTCATGGCGGGCCTGCGGGCGTACTTCGAGGCCCACAAGTGGGGCAACGCCACCTTCGACGACCTGTTGGGCGCCCTGGAGAAGTCCTCCGGACGCGACCTGAGCGACTGGGGCGCGCAGTGGCTGCGCACCACCGGGCTGAACCTGCTCCGCCCGCAGTTCGAGGTCTCGCCCGAGGGCACGTTCACCAGCTTCGAGATCGTCCAGGGCGGCGCGCGGCCCGGCGCCGGGGAGACGCGGACGCACCGCGTCGCCGTCGGGATCTACGACGAGGACTCCCACGGCCGGATCGTGCGCACCGAGCGCATCGAGGTGGACGTCACGGGCGAGCGGACCCGGGTCGACGCCCTCGTCGGCACTCCGCAGGGCAAGCTCGTGCTGGTCAACGACGACGACCTCACCTACTGCGCCCTGCGCCTGGACCCCGCGTCGCTCACCACGCTGATCGACCGGATCGGGGACATCGCCGAGCCGCTGCCGCGCACGCTGTGCTGGTCGGCGGCCTGGGAGATGACCCGCGAGGCCGAGCTCAAGGCCCGGGACTTCGCCACCCTCGTCTCCGGCGGGTTCGCCCGGGAGACCGAGATCGGGGTGCTGCAGCGGCTGCTGCTGCAGGTCCAGACCGCGGTCGTCTCCTACGCGGACGAGAGCTGGGCGGCGGAGAAGGGCTGGCCGCAGCTGGTCGAGGCCATGCTCGCGGGGCTCGACGGCGCGGAGGCGGGCTCGGACACCCAGCTCGCCCTGGTCAACTCCCTGTCCGGGTCGGTGCTGCCCGCGGCCGTGCTGGACCGCTTCGCGGCGTGGCTCGCCGGGCGGGACGTGCCCGCGGGCCTGACCGTCGACACCGACCTGCGCTGGCGGCTCCTGCACGCCCTGGTCGCGCACGGGCGGGCCGGGGAGCCGGAGATCGAGGCCGAGCACGCCCGGGACGCCACGGCGGCGGGCGAGCGGCAGGCCGAGCGGGCCCGCTCGCTCGTCCCGACCGCGGAGGCCAAGGCCAGGGCGTGGCAGCGCGCGGTCTACGACGACGAGATCCCGAACGCCGTCCAGGAGGCGATCATCGGCGGGTTCGCCCACCCGGCGCAGCGGGGGCTGCTCGGCGGGTACGTCGAGAAGTACTTCGACTCGGTCGCCGAGGTGTGGTCGCGCCGCACCTCGGAGCGGGCGCAGAGCGTCGTCCTCGGCCTGTTCCCGAGCTGGGCCGTCGAGAAGGGCACCGTGGACGCGGCGGACGCCTGGCTCGCGGACGACACGCACCCCCCGGCGCTGCGCCGGCTGGTCACCGAGGGTAGGGCGGGCATCGTGCGGGCCCTCGCGGCCCGCGAGTTCGACCGCTCCTGACGGGGTCGTCCGGGCCGCGGCGGGGTCTCCTGACGGGGTCGTCCGGGCCGCGGCGGGACCTCCCGTCGCGGCCCGGGCGCGTGTGCGGTGCGACACCGCACGTCACTCGGTTCAGTGGTGATTCGCGGCGCGCCGCTTGGGATGCTTGATCACGTGACGAGTGCCCGCCCGTTCACCCCTGAGATCCCACCCACCCTCCGAGTCCCCGCCCTGCTGCTCATCGCGCTCGCCGTCGCGGTGTTCGGCGTCGGTGCCGCGGCCTATGCGGGCAGCACCGGGAACGGCGCCCTGGACCTGCACACCGAGTCCCTGGTCGCGGGCGCGACCCGCCCGCACGAGCACCTGTTCCGGGTGCTCACGGCCTTCGGGTCCCCGCCGACGGTGGTCGCGGGCGCGTTCGGCCTCGCGGCCGTCTGCCTCGCGCTGCACCGACGGCGGCTGGCCGTGGTCGCCGTCGTCGGGCCGGGGCTGACCGGCGTGGCGACGACCCTGCTCAAACCGGCGATCGGCCGGACCACCGAGTTCGGTGGCTTCGCCTACCCCAGCGGCCACACCGGCGGCGCCACGGCGATCGCCGTGGCCGTGGCGTTGCTGCTGGTCAGCCTGGTGCGTCCGGGCCGCACGACCGGCACCGCGCTGATCGTGACCCTCGCGCTCGTCGCGGGCGGCGGCATCGGCGTCGCCCTGGTCGCGACGGACGCCCACTACCCCACCGACACCGTCGGCGGGTTCTGCGCCGCGGTCGCCCTGGTCCTGGGCACGGCGCTGGCGCTGGAGTGGGCCGCCGCCCGCCGCCGGGCACGCGCCACCGGCTGAGATCACGACCGGCGGGGCCCGGCGGCGACGTCGCTATCCTCGAACGGGTGACGACGACCCGGGGAACCGCAGGTGGCCGCCCCGCCACGGACGGTCGCCGCCAGGCGTTCGCGGCGCTCGCGCTCGCCGCGGCGGCCGTGGTCGTGGCGCTGGGCGTGCACGTGGCGGGCGGGTCCGCCGCGGGCCGGGTCGACGGCCGCGTCACGGCCGCGGTCGACACGCTCACGTCACCGCACGTGTGGACGGTGCGCGAGCTGACCACGTTCGGGTCTCCGCCCTTCGTCGTGGCCGCGGCACTCGTCCTCGCGGTGGTCGCCCTGGCGCTGCGGGAGCGTCTCCTCGCGCTGCTCGCGCTCGCCGGGCCGGGGCTCACCGGCCTCACGATCATGGCGATGAAACCGGTGGTCGGGCGGACGCTGGGCGCGGACGGCGGCCACGCCTACCCGAGCGGTCACACCGGAGGCGCCACGTCCGTCGCACTCGTGGTCGGCCTGCTGCTGCTCAGCAGGCTGCGGGTGTCCACCGGGGTCGCCGTCGCGGCCCTCCTCGCGTTCGCCCTGGTCGCCGGCGGTGTCGTCGGCGGCGGCATGGTCGCGATCGGGGCGCACTACCCGACGGACACGATCGGCGGGTTCGGCACGGCCGTCGCGGTGGTGCTGGGCCTCGCCGCCGTCGCGGACCTCGTGGCCGAACGGCTCCGGACACGGACCGAGGGCCCCGCTGGGGAAGCGGGGCCCTCGGCTCGTCCGTGACTCGGACGCGGTGGGTCAGCGGCGGAACAGCCGGGCCAGCAGGCCCTTCTTCGGCTCGTCGCCGGTCGCGTCCCGGTAGTGCTCGCACACCGCGACGCCGCAGGCGCCGCAGTCGTCACCGGCGCGGTAGTGCTCGTGGGCCTCCGCCGCGTGCCCGCACACACAGGTCCCCGGTAGGGCCTGGACCGGCGGCGGGGGCGCCACCGGCGGTGCGGTCGGGGCGCTCGCGAGGTTCTGCTCGGGAGCGCGCTGGGCGGGGACCGTGATGTCCTCGATCGAGGGCAGACCCGTGGGCGGGGTCAGCACCGACGAGACGGACCCCTGGGTCTTGCGCGGACGGGGGGTGTCCGTGTCACCCATTCGGGATCCCTCCTTTCTGCCGACCGGCCCCCCACAAGGGGCCGGAGTGCGCACAGTATGTCGTGATCGGACCCATTGCGTCATCACCGAGATCGGTGAGACGTTCGACGGCGCGTGAAGTTGCGCCTACGGTGCGATCGCGTCGGCAGCCGGTCGTTCGGCGTCGACGGCCGGGATCGACAGGCGGGCCGCACAGCCCCGCGGGTCCTCCACGGTGCGCAGGCTCAGGGACCCTCCCTGGCCTTCGGCGAGCTCCCGGCTGATGTGCAGCCCGAGCCCGGAGCCGCCTGCTCGCGGGTCGTGCACCCCGCGCACCAGGACGATTCCCTCACGGCCCGGAGGCAGCCCCGGTCCGTGGTCCCGCACCTCGATCACCACCGTGTCCTGCTCCGAGAACGCCCGGACCAGGACCGGAGTTCCGGCGGCGTGGCGTTCACAGTTGGTCAACAGGTTCGTGACGATCTGCGCGACAACCGCGGAGTCCCCCCGGGCGTGCAGCCCGTCGGGGACCTCCAGGCGCACGTCCCGCCCCTGGGCCCGCTGCAGCTCGACCAGCCCGGCGAGCATGGGTTCGACGAGGTAGTCCTCGGCGTCCGTCGCCCCCGCGAGGGCCGCCAGCCGCTCCGGGTCGGTGGTGGACTCCAGGATCGTGTGCAGCCTGCCCAGCTCGGCCAGCACGGCGCCGCGCAGGCGCTCCTGGTCCGGCCCGTCGACCTCCGCGGACAGCAGGTGCGTGATGCCGGCCAGCCCGGCGAGCCCGTTGCGCAGCTCGTGGTTGCGTTCGGCGGTGTGCGCGGCCGCGCGCTCCATGTGCAGCGCCGCGACCGCGAGCTCCTCCTGCTGCACGAAGTTCTCCTCCTGCAGGCGGCGGACGCCCCGCCCCACGATCTGCAGCAGCCCCACCAGCACCACGACGAGCCCGACCAGCCGCAGCGCGGGGAAGACAAGGTCGGTCGCCGGGACGCGCGCGCCGTTCGCGGTCCGGTAGAGCTGAGCGCCCGCGAGGACGACGAGCCCCAGCCCCGCCCGCAGCCGCGGCCCGCTCTGCCTGCGCGCGGCGTCGACCACGCCGAGCACGGCCGCGGCGGCCCACCCGATCACCAGGACCGTGGTGTAGACCGGCCCGGTCAGGACCTCGGTGAACGGGCCCAGGTCCGGCACCACGAACAGAGCGAGCAGCGACGCGCCGCCGCCCACGAGCATGATCAGCCAGCCGCCCCAGGCCCCCATGCGGCGCGGCGCGCGCAGCGCGAACACGAGCAGCACGAGCGCCGTGGCGTAGGCGAGCATCCGGGACACCCGCGCGGCGGTCGACTCCGCCGTCCCGAGCGCGGTCCACGGCAGCACCACCACGCAGTAGAGGACGAGCGCGGCGGCGAGCCACGCCAGCCGGGCCTCGCCGAGCACCCGCGACCCGATCAGGGCGAGGATGGCGGTGGCCGCGCCGACGCCCGCCGCGACCAGCGTCAGGAGGTCGACCACGAACTCCTCGTGCACCCAGTCCAGGATCCGCTGGCTCGACGCCAACACCACGACGCCTGTGCACAGCACGACCAGCGCACCCACGTCGATGCCCATCCGCGAGGTGAAGCGCGCGCGGCGCAGCCTGCCCACCGCGCTGGTGACCCCCGTGGCCATGTGGTCGGAGACCCCCCTCCGCGACCCACCACCCGGCCGGCCGTTCATCCATCTTAGGGATGTGCCACGACCGTCGACAGCGGACGATGGACCTCAACCGAACGGCTGCGGGGCGTTCACCCGACACCGCCGTGCGCGGATCAGCCGCCGGTGGCCTGCCGGTAGAGGGCCACGGCCTCGAGCTGCGAGCCCACCTCGAGCTTGGTCAGCACGGCCCTGATCTGGGTGCGCACGGTCGCCAGCGACACCACGAAGTGGTCCGCCACGGCCTGGGCGCGCCTGCCCCTGGCCAGCTCGGCCAGCACCTCGCGCTCCCGCTGGGTCAACCGGCCGAGCTTCTCGGCCAGGTCCCGGCGCTCGGCGGTGCGTCTTCGGGACACGTCGATGAACTTGCGCCTGCGGTCCTCCGACATCACCGGGCGGCCCGCGACGGCCGCCCGCACCGCGGCGAGCAGGGTGGGGAACGGGGCGTTCTTCGGCACCCAGGCCAGGGCGCCCGCGTCGAGCGCGGAGCCGATCCGGGCGGGGTCGGCGCTGCCGGAGAGGACGAGGATCTGCCACCCGGCCTGCCGCAGCGGCCCGACGAGCTCGACGCCGTCGATCCGGTTGCCCTCCGCGTCCCGCCCGAGGTCGAGGTCCAGGAGCGCGAGACCGGCGGGTACCCGCCCCGCCTCCGCGAGGATCCCCCGCTCGGCCGCGGGCCGGATCCGGCCGGCCTCGATGCCCTCCTTCTCGAGGCTCATCACCAGCGAGGTCGCCACGAGCTCGTGATCGTCCACCACGATCACGGGCACCGGAGGGCGCCGGAGCGTCCGCTCCGGCTCACGCGGCGAGATCGGTTCACTCATGGGCGATGCGAGGGCTTCCGCTGCGGGGCCGACGACCGGTCACGTACCTGCAACGACCCGCCGCGGCGAACGACGCGTACTGCTCACCGTGACGGAACCACTGCACCTTGCCCACATGCTTACACCATATGGCTGACCGCACCCAACCATCACGCATGTTTGCCGGATGGAGCGGGCGAACTCGCCCGAAAGGGGCAACCCCGCTCTAGCGGCGGTGGCCCGCCTGGTCGGCCAGCATCCGCAGCCCGCTGAGCAGTCCGCCGAACAGGTCGCTCTCCTTGAACGAGGCCACCATGCTCATGACGGCGAGCTTCGCGCCCCGGTCCGGCAGCCGCAGCTTCGCCTCGGGACCGGTCACGACCTCGACCAGGCGCTGCCCCGGGCTCACGGCCACGAGCACCGCGGTGTCCGACGGGTCCAGCGAGGCCTGGTACTCCGCCGCGGCGGCCTCGGGGTCGCCGCCCAGGTCGCCCAGGTAGATGGCGAAGAACAGCCCGGTGTCGCGGCTCGCCAGGGTCAGCGCCTCGTCCAGCCGGGACAGCTGCTCGGTGCTGAACGGCGGCTTCCCCGTGGTGTCCGGCTCGGTGAAGACCTCGGCGGCGGAGACCCGCCCGGACCCGGTGACGACCGCGCCCTCGGGCAGGTCCTCGGGGTCGACGGTGGCGACGGCTCCGTGATTACCAGTGGCCACGGGCTCCCCCGGTCTGTGCGTTCGTCGGCTCGACGGTGTCGGAGCGCTCGGCGGGCAGGTGGGCACCGGCTGGGTTCGCGGTCCACAGGACGGGCTCGTAGTCCCATGCCTCGCCGGACCGGTACCGCGGCTTGCGGCTCGCCTTCCGGCCCACGGTCAGGCCGAAGACGACGAGATAGACCACCGCCGGTATCAGGAGGAAGACCAGCACCGTCTGCACCACGCTCACGGCGCAGAACCTACCACTGTGCTCCGACACGCCGTAGAAGGTCGCTCACACCCCCGGCTCGCACGGGAAGACGCCGGCCCGCACCGCCGCCGTCAGGTCCGCGTGATCGCGCTCGGTCTGGTCGGCGTAGGCCCGGGCGAAGCGGCGGATCGCGGTGCGCACCCGCCCGCCCCCGCCGAGGTAGGCCGCGATCATGGAGGCGCCGCTGGTCCGCGCGTGGCCCTTCGCCAGCAGCAACCCGCAGACGGCGGCGTAGTCCACCAGGCCCGCGGGCTCCATGTGGTCCAGGTCGAACGAGCCCTTCATGTCGCGGAACTGGCGCACGTAGTACTGCCGGTTCCCGGCGGTCGTCCAGCCCAGCAGCGGGTCGGACACCGTCTGCAGCGCCTGCTGGTACTCGACGACACGTTGGCCCTGGTGGTCGTGCAGCGCCGTGTCGCCGTGCACGAACGGGGCGATCACCGACCGGCGGGCCTGCTTGAGCTGCAGGAACAGGACGTCGTCCGGCCCGGAGCCCTCGCACAGCGCCAGGTAGGCGCGCAGCCCGACCGATCCCACGCCGACCACCTTGTGCGCCACGTCCACCACCCGGTACCCGCCGACCACGCGCGCCCAGTGCGGCGGCAGCGTCGTGAGGTAGTCGTCGAGGGCGAGGACGAGGCGGTCGTACTGCTCGGGATCCGGCCGGGTGATGAGCGGCGGGTCGGCGACGATCCGGCGCGAGTCGCCGTCGGTGAAGCGGGGCAGGGCGCGGTCGCTGGTGCGCCGCCGGGCCTTGCGGGCCGCGTCCGCGACGGCCTTGCGGCTGCCCTTGCGGTCCGCGCGTTCCTCCAGGTCGTCCGCCTCGATGCGCTCGTACGAGCGGGTGAGCAGCGGCTGGGAGGCGAGCCGCGCGAGGTGCCGCCGGTAGGCGTCGACACAGCGGGCCACGGCCTCGCCGCACTGCTCCTCGGTGGCGCCGCACTGCCGTCCGGCCACGTGGATGCTCGTCGCGAGCCGGCGCAGATCCCACTCCCAGGCCCCGGGGTGGGCCTCGTCGAAGTCGTTGAGGTCGAAGACGAGGTCCCGCTCGGGCGAGGCGTAGAAGCCGAAGTTGCCGAGGTGGGCGTCCCCGCAGATGACGGGTTGGACGCCGGTGGCGGGCAGCGTCGCGAAGTCCGCGGCGTGCAGGTGGGCGGCGCCGCGCAGGAAGGCGAACGGGCTCGCGGACATGCGCCCGATCCGGACGGGGATGAGCCGCTCCACCCGGCCGGCGTTGGTCAGCCGCACCGACTCGACGGCCCCGATCCGCCGGTTCGCCGGGGTCCACGCCGCCAGCGCCTCCCGCGGCACCCGGTCCCGCAGCTCCCGCCCGAGCGCCTGCCGGGCCTCCCGGGGCAGCGCGGGCGCCGACAGCAGCGCGAACCCGTCCCGGGCGGCGGGGTCGAGGGAGGCGAGGACGGTGTGCGGCCGCATGGGTGCATTCTCCACCCGGCGTGACCCGGCGATCACCAGGCGAGTTGTTCCGCGGGGTGACACGGGGAAGCATGGGGGGCATGGACTTCCGCCGGGCGGCCCTCGGTCTCGTGCTCCTGGCGACCCTCGCCGGGTGTGGGTCGAGCGGGCCGACCGCGCAGTGCGATCTGGCCTCGACGGCGCTGAACCAGGGCCAGCTCGCCACCGCCGCCGAGCTCTACGCCCGCGCCCAGCGCAGCGGCGAGGGTTCGTGTGCGGACACCGGGCTCGACTCGGTCGCGAACCGGTACGCCTCGGCCTTCCGCGAAGCCGCCCGCGGCACGGCGTTGGAGGTGGCGGCGGACAACGCGGGCGCCCAGGCCGCCTACCAGTCCGCGCTCGCCCTGGACCAGGGCAACCAACCGGCGATCAACGGGCTCACCCGGCTCGGGGTGCCGCAGGAGCAGCGGATCACCTCGCTCCCGCTGCCCGCCACGCCGCCGTACCCGCAGGCCACGGCCTGGACGGGCTGGCCGATCGTGCTCCCCACCTTCCTGATCGCCCTCGCCGCCCTGGCCTTCGCCCTGCTGCGTCGTCCCGCACCGGGCGGCTACGGCTCCGACGGCTCTGCCCGCGGTTCCGCATCGGGGCGACCCGCCGGGCGCAGGTCGTGGTGGGGCCGCGCGAACGACTGGGTCGCGGGTGGGCGGCAGGCCGCGGCGGAGGGGCCGCCGGAGGACGAGGGGTACGCCGCGGACCGGGGCGAGGCGGCGGGGCCCGCGGAACCGCGCCTCGGCAGTCCCGTCGCGGCACCGCGCCCCTCCCCCGAGCCGCCGACACGACCAGTCCGCCCCGTGACCGGCGAGGACGCCCGCACCGACCCGATCACGGTCGTCACGCCGCAGGGCCTGGACCTGGGCCGCCGCTCCGACCAGCCCCGGTCCCGGACGGTTCGGCCCCACGACCCGCCCGCGGAGGAGGACGACCCCGACCCCGGGGCATCTGTGCCCGGCGACGCTGCTCCGCCGCCCCTCGATGCGTCCGCCGGCCCACCCCGATCGGACGGTGACGCGGCAGCCCAGGCCGCACCCCCAGGAGACCCGACCCCCACGACGCCCGGGGCGCTCGGAGTCGGTGCGGCGGGGGCCTCGGTGATCGGCCTGGCCGCTGCGCGGGCCGAGTCCGAGCCGGCCGACCCGCCCGCTCCC
Organism: Pseudonocardia oroxyli; assembly: GCF_900102195.1. Classification (GTDB taxonomy): domain Bacteria; phylum Actinomycetota; class Actinomycetes; order Mycobacteriales; family Pseudonocardiaceae; genus Pseudonocardia; species Pseudonocardia oroxyli. The sequence continues at coordinate 55,127 of NZ_FNBE01000018.1, forward strand.
TCGTCCGCCGAGCCTCCGACCACCGAGGCGGAGCAGCCCGAGCCCGCCGAGCCGGAGCGACCCGAGCCCACCGCCGAGCAGCCGGCCCCGCAGCCGTCACCCGCCACGCCGGAGCAGCCCGAGCCCACCGCCGAGCAGCCGTCGCCCTCGGTGCCCCCCACCCCGCACCCGTCGCCCACCCCACGACCCGACCCCGCGCTCGTCGCGCAGGGGGCGGAGATCGGGCAGCTCCAACGGCTCCTGGACCGCTCCTTCCGGGCGGACGACCGGCCGCTCCCCCGCCGCTACTTCGCCGCGGCGGAACCCGTGCCGGGCCCCGTCGTGGGCGTGACCCTGGCCGTCTGCGTGGTCGGGCTGTCCGGCTCGGAGCGTCTGCTGTGCGTGCAACGGCTGGTCGACGCGTCCCCGCCGGACGCCGACTGGGTCCCCGACCCGGACCGGCACCCGGCGGTGGCGGCGGCGGTCGCACGGCGCGCGGTCGGGTCGATCCGCGACCATGACGAACGCATCTGGGCCACCGACCCCGTCGCCGACGAGCGCGCCCTGCTGCGCCTCGTCGACGCCGCCCGCCCGGTGTGGACCGACCTGCTGCGGGGCGCCGAACCCCCGGACGGCGGGCCGCTGAACCCCTCGACGTCGCCGGGCTCGGCGATCCTGCAGGGGGCCGTCACGGGGCGCGGGCCGGTGGCCGACGAGGGGCCGAGTCCCACAGACGTCCGGGTGGTCGCCCTCGTCGGGGCGCTGCTCGTCGAGGGCGCGGTCACGAACGCCCGGGTCGAGGCGCAGCACCGCGAGATGCCGGCCGTGGCCGCGGCGGAGTCGATCGAGTCCGCGCTCGCCGCGGAGCTCGCCGACCTTCAGTAGCGGGGCAGCAGGCCCTGGTCGCGGGCCTCGGCCAGGGTCGGGGCGTCCCGGTCCTTGTCGGAGAGGATCAGCTCCAGGTCCGCGGGCCACGGCAGTCCCAGCGCGGGGTCCAGCGGCGAGATCCCGTGCTCGGCCTTGGGGTTGTACGGCGTGGAGCACAGGTAGGCCATCACCGTCGGCTCCGCCAGGGCGACGAACGCGTGCCCCAGCCCCTCGGTGAGATAGACCGCGTTCATCCGCTCCGAGTCGAGCTCCACGGCCTCCCACCGCCCGAAGGTCGGCGATCCCACCCGGACGTCGACGATGACGTCGAGCAGCCGACCCGACGGGCAGTACACGTACTTCGCCTGCCCGGGCGGCACGTCCGCGAAGTGCACCCCCCGCACCACACCGCGCGCGCTGCGCGAGTGGTTGGTCTGCTGCGTGGTCAGCTCGAAGCCGAGCGCCTCCCGGAACACCGGGCCCTGGTAGGGCGCCACGAACACGCCCCGGCTGTCCGGGAAGACCGTCGGCTCGAACGCCCACGCCCCGGAGATCGACAGCTCGCGGTACTTCACGCCGAGACCCCCGACTTGATCGGCTCCCACCACGGACGGTTGTCCCGGTACCAGGCCACCGTCTCCGCCAACCCCTCGTCGAACGAGTGCCGCGGCGCGTACCCCAGCTCCGCGTTGATCTTCGACCAGTCCACCGAGTACCGCCGGTCGTGCCCCTTGCGGTCCGCCACCCGCTCGATCATGTCCTCGCCCGCACCCACCGCCGCCAACAACCGGTGGGTCAGGTCGTGGTTCGTCAGCTCGGTGCCGCCGCCGATGTTGTAGATCTCCCCCGCCCGGCCACCCCCGGCGACCAGCGCGATCCCCCGACAGTGGTCGTCGACGTGCAGCCAGTCCCGCACGTTGAGCCCGTCGCCGTAGAGCGGGACCCGCCGCCCGTCGAGCAGGTTGGTCACGAACAACGGAATGACCTTCTCCGGGAACTGGTACGGCCCGTAGTTGTTCGAACACCGCGTGATCGACACGTCCAGCCCGTGCGTGCGGAAGTAGCTGCGCGCCAACAGGTCCGACCCCGCCTTCGACGCCGAGTACGGCGAGTTCGGCAACAACGGGTCCGTCTCCGGCCACGACCCCTCCGAGATCGAGCCGTACACCTCGTCCGTCGAGACGTGCACGAACTTGCCCACCCCCGCGTCCAGCGCGGCCTGCAACATCACCTGCGTGCCCACCACGTTGGTCGACACGAAGTCCGCCGCCCCCGTGATCGAGCGGTCCACGTGCGACTCCGCCGCGAAATGCACCACCACATCCACCCCGGCCACCGCCCCCGCGACGGCCTCGGGGTCCCGGATGTCCCCCACCACGAGATCCACGCCTGAGTCAGACAGGTACCCGGCCAGGTTCTCCCGCCGCCCCGCATAGGTGAGCAGGTCCAGCACCCGCACGTCCCCGCTCAAGGCCGGATACGCCCCGTCGACCAGGGACCGCACGAAATGCGAGCCGATGAAACCCGCCCCACCCGTCACCAGTACGTGCACGCCGCGAGGGTAACGACTGCAAGGATGAGGCCCGTGCCCGCGCTCATCCTCGGTGCCGGCGGCCAGCTCGGCCGCGCCCTGTCCGCCGCCCTCCCCGCCGCGACCGCGCTGACCCGCGCCGAGTTCGACCTGGCCGATCCCCGCGACCTCGACTGGTCCGCCTACGACACGGTCGTCAACGCGGCCGCCTACACGGCGGTCGACCGGGCCGAGCGGGACCGCGCCGCGGCCTGGGCGGTGAACGCCGTCGGCCCGGCCACGCTGGCCCGGCTCGCCGAGCGGCACGGCTTCCGGCTCGTCCACGTCTCCTCCGAGTACGTGTTCGACGGCACCCACGACGGTCCGATCCCGGAGAGCGCGCCGTTCTCACCGCTGTCCGCCTACGGCGCGTCGAAGGCGGCGGGCGACGTGGCCGTCGGCCCGGGCCACTGGATCGTCCGGCCCACCTGGGTGATCGGCGACGGCGCCAACTTCGCCCGCACCATGCGCAGCCTCGCCGAGCGCGGGATCTCCCCCACCGTCGTGGCGGACCAGATCGGGCGGCCCACCCTGGCGTCGGACCTCGCGGCGGGCATCCTCGCCCTGCTCGACGCCGAGCCGGGCACCTACCAGCTCACCAACTCGGGCGACCCGGTGAGCTGGGCGGAGGTGGCACGTGTGGTGTTCTCCCTCTCGTCTCGGGCGCCCGAGGACGTCACCGACACGACCACCGCGGAGTACTTCGCCGACAAGCCCGAGGCGGCCCCGCGGCCGTTGAACTCGGTGCTGGACCTGACCAAGGCCGAGAAGGTGGGCGTCACGCTGCCGGACTGGCGCGACTCCCTCGAGAGGTATCTCGCATGAAAGGCATCGTCCTCGCGGGCGGCACCGGCACCCGACTGCACCCCATCACCCGGGGCGTCTCCAAGCAGCTGCTCCCGGTCTACGACAAGCCGATGATCTACTACCCGCTCTCGACCCTGATGCTGGCAGGGATCCGGGACATCCTGGTGATCACCACCCCCGAGGACGCGCCGATGTTCCACCGCCTCCTGGGCGACGGCGGCGAGTTCGGCCTGAACCTGTCCTACGCCACCCAGGCCGCGCCGAACGGCATCGCCGAGGCCTTCCTCATCGGCGAGCAGCACATCGACGGCGACTCGACGGCGCTGGTCCTGGGCGACAACATCTTCCACGGCCCCGGCTTCTCCGGGATGCTCCGGGACGCCCGCGCCGGCCTCGGCGGTGCGCACGGCCACGGCCACGGACACGGCCACGAGGGCGACGGCTGCGTCCTCTTCGGCTACCCGGTGAAGGACCCCGAGCGCTACGGCGTCGGCGAGGCGGACGCCACCGGCCGCCTGATCTCCATCGAGGAGAAGCCCGCCAAGCCCCGCTCCGACCGCGCCATCACCGGCCTCTACCTCTACGACGGCACCGCGGTCGAACGCGCCAAGGCCCTCACCCCGTCCACCCGGGGCGAGCTGGAGATCACCGACCTCAACCGCGCCTACATGGACGAGGGCCGCGCCCGCCTCGTCGACCTCGGCCGCGGCTTCGCCTGGCTGGACACCGGCACCCACGAGTCCCTGCAGGAGGCGGGCCAGTACGTGCAGATCCTGGAGAACCGCCAGGGCATCCGCATCGCGTGCCTCGAGGAGGTGGCGCTGCGGATGGGCTTCATCGACGCCGAGGCCTGCTACTCCCTCGGGGAGAAGCAGGGGAAGAACGGGTACGGGGAGTACGTGATGGCGGTGGCCCAGGCCTTCACCGGGTGATCGCAAGTCATTGCTGCACCGGGCTCGTGGTCACGACCGTCTTCCACGGTCCGTCCGGCACGCCCACATCATCGACGAACCGCCAGCTCACCCGGTCGTCCTGGCCGTTGAGGTCCGCGAATCCGAGACACCCGTTGAGCGCGGGGGAGACGTCCATGCCTGCGCCGTTGTAGCGGGCGTTCTGGGGCCGCGCGTCGTCGGCTCCGAAGACGTAGACGTGATCGGCGTACTGCCCGGGACCCGCGTCCTGAACCTGCCCGAAGCAGGTCACCCCGTCCTTGGTGAGCTGTACCCACCGGTTCTTCATGTAGCTGAACCGACGGTCGTCGGCCCGGCCCGCGTAGCCGGGGTCCCCGGCCCACGGGACGACGTCGGCGCGCATGGCGAAGGCGTCGGGGTCGTTCAGGTCGTCGAAGGGTAGGTCGAGGTAGAACGGGTTCTCCCGCGGCGTCATCACCGTCGGGAAGAAACCGTTCGCCACGGTGCGCCTCTCGGTCTCGCACCGTCCGTCGACAACGACCCCGTCACATCCGCCGTAGGACTTGAGCCAGTGGCTGTCGTATGCCGACAGTTCCTGGCTGCCGTCTGCGGCTTGCGGGTCGAAGATCTCCCCGACCCAGAACGTCGTGGCGACGACGTCGGTGTGCACCGGGTAGACCCGACCCGGGGGCAGAGGCACGCCGTCGGGCACCGGCGCGGGCGCGCATGCGAGAAGGACCAGGCAAAGGACAGGCAACCGGCGGTAGAGCGACCTCGACGGCGACCACGACATGTCCCGGAAGCCTGCCGGCGCGCTCGGGGCGGGACAAGAACCGCCGGCCACGGCCCGCAGGCGGGGTAACGGCACCCCCGGTGGGACCGACAGCAGGAAGGGCGCCGTGGCTCGTGGGGCGGCCCTGACCGTACGACGAAGGATGGTCGATGCCGTCAATGCCGACCTGGCTCCTGGTGCTGCTCATCATGGGCGTGAACCTCACTCTGTGGGGCGGGCTCGGGATCGTGCGGCTGCTCGACGAGGCTCACGTGCGCGTCCGGCTCGGCAGGCGTGCGAGCACCGGCTGGGGTGACTCGGAGGAACCCCGCAAACTGCTGCCCCGTCGTGGTGGGGGCATCGGTGCCGCCGACATCGCCGTCCTCGTGCCCGCCCACAACGAGTCAGCGGTGATCGGTGCGGCGCTCGAGTCGTTGCGTGCGCATTTCCCGGCCACCAACATCCACGTGGTGTCGGACAACTCCTCCGACGACACCGAGGAGATCGCCCGGTCCTACGGCGCCCGGGTCGTCGCGACCCCCTCCGGACGTGGCAAGGCGGGCGCCCTCGCGTTCGGCGTGGAGCACTTCGGGCTGCTCGACGCGTTCGAAGCCGTGATGATCATCGACGCGGACACCCGGTTGACCGAGGGCTATCTCCACGCCGCGCTCCCCCTCCTCGACGATCCGGACGTGGCAGTCGTCGCGGGATGCGCCGAGACCGACTGGGAGACCACGAAGACCTTCAGCCCCGGCCGCATCGTGATCGCGCACCGGTCCAGGCTCTATGCAGTGGTTCAACGGTTCGTGAAGTACGGCCAGGCCGGTCGACTTGTGAACGCGGTCCAGATCGTGCCCGGATTCGCCTCGATCTACCGGACCCGGGCACTGCGGCACATCCGGGTCGACCCCCCCGGGGTCGCCATCGAGGACTTCCACATGACGTTCGAGATCTACCGGCAGCGGCTCGGCCGGGTGGGGTTCTCCACCCGGGCCGTCGCCCGCACCCAGGACCCCGACTCGTTGCGCGACTACATCAAGCAGACCCGGCGATGGAGCCTGGGCTTCTGGCAGACGGTCCGACGCTACCGGGGCAGGCCGGACGTGTTCGCCTGGGGCGTCGCCGTCCTGATCGTGGAGCTGGTGATCTCCAGCGTCATCATGCTCGCCACCGGGCTCGGTGCCTTGTTCCTCCTGCTCGCCGAGGCGGCGCCGAGCCTGGACCTCATCGCGCCGTTCTTCGACCTGCACAGCTGGGTGGTGGCGCACTTCTCCCTCACGGTGTTCGCGATGGGCATCCTCCTGCCCGACCTGATCCTGACCGTGGTGGTGGCCGCAGTCGAGCGGCGGGCGCTCTACCTGCTCTACGCGCTGTTCTTCCTGCCCATGCGCATGATCGACTCGGCCGTCATCCTGTGGGCCCTGGGCGCGTCCTGGCTCACCCGCTCCAGCGGGGTGTGGACCAGCCCGACCCGGCGCGCCACGCCGCCGGGCTCCGTCGTTGCGACTGCCGTCCCCGCGCCGCGGGCACCGACCGAGATTCAGGTCGGCAAGGCGTGAAGCACGATCGTCGGCATCGGGAACACACTCCTCGGATGCTCGCCATGGCCGCCGCCACGGCCGTCGGTTCCGCTGCACTCGGCATCGCGTCCCCGGCGTCGGCACACGCGGCACCCGGGAGTTCGGGGCCGGTCGTGTCGATCACCTTCGACGACTCCACCGCCGACCAACTCGCGGCCGCCGACGTCCTCGAACGGCTCGGGTTGCGGGCCACCTTCTTCGTGATCTCGGGACACATCGACGAGCCGGGCTACTTCACCCGCGACGATCTCGACCGGGTGGCTCGACAGGGACACGAGATCGGTGGGCACACGGTGTTGCACCCACGCCTTGCGGAGGTGTCGGCCGACGAGGCACGCCGCGAGATCTGTCTCGACCGCACGAACCTCACCGAGTGGGGCCACGAGCCCCGAGTGTTGGCATACCCGTTCTCCTCGACCGCGCCGTCGGTCGAGGACTCCGCGCGCTCCTGCGGGTACGACGCCGCCCGGCTGGTCGGCGGCCTGGCCGCTCGCGACAGTTGCGTGGCATGCGACAAGACGGAGGCGATGCCGCTCCAGGACCCCTTCTCCGCCCGCTCGCCAGGGCAGTTCGATCCCACGTGGACGCTCCCGGAGATGCAGACCCTCGTGCTGGACGCCGAGCGCACCGGCGGCGGCTGGCTGCCGCTGGTGTTCCACCACATCTGTGACGCATGCGAGGACAACGCCGTCGGGTTGACGCAGTTCAGCGCGTTCGCCGACTGGCTCGCCGCCCGGCAGGCGGCCGGCACGCTCACCGTGCGCACAGCAAGCGAGGCACTCGGGCTGGCTGCGCTCCCGTTGCGGGAGACCCCGGACGTCCCGTTCGGTGCCCCGCCGAGCAGCCCCGTGAACCCGACGCTGGAGGACCGGGGCCCCGACGGGCGCCCGGTGTGCTGGACGTTCGCCCCGAGTGGGGTGAACACAGCGACGGTCGCCGCCGCTCCGGGGCGTGGGGGTGGCTCCGGCGCCGAGCGCATCACCGTGACCGAGTACCGGAGCGGAGATGCGAAGCTCCTACCGACGATGGACCTGGGCGACTGCGCTCCCGCTGCCTCGGAAGGACACCGCTACCGACTCGCCACCGGCTTCCAGAGCGACGCCCCGGTCCAGTACGCGCTGTTCGTGCGGGACTTCCACGGAAGCTGGTCCTACTGGACCTCGAGCCCCTTCTTTGCGGCGAGCGAGCGCTGGGACGAGGCGCGGTGGGTCACCCCGGAGACACCCCCCGGCACCACCGCCCTGTCCTTCGGGCTGGCGCTGACCGGCGTCGGCTCGCTGACCGTCGACTCGACGACCATGACTCCGACGGTGGATCCCTTCCCGCCGTTGTCCGGACCACGGGCACTGGCGATAGCCGCGATCAGCGGGGCGGCCGCCCTGGTCCTGGCGACGATCGGGCTGTGGGTTCGCCGGGCCCGCCGCACCGCCCACTGAGGTGCGGCGCCGACACTCGACGGCGGCCTGCCGGACGAGGTCCCGCAGGCCGCCGTCGTGCGGCCGGTCAGCCGCTGAGCGACCCCTCGTCCAGAAGGATCGGCGTCCCCGGCTTGACCTGTGTCGGCCCTGGGATCTGGGTGAGAACCGGACCGGTCGGCCCCCGCCTGTCGGCCCGAGCACGGTGGGCCGACGGGCCGGTCGGGATCGCCTTGCGCACCTCGCGACGCGGTTGGACCGCGATGGACGCCCCCGGCGGAGCCGGCACCGTCGGCGACGCGGCCACGGCGGGTCCGGCCGACCGGGCGGTTGCGGAGGGCGCAGCGACGACCGCCGACTGCTGGCCCGCGACGGCGGGCGCACCCACCGAGTCGTAGACCGCGTAGCTGTCGGTGACCAGCTGACCGTTGGAGAAGAGGTTCAGCCCGAAGCTGATCCCCGTCGCCCCCGCGGGCACCGCGGGTGTCGTCCAGACCGCCTGGGTGAAGGTGGTGCCGGCCGCGAACCACGGGCTCGACGTCCAGTACACCCAGGTGCCGATGCCCGTGCGGTAGTACACCGCGAACTGGGTCACCGCGGTGGAGGTGTACCAGGCCCGCAACGAGTAGGTCTTCCCCTCGGTGACGCTCGGTGAACACCCGCCGAGGTCGAGCGCCGGCAGCAGCTTCGCGTCACCGTCCTGGTAGCCCGCCATCACGAGCCGCTCGGACTTGGTCCCCTGTTGCGCCCCACCGGTGAGGGTGGTGAAGGTCGGCGAGTTCGTGCCGTAGCCGCCGGCCATCCAGCATTGCGGCAGCCCGTTGGTCCCCGCGGTCTCGAGAGACGCGTTCTTGACACCGTTGGCCCCCGCTGTGGGTGGCGGCACCGCAGGCCCGTTCACCAGCGGCTTGACCGCGCCGCCGACGGTCTGGCCCACCGTCTGTACGACGGTGTTCTGCGCCGCCGCGCGCGGCTTGAGCCAGGCGACGAACTGGTCGAACACGGCCTGGCTGATCGAGAGCGGGTCGCTGCCGCCGATGTGATGGAAGGTCAGCTGCACCCACCCGCCGTTGTTGGCCTCGGCGTTCGTGACGGCGGTCTGCAGGTCGGCCAGCGTCCAGGTGTTGTCGACCTGGTCGAGAGCCTTCGTGTAGTAGCGCGAGGCCGTGGGGACAGGCACGGTCTCGGCGAACGGGCAGCCCGTGCACCCGAACCTGCTCTGGATGTCGCCGAGGCCGCGGGCGCTCTGGTAGCCGCAGTTCTTCACGATGTTCTCGGTCGCCGTCGTCGCCGCCGCGAACGGGTAGGCGAAGCTGCGGGTCTGGATGCCCCAGTTGGCGAGGTTGACCCGGTCGTTGCAGACCTGCCGCTGGGCCTCGGCGGCGGGCAGGCTGGTGAGGTCGGGGTGGGTCACCGAATGCCCGCCGATCTCGTGCCCGTCCGCGACCAGTGACTGCAGGTTGGCGACGGTGAAGTAGCCGGGCTGGTTCACGAAGCCGGAGTTCACGTAGAACGTCCCGGCCATGCCGTTGGCCTTCAGCGTCTGGGCTGCGGGCAGCTGGTCCGCGTTGCTGTCGTCGAAGGTGAACGACACGATCGTCTTGGGTGCCGCCGAGGCGGCGGGAGCCGCGACGACGGCCAGGCTCGTGGTCGCCGCGATCGCCGCGAGCAGGGCCAGGATCGCCCGAACCGGCTGCCGGGCACTTCGGCCCGCGCGGCTCGGCGGGCGATGAGGTCGAGAGGGGAACACGCTGACTCCAAGAGGGGGATGCTCCGACCGTCGCCGGACGGAGGTTCGAGGGGATCGTCAGAGAACGACGCGGGGTCCTGCGCTGACCCGATAGGTGGTGTCGAGGATCGCGGGCGCCGACGCCAGCCATTCCGGTTCGGTCCGGCCGTGCAGGGTGTGCACGATCACGAGGTCGGGTGCGAAGGCGAGGGGGTCGGCCTCGCTCTGCAGCTCACCCACGCCCTCGACCCGCAGCGTCGGGATCATCTCGTCCTGGTACGCGATCTTCGCGCCCCGCGCGGCGAGCAGGGCGAGGATCTCCAGGGCCGGAGACTCCCGAACGTCCTCGACGTCAGGCTTGTACGCCGTGCCGAGGACCAGGACTCGGGCCCCCGCGATGCTCTGCCCACGCGCCGCCAGCACCTCCACGCAGCGGTCGACCACCCGACCCGGCCGCGCCGCGATCCCGTTCATCGCCTGCTCGATGACGGGGCTGGTGATCCGCCTGCGGCGCAGCTGCCACAGCAGGTAGTGCGGATCGCACGGTATGCAGTGTCCGCCGACCCCGGGCCCCGGGTAGAAGGGCATGAAGCCGTACGGCTTGGTCGCGGCGGCGGCGATGACCTCCATGACATCGAGGTTCAATGCGCCACTGATCTCGGCCATCTCGTTGGCGAGGGCGATGTTCACCGCGCGGAACGTGTTCTCCAACAACTTCGTCAGCTCGGCCGCCCCCGTGGACGACACCGGGTGCACCTGCTCCGCGTAGCCGCCCAGCACCTCGACGGCGAGCTCCGTGCACTGCGGCGTGGCTCCTCCGACGACCCGTGGAACCGCCTCGTGGGCGTGGCCCGCGTTACCCGGGTCGATGCGCTCCGGGCTGAACGCGACCGCGATGTCCTCGCCCGGACGGAGCCCGCGCGCGGCCAGAGGGTGCACGAGCAGGTCGTCGGTGGTCCCGACGTACGTGGTCGAGGTGAGGATGAGCACCTGACCGGGGACCGCGTTCGCGACCACCGCTGCGCACGCGCTGCGCAGGATCGACAGGTCGGGAACCAGGTGCGCGTCGACCGGGGTCGGAACGCAGACCACGACCGCCCGTGCGTCAGCGAGCAACCGTGCGTCATCGGTGAGCGCGAACTCGTCCGCCGAGGCGATGATGCTCGCCTGGAGACGTTCGCGGTCCGAGGCCAGCAGATCGACCCGGCCCGCAAGGATCGCCTGCAGGCGGTCCAGCGACACGTCGAGGCCGAGCACCCGTTGGCCGGCCGCATGCATGGCGAGGGCCGTCGGCAGCCCGACGTACCCGAGCCCGACGATGGCGATGTCGTACGGGAACTCGCGACTGGCGGGGTGCGGCGTAGCCACAGCGGCGTCCGCACTGGAGAGAGCAGGCCGTCGACCACCGGCCACGGCTCGAGTCTGCTGTTGCGGGATGTACTCGACCAGGGCGGAGCTGGTGACAGGAGTACTGGTCATAGGGAATGTCCCCCCGGGGATGTGCGGTCACGCCGCATCGTCGTCGATCTGGCCCACTCGCAGGTGCAGCCCCGACGCGACTCCCCGACAGACGTCGCGTCACCGGTCTCACAGAATGCCCCGACCCATTAGCCGACGCAATACTCGCAAGACCCGACCCCGCGCTTCTTCTTCCGAGCACACGACCCAACTACTGCATTCGGCCGAAGATCTACGAGCGCGAGGAAGTGCTACCCCATGTGTTCTCGCCGGAGGACGACTCAGCGATACAACTTCTCCGAAACACTACTCTGAGTAGCTACTTGGTTCCCCGATGGGACGGGCCATTCCATCGTCGCAGACCATCGCGTCCGATACAGCGGCTTGATCAACACGGGTGGTAGCGACTATGATCCGTATCACGCACATGATCTTCATTCTCGTGGATGAAGATCGAATCGCTGTTGATCGGGACGTAACACGACTCAAGGTCCTGCCGAGTGTACCGAGGAGGACCACGAGAGAGCCGTCGATCCCGTTGTTTCGACATGCAATCCCGTAGTCGCGACCGGAAACTTTCCTCTATTCCAGTAGACCGGAGAAGGTGGAGTCTTGCGCACTGTCATCACAGGTGGAGCCGGTTTCATCGGCAGCCATCTGACCGAGCATCTGCTGAGCTCCGGCGACGAGGTCACCGTCCTTGACGACCTGTCGACCGGGTCGGTGGACAACCTCGCCGCGGTTGCGGATCACCCACGGCTGACGTTCGTGGAAGGGTCCATTCTGGACACCGAACTGCTCGGCGAGACCATGGCCGGGCATGACCGCGTCTTCCACCTCGCAGCGGCGGTGGGCGTCCGGCTGATCGTGGACGACCCGCTGCACGGCCTCCGGGTGAACATCCACGGCACGGAGAACGTCATGGAGGCGGCACGAGAGCACCGACTGGCCGTACTGCTCGCCTCGACCAGCGAGGTGTACGGCAAGAACACGGCGGACCGGTTGGCCGAGGACTCCGACCGGATCCTGGGATCCGCCCTGCTGTCCCGCTGGACCTACGCCGGCGCCAAGGGCATCGACGAGGCGTTCGCCCACGCCTACGCGACGCGTTATGACGTCCCGCTCGTGATCGTGCGGCTGTTCAACACGGTGGGCCCGCGCCAGACCGGCCGGTACGGGATGGTCGTTCCCAACCTCGTCGGGCAGGCCCTCCGTGGGGAGCCTCTCACCGTCTTCGGCGACGGACAGCAGACACGGTGTTTCTCGTTCGTCGCGGACGTGGTCCCGGCGCTCGTCGCGCTCGCCGAGTGCCCGGCCGCCGACAAGCTCGCGGTCAACCTCGGAGGGCTGACCGAGATCTCCATCATGAGCCTGGCCGCGCGGATTGCGAGCAGGCTGGACAGCCCCAGCCCGATCACGCTGGTGCCGTACGCCGAGGCCTACGGTCCCGGCTACGAGGACATGAGGCGGCGCGTCCCGGACAACACGCTGGCGGGCAGGCTCGTCGGCTTCGCCCCGCGCGCGACGATCGAGGAGATCATCGACCGTGTCGCGGAAGCGATCGCCGTACCGGCCCCGGCACGCTGAGGGTGCGACCCGTCGGGTCCACCGGGTCCACCGGGTCCGGCGGTCCGAGGGCGGGATGGGAGAGCGGACGCCACCGGACTCCACCGGAGGACCGGGCCGGGCGGCGCTCGTCCTGGCCCCTCGTGATCGGTCTCGCCCTCGTGCTGGTGACGCCGGCGGCGATCTGGGTGCCTCGGATCCTGGCCGGTTCGTCGGAGGTGGTCGCCGCGGTCCCGTACTGGGATCTCGACGACGGGCTGAGCAGCCTCGCGAGGAACCGGACGGCGATCGACCTGGTCACGCCCTGGTGGTACGGCCTCGCGCCCGACGGGACGGTCGTGTCCGACCTCCCCGGCGGGGCCGCCGAGGAGGAGCGAGCGCTCCAGGTCGCGCGCGAGGGCGGCACCCGGCTCCTCCCGACGGTGGCGAGCACTCACGGTGGCAGCTGGGCACCTCAGGTCGTGCGGGACGTTCTACACGACGACGCGCGGCTTCGGGCTCACGTCGAGGCGCTCGTCGCCCTCGCTGCCTCGCGCGACTTCGCCGGTCTACAGCTCGACTACGAGGACCTGGACGCCGGGGACCGCGGCGTCTTCACGGAGTTCGTCGCGCAGCTGGCCGGAGCGCTGCACGCGCAGAATCGTCAGCTCTACGTGACCGTGCACCCCAAGACGGACGACGCCGGCTACGACGGCCGCAACCTCGCCCAGGACTACGCCGCGATCGGCCGCAGCGCCGACCGCATCGTGCTGATGGCCTACGACTGGCACTGGCAGGACAGCACGCCCGGCCCGATCGCCCCGGACGACTGGGTGGAGCCGGTGATCCGGTACGCCGTGACCCAGGTACCGCCGGACAAGCTCATGCTGGGCGTCGGCCTCTACGGGTACGACTGGCCCGCGACGGGCCGGGGCGCACCGGTGGTCTGGCGGGAGGCGATGGCGCTCGCCGCTGCCGCGGGCACCACACCTCAGCGGGACGCGGGTGGCGCGATGCATTTCGCCTACACCGCGGCGGACGGTGTGACGCACGAGGTCTGGTTCGAAGACGCCGAGAGCGTCGAGCCGAAGTTCGCGCTCGCCCGGCAGTACGGGCTCGCCGGGGTCGAGCTGTGGCGCCTCGGCGGTGAGGATCCCGCGGTCTGGCCGCTGCTGGGTGCCGGGTAGACGGGCCTCGGTTCGACCCGTGCCGGTTCAGGGTCCGGCTCGGGAGCGTCGCTCACAGACCGGCGATCACCACGGCCCGAGTGCCGTCCACCCTGGCGGCCGTCAGCACCAGTGATCCGGCCACCGGGAGTGCGTCGCCCGAGCGCACCTCGCGAACCGTGAACATCCGCCGGGCACCGTCGGGGAACCGCGCGCTGATCCGCACCCCGACGACCAACTCGTCCAGCGGCGAGGCCGACGGCAGTGTCGCGACCGCCCCACTCCCCACCTGCCGCCACCCCGCGGTCGGGACCGTGACGGACCCGAAGGGCAGGACGAGGACAAGCGGGCCGACGGGGCTCGTGGCCGAGGCGGACGCCGCCGGGTTCGTCGTCGATGGCGGGACGGTCGTGGTGGACAGGACCGTGGTCGTCGGCGGTGGAACGGTGGTGGTCGGCGGGACCGTCGCGGTCGGCGGGACCGTCGCGGTCGCCGACGCCGGTGACGCGACCGCTCGTGGGGCTCCGTCCGCGCGGGCGAGCGCCGACGTCGCTTCGGCTGGTGGCTCCGCCGCCGGCACCTCGAGTGGGGGCGCAGCCGGCGCACCCCCAGGATCCAGAGCCTCACCGGCGTCAGGCGCGGGTGCGGGGTCCGGCAAGGCCGCGGCGGTCTCGCCCGGCTCGGGCGGCGCCGGTGGCGTCTCCCACCTCTCCGGTGTGGACCCGGGGAGTGCGGTCTCGGCGGGGACCGGCGCAGAGGCCTCGACGGCCCCTGACCGAGAGGCGCCCGCCGTCGGCCGGGTCGCGCCCAGGTAGTCGTCGCCCGGCCAGCGGACGTACGCGAGTTGGACGGGTTCGCCGAAAGTCGGGGCATTCACCATCCGCCCCTTCCCGATGTACATGCCCACGTGGTGAACCTGCGCCCGGACCCCGTAGAACACGAGGTCACCGAGCTCGAGCCGGCTGTCCGCGGCCAGGTGCGGCCCGGCGAGGTACTGGGTGTGCGCAGTGCGCGGCAGGTCGAGCCCCGCGACGCCGTAGGCGTAGTGGGTCAGCCCCGAGCAGTCGAAACCCGCATCGCCCGCTCGGGGTCCGTCCCCGCCCCACACGTAGGGCAGCCCGATCTGGTCGAGCGCGGCGCGGACGGCGATCCGGGCACGCTGGTCCGGCGCCGCCATGGTGACTACCGTCTCCGCCTCGGTCGGCCGGACGCCAACAGCGCCCCCGTCCACCGTGGCGAGCGGCAGGTCCACAATCGTTGCCGCAGGCGATTCCGACAGGTCGACCGGCGGCGCAGAGCCGCCGACCGCCGCCCGACCCGGGGGCGGCGGAGGCGCCCCGAGCACCACGGCGTCAGCGGTCAGGACGCAGAGTGCGCAGAGCACCACGACCGTTGCGGACCGTCTGCCCGTCGGCGGCGCCGACCGGCGGTGACGTCCCGTGTGCTGGGTCACACCGGGCTGGTCGTCGGCTGGCAACCCCGCGTTAACGCCGCCGCCGGAGTGATCAGCATCCCACCCCGCACGCCGGCGCCGCCGGCACGATGTCCCCCGTGCTCAGGCTGCTTCCCGCGCTGGTCCTGATCGTCACCACCGCCTGCACGACCCCCGCGCCGGGGGCCGGCTCCTTCGGGTCGGCCTGTGCCGCCGCGGGCACGGACCTGTCCTACGCCGAGGGGATCACGGCCACCGTGGCGACCGCCGAGATCGTTCCCGCCGCGGGCGAGGTCCCCGAGCACTGCCGGGTCACGGGCACGATCGACCCGTCCGTCCGGTTCACCCTCAAGCTGCCGCTCGCCGCGGCGTGGAACCAGCGGTTCGCCGTGATCGGCTGCGCCTCGACCTGCGGCTACGAACAGGGGGAGGAGTGCGACCCGGGCGTGCTGTCCGGGGTGGCCACCGCGACGTCGGACGCCGGGCACCGGGCCACCGACGACCTGTTCCGCTGGGCGGTGGAACAGCCCGGCACCTTCGACGACTGGGCGTTCCGCAGTACGCACGTCACCGCCGTCGTCGCGAAGGCGCTGACCGAACAGGTCTATGCGCGTCCGATCGGCCACTCCTACTTCACCGGCTGCTCCAACGGCGGCCGGCAGGGACTGATCCAGGCCCAGCGCTACCCCGCCGACTTCGACGGCATCCAGGTGGACTCCCCCGCGCTCGACGCCCTCGGGCACGCCGCCGCGAGCTGGCCGTGGACCGTGGGCGCCGCGTTCACCCCGGACGGCGCGGCGCGGCTGACCCGGGAGACGGTGGACGCCGTGTCCCGCACGGTCATGGCCCAGTGCGACGGGCGGGACGGAATCGCCGACGGCCTGGTGGCGGACCCGTTGTCCTGCACGCCGGACCTCGGCGCCGCGGGCCTCACCCCCGACCAGCGCGACATCGCCGAACGCCTCTACGCCGCGCCGACCAACAGCGCGGGCCCGATCCTGCCCCGCGGTCTGCTCCCGGGCTCGGAGTCGGTGGAGTGGGCCGAACAGTTCGCCACAGACCGGTCGTTCGTCGCCGAGAGCGCCCGCAGCGCGATCCGCTACGCGCTCTACGGCCCGCCGCTGGGAGCGGAGGCGCAGGTGGCGGACTGGAGCCCGGAGGACGTCCCGGCGCGGGTCGCCGGGTACCGCGCAGCCGCGGACGCCACCGCGAACCTGGACGCCTTCCGCGCCCGCGGAGGAAAGCTGCTGGTCACGGTGCCGCTCGGGGACACGGTGGTGAGCCCGATCGCCACGCTGAGCTGGATGGACCGGGTACAGGCCCACCATCCGGACGCCGACGACTTCGTCCGTTTGTTCGCGCTGCCGGGCATCGGCCACTGCTGGGGCGGCCACTACGGTGCCACCCCACAGACGATCCAACAGCTCGTGTCCTGGGTGGAGCAGGGCACCGCGCCGGACACCGTCGACCTGTGGTTCGGGGACCGCCGAGTCCCGACGTTCCCCTACCCGCGGACCACGGTCTACCGCGAGGGCTCGTACGTCCCGAGCGCGTGAGCCGTCAGTTCGGAGTGGCGGCGAGGCCCTCGCCTGGGTGTGCGGCGACGTAGGCCGCCAGGGTCCCGTCGCGCACGGCCTGCCAGAAGGCGACGCCCGCCGCCTCGTCCAGGTAGACGACGGACTGCGGGCCCTCGCTGCCGAGCCCGGCGACCGGTGCGCTGGTGAAGGTCACCCCGGCGGGCCGCAGGTTCCGCCACTGCAGGGCGAGGTCTCGCAGGCCGCCGTTGGACAGCGTGTCGTCCACGCTCACCGTGCGGCTGGTGGTGTCCACGAGCTTGTAGAGCCCGACCGGGTCGGACAGGCTGTCGCCCGCCTTGGTGAGCAGCGCCTTCAGCGCGTTCTGCTGGCGTCTCGCCCGGTCGAGGTCGCCACCGGGCAGGTCGTAGCGCTGTCGGACGTAGGCCAGGGCCTCGGCGCCGTCGAGGTGGTTGAGCCCCTCGTGGAAGGCCACTCCGGCATTCGACGTGGCCGCGGCCACCCGGACGTCGATCCCGCCGACGGAGTCGACCATCTCCTGGAAGCCTGCGAAGTCGATCACTCCGAAGTGGTCGACCCGGACCCCGCTGACCGCCTCGACGGTCTGGATCAGCAACGGCGCCCCACCGAAAGCGTACGCCGCATTGATCTTGTTCGGTCCGCGCCCGGGGATGTCCACCCAGCTGTCCCTGGGGATCGAGGTGACCGAGGCCGTGGTGCCGTCCGGCGCGACCCGGGCCAGCATGATCACGTCCGACCGCTGGGAGCCGCCGCTCGCCACCGCGTCCGTGCCGGTGGTCGGCCCGTCCGCCCGGCTGTCCGTGCCGACGAGCAGGAAGGTGGTGGCCTCGGTGGCCGCCGGCCGGGTCTCCTCGGGGATCCCGGTGAAGCTGTCCGGCAGCCGGGTGACCCGGGAGCCGAGCGACTCGGTCAGGGCGTAGATCGCTCCGGCGGCGACCAGGATGAGGGCCAGGACGGCCACGAGCAGCCCGATGAGGACCCGCCTGGTCCGGCTGCGATGTCGCGTGCCCACCGAATCCGCCGACACATTCCCCGACACCACGACTCCCATTCCGCCGAACCCGCCCAGGATGTCTGCGGGCAACGCTGGATCGTTACCGATTCGGGCGTCCCGACGTCGGGCGCCGACGACTCTGACGACACGCCCCGGATTCAGAGCCCTGACCGTGTCGGGCGATCGACCGACACGCCCGGCTCGGCACGGATGGAGGCTCCGACCTGGCGATGTGACGTCGCTCTCCGAGAGGCAGGGACACCGACGGGCCCGGTGGTCGATCAGGCCGGATGAACGGCTCACCGGTCACTCATTACACACATAGCTCTACTCCGAGCAGGGCAGATATACCCCATTCGGTCCACTCGGCCGCTTGTAACGCGGCTCGACAGGAAGCCGACAGTCCACGCGGTTGAATTCTCGACGACGTGGGGGGCGCGGCGTGAGCGGTCATTCCGAGATCAGGACTGGAGCGCCCGTATGGCAGGGCGACCCCGCCCCGACGCTGCCCGTCCAGCGATCCCGGTCCGCCGCGGCTTTCCCCCACACCGTCGACACCCGCTGGCAGAGCCGGGTCCGGCGACTCGCGATCGCCGCCGACCTCGCCGTGATCACCGCGTGCACCGCGCTGTTCGTCGTCATCGGACTCACCGGCATGGAGGCGGCGGACCGGGCCCGCCTGGTCTGCGGTCTCATCGGCGCCGCCCTGCTGGTCGCCGCACTGCCGCTGGCCCGGGCCTGGGACGGCCGCGTGCTCGGTGCCGGTTCCACCGAGTTCCTCCGCCTGTTCCGCGCGGTGTTCGGCGCGACCGTGGTCCTCGGTCTGGGCGGGCTGAGCCTCATGGTCTCGTCCGTGCGGATCTGGGTGTTCCTGTTCGTGCCGCTGATCGGCGGGGCGCTCGCGGTGAGCCGCTTCGTGCTGCGCAAGGTGCTGCACCACCAGCGTGGCCGGGGCCGGGCGATGCTCTCGGTGCTCGCCGTGGGGTCACCCGAGTCGGTGGCGGACATGGTCCGTCGCACCCGGCGGGACGTGCACTTCGGCTGGCGCATCGACGGGGCCTGCACCCCGACCGGACGCGGCACCGAGGGCGGCCCGTCGGTGCTGGGTGTGCCGGTGATCGGTGACCTCGACTCGATCGGACCGCTGCTGGCGGGGAAGGCGTTCCAGGTCGTCTCGGTGGGGCAGGCGCCCGGCTGGGGCGCGGGCAGGCTCCAGCGGCTCGCCTGGGAGCTCGAGGGCTCGACCACCGAGCTCGCGGTCGACCCCGGCCTGATGGAGATCGCCGGACCGCGGATGCACATCACCCCGGTAGACGGCCTCCCCCTGCTCCGGCTCTCCCAGCCGCGCTTCACCGGGGTCCCCCGGGCGCTGAAGCTGACCTTCGACCGGATCCTCGCCACCGCCCTGCTCCTGCTCGCCGCCCCGATGTTCCTGGTGGTCGCGATCGCGGTGAAGGTCGACGGCGGGCCGGTCTTCTTCCGCCAGGAGCGCGTCGGCATCGACGGCCGCACCTTCCGAATGGTCAAGTTCCGGTCGATGGTCGTCGACGCCGAGGCCCGCCGTGCCGCCCTCGCCGCGACCAACGAGGCCGCGGGGCCGCTGTTCAAGATGGCCAGTGACCCGCGGGTCACCCGCGTCGGCGCGCTCCTGCGCCGCTACTCGCTCGACGAGCTCCCCCAGCTGCTGAACGTCGTGGGCGGCAGCATGTCCCTGGTCGGTCCCCGCCCCCCGCTGCCCGCCGAGGTGGAGGCCTACGAGGACGTCGCCCGCCGCCGGCTCCTCGTCCGCCCGGGCATGACGGGCCTGTGGCAGGTCTCCGGACGCAGCGACCTGTCGTGGGAGGAGTCCGTCCGCCTCGACCTGCGCTACGTGGAGAACTGGTCGATGGCGATGGACCTGACCATCCTGTGGAAGACCGCGGGCGCGGTTCTGGGCAGCCGCGGGGCGTACTGAGCCCGGCGGCGCGGCAGGATGTGAACTGGCCCCCAACTCCACAGGGCGGTCACAGGTCCGCCACGCATACTGGCCGGGTGATCCCGGCCCTCGTCCTCCTCGCCCTGGTCGTCCTCGCGGCGGTCAGCAGCCGGACCGGACTCGGCGGATCCATCGCACTCGGCCTCGCCGGCCTCGCCTGGCTGCTGGTGAACAGCAGTGTCGAGGGGATCGTGCTGCTCAGGTTCACCCCGCAGAACGGTCTCACCGGCGCCGACCTCGCCGGGCTCGCCGCCATCGCGATCGCAGGCGTCCGCACCGTCCGCATCCTGCGCACCCGGAGGCGGACCGAGGCCTGAGCGGAACCCGTCTCCGGGCGGTCCGGCCTGTCGTCGGATCAGCCGCGCGGCGGCACGATCCGCTGCACGATCCGGTAGACGGCGTCTGTGATCAGCTCGACGGCGTGGCGGTGCGCCGCGGGGGGACGCCCCATCGGGTCGGGCAGCCGCAGGTCCTCCGGGTCCATGCGGACGAGCCCGCGCAGCATCCGGGCCTGCTCGACGAGCTCGGTGGCCCGCTTGACCGGGTCCTCGGCCGGGAGCAGGGTCTCGTCCACCGCGTCGGCCAGTGCGGCGAACTCGCGGAGCGCGAAGGTGGTGCGCAGGCCTGCGGGCTCGCGCTCGACGATCGCGCTCCGGTGTCGGACGTTCGCGCCCAACACCAGATCGGCCCGGCGCACCATGGGCGCGCGCAGCTGACGGGCTCGGAACTCGCCCGCGACCAGCCCGTCGAGACCCCACGGCGACAGCTCGTCCCGGGTGTCCGGGTGCATCATCTCGCCGACCACCGCCCCGACTCCGGCGCTGGCGACGACGAAACGCGCGGCCTCGTGGCCGCCCAGCCCGCCCTTGAGGATGTGCTTGGTCATGATCTCCGCGACCGGCGAGCGGCAGATGTTGCCGGTGCACACGAACAGCAGCCGGAACGTCTCCGTGTCCGGCGGTGTGGCGGCGTGCAACGACATCTGGTCCCCCGACCCGTCGTGGATGGCGTCTCTCCCCGGTGACATCGCGGTGACGGGGCGGAACGTGAGCCCCACGCCGCCAGCGTCACACGAACCGACCAGCCGTCCTCGCAATTGATGATTCGACTAACTCTTCGTAACGGGTTCGCTCTGTCGAGCGACGGACGGAGCGATCGACGCCAAGGGGATCGCTCCCCGGGCCTGACGGGCCTCCCTCGCACCGTAGCGATCGAGTTCCGTCGTGCCCAGGGCGTCGAGCAGTTGTTCTGGTGGTCATGGGGGGTCGTGGATTTCGTGAGCAAGCAGCCGGGTGTCGCCGAGCCGACGAGCGAGGGAACCGCCGTCGAGGTGCCCGTCCAGCGTCCCGCGCCGGATATACAGCCGCCGCGGGCTGACGGCTGGCGGCCGAAGCTGCGCCGCGTGGTGATCCTGACGGACTCGTCGATCGTCCTCGCCGGCACCGGGCTGGCCGTGCTGCTCGGGTGGACCGGTGCCGAGGCTGCGGATCGGGCACACCTGGTCAGCGGCCTGCTCGCCGCCGCGCTGCTGCTCATCGCCCTCCCGGTGGCCCGAGCCTGGGACCCGCGGATGCTCGGGGTGGGCACCGCGGAGTTCAAGCGCCTCGGCCACGCGGTCGTCGCGACTTCGGTGATCCTGGCCCTCGGCGGACTCACGTTGCTGGTGGCGTCGGTCCGGATCTGGGTGTTCCTCCTCGTCCCGGTGATCGGTCTCGCCGTCGGCTTCGGCCGCTTCGCCGTCCGTAAGTGGTTGCACAGGCTGCGCGGCTCCGGCCGCGCGATGGCGTCGGTGCTGGTCGTGGGCGACGAGGCCGCCGTGGCCGACATGGTCCGCCGGACCCGCCGGGACGTGCACTTCGGGTGGCGCATCGATGCGGCGTGCACCCCGAGCGGGCGGGGTCCGGCCGGTGGGTCGCACATCGAGGGCGTCCCGGTGGTGGGCGACCTGGACTCGGTGGCCCCGATCGTCCACGCGAAGCGGTTCGCGGTGGTCTCCGTCGGGCGGGCGGCGGGCTGGGGCCCCGGTCGCCTGCACCGCCTCGCCTGGGAGCTCGAGGGCACGGACACCGAGCTCGCCGTGGACCCCGGCCTGATGGAGGTCGCCGGCCCGCGGATGCACATCTCCCCGGTCGACGGTCTGCCGCTCCTGCGGCTGTCGAAGCCGCGGTTCACCGGGGCGGCCCGCGTGCTCAAGACCGTCCTCGACCGCTCCGCCGCGGCCCTGCTCCTGCTGCTCGCCGCGCCGGTGTTCCTCGCCGTGGCGATCGCGGTGAAGTCGGATGGCGGCCCGGTCTTCTTCCGCCAGGAACGGGTCGGCGCCCAGGGCCGCATGTTCCACATGGTCAAGTTCCGCTCGATGGTCGTCGACGCCGAGGCTCGCCGCGCCGCGCTGCAGGCCGCCAACGAGGGCGCGGGTCCGCTGTTCAAGTTGGCTCGCGACCCCCGCGTCACTCGGATCGGCGCCCTGCTGCGCCGCTACTCGATCGACGAGCTCCCCCAGCTGCTCAACGTCCTCAACGGCACCATGTCCCTCGTCGGCCCCCGCCCTCCCCTCCCTGCCGAGGTGGAGACCTATGAGGACATGGCCAGGCGCAAGCTCCTGGTCCGCCCCGGGATGACCGGCCTCTG
Organism: Pseudonocardia oroxyli; assembly: GCF_900102195.1. Classification (GTDB taxonomy): domain Bacteria; phylum Actinomycetota; class Actinomycetes; order Mycobacteriales; family Pseudonocardiaceae; genus Pseudonocardia; species Pseudonocardia oroxyli. The sequence goes on from NZ_FNBE01000018.1 coordinate 77,511, forward strand.
GCAGGTCTCCGGCCGTAGCAACCTGTCCTGGGAGGAGTCGGTCCGCCTGGACCTCCGGTACGTGGAGAACTGGTCCATGGCCATGGACCTCACCATCATGTGGAAGACCCTGGGCGCCGTGCTCGCGAGCCGCGGCGCGTACTGAGGAGACCGAGTACGACCACTGACCATCTAGCAGCCGGTGGGCCGCCAGTCCGACCGCCAGCCGAACTCGAGCCGGACCCCACCCTGCCGGGGTAGCAGGATGGCGGCACCCCGTTCGACGCTCCACCCGACGGGCAGCAGCAGGTACTGGCTGCCGGACTGCAGGACGAGCCGCAGCCCGCTGTAGCGGTACCCGTAGGCACGCTCGGGTGCCGGGCAGCGCTGCACGGAGACGCCGGGCTGCCCGTCCAGGTTCAGGTCCTTCTCGCTGAACACGGTCACGTCCGGCATGGAGCCGAGCAGGTCGGCGATCTGCCGGGCCCGCCCCGTCCCCACCCCCACGGCGTAGGTGCCGGCGGCCCAGAACAGTCCCACGCTGACCAGCGCGAACGCCGCCGTCCACTCGGCGAGCGCCGTCCCTCCCGAGGAGCGACCCGTTCCCGCCGTGCGGGCGAGCCGAACCGCGTAGACGAGCAGCGGCGCCCCGATCGCCAGACACAGCCCCCGCAGCTCGCCGACTGGGTCGAACAGCTCGCCGGGGGTGAACGCGTCGACGAGAGCCAGCGTCACCAGCCCGCAGCCCAGCACGGCAGCCACCGGGATCACCACGCGGAGGGCCCGTTGCCGAGCGGGCGGCGGTAGCGCGCGAGTGAGGACCCAGTGCGCCCACAGCGCGAGCAGCACTGCGCAGGCGGTGAGCGCGGCAGGGAGGATCAACCCGTCCGCACTGCGGACGACGAAGTCCTGGGTGGTCAGGTCGAGCACCGAGTACTGCAGCCCGAAGTAGTCCGCCAGCCCCTGGGCGTGCAGCCTGCCGAAGTAGAGCAGCAGGGCGGTGAGCACGGTCGCCGGCGCGACCACCGACCCGACGAGACGGAGCACCCTGGTCGCGAGCGCGGGCTGCTCCGGCTCGGGCTCGCGGGGACGAATGTGCCGGGTCCGGCGACGCGGCACTACGGCTGACCGCCCTCTCCCGACTCGGTCTGCCCCGTCTCGCCCGTACGCTGTTCCGTGTCCCTTTCGGTGCCGTCGGCGGTGTTCCCGTCGCCCCCACCTGTTGTCCGCCCGTCGAGCAGCGCGACACAGGCGTCGCTGTCCGCGGTCATGGTGATCGTGATCGTCGAGCCGAACGGTGCGATCGTCCCGGGGGCTGGGCTCGCCTTACAGGCATGAGTCCCCGCGCCCACCGTCACGATCGTCCAGCAGTCCCGCAGCGACGCCCGTGGACACCTCTTGGCCTGCTCGGCCTCCCAGGTCTCCAGCGTGTCGCCCAGCGCGTCCGCGATCGCGGCGCCCGTCGGCTGCCCACCCGGCCGGGAACCGGTGTTCGGCTCGGGCCCGGCGCCTCTCGGTTCCGCGGCGTGCTCCTGCGGCGGAGGCTGCGGGGCTGCGGGCGGCACCTGAACCGGTGGCGCCTGCCCTTGTTTCGGCGACGGCGGTGGACCCGCGTCGGCCGGTGTGTGTGGCCCGGGAGCCGGGTTTTCGAGCGAGGGCGATTCGGTCTGGGTCTGCGCGGTCGACGCCTCGGAGTGCGGCGTGACGCTCGCAGCCTGGGCCGCGACGGGCCCACTGGGTGCCCCACCCGCCCGCGCTTGGTCGCCGCACCCGGCGATCACCAGCAGCGCACCGAGCACCAGTGCGGACACTGGCCCCCGCCATCTCGGCCCCTGCATCCCCGCGCCTCCGGTCGCTCCGCGTGAGCAACCTCGCACGCGCGGTCGCAACCTCGCCATACGTAGTTCTCCCACCCCAGGGCCGCAGGTGGGAATCAGACCCCGACAAGCTCTTCGACAGGCAACCGCCGGACCTCAGGGCGGGGTGCAGGTATCGCCCCGATCAGATCGGGCCGGTGCAGAAGGTTCCGTGACGGTGGGATCCCCGTCCACCACGGCGGGTGGAAGACCGGCAACCCGGCTTCCATCGTGATCCGCCATTCCCCTTTGTGCTGCAGGCGATGATGCCGCCCGCAGAGGAGCACCAGGTTGTCGACGGCGGTGACCCCGCCGTCCGCCCAGTGTTCGACGTGGTGGGCCTCGGTCCACCTCGCCGGCAGCCCGCAGCCGGGGTGGGCGCATCCTCCGTCGCGGGCGTCGAGGGCCCGGCGCATCCCGACGGTGACCACTCGGCTGCGCCGCCCGACGTCGAGCGGCTCGCCCCGCGACCCGAGCACCACGGGCACGACGGCCCCATCGCACGCCAGCCGCCGGACCTCCTCGGCGCAGAGCACCGACCGCCCGATCCCGTCTCCGAACTCCAGCAACCCGGCTCCTCCGGCAGCCTGGAGCGAGGCCAGCGGGATCGTGACGGTGAGGTGCGGCCGCTCCCCACCTTCGGTGGGCAGCGCACCCGAGTCCAGCATTCGACGGCACAGTTCGACGAGTGCGTCCCCGTCCCGCTCCGCCATCGACCGCCCGTCGGGTACCCGCTCCCCCGCCCCGTGCTCGCAGTTCGGCTCGGCGCACTCCCCGGGGCCGTGCTCGCCGACCGGCACGGCCAGCGGCGACAGGGCGGTCCGGACGACGGCGGCGGACTCCGAATCCAGCCAGCCCTTCGCCTCGTACCCGTCTCCCCGCTCGACGAACCGCAGCCGATTGCGGCTCGGCGCCCCGTCCCGCGGACGGGGACCGTCCGGGTCGAGGAGCGACAACGCCAGCTGGGCCGCCTTCCGCAGCGAGTCCGGATCCACCGTGCGCGCGATCGACGCGAGGTCCCGCTCCAACGACTCGGCCTTCGCGGCCTGCAGGTGGGTGGGCAGCGCCCCCATCGCCTTGCGGATCACCGTGACGTGCTCGAGTGACACCGCCGCCGCACCCACGGCCTCCGCGGTGGCGGGTAGTGCGGCGGGCAGCTCCTCCCCGATCAGCGACCACTGCGGGACGACGGCGCGCGCCCCAGCCACCCGAGCCCGCGCCATGCCCGGCGACACCAACTGCAACGAGGCCAACAAATCGGCGGTGTCCCTGTAACCGTTCTCGGAGGCGAGCCCACGCTCCTCCACCTCGGCCACGATCCCCAGCATTCGCGCATCCAGTGCGTTGCGCGCGGACTGCACATCGGAGAGCAGCACGAGAAGATCCTCGCCCGCCATCTCCGACCAGTCCGACATACCCACATCATACTCGAACATGTGTTCGAGGAGCGCCCGTCCCGCGCCATCGCGCCCAGCGGTCGAGTCCGAGCGACGGCAGGGCTCACATCGTCCGGAGCCGGATGACAGCAGAGCCCCACCGGACAGTCGGATCATCATTTTCGCTGACGTGTGGCATCCGACACAGCACTCTCCGTAACAGCCGTGCTTGGGCCTCCGACGGACACGGTGAGCGGGACGTGATCTCGCCGGCCCCGTGCCGGCCCGGTGCCTCCCCTTCCGGCGCACATCCACGAAATTCGAGGAGTCCCCGTGTCGATCGACCCCGTCCGCGTCCAACAGACCACTGTGGACGCGCCTGAGGTCGGTCCGGCACAGGTGGAGAAAGCCCACCTGCAGGCGGCAGGCCGGGACGGCGGACCGCTGCGCGTGCTCGCCGTCGGGATCAACTTCGGACCCGAACACACCGGCATCGCCCCGTACACCACGCAGCTCTGCGACCACCTCGCCGAGCACGGCGCCGAGGTCACGGTGTTCACCGGCGTCCCGCACTACCCGAGCTGGGCCGTCGACCGCACACACCGCTTCCGGCTGCGCCGCACCGAGCGCCGCGGCAACCTCGAGATCCGCAGGCTCCGCCACTTCGTGCCGCGCAGCCAGTCCGCCCTCAAGCGCGGGCTCTACGAGCTGACCTTCGCCCTCAACGTGGCCCTGCAGCGCCCGCGCGAGCGACCGGACGTCGTCGTGGCCGTGGTCCCTTCGCTGTTCAGCGCCGTCATCGCCCAGCGCCTGGCGAAGCGCGCGGGTGTCCGGCTGGTCGTGTGGGTGCAGGACGTGATGGGTCGCGCCGCCGCCCAGAGTGGCATGAGCGGCGGCGGCAAGGTCGCGTCGGCGGTCTCGGCGGTGGAGAGCTGGGTGCTCAACCGGGCCAGCGAGGTCCTGGTCCTGAACTCGCACTTCGCCGAGTACGTCGCCGAGAGCGGCGTCGCCCGGGAGCGGATCACGCTGCGTTCCAACTGGAGCCACGTGCCCAGCCCATCCGGCCGGGATCGCGCCGAGCTGCGCGAGCGCTTCGGCTGGCGGCCGGAGGAGACGATCGTCCTGCACTCCGGGAACATGGGACTCAAGCAGGCCCTGGAACACGTGGTGGCGGCCGGTCGGGTCGTCGACGAGACCGCGCCGGGATCGCTGCGGTTCGTCCTGATGGGCGACGGCAGCCAGCGCGCGGCGCTCGAGCAGGAGGCCGCGGACGTCGCATCGGTGCAGTTCCTCCCGCCCGCCGACTCCGCGGAGTTCGCGGACGTCCTCGCCGCCGCGGACGTGCTGCTGGTCAACGAGCGGGCCTCGTCGATCGACATGAGCCTACCCAGCAAGCTCACGTCCTATCTGAAGGCGGGCCGCCCCGTCGTCGCCGCCTCGCCCGCCGCCGGCGGCACCGCGGCGGAGGTGCTGCGCTCCGGCGGGGGGATCGTCGTCACCCCGGAGTCCCCCGAGGACCTGGTGCGCGAGGTCGCGAAGCTGAGCGCGGACGGGGTGTCGATGGAGTCGCTGGCGACTGCCGGCCGCGAGTACGCGGAGACCGAGCTCGTCGCCCACGCCGCGCTGCGCCACCTCACCGCGAGGCTGCTCGCCTGAGACCCGCGGCCCGGACTTCAACCTCGGATGATCCCCAGCACCTCGTCCCGCAGCGCCTCCATGTCCCCGGTATCGGGCGCCTCGACGTTCAGCCGCAGCAGCGGCTCCGTGTTCGAGGCACGGACGTTGAACCAGCGACCCGCGCCCAGGTCGATGGTCACACCGTCCAGCTCGTCCACCACCCCGCCCCGCGACCGCGCCCACATCCGCAGCCGCACGAGAACCGCCTGCACGTCCGCCACGGTCGAGTTGATCTCGCCGGACGCGGCATAGGGCGCGTAGCTCGCCACCAGCTCGGACAGCGACCCCTCCTGTTCCCCCAGTGCCGCGAGAACGTGCAGGGCGGCGAGCATGCCCGTGTCCGCCTTGTAGAAGTCCGCGAAGTAGTAGTGCGCCGAGTGCTCGCCGCCGAACACCGCGCCGGTCCGGGCCATCTCCGCCTTGATGAAGGAGTGTCCGACGCGGGTCCGCACCGCGACCCCGCCCGCCCGCGTGACCAGTTCCGGTACCGCGCGGGAGGAGATCAGGTTGTAGAGGATCGTGCCGCCCGGCTGCCTGGCCAGCGACCGCAGGGCGACGAGCGCCGTGATCGCGGAGGGGGACACCGCGGCTCCCCCCTCGTCGACGACGAAGCAGCGGTCGGCGTCGCCGTCGAAGGCCAGCCCGACGTCCGCCCCCACCTCGACGACGCGCCGCTGCAGGTCGACCAGGTTGGCGGGCTCGAGCGGGTTGGCCTCGTGGTTCGGGAACGTCCCGTCCAGCTCGAAGTACAGCGGGTCGACCCGGACGAGCCCGTCGAGCACGGCGGGGACGGTCAGCCCGCCCATGCCGTTGCCGGCGTCGACGACCACGTGCAGCGGCCGGATGCCCCGCAGGTCGACCAGGTCGTGCATCCGACGCGCGTAGGTCGGCAGCAGCTCGACCGGGCTGACCACCCCTCCCCCGCGCGGTGCGGGCACGTCGCCGTCGAGGAGTCCCTGCGCCTCGTCCCTGATCTCCGCGAGCCCGGTGGACAGGCTGATCGGGCCCGCGCCCGGGTGGCACAGCTTGATCCCGTTGTAGGCCGCCGGGTTGTGCGATGCGGTGAAGACCGCGCCCGGCAGGTGCATCGAACCGGACGCGAAGTAGAGCATGTCCGTCGAGGCGAGCCCGGCGGACCGTACGTCCAGCCCGGCTTCCACGACGCCGCGGGAGAACGCCGCAGACAGCTCCGGACCGGAGTCCCGCATGTCGTGCGCGACCACGACCGCCCGCGCGCCACACTCCGCGGCCATCCGCCGCGCGAAGGCCCATCCGAGCGCGTGCGCCACCGCGGGGGTGAGCTGGCTGCCGACGAGTCCGCGCACGTCGTAGGCCTTGACGATGTCGGCGAGACGAGGGGTGAGCTGCGTGGAGGTCACGTCCTCGACTCCGTTGGCCGGGGCGGATCGTTAGCCGGTGAGACGGTCCACGTGAGATAGGCCGCACCCGAGCAACGCCATCACCCCGCGTGCCGACGCCCCAGCGCCCGGTAGCTCCAGCCGGCGGCTTCCCAGGCGTCCCGGTCGAGCGCGTTGCGCCCGTCGAGCACCCGCTTCTGCTTCACGACCTTGCCGAACTCGGCCGGATCCAGCGAACGGAACTGCTTCCATTCGGTGAGCAGCAGGACCGCGTCGGCTCCTCGCGCGGCCTCCTCGGCCGAGTCCGCATAGTCCAGCTGGGGCCACTGGGCCTTGCAGTTCTCGACGGCGGCCGGGTCGGTGACCACGACGGTGGCGCCCTGGAGCTGCAGCTGGGCGGCGACGTTCAGGGCGGGCGAGTCGCGGATGTCGTCGGACTCCGGCTTGAACGCCGCGCCGAGGACGGCGATGCGCTTGCCGAGGAGGGAGCCGTCGAGGACCTCGCGGGCCAGCTCGACCATGCGGATCCGGCGGCGCATGTTGATGTTGTCGACCTCACGCAGGAAGGTCAGCGCCTGATCGGCCCCCAGCTCGCCCGCGCGGGCCATGAACGCCCGGATGTCCTTGGGGAGACATCCGCCGCCGAACCCGAGGCCGGCGTTGAGGAACTTGCGGCCGATGCGGTCGTCATGGCCGATGGCGTCGGCCAACTGCTTCACGTCCGCGCCGGTGGCCTCGCACAGCTCGGCCATCGCGTTGATGAACGAGATCTTGGTGGCGAGGAACGAGTTCGCCGCGGTCTTGACCATCTCGGCGGTGGCGTAGTCGGTGACCACCTTGGGCGTGGCCGCGGCCACGATCGTCGCGTAGACCTCGTCGAGAAGAGCCTCAGCGCGGGTGTCGCCCGCGGGCACCCCGTAGACCAGGCGGTCCGGGTGGAGGGTGTCCTGCACCGCGTAGCCCTCGCGCAGGAACTCCGGGTTCCACGCCAGCAGCGCGCCGGGCACCTTCTCCATGACGACCTCGGCGAGGCGGGCCGCGGTGCCCACCGGCACCGTCGACTTCCCGACGACCAGCTCACCGGGCTGTAGCACCTCGACCAGGGAGGCGACAGCACCTTCCACGAACCGCAGGTCCGCCGCATACTCCCCGCGCTTCTGCGGCGTGCCGACGCACACGAAGTGCACCTGGGCACCTGCTGCCGCGGACATCTGCGAGGAGAACGTCAACCGGCCGCTGGCAAGGGACCTTGCGAGCAGCTCATCGAACCCGGGTTCGTAGAAGGGTGTCTTGCCCGCGGCGAGCAACTCGGCCTTCCGCTCGTCCACCTCCACCCCGACGACCTCGTGCCCGAGCTCCGCCATCGACGCCGCGTGCACCGCCCCCAGGTAGCCGCAACCGATGACCGAGATCCTCATCTTCGCCCCAACTCCTCGCACCGCATGTCATCTCGACTGTCCGTACGCACGCGCAACGCGTTACCGGCGTTCCTCCTCTGTGACGGGCCCGGCCGCGGCAATCATCAACTTTCATGACGCCCCGCGCCCGACCGGTAACGGGCTGCCGAACACCTACGACGAACGGAGCAGGTGGCCTCGTGTCACCTCTGCTGCCCCGACCTTGGAGTCCTCCCGGCCATGACCACTCCCGCACTCGATCTCGGCTCCCACACCGGGCGCCGCTACGACAAGGGGCGGCCCGTCCACTGGCAGGTCCTCTGGCACCTGGCCAGCCACCTCGTCTTCCAGAAGTGGTGGTTCCCGGCCCGCTTCCGCCCGGCCCTGCTGCGCGCGTTCGGGGCCCGAGTGTCGGACGACGTCGTCATCCGCCAGGAGGTCCGCATCCACTGGCCATGGAAGCTCCGGATCGACGGACCCGCGTGGATCGGGCACGGCGCGTGGATCCTGAATCTCGACGACGTGGTCATCGAGCGGGACGTCTGCCTCAGCCAGGAGGCATTTCTCTGCACGGGCTCGCACGACCGCTTCGACCCCGCCTTCGAACACACCAACGCCCCCATTCGGCTGGAACGGGGATCGTGGGTCTGCGCGCGGGCGGTCGTTCTGCCGGGGACGGTCGTCGGGGCACACGCGGTCGTGGGCGCCGGTGCGGTGGTCCACGGCGCTCTCGACCCCTCGTCGCGCACGTTCGCCACTTCGGCGGGTGTGCGCGAATCCGCGGCCACCGTCGGCTAACGATCGTCACTCCCTCGTCGACGGACACCACGACGGTGCTGTCGAAGGGCCGGCCTTCGCCTTCTCGGGCGAGCGGGCCCCACTCCTTCCGATTCAATCGAGGCAGGCACAGCTCCCATGTCGGCAACACCGCTCTCGCGTGAGGCCACCGTCTATGTGGCCGGACACCACGGTCTCGTGGGTTCCGCCATCGTGCGCCACCTTCGCGCGCAGGGATTCACGAACGTCGTGGGTGCGCGCTCGGCGGAGGTCGACCTGCGCGACCCGGCGGCCGTGCAGGCCTGGTTCGAGAAGGTGCGCCCGACCGTCGTGGTCGACGCCGCAGCCAGAGTCGGTGGCATTCTCGCCAACTCGCAGTCCCCGGTGGAGTTCTTGAGCGACAACCTGCGAATGCAGTTGAACCTCATCGACACCGCCCACCGATTCGACGTGGAACGGCTGCTGTTCCTCGGGTCCAGCTGCATCTACCCGAAGTTCGCGGAGCAGCCGATCCGCGAGGACAGCCTCCTCACCGGCAAGCTCGAGGAGACGAACGACGCCTACGCGGTCGCCAAGATCGCTGGCATCACCCAGGTCGACGCCTACCGCCGTGAGTACGGTCGCCGCTGGATCTCGGCGATGCCGACCAACCTCTACGGCCCCGGTGACAACTTCGACCTGCAGAAGTCCCACGTGCTGCCCGCTCTGATGAGCAAGTTCCACACCGCGGCGGTGGAGAAGCACTCCCAGGTCGTTGTCTGGGGCACCGGGACACCGCGCCGCGAGTTCCTGCACACGGATGACCTCGCCGCCGCCTGCCTGTTCCTGCTCGAGCACTACGACGAGCCCGGGCCCATCAACGTCGGCGTCGGCGAGGACTTGGAGATCCGGGAGATTGCGCAGATCGTCGCGGACGTCACGGGTTTCACCGGCGAGCTCGTCTTCGACACCAGCAAGCCGGACGGGACGCCACGCAAGCTGCTCGACATCAGCCGGCTCACCGGCCTCGGTTGGAAGCCGACCATCACGATCTCCGACGGCATCCGCAGTACCTACGACTGGTACCTGGCGAACGTCGCTCAGGCCTAGCTACACCACATCCACCGGGGGGATTCACACGATGACCGAGCCCAAGAGGGCCCTCATCACCGGCATCACCGGACAGGACGGCTCCTACCTCGCCGAACTGCTCCTCTCGAAGGGCTACGAGGTCCACGGCATCATCCGCCGCGCCTCCACCTTCAACACGCACCGGATCGACCACCTCTACCAGGACCCGCACGACCCGGACGCCAAGCTCTTCCTGCACTACGGCGACCTCACCGACGCCTCCCGCCTGGTCACGCTGATGGAGAAGGTCGCCCCCCACGAGGTCTACCACCTCGCCGCCCAGTCCCACGTCCGCGTCTCCTTCGACGAGCCGGAGTACACGGGCAACACCACGGGCGTGGGCACTACCCGCCTGTTGGAGGCCATCCGGATGGCGAACATCGAGACCCGCTTCTACCAGGCTTCGAGCTCCGAGATGTTCGGTGCCACTCCCCCGCCGCAGAACGAGGACACCCCGTTCTACCCGCGCTCCCCCTATGGCGCTGCCAAGGTCTACGGCTACTGGATCGCCCGCAACTACCGCGAGGCCCACGGCATGTTCGCGGTTAACGGCATCCTCTTCAACCACGAGTCACCCCGCCGAGGTGAAACATTCGTTACTCGCAAGATCGCTCGCGCCGCAGCTCGGATCAAGCTCGGCATCGACAAGGAGCTCTACCTCGGCAACCTCGACGCCGTCCGAGACTGGGGCTACGCACCCGAATACGTCGAAGGCATGTGGCGGATGCTTCAGGCCGACGAACCGACCGATTACGTCCTCGCAACTGGGACCGCATATTCCGTACGAGACTTTGTTGAATTCTGCTTCCACCATGTCAACCTCGACTGGAAGGACTACGTCAAATTTGACGCCTCGTATCTGCGACCGACTGAAGTCGACTCCCTAATCGGAAACGCTGATCGCGCAAACACAATGCTGGGCTGGAAGGCGCAAATCCTACCACCTGAGCTTGCTGCAATCATGACCCAGGCAGAGATCGAATCAACAACAATCTGATAGCACGCCACGAGAAGGCCGAGAAATCAATCCGCTAGTGACACTAAGACGCGAGACACGATGAACGTCCACCTTACGCGGCAAATGACCGTCACTCAGTATATCAAAGCACTACTTGAACGATGGCGCACAATGCTCACATGCATGGTCGTCGCCCTCGCTTCGGGTTTCACGATAAGCGTACTCCAGACTCCACAATTTACGGCACGGACCACGTTGTATGTCTCCGCTCAGACAGCTGATACAACTACAACCGCATTTCAAGGCGCACAGTTATCCCAGGAGAGGGTCACGTCCTACGTTCAATTGGCTAGGAGCACCCGCGTCGCCGGCGAGGTCGTATCCGACCTACGTCTCCAATACACAGATGTCGAACTTGCGACTCGAATATCTGCGTCAAGTCAGCCCGATTCTGTCCTGATCGACCTCTCAGTAACGGATGCTGCTCCAGATCGAGCGGCTCAGATCGCCGATTCGGCAGCCGCCTCCCTTGTCGCACTTGTAGACCAACTTGAGAGGCCTATAGCTGCGGACGCAGTACCAGCAGTCGCGCTCCGAATTGTCCAGCCAGCCGAAGTACCATCCAATCCCTCGTCACCTTCACTCCTCGACATACTCACCTTAGCAGCGTTGACTGGGCTAATCGGAGGAATAGTTGCCGCGCTAATTAGAAACTCTCTGGATCAATCAATTAAATCCGTCGATGATCTGCGGGCAGTTACTGACCTGCCTTGTCTCGGGGTAACCCCATACAACGCCGGAAACTCTCAGCGCCCCCTGATCGTGCACGACGATCCTCAGGCGCCCGCCGCCGAAGCAATCAAACAACTTAGAACAAATCTTCAATTCGTCAACGTCGATCACAGAATTCAAATTGTAGCAATAACAAGTGCACTGCCCGGCGAGGGTAAGTCGACCACGGCGGTAAACCTCGCGATCGCCCTCGCTGCAACCGGGCGGCGCGTTGCACTAATCGAGGCAGATCTACGCAGGCCGACAATGGCGAAGCTCCTAGGCCTCCCGAGCACCGTTGGCTTAACAACAGTCCTTGCTGCGCGGACCTCTCTCGGCAGCGCCATTCAGACCGGCATTGGGGGCGTCGACGTGTTGGCAAGCGGTCAGCTACCTCCGAATCCGAGCGAGCTTCTCGCGTCGCAGCAGTTCGAGAACATACTCGCAGACCTGCGGCAGCGATACGACCACATTATTCTTGATTGCGCCCCACTACTACCAGTCAGTGATGCAGCCGCCGCAAGTACTCACGCGGATGGAGTCCTAATGATATGTCGGTTCAAGAGCACGAGCCGACAGCAGGTGGCGAGCGCGTGCGAATCCGTTCGCGCAGTCAACGCACATATTATCGGAACAGTACTCTCAATGGCCGTCATCAAGCGAGGTTCAGGCAGCTACGGCAGCTACAGGTACACATACCGACCGCTCGAATCTCGCCAGCATGAGGCGACGCAAACAGCTCAGGATCGATAAAGTCGTCCCTGAACTCTAAAACCTCAATACGCCTGAGGACACAACTTGCAAATGCTCCCAATCTCAGTGATCATACTCACCAAGAACGAGGAGGCCGCTATTCGCGATTGCATCGCGGCCGTTCCTTGGGCCGCGGAGGTTTTCGTAGTCGACTCCTCAAGTACTGACAAGACAGCCCAGATCGCCAGGCAAATGGGCGCCACGATGGTGTCATTCAGCTGGAATGGAGAATATCCCAAGAAGAAGCAATGGGCTCTGGATAACGTGCCCGCGAAGCACGACTGGGTGCTGCTCCTCGACGCGGACGAAGTAGCGCAGCCTGAGCTGCCGAGACACCTAGCCGAGGTAATAGACGAAACGTCAGGTGGCGGGCCCTACGGGGCAGCTGATATTGAGTTCGACTATGAGTGGCAAGGCCGCCTCCTGAAGCACGGTCACCGGGTGGTCAAACGCAGCCTTGTTCAGCGGACGCGATGCCGATTCCCCGTAGTCGACGACCTGAGCGTTGCATCGATGTGGGAAGTAGAGGGACACTATCAGCCACAAACCCACCTGCCAGTGCGCCGCATCCCAGCTGGCATTATCCATCGGGACCCCGATCCAGCTAGTCAATGGTTCAGCCGCCACAATCGATACAGCGATTGGGAAGCCCACGTTGTCACCTCTGGGCAGCGGGCTGAGATCGCTGGAGCCCGATCACGAGGAGGCAGGCTTTTCGCACGAGTTCCTTTTAAGGCGGTGGCCTTCTTTTTGTATTCGTTCGTAGTCCAGCGGGGGTTTCTGGACGGAAGAGCCGGATTTGACTATGCACTCGCGCAGTCCTTCTACTACTGGCAGATCGAATTGAAGATTCGTGAGATTCAGCGAACTGCAGAGGGCATAGAGCGCCAATGAGCACTACAAAGGGGAGAATCCTTCACGTCTCACCATCTTTTGCAAGAAGAGACGGCGGCCCCTCAGAGGTACTAAGAAATCTACCGAGCGTTCTCACTAACCGGGGTTACACCATTAGTCTAGCTACTACAGATAAAGGAGCAGAACGAGGAGAAGCTGCCGATTTTCCCAACGCCCACATCGCTAGGGCACGCTGGCCAAACTCATGGACGTTTTCGCCATCACTCGTTCGGCCGCTCTCAAACCTAATCGCTCAAGCAGACCTGGTACATATTCATAGCGTCAATACCTTTCCGACTGCCGCCGCCATTCATCTAGCCCTTCACCTCAAGAAGCCATTCATCATCGAGCCGCATGGCGCCATGGACGACTACCACTGGAATCAGTCTCGCGCCCAAAAAGAGCTGTACACATTACTGATTGAACGGCGAGCCTTCCAGCGTTCGGCTGGATTCATCGTTAGCTCGGAGATCGAGGAGACAGGAGTTCGGAAACGGTTTGCAGGTGCGCTCAATCCTCCCCAAGTACTGCGACTCCCTCTAGGCGTTGACGACAGCCTGTTCAGCCTTGAATCTAAGTCGCGACTCACTGAGTTGCCCAGCACAATTTTGTTCCTGTCTCGGATAAGCCACAAGAAGAATCTCGACAAGCTGCTCATAGCAGTTTCACTCAGTCCTCTCCGAGATTTGGATGTCCGAATTCGCGTCGCTGGACCTATCGATCCCAGCCTCCGATACGACCCGCGTCAGCTCGCAACGCAACTGGGAGTAGCGGATCGGGTGACATTCCTTGGTAGCGTCGCGGGATCGTCACGCTCTCGCGAACTCCAAAAGGCCGACCTCTTTGTTCTCGCTAGTGAGGACGAGTCTTTCGGAGTTGCCCCGGCGGAAGCTATGGCCGCCGGATGCCCAGTCGCGGTAACTGAAAGAGTGGGACTTGCTGCGAGTGCAAGTCGCGAATCTGCCGTTGCTTTGATCTCTAGCGATCCGACGAGACTTAGCTCTGAACTATCACAATTGCTCCAGGACAAGGCATCACTTCAACAACTCGCCAAAGATGGTCGCGTATATGCCCATCGCAACTTTCGCTGGTCAGTCGTGGCTGACAAGCTTTGCTCCATATATGCTGAAGTATTACACCCGACCCGCGGGAAAGCGGAATGACCAGCGTCAAAATGCACGGCCTCCGACTTGCCCTGGTGGCTGATGGCAATCCAAGCGAGAAGTCGACCAATTCGGGAGTCGCCAAAGGGCTGCTCGACGCACTCCGACTACACAATGACGTAGCCAGCGTTCAAACAGTTGACGGTACTCTCCGAGGAGCCGCGAGGTTCGTCGCACTGGCCTCAAGCTTTCGACCAAGACGGAATCGATGGCGAGCCGAATACACTAAGGGTCGTCGGTCGACTCTACTCAGGACCCGCCAAGTCCGAAGAGATTTGCAAGCGCTGAACACTGGGTTCGACTATGTGATCTTGCTTCGGAATGTATACGGGCCAAGAGTGGGGTTTCCATACGTCTCATTTCTGGATAATACTGCACATATTGTCCAGGGATCATGGCCAGGTTGGGCGCTTCCGATGAGCGCTTACAGGACTAGAATCCGGATGGATTGCGCACAGTTCGATAATGCAGCGACAATATTCACCGCAGGACAGCACGTTGCTGATGATCTAATCGAGTACTATGGCGTCGCACCGAATCGGGCCATTGCTGTCGGGGGTGGAGTGAACTTCTCGCTATCAGCAACCAAGCCCGATATATGGACCGGACCGCCGAGAATACTCTTCGTCGGGAAGGACTTTGAACGAAAAGGCGGAAACGTACTACTAGAAGCATTTAGGACTGTGCGTCAACAGATTCCGGATTGTGAGCTAGTCATTGTCGGAGAGCAGGTTGCATCAGACGAGCCAAACGTCCGCTCTTTGGGCACAATTGTCGACCGGAAGGAGCTCAGTCACCTATATCGTGAGAGTTCCGTATTCTGTCTTCCAGCGCTCTTCGAGCCCTACGGCTTGGTCCTTCAAGAGGCGATAGCTCACGGGGTTCCCTGCGTGGCGACCAGAATCTGCTCGATCCCAGAGATACTCGACAGCGGTCGCGCTGGCGCACTGGTGGATCCATATGATGCGAACGCCCTCGCCAAGGCATTATGCAAGGTTCTAGCTGACAGAGAGTACGCCGAGAGCCTGTCAGAGCATGCATGGAGCCATATCCACTCAACCGGACTTACCTGGAATCATGTTGCAGATCGAATTATTGCTCGGCTCGTTTTGAAGAATTAGCTAGCAAGACTCTCTATTCCACTCCCGATGGAGGACACTCAGTGAAGATCCGGGACGTATTCCGTTTATGCATTGGCTTGTTGCCAGCATCGGCATTTAAGAATATGCTCCTTCGCAGGTCCGGGTACGCTGTTGCGTCCACCGCGCGGATCGGGCCGTGCCTCATACTTCGTGTCGCGGCGCTTCAGATCGGAGAGCGGGCGCGAATCGGCCCGTTCAACGTGATTCGGGATCTTGAAACTATCAGCCTTAGCGACGATAGTGTGATAGGGCAGTTTAATTGGATCTCCGCCTCTCCGATCCTCGTTGAAAGTGGCGGACGCGGTGCATTTATCATGGGTAAGCATGCTGCCTTTACATCCAGGCACTACGTCGATGCGAGCGATCTAGTCGAGATCGGCGAATACACGACGGTGGCTGGAGTTCGGTCTACATTCGTCACTCATGGGATCGATTGGCGAGAGAATATTCAAACACTAAAGCCAATACGCATCGGGGCGTATTGCTTGATCGGCTCCAACGCTTCAGTCGTTCCCGGAACAACGCTTGCCCCAGCTTCCGTTACCGGGATGGGGACCACGCTCGGTGGCGACAACTCCCCGAACGCCTTGATTCTAGGTTCCAGGGGAACGGTTGTACGAGAGAGCCTGAGCGGAAGATTCTTCGTCCGAAGCACCGGATTTACTCATCCAAGATTGACCACTCATCCAAGCGAGGGATAGATGCGGTTCGGTCGAGGAAATGCGCCGACAACCGGGTCAAATATTGCGCAGACTGTTCTGGGCAATGGAGCCGCTCCAGTTGCCGCCATTGTGTCTGCTCCGATCCTCGCTGCGGCTCTCGGGGCCGACGGTAGAGGAGAGGTTGCTGCTAGCACTGCACCCGTTCTGCTAGTTCTTGGAATCGCAGCCGTCGGGCTCCCTGAGGCCGCGACATACTTTATCGCAACCAGGTTGGGCACATCGGGCAAGGTACTGAGGTTTGGTTCGGCACTCGCGGTAGCCAGTTCAACACTCGTAGCCCTTTTAATGGTGGGATTGACTCCCCTGATGGCAGCGGGAGACGATGACCTAAAGCTTCTCATCGTTATATGTCTTCCTGCGGCGATTCCAGGCTTGGTGCTTGGGATCGTGAGGGGCGCCGCAGCGGGGTTGTCTATGTGGCGGGTCATCAATCTAGAAAAGCTTTTGAACGCAACCGTTCGAGTTGCGGGCCTCCTGATTCTGCTGAGCGTTGGGGCGCTCACTCCGATGAGCGCCTCGCTCCTGATCGCCTATGGGCCAGCTGTCGCAGGAATCGTCTATATCCGAACATGGAGGTCTCCAGATGCGTCACAGGGTGACGCATTTCAGGTTTCCACATTCATGCAGTTCGGGCTTCGAGTATGGCTTGGATCCGTTGCTGGAGTGCTCCTGGCTCGTCTCGATCAAGTTCTCCTGATTCCGCTATCGAATTCGATGCAGTTGGGCTTTTACGCCGTCGCGGTGAATATCTCAGACGTACCTATTCTAATTAGCTCGGCAGCCCGAGACGTGATGTTGTCGTCGGACGCTAGCGCTAGGTCTGACGAACGACTAGCAATGGCGTGTCGGGTTACCACCCTAGCTACTCTTGCCGTTGCAGGGCCACTGGGCATTTCCTGCCCGTACTGGATCCCTTGGCTTTTGGGTAGGGAATTCACTCCTGCGATCCTTCCTACTATTGTTCTATTGCTTGGAGCTGTTCTTGGCGGTCCCGGATCCGTCGTAGGTGCGAGCCTAACTGCACGTGGAACGCCTGAGCTTCGAAGCTACTCTTTGGCGCTGGCTCTTACTGTGAATATTGGAATTCTCCTCATCTTCGTACCCAGCTACGGTGCAACCGCTGCGGCAGCAGCGACTGCTGCCGGGCTCTTTGTCTTTACGATCCTTAACGTAGTCTTCCTGCGTAAGCGCTATGCCGTTCCTGTGTCGCTGTTGTGCAATTTTCAACGCAAAGACCTTCGAGTCATCACACAACTCATCAGACGTAGGTAATTATGGGAGACCAACTGCATCGGGTTGAGGCGATGAATCTTAGACTGTCTGAGCGCGAATGGGCAATCCTCGCGATCACATGGGTCGTCCTCTGTGGTGCAATTCCTTTCTGGTTCCTGCGCTCTGGTCTCCTCGATATCGTCGGGAGGCCATCGGGCATCCTCATACTCATATGCACGTTAGTGATTTTACTTTACGCCGGTAGTCGCCTCGCGTGGATCATAGGTCGGGGAGAGCCTCACCTTCTTCAGGCAGTTTGGTGGATGTTCTGTTACGTTGCTGGCAGCCTTGCGCCACTCGCCCAGCTTTCGACAGACCACTCTACTCTGCTTATTCGCGAGGCGTACCGACTACCAGCAACTGTTCTCGTTCTAGTCGCTGTAGTAGCGTTCGATCTAGGTCGAAGTCTCTGGGATCAGATGGGTGGAGGGCCGCCCCGAAACCGCGTGCGATATGTGTCCGAACGCCGCATGGTTGCTCTTAGCTGGGCGGCATCCATCGTTTTCCTCTATGCGATTACCGCAGGTGGGTCGATAAACCAGTACTTCTCTACGCGGCAGGCAAATCTTATTGCAGCAGCAGACGCCGGTGTTGGCCCGGGGGCATCTCAAGCTATGGCTGGTGTTATTTCGGGCGCAATCGCGGCGCTCCCCCTTGTAGCGTTGCTAGCGTGGACTCCCTTGTTTATGCGCCGTGGACCGAGGCCAGCAAGGGTGACTATATGGTGGTTCGCCCTCCTCGCCATGAATGTTGTAGTCAACAACCCAATCTCTCGGTCACGCTACTGGTTTCTCACCGTCACGATTGGGCTGTTGTTCACACTTCCAGGAATGACTAAGAGTCGCTTCCGCGCAATCATCCTCGTTGGCGTAGCGGCTGCAGCCATCATATTTCCATATAGTGACGTCTTCAGAGTAGAGTCGCAGTACGAGCGTCCAATCTCTTCCGGCTCGCTACAGGAGACCCTGGCCATCAAGGATTACGACCAGTTGACTATGACGGGTAACGGAATCTGGTGGGTGGACGAGACCGGTCTGCATTTCGGCCGACAGCTGGCCTCTGCTGCTCTATTCTTCGTGCCTCGGAGCATCTGGCCCGACAAGGCGTACGACACCGGAGTCGAGATCGGGATCGCGCTCAAATCGGTCAATGTCAACCTTTCCTCTCCAATCTGGCTTGAACTGTGGGTCGACTTCTGGTGGCCGGGGGTCGTAGCTGGCCTGATTATTGCCGGAGGTCTTGCTCGCCGATTCGATCTACGGTATACGGAGGTTCTCCTTCGTCCTGACACGTCTCTTGCCGTGCTTCGGATCGGATTACCGCTGATTGCCGGGTACGAGTTCATCCTCATCCGCGGGCCACTACTGCAGGCGATGGGCCGGGTCGCATTTCTCGTTTTGGCACTTTGGTTCATCACAGAGCGCTCGACTAGCCGGGCGGACCCCAGCTCGGACATCACGGCGACCTCACAGGAGCTGGTGAGTCACGGTCCTCGTAAGGAACCGTTCTAGGAGTGCTGCCGGGGAACGTTGGTCCAGCTGGGGCTCGTGTGACGACACGAGGTGGTTGAACTTGCTGGGCGAGGACCTCGGGGAGTGGTGCGGAGCTGTCTGACGGCATCCGCCCCGTTTCCGGGAGGTCCTCGTGCTCCACGCTAACGCGGCACCCACGTCGTCGCGCCGCTGATCAAGGCTCTGGGCAACGATCGGTACGGGATCCTGGTGGGGCACCTCGCGGTGTCGGTCATGGTCGTCGCGGTGCTCGGCGCCGGCCTGTGGCGGTAGACCGTGCGAGGCGCCCACCGAGTGGACTGCCGCAGGCACTCGGTCTGGTCGCCCGCTACCTCCTCGGTGACCTGATCACCCCGCAGGCCGGCACGGCGATCCTCCAGACCACGGTACGCACCGGGCTCGGCGGCGGCCCCTCGCGCTGGCGTTCGCGCAGGTCACGGCCGTGCTGAAGTGTCGGTGGACGGCTCCGTCATCGAGCTGCCGCGGATTGTTAGCGCCGGAGGTACTCGGCGCCTCGATCCACCCCGTTACGGGAACCGGGACGGTCAGCGCCGAGACCGTGGACCTGAGTCGCAAGGCGATCGGCACCCGCGGCGCGCCCGCCGGGTCGACGCCTGGTACGCCTGCAGCCGCTCCGCGCAACCCTGGGGGCCGACCTCGCGCCGGCCGCGCTAGGTCGAGGCGGCCAGGATCTCGCTGAGCAGCGATTGCGAGTCCTCCCGAGTCAGGACGACTGCGGACAGCTCGGTGTGGAGGTTCCGGTAGTCGTCGACCGCCTGGTCGGTGTGAAGGAACTCTGGGGCGCCGCGCGTCTCCAGGTAGACCACACCGTTCTCGGCAGGGTCGGCGAGGTCCATGACGACGTAGGGGCCGCCGAAGACGGACGGGTGAGCAACGCGCAGCGGCGCGACCCGAAGGGACACGGTGGGGTGCTCCGCCGTGATGTCCAGCAGACTCTGGATCTGCTCCCGCACGACCTCCGAGGACCCGACCTGGCGCCTCAGGGTGAGCTCACCGATGATCAAGTCCAGGCGCGGTGGAGTGCTCGTGCGGTCCAGGACCTGTCGCCTGGCGAGTCTCAGGTCGACGAACCGGGACCGCTCGGCCTGCGAGTGACGCGGGAAGAGCGCGGACACGACCACTTCGGCATAGCGCCTGGTCTGCAGGATCCCAGGCACCCTCTCCGGCTCGTAGGACCGCACAAGCGTGGCTGCGTTCTCGTACGCGATGTAGCGCCGCGCCTCACCCGCGGTCATCGACCCGTCGAGGACGTCGCGGAACTCACTGAACCACGCCGGTTCCCCAGGTGGTGTTACCGGGTCCTCGTGCGCCTCGATGTCGACCTCCTGGGCCGTGGGGTGCCGCGATCCAGCGTTCAGCCCAGCGGTCGGTCGAACTCGCCTGCCTTCACACCAGCGATGAACGCGTCCCACTCGGCACCGTTGAATAGTAACGGCGGATCGTCCGTCCGGCGGCTGTGACGGACAGCCACGAGATCGTCGCCGCCACCAAGGCTCACCTCGACACAGTTGCCGTTCGCGGAGTAGGAGCTGATCCTGAAGGGAGATCTGCTGGTGTCAGTCATGTGACTCTCCTTTCCTGCCGGTGAGGCGACTGGGCGCGGGTGGGGAGCCGGCCTGGCCTGCTAGGTCGCTCGGTGGTCATCAGTGCAGATCCTTGAGAATCCTCGTGATCAGGGCGCGTGACTTCTGTGCTGTCAGGACGGCAGCCGAAAGCTCCGTGTACAGCCCGCGGAAGCGGTCGACCGTGTCGTCCGAGTCCAAGAACAACGGGTCTCCCCTTGTCTCCAAGTAGACGACACCGTTCTCCTCCGGGTCCGCCATGTCCATCACGACGAACGGACCTCCCACCAAAGCGTGGTGCCCGAGCTCGATGGGGGCGATGCGAATCGTGATGTCGGGCCGCTTCGCCGAGGAGTCACGGAGCAGCCGCTCGAGCTGCTCTCGCAGGACTTCGACGTCCGCCACTCGGCGTCGCAGAGCGAGCTCGCCCAAGATCGTGTCGAACCGCAGTGTGCCCGGGGGCCGGCTGAGGATCTCCTCCTGCCGGGCGATCCGTAGGTCGACGACGCGTGCGCGCTGGTCGGCCGGGACGTCGCCACCGCTGAAGGCTGCATCCGTCACCGCCTCGGCATAGCCCCTCGTCTGGAGCAGCCCCGGTACCAGCTCCGGCTCGAAGGAGCGGATGACGGAGGCGTCGTTCTCATACTCGGCGTAGCGTGCCGCGTTCTCGGTCGTCATCGGGCCGCCGTACTGGCGGAACCACTCGCGTTCAGTACTCCGCTCGGTGAGTTGGAGGATGTGCTCCTGCTCAGCGGCGCTGAACGCGTCCTTCCGCGTGCTGCGGTAGTGATCGAGCAGAGCGGTGACCTCGAGGATCCGCACCTTTTGCTGGCGGCCCCGTTCGAGGCGGCTCAACGTCGCCGCGGAGCGCTGGATCGCCGTCGCCGCCTCTTCCAGGGACAGGTCGGTACGCAGCCGGACCTCCTTGAGGAGGGCACCCACCCGTCGTCGGGCTGCGGATGGGGTACTGACCCCGTCAGCCTCGATGTCGACCACCCACTCGCGCCGGTTCGTCCCCTGGCAACGCCGAATCATGCCGGCTCCCCGCTCTCCTCGGCGCCCGACCCCGTCTCGTGTCGCTCCATTCCGTTCCGCGATGCGAGAATGAAATTGCGAAACGCGATAGCAGCGAGGTAGGCTGGGCTGGCACGACGCTCGGGACTTCCCCTCCAGCCGACCAGGTGGGCGCCATGTCGTACGTCAGCAGCATCGCCGTGGGCGGCGGTGTCCTCCTCGGGATCCTGGCCGTCCTCATCGGACTGGCCGACGGTTTCTCCCAACGGTCCGCATGGAACCGGATCGCGGCGGAGCGCAAGGCCCTGGACGAGCGGGAGCAGGCCCTGGACGAGCGCAGCGAGTCGCTCGCCGACGAGGCCCGCGAGCTCTGGTCGTGGGAGGGGCAGCTCATCGCGGCGGCGGAGCACGGCGGGTGCGCGGCGTGTGAGCTTCGTCGACGGCGCGGCGAGCGCCCGACGGACGACTGAGCAGGCCGTGCCACCGCGATGGAGCCGAACATGAGCCCGCCGCCGGAGCGCGACCTCGGTCGATCCGGCTATCGCACACGGCCGAGAAGGAACCCCGGGACGGTCGCGGCGCGGTGGTCGCGGGAGCTCGGCGCGCTCGGCAGCCTGGGGTTCCTCTACAGCCAGTACGGCTGGGCGGGACCGGCAGCCGTGGCCGCGGCCGCAGCTCTCGGATGCGTGTCACCCGCCTATCGCCGGCACCTCGGCGGCGAGCTGCTCGGGCTCGTCGTCCTGCACCGGGTGCGAGTCGGGTTCTCGCGGGCCGGGGTGGTGAGCGGGTCGGGGAACCTCCCGTTGGTCGTCGATGCGCGAGCCCACGGGGAGGTCGTGGTCGTCACCGTGTTCCGCCGCCATGGCGTGTCCATGCACCAGATCGAGGCCGCCGCGCCGGCGATCGCGGAGGCGTGCGCGGCGGTCGGCGTGCGGGTCGAGTACGACTCCCCGCGGCCGGACCGAGTGCTGTTCGTGGTGGTGCGACCGAGGTGGGGCTGGCCGGGTCGGTGATCGCCGGTCGGCAGGACCGTCGACGACGAGACCGAACTCGAAGCGGCGATTGCCCGGCTGGAGAAAGCGGTTCCTCCGCAAAGGCCCGCGAGGATCTTCGCCTGGGAGAGCTGCGGACGGATGTGACGACCTCGGCGCGCTGCCTCGTCGTGATCGCCCGGACGACGCTGGACCGAGGGTCGGGTTGAAGCCCATGGGCTCCCCCGGACGCAGACGTACCGCGCAGCCCCCTCGGGGTCTACCAGTGGACCTGCTGACCCGGCCCGCAGGCTGGCGGGACCAGGCCGAGAAGTGCCTCCGGCTGGCTTTCGTCGATCTCGGCCTCCTCGCGTGGGCGCACGAGGATCCGATGCTCGCGGCCGACTGACCGCGCCCTGGCGGCACGTGTCATCAACATCGACGAAGCGCGGTGGGCTGGGCTAACAGGGCTAGCCAGGGCCCCGATGGACGGACCAGACGCCGGTCGGAGGGGGCCGGGGTCGCTACCGTTCGAGGAGCCGTTCGACATGACCGCCGCGTTCACCGCCGCCGGGCCGTTCGCCCGTTCCGCCGCGCCTCGTCGGCGCGCCGCCGGGCCATTGTGGTCGGTGGTCAACTCCGCGGCGGCACTGCTCATGCTGCTGCTCGCGCTTCCGGTGGTCCTCGGGGTCGCTCTGGCAGTGAAGCTCGACGGTGGGCCGATGCTGTTCCGGCAGGAGAGGGTCGGGAAGGACGGGCGGGACTTCCCGATGCTGAAGTTCCGCTCGATGGTCGTGGACGCCGAGGCGCGCCTTGCGGCGCTCGGCGAGCACAACGAGGGTTCCGGGCCGCTGTTCAAGCTGCGCCACGACCCGCGGGTCACCCGGGTCGGCGCGGTGCTGCGCAAGTACTCCCTCGACGAGCTCCCCCAGCTGTTGAACGTCGTCGCCGGGCAGATGGCGCTCGTCGGGCCTCGACCGGCCCTGCGTCGCGAGGTCGAGCAGTACTGCGCCATCGCCCGGCGTCGCCTCGCCGTGAAGCCCGGGCTCACCGGGCTCTGGCAGGTCTCCGGCCGCAGCGACCTGAACTGGGAGGAGTCGATCGCGCTCGACGCCGAGTACGTCGCCACCTGGTCGCCGATGCTCGACGCGAAGATCCTGGCCCGCACCGCGGCCGCGGTGGTCCGCGGCGGCGGGGCGTACTGAGCACTCACAGGTTGCGGGCGTGGACCCCCGCCGACCGGTTGCGGGCGGGAATGCCCACCGCGACCTCGCCGGGCGGGACGTCGGCGACCACCACGGCGTTGGCGCCGACGGTCGCGCCGTCGCCGACCTTGATCGGGCCGAGGACGATCGCGCCCGCCGCGACCGTGACGTCGTCGCCGATCACCGGCGGGTCGAGGAGCTCACCGGTCCCGGAGGCCTTGAAGCCGACGGTGACCTGCTGGTTGATCCAGCAGTTCGCGCCCACGGACTTGGCCGCCACGATGGTGGCGAAGCCGTGCTGAATGAACAGGCCGGGGCCGATCTCCGGGGTGCTCAGGTGCAGGGTCGCCTCCTGCCTGTAGACGAGGCGCAGCAGCTGCCCGGCCACCATGCCCGCGAGGTTGCCGTGCCGCAGTCGGTGGTAGAAGAGGTTGCGGAACTCGTGGGACGACTCACCCAGGCACCGGAGCAACGCGGTCGTCCCGCGCTCCGAGCGCCGGTAGACCTCCTGCCACCGCTCGACGTCCGCGTCGATCAGGTCCCGGCGGTCGGTGAGCCGGTAGGCCAGGACCAGCGGTACGAGCCGGGCCGCCAGAACCCTGCGTGCCGTGTCGATCGCGCTGTGCTCGTGCCTCATCACCACGGAGTGCGTCCCCTCGCCATACGGTCTGTGACGTCCACTGTCGACCCGGAGTTCGCATTCGGATCCGGAGTGTTACCTCACGCAGGCTGTAACACGGGTCCGTTGCGGGACGAACTGACCGCCGGCTCCCCACACGCGTCCTCACGTCGCACGTCACGCGCGCAGAAAGCCGAGAAAGTGCAGGTCATGAAGGTCGACAGCCGAGCTGCGAAGCCCACCACGGACGACCCCACCCCCGAGGACCGCGTCTCCGCGGTGTTCACCGACTACGTCGAGGCGGGCGAAGGCCCGCGCTGGTTCCTCCGCAGACCCCGGCTGGCCGCCGGGCTCATCCACGACCTCGCCCGGCTTCCCCGGCACACCGTGCGCCCCGGCGGCGGCCCGAGCGGGCGGTCCCTGCGGGCCGCGCTGCCCGCCGACCGGCCGCTCAGCCGGGCACTGGGGCACCGGGCGGTGCTGGACCTGCCCGCCACCGTGGCGGAGTACGTCGACGGACACTCCAAGCAGACCCTGCGCCGCAAGGTGCGCAAGGCGCGGGCCCAGGGCATCACCTGGAAGCCGGTGACCCGGCCGGAGGAACGGCGCAAACTCCTCGCCGAGGCCGAGGACTGGGAGCGGAGCCTCCCGGCGGCCCACCGGGAGGCGGACAACTCCGACCTCGAACGACACGACCTCTGGCTGGTCGCGCTGGCCCAGGACGGCCGCCCCCTGCTCCTCGCCGTGATCCCGTACGACGACGGGTGGGCCGTGCTCCGGTACTTCCGCAGCATCGGGGCCGGGCCGGAGCAGAGCAACGCGCGCTACCTGATGATGCAGGTGGTCGCCGAGGAGCTGATCGACCGCGGCGTGCGCCACCTGGTCGACGCCGTCGCGCCGCACCGGCTGCCGAACGGCCTGCGCCACTTCCAGCGCATGCTGGGCTTCCGGATCGTCCGGGTCCGTGTGGCCTGAGGGCGGGGTGTAACGAACTCCGGGCGGATTCGGACTCACCCGCGAGGATCGTCATCGCCGCCGACCCCGGGGCCGCCTCTCCTTCCGTTCCCGCGGTGGTTGCGTCCGGCCCGCCCCGTCCCCGAGCCGGCCGCTCCCGCCCGTGTCGACCCGAAGGAGATCCGTGTCGCCGACCTCCCTGCCCGCCCCCCCGACCGCCGCCAGCCAGATCGCGGACTTCCAGCGGCTCTGCGAGGCGCGGACCGGGCGCGTCTTCGCCGACGCCATGGAGTTCCACCGCTGGAGTGTCGATCAGTCGTCGGACTTCTGGCGGGCGCTCTGGGAGACGGTCGACCTGCCGTGGTCGGGCTCCCTGGACCGGGTGCGGGTCGGCGACGAGATCGAGACGGCCGAGTTCTTCCCCGACGTCCGGCTGAACTACGCCGAGGCACTGCTCCGCCCGATCGACGGCCTGGAGGACGCACCCGCGCTGCGCTCGGTCCACGGGGGCGGGGCGGTCGAGGTGCTCACCCGCCGCGAGCTGCGCGAGGCCGTCGAACGGACCTCGGCGGCGCTCGCCGCACTGGGCCTGCGCGCCGGCGAGCGCGTGGTCCTGATCGCGCCCAGCCACCGGGAGATGACGGTCGCCGTGCTCGCTGCGGCCGCACTCGGCGCCACCGTGTCCACCGGCACGCCGGACGTCGGCGTGGCAGCGCTGCTCGGCCGCTTCGAGCAGGTCGACCCCGTGCTCCTGTTCCTCGACCGAGGCCCCGCGAAGGAACCGGAAACCCTGGTCGAGGGCCTGCTCGCGGGCCTGCCGACAGTGCGGCACGTGCTCACGCTGGACGCGCTGCCGCTGCCCGAGCAGCCGACGGTGCCGGTCGACCGGCTCGCCGACCTGGTCGCCACGGCCGGGGACCGGCCGGAGTGGCCGCGGCTGCCGTTCGCGCACCCGCTGTTCGTGATGTTCTCCTCCGGCACCACCGGCCCGCCCAAGGCCATGGTCCACGGAGTGGGGGGCACCCTGATCGAGCAGGTGAAGGAGCAGCGGCTGCACTGCGACCTGCGGCCGGGGGACGCCCTGTACTTCCACGCCACCCCCACCTGGATGGTGTGGAACTGGCAGCTCGCCGCGCTGGCGCTGGGCGTGCAGGTGGTGCTCTTCGACGGGCCGCTCGCCGGTCCGGCCACGCTCTGGGAGCTGGTCGAGCGGCACGGCGTCACACAGTTCGGCACGAGCCCCGCCTACCTGCAGCTGTGCGAGGACGCGGACTACCGGCCCGCCGCCCACCACGACCTGTCCGTGCTACGGGCGATCATGACGTCGGGCTCGGTGCTGCACGAGTGGCAGTACGACTGGGTGGCGGAGACCGTCGGCCCCGTCCCCCTGCAGTCGGTCTCCGGCGGGACCGACATCCTGGGCTGCTTCGTCCTCGGCCACCCGGACCTGCCGGTGCGGCGCGGCCGGTCCCAGTCGCTCGGCCTCGGGTTCGACCTCGCCGCCGTCGACGAGGCGGGCGAGCCGCTCGTCGGCGCGGAGGGCGACCTGGTCTGCCGCGCCCCGTTCCCGTCCCGCCCCGTCGGTTTCCTCCGCGACCCCGACGGGCGCCGCTTCCACGCGGCCTACTTCGTGGACCACCCCGGCTTCTGGACCCACGGCGACCGCATCGAGATCGCCGCAGACGGCACCTCCCGGGTCCTCGGCCGGTCCGACGGCGTGCTGAACGTCAACGGCATCCGGATCGGCCCGAGCGAGATCTACCAGACCCTCCGCTCGGTCCCCGCCGTCTCGGAGTGCATGGCGGTGGAGCAGCGCGACCCGGTGCGCGCCGGCTCGACCCGGATGGTGCTGCTCGTCGTCCTCGCCGCCGACGCGGTGCTCGACGCCGCGCTGGACCGGGAGATCCGCCGGGTCCTGCGGCGGGAGAACTCGGCCGCGCACGTCCCGGAGCTGGTCCTGGCGGTGCCGGCGCTGCCGCACACCCACAACGGCAAGCGCTCCGAGCGCGCGGCGCGGGACGCGGTCAACGGCGACCCGGTCGCCAACGAGACCTCCCTGCGCAACGCGGAGTGCCTCGACGCCATCCGCGCGGCCGTGCGCGGCTCCGCCCGGTTGCCCGAGCCGAGACCCGCGACCGAGATCGCGGCCCCCGTCACCCTCGATCCCGGGCCCGCCCCGGCCCCGGCGGACGGAGACCTGCTCGCGGTCCGGGAGCTGTGGCAGGACGTGCTCGGGGTGCGCCCCGAACCGGACGACGACTTCCTCGACATGGGCGGGTCGTCGCGCGGCGTCGTCGAGCTGCTGCGGCGGATCAAGCTGCAGCAGGGGCTGGACGTGACGATCGAGGCGTTCTTCGCCGACCCCACGCCCGCCGGGCTCGCCCGGGCGGTCGCGGCGGCCCGGAGCACCACGCTCGAGCGGTCCCGGCTGCTGCGGGCGGGCGCGGGACGCCCGATCCACCTGTTCTGCGACGCCTGGGGCCAGCTGAACTCCTTCCACACCCTCGTCGCCCGCCTGCGGACCACCCGTCCGGTGTGGGGGATCGCCCCGCCCGTGGACGAGGCGGACGGCACCCGCATCCCGGTCGCGCAGGTCGTGGACGAGGCCGTGGCGCAGGTCCGCACGGTGCAGCCCGTGGGCCCCTACAGCCTGCTCGGGTACTCCTTCGGCGGGCTCGTGGGCTACGAGGTGGCCGCCCGGCTGCGGACCGAGGGTCACGACGTCGACTACCTCGGGCTGCTCGACGTACTGCCCCCCACCGCGGCGCTGACCCCGGCCGAACGGCGGGCGCACAGCTGGGAGGGCCGGTTCGCCACGTTGACCTCGAGCAAGCTCCGCGAGGCGCTCACCCGCAGGCTGGGTGGGATCACCGGGCGGACCGTCGAGCCGGACCGTGAGCGCGCCGAGTACGAGAAGACCTCGGGGACCTTCGACGCGCACGTGCCCCGGCCGTACCCGGGGATGGTCACCTACTACCAGGCCGCGGACCGCAGACCGGTCATCGGCAACCAGCTCGCGGCCTGGCTGCGGCTCGCGCCGCACCTGGTGGTGACCACCGTGCCCGGCCACCACGAGACGATGCTGGGCAACCCGTTCGTGGACGAGGTGGCCGAGCGGATCTCCGTCACCCTCCGTTAACACCGGGCGCCGTTTTGCGGCCCGGTTGCCCCGTTCGCACCATCAGGTCACCGGATTGTGACGAAGTCACCCTCCGTTCGGCGCAACGATCACTGTCGGTGCCGCGATCACTCCGGTGAACTCCTCACCACGATCCGAGAGGACCGCCATGGCCGAGGACCGATCGCGGTCCGCGGGTACCCCCGTCGCAGACTCCGATGTGGACGCCGGCGCCGCCGCCGCCCGCACCGGCGGTCAGGCGGTGTGGAACTACGTCGTGTTCGCCCTCAGCAAGGGCTCGACGTTGATCATGACGGTCGTGCTGGCGCGGCTGCTCACCCCCGCGGACTTCGGCGTGTTCGCCCTGGCCCTGCTCGTGATCAACCTGTTCGACTACGTGAAGGACCTCGGCGTCGGGGCGTCGCTGGTCCAGAGCTCGCGGCGCTGGTCCGCGCTCGCCCCGAGCGGCGCCAGCCTCACGATCGTCACGAGCGTGGTCGTCGGCACCGTCGTGGCCCTGACCGCGAGCCGGGCCGCGGAGTTCCTCGGCAACGCCGCGCTCGCCCCGATGATCCAGGTCCTCGCGATCGCCCTGGTCATCTCCGCCCTGGCCACGGTCCCGCAGTCCCGGCTGCGTCGCCAGATCGACTTCCGCAAGCGGCTGCTCCCCGAGTTCGCGGGCGCGGTGGCCAAGACCGCGCTCTCCATCGGGCTCGCGGTGGGCGGGGTCGGGGTGTGGAGCCTGGTGTTCGGCCAGCTCGCCGCCGCGACCGTCACCACCGTCATGTATTGGTGGGTGGCCCGCGAACCACTGCGGCTGGGGTTCGACCGGGAGACCGCCAAGGAGCTCGTGCGGTTCGGTGTCCCGCTCACCGCGGTCACGCTGCTGGCCTACGGCATCTACAACGTCGACTACCTGTCCATCGGGCAGCGCCTGGGCGACGAGCAGCTCGGGCTCTACACCCTGGCCTACCGGCTCCCCGAACTGCTGGTCCTGAACCTCTGTGTCGTCGTGAGCGACGTCCTGTTCAGCTCGCTGTCCCGGATGCAGTCGGACCGGGAGGGGCTGGGCAGGCACTACCTCGCCGCGGTCGGCGTCGTCGTCGCGCTGACGGCCCCGCTCGGCGCGCTGATGGCGGCGGCCGCCCCCTCGGTGATCCACGTCCTCTACGGGGACGGGTACTCGGGCGCGGCGGACGACCTCGCCGTCCTCGCCCTGTTCACGGTGGTGTACTCGGCCTCGTTCCACTCCGGGGACGTCTACAAGGCCATGGGCAGGCCCGGTGTCCTCACCGCGATCAACGCCGGGAAGCTCGTGGTGATGGCCTACCCCATCTGGTGGGCCGCCGGGCACAGCACCCTGGCCGTCGCGCTGACGCTGCTCGCGGTCGAGGGCGTGCACTTCGTGGTGCGGATGGTGGTGGTCACCCGGATCATCGACCTACGCCTGCCCGGCTTGCTGCTCGCCATCGCCAGGCCCGTCCTGGCCGCGGGAATCGCAGGCGCCGCCATGGCCGGCGTGGCGGCGGTCCTGCCGCTGAGCCCCGGCTTCCCCGCCCTGCTCGTGATCGGGCTCGTCGGCCTGGTCGTCTATCTGCCCGCCGTCCGTCTGACCGCCCCCGCGCTCGCCCGTCGGGCGACCGCGCTCGTCCGCTCCCGACTGCCCCGTCGCGCGGGGCCTCCCGCGGCGAGCACCCGCACTTCTGAGAGGACCACCGTGAGCACCAAGTCGTCCGCCTCCCGCCGCACGGCCCGGATCGCGCTGCTCGGCGCGCTGGGTCTCGTGCTGGGCCTCGCGGGGGCGTACTTCTACACCTCGGGTCCGCAGACCTACCGGGCGCACGCCGTCCTGGCGATGCTCCCGGGCCCGTCGGTCTCCACCACCGAACAGGCGGGGGTGTGGGAGGTCCTCTCCCGCGGACAGGCCACCCGCACGGGCGCGATCGTGCTCAACCAGCCCCAGTGGCTGGACCGTGCCGCCGACCGGGTGGGGGTCGCTCCCCGGTCCCTCACGCTGGCCGCCGGCGCGGTGCCGGACACCACCCTCATCGACGTCACCCTCGACGCCGCCACACCGGACGTCGCCGAACGCGCCCTGACCGCCGTCCTCCTCGAGGCCTCCGGCCCCGCCGCCGAGGTCAGCGGTCCGTTCGCGCTCGACGTCATCCAGCCGGCCGCGGGCACGGCCGAGCCGCTGGCGGCCTCGCCGACGCCGACCTTCCTCGGCCT
Organism: Pseudonocardia oroxyli; assembly: GCF_900102195.1. Classification (GTDB taxonomy): domain Bacteria; phylum Actinomycetota; class Actinomycetes; order Mycobacteriales; family Pseudonocardiaceae; genus Pseudonocardia; species Pseudonocardia oroxyli. The sequence goes on from NZ_FNBE01000018.1 coordinate 107,920, forward strand.
GGGGCTCGGTGGCGCGCTCGTCGGTGTGGGTCTCGGGTTCCTGCTCGAGCGCGTGCTGCGCCGACGGGCCGCACGCAAGGCGACCGAACCGGTCGAGGAACCCTCGCTGGAGTCCAGCGTGGGTGTCCACGACCACGCCCCGCTCCCGGCACCTGCCGCTGCGGCGCCCGCTCCCGTCGCCCCGCCCGTGCTGGGCCGGGTCCCGGTCCCGAGCATCTGGCCGCCCGACGAGGCTGCGGCCCCACATGGGGCCGGGCTGTTCCAGGCGGTCGACGTCCACTCCCCCACCGTGCCCGTCGCGGCGATCCGCAGGCCGCGACCCGCGACGGCAGAGGAGGCACGCGGTCGGGACGCGGACATCGCCCAGAAGATCGGCGGTGTCGAGCCGCCCGCGGCCGACGGCGCCGCTGAGGTACGCGACCCGGCCGAGGACCCGACCGAGGCGACTCCCGACTCCGCCACCTCGGCGAGCGACGACTCCTCGACCGACAGGAGCGGCGACTCCCCAGCCGACGAGTCCGATGAGAGCGAGCAGGCCGACGTCGACTCCGACACGGTCATCGTGCGCGTGAACGGGCGGACCCCGGAACGCACCGGATGACCACCACGGCCCCCGGACGCCCGACGTCCCCCTTCGACCTGCCCGCGCTCCGCCGGCGCCTGCCGGCCTGGGCGGGCCCGGCGGCGCTGATCGCGCTCGGCGTGGTCGTCGTCGTGGGGGCCGTCGGCGGGGCCGGGGCCGTGGTCCCGCTGGTCGCGGCTCCGGTCGCCGTGTCCGCGGCCGTGGTGGCGGTCCGCAGACCCACCGCGGCGATGGTCTTGATGACCGTCGCGGAGATGGCGAACGTCAGCGGCGCGATCGCGCTGCCGGTCAGTGCCTTCCAACTGACGCTGCTCATCGGACTGCTGTCGATCGCCAACGCGCTGCGCCGCCCCGAGAACCGGGCCCGCCTCGCCCGGCCTGCCCTCGTGATCGCGCTGCTCTTCGCCGCCTACATCGGCACCCAGCTCCTCACCTCGATCGGCTCCCAGATCCCCGCGGCGTCCTCCGAGGCGGACACCCGGATGGTGATCGACTGCCTGTTCGCGGTGGTGGTGGCCGTGCTCGCCGTGCTCAGCAGGCGACCCTGGACGCTGGCCGCCGCGATCGTGCTGCCCTTCGCGGTGCTGTGCGTGCTCGCCGTGGTGAACCAGGTGGTGTTCGCGGGCACGGCGACCTTCCACGGCTTCGCGACAGTCACCGCCGCCAGTGGCGAAGGCGTCACCACGCTGCGCCAGTCCGGGCCGCTGAACGACTCCAACTTCTGGGGCCGCCACCTCGTCGTCGCGCTGCCGATGGCCGCGGCCCTGCTGGTCCGGTCCCGCCGCGCCCGCGACGCCCGCTGGTCCGCCGTCTGGATCGCCTCGCTGGTCTGCCTGCTCGCCGGGATCTACCTCACCCAGTCCCGGGGCACGTTCATCTCGGCGATCGTGGCGATCGGCGTCTGGGTGCTGCTCAGCGGGCGCCGGGCCCGGCTCCGCGCCGCGGCCGCGCTCCCACTGGCCGTCCCGCTGGTCTTCCTGCCCGGCATCGGCGACCGGATCGTGGACCTCGTCGCGGACGTGCAGGGCGGGGACGCGGCCTACGGAGCCGATCCCTCGGTGCTGGGCAGGCGCGCCGCGCAGGAGATCGCGTGGGCGATCTTCCGGGACCGGCCGCTGCTCGGGACCGGGCCGGGCACGTACCCGTACCTGGTCGACTCCTACGCGGGCAAGGTCGGCACCGCGGTGCTCGCCCCCACGAACGCGCCCCACAACCTCTATGCCGAGCTCGCGTCCGACGGCGGGATCGTCGCCCTGATCGGCTGGGCGCTGTTCCTCGGCGGGGTCCTGGTGCTCTGTGCGGCAGCCGTGCGGCGCATCGCCCGGTCCACTCCACTCGGCGCGGCCGCCCCGGACGAGCGCTACCTCGCGGCCGCCGCCCTCGCCGGGCTGCTCGCCTGGTCGTTCGCGAGCGTGTTCCTGCACCTGTCGTACCTGCGGGCGTTCGGGGTGTTCGTGGCACTGGCCCTCTGCGTCGCGTTCACCGTCCCGAGCAACCTGCCCGTGCGGCGCCCGAGCCCGGAGCCCGTCGTGTTCGTGACCGCCCTCGTGGCCCTGGTCGTCGGCGGCGCGGCGGGTGCGGCGGTCTACTCCCAGCAGGTGCAGACGACCACGATCGCGAGCCAGGTGATCACGCTGCTGCCGGGCGGACCGATGACGCCCTACTACAACTACACGCTGGACGTCCGGTCCCGGACGCCGGTCCTCCCCACCTACGGCGGGATGATCGGCGCCGGCGGGGACGAGAGCGTCTGGACGGTCTCCGACCCGGTCCGCGGGGTGATCACGGTCTACGCCGCCGAGGGGGACGAGCCTCGGGCCCGCGCCGTTCTCTCCGGTGCGCTCAATGCGGCGGGCGGCACGCTGCGCGAGCTGACCGCGGACCGTGCGTACGTGATCAGGCCGGTCGGCGACGCGCAGATCCAGGTTCGCCGCGACGTCTCGATCGGTGGCTACGCGCTCAGCGGCCTCGCGCTGCTCGCCGGCTGCCTGCTCGCGTGGCTCGCGCTCGGCCCGGTGCGTCGCAAACACGGAGCGGGAGGCACCAGGGTGGACGACCGGATCGTGCTCGTCGAATTCTCTCCGTCCGGCGGGCTGTTCCAGTTCGCGCTGCAGCTCGGCGAGGCTCTGGCCGCCGAGGGGCACCGGGTCGAGCTGGTGACGGGTCCGGACCCGGAGCGCGGATCACGCCACCCGGGCCTGGTCGTCTCCCCGGTGCTGCCGACCTGGCACCCGGCCGAGACGGGCGGGCTGTGGGGCCCGCTGCGCAAGCTCCGCAGGCTGCAGCGGGCGGCGCAGCTGGTCGCCGCGTGGGTCGTGCTCGCAGACCGGCTTCGCCGGAACCCGCCGCGCGCCGTGGTGTGGTCACACTGGCGGTTCACGTTCGAGCCGATGTTCGTGCACGTGATCGCGCGGATGCTCGGCGGACGCAGCCTGCTCGGGATCGTCGCGCACGAGCCCCTGCCGCGGTCGGACGCCAAGGACACCGCGACGCCGAAGGACGGCAAGCTGCTCGAGCGCGCATTCCGACGGGCCTGGCAGGACATGGACGTGGCCTTCGTGCTCGGTGAACACACCCGGGCGATCGTCCAGGAGCACTGGGCGCCGCGGTGCGAGGTCGTGGTGATCCCGCACGGCGACGAGGCGTTGCTGCGCGGAGAGGCACCCGTCCAGGCGGTCGCGCGGACGGGCCCGGAGGTCCTGTTCTTCGGCACCTGGTCCCGCTACAAGGGCATCGACGTGCTGCTCGAGGCCTTCGCCCTCGTGCGGGCGGACGTCCCCACCGCCCGCTTGGTGCTCGCGGGCGGCGTCGGCGCGGACGTGGACCTCGACCAGCTGTTGGAGCGGGCCCGCGAGATCGGCGGCGTGGACGCCCGACCGGGCTATGTGGACATCGCAGACGTGCCCGATCTGGTCGGTTCCTCCCGTTTTGTCGTGGTACCGTACGTCCGGGCCAGCCAGAGTGGGGTGGCACACCTCGCCTTCACCTTCGGCCGTCCGGTCGTGGCCTCGGCGGTCGGTGACATCCCCGCGGCGGTACACCATGAGGTGAACGGTCTGCTCGTGCCGCCGTCCGATGCGGTCGCGCTCGCGGCGGCGATGCGGCGGCTGTTGGTGGACGAGGAGCTGGCGGCCCGGTGGGGCGCGGCGGGCAGACGCGCGGTCGAGGCCGAGTGGCAGGTCGCGGCCACCCGGATGGTCCGCGCGTTGGACGCCGCCGAGGAGACCGCCCTGCGCGAGGATGTGCATCGATGACGTCGACGAGGAGGCTGCTCCCGTCCGGAAGGCGCCTGCTCCTGGTCGGAGCGGGTGCGGGAGTGGTGGTCGTGCTTCTCGTCCTGACGCTGCTGATGACGGTGCTCGCTCCCGGGCACGCCACCTTCGAGCAGCCCTTCGCCTCGGACAGCACCTGGAACACCCCGATCGCGGCGGACGCGGGGGTCGACCCGAACTCGGACCGGTTGATCACAGGCGTCACCTACGAACGGATGCTGCATGCGGGCATGGCGGAGTTCGGGCTGCCCCTCTACCGTGCCGACGCGGACACCCCCCGGCACACCGTCACCTGCACCATCGACGAGGAGTGGGGCGGCTGCCCGTTCGACGGGGTCGAGGTGCCCATCCCGGACGACGCCCGGCCGCAGTACGGGTCGGACGGCGCCATGGTCGTCGTCGACGAGGCCACCGGCAAGAACTACGAGTTCTGGCAGGCACGACGCACGGCGACCGGCTGGGTGACCAGCTTCGGCGCGATCACCGACCTGGACGGCTCCGGCTGGCAGGGCCAGGCCACCGGTTCCGGCGCCTCGCGGCTCGCCGGGGTGATCCGGTTGAGCGAGATCGAAGCGGGCGAGATACCCCATGCCCTCGCCCTCCAGAGCTACAACGTCTGCAAGGACGTCTTCCGCGCCCCCGCGCTCAAGACGGACGGCCGGTCGGGGCGGCCGGACTGCCTGCCCGAGGGCGCCCGGCTGCAGCTCGACCCGACGCTCGACGTGGCCGCCCTCCCCGGCCTGACGCCCGCCGCGCGGGCCGTCGCCGAGGCGATGCAGCGCTACGGCGGCTACGTGATGGACGTCAGCGCCGCCCCGCTGAGCGTCGGTTTCGAGCGGGCGCCGGACGCGGGCCCGTCCGAGCCGGGCGCCGTGTACCGGGCGGCCGGGATGCGCTGGGACTACGACGGCATGGAACAGATCCCGTGGGACCGTCTCCGGGTCCTGGCCTGACCCTCACACAGAGAGGACGACGATGCGCGTACTGACCTTGGTGGACGCCTTTCGGATGGGCGGCGCCGAGACGCTGCTCGCCCCCCTCGCGACCGCCGCCCGGAGGGAGGGCATCGAGCTCGAGGTCGTCAGCCTGATGGACGAGTCGGTGGCGTCGACGAAGACGCTCGAGGTGCTCGACCAGGCGGGGGTCCGGCCGCGGATGCTGCGGGTCAAGCGCCTGCTGGACCCCACCGCGATCCCGCAGATCGTGGCCGAGATCCGGCGCAGCCGCTGCGACGTCGTCCACTCGCACCTGGAGATGGCGAACACCCTCGCCGTCCCCGCCGCGCGCCTCGCGCGGACGCCGGTGGTCTGTACCTTCCACCACGTCGCGGTGCCGACGATCCAGGGGCAGGCGCGGCGGGAGCGGCTCGCGGTGAACGTCGCGACCCGCGCCGACCGCACCATCTTCGTGTCCACCGCGCAGCTGGACTCCTGGCACGCCATGTACCGGCGGGGACCGGTGCCGGACAACTGGACCGTGGTGCACAACGGTGTCGACCTGGACCTCTACGCCCCCGACGTACCGCAGCCGGACATCCGCACCGAGCTCACCGGCGGGCGGGCGACCGACGGGCCGGTCGTCGTCCTGCCTGCGGCGTTCCGGGACTTCAAGGGGATTCCGGTGGCGATCGAGGCGTGGCCACTGGTGCAGGAGCGCTGCCCCGACGCCGTCTTGAGCCTCGTCGGCGGCGGCGAAATGGAGGAGGAGATCCGGGACCGGATCGCCCGGCTCGGCCTGGAGAAGTCCGTCGTCCTGGCGGGGGTGCGCTCGGACATGCCCGCCGTCTACCGATCCGCCGACCTCGTCCTGCTCCCCTCGATCCACGGCGAGAACCTGCCGACGGTGCTGATCGAGGCGGCCGCCTCGGGCCGCGCCGTCGCCGCCTCCCGGGTCGGCGGGATCCCCGACATCGTCGACCACCGCGAAACGGGTCTGCTCTTCGAGCGGGACGACCCGGCGGCGCTCGCCGCCGCGGTGATCGAGCTGCTCGAAGACGCAGACCTGCGCGAGCGCCTGGGCACGGCCGGCGTCGCGCAGGCCCGCACCAAGTTCTCGGCCGACGCGTGGGTGCGGAACCTGCGGCGGGTCTACGAGGCCGCGCTGGCGAGCCCGTCCAGGCCGAAGATACGGTCGTAGCGGCTGGTCACGGCGGCGCGGCCGTAGACCCGCTGGTAGAACTCGCCCGCGGCCTTGGAGAGCTGGGCGTTCCGCTCCGGCTCGACGGCCGCGACCAGCAGCTCACCCCACCGGCCCAGGTCGTCCTCGACGAGGCAGCCGTCGGACCCGTCGGGGGCCAGCGGGATCCCGTCGACGGCGGGACCGGTCGCCAGCACCGGGACCCCGCGGGCGAACGTCTCCAGCATCTTGATCTTGATTCCGCTGCCGAAGCGCAGCGGGGCCAGCGTCGCCGTGGCACGGGCGAAGACCGGCGCCAGGTCCGGGACGAAGCCCTCGATCCGCACCCGGTCGCCGAAGGGTTCGGCCAGGGCGGTCAGGTCCGCGGTGGCGCCGCCGCCGATGACGCGCAGGACCGCGCCCGGGATCCGACGCTGCAACTCGGGCATGACCTCGCGGAGGAAGGCGCAGACGGCGTCGTCGTTGTGCGGGAGGTTGAGCCTGCCGAGGAACACGAACTCGGGCGGGTCGACGGGGGCCCGCTCCGCCGCGGGGATCTCCGGGAGCAGGCCGTCGATGCGCTCCACCGCCGTCGAGCCGGTGCGCTCGCGCAGCAGGTCGACCTCGTGCTGGTTGATCAGCAGGCAGCGGTCGAAGTCCCGAACGGTGGCGATCTCGCGCTGCCGGATGCGGTCGCGCTCCATCCGGAGCACCGGGCGGTAGACCGCGGGCCGACGGACCAGGGCACGCAACGGCGCGGGCACGTTCGCAGCGAACTCGCCGAGCGGGTCGAAGCCGACCTCATGGGTGTCGGCGAAGCGAAGCATGCGGTCGTAGCGCTCGGAGAACAGGTCGTCGAGGTAGAGGACCCGAGTTCGGGCCCGCGGCGAAGCGGGGGCGTGCTGCCCCATCCGCACGGTGTCGTACACCTCGATCGTGGGCTGCAACCAGGACACCAACGCGTGGATCTGGTCGCGGAGCTCGCGCGAGCCGAACATCGACTCCTGCGCCGTGTAGGTGCGGTCGGTCAGCAGCCGACCGCCGAGCGTGGCAAGCTGGGTCACCGCGCCGGGGCGGTCCAACCGGTGCGTCACCGCGGGGATGTCCGGCGCCTGGACACCGCGGGGAGCCAGCAGGGCGTAGTGCACACGGTCGGGGCCGAGCCGTTCGGAGAGGTGGCGAACGATGCCGTTGAGGACCATGCGCTTGCCGGAATCCGCCGGGACCGGCGACACTGCACTGACGACGAGAGCGGTCTCGGACACGGGTACTTCCTTAGATTCGGCGATGCCGGGAGGCGGCGGAGGGCTCAACCTGGACGGAGCGGCACCTCGGGGGGTCGAGTGAACTGGGTCTTGTGGCTGGTGGTCGGCTGGGTGGCGGCGGCCGCCGTGGTCGGTGTCATCGTGGGCCTCGCCCTGCGCCGGACCGGGCGGGAACCACTCGAGCACGAGCTCCTGGAGGCCCACCTGCTGGTGTCCGACCAGACCACCCCGCGTCCCGATCCGCGAGCCCGCCGCGAGCCCTCGCCGCGCGCCGAGGAGGAGGCTCCGCGTCCTGCGGCGCCGCCCTCCCCGAAGCGTCGCGGTCGCTGACGCGTCACATCGGGCGGGCCCACTTCCGGGCAGTGGCCAGGACCCGTCCCAGCAGTGCGGTGTTCTCCAGCAGGTCGAACTCTCGCTCCACGCGCTCGCGGCCGCGCCGGGAGCGCTCCGTCCGCCCGCACGGGTCCGCGATCGTCTCCTCCAGCCGGTCGCGCAGCGCGGCCGCGCTCCCCGGCTCGGCCAGCAGCCCGGTGACGCCGTTCTCCACGATCTCCGGAATGCCGGACAGCTCCGTCGACACCGCGGGAACGCCACTGGCGAGGGCCTCGATCAACGCGACCGGCAACCCCTCCATCTGACCGTCGGCGGCGACGACGCTCGGCAGCACGAACAGGTGCGCGCGGTCGAGCAGCTCGCGGACCTGCAGTTCGGAGCGACCACCGAGGAAGCGGACGCGGCGTTCGAGGCCCAGAGCGGCGACCTGCGCGCGCAGCGACTCCGCCAGGACACCCTCACCGACCAGGTCCAGCTCGATCCGGTCGACACCGGGGCCACCCTTGGCGAGGGCCTCGAGCAGCACCGCGTGACCCTTGTACTCCTGCAGCGAGGCGACGCACAGTGCGCGCAGCGGGCCCGCGGGCGGCAGCGCCCGCTGTTGGAAGCGGTAGTCCTCGGGCACCACGCCGCAGTGGACGATCGTGACACGCTCGGGCTCGATCCCTGTCTCGCGGAGCACGAGGTCGCGGTTGTAGCGGGAGATGGTGACGACGTAGTCCGCCTCGGCGGCCACGACGGCGAGCAGGGTGCGGTCGACGTAGAGGTCGTGGGCGTGCGCCGTGAACCCGTACGGCACCCCGACCAGCCTGCGACACAGCCACGCCGTGAATGCCGGATAGGTGGCGTAGTGGGCGTGGACACGCTCCGGAGGGTCGGCGGCCATGTCTCGCGCGTGCGCGGCGGCGACCGCCACGGCGGCCCCCATCCGCAGGAGCCTGCGCGGGTCCGACCGGTGCCGGACGACGACCACCGCGAGTGCGCTCAGGAACGGCCCGGGCCTGCGGACGAGTGCCCAGAGGACCCCGGCGAGCATCGCGGCGACCCCGGGCCGCCGCACCCTGGGGACGAACCGGCGGGCGACCTCGTGCACCGCTGTGGACTCGGGCGAGGGGAACAGTGCACGAACACCGACGGACCACTCCCCCGCGTCCTCCAGTGCCGCGATCTCGCGGGCGATGAAGGTCTCGGAGGTCTTCGGGAACCGGGAGACGACGTAGTCGATGCGGGGCGGCTCGGACGCGGGTGGCATGCTCAATGGTCGCCCCGCCGGACGAGCTCCCTGGCCGTCATCAGCATGATGCTGACATCGAGCCAGAGCGACCAGTTGGCGATGTAGTAGTTGTCGTAGCGGGCCCGGTCCGAGATCGAGGTGTTCCCGCGCAGCCCGTTGACCTGGGCGAGCCCGGTCAGACCGGTCGGCACGCGGTGCCGGGCCCAGTACCGGTCGTGGATCGCCGAGAACTCCTGCACGAACCCCGGACGCTCCGGGCGCGGCCCCACCAGGCTCATGTCGCCCCGCACGACGTTCCACAGCTGCGGGAGCTCATCGAGGGAGGTGCGGCGCAGCACCCGACCGACCGGACCGACCCGAGGGTCACCGGCGATGCTCCACCGTGTGGCCGACTCGGTGTTGTCCGCCGGGCGCATGCTCCGCAGCTTGAACAGGGTGAACAGCTTCCCGTCGAGTCCGACGCGCTCCTGCCGGAACAGGATGGGCCTGCCGCTCTCCACCAGCACGGCGAGCGCCGCGATGAGGATGACCGGAGCCAGGAAGAGGAGCGCCAGACCCGCGACGACCTTGTCCACCAGGATCTTCACCGACCAGCTGAGCGAGTGGGTCGGCGAGGTGGTGAGACGGACCAGGGGGTAGCTGCGCAGCCGCTCGACGTCCGGCGCGTCTCGGTACAGCTCGAAGAACCGGGGGACGACCAGCAACGAGACACCGAGCTGGCGGGCCGTGATGGCGAGGTCGACGACGTGGGTGTCCGCGTCCGCGCTGAAGGCGATCACCACGGTGGAGACCCGCTGGTCGCGGATGACCGTCGCCAGGTCGGAGCCCAGCACCGGCAGACCGGACTCCGCCGCCTCGGAGGCGTCCGCATCGACGAAGCCCAACGGACGCAACCCGACCTCGGGATGGTCGCCCATGAGCCGCGCGAGATCGAGCCCCACGCGACTCGCCCCCACGATCACGGTCCGCTCGGTGCGCCCGCGCCTGCGGGCCCAGCGGGCGAGCTGGAAGGCGATGTTCTCGAGCGGGACCGTGAGCGCCAGGAACAGCGATCCGGTGAGGGCGATCGCCGGGAGCTCGGACAGCCCGCGGGTCCAGACGAACGAGACGACGGTGAGGACGGCCAGGGCGACCGCGACGCTGAGCACCGAGCGCGGCAGCTCCTGCAGGAACGACAGCCGCAGCCGACCCCGGTAGACCTTGAAGCAGTAGCGGGTGCTGAGCACGATCCCCAGCACGGCCACGACGGCGGGCCGCTCCAGCCCCGCCAGGACACAGGCCACGAAGACCGCGACCGTGTCGGCCACGAGCAGGAGAGTGGGGATACCCCCGAACAGCTGCACGATCGGCCCGGCCTGGAACGCCTCGGATCGAAGCAGCTCGACCTTCGGCTGCAGGGGCACACCGGCGGGCACCGGGAGCAGTGAGGCGGGATGCGACTCGTTCTTCTCCATCGCCGTCACGCCGTGTTACCCCGCTTCGCTGTACTCGACCAGGTCAGGGCGACAGGACACACTGCGACCCTCTCACCCTTTCGTGTTAGTGAATCGACCGCTCGTACCATCGCGTTACCCCCAGCGAGTTCGGCCCCGACGAACACCACCCGGATTTCCCCTGCTCTCACCGGGTGAGCCTGTTACCCCGAACGGCCTACACCCGCTGACTCTCGGCGACGATGGCGACAGTCACTGCTGTGTTCGCCGAAGCACGCCCGGACGTTCCCTCGTTGTGGCGACGCTCACTCGGAGTGAGAACACGCGGGGATACGCGAGGTCAGGAGCCGATCGACTGCGACATCTCGGCGGCCGGCGCGACCTCGAGCACGGCGTGGTGGGCGTCGGCGATCTTGCGGTGCCCCAGCACCGACGGGTGGCAGCGGTCCGCGAGCGTGTCCCGCCGGAAGTCGACCAGCCCGTTGAGGTGCACGATGCGGACGTTCGGGCGCCCCGCGGCCTCCTCCACCTGGATGCGCTCGGCCACGGCGAGGCTTCGGCGCGACCGGGGGTAGAACACGGCGTTGGGGAAGCCGATGCTCGCGACGACGACCGGCCAGCCGCGCCGGTCGGTCTCGTCGAGGAAGGCGCGGAACTGCGCGCGGTAGGTCTCGTGCGGCACCCGGGGGACGCCTCCCGTGAGGTGGATCGCCGCGTTCTTGACCGCGATGCGCGCGGCAGTGCTGCGCATCTCGCTGCGTCGCTTGTCCGGCTCCGCAGAGTAGAAGGGCCTCGCGTCGAGCCCGACGAGCCCCCGCCACGACTCCGGACCGAAGCGCTCGACGGCCCGGTTCACGAAGGCCCGGGGATGCACGAGCGACTCGGTCTGCCCGGTGCTGATCAAGACCAGGTCCGGCTCGAACTTGTCGAGCCGCGGCAGCAGCGCCGTGCACTCCTCGACCGGGCGGCTGGCCTTCGCCTTCATCAGGATCGCGCTCGCCTGCAGGTCCTTGGCCACCATCCGGGGGTAGGAGTGCTCCCGAACGCCCAGTCCGGCCGCGAGGCTGTCGCCCAGCACCGCGATCCTGGGGTTCGACGGCACGACGAGCGGGTCCACGGCGCCCATGAGGTCTCCCATCTGCAATGGTCCACCGGCAGGAGCGGCGGATCTCGCAGGGTGTGTCGGCGCAGGCCGTGGTTCGTTATCGATTCGGCTCCCGAGGGCGCCTACATCCCCAGCTCCGTCGGCGACGAGAACCTCAGCTCCTCCCCCACACGAGCCAAGGCGGCCGCGACGGAGATCTCGTGCGGCTGCTGCTCCATGAGATCGGCCAGGCTCGGCTCGAACTCCGGGATGTCCGGCACGAAGTTGATGGACTTCAGCCGCACCCGCGCGCTGAGGTTGGCGGCGTCGATGGACTCGACGGTGATCGAGCTGATCTGCGGGCCCCACGTGCTGCCGGGGACGCCCGCCGTCTGGCCGTTCTGGTCCTTCACCAGGTAGGTGATGCCGTCCTCGATGCGGTGCACGAGCACCGCGGGCGCGCCGATGCCGGCGTCCCAGTCGCTGTTGTGGCGGAACTCCACGAGCAGGCCGCGGTAGTCGATCATCAGGAAGCCGGGGAGGTCGTGGCGGTGCAGCGGCCGCAGCTCGACCACCGTGTCCACCGCGTGCCCCGAGGTGATCCGCCGGACCCGGCTCTGGTCGACCCACCCCGCGATGGTCATGTTGCCCGCGTTGAGGCCGGGGCCTATGGGGTACACGGCGTCCCCGCGGACGGTGCGCGTCGTCCAGAACGGGTTGTCCGCCATGCGAGCGCGGGCGGTGCTCATGACGTCGAACGGGTCGGTGTAGTCGTCGGTCGTCCCGTCGAGTCGGGAATGCGCCAACCCGAACCCGTGCCCGATCTCCTGGCCGAGCAGGCCGGGCGCGAGCCCGGACATCGCCAGGTTCCTGCCGTCGTCGTAACAGACGACGCCCGAGCCGCCCCCGAAGAGATCCGACGGCGCGTTCGTCACCACCACCAGGTTGGCGTACGGGCTCAGGTCGATGCCCGCTCCCGCGGCGGCCTCGCGCGCCCACGTGATCAGGTCCAGCCTGCCCTGCGGGTTCGCGCCGCTGCCGACGTACTCCGACTGCTTCTGGGCGAGCTCCATCCAGCCGTGCACGTCCATCGCGAGCTCGAGCTGCCCGTGCGAGACGGCGCAGAAGAAGTCCGGCATGTTCCACCGCCCCAGCCCGGGCCCGGTGAACAGCTCCTCGTAGCGGGCTCGGGGCAGCGGCTCACTGTCATCGCCCTTGAACTTGCACAGCAGCACGGCCCATCGCGACGTCGTCACCCGGAGTGTCTCGCCCGGTACGTGACGTGCGTTACGTCGAGCAACCAGCCGACGTCAGGCCGCCTCGCTCAACCACGGCTCCCAGGCGGGATGCGGCTCGACCGCCAGCACCAGCACCCCACCCGCAGCCCGGTTGGGCGGTTTGGGGGCCTTCTCCAGCGTCCAACCGAGCTCGTCGAGGAGCTTGTCCGCCTTCTTGGAGTTGCAGGCCTTGCAGGCGGCCACGCAGTTCTCCCACGAGTGCGCCCCGCCGCGGCTGCGCGGGATCACGTGGTCGATGGTGTCCGCCTTCTTGCCGCAGTACGCGCAACGCCGCAGGTCACGGCGGAGGACACCGGCCCGCGTCATCGGGACGGCACGGCGGTAGGGCACCCGGACGTAGCGGGAGAGCCGCATCACCGACGGTGCCGGCACCGTGAGGTTCTCGGAATGGAAGGCCGCGCCCTCGAGGGCGGCCTGGACGCACTCGGCCTTGCCGGAGAGCATCAGCACGATCGCGCGTTTCGCCGTGACCACGGCCAAGGGTTCGAAACTGGCGTTGAGCAGCAACACCCTGGAACCCGGCGGGAGCGAGGTGACCTCGCCCGCCTCCCCCGCGGCTCCCCCGGTGTCCGGGACAGCGGCGAGGACTTGGGGTTGTCGGTCCGGCACGCGACCACCTCCGTCAGCTCTAGCTAAGTCGACCATACGAGAGGCCGGTTACGCACGTGTGATATTGCGGCGGACACGCGGTGGCGAGGGACGGTGCGTGCCGCCCGACGAGCGGCGCACCGAAACTGGAGCGCTCGCTCAGGTAGTTTGACCCCCATGTGGTTCTGGCTCGCCGGCGCGATCCTGGCGGAGGTGACCGGCACGGTCGCGCTCCGCTTCTCCGCGGGGTTCTCGAAGCTCTGGCCGTCGGTGATCGTGGTCGTGGGGTACGGCACGGCGTTCTTCTCGCTCTCCCAGGCGCTGAACCGCGGCATCCCGATCGGGGTGGCGTACGGGATCTGGGCGGCGGCGGGGGTGGCGTTGATCGCCGTGATCGGGGCCGTGTTCCTGAAGGAGCCGTTGAGCTGGGTGCAGGTGGGCGGGATCGCGCTGGTCATCGCCGGGGTGTTGGCCCTCGAGCTGGGCCGCACCACCCATGCCTGACGGCCGCCGGGCCAAGGGGGCGGTGCGGCGGCGGGCCCTGCTGGAGGCCACCCTCCGGGTCGTGGGTCGCGACGGGGTGGCGGCGGTGTCCCAGCGCACGGTCGCCGCGGAGGCCGACGTGCCGCCCAGCGCGGTGCTCTACTACTTCGCGAGCGTCGACGATCTCCTGGTCACGACCCTGCGCGAGGTCAACGACCGGTACTGCGCGGAGCTCGCGGAGCTCCCCTCGGTCGAGGCGCTGGCCGCCCATGTCGCGGCGCTCGACCCGGCAGCCCTGGTCGCGGAGTACGAGCTCTGGCTGCTCGCCGCCCGCCGCCCCGACCTGCGCAGCGAGCTGACCCGGTGGGACGCGACCGTGGACGCCCTCGCCGCCCGGCTCGCCCCCGACCGGGCCGAGACCGTGGCCGCCGCGCTGAACGGGCTGTACCTGCGCGCCGCCACCACCGGGGTGGACGCGGAGGCGGCGCTGCGCGTGCTCCGTACCCAAGACTGAGGAAGTCTCGCCACTCAGGGTTAACACCCACCTACGGATCGGCGAACATCCAGGCGTACACGGCTTCACCGCATCCGCGGTGGAGACGCCCCGATCGGCCCACCGCCCCGATCGGTGCGCGAGCGGCCCGTCCCCGCCGGGGGCGGGCCGCTCTCACGTCCGGACCCGGTCCAAGGCCCCCAGCACGTCGTCGACCAGGTCGTTCGTGTCCTCGATGCCCGCGGAGAGCCGCAGCAGCCCCTCGGGCACCGCGTCCCCCCACCGCGCCCGCCGGTCGGCGGAGGTGTTGACCCCGCCGAAGCTCGTCGACGAGACCACCAGCGACGAGGCCTCCAGGAACTGCTCGACGGCGCGGGCCGAGGGCAGAGTGAAACGCAGGACCCCGTTCCACCGCCGCATCTGTCTCGAGGCGATCTCGTGCGAGCGGTCCGACGGCAGGCCCGGCCACCGGACGTCCGCGGCCGCGGGGTGGGTCAGCAGGGCCTGGACCAGGGCGTGGGCGTTGCGCGCCTGCCGTTCCAGCCGCAGGTCCAGCGTGGCCAGGCCGCGGTGGGCGAGCCAGGTCTCGAAGGGGCCGGGGATGGCACCGCCACGGGTCCGCATCAGGGTCACCTGTTCCGCCAGCGCGGCGGAACTGCAGGTCACGTGGCCCATCAGCACGTCCCCGTGCCCGGCGATCGCCTTGGTGTCACTGGAGATCACGAAGTCCGCGCCGAGCGGGATCGGCCGCTGCCCCAGCGGGGTGGCGGTGGTGTTGTCGACCGCGAGCAGGGCACCGGCCTCGTGCGCCGCGTCGGCCAGGGCGCGGATGTCGCAGACCTCGAGCCCCGGGTTCGACGGCGTCTCCACCAGCACCAGGGTGGCGCCCGCGAAGGAGGCGGGAGACCCGGCCGTCGCGAACTCGCGCACCTCCACTCCGAGCGGCGCGAGCTCCTCGGACGCGACGAGCCGGGACACGTAGTACCCGTCGGACGGCAGGACGACCGCGGTGCCGGGCCGCGCGCACAGCCGCAGCACCGTGGACACCGCCGCCATCCCGGAGGCGAAGGCCACGCAGTGCCCGCCCTCCAGCGCGCCGATCGCGGACTCGTACGCCGTCCACGTGGGGTTACCGGCGCGGCCGTAGAAGTACGGCTCGTCCCCCGTCCCCAGGTGGAAGGTCGACGACAGCACCGGCCCCGGGTGCACCGGCTCCCCCGGCTCGCCCGTCGGATGCCCGACGCACCGCGTCCCGTCCCCCGCCATGTCCCCTCCGTCTCCGTGAGTGGCGATAGTCGCTCCAGCGACTATCGCCACTCACGGGGTCATTCCGCCTTCGGTGCGCGGGAGATCAGCTCCTTGGCCATCTCCCGCGCCGAGTAGCCCTCGTGGCACACCCGCCGGACGGCGTCGGCGATCGGCAGCTCCACGCCGTGCCGCTCCCCCAGCTCGCAGATCGACAGGCAGGACTTCACGCCCTCCGCGACCTGCCCGTGGTTGGCCGCCTCGGCCCGGGCCAGCGACTCGCCCCGGCCGAGGTGCTCGCCGAAGGTCCGGTTGCGCGACAGGGGCGACGAGCACGTCGCCACCAGGTCGCCGAGCCCGGCGAGCCCCGCGAACGTCAGCGGGTCGGCGCCCAGCGCGGCGCCGAGCCGGGAGGTCTCGGCCAGCCCGCGGGTGATCAGCGAGGCGCGGCTGTTGTCCCCCAGCCCCATCCCCGCGGCGATCCCGACGGCCAGCGCGATCACGTTCTTGCCTGCGCCACCGAGCTCGCACCCGACGACGTCCGTGTTCGTGTAGGACCGGAAGTAGTCGTTCGACGTGGCCGCCTGCAGGGCGAGCGCGCGCTCGTGGTCGGAGCAGGCGATCACCGTGGCCGTCGGCTCCCCGGCGGCGATCTCGCGCGCCAGGTTCGGTCCGCTCACCACCGCGACCTGGGCCGACGGCACCTCGGCCACCTCCGCGATCACCTCGCTCATCCGCTTGAGCGTGCCCAGCTCCACACCCTTGGCCAGCGAGACGAGGGTGCGCCCGGGCGGCAGCAGCGGCTTCCAGTCGGCGAGGTTGCCCCGCAGCGTCTGCGAGGGCACCGCCAACACCACGGCGTCCACGCCCGAGAGCGCCGCGGCGGCGTTCGTCGTGGCGGACACGGTCTCGGGTAGCCGGATCCCGGGCAGGTAGTCCGGGTTCTCGCGGCGCTCGGACACCGCGGTGGCCACCTCGGGCCGCCGGGCCCACAGCACGACATCGCGGCCCGAGTCCCCGACGACCTTCGCGAACGCCGTGCCCCACGAGCCGGCGCCGAGGACGGCGACGCGCGCGAGGGCCGTCACGAGTCGGTCTCCGGAGCGGCGATGGGGGCGTGGCGGTAGAAGTCCGCGGGGGCGGTCTCCCCGCGCACCTCGGCGAGCAGCTCCCGGCACCGGGTCATCATCAGGTCCGTCACCTCGCGCAGCACGGTGGCGTCGACGGGCTTGCCCCGGTAGGCGCTCAGGTCGATCGGCGCACCCCCGCGGACGTGCACCGTGGTGCGCGGCAGCGGGCGGAAGCGCTTGCGGTAGTGGTCGTAGATCTCCCGGGTGCCCCAGTGCACCACCGGGATCACGGGGACGTCCGAGCTGAGCGCGAGCCGGGCGGCGCCGGTGCGGGAGTGCATCGGCCAGCCGTCGGGGTCGCGGCTGATCGTGCCCTCCGGGTAGATCACCACGACCTTCCCGTTCGCGAGCCCGGCGATCCCGTCCCGCAGGCTCTGCTGCGCGTCCGCCGAGTCGCGGTGCACGGGGATCTGCTCGGACCCGACGAGCACCTTCCCGAACACCGGCACCCGCCAGAGGCTCGCCTTGGCGAGGAACCGCGGCACCCGGCGCGCGCTGTGCACCCACAGGGCGGTGTAGAGGGGGTCCAGGTAGGAGATGTGGTTGGCGACGACCAGCGCCCCACCCGTGGCGGGCAGGTACTCCCGCCCTTCGTACCGGGGGCGCCCCACCAGCCACGACGACGGGTAGAACACCGCCGCCGCGAGGTCGACCCAGAAGCCACCCTTCTCGCGCGTCACGCCCCTGATCCTTCCTTGTCCCGTTACCCGAGGTCCACCCGCCTAGGATGAGGATGTGCGTGCCGGACTGGTGGTGCCCGTCAAGGGTCTCGACCGGGGGAAGTCGCGCCTGCGGGGCGCCGCGGACGGCGGTGTCGGCGACCCCGCGCGGCACGCGGAGCTGGCCCTCGCGCTCGCCCTGGACACGATCGACGCCGCGCTCGCCGCGCCCTCGGTCGCGGAGATCGTCGTGGTGACCGACGACGAACGCGTCGCCGCGGCGCTGACGGGCACCGTCCGCGTCGTGCGGGACGAGCCCGCGGGCGGGCTCAACGCCGCCTACCGCCACGGCGCGGCGGCCCTCTCGGCGGGGCTCGCCCGGGGCGCCCTCCAGGCCGACCTCCCCGCCCTGAAGCCCGAGGAGCTGGAGGCCGCGCTCGCCGGGCACGCGCGCGCCTTCGTCGCGGACGCCGCGGGCACCGGCACCACGCTCCTGCTCAGCCCTGCGGGCACCCCGCTCGACCCCCGCTTCGGCCCCGGCTCCGCCGCCGCACACGTCGCCTCCGGCGCGGTCCCGGTCGGCGGCGGGCTCCCGGGTCTGCGCCGGGACGTGGACACCGAGACCGACCTGCGCGAGGCCTGCGCCCTCGGCGTCGGCAGGCGCACCGCCGCCCTGCTCGTCTGCGCAGGCACACCCCACATCGCGTGAGCCGAGCCGTTCCCCGCGACCGCCGCCCCGGCTATCCTCGCGGGTGGGACCCCAGCGCCGCGGTGTAGGTATCTGGGAGAGGTATGGCGCATGGACGTCCCCGCTCAGGCGCGGCGGCACCCCCGGTCGGTCGGCGGGCCCAACGAGCCCCGGAACCGCTCGGCCCGGCTGGTCCACCAGCTCATCCGCTCCTCGATCAAGTCGGGGCTGCTGCGCGCGGGCGACCCGCTGACCGAGGACGACCTCGTGCAGCAGCTGCGGACCACGCGCTCGTCGGTCCGGTTCGCCCTGCAGCTGCTGGCGGACGAGGGGCTGGTCACCCGGCAGCGCCGCATCGGCACGTACGTGCACGCCAAGCCCGTGCAGATCCCCATGCAGGACGTCGTGGACACCCAGGCGGGCGGGCCTCTGGACTACCGGCTGATCGGGGACGACACGTTCCCCGCGCACGGGCTCATCCGCAGCCGCATGCCCACCGACCGCTCCCAGCTGCGGATGATCGAGTACCTCATCTCCAGCGAGGGCACCACGATCGGCACCCTGGTCGCCTTCCAGATCGACCCGAGCATCGACATGTTCGAGCACCGGTCCGCCATCCACGACATCGCCACGACGTTCGAGGCCATCTACGGCAGGCCGTTCGGCCGGATGCAGACGTGGATCGACGCCGTCGACGCGGACGAGCAGACCGCGGCCCTGCTCGGAGTCAGCCCGGGGGCGGGGCTGCTCGTGCGGGACCAGACCCTGTCCGACGCCGACGGCGTCATCCACGAGTTCGCCTACGCGCACTACCGCGCAGACATGGTGTCATTCCACAGCTAGGGCGACACCGTCCCGAAGTTGAAGTAGTCGATCCAGTTGTCCGAGGTCCAGGCGTAGCCGGTGATCCGGCTGGAGACCAGCACGTTCGGCTGCACCTGCCCGATGAACACGATCGGCGCCTCGTCGAGGTACATCTTCTCCGCGGAGTTCCAGGCCTGGCCCGCCTGGTCGGACAACGCGTCCGGCAGGGTGTTGCCGTAGGCGAGGGCGTCCTGGAAGGGCTTGTAGTACCAGTCCGCGAAGTTGTTCGCGCCGTTCGGGGCCGTGTAGACGAGCAGCTCGTACGGCGGGGTGAGGGTGATCGCGTAGTCCCGCAGGATGAAGGCCTGCGAGGTGTGGTTGGTCCGCTGCTGCGCGAACTCCGACGCGGGCATCTCGTCGATCGTGATGTCGAACCCGGCCGCCTTGGCCTGGGTCTGGATCTGGATGGCCGCCTCGCGGACGTCCGGCTCGGCCGCCGACACGGCCAGGGTGAACCCGACGCCGTTCGGGAACCCGGCCTGCGCGAGCAGGGCCTTCGCCTTCGCCGGGTCGTAGGTGTAGTCGGGGAACCCGGCGTTCGAGTAGCCCGGCGCGTCGTCGAGCAGGAAGCCGGGACCCTTGCGCTGGGCGAGCCCGCGGTAGACGTTGTCGATGATCTGCTGGTAGGGCGTGGCGTAGGCCATCGCCTGCCGGACCAGCGTGTTGTCGAAGGGCGCCTTGTTGGTGACCAGCGGCATCATGATGTAGGTGTTCGGGTTGCTGACCTGCGGCGCGATCAGGTTCGGGTCCTGCGACAGCGTCGCGGAGTCCGCGGGGGTCACGTTCTCGGCCAGGTCCGCGTCACCGTTCTTGACGGCGTTGGCACGGGTACCGGGGTCGGGCACGATCCGGATGTTGATCGTCTTGACCTTCGGCGGGCCGAGCACGAAGTCGTCCCGGGCGGTCATGGTCACGGACTGGCCGGGCTTGTAGTCGGTGACCTCGTAGGGCCCGAAGCCGTAGTTCGGGTTCTGGGCGGACCACTTGACCGCGTACGGGTCGTCCGGGGTCACGTGCTTCTTGAGCTCGGTGCTGTCGTAGATCTGCCCGCACAGGTCCGAGAGCAGGGCGAGGAACGTGGTGCCCAGGCCCGCCTGCGGGATGGTGATGGTGAAGGTCTTGTCGTCGATCTTCTTGATCTGCTGGGCCGGGTCGGTCAGCGAGGGCGCCATGATGCCCGCGGCCAGCGACCCCGGGGTGCCGAACTTGCGCTCGTAGCTCCACAGCACGTCGTCGCTGGTGATCTCGTTGCCCGAGGCGCTGATCGCGTTGGAGAGGTGGAAGGTGTAGGTGAGCCCGTCCGGGCTGACCTCGTAGCTCGACGCGAGGTACGGGCCGTAGTTGTAGACGTCCTGCTGCTGCACTCCGCGGCCCTGCGGGGAGTCGACGAACGGCTTGCGCAGCAGCGTGGCCTGCACGTTCTTGCCGGGCTCGAAGCCGCCGAAGCCGTCGTCGAGGGTCCAGGTGATGCCGGTGTCGGGGGTGACGATCGTCATCGAGGCCCCGTCACCGCCCGCGGCGGTGCCCGGGTTGTTCGCCGACGAGGAACAGGCCACGGCGAACGCCGTCACCGCGGCGAGGGCCAGGGCGGCGCGGGACCGTCTCCATCGACCGGTCCCCCCGGGGGAGCGGAGTGCGGACATGGGTGTCTCCTTCTTCTGGGGTGGGTGGGGGGAGGTCGGTCGTCACGGGACGGGGGTGGGTCAGTCGTCCCCGAAGAGCCGGCGACCCACGCCGGACACGGCGAACACGGTGAGGGCGAGCGCGACGGCGGGGAACAGCGCCGACCACCACCGGCCGGAGGCGGCGCCCGGGGCGCCGATCGCGATCATCGAGCCCCACTCCGGGGTCGGCGGGTGCAACCCGACGCCGAGGAACCCCAGCCCCGCGGTGAGCACGATCGCCGAGCCGAACACCAGCGAGGCGTTCTCGAGCGCGGGCCAGGACGAGTTGGGCAGGACGTGCTTGGCGATCAGCACGAGCTCGGAGTCCCCGGAGACCCGCGCCGCGTCCAGGTAGGCCTCGCCCCGCACCCGCAGGACCTCGGCCCGGACCAGCCGCGCCTGGTTGGGGAGCAGGCAGACCGTCAGCGCCACCGTGAGCGACGGGATCGAGGCGCCGAAGAACGCGATCAGGACCAGGCCGATGATGATCGCCGGGACGGCCTGCACGAGGTCGAGCGCGCGCGAGACCCCGCGGGCCAGGGTGCCGACCGGACCGCGCCGGGACTCGTTCATCCCGACGACGAGCCCGATCAGGATGCCCAGCGAGGTGGCCAGCACTGTGGTGATCAGCCCGATCAGCAGGTTGTTGCGGGTGGCGGCGATGGTCCGGGAGAACACGTCCATGCCCGCGGAGTCGGTGCCGAACCAGTGCGCGCCGCCGGGCGGCAGGTCCGGCCGGTCCACGACGTCGATCGGGCTGAAGGGCACCAGGACCGGACCGAGCACGGCGAGCAGCACCAGGATCGCCGCCGGGACCAGGGTGACCGACGCGATGCCGGGCCGCCTGGTCCGCCTGCGCCGCGTGTCGCGGTCCGGGGTGTCGAGAGCGAGGGCCACGGCTCAGCCTCCGGCGGTCGCGACGCCGGGGCGGCGCCGCGGATCGAGGGACATGGTGACGACGTCGACCAGGAAGAACACGATCAGCGACACCGCGCCGACCACCAGCAGGAACCCGCGCAGCGCCACGAAGTCCGCGCGGGTGACGGCCTGGACCGCGTACTCCCCCATCCCCGGGATCGCGAACAGCTGCTCGACGACGACCGCCCCGCCGACCATGAACCCGAAGATGGTGCCGAACATGGCGATCGTGGACGGCAGCGCACGCCGCCCGACGCTGAGCAGCACCATCGGCCGCGACGCCCCGGACGCGATGCGGAACCGGGTGGCCTGGGCGTTCTTGGCCTGGTCCAGGGAGCGGATGAACAGCTTGAGCAGCATCGGTGCGTAGGCGACGACGAGCACTCCGATCGGCAGCCAGAGGTGCTGGATCATCGACGACATCAGCACGGTGTCGCTGGAGAGCAGCGCGTCGAGGAACGGGAAGCCGGTGGTGCGCGGGGGTGCGTTGAGCGAGGTGGCGTAGCGACCGATCGGGGCGGGCGCCCAGTGCAGGACCGAGTAGAAGACGAACACACCGGCCACCCCGAGGCAGAAGTCCGGCACCGCGCCCGCGGCCCGGGCGTAGGAGGCGATCACGCGGGACACCGCGTTGCGCGGCCGGAGCACCACGAGGAACCCCAGGGCCAGCGCGAGCAGCGCGGAGATCGTCATCGCCATCACCGCCAGCTCGACGGTCTCCGGCAGCCGGGTGCTCATCTCGTCCATCACGCCGATGCCACTGATGATCGAGTTCCCGAAGTCCAGCCGCACCGCGTCGCCCAGGAAGGTGGTCAGCTGCACCCAGATCGGGTCCGCGAGCCCGAGCGAGGCCCGAGTGGCCTCGTACTGCTCGGGGGTCATCGGCTGCCCGCCCGAGAGCACGGCGACCGGGTCTCCAGGGATGAGCTTGACCAGGAAGAACACCACCAGGGCGAAGATCAGCAGGTGCAGCGGCAGGACCGCGAGCCTGCGCACCCACCAGCCGTTGCGCGTCCAGAGGTGTGTCATGAGGGCACCCCCTCGGTCACGCGGTAGGCGTCGACCAGCGTCTGGGTGTAGGGGTGCTCGGTCTCGAACAGCACCCGGCCGACCGGCCCGCGCTCCACGACCCGACCCTGGTACATCACGACCAGCTCCTCGGAGATGAACGCGGTGGCGGGCAGCCCGTGGGACACGAACACCAGCCCCGCGTCGTGGTTCTCGCAGTGCTCCTTGAGCAGGTTCAGCACGGAGCCCTGCACGGACACGTCCAGCGCCGAGACGGCCTCGTCGCAGACGATCACCGTCGGCTCCACCACGAGCGCCCTGGCGATCGAGAACCGCTGCCGCTGCCCACCGGAGACCTGGTGCGGCTTGCGCGCGGCCAGCGCGGGATCGAGGGAGAGCGCCTCCAGGGTGCGGTCGATGGCCGCGTCCGCCGCCGCGGTGTCCAGCTCGAGCAGGTTGTGGCAGGGCTTGCGCAGCGCGTCCCGCAGCGTGCGCCGCGGGTCGAAGGACGACGACGTGTCCTGCGCGACGAGCTGCACCTGCCTGCGGAAGGCCCGCAGCGCGGGGGCGGACATCGAGGCGAGCGGCACCCCGTCGAACTCCACCGAGCCCGCGGTGGGGTGGTCCAGGCCGAGCATCATCCGCACGACGGTGGACTTGCCCGACCCGGACTCCCCGACGATCCCGAGCCGGGTCGAGGAGTCCACCAGCAGGTCCACCCCGTCGACGGCGGCGTGCTCGGCGCCGCCGCGCCCGCGGAACACCCGTCGGACGTCGGTGAACTGGATCGTGGCGCTCACGCGGGCACCCCTTCGACGCGGGCCATCGTGGGCAGCCGCTTCCAGTCCGCGTTCTCCAGCCGCGGCACGCAGGCGATCAGGCCGCGCGTGTAGGCGTGGGTGGCCGTGTCCGCCAGGGTCCGCGACGGGCCCTGGTCCACGACCCGGCCCTGGTACATCACCACGGTGCGGTCGGTGAACGCCTGGCACAGCGCCATGTCGTGGCTGACCATCAGCAGCGCCGCGCCCAGCTCCTCGGTCAGCTCGACCATGAGCTGCATCAGCTCCCGGGACAGGGTGGCGTCGAGCGCGCTGGTCGGCTCGTCCGCGATGAGCAGCCGCGGTCGCGCGCTGAGGGCGATCGCGATCATCACGCGCTGCCGCATGCCGCCGGAGAGCTCGTAGGGCCGGGCCGCGAGCACCCGCTCGGTGTCGTGCAGCCCCACCCGGCGCAGCCAGTCCGCGGCGCGCGCCCGGACCTCCTTGCGCGAGAGCTTCTCGTTGTGCCGGATCACCGCGCACAGCTGCTGGCCGACCGTCCACACCGGATCGAGCGAGGTCATGGCGTCCTGGAAGACCACGCCCACGCCGGTGATCCGCTCCGGGATCGCCAGGGCGCGGCGCGCCCGCAGGTCCGCCCCGGCGAACGCCATCGCCTCGGCGGAGACCTGCGCCTCCGGCGCGAGGAACCCCGCGACGGCCATGCAGGCGTTGGTCTTGCCGGATCCGGACTCCCCCACCACGGCGACCTTGTCGCCCGGGCGCAGGACCAGGTCGACGCCGTCGACCGCGGTGAACGGGCCGGTCGGGGTGGGGTAGGTGATCGTCAGGCCGCGCACCTCCAGCAGGGCGTCGGGCTGCGGGGTCGGGGTGGCCTGGGTGGACTCTTCCAGGGCACTGGTCGTCATGGGGCTCCTCGGCGGGTTCGGCGGGGCGGCGCTGCCCACTCGACAGAGCTAGAAGGAGAGCAGGTTCTCGCGGAAGGTCTTGTGGGAGTAGCCGTCGCGGATCACGCCGCGGCGGCGCAGGGCGGGCGCGAGGCCGTCGCAGACCTCCATGATCGACCGCCGGGTGACCTCGGGGTAGAGCAGGAAGCCGTCGCCGCCCGCCTCCTCCATGGCCTCGGCCATCTGGCCCGCCATGGTCTCCGACGACCCGACGAACTCCATGCCGTAGTTGCCCGGCCCCTCGGCCAGGTCGCGCAGCGTGATGTCCCGGGAGCCCTCGAGCCAGGCCTTGGCCGTGGTGGTCTCGCCGTTGCCGACCTCCTGGGGCACCGGCCCGTCGAGGTCGTACTTCTTGTAGTCCACGACCCCGCCGGAGACGTAGGACAGGTACCAGAGCCGCTGCTCGATGCTGTTCGGGTCCTTCTTCCGCGCGTGGTGGCGGTCGAAGCGCTCCTGGGCGTCCCGGTCGGTGTCCCCCAGGAAGGGCACCGCCATGAACAGGATCTTGAGGTCCTCCGGCTTGCGGCCGTGGCGGATCAGGCGCTCGTCCATGTCCTGGCGCAGCGCCTTCATCTCGGCGGGCGTCTTCGCCAGGGCGAGCATGGTGTCGGCGTTGCGGGCGGCCAGCTCGCGCCCCGGGGTGGAGTTGCCCGCCTGGGCCACGACCGGGCGCCGCTGCGGGCCCGGGATGGTGTTCAGCGGGCCCCGGACCTTGAAGTACCGGCCGACGAAGTCGATCGGGGTGACCTTCGTGTGGTCGGCGTAGCGCGGGGTGACCTGGTCGTGCACCAGCGCGTCGGGCCCCCAGGACTCCCAGAGCGCGCTGACGCAGTCCATCCACTCCTCGGCCATCGCGTAGCGCTCGGCGTGGTCGAAGTGCTGGTCGTAGCCGAAGTTCTGGGCGACGCGGTGGGTCACCGAGGTGACGACGTTGACCCCCGCGCGGCCCTTCGTCAGGTGGTCGAGCGTGACCATCGAGCGCGCGGCCAGGAAGGGCGGGTACTGGATGGTGGACATCGTCACCGCGATGCCGATGTGCTCGGTCGCCGCGGCGAGCAGTGGCACCAGCGGCACGGGGTCGTTCTTGGGCGCCATCAGCCCGTACTTGAGCGTGGTCTCCGCGGAGCCGCCGTAGGTGTCCTCGACCATCGAGGTGTCCTCGATGAACAGCAGGTCGAAGCCCGCGCGTTCCAGCGAGGTCGTCAGGTCGACGTAGAGCCCGGGCTGCGTCCACTCAGTCATGGACCGGCCCGCCCAGTCGCCGAACCAGGGCTGCATGCCGAAGCCGTTGCCCAGGAACCATCCGAGGCGGAACATCAGTCGAAGCTCCTCATGTTGTCGCGGAAGTGCTCGTGGGCGAACCCGGTGCGGATCAGGCCGCGGCGGCGCAGCGCCGGGCACAGGCCCTCGGTGATCTCGCGGATGTACTCCCGGCTCGTGGGCTGGGCGAGGAACATGAACCCGTCGCCGCCGACGTGCTCCATCGCCTTGTCCATCTCGTCGGCGATGTGGTCCGGGGTGCCGACCAGCGGCATGCTCGCCACCCGCATGTCGCTGGCGGCGTCCTTGATGGTGCGGCCGCCGAAGGCCTGCTTCCAGCCCTCGAAGGTGCCCTGGTGGCCGTTGGTCGTCACGTCGTCCGGGATGGGCAGGTCCGGGTCCAGCACGGAGAAGTCGATCTCCATGATCGCCCCGAAGTGCACCATCTGCTTCTCGAAGTTGCGCTGCTTGTCCGCGCGGAAGGCGGCCTCCTTGGCCTGGGCCTCCTCCATCGTGCGACCGATGATCGGCGCCACCACGAAGAACACCTTGATGTCGTCCGGGTCGCGGCCGTGCGCGGCGGCGCGGGCGCGGATGTCGTCCCGGTACTCCTTCATCCCGTCGAGCCCGTTCGGGATGCACAGCAGCATGTCGGCGTTCTTGGCGGCGAAGTCCCGGCCCCGGGGCGACGCCCCCGCCTGGCAGATCACCGGTCGCCCCTGGGGGCTGCGCGGGGTGTTCAGCGGACCCCGGACCGAGAAGTGCTTGCCCTCGTGGTGGATCGGCGCGACCTTGGTGTGGTCGGCGTAGTAGCCGCTGATCGGGTCGGCGACGACCGCGTCCGGCGCCCAGGAGTCCCAGAGCGCCGTGACCACCTCGACGAACTCCTCCGCGATCTCGTAGCGGAGGTCGTGCTCGGGGAGCTTGTCCATGCCGAAGTTCTGCGCGGCGCGGTCCTCGCTGGAGGTCACGATGTTCCAGCCGACCCGGCCGCGGGTCACGTGGTCGAGTGTCGAGAACGTCCTGGCCAGCAGGTACGGCGGGTAGAAGGTGGTGGACGCCGTACCCACGATCCCGATGTGCTCGGTGGCGTAGGCCAGCATCGAGATCACCGGCACCGGGTCCAGCTTCGGCGCGTACATCGCGTGCTTGAGCTCCAGCTCGGCGGTCCCGGCGTAGATGTCGGAGACCATGAGCGAGTCCTCGAGCATCATGAAGTCGAACCCCGCCCGCTCCATGTCCCGGACCATGTCGACGTAGTAGCGCGCGTCGGTCCAGCTCAGGGCGTCGTTCGACCAGCCGGTCCGCCACTCGGGCGTGGTGAGGTTGCCGAACCAACCGAGCCGAAACGGCGATGCAGCCATGGTGCGCGTCCTTTCTGTCCTGGAGAAGCAAAACCGGGCGGGGTGTCGTCGGGAGGTCGGAGTGGTAGCCAGTCGATTTCGCAGTCCGTCACTCGGGACACGAGCCCGCTGACCTGCGACGACGTCGGCGCAGGCCGGAAAAACGCCGGGAATTCGCTCAGAACGAGCGCAGGTTCTCCCGGAAGGTGGCGTGGCTGAAGCCCGTCCGGATGAGGCCGCGGCGCTGGAGCTCGGGGCAGAGCCCCTCGGTGATGTCCGCGATGTAGGCGCGGCTCGGGGGCTGGGAGAGGAACATGAAGCCGTCCCCGCCGACGTGCTCCATCGCCTCCTCCATCCGGTCCGCGATGGTGGCCGGGCTGCCGACGAGCTCGATGCTGCCGATCCGCATGGCTCCGGCGGCCTCCTTGATCGGCTTGCCGCCGAAGGCCTCCTTCCAGATCGCGAACTGGCCCTGGTGCCCGTTGGTGGTGACGTCCTCGGGGATGGGCAGGTCCGGGTCGAACACCGAGAAGTCGATCTCCATCGTCGCCGCGAAGTTGACCATCTGGAACTCGTAGTTGCGCTGGGCGTGGCCGAGGTACTCCTCGTGCTTGGCCCACGCCTCGGCGTCCGTCCGCCCGACCACGGGCTCGACCACGAAGAACACCTTGATCTCGTCCGGGTCGCGGCCGTGCGCGGCGGCACGGGCACGGATGTCGTCCCGGTACTCCTTCATGCCGTCCAACCCGTTGGGGATGGTGAGCAGCATGTCCGCGTTCTTCGCCGCGAACTCGCGTCCCTTCGGCGAGGCACCCGCCTGACACACCACCGGGCGACCCTGCGGCCCCCGCGGGGTGTTCAGCGGCCCCCGCACGGTGAAGAACTCGCCCTCGTGGTGGATGGGCGCGACCTTGGTGTGGTCGGCGTAGTAGCCGGTCACGGGGTCCGCGACGATCGCGTCCGGCGCCCACGAGTCCCACAGCTTCCGCACGACGTCGACGAACTCCCCCGCCACGTCGTAGCGCCGGTCGTGCTCGGGGATCTTCTCCATCCCGAAGTTCTGGGCCGCGCGGTCCTCGCTGGATGTCACGACGTTCCAGCCGACCCGGCCACGGGTCACGTGGTCCAGCGTCGAGAAGGCCCTGGCCAGCAGGTACGGCGGGTAGAAGGTGGTGGAGGCCGTGCCCACGATCCCGATGTGCTCGGTGGCGTAGGCCAGCATCGAGATCACCGGCACCGGGTCGAGCTTGGGGGCGTAGACGGCGTGCTTGAGCTCGAGCTCGGCGGTCCCGGCGTAGATGTCGGAGACCATGAGCGAGTCCTCGAGCATCATGAAGTCGAAGCCCGCGCGCTCCATGGCCTGCACCATCTCCACGTAGAACCGGCCGTCGGACCAGGTCAGCGCGTCGTCGGTGGACCAGCCGTCCCGCCACTCGGGGGCGGTGAGGTTGCCGAACCAGCCGAGCCGGAAGGGGGCGCCCATCAGAAGGCCAGCAGGTTGTCGCGGAACGGGACGTCGTCGAAGCCGTCCCGGATCAGTCCCCGTCTGCGCAGCGCCGGGCTGAGCCCGTCCGCATACTCCGACAGGGTGCGGGCGTTGAGCGCGCGGGGTTGGTAGAGCAGGAAGCCGTCGCCGCCGACCTCGTCCATCAGCTCGCCCATCTTCGCCGCCACCGTGTCCGGCGACCCGACCAGGCCGAGGTCGGAGATCTGGCGGACCCCGGTCACCACCTCGCGCAGCGTCTTGTCCTCGTTGCCCACGACGTACTGGCGCATCGAGCTCTGCTCGCCGTTACCGAGGACGTCCGGCATCCTGGCGTCCAGGTCGAAGGTCGAGAAGTCCACGGTGCCGCCGCTGATGTAGGACAGCTGCCAGAGGATCTGCTCGATGTGGTGCGGGTCCCGGGTGGCCGCGACCCGCTGGGCCTCCCGGTCGCGGGCGTGCTCGTCGCTCTCCCCGAGCATCGGGGTCACCAGGAACATGATCTTGATGTCGCTCGGCTTGCGGCCGTGGGCGATCATCCGCTCGTGCATGTCCTCGCGGAAGGCCTTCATCTGCTCCGCGCTGTGCCCCATGGCCAGCATGGTGTCGGCGTAGGTCGCGGCGAGCTCGCGACCGGGCACCGAGTTCCCCGCCTGCCCCACGACGGGTCGACCCTGCGGCCCGGGGATCGTGTTGAGCGGGCCGCGCACCTTGTAGTACTTCCCCGCGTGGTCGATGGTGTGGACCTTGGAGGCGTCCGCGTACATCGGGGTGTCGAGGTCGCCGACCACGGCGCCGGGTTCCCAGGAGTCCCACAGCCGCGTCACCACCTCCATCCACTCGGCGGCCATCCCGTAGCGCTCGTCGTGCGGGAGGTGCGCGTCGTAGCCGAAGTTCTGCGCGACCCGGTGGGTCACCGAGGTCACCACGTTGATCCCGGCGCGACCGTCGGTCAGGTGGTCCAGGGTCGTCATCAG
Source organism: Pseudonocardia oroxyli (assembly GCF_900102195.1). Lineage (GTDB taxonomy): Bacteria > Actinomycetota > Actinomycetes > Mycobacteriales > Pseudonocardiaceae > Pseudonocardia > Pseudonocardia oroxyli. The sequence goes on from NZ_FNBE01000018.1 coordinate 137,066, forward strand.
CCGGGCGGCCGTGTACGGCGCGTACTGGATCGTGGACATCGTGTTGATGATCCCGATGTGCTTCGAGCCCGCCGCCATCAGCGGGACGAGCGGGAGCGGGTCGTTCTTGGGCGCCATCTCGCCGTGGGCGAGGGTCCAGGCGGCCGATCCGCCGTAGGTGTCCTCGATCATCGCGGTGTCCTCGATGAACACGAAGTCGTAGCCGCCGCGCTCCAGCGTGGCGGCCATCTCGACGTACCGCCGGGGCTTCATCCAGTCGCGCCAGGCCTGGCCGTCGAACGTGCCGCGGCCGGGCTGGATACCGAAGCCCGAGCCGAGGAACCATCCGAGGTGGAACATGCGTGAGGGTCCTTCCGCCGCCGAGTGACCCGGGAGGACCGGGCTGGACGGGACAACGAAAACGCCGAATCGTGACCGGCGTGGATCGCAGCCGTAGCCGAGCCGTTTCGCGAGCCCCGCCCCGAGCCGCGGCGCGCTGAGCAGGGCCGACGGCGTCCGGGGTCGCTTTCAACGCCGAGACGGCTCGCCTCGGACACCGGCGCGTGACGTCGGGTCGAGACCTCCCCGTGACCCACTGTTCACCCGGATGTCGGCAGTCCCACCCCGTCCCGCACACGGGCGGTGTAGGAGAATCGCGCCGGTGAGCAGTACGGGCGGAGAGCAGACACCACCACGCAAGTCCACGCGCCGCGCCCCGGCGCGGCGGCCCGCCACCCGCCGTCGGACCAGCGCCGCCACGACCGTGGCGGGGGCCGAGCAGCGCGCCGCACCCGGCAACCCGGCCGAGCCCACCCAGGCGAGCACTGCGACCGCCCCGACCGCCGCCTCCCCACCCAGCCCCGGGGCCGCGCCGATCTCCCCGCCCGCACCGACCACCGTCGCCGCGCCGAGCGGGCTGCCGGAGGACCGCTACCTCAACCGCGAGCTCTCCTGGCTGGACTTCAACGCCCGGGTCCTCGCGTTGGCCGAGGACACCTCCCAGCCGCTGCTGGAGCGGGCGAAGTTCCTCGCGATCTTCGCCAGCAACCTGGACGAGTTCTACATGGTCCGGGTCGCCGGGCTGAAGCGCCGGGACGAGACGGGCCTGGCCGTGCGCAGCGCGGACGGGCTCTCCCCTCGCGAGCAGCTCGCCCGCATCCACGAGCGCTCCCAGGCCGTCTCCGAGGCCCACGCGCGGGTGTTCCTCGACGAGGTGCGCCCCGAGCTGGACCGCAACGGCATCCACATCCGCCGCTGGTCGGACCTCACCGAGATCCAGCGCGGCAGGCTCAGCGACTACTTCGCCGCCCAGGTCTTCCCCGTCCTCACCCCGCTGGCGGTCGACCCGGCGCACCCCTTCCCGTACATCTCCGGGCTGTCGCTGAACCTCGCCGTCACGGTGCGGGACACCGACTCCCGCACCGAGCGCTTCGCCCGCGTCAAGGTCCCGAACAACGTCCCGCGCCTGGTGCGAGTACAGGACGACGACGGTAGGCCGGGCCGGGACGTCACGTTCCTGCCGATCGAGGACCTCATCGCCGCCCACCTCGGCGAGCTGTTCCCCGGCCTGGAGGTCGCGGAGGTGCACGCCTTCCGCGTCACCCGCAACGCGGACCTCGAGGTCGAGGAGGACCGCGACGAGGACCTGCTGCAGGCCCTGGAGCGGGAGCTCGCCCGCCGCCGGTTCGGCCCGCCCGTGCGGCTCGAGGTCGTCGACACCATGTCCGAGCACGTGCTGGAGCTGCTGCTCCGCGAGCTCGACGTCGACCCCGGGGACGTCGTCACCGTCCCCGGCCTGCTGGACCTCACCTGTCTCTGGGAGGTCTACGGCACCGACCGCCCCGACCTCAAGGACGAGCCCTTCCGGCCCGCGACGCACCCGGCCTTCGCCGACCGCGAGACGCCGAAGAGCATCTTCGCCACCCTCCGGGACGGGGACGTCCTGGTCCACCATCCCTACGACTCCTTCTCGACGAGCGTGCAGCGCTTCATCGAGCAGGCCGCCGCCGACCCGAACGTCCTGGCGATCAAGCAGACGCTGTACCGGACGTCCGGCGACTCGCCGATCGTGGACGCCCTGATCGACGCCGCCGCCGCGGGCAAGCAGGTCGTCGCGCTGGTCGAGATCAAGGCCCGGTTCGACGAGCAGGCCAACATCCGCTGGGCGCGCGAGCTGGAGAAGGCGGGCGTGCACGTCGTGTACGGCCTGGTCGGCCTGAAGACGCACTGCAAGACCTCGCTCGTGGTGCGCCAGGAGGGCTCCACGATCCGTCGCTACTGCCACGTCGGCACGGGGAACTACAACCCGAAGACCGCACGGCTCTACGAGGACGTCGGCGTGCTCACCGCCGACCCCACCATCGGCGCGGACCTCACGGACCTGTTCAACTCCCTCACCGGCTACTCCCGGCAGACGAGCTACCGCAGCCTGCTCGTGGCGCCGTACGGCGTGCGGCGCGGCATCGTCCGGCGCATCGAGGACGAGATCGCGGCGCACCGGGAGGGCTCCCCGGACGCGCGGGTGCAGATCAAGGTCAACTCCCTGGTGGACGAGCAGGTGATCGACGCGCTGTACCGGGCGTCGCAGGCGGGCGTGCCCGTGGACGTGGTGGTGCGCGGGATCTGCGCGATCCGCCCGGGTGTGGAGGGGCTCAGCGAGAACATCCACGTGCGGTCCATCCTCGGGCGCTACCTGGAGCACTCGCGCATCTTCCACTTCGGCGCGGCGGACGAGTACTGGATCGGCAGCGCGGACATGATGCACCGCAACCTCGACCGCCGGGTCGAGGTGCTGCTGCGGGTGGCGGACCCGCGGTTGGCGGGCCAGCTCAAGGACATCATGGACTCGGCGCTCGACCCCACCACCCGCTGCTGGGTGCTGACGGACGACCGCTGGGAGCCCTCCCCGCCCACCGGCACGGACCTGGAGAAGGTCCGCGACCACCAGGCCGAGCTGATGATCGCCCACTCCGCCCGGACCACCGACGCCGAATGACCGACCTGCACGCCGCCCTCGGTGCGGACGTCCTCGCCGCGGGCACGGTGTTGTGGCGGGGCGAGCACGTCGCGCTGGTCCATCGCCCCCGCTACGACGACTGGTCCCTCCCCAAGGGGAAGCTGGAGCGGGGCGAGTCCCTCGCCGCCTGCGCGATCCGGGAGACCCGGGAGGAGACCGGCCTCCGGGCCCGGCTCGGCCGGCGCATCGGGGACGTCCGCTACACCGTCCCCGAGGGCCGCAAGCTGGTGCGCTACTGGGCCGCCGAGGCGCTGGAAGAAGTCGACTTCGTCCCGAACGACGAGGTGGACGAGCTGCGTTGGGTGTCTCCGACGGAGGCCGCCCGCCTGGTGACCTACCCGCACGACGCGCAGGTCCTGGACCGGTTCACCCCGCCGTCGACGGTCCTGCTCGTCGTCCGGCACGCCAAGGCGGGCAGCCGGAACAACTGGGACGGCGACGACGACCTGCGCCCCCTCTCCGGGGACGGCCGCCACCAGGCCGAGCACCTCGTCGGTTTCCTGGGCCTCTTCGGCCCCGAACGCTTCCACTCGGCGACGCCGGTCCGCTGCGTCGACACCCTGGCCCCCGCCGCGGGCGCCGCGCCGATCCTCCCCGAGCCGCTCCTCGGCGAGGAGGGCTACTGGGCGGACCCGGCGGCAGGCCGGGACCGCTTCCGCGCGCTGCTGGCGACCCCCGGGGTCACGGCGCTGTGCAGCCAGGGCGGCGTGATCCCCGACGTCGTCGCCGAGCTCCTCGAGGAGTCCGGCGCCCGCCCCACCGGCGTCCCCTGCCCCGTCGAGAAGCCCGTGCCCAGCAAGAAGGCCGGCACCTGGGTGCTCACCACCGGCCCGGACGGCGGCCTGCGGTCGGCGGACTACTACCCGACGCCGGGCTAGGGCGTCGAGGCGGGAGGTGGCGCCGAGCTTGGCGGTGGCGGCTTTCAGGTACCCCTTCACGGTGTGCACGCGCAGCCCGAGCAGCGCGCCGTAGAGCACCCCGACCGGTCGCCGTCCGACGATCACCGGCGCGGCCGCGATGGACCGTAGGCCCTCCGCCTTGATCAACGCCTTGTACCGGCTGGTGGTGAACGGGGTGTCGAAGTGGTCGTCCGCCACGAGGAGTCGGCGCAGTTCGGCGGCCTTGCCGCCCAGCCCCTTCCCCGGCTCGAGCACCACCCCGGCGAGCGCGCCCACGGTCTGGCCCTCGAACAGCTCCAGCCCCACGGCACCGGACGCGGCCACCGGGCCGCCGAAGGCGAGCGACACCCCGCTCGCCGCCCGGACGCGGGCGAGAGTGCGCCGCATCCGTGCGTCCAGGTCGCGCATCGACCCCTCCTCGGGGGGTGTTCCGCGACGGCTCCGTCGCGCACCCTGTCGGCAGTCATCGTCGCCGCGGAAGGACCCCCATGACCGTCCAGGAACTCGTGCGCACCTACGGCGCCCCCGACGCGAACGCCCTGCACCTGCTCTGCCGCCGCCACCCGGCGGACGCGGTGGCGTTCACCGTGGTCGAGCCGGACCTCACCAGCCGCGACCTGACCTACGGCGAGCTCGACGAGGCGTCCGGGCGGGTCGCGGCGGGGCTCGCGGCGCTCGGGGTGGGCCGCGGCGACCGTGTCGCCACGCTCATGGGCAAGTCCGCCGAGTTCGTGATCGGCCTGCTGGCGATCTGGCGGCTCGGCGCCGTCCAGGTCCCGCTGTTCACCGCGTTCGCGCCGCCCGCGATCGCGCTGCGCATCACCGGGAACGGCACCAAGGTCGTGCTGGTCGACGAGTCGCAGCAGCCGAAGCTGGACGAGATCGACACCGACGCGCGGATCATCCCGACCGGCGCGCTCGCCGACCTGGACGGCGACGCTCCCGAGCCGGTGGCCGTCGGCGGCGACGGCGTGCTGATCGAGCTCTTCACCTCGGGCACCACCGGCACGCCCAAGGGGGTGCCGGTGCCCCTGCGCGCGCTGGCCGGGCTGCACTCCTACCAGGAGCTCGCCCTCGACCACACCGACGAGGACGTCTTCTGGAACGCCGCCGACCCCGGCTGGGCGTACGGGCTGTACTACGCGATCACCGCGCCGATGGCGACCGGCCGCCGCAGCCTGCTCCTGCACGCGGGCTTCTCCCCCGCGCTGACCTGGCAGGTCCTCGCCGAGTTCGGCGTCACGAACTTCGCCGCGGGCCCCACGGTCTACCGCGCCCTGCGCAGCGACCCCGCCCCGACGCCCGCGGGGCTGCGGCTGCGGCACTGCTCCTCGGCGGGCGAGCCGCTCACCCCCGAGGTCGTCGAGTGGGCCGAGAAGGAGCTCGGCCTGCCGGTGCGCGACCACTACGGGCAGACCGAGACGGGGATGACCGTGGCGAACGCCTGGCACCCGGATCTGCTGGCCGACATCAAGACCGGCTCGATGGGACGTCCGCTGCCCGGCTGGTCGGTGACCGTCCTGCGGTCCGACGTGGACGAACCCGCACCGGTCGGCGAGCTCGGCCGGGTCGCGGTCGACGTGCCGAACAGCCCGTACATGGCGTTCACCGGCTACCGGGACGCCGCGGAGCGCACGGCGGAGCGCTTCAGCGCGGACGGTCGCTGGTACCTGACCGGAGACGTCGCCACCGTCGACGCCGACGGCTACCTCACCTTCGGATCGCGGGACGACGACGTCATCCTCATGGCGGGCTACCGGATCGGCCCGTTCGAGGTGGAGAGCGCACTGCTCAGCCACCCGGCCGTGCTCGAGGCCGCCGTCGTCGGAGAGCCGGACGAGCTGCGCGGCGAGGTCGTCGTGGCGCACGTGGTGACCGCGCCGGGCACGACCCACCGACGACGCCCTCGTCGCCGCCCTGCAGCAGGCGGTCAAGTCGAAGCTCGCCGCCCACGTCTATCCGCGGCGGATCCACTTCGTGTCGGAGCTCCCGAAGACCCCCAGCGGGAAGATCCAGCGCTTCCACCTGCGCCGGACCTGACCCTTCGGAGGGGAGCGCTACTTCTTCTTGGCCGCCTTCTTGGGGGCGGCGGCCTTCTTCGCCGTGCTCTTCTTGGCGGCGGGCTTCTCCGCGGCCGCGGTCTTCGTCGCGGTCTTGGGCGCGGCCTTGGTCGCGGTGGTCTTGGCGGCCGTCGTCTTGGCGGCGGGGGTCTTGGCCGCCGCGGTCTTGGCGGGCGCCTTCTTCGCCGGCGCCTTCTTGGCGGGCGCGGCGGGGGTGTCCTCGGAGAAGGTGCTCGTGGCACGCGCGGCGCGCGTGGCCGGGCGGGCAGCCGTGGTGCGCGAGGTGGTAGTGCGCGAGGTGGTGGACCGGCGGGCGGGCGCCTTCGCCGCGGTCGCGGCCGTGGCCCCGCCGCTGACGGTCGACTTGAACGCCGTGCCGGGCCGGAAGGCCGGGACCGTGGTCGCCGGGACCGGGACCGTCTCACCGGTGCGCGGGTTGCGCGCGACGCGCGCGGCGCGCGCCCTGGCCTCGAACACGCCGAAGCCGGTGAGGGTCACCGAGCCGCCGGAACCGACCGTCTCGGTGATGATGTCGAGCACGCCGTCCACTGCGGACGCCGCGGTCCGCTTGTCGCCGAGCTTCTCCGCCAGGGCCTCTACCAGCTGCGTCTTGTTCATGGCCCCGCACCGTAGAGGCTCCGGACCCGTTGCGCCAGGACGAACTCCTTGCGGCACAACGACAAACGCCGCCCGCTCGGCTGAACGGACGGCGTTTGCCCTGGTCAGGGCGCATTCAGACGGTCACCGGCTTGTGTGCGGGCCGCTGCGACTCGAAGGCCGTGATGGCCTCCTCGTGGCGCAGGGTGAGCCCGATGTCGTCCAGGCCCTCCAGCAACCGCCAGCGGATGTAGTCGTCGATCTCGAACGGGACGGTGATGTCCTTGGCCTGCACGGTCTTCTCGCGCAGGTCCACGGTCACCTCGGTGCCGGGCTCGTTCTCCAGCAGCTTCCAGAGCAGCTCGACGTCCGGCTGTGCGACCTGCGCCGCCACTAGACCCGCCTTGGCGCTGTTGCCGCGGAAGATGTCCGCGAACCGCGCGGACACCACGACGCGGAACCCGTAGTCCATCAACGCCCACACCGCGTGCTCGCGAGACGAGCCGGTGCCGAAGTCCGGGCCCGCCACCAGCACCGAGCCCCGGGTGAAGGGCTCCTGGTTGAGGATGAACGACGAGTCCTGGCGCCAGGCCGAGAACAGCCCGTCCTCGAACCCGGTGCGGGTCACCCGCTTCAGGAAGACGGCGGGGATGATCTGGTCGGTGTCCACGTTGGACCGGCGCAGCGGCACGCCGATCCCGGTGTGGCTCGAGAACTTCTCCATCAGACCAGGTCCTCCGGGCTGCTCAGGGTGCCGCGCACCGCGGTCGCGGCGGCGACCAGCGGGGACACCAGGTGGGTGCGGCCGCCCTTGCCCTGGCGGCCCTCGAAGTTGCGGTTGGAGGTGGACGCGCTGCGCTCACCGGGCGCAAGCTGGTCCGGGTTCATGCCCAGACACATCGAACAGCCCGCGGAACGCCACTCGGCCCCGGCGTCGGTGAAGACCTTGTCCAGGCCCTCCTCCTCGGCCTGGAAGCGCACCCGCATCGAGCCGGGGACGACCAGCATGCGCACGCCGTCGGCCACCTTGCGCCCGTTCAGCACCTCCGCCGTGGCCCGCAGGTCCTCGATGCGACCGTTGGTGCACGAGCCCACGAACACGGTGTCGACCTTGACCGACCGCAGCGGCTGACCGGCCTCCAGCCCCATGTACGCCAACGCGTTCTCGGCCGCGACGCGCTCGTTCTCGTCCACGATGGCCTCGGGATCGGGCACGTTCTCGCCCAGCGGCAGGCCCTGGCCGGGGTTGGTGCCCCAGGTGACGAAGGGGGTCAACGCGTCCCCGTCGACGTCCACCTCGGCGTCGAACACCGCCTCGTCGTCCGTGCGCAGCTCGCGCCAGGCCTCGACCGCCTCGTCCCACTGCGCGCCCTGCGGGGCGTGGTCGCGGCCCTTCAGGTAGGCGAACGTGGTCTCGTCCGGCGCGATCATGCCCGCGCGGGCGCCCGCCTCGATGGACATGTTGCAGATCGTCATCCGCGCCTCCATCGAGAGGTTCTCGATGACGTTGCCGCGGTACTCGAGCACGTAGCCCTGCCCGCCGCCGGTGCCGATCTGCGCGATGATCGCGAGGACGACGTCCTTGCTCGTGACGCCCGGCCGCAGCCGCCCGTCCTTGCTGGTGACGTTGATCGCCATGGTCTTGAACCGCTTGAGCGGCAACGTCTGCGTGGCGAGCACGTGCTCCACCTCGGACGTCCCGATGCCGAACGCCATGGCGCCGAACGCCCCGTGCGTGGAGGTGTGCGAGTCGCCGCAGACGACCGTGGTGCCCGGCTGGGTCAGCCCCAGCTGCGGCCCGACGACGTGGACGATGCCCTGCTCGGCGTGGTTCATCGGGTACAGCCGCACCCCGAACTCCGCGCAGTTCTTGCGCAGCGTCTCCACCTGCGTGCGCGAGACGGGGTCGGCGATCGGGGCCAGCACGTCGAGCGTGGGGACGTTGTGGTCCTCGGTGGCGAGGGTGAGGTCCGGGCGGCGGACGGGGCGACCGGCGAGCCGGAGCCCGTCGAACGCCTGCGGGCTGGTCACCTCGTGGACGAGGTGCAGGTCGATGTAGAGCAGGTCGGGCTCCTGCCCCTCGCCCTTGCGGACCAGGTGCTGGTCCCAGACCTTCTCGGCCAGCGTGCGTGCCACCGCTGCCGCCTCCTTCGTGTGAGCTGCGCGTCTCGGTGGTGGTTTCCCAGGATATGGGACTAAGATATCGAGACGTGAGACAGTCTAGCGGCATCGGCGTACTCGACAAGGCCGTGGGTGTATTGCGCGCGGCGGCGGACGAGCCCATGGGGCTCTCCGAGCTGTGCGAGGCCACGGGCCTGCCGCGCGCCACGGCGCACCGCCTCGCCGTCGGGCTGGAGGTGCACGGTCTGCTCGCCAGGGGGTCCGACGGCCGGTGGCGGCCCGGGCCCACGCTCGCCGAGCTGGCGGGCGGGCACGCGGACCCGCTGCTGGAGGCCGCGAGCGCGGTGCTGCCGCGGTTGCGCGACATCACCGGCGAGAGCGTGCAGCTCTACCGGAGAGACGGCATGCACCGGGTCTGCATCGCCACCGCGGAACCCGCGGCGGGGCTGCGGGACACCGTGCCCGTCGGCACGCGGCTGCCGATGACCGCGGGCTCCGGCGCGAAGGTGCTGGCCGCCTGGGCCGACCCGGCCACGCAGCGGGCGGTGCTGGGCGCGGCGTCGTTCACCGACCGCGTACTGGTCGACGTCCGGCGGCGCGGCTGGGCGCAGAGCGTCGCCGAGCGGGAGTCGGGGGTGTCGAGCGTGTCGGCGCCGGTGCGGGACGCGCAGGGCCAGGTCGTGGCCGCGGTCTCGGTGAGCGGGCCGGTCGACCGGATCGGCCGCCGACCGGGCGTCCGCTGGGCCGCGGACCTGCTCGCCGCGGCGGAGGCGCTGCAGCACCGGCTCTGACTCCGGTCCGACGCCGAGCCCCACCTCTCACCGCTCGTGCGGCCACGCCCGTCGCACGAGGTCCGGGTCACCCGTCCCGATGGCTAACGTGGCGGGCACTCGGGTCGATGGACCCGACGTACCAGGCGCCCCGCTCCCCCGCTCCCCGGCGCCGCGTCAGAAACGGTGAGGATGACTCCCTACCTGCTCGGTGTCGTCGTGGGCACCTCGCGGACCTCGGCCGCCCTCGGCCGCGCCGGCAGGCCCCCCGAGGTCCTGTCGCCCGGCGCGCTGGTCGCCGACCGGCCCGAGGCGGTCGCGGCCGTCGTCCGGCACGTGGCGGACGAGACGGCCGCGCGCGAGGGCCGCGAGGCCGAGCGGATCGTCGTCGCCCACCCGGCGGCCTGGCGCGAGGCCGAGCGCGAGATCGTCGCCGCGGGCCTGCTGGACGCGGGTGTCGCCGCGGCCCTGGTGACCCTGCCGCAGGCCGCCGCCGTGGCCTACGCCGCCGACGAGCGGCTCCACCCGGGCGCGCTCGTCGCCGTCTGCCACGCGGACACCGGGCCGGTCGAGGCCGCCGTCCTGCAGCGGGACGCCAGCGGCTTCTCGCTGCTCGGCCTCCACGAGTCCGCGGACGGCGTGGACGCGGTGCGGCGCGCCGCCGAGGCCGCGGGCGTGGCCGCCGAGGCGCTCACCGCCGTGGTGGTGGTCGGCGGAGCCGGGCGGCTCATCCCACGACTGTCGGACGAGCTGGGGCGGCCCGCGGTCGCCCTGGCCGAACACGCCGTGGCCGAGGGTGCCCTCGGCGCGATCCCGGGGAACGGAGAGATGGTGCAGCAGAGCGGAGAGTTCACGACCCCGCCGACGGGCACCGGCCGGTGGCCGGGCGCACCGACGGCGTACGTGCAGGCCGAGGTGCCCACGCAGTACGACCCCTACGCGGACCCGTCCTACGGGCACTACGCCGCGGGGCCCGACCCGGAGGCCCGCACCGAGGCCCTGCCCATGGACGAGCAGGCCACCCGCTTCGCCCCGGCGCCCGAGCCGTCCGGCGGGCTGTTCGACTCCTACGCCGAGTACGACACCGACCGGCCCCGGAGCCGCTCCCCGCTGCTCGTCGTGGGCGCGGGCGGGCTCGTCGCGGCCCTGGCGGTGATCGGCGCCGTGGCCTTCTGGCCGGACGGCCCGTCGGTCGGCAGCGCCTCCAACCGCGTGGACACCAGCGCGATCGCCCCGCCCCCCACCGAGGCCCCCGTCGCCACACTGCCGCCGGTGGCGGAGGAGACGAGGGGGGCGAGCCCCTCCACTCGCCGTACGACGACGCGGGTGGTGCCCACGACGACGCCGGTCGCCCCGGTCGCCCCGGTCGTCCCGCCGCCCGTCGTCGTGGATCCCCCGGTCGTCACCACGACGACACCTCCGCCGGTTGTCACCACCACCACGACTCCTCCCGTGGTCCCGAATCCGGACCCACCCGCCGAGGAGAACCAGATTCGGCCGCAGAGGTAGGGCTTGCGGGCGCGCCGCCCGCTGACCGACTAGAGGAACCGCTCCAACACCTGTGCCAGCCCGTCCTCCCACACCGGCGCGGTGACCTCGTCCGCGTCCGCCTTGACGGTGCCGGGGGCCTGCCCCATGGCGACGCCCGTGCCCGCCCACCGGAGCATGGCGCGGTCGTTGTCGCCGTCCCCGACGGCGAGGACGTCCTCCCGGGCCACGCCGTGTTCCGCCGCGACCGCGGCCAGCGCCGACGCCTTGCTCACCCCGGTCGGCACCATCGTCACCCAGGGCATCTCGTGGTCCAGGGTGTACTCCGCCCCGGGCACCACGACTCCCCGCATGCCCGCCGCGACGTCGGCGGGTGTGTGGCCGGGCCAGTAGGCGATCACCTTCGGCGTGGGGGTGCCCAGGAGCTCCGCCTCGGGCACGACGCGCACCCGGCCCGCGAGGATCCCGTCCGGGAAGGGGGCGCTGATCCGTTGTCCCACACCGGTCTCCTCGCAGCCGAAGACGGCGCCGGGCAGCGCCGATCCGACCGTGGCGACCATCGGCGCCGGGTCCATCGCGGCGCTGCGCAGCACCGCCCGCGAGGCCGTGTCCAGCACGACCGCCCCGTTCGAGCAGACCGTGAACCCGCTCGTCAGGCCGAGGCTCTCCAAGACGTGGTCCACACCAAGCACCGTCCGCCCGGTGCAGATCATGACCCGCGCCCGCGCGGAGACCCCGCGGACGGCGGCCAGGACGCGGGCGCTCGGGGGCCGGTGAGCGTGGACGGTGGTGCCGTCGATGTCGAGGGCGATCAGACGCGGGGGGCGCACGTCCACCGACCCTACTGCTCGGGCAGCATGAGCCCATGCAGAGCACGCTCCCCCTCCGCCCGCCCGCGCACCGCGTGGACCCGCGGGCCCGGCAGTGGTGGCGGCTGCGCGGACTGGGTGTGGCGGCCGTCGTCGCCCTGCCCCAGCTGGTGGTGGCGCTCGTGCTGGGCGGGCCGCTGTGGTTGTGGGCCACGCTGATCGCGACGGTCGTGGTCGGGGTGGGGTACGCGGCCGTCGTGCCGGAGATCCTGTTCCGGATCCACCGCTGGGAGGTCACCGACGAGGCCGTCTACACGCTGTCGGGCTGGCTGGTGCGGGAGTGGCGGATCGCGCCGATCTCCCGCGTGCAGACCGTGGACACCGAGCACGGCCCGCTGCAGCAGCTGCTGGGGTTGGCCAGCGTGACCGTGACGACGGCGTCGGCGCGGGGTCCCGTCGCCATCCGCGGCCTGGCCACGGCCGAGGCCCGCGAGCTCGCCCGCCAGCTCACCGAGACCACGCAGGCCACCCCCGGCGATGCGACGTGAAGGCCCGGTGACCGACTGGCGTCGGCTCGACCCGCGCATGATCGTGGTCGCGCCGGTGCACGCGTTGATCCGGCTCGTCCCGCTCCTGCTGATCGTGCTGGTCACCGGCCGCTCGGGTGATCCGACACGGGTGTGGATCTCGCTTGGCATCGCGGGGCTCGTCGTGGTCGGCGGCCTGATCCGCTGGCGCACCACGAGGTACCGCATCACCCCGGAGCGGGTGGAGCTGCACAGCGGCTGGATCCGACGGCAGCGCCGTTCCGTGCCGCGCGACCGCATCCGCACCGTCGACCTGACGGCGACGTTGCTGCACCGGGCCTTCCGGCTCAACGTCGTCGTGGTCCGGGCCGCCGAGCACGGCGGCGAGCACTCCGGCCTCAACCTGGACGCGGTCAGCGGCGCGGAGGCCGAGTTGCTGCGTCGCGAGCTCCTGCGCCACAGCGCCGCGCCGTCGGAGGACCCGGCCGAGCCGCAACCCGAACCCGGACCCACCGAGCTCGCCCGGCTCGACTGGCGCTGGCTGCGCTTCGCCCCGCTCACCTTCTCCTCGCTGGCCGGGTTCGGGGCCATCGCCGCGGCGGCCTTCAACCTGCTCCTCGAGCTGGGCGTGACGCCCCGCGAGCTCGGCGGCGCGGCGTTCCGGCTGCTCAACGGCACCGGCTGGACCCTGCTGGTGGTGTCCGCGCTCCTGCTCGCGGTCATCGGCTCGAGCGCGCTCTTCGTGGCGCGCTGGTGGGGCTACCGACTGACCCGCGAGCCGGACGGCACGCTGCGCGTCCGGCGGGGGCTGTTCACGTCCCGGTCGCTGTCGGTCGCCGAGGACCGGATCCGCGGGGTCGGGGTGCACGAGCCGCTCCTGCTGCGGGCGGGTCGCGGGGCGCAGACCAGGGCGCTGGCCGCGGGTCTGGGCCGCGAGCGGCAGGGCGGGGTGCTGCAGCCGCCCGTGCCGCGGGCCGAGGCGCACCGGGTCGCGGGCGTCGCGCTGCAGGCTCCCGATCCCACCCGCACCGCACTGACGGCGCATCCGCACGCGGCACTGCGCCGCCGGTTCACCCGCGCGCTCGGGCCCGCGGCGGGTGTCGTGGCGGCCGCGATCCTGCTCGGCGTCCTGGACCCGACGCGGGCGTGGATCTGGCCGTGGACCCCGGTCCTGCTCCCGCTCGCCGCCCTGCTGGCCCTGGACCGCTACCGCGCACTCGGGCACACGCTCACCGAGCACCATCTGGTGAGCAGGCTCGGCGGGTTCTCCCGCCGCACCACGGCGTTGCAGCGCAACGGGATCATCGGCTGGCGGGTCCGGCAGAGCCTGTTCCAGCGGCGGGCGGGCGTGGTGACCCTGGAGGCGGTGACGGCGGCGGGCGAGGGAGGCTACGAGATCCTCGACATCGCGCCCGCCACCGCCGCCGGGCTCATCGACGCCGTCGGGTCCCGAACAGGCTCCGGCTGATCTCCCGGCCCAGTCCGGCCGCCATCGACCGCATGAACTGCTTGGCCGCGGGCGAGCCGAGGATGTTCTCGATCAGCCCGGGCTCCTCCTTCTCCCGCCGCGGGGGCGGCGGCGCGTCCTGCGCGACCGGCGGCGGGGCCTGCTCGGCCTCCTGCTGCGCCTGCTGCTGGGCCATGCGCGCGGTCAGCATCTCGTAGGCCGACTCCCCGTCGACCGTGGTCCCGTACTTGGCGTACAGGGGCGAGGCCTTGGCCGCGTCCGTGATCGCCGGGCCGCCGATCGCGGCCATCAACGACCGCGGCGCCCGCATCCGGGCCCACGCGACGGGTGTGGGCGCGCCCCGCTCCGACAGGACGGTGACGATCGCCTCGCCGGTCCCCAGCGACGTGAGGGCCTCCTCGAGGTCGTACACCTTGGACGTCGGGTAGGTCTTGACCGTCTTGGTGAGCGCCTTCTGGTCCTCGGGGGTGAAGGCGCGCAACGCGTGCTGCACCCGCGCGCCCAGCTGCGACAGCACCGCGTTCGGGACGTCCGTCGGCAGCTGCGTGCAGAAGAACACCCCGATCCCCTTGGAGCGGATGAGCTTCACGGTCTGCTCGATGCGCTCGAGGAAGGCCTTCGAGGCGTCGTTGAACAGCAGGTGGGCCTCGTCGAAGAAGAAGACGAGCTTCGGCTTGTCGAGGTCGCCCGCCTCGGGCATCTCCTCGTAGAGCTCCGCGAGCAGCCACATCAGGAAGGTGGAGAACAGCTTCGGATTGGCCGCCTGCTCGGCCAGCTCGACGAGCGTGACCACGCCCTTGCCGTCGACCTGGCGGATCAGGTCGGCGGGCTCGAACTCCGGCTCGCCGAAGAACTCCGTGCCGCCCTGGGCCTCCAGGTTGACCAGGGCCCGCAGGATGACGCCCGCGGTGGCCGCCGAGACCCCGCCGATGCCCTTCAGGTCCGCCTTGCCCTCGTCGGACGTCAGGTGCTGGATGACCGCCCGCAGGTCCTTCGTGTCCAGCAGCGGGAGCCCGCGCTGGTCCGCGAAGTGGAAGATCAGCCCGAGCGTGGACTCCTGGGTGTCGTTGAGGTCCAACACCTTCGACAACAGGATGGGCCCGAACTGGGTGATCGTGGCGCGGATCGGGATCGCGCTCGAGCCGCCGCCCAGGCTCAGGAACTCGACGGGGAAGCCCGTCGCCACCCAGTCGTCCCCGGTGTCCGCGGCCCGGGACTGGATCTTCGGGCCGTCCTCGCCGGGCTTCGAGAGCCCGGACAGGTCCCCCTTGACGTCCGCGAGCAGCACGGGGACGCCGGCGTTCGACAGCTGCTCGGCCAACCCCTGCAACGTCTTGGTCTTGCCGGTACCCGTGGCCCCGGCCACGAGGCCGTGCCGGTTCAGCGTCGCGAGCGGGATCCGGACCTTGGCGGTGGGATCGACCTTGCCGTCGACGAGGACGGTGCCGAGCTCCAGCGCCTCGCCCTCGGTCGCGTAGCCGGCGGCGATCTGCTGGGCGGCGCTGTTCACGGTGGTGTCTTCAGCCACACGGCGGAGCCTAGACCAGGAGGCTTACGCTGCGAGCCATGAACGACCGGTTGGTGTGGATCGACTGCGAGATGACAGGTCTCGATCTCCAGCGGGACGCCCTCGTCGAGATCGCGGTCCTCGTCACGGACGGCGACCTCAACGTGCTGGGTGACGGCGTCGACGTCGTCATCCACGCCGACGAGGCGGCGCTCGCCGCGATGCCCCCCGTCGTGGAGGAGATGCACCGCAAGTCCGGGCTCACCGAGGAGATCCGGGCGTCGCGGGTGACGGTGCGGGAGGCCGAGGCCCTCGTGCTGGAGTACGTGCGCGCGCACGTGCCGGAGGCGGGGACCGCGCCGCTCGCGGGCAACTCCATCGCGACCGACCGCGGGTTCATCGCCCGGGACATGCCCGAGCTCGACGCCCACCTGCACTACCGCATGATCGACGTCAGCTCCGTCAAGGAGCTCGCCCGCCGCTGGTTCCCCCGGGTCTTCTACGCCAAGCCCGAGAAGGGCCTCGCGCACCGCGCCCTCGCGGACATCGTCGAGTCCATCCGGGAGCTCGAGTACTACCGCCGCACCCTGTTCGTCCAGCCCCCCGGCCCCACGTCCGAGGAGGCCAGAGCGGCCGCCACCGCGGTGGCACCCCCGGCGTAGAGCCGACCCGGGGCATCACGTACTCTCTACGAGGCCGCCGGGGAAACCCGGCGAACCGATGGTGGGTGTAGCTCAGCTGGTAGAGCACCTGGTTGTGGTCCAGGGGGCCGCGGGTTCAAGTCCCGTCACTCACCCGGGGTCCGCGGACCCCCCTCGCACGACCCCGCGGGAGCGCTGGTACAGTGGATCCCGGTGTCGCGCAAGGGACACCGCACAACAATTCAACACATGCACCGCTAGCTCAATTGGCAGAGCAGCTGACTCTTAATCAGCGGGTTCACGGTTCAAGTCCGTGGCGGTGTACGCAAAGTCCCAGGTCACCGACTCTACCAGTGACCTGGGACTTCTTGTATCAAGATCGAGTGACCGCTTTGGTCGACGCTTATCCGTCCTGATCACCCGTCATCGACCAAGCTCCGTCACGGCGAGCCGCTCCACCGAGAACCACCCGTCTGGACCAGCGGGTCACGGGACGGAAGCAGGGCAGTGAGCGGTCGCGGCAGAGCACACAGCCTCAACACTCGACCGCCACTACGAGTCACTTGCTCTGTCGTGATCCACGAACACCGGCCTCACCTGCCACGCCATGCGAACCGAGGCGGAGATGTCGGACCTCGGCGATACCATGGCCCCATGACCGCCCAGCCCGTCCACCGTGCCGACGCGGTCCCCCCTGCCCCCGCGTCCGCGCCAGCCGAGATCCGCCGCCACCTCCTCCCCGAGGAGGCCGGGCAGTTCGACAGCGAGTGGCGCGCCGCCATGGCCCGCTCCGCCGAGGCCCTCGATCTGACCGAGGTCTACCGCATCCTCGACCGCTGGCGCGACATCGCCGCCATGACCCAAGCCGACCCCGAAGCCCACCGCCACATGCTCCACCGCGCCCAGCGCATCCTCGCCGGACACGACCACGGCACCATCACCGCCGCGCAGCTCCGCGCGAAGATCGCCCGACGCCTCGACACGACCACCGAGGACGACACCCACGGCTGATGTACGACATCACCACCGACGGCGAGGTCGAAGCCCAGATCGACGCCCTGCCCGCCGAGCTCCTCCCCTATCTCGCCCAGCTCTTCGATGTACTAGAACTCGTCCCGTGGAACAGCGACCCGTACAACGAGGCCTTGCCCGGCGGGATCATGCGCAAGCTCCTCTTCGGCCCCACCGGCCGCACCGCAGAGGCGATCTTCCTCATCGTCGAGGACCAACAGCGCGTCGACATACTCCGCATCACCTGGATTCACGGGACTGTCAACTTTCCGGTGTAACTGGGGTTGGTTGAGGGCTATCGGCGTCCGGCGGACAGGCGTCCGTCGAAGGTGATGTCGAAGGCGTTCAGGGCTGGTTTCCAGCGGATGGACCAGCGGCGTTGTCCGGCGCCGGTGGGGTCGAGGCTCATGATCGCCATGTAGACGCACTTGAGCGCGGCGGCCTCGTTCGGGAAGTGCCCGCGCGCCTTGACCGCGCGGCGGATCCGAGCGTTCACGGACTCGATGGCGTTGGTGGTGCAGACGATCTTGCGGATCTCGACGTCGAAGTACAGGAACGGCACGAACTCCGCCCACGCGTTCTCCCACAACCGCACGATGGCCGGGTAGCGCTCGGTGGCCGCGGAACTCCAGGAACCGTTCCATCGCCGCCGCCTCGGTCGGAGCGGTGTAGACCGGCTTGAGGGCCTTCGCGACGGCCTCGTAGTGCTGGCGCCCGGCGTAGCGGAAGCTGTTGCGCAGCAGGTGCACCACGCAGGTCTGGGTGATCGTCTGCGGCCAGACCTGCCCGATCGCCTCCGGCAGCCCCGTCGCAGACGACCATGAGCACGTCACCGACGCCGCGGTTGCGGATCTCGGTCAGCACGTGCAGCCAGTACTTCGCACCCTCCCCACCGGCGGCGGGGTCACCGGCCCACAGGCCCAGGATGTCGCGCTGCCCGTCGACGGTGACGGCGAGCGCGACGGCACGAGCTCGTCCACCCCGGGCATGCGGCGCTGCCGCTTGGCCACGATCTTCGGGGTGAACGGGCCATCGCGGTCGCGGGGGACCTCGATCTGCACCGGGCCGGCCTCGGTGAGCACAGTCTTGGCGCGGTGTCCGTTGCGGGAGTTCCCGCCGTCACACCCGGCCGGGTCGTGCGCGTCGTTGCCGAGGTGGTCGGTGATCTCGCCCTCCAACGCCGACTCCAGCACCCGCTTGGTCAGCGCAGCCAGTAGCCCACCCTCACCGGTCAGGGCGAGCCCGCTGGCGCGGGCTCGCCCGGCCAGCTGGGCGATCAACTGCTCGTCGAGGGCATCCAGCCCGCCCAACACAGCAGACGTCGGCGCAGCCTCGCCGCCGTCCAGCGCGTCGAGGTCCACACGCTCACCAGCAGCGAGCTCGGTCATCGGGTCCACACTCCATGATCGGAGTTACACCGATGTTCTTACAGTCCCCGCAGCTGGCAGCGGCAAGGTTCATGTGCGGGTCGTGCCGCTGAGGGCTCCGGGGCCCGAGCCCAGCGCTCGCTGACCGATGGCGACGCGCTCAGCTCACCGTGGTCCGGCCCGCCTCCACGGCGGCGAGGACGTCCTCGACGGCCTTGATCACGATGGGGGCGTTCTCGATCATGATGTTGTGGGCCGAGTTCGTGTTCGTGATGTGCTGCGAGCCCGGGTACTCGGCGGCCAGCTTGGCCTGGGCGGCGGCGTTGGTGCGGTCGATGACCTGGCCGAAGTCGCGGGGCACCCACGGCGGCAGGAAGCCCTCGTCGAGGTACTGGGGCACGAGCTGGTCGAACTTCACGCTGGCCTGCAATACGACGACCGGCTTCGGCGACGGTGGCACCTCGACCTCCGCGGCCTCGACCTGGTCAAGGCTGTGGTCGAAGTCGTACTGCTCCATGTCCGGATAGGCGGCGAGCTGCTCGGGGGTGCGGTTGTTGGCGGGCACCCAGATCGCCCATTCCTCAGGGGTCATCGAGGCGCGCAGCTCGGGGGACAGCACGTCGATGAAGACGATGCCCTTCACGTCGTCGGGGTGCTCGGTGGCGAACACCCGTGCGATGTTGCCTGCGAAGGAATGGGCGGCGATGACGTAAGGGCCCTCCATGCCGAGGGCGCGGATCACGGAGTCCCAGTCGCGGGCGCCGTCCTTCGGATCGGTGGGCTGGGCGACCGGCGTGCTCCTGCTGGGTGCACCGTCCAGGTACTGGACGCCGGGCCGGTCGAGGGCGCAGGTCCGGGTCTGCGCGCCGATGGTGTCGTAGACGTTCGGGCCCTCCTGCTCGGGTGCGTGCCAGAGATCGGACGCGGTGCCACCGCCGGACATCAGCAACACGGTCGGCGCTCCGTCGGTGGCCTCGCCGTGGCACTCGACGTAGATCGTGCGACCGCCACCGATGTCGACGTTCTCGGCGACGGTGGCGCTGCTCGCCGCGCGGGCGGGTGTCGAGCACGCCGTGCCGAGCACGGCGAGGCCGAGGACGGCTCCGAGCAACGCCAGCGGGAGTCGGGCGGGTCTCATGGTCGGTTCCTCTCGAAGGTGGCGGAGTGGTCGCCGAGCGCGCGTCGGGTCCGCTCGTACCAGGCGGGGTCGACGATCTCGTCCTGGTCGCGCACCGACGACGGGTCGTAGGCGGGGTCGAGGCAGTTGACCTCGCCCTCGAACCCCTCCGGATCGTGGAAGCGCAGCGAGAGCATCGGGCCCAGGCGCCGGATGTCGCCGCTCGATGCGCCTGCGGCGACCAGTCGGTCGCGCAGCGCGACCAGGGCGGCCTCGTCGGCGACGCGGAACCCGAAGTGGTCGAGGCGGCCCCGCTCGAACATCGGGGCCCCGGAGGTGTCCGGGGCGTAGCCGGGCACCTCGAAGACCTGCAGCATGGCGTCGCCTGCGTGGACCACCGCCTGCCGGGCCTGGTCTCGGCCTACGCCCACCACCAGGGTGGTCTCACAACCGAGGATGTCCTCGTAAAACGAGCGGAACAGGTCGAGGTCGGCCGTCACCACGGCGATGTGGCTCATCCCCGTCGGACCACTCTCTGCACCCGTCCCCATATGGCGGAGGCGTTCACCCCCGTGGAACGAATCGTTCCGCGAGCGCCTAGGAGACTGCCCAGGAGAGCGCCGCGCCGGGAGGCGGGAGGTAGAGGCAGTGCCCGCCCGTCCGCACCGACTGCTCGAGGTGCGCGCCCAGCATCGGCGCCTGGTCGGCGATGGCGGCGATGGCACGACGGAGGCTGCGGACCACGTTGATGCGGGCCCGTTCGGCGTCCGATCCCGACGGCCGGTCGCGGCCGCCGATCCCGACGGCCCGGCGCAGCTCGCGCAGCAGGGCGTCCATCTCGACCTGGGCCCGTTCGCCGCGCACCGGGTCCCCGCAGGCTTCGGCCGCATCGATCTCGGTCTGCAGCTGGTGCAGGCGGCGGCGGTACTCGCGCTTGGCGCGGGCGTCGAGGCTCGGTCCGAGGTCGGCCGCCGTCGGCGTCTCCAGGTGGCCGGCCAGCTCGAGGGCGCTGACCTCCACGGTGGGTGTCCGCAGCAGGCGGGCGAGCTGGCCGAGGCCGTTGCTGTCGGACAAGCGGGCGTCGCCGATCGGGGAGGTGAGTACCCAGAGAGGGCCGTCGCGCCGCATCGACGCAGGCCGGCCCGGAGCGGCTCCGACACCGCTCGGACGCTCGATCCCGCTTGTCAGGGCGAGGGACGCGGCCTCCGCGCGCAGGGCCGAGGGATCGTCCGTTCCGCAACCCGCCCGCTCCACCGCGTCGGCCAGGTGGTCGAGGCAGTGGACCAGGAGCGGTGGCGACGGCATGGCGCGGGCGGTCGCCACCGCGTCGCGGGCGTGGTGGACGGCGGCCTCGTGGTCGCCGTCGAGGCAGGCTAGGCGACCGAGCACGTCGTCGACGGGGAGCCCGGCGCTGTGCCCGCCGCCGACATTGAGCAGCCCGGCGTAGGGCAGCAGCGCCCGGTAGGCGGCCGATGCGTACCGGGCGGCACCCGCGCGGGCCACCGTGTCGGCGAAGACCCGTAGGAGGTGGTCCCCGGTCATCACCCGCAGCAGCAGCTCGGGGGCGGGTCCGTAGCGGTGCAGCATCTCCTCGACGGCGGCTTGGTCGCCGAAGAGCCACCCGCCGAAGCCCTTCTGCACCTCGAACACGGGCGAGGGGACGTCGGCCAGCATCTTCGCGGTGATCGCGTACAGCTCCTCGGCGCGGGCATCCGGCCGGCGGTAGAGGTCGACGAGCATCACCCGATGCATCGACTCGACCCCGAGCACCACCACCGGTTCGGTATTGCCCTCGCCGACGCGCGCTGCCTCCTCCATGGTCGCCACCGCGGCCGCCCGGCTGCCGCTCAGGGCGAGGAGCGTGGTGCGCGAGATCAGCGTGCTCTGGCGCCACGACGGCGACGGCAGCACCGCGGCGAGCACCTCGGCCCGACCGAGCGAGTGGGTGGCGGCGGCCAGATCACCGCGGTTGAGGTGGAATCCTGCGGTGCGCTGGTAGCCCGCCAAGGCGAGGTCCGCTCGGCCTGCCCGCTCGGCCAGGCGCACCACCTCCTGTCCCAGCGCCACGCCGGCGTCGACCTCAGGTCGGCCTGCGGCGGTGATCATCTGCTTGACCAGCATCTGGGCGATGAGCACGGGATCGTCGGTGGCGCGGGCGACGGCGACTGCCTCGGCGGCCCATGCCTGCACCCGCTCGCCGGCATCCGGATCGGCGCCGCCGACGGTCGTGAGCCTGCCGAGCAGCATCGCCCGCAGGTGCCGCTCGTGGGGCGGCAGGGCGGCGAGGGCCTGCTCCAGCCGACGCACCCGAGGGAGGTCGGGCACGAAGGCGGCCGCCCAGAGGTCGGCGCCGATCTCGGCCCGGGCCCGCACCACCGGGTCGTCGCTCTCCCGAGCCAGCTCCGCCGCCTCCCGGTAGAGCGTCAGCGCCTGTTCGAGGTCGCCGAGCGACCCGAGCACCTCGGCCAGGTCGAGGGCCACCCGCGCCCGGAGCTCGCTGCGGTCTCCGGAAGCGGCTTCCCGGGCGTCCCAGAGAAGGGCGGCGGCCTCGGCGGGCGCACCACCGAGCACCAGCTCGGCCGCCACGGAGATTGCCCTGTCGACGTCGTGCTCACCGGCACTCGACCGCAGCCGGTGGGTGATGGCCGCGGCCCGCGCGGCGACCCCGGCGACCGCATCCCAGGCCGCGGCCAGCCGGTCGTGCGCCCCGCGAGAGTCGGCGAGGCTCCCGGCCGCGTCGGCGAACAGGGCATGGCGGAACCGGACGCCCGTCGGACCGACCTCGTCGAGCACGCCGGCCGCGAGCGCCGGCTCGAGCCGGCGGACGAGCACATCGGGTGCGGAGGATCCGGCCGCGGCGAGGACGACGAGCGGACAGGCCGAGCCGGCCACGGCGGCGAGGGCCAGCGCCTCCCTCGTGTCGGCGTCGAACCGGTCGAAGGCGCGCCCCACGACCTCTCCGATCACGCCGTTCACGCTCGAGCCGTCCGGGGAGCGCACCAGCTCCTGCACGAACATCGGGTTGCCGCCGGTGCGGGCGTGGAGGTCGGCGGCGTCCACCTCACGCGCGGCCTCGAGGGCGGCGAGTCGCCCGACCGCCTCGACGTCGAGCCCGCCCAGCCGCACCACGCGGGAGACCCGACGCAGCCCGTCGAGGCGCGGCATGTCGGGCTCGTGGTCGCGGCTGGTGGCCACGAACGTCACCGCGGCGTCCCCGAGGGTGCGCGGGAGCTGCCCCAGCACCCAGATGGCCGACGCGTCGGCCCAGTGAAGGTCTTCGAGCACGACGAGCGCCGGTGCAGAGGCGGACAGGGCGTCGGCCAGCGACTCGAGGTGGTCCCACCGGCGGACCTCGGCAGGGAGCGACTCGTCGGTCGACGGCTCCACCCCCACCGCGCGGGCCACGCCCCGCCAGAGCTCCATCGGCTGGCGCCACGTCGGGTCGGCCTCGCCGCGCAGGACCCGGGTGCCTGCAGCTCGGGCCATGTCGGCCGCCGCATCGGCCAGCCTGGTCTTGCCGATGCCGGCCTCGCCGATCAGCAGGGTGATCGTCGGGCGCCCGGCCTGCGCGGCGTCGAGCGCCTGGCATACCCCGTCCAGCTCACGGTCCCGG
Source organism: Pseudonocardia oroxyli (assembly GCF_900102195.1). Classification (GTDB taxonomy): domain Bacteria; phylum Actinomycetota; class Actinomycetes; order Mycobacteriales; family Pseudonocardiaceae; genus Pseudonocardia; species Pseudonocardia oroxyli. The sequence continues at coordinate 160,056 of NZ_FNBE01000018.1, forward strand.
CCGACGATCACGCCGACGGTCGCGGGCCATCTCACCTCCCCCGACGCGCCCACGGTCCGATCGTGTCAGAGATCGCACAGGGCCGTCGATGACCGACGACGAAGCTGCGCGCACCGCGTCCCGGGCAGACGCACGTCGTGGATGCCCGGAGCCGGCCCCGGGCATCTCGTCGGCTGCGGCACCATGGGCCTGTCACTCCGGCCGCGGGAACGTGCCTCAGTCGGCGACACCGCCGGGCCGACGAGCGACGTCGACGGCGTGGCAGCCCGTGCGGCTGCGCGACCGCGTCATCCGCGGGTACTGGTCCATCGACATGGAGCCTCTCCTGACCACCGCCCGACGCCGACTGCCCGCACTCGCCAACGAACTCCGCGACGCCCTCGCCGCTCTCCCCGCAGGCGACTGAACTGGGGCGCCAGACCGTTTGCGGGGCCATGACCGCGGCCCACTGTCTGGGCCGCGACCACACCGCCCTGCGGGGAAGGAACGTACTCGTGGCGGGTGGCGCGGGAGCGGTCGGGCACTACGCCATCGAGTTCGCGAAGCACGCCGGTGCGCAGGTGGTCACCACGGTCAGTTCGGCCGAGAAGGCTGAGCTGGCGAGCGCCGCCGGCGCCGACCATGTGATCGACTACAAACGGGAGGACGTCGCCACTCGGGTCCGCGAGACCGTCGGCACGGTCGACCGTGTCGTCGAAGTGGCCTTGGGCGCGAACATCGAGCTCGACGTCGCCGTAGCAGCGCCGGGCGCGATCATCTCCGTGTACGCACGGGAGCCGGAGAACCCCCGCATCCCGGCCAACGACCTGATGGCCGCGAACGCTGTGATCAGCTTCGAGCTGCTCTACGAGTTCTCTGAGGCCGAGCTGACCAGCGCGATCGAGTGGACCACGGCGGCATTGGCCGCCGGCGCGCTCACGCCCCTCCCCGCGACGGAGTTCGCGCTGGAGGACATCGTCGATGCCCATCTCGCTGTCGAGAACGGGGCGATCGGCAAGGTCATCGTCCGCCCCTGACACGAGGCCGACGAGGCCGCTCTCCAGGTCACCGCTCATGCTCGGCCACCGTGTCTCCGCACGATCACCACACAAGATCGCCAGCGCCATGATGTGTGCTTGAGCAGCAGGATGACGGTTCGGGGATTCAGGGAGATCACCCGACTCCCCTCCAGCGGGTTCTCCGTTCAAGTCCGTGGCGGTGTACCACGAGCCCCAGGTCACAGCAGGTTGGCAGTGACCTGGGGCTGTGGTTCTTAGATCAACTCGACGCCTGTCCACGGTGATCACCCGTCTTCGCCCGTGAGCGACGGTCGTCGAGAAGATCACCGGTCGGACCGGCGTGCCTCAGAGCCCCAGCTTGTCGGTCCCGCCCGGCAATCTCCGCTCATGAACGCCGACCGGGCACGGCGAGGACACTCTCGTGCGGGTCACGGGCGGCCACCCCGTACTCATCGGCCGAAGGCGTCGGCGAGGAGGTCTTGCTCGCGGAGCTGGTCGACGAGTCTGAGCGGCTCGTCCCTCATCGAACAGGGCGAGCCACCCGTCGCCGTCCGGCCCCTCCACTGCCCCGTTCTCGCGGGGCGAGAGGCGGGGTCATCCGACTGGCCTCGTACCTCGCGCACGAGCTGGCGCCGTGGAACATCCGGACGAACAGCATCTCCCCCGGGTGCGTCGCGACACCGAGAGGCCTGAACTTCTACGGCGCCGAAGGATCCGCGGACCGTCAGGTGGTACTGAACGCCCAGCTCACCAAGCGGCTCGGCGAACCCGACGACATCGCGAGCGCCGTCGTGTACCTGGCCTCCGACGAGGCGTCGTGGATCAACGGCCTGAACCTTGCCATCGACGGCGGCCATCACGCCTCCGGGGGAGCGGGCACGGCCGACGCGAACGACGTGGCCGTCCACTCCCCGAAGACGGCAGCGTGGTCGACGGTGGACCACTGGACGACGTCGGGCGCACGGGCGTAGCGCAGGACACGGGACGTCCGGAGGTCGGCCGTGGGCAGCGGTCATCGAGAAGACCGCCGGTTCGGACTACTGAGATGACCCGCCCGCCCGTGGGGCGCAGCCGAACTCATGGACGAGGCCGCGGCGGGCAGTGTGGCGACCGGAACCGAACCGGCTCCTTGCGGTTCCGGCGACGGTCCGCCCGACCCACGGCGAGGGCGGCTTGCGCGGGGGTGCGCGCAAGCCGCCGTCGGAGCGTCGGTCTCAGGGGACGAGGATGGCGCGTCCTCGCACGCGGCCCTTGTCCAGGTCGGTGATGGCCTGTTGGAAGTCGTTGAGGGCGTAGCGCTGGGTGTGCAGGGTGACCAGGCCGCGTGCGGCGAGTTCCATGAGGTCGCAGAGGTCGTTGTAGCTGCCGACCAGGTTGCCCACCACGTTCTTCTCCGCCGAGACCAGGTCGATCGTCGGCAGGTTGAGGTTCTCCCCGTATCCGACGACGTGGTAGTCGCCGGCGGGCTTGGTCATCGCCAGTCCCTCGGCGGTGCTGCCGCCCTCGCCGACGAAGTCGACCACCACCTCCGCCCCGCCGAGCGCGAGCACCTCGTCGACGTGCCCGCCGTCGGCCACGATGCCGAGGTCCGCGCCGATGGACTCGGCCAGCTTCACCGCGTCGGGGTTGCGGTCCAGTACGACCAGCCGGGCCGGGCTCAGCGCCTTCAGCACCTGGATCCCGATGTGCCCCAGGCCCCCGGCGCCGATCACCACGCAGGTGTCTCGCGGGCCGAGTCTGCG